>NZ_VFUK01000001.1:0-1378583 GCF_006440835.1 Mesorhizobium sp. B2-5-11
CGCACCGACGTGCCCAGGATCGTCGACTGGTACATGGACGGCAAGATCGAGATCGACCCGATGATCACCCACACGCTCAAGCTCGAGGACATCAACAAGGGGTTCGACCTCATGCATGAGGGCAAGTCGATCAGGAGTGTCGTGGTTTATTGAGGGCGGCCACACGCCGCGGGCCCGAGGACATCCCCGCTTGGACCGACAGGAGCCCTGTCGGCTTGAGAAGGCGGGCCACAGAAATGCCCGGACTTTTCGCTACCTCCAGCCTCCCGGCCAGGTCGGCGTGTTCCCAAAGTCCGGCGTCGACCGGCGGCGTGACCAAGGTGCACCTCGGTTACGCCGCCGGTGCTGTTTGCAGGGCTGAAGGTTGCGGGTGCGGCGGCCGGCAGCTATGTCGGACGGAAAGGTCATGACGAAAAGGCAGAGTTGATGAAAGTCGTTTCCACGTCCAAGTCGCATGGCGGCGTCCAGGGTGTTTATTCGCACGCTTCAGAGGTCTGCGCCTGCGACATGACCTTTGCCGTCTTCGTGCCGCCGCAGGTCAAGGATGGGCCGGTGCCGGTGCTGTGGTATCTTTCGGGTCTCACCTGCACTCATGCCAATGTCATGGACAAGGGCGAGTACCGGCGCCTGGCGGCCGAGCTTGGTCTCATCGTGGTCTGCCCCGACACCAGCCCGCGCGGTGCCGATGTGCCGGACGAGAAGGATAATTGGCAGTTCGGCTGCGGCGCCGGTTTCTATGTCGATGCGACGCAGCAGCCTTACGCCAGGAACTACCGTATGTATTCCTACGTCCTCGACGAGCTGCCGGGATTGATCGGCGCGAACTTTCCTGCCGACATGGCGCGCCAGGGCATATCGGGGCATTCGATGGGCGGACACGGCGCGTTGACGATCGCGCTGAAGAACCCCGACCGCTTCAGGAGTTGCTCGGCCTTCGCGCCGATCGTTCAGCCGACGACTGCTGGCTGGTCGCGGCCTGCGCTCGAGAAATATCTCGGCGCCGACGACAGGGACTGGCGCGCCTATGACGCCACGCTGCTTATCGAGGACGGCCGCCGTTTTGGCGAGTTCCTGGTTGACCAGGGCACGGCCGATGGGTTCCTTGACGAAGGCCTCCGTCCGTGGCTGCTCGATGAAGCCTGCAAGAAGGCCGGCATCGACCTCACCTTGCGCATGCAGGAAGGCTACGATCATTCCTACAACTTCATCTCGACCTTCATGGACGATCACCTGAAGTGGCATGCCGCTCGGCTAGGCTGAAGAACCGCCGGGCATCATCAGCGGTAGGGCCTGTGCATCGGCGAAGGCGACATAGCCACGGCGCAAGCGGCGCACGGGTCCGCGCCCGATATCGCCGGCAAGGGCATCGTCAATCCCTATGCGATGATCGAATCCACCCGCATGCTGCTGCAATGACTTGGCCACAACCGCGGCGCCATCGTCGCTGCCATCGAGAAGGAAACTGAAAATGTCCTCGCATAGGATCGCTGTCATCGGTGGTGACGGTATCGGGCCGGAGGTCGTCGAAGCCGGCGTGAAGGTGCTGGAAGCCCTGACCGCTGTCGAGCCGGGTCTGGCCTTCGACTTCAAGCGCTTCGACTGGGGCTCCGATTATTACCGCCGCAACGGCCGCATGATGCCGCCGGACGGCCTCGGGCAATTGGAGGGTTTCGATGCGATCTATTTCGGCTCGGTCGGCGATCCGGACCTTCCCGACGACATCACCCTCTGGGGCCTGCGCCTGGCCATCTGCCAGGGATTCGACCAATACGCCAACGTGCGGCCGACGCGCCTCTTGCCCGGGCTGACCGGCCCGTTGCGGCCCGATCTCGGCAAGCAGATAGACTGGGTGATCGTGCGCGAAAACAGCGAAGGCGAATATGCCGGTGTCGGCGGTCGCGCCCATCGCGGACTGCCTATCGAGGTCGGCATGGATGTCGCCGTCTTTACCCGCGCCGGGATAGAACGCATCGCCCGTTTCGCCTGCGAGCTTGCGCTGTCGCGCCCCCGCAAGCTTCTGACGGTCGTCACCAAGTCGAATGCGCAGCGTCATGGCATGGTGCTGTGGGACGAAGTCGTGCGCGGCGTGCTTCGCGACTACCCTGATCTCACCGTCGACTGGATGCTGGTGGACGCCATGACCCAGCGCATGGTCAACAAGCCCGGCAGCATCGACACGGTTTTGGCGACCAATTTGCATGCCGACATCCTCTCCGACCTGGCCGCCGCGCTGGGCGGATCGCTCGGCATCGGCTCGACGTCGAACATCGATCCCTCGCGCAGCCGGCCGTCCATGTTCGAACCCATCCACGGTTCGGCCTTCGACATCACCGGCAAGGGCGTCGCCAATCCGCTCGGATCGTTCTGGACGGCGAGCCTGATGCTTGAGCATCTCGGCGAGCAGGCCGCCGCGCGGCGCCTCATGGTTGCGATCGAGCTTGTCACGGACCGGGCGGAATATCTCAGCCCCGATCTCGGCGGCACCGCGAGCACCGCCGAGGTTACCGCCGCGGTGATCGCGGCCCTTCGCGCCAATTAGCGCGGCACGAGCAGGCAAGCACGTCACCGAGGGCGGTGGCCTCAGGGAGTTCGCGCGCCTTCGGCGTCCGTCCCCCGATATTTCACATGCTCTATGAACGCGCGCAGCTTGGGCAAGACCTGGCGTCTGTCGGGATAATACAGAAAAACGCCCGGCGTCGTGACGGCGAAGGGCGTGAGCAACGCTTGCAACCGGCCATCGGCAATCGGGGCCTCGGTAAGAGGGCCGGGCACCTGTGCAAGTCCGACACCTTGGATCGCCGCGCCAAGCAGTGTCGGGTAATCATGCGCGACCAGCGGCCCGGAGACGATTGCCTCGACGGTCTTGTTGCCGTCGATGAAGGGCCAGGGCGCGATCGATCCGTTGGAGCGGCGCATGCGCAGGCAGGCATGGCCGCGCAGATCGTCGAGGCGCTCCGGCCGTTTCTGCCGGCGCAGATAGCCAGGGCTGCCGACGACCACGAGCGGGAACGGCGGCGTCAGCCGAACCGCGACCATGTCGGCGGCGATGAACTGGCCGAGCCGGATGCCGGCGTCGAACCCCTCGGCCGCCAGGTCGACCAGCTCACCGCTTGCGGCGATCTCCACCTCTACTTCGGGATAGGCCTGGCAAAAGGATGCCACCAGCGGCTCCAGCAGGATCGGCACCACGGCGCGCGGCACAGAGAGGCGCAACAGCCCAGTCGGCCGCTGCCCAAGTTCACGTGCGACTTCGCTTGCGGCGACCAGTTCCTCGAAAGCGGGCTTTGCGCGCGAAAGGAACCGTTCGCCGGCTTCGGTCAGGCCGACGCTGCGCGTCGTGCGCATGAAGAGCGCCGCACCGACGCGCACCTCGAGCGCGCGCACCGCCTGGCTGATCGCCGATGGCGTGACGCCGAGCTCCGCGGCCGCTTTTCGGAAGCTGCGGTGTTGCGCGACGCCGAGGAACGCCTCCACGCCGTCGAGCGCACCTTTCCGGATTGTGAAGTTCTGCTTCATGCCCCGTCAACATTATCGCGAATAGTCGACCGCTGGAAGCGGGCGTAAATTGCGCCTTACATCTCTTGGGAGGCCATATGTCGCCTGCAACCATTTTCCTGTTACATCTCGCTCTAGGCTACGTGCCTTGGCTGCTCTGCGTCGGCGTGTATGTCTTGCCCCGGCTCAGATCCGTCAACCTGGTCGAGGCGCAACGTGCCATCGCCACGCTGCACAGCTTCCGCTTCTTCGGGCTTGTCTTCATCGTTCCAGGCGTCGTCGGGCGCGATTTGCCGGCTGATTTCGCCACCTTCGCCGCCTATGGCGACTTCGCAACCGGAGTGTTGGCGATGCTGGCGCTTTTGACGACGAGGATACGTCCGCTGTTCTGGTTGTTCGTCGTCGCGTTCAATCTCGTGGGGACGATCGATATCGCCGTCGACTACTATCACGGCAGCCAAGCCGGTCTTCCTGAGCTGGCGGGGCAGTTGGGCGCTGCATACGCGATCCCCGTAATCTATGTCCCACTGCTGCTGATCACGCACGCCGTCGCGTTCTACCTGATGCTGCGCCCCCAGTTCCAGGCAGCTCGAGTCTTCGCCGGCGACGCGGCCGCATCTCCGTGACGCAGCAAGTGCCGGTGTACCGGGGCGCCGCGGCGCAGACGCTTCGCGGCGCGCCGGTATTCGACTAATAGGTCGTGCGCCCGCCCGACAGGTCGAAGGTCGAGGCGGTGGTGAAGCTGTTTTCCTTTGAGACGAGCCAGGCGACCATGGCGGCGGCCTCGTCGACCTCCAGCAGACGGCCGCGTGGAATGCGCGAGCGCATGTATTCGATGTGCTCGGGCGTGAGCTGTTCGAGGATTCGAGTCTGCGCGGTGGCCGGCGAGATGCAGTTGACCGCAATGTCATACTGCGCGAGCTCCTTGCCGAGCGACTTGGTCATGCCGATGACCGCCGCCTTCGAAGCGGAATAGGCGGCGGCGTTGGGATTGCCTTCCTTGCCAGCGACGGAAGCGATGTTGACGATCCGCCCGTAATTGCGCGCCTTCATCCCGGGCACCACGGCGCGGTTGACGTAGAAGGTGCCGTTGACGTTGATGTCGATGATCTTCTTCCACGTCTCTATGTCGTAGCTGTCGAGCGGGGCGGCGGGACCGGCAATGCCGGCAGAATTGACCAGGATGGAGATTTTGCCGACGCTCTCCTCGGTTTTTGCCCGCGCGGCGTCCACCGTCTCCCAATCCGCAATGTCGACGACCAGGGTCGTGGCGGCCTTGCCAAGGTCGCGCTTGGCCGCTTCGAGGCGCGCCTCGTCGACGTCCCATAAGGTGACCGTCGCGCCGGAGGCGACGAAACGTTTGGCCATCGCGAAGCCGAGGCCTTGCGCGCCTCCGGTGACCACGGCGTGTTGGCCGTCAAGATCGATCCTGTTCATGCCGAGCGTTCTTTCTGGTTGAGTGAATTGAGGTTGCCCGTTGCGGGCGGGCGATGTCGCTACATGGTAGCGCCGAGGTTCCAGGGCACGAACTCATTGTCGCCGTAGCCCAGCGATTCCGATTTGGTACGCGCGCCCGATGCCACGCGCAGGATCTCTGCGAAGATCTCCTGGCCTTTGTCGTCCAGCGTGACGCCGTCGAGGATGTCCCCGCAATTGATGTCCATGTCCTCGCGCATCTGCTCGAAAATGAAGGAATTGGAGGCAAGCTTGATCGAGGGCGTCGGCTTGCAGCCGAAGGCCGAACCGCGCCCGGTGGTGAAGCACAATATGTTCGCGCCGCCGGCGACCTGGCCGGTTGCCGAAACCGGATCGTAGCCGGGCGTGTCCATGAAGACGAGGCCGCGTTCGTTGATCGGTTCGGCATATTCCAGCACCGCGCGCAGATTGGTCGTCCCGCCCTTGGCGGACGCGCCGAGCGACTTCTCCAGGATCGTCGTCAACCCGCCGAGCTTGTTGCCGGGAGACGGGTTGTTGTTCATCTCCATGTCGTGCTTGGCTGTGTAGTCCTCCCACCAGCGGATGCGCTCGATCAGCTTCTCGCCGACCGCGCGGTTTTCCGCGCGCATGGTCAGCAGATGTTCGGCGCCGTAGATCTCCGGCGTCTCGGACAGCACCGCCGTGCCGCCTTGCGCGACAAGCAGGTCCACGGCGGCGCCAAGCGCCGGATTGGCGCTGATGCCGGAATAGCCGTCCGACCCGCCGCATTGCAGCGCGAGCACCAGTTCGGAGGCCGGTTGTGGCGTCCTTTGCGCGGCGTTGACCATGGGCAGCATATCGACGATCGCCTTGACCCCCGCCTCGACCGTGTTGCGTGTGCCGCCGGTCTCCTGGATCGTCATCGTGCGGAAGGTCGTGCTCTCCTCGATGTTGTAGGACTGCATCCAGCGCGGAATCTGGAACGCCTCGCAGCCAAGCCCGACCATCAGCACGCCGCCGACATTGGGGTTCGTGGCAAAACCCCACTGCGTGCGCTTCAAGAGGTCGTAAGCGGGGCCTTTGGTGTCGATGCCGCAGCCAGTGCCATGGACGAGTGAGATCACGCCGTCGACATTGGGATAGTCGCGCAGGATGCCGCAGCGGTTGACCTCTTCCACGATGAAGCGGGCGACACTGGCCGAACAATTCACCGAGGTCAGGACAGCGATGAAGTTGCGCGTCCCGACCTTGCCGCTCGGCCTGCGGTAACCCATGAAGCTCACGCGCTCGGCTTCAGGGACGACGAGCGTTTGCCTGGCGTTGGTGCCGAACAGATAGCCGCGTTCGAAATTGCGCAGATACACGTTGTGCTCGTGAACCCAATCGCCGGCGGCGATCGGTCCGCGGGCGAATCCGATGGTCTGTCCGTATTTCACGACCGGCTCGTCCGAAGCGATGTCGCAGATCGCCATCTTGTGGCCGCGCGGTATGCGCGCCTTCGCGGGGATGTCGCCTGCCTTGTCGCCGATCATCAACGGATCGACCGCCAGAAGGATGTTGTCGGCATGCGAAAGCTGGATGAACCGCGCCATTACGAACTCTGAAAAAGCCCCGCCGGCACAATGCCGCCGAATGGATCGGAATACTAATATAATAGAACGTCAACCGTCAAGCTGCGAACATTGCTCGCCGGGCATCGGCAAACCGGCCGGATGGCAGGTTACAGGTCGACGCTGAATGGACCTGGAACCTCCGCCGCCCGTCTCAGCGCTCAGTCGAGGTCGTCAGTCGAGAAGCTCGGCGGCGACTTCGAGCGTGTTGCGAAATGACGTCTCGAGGTGATGCTCCATCGCCTGTGCGGCGCCCTCGGCGTCGTGACGCTTCAGCGCGTCCAGAATGGCCTCGTGCTGCTCGATCGTTTGCTCGCCATAGCCGGGCTTCGGAATGGCGAGATAGCGGCCGCGATCCATCTGCGCCTTTGAGATGTCGACGGCGCGCCAGATCATCGGCAAGCCGCATATTTCGGCGATGGTGCGGTGAAAGACATCGTCGAGCTGAATCGCTGTGGCGTACCTGCCGCGCGCTATGGCGAGCTTATGCGCTGCCATGTTGTCTTCCAGCAATTCACTGGCAGCCGGCGTCAGCTTGGCGGCGGCGCGCCTGGCGCTCTCCATCTCCAATGCACGCCGGATGACATAGGCTTCCTCGAGGTCGGCCCGGCTGATGGGAGCAACGTAGGTGCCGGTCTGCGCCAGGATCTTGACGAGCCCTTCGTCGCTGATGCGTTTGACCGCTTCGCGCACGGGCGTGCGCGAGACGCCCAGCGCTTCGGCAATTGCGATCTCATTGATGACCTCACCCGGTTTCAGCCGTCCGACGACGATCATGTTGCGGATCTTGTTGTATATCTGGTCGCGCAGCGGGAGGGCTCGATTGAGGGTCGAAGGATCTAGATCCATGGAAAATCCCATCGTTCGTCCACCTGAAATGGCAAAATTATTCGAATGTCAAACGGAATGCACCTGCTTGCGACGCGGGGTTCGTTGCGATCCGACGCCAGTGACGGAGCGGTCAGATCCAGCTTGCCAGAACTATTATATTAGTGCAATAGTGCCGCCCGTTGCGTGATTTTCAGCCTATGGTGAAGTGCCTGGTGCGGATGCGCTGAAAGGGGCCTTCGGGCGGGCTCGAGGTGGGCCGAACCGTGCCTTGAAGTGCATTATACTAACATAACGCTGCCCGCATGCTACCAGGGAGGACCAAGCCTAGATGAGTGCCGCCGCCGATTGTGCCCTGGACATGAGAGGCATCTCCAAGAGTTTTCCCGGCGTGAAGGCCCTGTCGAACGTCAATTTCGCTGTCCGGTTCGGCACCGTCCATGCGGTCGTCGGCGAGAATGGCGCCGGCAAGTCGACGCTGATGAAGGTGCTCAACGGCTCCTACGCTCCGACCGCCGGCACGATCCTCGTCGGCGGCGCCGAAGTGCGCATGCGGCGTCCCGCCGACGCCCAGGCGCTCGGCATCCGCATGGTGCACCAGGAGATCAATCTTGTTCCCGACCTGACCGTCGCGGAGAACGTCTATCTCGGCCGCATGCCCGGCAAATGGAGCTGGCTGCACAAGGGCGAAATGGTCAGGAAGGCCGCCGCCGTCCTCCACGAGCTGGGCGCGGCCATCAACCCGCGCGCGCGGCTCGGCGACCTGTCGATCAGCCAGCAGCAACTGGTCGAGATCGCCAAGGCCTATGCGGCGCAGCCCAGGATCATCGTGCTGGACGAGCCGACATCGAGCCTGAGCGAGCACGAAACCGCGGCGCTGTTCCGGATCCTTCGCAAGATGCGCGATGACGGCATCGCCATCGTCTACATCAGCCATAGGCTGAAGGAGGTTCTCGAGATCGCCGACGAGGTGACCGTGCTGCGCGACGGCTCAATGATCGAGACCCGTCCGATCGACGGCATAACCGCGGCCGAGATGATCAGGCTGATGGTCGGCCGCGAGGTCGCCAACGTGTTCCCGAAAAGCCCGGCCGCGATCGGCAAGTCCGTGCTGCGTGTCGAACGCATCGGCGACGGGGCGCATTTCCGCGATGTCAGCTTCGATGTGCGCGCCGGCGAGATACTGGGCTTGACCGGACTGGTCGGGGCGGGTCGCACCGAGGTAGCACGCGCCATCTTCGGCCTGTCGCGGCTGGTGGAGGGAACGGTCAGCGTCTACGGGCGCAAGGTCGCCATCAACTCTCCTTCCGAGGCGGTGCGAGCCGGGATCGCCTACGTCCCCGAGGACCGCAAGGGCGACGGCATCATTCCGGGCATGTCGGTCCGCGAGAACATCAGCCTGTCGATATTGCGGCGTCTGACCAGCTTCGGCCGTATCAGGCGCAGCGCCGACCGTTCGCTGGCGACGACCTATGTGAAGCAGTTTTCCATTTCGCCGCCCGACGGGGAGCGGCGCATCAACCTGTTGTCGGGAGGCAACCAGCAGAAGGCGGTCATCGCCAAATGGCTCGCGGCCAAGCCCTCCGTGCTCATCCTCGACGAGCCGACGCGCGGCGTCGACGTCGGCGCCAAGGCCGAGATCCACAGCATCATCGGCCGGCTTGTCGCCGACGGCATGGCGGTGGTGATGATCTCGTCGGAACTGCCCGAAATCCTCGGCGTCTGCGATCGCGTCGTTGTGATGCGCGACGGCCGCGCATCGGAGCCGCTCGCCCGCGCCGAACTGAGCGAGGAGCGCATCATGGCGCTGGCGACGGGGGAGGCGGCATGACTGATGCGGCCATGGAGACCAGCGGGGCGAACCGCAATGACCGCTTCACGCGCGGCAGCAGGCTTGCCGATGTCCTGTCCAAGGCGGGGCTTGGCTTTGCCATCCTTGCAGTGATGCTCTACGGCTCATTCGTCAGCCCCGCCTTCTTCACCACGGGCAATCTGCTCAACGTCCTGACCTCGATGTCCATTGTCGGCATCGTCGTCGTCGGCATGACTTTCGTGCTTGTGGCAGGCGGCTTGGCCGACCTGTCGGTGCCGGCCACCATCGCCTGCGGGGCCATCCTTTCGCTCGGGCTGCAGCCAATGATCGGGCCGGTTCCTGCCTTCGTCCTGGCGGTGGCGCTTGCGGGCCTTATCGGCCTGCTCAACGGCGTGCTGGTCGGCTATGTCGGTATCAATCCCATCATCGCCACGCTCGGCATCGGCACCATCGGGCTGGGCATCGTGCAGGCCACTGTCGGCGGCGTCATCGTCTATGGCAACAATCCCGCTTCGGCCGAATTCGCCAAGGGCCGGCTCTTCGGCGTCCCGGTCGTGGTGCTGATTTTCCTGCTGATCGCTCTCATAGGGCATTTCGTCCTCTCGCGCTCCTTCTGGGGCAGGTGGACGCTCGCCACGGGCGGCAATTACAGCGCCGCCGAGGCGAGCGCGGTGCCCGTGCGAGCGGTGAAGGCCGGTGCGTTCGTGATCACGGCGTTGGCTTCGGGCGTCAGCGGCGGCCTGCTGGGCCTGACCTTGCAAAGCGCGCGGCCGCTGATCGGCGCCGGCTACGAGTTCAGCGCCATCACCGCGGTCGTGGTCGGCGGCGTGTCGATTATCGGCGGTTTCGGCTCGGTGCCGAGGGCGATCGCGGGCCTGATCTTCGTGCAGCTTCTGACCAACGTCATGGTGCTCGACGGCGTGCGCACGCCGATCCAGGGTTTTGTCCTCGGCATCCTGATCGTCGGCGCCGTCGGCATGGACGCGGCATTGCGCAAGAGGGGGGTGGCGTGATGAGGTTCCTGGCGCTTGCCTCGCGGCACAGGGTGGTGATCATCCTCGGCCTGACGCTGATCATTTCCGCCTTGGCGGTTCCGGGTTATTTCTCCGCATCGACCCTCGGACTCGGCCTCGACCGGGCGGCGACGATCGGCCTGATCGCCATTGGACTTACGGTGCTTCTGGTCGCCGGCCAGATCGACCTCTCCGGCGGCGCGGTGTTCGCGCTGGCGGGGATCATGTCGGTCATCCTGCCGCGCGAGATCGGCATCCTGCCTGCCGCACTTGTCGGTATCCTGGTCGGCATGCTGGCAGGCGCCATCAACGGCGCGCTGGTCGTCGGGCTGAAGGTGAACTCGCTAGTGCTGACGCTGGCGACGATGCTGATCTTCCGCTCGCTCGCGCATTGGATCACCAACAGCCAGCCGGTGACCGGCACCGACATCATGCTTTCGCTGGCGTTCGCCAAGATCCATCTCGAAATCTTCACCATCCGCAGTGCGCTGTTCATCGTTCTGATCGTGCTGCTGCATGTCTGGCTGACGCGTACCATACCGGGCCGAAATGTCTTTGCGGTCGGGTCCAATCCGGCGGCGGCCAAGGAGAGCGGCATCGCCTCCGATCGCATCGTTTTTCTGGGCTTCGTCTTCGCCGGCACGCTCGCCGGTCTCGCAGGCGTTCTCCAGAGCCTCGTCACCAACACCGGTTCGCCCGTCTTCGGCTCGGAACTGACGGTCGCCGTCATTGCCGCGGTCGTGGTCGGCGGAACCCGCCTCGAAGGCGGCAAGGGATCCGCGCTCGGCACGCTTGGCGGCGTGCTGACGATCGGCTCGCTGACCATCGCGATGGAGTTCCAATCCGTTCCCGCATACGTCCAGCAAGTCGTGTCGGGGCTTATCCTGATCCTGCTCGTCGTGCTCGATCGGGCCGTGACTACCAAGGGGAGGGCGCCGGGCACAGGCCCCGCGCTCATTCGCGACAATCCAATCACTCAAGGAGGAAATACATGATCGGGAGGAAACCTATGGTTGGCAAGAAAAGCATGCTCCACATTACCGCCATGGCGGTAATATTGGCCTCGACGGGCTGGGCCAGTGCAAAGACGGTCTGCTACGTCACGGCCGCGGATTCGCATGCCTATGCGACGCCGGCCAACAAGGCGCTCCAGGCGCGCGCCGGCGAGCTCGGCATCGAGATCCTGAGCCTCAGCCAGGATTTCGACGTCCAGAAGGGCACCGAGCAGCTCAACACCTGCGTCGCGCGCAAGGTTGACGGCATCATCCTGTGGCCGCTCGACCCGCAGGCCTACATACCGGGCCTCGCCCGCGCACAGCAGGCGAACATTCCCGCGATCCTCATCAACTCGCCGATGAGCGACGATGCCAAGCCGTTCATCAAGTCGTTCACCGGGCCCGACGTTTACGAGGAAGGCAAGCTTGCGGCCGACTCGCTCAGCAAGGCGCTTGGCGGCAAGGGTTCCGTCGTCATCATCGCCGGCCAGGCCGGCAACGGCACGACGATCGGCCGCGTCGGCGGCTTCACCGATCGTCTCAAGGAAACCAGCGCCGACATCAAGGTGCTCGATACGGTCAATGCCGATTTCGACCAGCAGAAGGCGCTGGTGGTCAGCCGCGACCTGATCACCCGTTTCGGCGACCAGATCAGCGGCGTCTATGCCAATGACGACACCATGGCGCGCGGCTTCATCGACGCCTGGAAGGAGGCCAATCCGTCCAAGGCGGCACCGCCGATCGTCGGCATCAACGGCCAGAAGGACGCGTTCGAATCGATCCGCACCAACGAAATGTACTCCACCATCGTGCAGTCGCCGGTCGAGGACGGCCGCCTGGCGATCAACACCATGGCGGAGATCATGGACGGCAAGGAGGTCAAGGACCGTTTGCCGATCCCGCTGACGGTCGTCACCAAGGACAATGTCAACGCGGTCGAGCCGGCGTTCTGATCCCTTGGGGCCGGCTCGGCAGAAGCGGGCCGGCTCCTTCATCTCCTGGCGCGGACGGACGATCCGGCTGCGCTGCTCCCGAATGGAAAGGCCTGTCGGCCAGGGCTGCCCGGCACAGTTGGAACTTCCGTTTGCGCCCCGGATTATCCATCCGGGAGAACGCCAATGCCTTCTACGGCCATCCGCAGCACACAGTACGATCCCACCACCAGGGCGCTTTCGGTCTGGTTCGTACCGAGCGGAAACCGCTACGACTACGAAGACGTGGAGCCCGAGACCTACGCTGCCTTCAAAGCCGCCTCTTCCAAGGGGCGCTTCTTCAATGAATTCATACGGGATCGCTACAGGTTTCGTCTGGTCGAACGCGCCCCTGAACGCTGACGAACGCCAGCAACAAGGCGCGGGATCGCGGGACTGTTCGTCGGTCACGAATTCGTGCTGACAGGCATACGCCGAACAAGATCAGCAACTTAATTGCCGGATATTCGTTTCATGATGTCCTCGAGGCCATGAAATGTCTCAAGTTTACGATCTTGCATCCGGTCTGGTGCGGCGGATCTACGAAAAGCGCATCGACGCGCCGGCGATCCTCGATACCGCCAGCGAATTTCCAAACGCCACCAAGTTCACGGCCGCCTGGCAGGCCATCCGCGACGAAGCGCTTGCCGTGGGCAAGGCGCCCCGCTTCCACGACATCATGCCTGAACAGGCCGACATCTCGGCCAATGACGGTCGCGACTGGCGTATGTTCGTGCTCAAGGCTTACGATGTCGCGGTTCCGCAAAACCTCGCGCGAATGCCGGTCCTCGACCGGCTGCTTGCAGAATGCCCTGAGGTGAAATCGGCGGCGATCTCTTTCCTGGCTCCGGGCAAGCACATTCCCAGCCACCGCGGCCCATTCAGGGGCATAATGAGGTTCCATCTCGGCCTGGTGATCCCTCGACAGGCAGATGGTCGTCCGGCGACGGTCATGATGATCAATCATCAGGAGAGGCGGATCGCCGACGGCGAGTGTCTGTTGTGGGACGACACGTTCCCTCATGAAGTGACAAACAACGCCGACAAGCCTCGCGTGGCCCTGCTTTTGGATATCTGGCGTCCACGAATGCCGCCCGACATGGAAATCCTGTCACGGCTGATCGTCCACGGCGTGCAGGCAGGCATGCGCCGCAGAGGCGTGTCCTTTTCTGCGTGAGGAGAGGCTCGCGGGCCATGGGCTCGCCGAGCGCCTTGGCGCGTCAGTCGCGTGGGCCCGCCACCATCCGTGCGATCCGTGTCATGTCCGTGCTCATTTCGCGGTCGTCGTCAAGCGGGCTGACAAGGGAGCGCACGGCGGCGAAGGTGCGCTGCGGTCCGTCGCCCATGCCGTCGACGACACCGCGCAATTCTACCCCCGTAGCCGCAAAGATCAGTTCCATCGCAACGAGATAACGCAGCCGCTCGACGATCTCGGCTGTCTTGGCCACCACGCGCGGGGCCATCGACGACTGATCCTCGATGCCGTCCGAAACGGCAAGCGGGCTGAGCGACATCGGGTTGGCGAGGTGCCGGATCTCGACTTCCAGCGCGGCAAGCGGTTTCTGCAGCTCCGCGTAGCCCTGGCGGCTCCCACCCCTGGCCGACAGGAAGCGCGGCAGCTCCGCCGTTATCGGCGACATCAGCTTCATGCAACGGTTGGCGGTGCCGACCGCGCAATGCGCAAGCGCCTGGCCGAGCTGTTCCCAGGCCAGCGTCATCGCCGTCAGGTCGAAGTTGCCGTTCGAGACGACCCGCTCGATCTCCGGCAGGATAACCGGGTTGTCGCCCGAATGAGCCAGTTCGATCTCCGTCGCCAGCTTCGCCTGTTCGAACGCATGCAGCAGGCCGCCCCACACCTGCGGCACGCAGCGATAGCTGAGCGGGTCCTGGAGACGCCGCGCGGCGTTGTCCTCCCACAGGCCGCTTCCCGCCAGTTCCGCCCGCAGACGCGCGCCGATCTCGCGCTGGCCGAATGCCGGGCGGGCTGACAGCGCCTCCTCGCTGATTGCGCTGACGGATGAGCGGAATGCCTCATAATTGAGGGCCACGGCAGCCAGCGACCAGTCGATGAGATGGGCGACGTCTTCCAGGCACAGGCATGCCGTTCCGGTCGAAAGGCTGTTCGCGACGATGATGGCGTGGCCGTCCTTCTCGCGCAGGTTGAGTGGTTCGAGCCCGGCGAGAGCCAGCGCCTCGGCGGACGGCATGATCTTGCCCTGGAACTCCGCTTCGCCGTCGCCGCGCAGCGCCCTTGCCATATGCCCGAGGGCGGCAAGGTCCGCCGCCCCGATCGATCCCCAACTGGGGATCACCGGATGAACCCCGGCGTTAAGTGCCGCCACAAGGCCCATGACCACATGTTCGGAGGTGCCGGTGCCGCCGGCCGCCATGCCTGAAATCCTTGCGGCCATAAGCGCCCGCACGGCCTCCGTCGGAAGGGCGGGGCCGATGCCCATACTGTGGCTGAGCGGTACGCTATGCTGGAACGCGATCAGGTCGGCCTGCGCAAGCGGCGTATCCACGCACGCACCGAGACCGGTGGTGACGCCATACATGGGCTTGCCAAGTTGCGTGAGATGCTCGATGAGCGCACGGCTCTCGCGGATGCGGCGCATCGCCTGACCGCCCAACTCGAGGCGGGCGTTGCGCCGTGCGACCTCGGCCACATCAGCCGCACTGAGCGGCTTGCCGTCAAGCACTACCATTCTGAGTGTCATATCCTGCCCCCATGATCGCTGCCGCCAATGCCGCGCGGGCCTCACCGCATGCGGCTGGCGGCTGCCGGTTTTGCTGTTTCCGCGGGCCAAACTGCAAGCCATTCCCGTTCCGAAGGTTTCGCCGCGGCGATCTCGCGTCCATGCCGGGCGCATCGCCGCCGGCTTGCAACTCTTCTCGTACACATGGATACCTATATCCGAGAATGAAGCTTTCCCCTAAGCTGACGATACGTGAAATGGGAGCATGGATTGCGCGGATTTGGCGAAGGCTTGATCGAGAGGCCGCAAACGGTTGCCGAGCAGGTCGCCAATGTCTTGCGCGAGGCCATTGCCAGCGGGACCCTGAAGGCCGGCACGACGTTGCGCCAGGATGATCTGGCCGAGCAGTTTGGCTTCAGCCGGATGCCGATCCGGGACGCGCTTCGTCAGCTCGAGGCCGAAGGCATCGTGTCCATCCACCCGACAAAGGGTGCGCACGTCGCCAGAATGGACGGCGACGAGATCCGAGAGATCTATGCCGTGCGCGAACTGCTCGAGTACGAGGCACTGCGGCTCTCCATTCCCGGCCTGCCCGGCGGCAAGCTGGACGAGGCCGAACAGGTGCTCGATCAGATCGATGCCGAGCGCAATGTCGGCAGGTGGGGCGTGCTGAACCGGGCCTTTCATCTGGCGCTTTATGACGCCTGCGGCAATCGCCGGTTGCTCGGCCTGATCGAGGCGCACCATAATGCGGCCGACCGCTACGTCCGTATCCTGTTGTCGAACCTCGACTACCGCGCCCGCTCGCAGACGGAGCATCGCGACCTCTTGGCCGCTTGCCGGCGACGCGACCCCGGCGAGGCCGTCAGCGTTTTGACGCAGCATCTGCGCCAAGGCAGCGAGACACTGGTCAACGCCATAGAAGGCGACGGTCTGTCGCGAAAATCTTAGAATCTTTGTCCAATTCCGATGGGCGCGCGTGACGGGCTGTACGCCTTCGTCTAGCCGCTGCCGCCAGGGACGCTGCTTTTCAGCCTGCCTGATTTGATCAAATGGAAGAATTGGTTCTGGATTTCTCCCTGAAAATGCGTTTTGAAGAGCACTCCAAATAAAAGTGTGATCAAATTGGAAAGGCTGGGCTATTGACGGTGCAAAAAGAAGAGATCGACATCCAGAATGCGCTGGCTCTTGCCGAGCGCTTCACGATGGCTGGCCGGCGCGCCTTGGTGACCGGCGGCAGCGTCAGCATCGGCCGTGAGATCGTGCGGGTTTTTGCCGAGGCGGGCGCCGATGTGGCCGTCCATTTCGCTCGCGACGCCGACGTGGCATTCGGGCAGCCGGATGCGGCCGCCGAAGCTGTCCGTGAAATTCGCGGGAAGGGCAGGCGCGGCGTCGCCATCGATGCTGATTTCGCTCGGGCCGGAGAGGCGGCTCGCTGTGTCCAGGCGGCGATCGAGGCGTTGGGTGGTGTCGACGTGCTTGTCGTCTGCGCCTCGATCCAGTACCGCACGCCTTTCCTCGACCTTCCCACCGATCAGATCGAGCACCAGATCCAGATCAACTTCAAGGCGACGATCGAATTGCTGCAGGCCGCCTTGCCCGGCATGAAGGACAATGGCTGGGGCCGTGTGCTGACGATCGGCAGCATCAACCAGACGCGGCCCGAATCCGATCTCGCCGTCTATGCCGCGCTGAAGAGCGCGCAGCACAATCTGTCATTCAACCTTGCCAAGGATTATGCGCCACACGGGGTGACGATCAACAACCTGTCGCCCGGGCTTGTCGTTACCGAGCGCAATCGCTGGCGCCGCGAGGACGCGGCCAAATGGGCGGAGATCCAGAAGGGGTCCGCGCCGATGCAGCGGGCCGGCGAGGCGCGCGAGATGGCGGGAGCGGCGCTGCTGCTTTGCTCCGACGCCGGCAGCTTCATCACCGGGGCGGACCTGCAGGCGACGGGTGGCCGCCATCTCGGCTGGCAATAGCCGAGATTAACCGGCAAAAGCCGGCTCCGGCAGTCCCGCCACGCCGACGTCGAGTGCAAGCAGGCAACCCGCCAGGGGCTCGTTGGCCAGTTGATCCTCCGTCAGCTTCTGCGTTGCGGTCGTTACGTACAGTGTCTTCAGGCCTGGACCGCCGAAGGCGCAGGAGGTCGGCTGGGTGACTGGGAGAGGGACCAGCCTGTCGAGCCGGCCATCGGGCGCGAACCGCGCCAGCGAGCCGCCTTGGTAGCGCGCATTCCAGAGGAAGCCGTCCGCATCGACGGTGGCGCCGTCGGGCCTTCCAGGCGCCGCGTGCCGGTCGGCGAACAGAGACCACGGCCCCACGAATCCGCTCGCCGGGTCGAAATCCGCCCGCTCTATGTCGCCTTGCCGCGTATCCGTGAAGTAGACGGTACGGCCATCCGGGGCAAAGGCGATCGCATTGGGCACGGCGATCCCGTCGCGGATCCGGCTCGAACTTCCGGCGGCGTTGATCCGGTAAAGCGCCCCGGACGCATGCAGCCCATAGTCCCACATGCTGCCGCAGATTATGCCGCCGCCGGGATCGCACTTCATGTCGTTCAGCCGATGCTCGGGCGGCCCATCCTCCACGCGCGCCAGCAGGCTCAGTGCGCCGCTGGCGGGATCAAATGCGTGGAGACCTTGCCGCAAGGCCACGACGACACCGCCCGATGCTCGTGGAACCACCGAGCTGATGACCTCAGGCATCGGCCACGATGTCACCGCTCCTGTCTCGGGCCGCAGCCTGTGCAGGCAAGGACGCCGCAGATCGACCCAGAACAGCTCTCCGCCCCGCGCCAGCCATGTCGGCGATTCGCCCAGCGTGTCGCCCGTCGACGCCGCGACCTCGAACCCGGCCGTCATTGCCGGCCGATATCGGGTTTGGGATCGACGGCGATGCGCGCCAGGAGGTCGTGTTTGGCCTTTTCGATATGCGCGCCCATCAAGGTCGCCGCCGAGCCGGCATCCTGGCGCTCTATGGCCCGGATGATGTGGCGATGATCGTCGATGACGCCATGGAAGCGCCCCTCGTCATAGCCGTAGCGTTGCCAGATCGCCGCCACCAGCAGCCAGTTGCGATCCACCATCGACAGCGCGCCCGGATTGCCGGCCGCCTCGTTGATGACGCCGTGAAAGATGTTGTTGGCATGTGGGACGGCAAGGAAGTCGTCGCTGGCCACTCTTTGCTCAAGCATGTCCTGCGCGGCCTTCAGATCGCGCAGGTGCTCGGCGGTGCGCCTTTCGCTGGCGCGCCGCGCCAGCATCGTTTCGACGGCGCTGCGGATATCGAACAGGTCGATCACAAACGACATGTGGACCGTCCTGACACTGGCGCCGCGATTGGGTTCCAGCACGACCAGTCCCGTGCCGCTCAAGGCGCGCAAGGCCTCGCGGACCGGCATGTGGCTTACGCCATAACGGCCGGCGAGATCGTCGATCCTCAGCCTTGCCCCGAATGGAATGGCTCCGGAAACGATGTCGTCACGAAGAAGCTTCTGAACGTCGGGAATACGCGCCATGCATCCAAGCCTACCCTGATTTGAGCAAATATTGCTCGCACGGCGATCGAAAGAAGTCAATTTTGCCCTTGCCAAGGCGACATTTGATCAAATATTGAGATTTGAAGAGATTGCCACGCTCGCGACGGTTTGGAAACGCCAATGCCACTGCCTGCCTCCGGTGCCGACAAAACCGACGGCCTGCCGCCATTCAGTGGCTACAGGCGGGTCGATGGCCGCGCCGGAATCCGCAATTATGTGCTGATCCTGTGCATCAATGGTTTGGCGCTGCGTGTCAGCGAGCGAATTGCGGCGGGTCTCGAAGGCGCGCTTCTGGCCGCGACGAGCGCGGGCAGGGGGCACATCGAGCCGGACCTCGGCCTGCACCTTGATCAACTTGTCGGTCTCGGCCGCAATCCGAACGCCGCCGCCGTTCTGGTGGTCGGAGTGGATTCGGCGACGACCGAGATGGTCGCGGCCCGCATTTCGGCTTGCGGCAAGCCGGTCGGCAGCGTTTCCTTCGCCGAGCAGCATGAGGACATGCTGTCGGTCATGGGCGAGGGCATCAGGCGCGGCGCGGCGTTGCTGCGCGAGGCTTCGCGGATCCGGCGCGAGAACTTGCCCGGCGCGCAGCTGGTGGTCGGCATCGAATGCGGCCATTCCGACGCGACGTCGGGTCTGGTCAGCAATCCGGTCGTGGGGGCCGCGGTCGATCTTCTGGTTTCGCATGGCGGCACCGTCATTGTCGGTGAGACCGTCGAGTGGCTGGGGGCAGAACATATACTCGCGGCGCGCGCTCGCGATGCAACGGTGGCACGACAGATCCTGCAGGCCGTGGAGCGCAAGGAACGCTTCGCCGCCGCTTCCGGCCACAGCCTGACCGGCAACAATCCGGGCGAGGAGAATATACGCGGCGGGTTGAGCACGATCGAGGAGAAGTCCCTCGGTGCCCTGGCCAAGACGGGAACTTGCCGCATCGACGGCGTGCTCGGCATGGCCGAGCCGGTCACCGCCGGCGGCCTTTACCTCATGGACGGCCCGTCCTTCTCGCCGGAATCGATGACAGGCTTCGCCGCGGCCGGTGCCCAGATCATGCTGTTCACAACCGGGCCAGGCAACAGCACCGCGAGCGCGCTCGCGCCGACGATCAAGATCACGGCGCGGCGCGAGACGGCTCGCCGGCTGCCTGAGCAGATCGATTTCGACGCCAGCCCGGTTTCGGAGGGGATCGAAACCGTCGCCGAAGCGGCGAACCGGCTGCTGGCGACCATCCTCGATGTCGCCGGCGGCACCCTCACCTTCGGCGAGATTTTGGGGGAAGGGCTCGAAGTTCCGACCCGCGTGCGGGGCTCGTTGTGACGGCTATCTCCTCGAACGATGCCGGCCAAAGGACAATGCGCTTTGCGCGCCTGACCAGCCTGTTCGTGTATTTGCGCACGATGGGCCTGTTCGTCCTTGCCTGGTATGTCGGCTCGTTCTTCGTGCCTTCGAAGCTGCTCTTGCCGTCGCCGGTCGCGGTTGCGCTTGCGCTGCGCGATACGGCCCTCAACGGCGAACTGCTCGGCAATGCAGGGATCAGTCTGGCCCGTCTGCTGGTAAGCGTCGCGGCTGCCGCGGCGGTGGCGGTGCCGCTCGGGCTGCTGATGGGCCGCAGCTGGCTCTGGAACGATCTGCTCGAACTGCCGGTGGAGATCCTGCGGCCGATAGCCGGCATCGCATGGATACCGCTTGCGCTCTACATGTTCGGCATCGGCCATCGGCTGCCGCTGTTCATCATGTTCTATACCGCCTTCTTCCCGCTGCTGATCGGCACCGCCGCGGGCGCCGCCGCCGTCGACAGGCGGCTCGTCGCGGCGGCCAGCACGATGGGCCTGTCTGGGCGGGCGATCATGCGGCGCGTCATCGTTCCGGCGGCGCTGCCGGCGATCCTGGTCTCGGCACGGCTTGCGGTGGCGGCCTCGTGGACCGCCGTCGTCGCTGCCGAACTGGTAGGAGCGCCGAACGGCCTCGGCTACGCCATCGAATACTACCGCAGCATGCTGTCGACGCCGACGGTGATGGCTTTCATCGTCGCCATCGGCCTGCTCGGCTTCCTGACGGACAAGGGGTTGCGCTGGCTCTCTGATGTCTTGACTCCGTGGGCGCGGACGGAGGTGGCGCGATGAACAGGTTTGCGCTTCGCCTCATCGTTCCCGTGCTGCTGCTGGTCGTCTGGGAAGCTCTCGCGTCCGGCTCCGCCCAGGCGCCACGCCCCAGCACGGTGGCCGAAACGGCCATTTCCATGCTGCGCGACGGCGATCTCGTGGCCGGTCTCGCCACCAGCCTCGGACGGGTCTTCGCCGGCTTCGCGGCGGCGGCCCTGTTGGCGATCCCGCTTGGCATCGCCATGGGCAGCATGCCGGCCGTCGAGCGCAATCTCGATCCGCTGGTCGAGACCTTCCGGCCGATAGCGGCACTTGCCATCCTGCCCCTGGTTATCCTCTGGTTGGGCTCGGGCTCCGGGGCAGCTGTCGCCATCGTTGCCTATGCCGCCTTCTTCCCGATCCTGATCAACACCATCTCGGGCGTGAAGCGTATCGAGCCCAGTCTGATGCGCGCCGCGCTGACCATGGGGCTGGCGCCGCTGACGCGGATGCGGGTGGTGCTGCTGCCGGCCGCCTTGCCATCCATTCTGGTCGGCATGCGCATCGGCCTCGGCATCGCCTGGACGGCGATCATTGCCGCCGAGCTCGCGGTCGGCGCCAAGTCCGGCAGCAGCGGCGGCATCGGCCAGATGATGTTCGTCTTCTACGCCTACTCGATCAACCTCAACGGCATGGTGGTCTGCATGATCGCGGTCGGCATCGTGGCCTTCGCGCTCGACCGCATCCTGCGTGCCGCACTCGCCTTCGCCGTGCCGTGGAGCCAGCCATGAGCGATGCCAAGATCCGCCTCGACGGCGTCAGCAAATGCTTCGGGGAATCTGCGTCCGTGGTGGCGGTCGACAGCCTGTCGCTGGACATCAAGGCCGGCGAGTTCATGGCTATCGTCGGCCCGTCCGGATGCGGCAAGACGACCGTTCTCAACATGCTCGCCGGCCTCGACAGGCCGACGTCGGGTACGATGAGCCTGAACGGCAGGCCGATCGAAGGACCGGGGGCCGAACGCGGCGTGATGTTCCAGGACTATGCCCTGTTTCCCTGGCGCACCGTGCGCGGCAATGTCGAGTTCGGATTGATCTATGGGCCGGCCGGGCGAGGGCTTTCGCCCGCGCAGCGCGCCGACCGCGTCAACCGCACCGTCGAAATGGTCGGCCTGACCGGCTCCGAGGACAAGTACCCGCACCAGCTATCGGGCGGCATGCGCCAGCGCGTGGCACTGGCGCGCCTGATGGCGAACGAGCCGGAAATCCTGCTGATGGACGAGCCGCTAGCGGCGCTGGACGCCCAGACCCGCGTCATCCTGCAAGACGAATTGCTGCGCATCTGGGGGCAGGACCGCCCCGCTGCCGAGCGGCGGACGGTCGTCTTCATCACGCACGCCATAGACGAGGCGGTGTTCCTGGCCGACCGGGTCGCGGTGCTAAGCAGCCATCCGGGCCGCCTGAAGCAGGTCATCGACATCGACCTGCCCAGGCCGCGCGGCGACGAGACGCGGCGCTCCGGCGATTTCGCCAGGCTCAGCCAATCGATCTGGGAACTGATCCGCGAAGAGGCTTACCGCGCAACGATGAACTGAAACGACAACAGGGAGAGGATTGTCATGAGGAAACTTCTGGAAACCGCATTCAACCGACGCGCAGTCCTGAGTGGTGCCGCGGCTGCCGCGCTGGCCATGCCATCGATCGTGCGGGCGCAGGACCGCAAGCCGGCCAAGGTCTCAATCGGCCGCCAGCCCTACGCGGCTGGCAACTCGCCGCTGACGCAACGCATGATCAACGAAAAGCTGCTCGAGAAGGCGGCCGCCGAACTCGGCTACGACCTGACAGTCGACTGGCGCGACTATCCTTCCGCGCTGCCGATGGTGGAGGCTTTCGTCTCCGGCGATCTCGACATCGGCATGTGGGGCAACACCCCGATCGTGCGGCTGCTTTCGCAGGCGCAGCCGATCAACATTCTCACCGTCGGTGAGGGCCACATGCGCATGGTGCTGGCGACCCGCAAGGGCTCCGCCATCAAGAACATCGGCGACCTCAAGGGCAAGACCGTCGGCGCGCTTGTCGGCGGCGACCCCTACAACGCGCTCTCGCAAATGCTGCTGCAGGAACTGGGCGACGCCGACCCGCGCGCCTTCGGCATCAACATCGTCAACACGCCGACCCAGGCCGTTGCCGCGTCCCTCCCGGAGGGCATGGACGCGTCGGTGGTGATCTACCCGGCCTTCCTCAAGGCGAATGCCGAAACCGGCCTCACCGGGATCATGAATTCGTTCGGCTATACCGAGGCCGGCTACAGCGGACCCGCGGGCGAGGGCGAAGGCCACATGCTGCCCGGCGTCAAGAAGTCGAAATTCTACCCCGACGGCTACTATTTGCACCGTTCCTTCTGGATCTGCAGCGACCGCATCGTCGGCGACGATGCCGCGCTCGGCCAGGCCTTCCTGACGGCCGCGCAACGCGCGCTTGCCGATCTCCAGAAGATCGACCCGCGGGAGATCTCGCAGTCGGTTGTCAAATATTGGGGGCTCGATCCTGCGCTGGGCGCCAAGGTCATCGGCGACGAGGTGCTTTTCCAGCGCGGCTGGATCTGGCCGACCGAAGGCGATGCGGCGGCAATCAGCCAAATCTCCCAGTTCATGGTTGCCGGCAAGATGATTCCTGAGGCGCTGAGCTGGGACCAGGTCAAGGCCGCCTTCGGCAAGGCGGCGCCGCTGCTTCAGAAAGCCTATGAGGGCACGGGCAAGGTGCCGGACGAAAGCGGCTTCACCGACAAGAATGCCAAGGATCTGCGTGGCCTGCCGGCATGGCAGCTCGACCAGTGGAAAGTGCCGTCCTGAGGAGTTCGGGCGGCACGCGCATTCAGAGTAATTCAGGGAAGGAAGTTGATCCATGACGTCAGTCGGTTTTGTCGGGCTTGGAACCATGGGCGCACCCATGGCCCGCAACGTGCTCAAGGCGGGACACGCGCTGACGGTCTTCGACCTCAATCCCGTGGCGGTGAAAAAACTCGTCGAGGCCGGCGCTCGGGCGGCGGCGTCGCCGCGCGAGGTTGCACAGCAATCGGAAATCGTCATCACCATGCTGCCGGATGCGCCTGATGTGGAGGCCGCCGTGCTCGGTGCCGACGGCATCGGTCATGGCCTCAGGGCCGGCAGCCTCTATATCGACATGAGCACGATCGACCCGCAGACCACCCAGCGTATCGGCGCATGGCTGGCGCAACGCGGCGTCGACATGATCGACAGCCCTGTTGGCAAGACGGTGGAGCACGCCATCGCCGGAACCTCGACGCTGATGATCGGCGGCGATGCCGCCGTGCTGGAGCGCGCGCGCCCGATCCTGTCGAGCATGGGGGCCGACCTCATCCATTGCGGCGGGCTCGGCATGGGGCAGGCAATGAAGCTCACCAACAACCTGCTGGCCAGCGTGCTGATAACGGCCAGCTCCGAGGCGCTGGTCGCCGGCGCCAAGGCGGGCCTGACGCTCGACACCATGATCAACGTGCTGAAGACGACGATGGCCTGGAACCAGCAATTGGCGGTGGCGATGCACAATCGCGCGCTCAAGGGCGACTTCGAGCCAGGCTTCATGGTCAAGCTTGCCCACAAGGATTGCCGGCTTGCCCTGGCGATGAACGACGCGCTCGGCGTCGAGACGCCGGTCGGGGGCGCCACGCTCGCCGTGCTCAGGGAGGCGATGGATGCTGGCATGGCGGGCAAGGATGTCGGCGCCGTGCTGAAGCTGCGCGAAGACGCGACCGGCGTCCAGGTCCGGCTTGCCGGCGCATGACCAAGCCTGGAGCCATAGTGCTGCACGCTGACGACGACGTGGCTGTCCTCGTCGAACCGGTCGAGGCAGGCGCCGAAGTGACGACGCGAGGCGCCCGCGAGGGGGTTGTCCTCAAGGCCGGCGCCGCGTTGCAAGCCGGTCATAAGCTGGCGTTGCACGACCTGGCCGCCGGCTCCACCATACGCAAATACGGCGAGGCGATCGGCCGCCTGACGGCTGCCGTGGCGGCCGGCGACCACGTCCACGTGCACAATCTGCAAAGCCTGCGCGGACGCTGACGCTGGGTCAGCACCCGAACAGGGCCAGACCTTATCGATCGACTATGGCCACGCCGTCCTCGCGGTTGCCTCCCGGCCGGTTCACTGCCACATATCGCCATCATTCGTTCGATATGAGGTTCTTCATGTCCCCCGACAGCCGTCTGCCGGCACGTGCCCTTGCTCCTCGCCGCCATGACGAGATCCTGAGGCGCCTGGGTGCCCAGGGCTCGGTCAGCGTCGCCGAACTGGCCGGCTTTTTCGACGTCTCGCGCGAGACCATCCGCCGCGACCTGAAGCTGCTTTCAGACCAGGGACGGCTCGGCATCGTGCATGGCGGCGCCGCTCGCTTCGAGCCGAGCGAGCCGGCGATGGGCCTGCGCAGCCGGGAGAATGCGCACGGCAAGGCGGCGATCGGCAGGGCGGCGGCCGGCCTTGTCAGCAGCGGTATGGTGGTGTTCCTCGATTCCGGCACCACCACCTTGGCCGTCGCGCAGGCCATGAACGACCTGCGCGATCTCACCATCTGCACGACCAGCCTGAAGATTGCACTGCATCTGTGCCATGTGCCCGGCATGCGCGTGCACATACTGGGCGGTGAAGTCGACCCAGGCGAGGAGGCCGCTTCCGGCATCGATGCGCTCGATGCAATGGCGCGCTTTCGCGTCGACATCGCCTTTCTCGGCGGCGGCGCGTTGTCGCCGAATGGCGAGGTGACCGATTTCACCAGGGCCGGTGCCGAGCAGCGCGGCCGCATGATCGCGCTCGCCGGCAAAACCTATTTCGTCCTCGACAGCAGCAAGTTCGGCAAGCTGACGCCGCTCAGGATTCCGAATTTCGACCGCGCCGCCGGCGTTATCGTCGACGCCCGGCCGCAAACTGCGCTTGCCGACGCGCTTTTACAAAAAGGGCCGGAACTGATCATCGCATCTTGATGTGATATTTTGTGACTTTTTGGCTTGATATTTGACTTTCCTGTGTTAGCTTGCCGACCATCCCTCAAGATGGCGGAACCCCTCATGGCACATGAATTTCCCACGCAGGCACGCGTCGTGATCGTCGGCGGCGGCATCATCGGCTGCTCCGTCGCTTATCACCTGACGAAGCTTGGCTGGGCCGACGTCGTCCTGCTTGAACAGGGGCAGCTCAGCGGCGGCACCACCTGGCATGCCGCGGGCCTGGTCGGGCAATTGCGCAGCCATTCCAACATGACCAGCCTGATCAGATACTCCACTCAACTCTATGGCGAACTGGAGGCCGAGACCGGTCTCGCGACCGGCTGGAAGAATTGCGGCTCGCTGTCGGTGGCGCGCACCGCCGACCGCATGACGGTGCTGAAGCGCACGGCTGCGTCGGCGCGTGCGCAAGGGGTTGAGATCGATGTCATCTCGCCGAGCGAAGCCGGCGATCTGTGGCCGGTCATGGCGACGGACGATCTGGTCGGCGCGGTCTGGCTGCCTGGCGACGGCAAGGCCAATCCGACCGATCTCACGCAATCGCTCGCCAAGGGCGCGCGCAATCGCGGCGCGAGGATATTCGAGCGCGTCAAGGTCACCGGCATCACGGTGAGAAACGGCGTCGCCTGCGGTGTCGAGACCGACCGTGGCGACATCGCCGCCGAGATCGTCGTCAACTGCGCCGGCCAGTGGGCGCGTAAGGTCGGGCTGATGTGCGGTGTTTCGGTGCCGCTGCATTCGGCCGAGCACATGTACATCGTCACGGGCCGGATCGAGGGTGTGCATCCGGACCTGCCCGTCATGCGCGATCCGGACGGCTTCATCTATTTCAAGGAAGAGGTCGGCGGGCTGGTCATGGGCGGCTTCGAACCGCATGCCAAGCCGTGGGGCATGAACGGCATCCCCGAGAATTTCGAGTTCGCGCTGCTGCCGGACGATTGGGATCAGTTCGAGATTCTGATGGAAAACGCGCTGGTGCGCGTGCCGCAACTGGCGCAAGCCGAGGTCAAGAAGTTCTACAACGGTCCCGAAAGCTTTACGCCCGACAACAATTTTCTCCTCGGCGAGGCGCCGGAGCTGAAGAATTTCTATGTTGGCGCCGGCTTTAACTCGATGGGCATCGCCAGCGCCGGCGGTGCCGGCAAGGCGCTGGCCGAGTGGATCGTCAACGGCGCGCCGACCATGGATTTGTGGCCTGTCGATATCAGGCGCTTCGCCGCCTTCAACAACAATCCGCGCTGGCTGCATGATCGCGTCAAGGAGACGCTCGGTTTGCATTACGCCATGCCGTGGCCGAACCGCGAGCTGGACACCGCCCGACCCTTCCGCCGCTCGCCGCTCTACGACCGGCTGGCCGCCAGGGGCGCCTGCTTCGGTTCCAAGATGGGCTGGGAGCGCGCCAACTGGTTCGCGGCCCCGGGAGAGAGGGCCGGGAACGATTATGCCTTCGGCCGCCAGAACTGGCATGAGGCAGTCAAGCGCGAAATGAAGGCGACGCGCGAGGCTGTTGCCGTATTCGACCAGACCTCTTTCGCCAAGCTTCTCGTGCAGGGCCGCGACGCCTGTGCCCTGCTCAACCGCATCTGCGCCGGCAATGTCGATGTACCGGTCGGTACATCCGTTTACACGGGCGTGCTCAACGCGCGCGGCGGGTACGAAAGCGATCTCACCGTAATGCGACTTGGTGCGCAAAAATTCCTCATCGTCACCGGTTCGGCGCAAGCGGTCCACGACGCCGACTGGATCGCCAGGAACATCCCACCGGACGCACATGCCATCGTGACCGACGTCACCTCGTCCTACGCGGTGCTGGCGCTGATGGGGCCGCGCTCGCGCGATCTCCTGGGCAAATTGTCGTCGGCCGATCTTTCCAACGCCGGCTTCCCCTTCGCCACCATCCGCGAGATCGATATCGGCTACGCTACCGCCTACGCCAACCGCATGACCTATGTCGGCGAGCTCGGCTGGGAGCTGATCGTGCCGACGGAATTCGCCGTCGGCGTCTACGAGGCGCTGCACGAGGCTGGCGGCGAATTCGGCCTCCTGGACGCCGGCTACTACGCGCTTGATGCCTTGCGCATCGAAAAGGGTTTTCGCGCCTGGGGCCGTGAGTTGACGCCTGACATTACCCCCTGGCAGGCGGGGCTTGGCTTCGCCGTCGCCATGGACAAACCGGGTGGCTTCATCGGCCGTGACGCGCTGGTCGAGGCCAAGCCGTCGACGGCGCCAGCAAAACGCATCGTACTGTTCACGCTCGACCATGCCGAGCCGATGCTGTGGGGCGGCGAGCTGATCCTGCGCGACGGCAAGCCCGTCGGCGAGGTCCGCTCGGCCGCCTACGGTCACACGCTTGGCCGCTCGGTGGCGCTCGGGCTGATCGAGAACGAGACGGGCGTCGACGCTGCGTTTCTGGCTAGCGGCCGTTTCGAGATCGATCTTGCCGGCGTTCGCCACGCGGCCACGGCACATTTGCGCACCCCTTACGATCCGAAGTCGGAACGGGTGAAAGCGGATGTGGAGGAGATCAGGGCCGCCGCCTAATCCGCCGACATCGAACGCGCCATGTCGAGGAAGGCGCGCACCAGCTTGCCGCCGCTGCGTTCGCGCAGGCAGATCAGCGCTTCGTCCATCAACGTCTCAGGCGCGTCGAGCGCGATCGCTACCAGCCGCGAATCCTGGCCGAATTCGGCCGCCGAGACAAAGCCGATGCCGGCACCCGAGGCGACGATCTCGCGGACGGCTTCACGGCCTTCCGCCTCGATCACCGGCCTGAGTTCGACCTTCGATGCCGCGGCCAGATCCTCGAGCTTCTGGCGCGTCTTGGAGCCGCGCTCCCGCATGACCAGCGATTCCTGCGCGAGTTGCTTGAGGCTCAATGATTTCTTGCCCGACAGCGGATGATCGACGGACGCAAAAGCGATGATCGGCGTCGAATTGAGTTTCAGCACCTCGAAGTCGCGTCCGGTCGGCACCTCGCCCAGCACGCCGATGTCGGCATCATAGCTGTAGAGGCTGCTGATTACCGTCTCGGTGTTGCCGGCGCGCAGCGAAACCTGGACGCCGGGATAGCGCGCGCGAAAACTGCCGAGGATGTGAAGCAGATGATGCGCGGCGTCGGCGACGATGCGCAGCGTGCCGGAGCGCAGGGCGCGCGATTCCGTCAGAAGCTCGAGCGCCTGCTGCTCGGTGTCGAACATGCGGTGGGTAATTTCGAGCAGCTTCTGGCCCGAATGGGTCAGCGTGACCTGCTTCTTGTTCCGGTTGAACAGCAGCACGTCATATTCTTCCTCGAGCTTGCGCACCTGGTCCGAAATTGCCGGCTGCGTCAGGAACAGCGCTTCCGCGGCACGTGAAAACCCGCCTGATATCGCCACCTGGTGAAAGGCTCGCAATTGAACGTAGCGCATGTTCTCACCTTTCTAGATCCGAGTTCCGGCCGCCAACCTATCATAAGCCTCGCAGGCAAAAAGGCATGAAGGAACGATTCTTCTTATATCTGGGGATGATCGCCCACGGTCACGCACATGTCATGGATACCACGCAGGCTGCGCTCGGCTGGAGGCGCGATTATCCCGCCGGGCAATAATTCGACCGCAAGCCAGATCATCGGGTTAGCTTATACATCAATACAAAATAACGATTTTACAAATAGGTCGTTCCAGCCAAGAATGGCCACACATAAAAAGCAGCGGAGGACACTATGCTCGCCGAGACGAAATTTGCCGCGGAGCCGTTGGCCGGTCCGGCGCTGGGCGAGCCATACCTGCTGACGCCCGGGCCGCTCACCACCTCCTATCCGGTCAAGCAGGCGATGCTGCGCGACTGGGGATCCTGGGACGGCGATTTCCGCGCCATGACGTCAGACATGCGCCGCCGCCTGCTGGCGCTGACCGGCGATGCAAAAGGCGAATTCGACTGTGTGCCGATGCAAGGCAGCGGCTCCTTCTGCGTCGAGGCGATGCTGGGTTCGTTCGTGCCGAAGGACGGCAAGGTTCTGGTCCTGGCCAATGGCGCCTACGGCCTGCGCGCGGCCCAGACCATGCAGTATCTCGGCCGCGCCTATACGCTGATCGACAAGGGCGACTACCTGCCGCCGCGCGGCGACGAGGTGGCCGCCGCCCTCGAGGCCGATCCTGCCATCACGCATGTGATCGCCATCCATTGCGAGACCAGTTCCGGCATCCTCAACCCCGTCGCCGAGATTGCCGAAGCCGTCCATGCCAAGGGCCGCAAGCTGCTGGTCGATTCCATGAGCGCCTTCGGCGCCATCGCGCTCGACGTGAACGAGATCCGCTACGAGGCGATGGTCTCGTCCGCCAACAAGTGCATCGAGGGCGTGCCGGGCTTCGGCTTCATCATCGCCCGCAAGAGCGAATTGGAAGCCGCCAAGGGCCGCAGCCATTCGCTGTCGCTCGACGTCCATGCGCAGTGGGCGCATATGAACAAGACCGGGCAGTGGCGCTACACGCCGCCGACCCATGTCGTCGCCGCCTTCCTTGAAGCGCTTCGCCAGCACGAGGCCGAGGGCGGCGTTGCCGGCCGCGGCGCCCGCTACACCAGGAACCGCGACGTGATGGTGGCCGGCATGCGCGAGCTCGGCTTCGAGACTTTGCTCAGGGATCGCTGGCTGTCGCCGATCATCGTCACCTTCTTCAACCCGGCCCACGCCAACTTCGCCTTCGACCGCTTCTACGAGCTGATGAAGGACAAGGGCTTCATCATCTATCCGGGCAAGCTGACCGTCGTCGATAGCTTCCGTATCGGCTGCATCGGCCAGATGGACGAACATGTCATGCGCCGCGTCGTAGAGGCGGCGGCGCAGTCGCTGAAGGAGATGGACGTCGACACCGCCGCTCCTCCCGCCGCGGCAATCGCCGAGCGCGCCAAACTCGCCGCCTGAAGCGGCAGAATTTTTGAGGATTTCGATGAACCAGATGTCTCCCATCAACGTCGCGGTCAACGGCCGCACCTACGCCTGGCCACGTGTGCCGGCCATCGCCATCTGCCTCGACGGCTGCGAGCCGGCCTATCTCGACGAAGCCATCAAGGCCGGGCTGATGCCGGCGCTGGTCAGGATCAAGCAGAAAGGCACGGTGCGTTTTGCGCATTCTGTCATTCCGAGCTTCACCAACCCCAACAATCTGTCGATAGCCACAGGCCGCCCGCCCTCGGTGCACGGCATTTGCGGCAACTACCTCTACGAGCGCGAAACCGGCAAGGAAGTGATGATGAACGACCCGCGCTTCCTGCGCGCGCCCACCATCTTCCAGGCCTTCTACGATGCCGGCGCCAAGGTCGCGGTGGTCACCGCCAAGGACAAATTGCGTGCGCTGCTCGGCAAGGGCCTCGCCTTCGACGACGGCCGCGCGCTGTGCTTCTCCGCCGAAAAATCCGACACCACCACCAAGGCCGAGCACGGCATCGACAATGCCTCGAAGCACTTTGGGCTGCCGGTGCCGGAAGTCTATTCGGCCGAACTGTCGGAATTCGTCTTCGCCGCCGGCGTCCAACTGCTGAAGGAATTCCGCCCCGACATCATGTACCTGACCACCACCGACTATGTGCAGCACAAATACGCGCCCGGCGTGCCCCAGGCCAACGCCTTCTACGAGATGTTCGACAAGTACCTGGCCGAGCTTGATGCGCTGGGCGCGGCAATCGTGGTGACCGCCGACCACGGCATGAAGCCCAAGCACAAGCAGGATGGTTCGCCTGACGTCGTCTATGTCCAGGACCTGCTCGACGAATGGCTGGGCAAGGATGCCGCGCGCGTCATTCTGCCGATCACAGATCCCTATGTCGTGCATCACGGCGCGCTCGGCTCGTTCGCCACCGCCTACCTTCCTGACGGCGCCGATCAGGCCGACATCATGGCGCGGCTGGCGAAGATCGACGGCATCATGCTGGTTGTCGACAGCCCGACCGCCTGCGAGCGTTTCGAACTGCCGGCCGACCGCATCGGCGACATCGTGCTGATCTCGACGCAGAACAAGACGATCGGCACCTCGGAACACCGCCACGACCTGGCAGCCCTCAACGAGCCGCTGCGCTCGCATGGCGGGCTGACCGAGCAGGAGGTGCCGTTCATCGTCAACCGCGTGCTGGCCGATTTGCCTGATGAGCCCGTGCTGAGGAACTTCGACGCGTTCTACTACGCGACGATGGCGGCCGCGCAGGCTTGATCTCGAGCGTGATTGTCGACCCCCACTCCGCCGAGCTTCGCTCGGCACCTCTCCCCCGATCGACGGGGGAGAGGAAAGGCGCCAGGGCTAGCGGCGGCTTAGCCCGGAAACGTGGTGGCGCCGACCTCACCTGATTTCCTCTCCCCCGTCGATCGGGGGAGAGGTGGCCCGAAGGGCCGGAGTGGGGGTCGACAATCCGTTGCACCACTTTCTCCTTCGAATTGCTGGAACGGAACCGATGACCAAGCTCGATACTTCGATCAAAGTCCGCCACGAACCGATGCGCATAGCTGGTCGCAAGGCCGACGCCGACGGCGTCGTTCCTGTCCACTACCCCTATACCAATGCGGTTATCGGCACCGTGCCCGCCGGCCGCGCCGAGCATGCCCGCCAGGCCTTCGAGATCGCCGCCGGCTACAGGTCGAAGCTGACGCGCTACGAGCGCCAGCAGATCCTGTTCCGCACGGCGGAAAAACTGGCGTCGCGCCGGGAAGAAATATCTGATCTCATTACGCTCGAGCTCGGCATCTCCAAGACGGATTCGCTCTATGAGGTCGGCCGCGCCTATGACGTGTTCACATTGTCGGCGCAGATGTGCATCCAGGATGACGGCCAGATCTTCTCCTGCGATCTCACCCCGCACGGCAAGGCGCGCAAGATCTTCACCACGCGCGAGCCGCTGAAGGCGATCTCGGCGATCACCCCGTTCAACCATCCGCTCAACATGGTCTCGCACAAGGTGGCGCCGGCGATCGCCACCAACAATTGCGTGGTGGTCAAGCCGACCGAACTGACGCCGATGACGGCGCTGCTTTTGGCCGACATCCTCTACGAAGCCGGCCTGCCGCCGGAAATGCTCTCGGTGGTGACCGGCTGGCCGGCCGACATTGGCAACGAGATGATCACCAACGACAATATCGACCTGATCACCTTTACCGGCGGCGTGCCGGTCGGCAAGATGATCGCCCGCACCGCCGGCTACAAGCGCCAGGTGCTGGAGCTCGGCGGCAACGATCCGCTGATCGTCCTCAACGATCTCTCGGACGACGATCTGGCCAGGGCCGCGGATCTCGCCGTCGCCGGCGCCACGAAGAACTCCGGCCAGCGCTGCACGGCGGTCAAGCGCATCCTTGTCCAGGAAAGCGTCGCCGACCGCTTCGTGCCGCTGGTGCTGGAGCGGGCCAGGAAGATCCGCTTCGGCGACCCCATGGACCGCACGACCGATCTTGGCACCGTCGTGCACGAGAAGGCGGCGGCACTCTTCGAAGCCCGGGTCCACATGGCCGCCGGGCAGGGCGCCGAAATCCTCTACAATCCGGGCCGGCAAGGCGCGCTGCTGCCGCCGATCGTCGTCGATCGTGTGCCGCACACATCCGAACTGGTGATGGAAGAGACCTTCGGCCCGATCATCCCGATCGTGCGCGCACCGGACGATGACGAGGCGCTGATCAGGCTCTCCAACTCGACCGCCTTCGGCCTGTCGTCGGGCGTCTGCACCAACTCGTTTCCGCGCATGCAGAAATACATCACCGGCCTTGAGGTCGGCACCGTCAACATCTGGGAAGTGCCGGGCTACCGCATCGAGATGTCGCCGTTCGGCGGCATCAAGGACAGTGGCAATGGCTACAAGGAAGGCGTCATCGAGGCAATGAAGAGCTATACCAATGTGAAGACGTTTTCGCTGCCCTGGTCCTGACCGGACGACTCGGCTGACAGAACAACCGAGGGAGCGTTCCACGCTCCCTCATTCGCGTTTCGGAGATGGTTATGGCCGCGATCAAAGAGCTTGTGCATACCGAGGGCGATTCCAACACCACGGCGGCCCGCAGCCGCTGGGATTCCGGCCAGGACGATCCACGCATCCGCGGGCTGCTTAACCGCGACGCTTCGGCCTTCATGCACCAGAGCCTGTCCAGCCCTTGTCTTTCGACGATCGCTAAGGCCGAAGGCATCTGGATCGAGGACACCGCCGGCCGCCGTTTCATGGATTTCCACGGCAACAGCGTGCACCATCTCGGCTATGGCCATCCGAAGCTGGTCGCCGCGATCAAGAAACAGCTCGACGATCTCTGTTTTGCGCCGCGCCGCTTCACCTGCGAACCCGCTGTCGAACTGGCCGAGAAATTGGCCGAGTTGGCGCCCGGCGATCTCGGCAAGGTGCTGTTCACGACAGGCGGTTCCGACGCCATCGAGGTGGCGCTGAAGATCGCGCGCGCCGCGACCGGCCGCTTCAAGACGGTTTCGTTCTGGGATGCCTTTCATGGCGCTGGCTTCGGTGCCGCAAGCGTCGGCGGCGAAGCGACCTTCCGTTCCCATATCGCCGGGCCGATGATGACCGGCACCGAACATGTCGCGCCCTGGGACGGCTACCGCTGTCCTTACGGCCACGGCACCCTGGAAGCCTCCGGGCTCGCCTGCGCCAACATGATCGCCTATGTGCTCGGTCGCGAACAGGATGTGGCCGCGGTCGTCGCCGAGCCGATGCGGGCAACGCCCAACCCGCCGCCGCCCGGTTTCTGGAATCGGGTGCGCGAGGCCTGCGACCGGCACGGCACGCTGCTGATCTTCGACGAGATCCCGACCGGCCTTGGCAAGACCGGAAAATTCTTCGCCCATGAGCATGACGGCGTGACGCCGGACATCGTCGTTCTCGGCAAGTCGCTCGGCGGCGGCATCCTGCCGATCGCCGCTGTCATCGCCCGCCGCGATCTCGACGTCACCGGCGGTTTTGCCATCGGTCACTACACCCACGAGAAGAACCCGGTGACGACGCGCGCGGCGCTGACGACGATCGATATCATCCTGGAGGAAGGACTGGTCGAGCGTGCGGCCGAGCTTGGCCGGCATATGCTGGGACGCATGCAGGATCTGATGGGGCGCTCGCCCCATGTCGGCGATGTCAGGGGCAGGGGGCTGATGGTCGGCGTCGAACTTGTCGAGGACCGTACCTCGCGCCAGCCCGCGCGCGATCTTGCCGAACGCGTCTTCTATGCCTGCCTCGAACGGGGGCTGAGCTTCAAGGTCAGCCACGGCAACGTGCTGACGCTGTCACCGCCGCTGGTGATTTCGAAAGCCGATCTCGACCGTGCGCTCGACATCGTCGAACGCGCTGTGCTGACAGCCTGACCGTGAAGGCCGTCCGCACCGACCGCGAGCTCGAATGTCCAGGCATCGATGCCGGCTTGCGGGCAAGGGGTGTCGAGCTGGTGACGCTGCCGGACGGCATTTCCGAGGCGGAGCTCAAAGCCGCGGTCGCCGACGCCGATCTGCTCTTGATGTGCTACACGCCAGTCACTGCGGAGGTGATCGACGCGGCGCCTAGGTTGAAGGGCATCGTCAAATATGGCGTCGGTATCGACGCCATCGATATCCCCGCTGCCATGAGGCGCGGTATCCCCGTCGTCAACGTGCCCGAATATGCCGAGGAAACCGTCGCCGAAGGTGCTTTCGCCATGATGGTCGCGCTGGCCAAGCGGCTGCCCGCCATCACCGCGGCGGTATCGCGCGATGGCTGGATCTGGCCCGAGCCGCGCTGGCTGGGACGCGACATTTCAGGCGCCACGCTTGGGATCGTCGGTTGTGGCAAAATCGGCCGCAGCATGGCGCGCATGGCCGGCCAGGGATTTCATGCGCGGCTTCTTGGCTTCGATCCCGGTGTCGACGCCGAAACGATGCGCGCCGCCGGCATCGAAAAAGCCGACGACCTCCAGGCAATGCTTCGCGCCTGCGACTTCGTCTCAATCCATTGCGTGCTGAACGACAGCACGCGCGGCCTGATCGGCAAGGCTGAACTCGCCTGTCTCAAGCCCTCCGCCATCATCGTCAACGTCTCGCGCGGCGCGCTCATCGACGAGGCGGCCCTTGTCGAGGCGATCGTTTCCGAGCGCATCGGCGGCGCCGGGCTCGACGTCTATTCGGTCGAGCCGCTGGCCAAATCGGGCCATCCGATGGGCGCGCTTTTCGGCCGCGACGACGTCATCCTGTTCCCGCACCTCACCTTCTTTACGCATCAGGCGATGCGCCGGCTCGAGGACGACACGCTCGCGCGCTGCTTTGAGATTCTCGACGGCCGGCCGGTGACCGTGCGCTCGTCCGACCCGCGGTTGCGGGCGCAGACTTTTGGCGTTTCATTCGTCTGATCACCACCTGCTCGAACGCTTCGACGGCCTGCCCTGAGCAGGCCGAAACATGTTCACGACATGACTGCGACGGTTCCATGACAACTATCAGACGAAGTTTGCCTGTCATAAAATAAATAGATTTTACTTATCGATCTCCAATCCCCAGAGTTGCGCTTAACGACGACGCTGCCGGCACCCACGAAGCAGAAGCAGCCGGCGCGGTCGCCACAGTGCATCGCAGAATGTGCCATCAATCAAAAAAGGGGAACTGGACATGAAATCACGCAACGCAACCATGGTCGCGGCTTTCGCCGCGTTGCTGGCGTCGGCTGCCCTCGTCGGACCGGCGATGGCAGATGGCGTCGTCACCATCTACTCCGCCGATGGCCTGCATGACGGCAACGGCAGCTGGTTCGAAACCGAGTTCGCCGCCTTCACCAAGGCCACCGGCATCAAGGTGCAGTATATCGAGGCTGGTTCGGGCGGTGTCGTCGAGCGTGTCGCCAAGGAGAAGTCGAACCCGCAAGCGGACGTGCTGGTGACATTGCCGCCCTTCGTGCAGCGCGCCGCCGCCGGCGGCCTGCTGCAGGATTACAAGCCCGAAGGGGCGGACCAGATCGACGGCGGCACCGACAAATACCGGCCGCTGGTCAACAACTACATGAACTTCATCTACAACAGCGCCGTGCTTTCGGAAGCGCCGAAGAGCTACGACGACCTGCTGGACCCGAAATTCAAGGGCAAGATCCAATACTCGACGCCCGGCCAGGCCGGCGACGGCACCGCTGTCATGCTGCAGATCATCCATGCCTTCGGCGGCGAGGATGCAGGTTTCGAGTTCATGAAGAAATTGCAGGACAACAATGTCGGCCCCTCCGCTTCGACCGGCAAGCTGACGGCGCTGGTCAACAAGGGCGAGCTGCATGTCGCCAACGGCGATTTGCAGATGAACATGTCGCAAATGGCCGACAATCCCAATATCAAGGTGTTCTGGCCGGCGGGGCCTGACGGCGTGCGCTCCACCTTTGCGCTGCCCTATGAGATCGGCCTGGTAACCGGCGCGCCCAATGCCGACAACGGCAAGAAGCTGATCGACTTCCTGCTCTCAAAGGAAGCTCAGTCGAAGGTCAGTTCCGTGGCTCTTGGCCTGCCGGCCCGCAAGGATGTGACGCCGAACGACGCCAATTTCGCGAAGGCGCAAGAGGCGATGAAGGGCCTGACCATCTGGTCGCCGAACTGGGATGACGCTCTGGCCAAGCTGCCTGACTACGTCAAGCGGTGGAACGAAGCGACCGGAAGTTGATCCCTGCCAATCCGGAGGACCATGCCATGTCGGCCGCCGCTTTTACTGGGACCAGTGTCATGGACATCGACGCCGCGAAGGTTCGCGGCGCCGGCTCCAACGTCCATTTCGACAAGGTTGTTGTCGCCTATGGCGCTCACGTCGTCTTGCATCCGCTGACCCTGGATATTGCTCCCGGCGAGATCCTGGCGATGATCGGCCCGTCCGGCTCCGGCAAGACCACCGCCTTGCGGGCGGTGGCCGGCTTCGTGCGGCCGAGAAGCGGACGAATCCGCATTGGCGCGACGGATGTGACCGATCTGCCGCCTTATGAGCGCGGGCTCGGCATGGTGGTCCAGAACTACGCGCTGTTTCCGCATATGCGGGTCGAGGACAACGTCGCCTTCGGCCTCAGGGCTCAGGGCGCCGACAAGGCGCTGATCGCCGAGCGGGTCAAGGATGCGCTCGGTACCGTCGGCATGGCTGCCTATGCAGGACGTTATCCGCGCGAGCTTTCCGGCGGCCAGCAGCAGCGTGTCGCGATTGCGCGCGCTCTTGCCGTGCGGCCCCGCGTGCTGCTGCTTGACGAGCCGCTTTCGGCGCTGGACGCACAGATCCGCCGCAATATGGTCGAGGAGATCGCCAGGCTGCACCGCAGCCTGCCGGGCCTGACGATCCTCTATGTCACTCACGACCAGACAGAGGCGCTCACCCTCGCCGACAAGATCGCCATCATGCGCGACGGCTCGGTCTGTTCGCATGGACCGACGACCGAGCTCTACCGCCGTCCGCCCAACCGCTTCACCGCCGAGTTCCTCGGCCGCGCCAATCTACTGCCGGTCACCATTGCCGAGGCTGCCGGCTCCAAGGGTTTTGCCGCGGCAAGGCATGGCGACGCGGTGCTGATGGGCACCGGCCGTGACGAGAAGGTCGGCGACAAGAGCCTGCTTTGTATCAGGCCCCAGCACCTCAGCCTGACGGCCGATGGCGACCATACCAACCGCATTGTCGGCACGCTCCTGGAGGTGCACTGGCAAGGCGAACTCACCCATCTCGTGCTCGACGTCGACGGTACGACGGTGCGCGTCTCGGCGACGAGACTGCCGATGGCCCTGCCGGAACCCGGCGCCAAGGTGCCGCTGTTCTTCGCGCCCACCGACACCTCGCTCGTTCCGGAAGACGCCGGTGTCTGAGGCTGTCGCTATCGCCTCGCCAGCGGTCAGGAGAGAGCCTGGCAGATTCTGGATCGTGCCGCCGGCCGCACTCTTGGCCCTGCTGTTCTTCTATCCGCTGGCGCTCATCGCCCGGCAGGCCTTCCTGGACGACAGCGGCGTTGCCAATGTCGCCGAAGTGATCCGCGTCCTGCATTCGCGCTTCTTCCTCAACGCGCTGATCAACACGGTGACGATTTCGGTTACCGCGACTGCCGGGTGCCTGATCGTCGGTCTCGTGCTGGCACTGATCCTGGCCTTTGTTCCGTTCCCCGGCAGCGGCTTCATTGCCAGGCTGATCGACACCTTCATCGCATTGCCGACCTTCCTGGTGACGCTCGCCTTCACCTTTCTCTACGGCTCCGCAGGCATGCTCAACGCAGGGCTGATGGAGACCTTTTCACTGCCGTCGCCGCCCGTCGATTTTCTCTATTCGAGCTGGGGCGTGGTGCTGGCCGAGGTCACTGTCTACACGCCGTTCATCCTGCGGCCGCTGCTTGCCGCCTTCTCGCTGGTGGACCGCGGCCAGATCGAAGCGGCAAGCGTGCTCGGCGCGCGGTCGTTCCGCATCGTGCGCCAAATCATCCTGCCGGCCGCCATCCCGGCGCTCATTGCCGGCGGCAGCCTCTGCCTGCTGCTCACCGTCAACGAGTTCGGCATCGTGCTGTTCATCGGCGCCAAGGGGGTCATCACGCTGCCGCTGCTGATCTATGGCAAGGCGATCCAGGAATCGGCCTATCAGGTCGCCTGCATCATCGCCCTGATCAACATCGCGCTGTCGCTCGGCCTGTTCGGGCTTTATCGTTTCGCAGCCGGCCGGCTGGGGGTCTAGCCATGCTGGTCTGGTCCCGCTCCGGTCGCCTCGTTCTGTGGCTCCTCTTCGCGCTGATCTTCGGTGTGCTGTTCCTGGCGCCGCTTGCGGTCATTCTCCTGTCCAGCCTTGCCGGCCAGTGGAACGGGGTGCTGCCGAGCAGCCTGACGACGGAACACTACAGCGACGTCCTGCATGGCGCGGCCGGCGATGCGGTCAAGGCGAGCCTTCTCACCGGTTTTGCAGCCAGCGCGCTGGCGCTGGTCAGCGGCACCTGGGCGGCGCTGTCGCTGCGGGTCCAGGGGCATGCGCTGCGGCGCCTGCTCGGCCTGTTGTTCTTCATCCCCAGCGCCGTGCCTTCGGTCTCCGTCGGCCTTGGCCTGCTGGTCGCCTTCAGCCATCCGCCGCTGCTGCTCAACGGTACGATCGCGATCGTCATGATCGCGCATTTCGTGCTGATATCGGCCTTCACCTTCGGCAATGTGTCGGCCGGCCTGGCGCGGCTCTCGCCCGACTTCGAACAGGTGGCATCGAGCCTCGGCGCGCGGCCGGCCTACCGCCTCTGGCACGTCACCTTGCCTCTGCTCGCACCCTATCTGGTCGCAGCGTTCGGGCTCAGCTTCGCACTGTCGATGGGTGAACTCGGCGCCACCGTGATGGTCTATCCGCCGGGTTGGGTGACGCTGCCGGTGTCGATCTTCAGCCTCACCGACCGAGGCGACATCTTTGCGGGAGCAGCGCTCACCATGATCCTGGTGGTGGCGACCCTGGCGCTGCTGCTCGGTCTGGAGCGCATCACCGCGCGCGCCACCGGATCGTAGCGCTGCCTCAGCCGGGTTTGCGTTCGACGATGTAGATGTGATCCGCGGCCAACACCACTTCGTCGCGCTGGTTGATCACCTCGCAGCGTTCGATGACCCGGCCCGCGGCCGGCCGCTTCGGATCGTCCTCCTTGGCCGCGATGGTGGTGCGCGTGCGGATCGTGTCGCCGATGAACACCGGCTTGATGAAACGCAGCCGATCATAGCCATAGGAGAAGGCAACGGGATTGACGACGCTTGCCGTCAGTCCGATGCCGACCGAGAACACCAGCGTGCCGTGCGCGATGCGCTGGCCGAACGGCGTCGTCTTCATGAACTCGGCGTCCATGTGGTGCGGAAAGAAATCGCCGGTGTGGCCGGCATGGACGACGAAATCGGTCTCGGTAATGGTGCGGCCGCTGGTCAGCCGCGAGGAGCCGATCTCGTAGTCTTCGAAATAAATGATCTGTTCCATGTCCTGCCTTACGGCTTTTCGGCCAGCGGCGTCGCCGGCGCCGCGCTCGATTTATAGGCGGCTTCCACCAGCGCCATCGTGCTCCAGGCGTCCTCGACCGAGCTGACCAGCTCGTCGTCTTCTCCGCAAGCAAAACGCTGGACATTGGCCATACGCCCGACAAAGGCATCGGGGAACCATTCGCCTGCGAGTGGCACGGCAATCCAATCCGTCCCGCCTTTCGGGTATATTTCCAGGATGTCCGGTTCGCCGCGGGGATAGTCGAGGTTGAGGCCGAGTTTGAGATAGGCCGCGCCCTCGGTGCCGCCGATGCGGAATTCGCAGGCCTGGTGCCGGCGCCCGAACTTGTGGTCATGGTTGATCGACAGCGCGCAGCGCACGGTGTCGCCATAGTCGAGGATGGCGCTGGTGCGCGTCTGAGCCACGGTATGGTTGGGGTGGCCGAGCGTCTTGGCGTGCACCCCTTTGGGTTCGCCCAGCAATTGCCTGACGAGGTCGAGATAGTGGATCGAATGCATCGCGATCTCGACGCGCGGCGCCTTGAGCAGGAATTCCCACAGTTCCCAAGGTGTCGCCAGCGCCAGCCAGGCATCGAAGTCGACGACCTCGCCGAGCCATCCCTTGGCGATGGCGTCCTTGAGCGCCAGCATCATCGGCGCGAAACGCAATTGGAAATTCACCGCAGCCTTGAGCTTCCTGGCGCGGCAGATTTCGAGGATTTCGGTTGCCTCGCCGAGATAGTTGCCCATCGGCTTCTGGATCAGTGCGACCGCCCCCTCGGGAAGCGCCTTCAGGATCTCGGCATGCCGACCGGGCGGTGTCGCGAGATCGAAGATCGCATCGTTGATTCCGGCGGCTTCTTCCACGGAGCGGAATGCGGTGACACCCCATTTCTCGGCCAACGTCCGCGCCTTGGCCTGGTCCGGATCATAGAGGCCGGCAACCGGAAACTCGGCCTTCCGGTAGGCGGGAAAATGGGCATCGCCGACAATCGAACCTGCGCCAAAGGTGACGATCGGCCGGGGCTTTGTAGGCTTAGGCCAGGACTGGATGAGTGAGGCAGGGTCGAAACCGCCTTCAGTCATGATGGAAGACCTCGTCCATCGAAGCCCACCATTCGCCCTCCTTGCGGGTCGCCAGCGGCTCCTGGCAAGGCATGCAGAGGGCCCACCATTCCTGTGTTTTCGGGTCTGCCGCCATCTTGGCCATGTCGGCGGCATAGTCGGTGCCGTGGTATTCGAAATAGGCAAACAGCAGGTTCTCCGGCCGCTTCAGGTAGATCGAATAGTTCTCGATGTTGCAAGCCGAGATCATGGTCAGCACGTCGGGCCAGACGGCGGCATGGAGGCGCACATATTCCTCGACCTTTTCCGGCTTCAGTCCCAGAACCATTCCCATCCGCTGCATGTTCGTTCCCCTATTTCGTGATCGCCGTGGTGAATTCGGCGATGCTCATGGCCTTGACCGCGTCCCAGTCCCAATCGATGCCGATGCCGGGCTCCTCGGGTGCCAGAGCGTGCCCATCCTCGATGCGCATGCGCTTGCCGGTCAACTGGTCAAGCTGCGGAATGTACTCGACATACCGGCCGTTCTGAACAGCGCAGGTGAGGCTGACATGCAATTCCATCAGGAAATGCGGACAGACCGGGATGTCGAAGGCCTCCGCCGCATGCGCCACCTTTAGCCAGGGCGTGATACCGCCAATGCGACCGACATCGACTTGCACGATCGAAGAGGCGCCTTTCTGCATGTATTCGCGGAAATGCCTGATGGAATAGAGCGACTCGCCGATGGCAATCGGCGTCTGCGTCGAATTCGACAGCCTGACATGGCCATCGATGTCGTCGGCCGGCAGCGGCTCCTCGATCCAGGCGAGATCGAGTTCACGCAGCCTCGCTGCGCGGCGGATCGCTTCGTCGACGGAGAATCCCTGATTGGCGTCGGTCATGATCTCGTAGCCGTCGCCCACCGCCTTGCGCACCGCCGCCAGCCGCGCCAGATCTTCCGATCCGTGCGGTTTGCCGATCTTCACCTTCGAGCCGCGAAATCCCTTGGCCTTCGCGGCCAGCGCGTCATCGACCAGCGCCTGCGTCTCGATGTGCAGCCAGCCGCCCTCCGTCGTGTAGAGCGGGCAGCGGTCCTTGGCGCCGCCCGCCAGCTTCCACAGCGGCAGCCCCTGCTTCTTCGCCCGCAGGTCCCAAAGCGCGGTGTCGATCGCCGCGATCGCGATGGCCGTGATCGCGCCGATCGTGGTGGCGTGTGTGGCGAATTCGAGATCGTGCCAGATCGCCTCGATCATGTCGGGGTCGCGGCCGATCAGGCGCGGCGCCAGATGGTCGGACAAGAGCCGCATCACGGACGAGCCGCCGGTGCCGATCGTGTAGCTGTAGCCGGTGCCGACGGCGCCGTCGGAATCGGTGATCGTGACGAGAGGCGTTTCCTGGCTGACGAAACTCTGGATCGCGTCGGTGCGCTTGACCTTGGGCACAAGGTCCACCATCCGCAGTTCTATCTTCTCGATCTTGGCCATGTCGTCAGCTCCGCAATGACTTTCCGGTGTCGGCGGCAAACAGATGCGCCTGCGACAGGTCGAGGCTCATGGCCACCCGCTCGCCCGATCTCAAAGCTCTTGGGTTCAGCATGCGCGAAACCCAGTCTGCGCCATTGAACTCGACGAACACCAGCGTCTCGTTGCCGAGTGGTTCGGTGACCGTGATCGGCAATTCGATCTGGTGGACGTCGGCCGCACCACCGGAACTGATACCATGGCCGGTCGGGTAGATGTCGTCGGGCCGCAACCCGAACACCACCTTGTTACCCCTGGCGACATTGGCTTTGAATTGGCTAGGCAATGGCAGCTTTTCGCCGCTGGCGAAAACCAAGTGGCCGTCATCGATCGTCGCCTCGTGCAAATTCATCGGCGGCGAGCCGATGAAGCCCGCGACGAACCGCGTCGCCGGCCGTCGGAACACCTCGTCTGGGGTGCCGACCTGTTCGATATGGCCGTCGCGCATGATGACGATGCGGTCGGCAAGCGTCATCGCCTCGACCTGGTCATGGGTGACATAGATCACCGTCGACCGCACCTTGGCGTGCAGCTTCTTGATTTCGGTCCGCATCTGCGTGCGCAGTTTGGCGTCGAGATTTGAAAGCGGCTCGTCGAACAGGAACACGTCGGGATCGCGTACGATGGCGCGGCCCATGGCGACGCGCTGGCGCTGGCCGCCGGAAAGTTGCGACGGTCGGCGGTCGAGCAGCGTGTCGAGGCCGAGGATGGCCGAGGCCTCTGCGACGCGGCGGTCCATGTCTTCCTTGGCGGCCCCGGCAATCTTCAGGGAGAAGCCGAGGTTCTCGCGCACCGTCATGTGGGGATAAAGCGCGTAAGACTGGAACACCATCGAGATGTTGCGCGAACGCGGCGGCAAATCGTTGACGACGCGGCCGCCGATCTCGATCGAGCCGGCACTGATCTCTTCCAGCCCTGCGATCATCCTGAGCGTCGTCGACTTGCCGCAGCCGGAGGGGCCGACCAGCGCGATGAATTCGCGGTCCGCGATGTCGAGGTCGATGCCGTGCACGATCCCGACATTGCCGTAGCGCTTGGTCAGCTTTTGGAGGGAAACCGTTGCCATGGGATCAGCCTTTCACCGCGCCGGAGGTCAAGCCGCCGACAAGGTGTTTCTGGACGATGTAGGTGAGGGTGAGCGCCGGGATGATCATCACCACGGCGAGCGCGCACATGCCGCGCCAGTCGATGGTGAATTCGGCCGTGTAGTCGAGCAGGCCGACCGGCAGCGTCTTGGCGCTGACCGAGCGGGTAAGCTGCGAGGCCAGCGCGAACTCGTTCCAGCAGGTCAGGAAAGCAAAGATCGCGGCGGAGGCGATGCCCGGCCCGGCAAGCGGGAACTCGACCTGCCAGAAGGCCTGCCAGCGGGTGCAGCCGTCGATCTGGGCGGCTTCCGCGAGGTCCTTCGGCACCTGGCGGAAGAAGCCGTCGATCAGCCAGATGGTGAACGGCACGTTGAGCGCGACATAGGCCAGGATCAGTCCGAAATGCGTGTCGATGATGCCGAGCCTGACATAAAGGAAGAACAGCGGCAGCGACAGCGCGATGCCCGGCACCGTGCGCGTCAGCATCAGCCCGAGAAAGACGCCCGACTTGCCGCGAAAACGGTAGCGCGCGAAGGCATAGCCGCCGGCCATGCCGATGGCGACCGCGATCACCGTCGAGGTAACCGATATGATCAGCGAGTTACGGAAATATTCGATGACCGGGATGCCGCCCTTGCCGATGCCGCTGAACATCGCGACATAAGCGTCGAACGAGATTTCCTGCGGGATCCACACCGGCGGCTTGGCCATGATCTCGACGGTCGGCCGCAGCGATGACAGCACGATCCAGAGACCGGGCAGGCAGATGATCAGCATCGCCAGGAACAGGCCGATGCGATAGGCGATGCCTGCGAGCCGTCGCTTGAGGCGGGCGGAAGAATTCTCGTCCATCACCACTCCGCACCGATCTGCGTGCGCGCCGCGGCGAGCTTGTTGAAGAAATAGACGGTGAAGGCAATCGACAGCAGGATCGAGAAATAGGCCATGGCATTGGCCATGCCCATGCGTCCGTCGCTGTAGGCGGTGCGTGCTACCAGCGTCCACAACAGTTCGGTACGGCCCGCCGGCCCGCCATCGGTCATGATCTTGACGATGTCATAGGCGCGCGCGACGTCGAGCGAGCGGATGGTCATGGCGATGTAGGCGAAAGGCATGATGAACGGCCAGGTCACATAACGGAATGTCTGCCATGGCGTGCAGCCGTCGACGCGCGCCGCCTCGATTGGCTCCTTGGGCATGGCGAGCAGCCCGGCGAGGATCAGGATGGCGAAGATCGCCGTCGACAACCAGATCTCGGCGATCGAGATGGCGATGAAGGCGAGATGGCCTTCGATCAGCCACGGAATGGCATCCCTGGTGATGCCGAGCGATTGCAGGGCGTTGTTCACCAGGCCGATATTGTCGTTGAACATGAACTTGAACTGGAAGCCGACGAGGATCGGCGAGAACATCATCGGAAACATCATCAGCGTGCGCAGGATGCGCTGGCCGCGCGTCGCCTTTTCGACCAGCATGGCGAGGCCGAGGCCCAGCAGCATTTCGAGATTGAGCGCGATGGTCAGCAACAGAACCGTGCGGCCGAACGCCCACCAGAAACCGGCGTTCGCCAGGATCGAGAGATAATTGCGGAAGCCGACAAAGACGAAGAACGTTTCGGGCTTGGTCAGGCGGAACGGCGTGAAGCTGGAATAGAGCGACAAAAGCAACGGCACCACGACGACCGCCGCCAGCACGATCATCGCCGGAAGCAGCAGCAGGAATGGCGCGGATGGCTTGAAGCCCTTCATTGGGACCCTGTGAGTTGCATTCGATTGCCGCCTGTCGAGCCGGGCGGGGCCGGCATCGTCATCGTGGAACACCCGAGGCAGTGCGCGCCCTAAAACGCGAGCGCCTCCCCCATCCTGATGGGGGAGGCGGCCTTGGGAGCGGTTCTACAGCTTGCCGGCGTCTTCGAGGATTTGCGTCGCCTTGGCGGCGGCTTCGTCCAGCGCCTGCTTGGACGTCTTGTCGCCGAGGATCGCCGCCTGCAATTCGGGATAGACGGCGTTCGAGATCTCGATCCATTCAGGCGTCTGCGGCACGGCGAAGGCGTGCTTGGCTTCTTCCTGGAAGGCGGAGAGGACCTCCTTCTTGTAAGGATCGTTTTCGGCCTGCTTCAGGTCCCAGTCCCAGACCGCGGTGCGGGTCGGCAGCGGGCCCGCGGCGGCTTCCAGCTTCTGGCTGTCCTCATTGGTGAGCCACCACACCAGCGATGCCGCGGCCTCCTTGTTCGGGCAGGTCTCGGTCACCGAGAAGCCATGGAAACCGGACCAGCCGGTGCGCTTGCCGGACGAGCCTTTCGGCGCGACCTTGACGCCGACATTGCCGGCGACCTTCGACGATTTCGGATCGTTGAAGAAGCCGGCCCAGCCCGGCCAGTCCAGATTGATGGCGACGGTGCCGGAGGCAAAACCCTGGCCGAGATCGTCCCAGAGATAATTGGTGGTTCCGGCCGGCACAGCCTTGGCCTTGTAGAGGTTGACGAACCAGTCGAGCGCACGCACGCCGGCTTCGGAGTTGAAGACTGGCTTGCCGTCCTTGTCGAGATACTCGCCGCCCTCGGCCACCACCATCTCGTAGAAGCGACCGTTGATCGCCTCTTCCTTGCCGGCGAACTGCGTACCGTAGAAATTGGGCGGATTGGCGAAGAACTCGGCCTGGTCGGTGACCTCTTTCCAGGTGTCCGGCGGCACCAGATCATAGCCGTATTTCGCCTTGAACTTGGTCTTGTTGTCGGCGTTCTCGTAGAGGCTCTTCTGGTAATAGAGGGCAGAGACGTCGAACTGCGCGCGCGGCAGCATCTCCAGCTTGCCATCTATGGTCGCCGCCTTGATCGTCGATGGCACGAAGGCGTCGATCTCTTCCTTGGGCAGCAATTTGCTGAGGTCGGTATAGAGGCCGGTATACTGCGGCGCGAAGGAGGAATGGTTCCAGCCGACGCACCAGTTGGTGCTGCCCGAGGCGATGTCGGACTTCAACTCCTTGTCGATGTCGAAGCCGTTCTTCTTGGTCAGGATGTTGACCTTGGCGCCGGTCGCCTTCTCCCATTCGGGGATGCGCTCGTAGAGCTTTTCATATTGCTGGCCGCCGATCAGCTTCACGTCGACGGTGACGCCTTCGAACTTGCCGGGCAGGTCGCCGGCAAGGGCTGCGCCTGCGCCTGACGCGAGCAACAAAGCGCCGGCGCACACGCCGGAAAGCAGTCTGTTCATTGGTATCCTCCCTGGGGTGCGCCTTGGCGGCGACCGCAACTCGTCTGATGACAAGAAGCGCTACATTCATATACAAACAAAACATTCATAGAAACGTCAAGGCGAAATTTGTTTCCGTCGGCGGCGTTCCTGCGTATATGAAGAATCGATTTCACTGGAGGGAAAGCCCATGGATGATAGCGAAGACGAGCGGTATCGCGCGCCTGCGCTCGACAAGGGGCTCGACATCCTGGAACTGCTGGCCGGCGTCGACGGCGGCCTGACGCAGGCGGAAATCGCCAAGAAGCTCGACCGCAGCCCCAACGAGTTCTACCGCATGCTGGACCGGCTGGTGCGACGCGGTTATGTCACGCGGCTCGACGGTGACCGCTATTCACTGACGCTCAAGCTGTTCGGCCTGGCGCAACTGCACGCGCCGGTGCGGCGGCTGGTTTCCTATGCGACGCCGTTGATGCGGGAGCTGGCGGAGACGTCGCAGCAGGCCAACCAACTCGTTGTTTTTGATCGCGGTTCCGCCGTGGTCATCGGCCAGCAGGAGGCGCCGAACTACTGGGGCATCTCGATCCGGGTCGGCGCCCACATCAGCCTGTTCGACACCGGTTCGGGACATGTGCTGCTCGCTTTCCGTTCGCAGGAGGAGCGCCAGATGATGATCTCCGAACATGTCCGCAGCACCGACAATACGGCGCAGCCGCCCGAGTTCTTTGCCCGTCTCGACCAGATCAGGGAACGGGGATATGAGATGATGGCCTCGATGCAGACTGCCGGCGTCTACAATCTGTCGGCACCGGTGCGCGGCTCCGACGGCAAGGCGATCGCGGCGCTTTCGATTCCTTACATCACCGTCGTCAACGCACCGTCCGCGCCGGACATGACCCGCACCATCGAACTGCTGCTGGCCACATGTGAAAAGCTGTCGCGTCTGGCCGGGTCGGCCGTCGGTTCATCGGCGTAATTCTTATTTGAATGAAGAATTCCTCCGTGAGATGATGTGAAAGATACGGGAGGAGCCCTGCCATGATCATCGACACCCACCTGCACCTCATCGACCGCTCGGCCTTGCGCTACCCGTGGCTTGCCGGCGTGCCCGCTCTCAACCGCGACTTCTCCTATGAGGAGTACGGCGTGGAAGCTCAACGTGTCGGCGTCGAGCGTGTGCTGCATATGGAGGTCGATGTCGACCCTGCCGATATCGAGGCCGAGACCGAACGTGTCGAAGGCCTGTCGAGACAGGCCGGCAGCATGCTGGCCGGGGCGATCGCCGCCTGCCGTCCGGAAGAGGCCAATTTTGCGGCCTATCTCGAGCGCCAGCGAGCAAAGCCGTTCGTCAAGGGTTTTCGCCGCGTCCTCCACGTCATGCCCGATGAACTCTCGGAAGGCGCGCTATTCCGGGACAGCATCCGGCGGCTCGGCGGCACCGGGCTCACCTTCGATCTCGTCGTGCTACCGCATCAGATTCCCAAGGCGATCGCGCTCGCCGATCTGGCGCCCGACGTCCAGTTCGTGCTCGACCATTGCGGCGTCCCCGACATCAAGGGCAATGGCGAGCACCCGTGGCGCGAGCACATGAGCGAAATCGCGCGGCGTCCCAACGTCGTGGCCAAGATTTCCGGCGTCGTCGCCTATGCGGATCCCGGCAGTTGGACGGTCGAGACGCTGCGGCCCTATGTCGAACACACGATAGGTTCGTTCGGCTGGGACCGCGTCGTCTGGGGCAGCGACTGGCCTGTCTGCACGCTGGGTGGCGGTCTGTCGACCTGGGTGGCGGCGACTCATGCGCTGCTTGCCGGCTGCAGCGTTGCGGAACGCGACAAGCTCTTGTCCGCGAACGCCCGCAAGCTCTGGCGGCTTTAACCGGCTCTGCTTGGGGCTCTTCAGATCGTCGCCGAAACGTGCGGTTCGCGGCCGTAGAGCGACACCAGCAGCACGATGATGAAGCCGAGTGCTGCCTGCACCGCCGAGGGCTGGAAGCCCAGCCCGATGAGCAGCGTGTTGATCTCGGTCAGCACCAGCACGCCGGCGATAGTGCCGAGATAGCTGCCGCGCCCGCCGACCAGCGCGGCGCCGCCGACGACCACGGCCGCGATGGTCTGGAACAGGTAGGGCTGCCCGACATCGCCATAGGCCGAGCCGGTGAAGCCGAGCAGCAGAACGCCCGCCACCGCGGCGAAGAAGGCGCTTGCCGCATAGGTGATCACCCACATGCGGACGGGATCGATCAGCGCCAGAGGCGCGGCACCCGGATTGCTGCCGAGTGCGTAGAGCCGGCGCCCATAGGGCGTCCGCTCCAGCACCAGGACGACGAGCGCCACCAGCACGACAAGGCAGGGCACCAGCCATGGAACCGGCAGTGGCCCGGCCGATCCGCCGATCGACACGAAGCTCGAAACCGCTTGCGGCGCGGAGCCTGAAGGGAAGCCCGCGGTCCATAAAAGCACCAGCCCTTGCACGACCATGCCGATGCCGAGCGTGACGATGAGCGGCTGGATGTCGAGGCTGCGCGCGATCAGCCCGTTCAGGCCACCGATAAGGATCGCCAGCACGCCGACGAGGCCGCAGACGAGGACAAAATTCCAGCCATCGCCGTAGAGTTGCGCGGCCACGACATTGGCAAAGCCGATGACGAAGGGGATCGACAGGTCGATGCCGCCCATGATGACGACCAGCGTCTGCCCGATCGAGGCGACGGCGAGCAGCGAGGCAAGCACCAGCATGGCGCGCACCGCAAACGGGCTGGAGTAGCCCGGAATGAGGATGATGCCGGCAAGATGCAGAAGGGCGGCAACACAGAAGGCGCCGACGACACGGGCATTGGTTGTCGCGAATAGATTTCGGCCAGCCATGTCAGCGCCTCCCGATGGCAAAGCGTTCCTGCAGCGCGGTCAGCATCACCGCCAGCACCAGTATGGCGCCGTAGGCGATCTGCAGCACGAAGGTCGAGACGTTGAACGTCGTCAGCACGCTTTGCAGCAGGAAGATGTCGACAGCGCCGATCGCGGCACCCGCGACGCCACCACGGCCGCCGGCAAGACTGACACCGCCGAGCGCCACGGCGGCGATGGCGATCAGCGTGTAGGTCGGGCCGATGTTGGGATCGGCCGACCCGATCAGCGCAGTCAGCATCAGTCCGGCGCAGCCGCCCAGGATGCCGGTCATGACATAGGCGATGAAGCGCACGAGCGTGACGTCGACGCCGGCCGTATAGGCGGCGCGATCGTCGCTGCCGACCGCCATCAGCTGGTCGTAATAAGGGCTGCGCCGCACCAGCCACCAGAAAAGGAACATCAAGGCGAGCGGCAGAAGCGAGAACGGGCCTGCCAGGGCTTTCAGCCAGGCCGGCGCCGGGCCGATCGGCGCCGGCAGGATGGTCAGCGTCACCCCCGTCAGGATCAGATAGGTGCCGAGCGTGGCCACGATCGGTTGGATGCGCACGATGGTCGCCAGGAAACCGTTCGCCGCCCCGACCAGCGCACCGATGAGCAGCGCCGCCGGAACAAGCGCCAGCGGCGAGGATATTCCGGCGCGCAGGAAAAGCACCTGGATCACGATGGCGTTGACGAAGCCCATCAGCGGCCCGACCGAAATATCGATGCCGCCGCGCCCGGCGAGGATCACCGGGGTCGAGGCGATGGCCGCGCCGATCAGCGGCGCCGCCAGCCCAACCAGCGCACCCCAGGAGCCCGGCTGGAACCGTGCCGGGCTCAGCATCAGATTGACCGCCAGCAGGACGATCAGCAGCACGGCGGCGAAGCCGACGCTTCGGCCGAGGGACAGGATGCGTGCGAAGGGTCTCATGCTGCGCGTCCGAACATGGCTGCGATCACGTTCCCGGTGGTCATCGCCTGGCCGGCGATTTCCGCCGCGACTTCATTTTCGCGGAACACCAGCACGCGATGGCAGAGAAGAAGGATCTCCTCGATCTCGCTGGACAGGATGACGAGCCCCATGCCGTCGGAAGCCAGCCCGCGAAAGACGTCGTAGAGAACATGCCGGGTCGCCACGTCGACGCCGCGCGTCGGATCGTTGAGAAGCAACATTGCGGGGTCCAGCGCGAGGGCCCGCGCCAACAGCACCTTCTGCTGGTTGCCACCGGACAGGGTGGTGATCGGCGCGTCGGGCCGAGGCGCCGATATCGACAGCCTTTCGCGATAGGCCTCGTAGCGCGCCTTGCGCGCCGCCGGGCTGATCAGGCCGAGGCGGGTATCGCGAGACAGCGTCGAGACGGCGAAATTGTCGAGCACCGATTGCGTCGGGAAAATGCCGTTGGCACGCCCGCGCGGAAGATAGGCGATGCCGCTCGATACGGCCTTGCGGAAGCCGGTGATGGCGCGGGATGCGCCGGGCAGATCGAGGGTTATCGAACCGCCAAGCGGCGCGACTAGGCCGGCGAGCATCTCGAGGAAAAGCTCCTGGCCGTGGCCATCCAGGCCGGCGAGCCCAACGATCTCGCCGGCGGCGACCGCCTGCATGATCGGGCTGGCGTCCGGTGCGATGACGAGGTCGCGGATAGTGAGGGCGGCGCGATCAGCCATGCGCCAGCTCCGCGGCGGTGCGTGGCGCCATCGCCTTGAGAAGCTCCGCCGGCGTCGAAGCGCCGCGCTCCTCGGTGCGCACCACGCTGCCGCCGCGCAGGATCGAGATGCGATCCGAAAGCGACGTCACCTCATCCATGCGGTGGGTGATGAACAGGATCAGGCAGCCTTCGCCGGCAAGCGTGCGCATCAGCGAAAAAACGGACTCGCGGTCGGCGAAGTCGAGTGCTGCGGTCACTTCGTCGAGGATCAGGATCTTTGGATCGCGCACGACCGCACGAGCAAGAACGACGAGTTGCTGTGCTGCGAGCGGCAACTGCCCGGCGGGCATGTCGAGCGGCACGTTGGTGACGGCGAAACGTTTGAGGGCGGCGGCTGCCCTGTCGCGCCGCTCGTTGCGGGGAACCGCGCGCCGGACCAGGCCGTCGAGGCCAAGCAGGATATTGTCGGTCACGCTGCGGTCCGGCGCGATCAGCACTTCCTGGAAGACCGTGGCGAAGCCTTGCGCCTGGAAGGCCGAGGGGGTTCCGCCCGAAAACGGCCTGCCTTGCAGGAGGACCGTGCCGCTGTCGGGCTGAACGATGCCGGACAGCAGCTTGACCATGGTGCTCTTGCCCGAACCATTCTCGCCCAGGATGGTGTGGATGGTTCCTGCCCGGAACGCGATCGAGGCGTCCGCAAGCGCGACCGTCTCGCCATAGCGTTTGGATATGTTTCTGATTTCAAGCATGTCGCGTTTCGAAGCTGGCAAGCCGGCCCTCCGAAAGGAGCCGGCTTGTCGAGGTCTTATCTGGCCCAGGCGTCACTTCGCGCAGGCGTCTGGCACCTTCGAATAGTCCCATCCCTTGGTCGGCGCCGGGTTGGAGAAATAGGCGTCGAGCCATTCTTCCGGCATCGGATCCTTGGGCGGCACCGGGAAGATCGATACGGCATCCGTCGTCATGCAGTCCTTGTACCAGGCGCCGAGATCGGCATTGTGGACCGGCGGAATCGGAATGAGCAGCGTGTTCAGCTTCGGCTTCTGGCCGTCGAGCATGCGTTCGCCGACGCGAAACAGCGTTTCGGCGGTCCAGTGCGGCAGCACGGCATGGCCCTCGAAGCGGTACTTGTCGGGATTGGCCTTCCAGTAGCCCAGGGCATCGCCGGTGATCGAACCGGTGATCAGCGGCGCCGGCCGGCCGGCTTCGGCGAACGCCTCCGCGACGACGCGGCTTTCGCTGCCTGTCGTCCACACCGCATCGATCGGCGCCGGGTTGGTGGCGATCGCCTGCAGCACCACCGTCTTGGTGACATTGGCCGTCCAATTGCCGTTGACCGTGCGCGAGATCTTCAGCTTGGGGTTTTCCGCCAGCGCCTTGTCGGCGCCCTGGCGCTCCTGAACCACGATCGGGTGGCCGGCGATGCCTTCGACCAGAAGGATGCTGGCGCCATCAGGCTTGGCCTTGCCGATCGCGGTCATCATGTCATAGCCCCAGCGCGCATAGTTGGAATCGACATTGATCGCGTTCGGGCTGGTCACCGAACCGGCGGCGGTGATGAACGGGATGCCTGCCTTGGCGGCCGCATCGATGGCGTCGTCGAGCGCTGTTGCCGAGCCCGGGATCGAGGTGATGATCGAGCACTTCTTGTCGATGAAGGCGCGGATCTGGTTGATCTGCTGGCTGGCGTCGTTGTTGGAATCCGACACTTCGAAGCTGGAGACGGTGCCGTCGGCGATCAGCCCGTCGACCAGGCGCTTCAGCTCCTTGGTGACGGTGACCCGCCAGGGGTTGCCCTGGTAGGATTCCGAATGGCACCATTTCCATGGCTTGGACGGCGGGTTGAAATTGTCCCAGGCCGATGGCAGCACCTTCTGCGGTGCGCCGTCATATTGCGCCTTGAGTTCATCGGGCAGCCCGCTGATGACGCCTTGTACGTCTTCGGCAAAAGCTGTCGTTGCGAGTGAGGCGAAGGCGGTTGCGGCCACAAGGCCGCGGATCAGGGTTTTCATTTGTCTCCTCCGTTCGATTTCTTCAGGCTCCTCCACCGGCAGTGCCGGTCGCCTGCGCCGGGGCGCTCTGCCGAAACAGGCGATTGAGATCGGCAATGACCTGGCTGGAACGATGCCCTGAGGTCATGCCGGAATTGACGCGGTCGGACGCGGCCTGCTGGAACGCCATGTAACCATCATGGCGAGGCCGCACCCATGCGCCCTCCAGGGTCGCGCGCGTATCGCGATAGAAATTGCCGGTCGCCGCATTGACGGCCTGATCCTCCCAGGCCGCGGCATGGCCGGGCTGTCCGCCGGCCGCGGCATAGGGGCCACGCTGGATCTCGCCGCTGGCGAGCCAGTAGGCGAAATCGGTTGCCGCCTCTTTCGCCTTCGAGAAGGCCGACACCGCTATGCCTGTGCCGCCAAGCGCCGTGCCAATCGGGCCGCTGGATCCGACAACAGGGATGTCGCCAAATGCCAGGCGATGTGGGCGAAACCCGGCCATAGCGTAGGAAACATAGCCGTAGATCAGCGGTGCGCAGACGATCGGGGATCCGGCCTGCGCCATCCGCTCCGAAACGGCGATCGGATCCATCTCGAAGCAGGCCGGGTCGACCAGCGCGGCAATCTCGCGCATTGTCTCGAAGACTTCGCTGCCGGCCTCGCCGTCGATGAGATCGTTGGATGGGTCGGTCGCGCAAGCATGCCCGAGATTGCCTGCGAGCGTGAAGAACACCATCATCGAATGCGGTGGCCGCAACGGCAGCAGCACGCGTGCCTGCCGGGCGAGATCGAGCACTTCGCTCCATCGCGATGGCGGTGCGCCAAGCGCATCGGGCCGCCATGCCTGGACCTGCGTCGCGGCATCGATGGGAAACGCCCACTGCCGTCCCTGCCATGTGTAACTCGGATAGGACTGGCCGACGCTGCCGGAGGAAAGTGCCGCGCGCTCCGCCTCGCGGCCGGCGACATCGAGCGGCTCCAGGCAGCGTTCGGCGGTGATCTGGCCGACATGCGGATGGTCGATGACGATCAGATCATAGGCGCGCGCCAGTTCCTCGACCGGGAAGGACTCGAAGTCCTGCAGCGAACGCTTGTCCCATTCGACGGCAATGCCGGTTTTCTGCTTCCACAGCGACGAGCAGGCGACCATCGGATCATAGCCGCGCGGATGGTTCCAGGTCATGCCCCTGAGCGTGGGCTTTAGGAAGCGCGTGGTCACAGGCCGAACTCCTCGCGGATCGCGGCGCTATGCTCGCCGATGCGCGGTGCTGCCCGGTCGACCTTGGCCCTGATGCCGTCGACCCTGAGCGGCGAACTGGTGGTAAGGATCGAGACATCGTCCTCGCGCGTCACCGTCTGCAGCATGTCGAGCGACTGGAAGCCCCCGCTTGCCAGCATTTCCGGCCAGGTCAGCACCTTGGCGCACCAGATGTCGGCGGGTTCGAGAACATCAAGCCACTCGTCGACCGTCCTGGTCGCGATCCGCTGCGCGACGATCGCCTTGATGTCGTCGCGCGCGGTGAACCAGGATGCCGGCTTGTCGCGGTAGGGCGCCAGTTCCTCCAGCGACAGCAGGTCGGCGAGTTTCGGGATTGGCGTCATGGCGATGGCGAGATAGCCGTCCTTGGCGGGATAGACGCCGTAAGGTGCCGACAGATAGGCATGCGCGCTGCGGAAGCTGGAGCGGCGCGGCAAACGGCGGCCGTCATTGAGATGCGTGGTCAGTACCTCGAACTGGAAGTCGACCAGCGCTTCCAGCAGGCTGGTTTCGATATGGCTGCCCTGGCCGGTGATGCCGCGCCGCACAAGGGCGGCCAGTATGCCTTGCGCGCATGCCGCGCCCGCCAGCATGTCGCCGATAGCAAGCCCGAACGGCACCGGCCCCTGGTCCTCGTCGCCGTTCAGCCACATCACCCCGGAGCGCGCCTGCGCCAGGAGGTCCTGGCCGGGCCGCTTGACCCATGGGCCGTCCTCGCCATAGCCGCTGATCGAGGCATAGACCAGGCGCGGGTTGATCTTGCGGACCGCCTCGTAGTCGAGGCCGAGCCGTTCGATGACACCCGGCCTGAAATTCTGGATCAGCACGTCGGCCTTCGCCAGCAGGCCGCGCAGCGCCTTGAGATCCGCCTCGTCCTTCAGGTCGATGGCGAGGCTTTCCTTGGCCCGGTTGATGGCATGGAAGATGGTGGAATCACCGCCGATCTCGGTGTCGCTGAGATAGAGCCGGCGCGACAGGTCGCCGCCGTCCGGACGCTCGATCTTGATGACGCGGGCGCCGAGATCCAGCAGCCTGAGCGAGCAGTAGGGCCCGGACAGGAACTGGCTCATGTCGACGACGACGAGACCGGCAAGCGGCAATTCGGCTGCTGCCGGCATTTCTACTTCTCCGTCTTGCCGAGGAAATCGGCAGGGTTGCGGTACTTCACCGTCTGCAGATGCTCGCAATAGAGAACGAGTTCGCCTTCGCCCTTGAACACCTGGTAGCTGGCGCGGATCAGCCCCATGTCCTTGTAGCGCGGCGTCTTGTCGAGGTTGGACCGGATCGAATAGATCGTCTCGCCGATGAAGACGGGCTTTATGAAGCGGAGCTTGTCGTAGCCATAGGAAAACGCGTTGACGCAGTTGGTTGCGACGAGCCCCAGGCCAGCCGAGAAGACGAAGGCGCCCGCCACCAGCCGCTTGCCGAAAATGCCCTCTGTCTCGGCAAACATCTGGTCCTGCACGTAAGGATGGATGTCGAGCACCAGCGTGTTGAACAGGTGGCTGTCCCCTTCGGCCATGGTGCGGCGCAACGAGCGGATCTTCTGGCCGACCGGCCAGTCCTCGTAGAACCAGTTCTCGGCGTTCCAAACCGGCAAGGCGGCATGTTCCGCGGGCATGTTGGCCGGATGCGTCGAGGCGACGCCGACGGTCGGTGCGAAGTCGTTCATCGCTGGCTCCGCTGGCACTGCGCAAGGCACGGCACAAGTTTCGGAACACGCGTCAAGGCGCCAGATTGCACGACGTCTCCTCCCGTCAATCTTCTTTTGTAAATACTATTTTCACATATGGGGTTGCGTTGCAAGCGAGGACGGGCGAAATTTTGGCTGTTTCCGCTGCGCTCGAGCCCGGCGGAACAGGGAGGAAAACATGCGCGATGCCTGTCTGGTCTTTGTCGGCAGCCTGAACCGGGAGGCGCCCTATTTTCAGGGCGCACGCGGCGTCGGCCTCGGCGTCTACAGCTTCGACGAGGAGACGCTGGAAACACGAAAGCTGGCCGAGACCAGTGACATCGACAATCCGACCTTCCTTTCGGTGACGCCGGACGGTTCGCGCCTCTACGCCAATTCGGAAGTCTTCCCCTGGCGCGAAGGAACGGTTTCGGCCTACGGCTTCGACCGCGCCTCGGGCACGCTCACTTACCTGAACAAGCAGCCGTCACTCGGCAGCATCACCGCGCATAACACCATCACCCGCGATGGCACGAAGCTGCTGGTCGCCAATTACGGCATGGGCGAGGGCGGTCCGGATCGCGCAGTCGCGGTCTATGGCTTCGACAGCGATGGCGCCTTGTCGGCTCCTCTGGCCAGCGTTTCGCACAAGGGCACTGGCCCGAATCCAGCCCGGCAGGAGCGCTCGCATGCCCATAGCGTCACCGAAACCATCGCCGGCGGAACGGCCATTGTCGCCGATCTCGGCATCGACCGGCTGGTGTCCTACCGGATCGAGCACGATGGCAATCTGACCAAACTGGCCGAATCCGCTTTGCCGCCGGGCGCCGGTCCACGCCATCTCGCCTTGCATCCGAACGGCCGTTTTGTCTTCGTCATGAACGAGCTGGATTCGACCATCGTGTCGATGGCGCTGGACAAGGCAAGCGGCAAGCTCTCGACCATCGACGCCAGGCCGGCCGTGCCGGCCGAGGCGCGCCAGGCCAATCACTGCGCCGATATCCAGATCTCGCCCGACGGCCGCTTCCTCTACGGCTCCAACCGAGGCCATGACAGCGTGGTCATCATGGCCGTCGACCAGCAAAGTGGCGCGCTGAGCCTCGTCGGCCATGTCCCTTGCGGGGGCGCCACGCCGCGCAACCTGGCGCTGACGCCGTCCGGCGGCCACCTGTTCTCGGCCAACCAGAATGCCGACCGCATCTCGATCTTCGCGCGCGACGCCGAGAGCGGCGGGCTGACCGACACCGGCCGTGCCATCGAGATCGGCACGCCGATGTGCGTCAAGATCGTGCGGTGAACCGTGCGCGACATCGGCATCGAGCTTCGGACGGAAACGGGCCGGAGCTCAGGCCGGGCGATCCGGGTTGACGGGTGCCTTCGCCGGAGCTGTTGACGGAGCATTGAACGAAAAAAACCCGCCTGCGCGGCGGGTTCCTGGCGCAACTCAGCACCATAGATAAATATCTACCATAGTTGCCTTCACCCAGTCAAGAAAAAATTCCTATCTTGAGAGCTGCCGGCCATGGAAGGCTGCTGACACAGCCGGACCGGCCGTCGTCAGGCCGCCTTTGTCAACGCGAGTTCGCACGCTGGAGCTCAGGCCTGTTGGATTGCCGAGAGCTTCCAACTCGAGCCATTCTGACGCGTGAAGGTCCACAGCTCCGTCGTCTCCGTGGGATGATCCTCGTCGCCCTCGACGACCTTGCCGCTGGCCCGTTCGCGCATCACGTCGCGCGATTCATAACGCAGGGCCGCCGTGGCATAGTCGCGGTCATCCTCGCGCCAGCTTTCCGCGATGTCGGCCTGCAGGAGGGTGACGTCGGATACCTCGTTCCTGAGGCCCTTCTTCGCGTTGTCGGCCAGCTCTTCAGAGAGATAGGACACCATTTCGGGAGTCGTCGTCTTGCGCAACGCGGCATGATCCTCACGCCCGAACGCTTCCTGGACATCGCTCAACAGCTGCTGGAATGCGTCGAGGTCGGTCTGGGCGAGCCGGATTTCATCGGAACCGGTGGCCGCCGCGGAGCCTCCGCCTGAACCGCCGCCAAAGCCGGGAATGGCGAAAGAACGCGCATTGTTGGCATCGCTCTGTCCGGCTGCGCGGTTTTCAAATCGCGAGGCATTGCCGGCGCCGGCGAGCGCAGGGGCGGGGCCACGCGCGGATTGCGACCGGAAGAACCTGATTGCCAGCATGATGGCGCCACCGATCAGCACGGCCTGCAGCAGGAAACCGAACATGCCCGCCAGCCCACCGAAGCCCTGGCCCAGGAGCAGCCCGATCAGGCCGCCGATCAGCAGGCCGCGCATCATCGTTCCACCGAAGCCGCTCATGAAGCCGGGCCTCTGCGGGCCGGCCTGCGGCTGCCGGGCCGCGGTGTTCACGCCGGTATTGGGCGTCATCGAACGCTCGACCGGAGCGGTCGGCGCCGGAGCGGTCCTGGTCGGCGGCGCTGATTGGAACGTGCGCATGCCGCGGCTGCCGAAACTGCCGCCGCGACGGGCCTCGGCATGGTCTACCGCGACCATGGAGAATGCCAGGAACAGTCCGGCAAACAGGGCGGCAAATCGGCTTGTGCGGGAAATCATCTGGACGGACCTTTATCGATGGGTTTCGGAAATTCTCGACAGACGTCGGGCCGGCTACCGGCGTGCGGTCAATCGAACAGCTCTTCGAAGAACGATTTCTTCCGTTTCGGATAGCGGTGGCCCTGCGAGCGCGCATAGTCGTCATCGCGGTCCCGGCCATGCTGGGGCTGGGAGAACGCTGCCGGCTGTGGCGCGGACGAGGCCTCCTTGGCCGATCTCTCGATGATCTTGTCGAGTTCGCCTCGGTCAAGCCACACGCCACGGCACTGCGGGCAGTAATCGATCTCGATACCCTGGCGTTCGCTCATCACGAGCGCGACGCGGCAGGAGGGGCAAACCAATCCAAGAAGGGAAGACGATGTCATATGGGGCTCCAAACCAAAAGAGATGAGCCCGCTTGACCGAAAGGATGGAAACGGGCCCGTTAAAGCGGTCCGACATCACGGTCGCGAGGTGCGACAGTCAGAGGGGCCCGGCCCGCATGCGAGAGTTAGGAACACAGAGCGGCGCCTTCAAGAGCGACATTGTCCGCGAGGATCGAATTTGTTCCCCATCGCTGACGTCATTGCGCTTCGAGCGCTGGGTACCGCGCCTGCGCCAACGACCCCGGCGTCCCTGCTCAGACCGTCACCACGATCTTGCCGAACTGCTCGTTCGACTCGAGATAGCGATGCGCCTCGACGATGTGCTCGAATGGAAAGGTCCTGTCGATGATCGGCTTCAGCGTGCCGGCCTCCAGCCCTTCGAGGATGAACGCCTTGGCGGCTTCCAGCTTCGCTGGGTCGCCGGTGATCTCGTGGACGAGGTAGCCGCGCAGCGTCAATGTCTTGCCAAGCACGGCGGGCAAGGGAAACGGCGTCGGCTCGGAGCTCAACCCGCCATATTCGATGAGAATGCCACCACGGGACATCGCCGCCGCGAGCGGCTCGAAAATCGGGCCGCCGATCGCGTCCAACACGATGCGCACGCCTCGCGGCCCGGCGATCCGGCCTAGCCGCGCCTCCAGATCCTCCTCGGCCAGGACCACGACTTCAGCCGCGCCGGCGTCGAGCAGGGCCTGCTTCTTCGTCGAGGTCCGTGTCACTGCGATCGCCGTCGCGCCGACGCTGTTGGCGATCTGGATCGCGGCAAGCCCGACGCTGCTCGAGGCTGCCGTGATGACGACGAAGTCCTCGTTGCGCAGCCTGGCGATGTCGATCAGCGCGCCATAGGCGGTGAGGTACGGCATCCACATCGCGGCCGCGGTCTGCCAGTCGAGTGATATCGGGTTTTTGACGACGAGCCCGGCGGGATAGGTAACAAGCTCTCCATAAGCCGGCCAGCGGATCATCGATTGCGGCGGGATGACGCTGACGGCATCACCCGGAGCCAGACCCGTCACGGCTCCGCCGACCGTTTCGATGAGGCCTGCGGCCTCCAGGCCAAGCCCGGAGGGCAGGGGGGGCGTCTCGATATAGGTGCCCGCGCGCAGGAGCGCCTCGGCGCGATTGAGGCCGAGCGCCTTGACGCGGATCTGCACCTCGCCCGGGCCGGGTTGGGGAGGGTCCACATTTTCGATCCGCAGGACCTCGGGGCCACCATGCCGATGAAAGCGAACGACGCGCGCCATTCGGTCTACTCCTAATTGTCTGAACCGAAAGGAGCTATGCCGGTAAGACGAAGTCGGATAAATGGCCTTCGGAGCAGAACAGTAGAAACCAGGAGTTTCGAATATGGATCGGCTTGAGAGCATGGCCGTGTTCGTCAGGGCGGTCGACCTCGGCTCGTTCGCGGCGGCCGCGGCCGCACTCGATCTGTCCGGACCGATGGTCGGCAAACACGTCCGTTTTCTGGAGGAGCGTCTCGGCATGCGCCTGCTCAACCGCACCACGCGCCGGCAGAACCTCACCGAGTTCGGACGCGCCTATTACGACCGCTGTCGGCTGGTGCTGGCCGAGGCCGAAGCGGCCGATCAACTCGCCGCCGACCAGCTCTCGCAACCGCGTGGCAAGCTGCGCGTCACCATGCCGGCGCATTTCGGCCGGCACTGCGTAACACCCGTGCTGCTGAAACTGGCGCGGCAATATCCGATGCTGGAACTCGACCTGTCGCTCAGCGACCGCTTCGCCGATCTTGCCGAGGACGGCTACGATCTTGCCATCCGAACCGGCGATCTGGAGGATAGGGCAGGCGTGATCGCGCGCCGCGTCGCGAGCCAGGACATGATTGTCTGTGCGGCGCCGTCCTACCTGAAAATTCAGGGCGAGCCACGGCGGATCGAAGATCTCGCCAATCATCATGCCATCGTATATCGCCGACTCGGCCAAGCCGTTCAGCCTTGGCTGTTCCCGCGCGAAGGACAACCAGCACAGGAGATCATGCCCGGCGGCCGGCTGCGGCTCGACGATCTCGATGCCATCGCCGACGCTTCGGCCGAGGGCATGGGGCTCGCCTGGTTGCCTTGGTGGCTGGTTCGCGAGCGCATTCAGGCAGGCGCGCTGGTCGAGCTCTTGCCGAACCAGCCGCGATATCTCTATGACTGCCACGCCCTTTGGCTGCAGACGCCCCATTTGCCGCTGAAAGTTCGGCTGGCCGTCGATGCGCTGGCGGCCGCCTTGCCGAAACGGATGGCGTGATCGCCAGCCTCACGGCCACTCTCGTTCGGGATCGCGCGGACATTCCGTAGAGAGGCGCCTCGGCTCTTTGAGGCATCGCTTTCCAGTGCCATATGAGGCAAAGCTGGCGGCATGCAGGCACATTGCAGGAGAGGCGGTTGATGACCAAAGGTTCGGATCTGTTCGTGGCGGCCCTCGAGAACGAAGGGGTCGACCGGATATTCGGCATTCCGGGCGAGGAGAATCTCGACATCGTCGAATCCATCCGCCGCTCCTCGATCCAGCTCATCCTGACCCGTCACGAGCAGGCGGCCGCCTTCATGGCCGCCACCTATGGCCGGCTCACCGGCAAGCCAGGTGTGTGCATCACCACGCTCGGCCCCGGCGCGCTCAACCTGGCGACCGGCTCGGCCTATGCGCTGCTCGGCGCCATGCCGATGATCATGATCACCGGCCAGAAGGGAATCCTGTCGTCCAGGCAGGCGCGGTTCCAGATCGTCGACATCGTCGCGGCGATGAAACCGCTGACCAAGCTGTCGCGCCAGATCGTCTCGCCCAAAATGATCCCCTCGCTGGTGCGCGAAGCCTTCCGCGTCGCGCAGGAAGAGCGGCCGGGTCCCGTGCATCTGGAACTGCCAGAAGACATTGTGGCGGCTGAGTGTGAGGATGTCCCGCTGGTGCCGACGCATCCGGTCGAACTGCCGCTGGCCGGTGCGGGCGCGCTCGACCGCGCCGCCCGCATGATCCTCGAGGCCAAACGTCCGCTGCTGATGTTCGGCGCCGCGGCGTCGCGGCCGCGCGTCACGCCCGATGTCGCCCAGTTCGTGCTGCGCACCCAAATTCCCTATTTCACCACGCAGATGGGCAAGGGCACCGTGCCCGGCGGCACCGAACTCTACATGGGAACGGCGGCCCTTTCGGAACGCGACTACGTGCACGAGGCCATCGAACAGGCCGACCTGATCATCACCATCGGTCACGACACAGTCGAGAAGCCGCCCTTCATCATGGGCGTCAACGGGCCGAAGGTCATCCATGTCGGCTATCAAACCGCCGATGTCGAGCAGGTCTATTTCCCACAGACCGAGATCGTCGGCGACCTCGGCCCTTCGCTGGCGCTGCTGGCGGATCGCATCGAGGGCAAGATCCCCAACGCGCAGGCCCTGTTGCCGTTGCGCGAAGGCATTCTGAGCCGCATCGCCGCGCGCGCCACGGAAGACCGCTTCACGCCGCAACGCATCGTGCATGACGTGCGAGCCGTGATGCCCGCCGACGGGATCCTTGCCCTCGACAACGGCATGTACAAGATCTGGTTCGCGCGCAACTACCGCACGCGCATGGCCAACACGCTGCTGCTCGACAATGCGCTGGCCACCATGGGCGCGGGGCTGCCGTCGGCGATGATGGCGGCACTGCTCCATCCGCAGCGCCGCGTCATGGCCATCTGCGGCGATGGCGGCTTCATGATGAACAGCCAGGAACTGGAGACCGCCGTCCGGCTCAAGCTCAATCTTGTCGTCCTGCTGCTCGAGGACCACGCCTATGGCATGATCCGCTGGAAACAGGCGGTCGACGAGTTTCCGGATTTCGGCATGACCTTCGGCAATCCCGACTTCGTCAAATACGCCGAGGCCTATGGCGCCAAGGGGACCAGGGTCGGCGCGATCGCCGAATTCCGGCCGGCGCTGGAACAGGCCTTCGCCGGCGGCGGCGTGCATCTCGTCGTCGTGCCCATCGACTATTCCGAAAACATCAGGGTGCTTGTCGACGAATTGCGTGAGCGGCTTCCAGCGGTCCAGGCGACCTGACGGCGGCCGGCGCCAAGGCCGAACCGTACGATCAAAACTACGGATGTCGATGCCGAGATGCCTGGCTGGTTGTGAAGGCGTTTTCATCTGGCGTCGGGGGACCAGTCCGTCTCGATCAAGGGAATCTGCGGCGCCGCATCACGCGGCAACGTTCCCTTGGTCCTGGGGTCGTCGGCGATTTCGAAGCCGGTCGCAAAGGGCTCAAATCCGCAGGCCCTGTAGAAACCGATGACACTGTGATGGTCGAAGCTGCTGGTATGAAGCCAAATGCGGCTGGGCCGGAGACGCCATGCCTGGTCGAGCGCGCCGGCCATCAGCCGCTTGCCGAAGCCACGGCCGGTCAAGGAGGGGAACAGGCCGAAATAGGTGATCTCGATCTCGTTGTCCTCGGCCACCGAGAACTCGACCATGCCGACATGGGCGCCGCTTTCATCATGGCCGTAATAGAGATGCTGGCGCGGATCGGCGAAATGCGCGGCGATCTCGGCATCCGACATTTCGGCGGCGCGATCCCAGAGCCAGGGAGCGCCGATCTCCAGGAAGATTGCACGGTAGGAAGCACTGTCGGGTTTCGCGATCCTTGTCATGGTCAACGGCCTCGCGAGACCCGGCACCGGCGCGCGCGCTTCCATCCATGTCACCGCATTGACGATCTTGCCGGCCGGCACCCGCCGATAGCCGACCGTTAGATTGGTGATTTCATCAGGCAATCTGCCTTCGGTGACCAACATCTGTCCTCGACCTTCCCCACCGGCGCGCAAGGAGCTGATGCCAACTCTGCGCTCGCCTGCCAAGAGGCTCCCGAGGTGGGTCAAGATTTTTGGCCCGCCTGTCCCTTGCGTTTCACAGAGATGGCATATGAGATATGATACACCATCGAACGGAAAGCGGAATATCATGCCTGAGCGAATTGCCGACGAGGCCATTTTGAACGCGGTCGACGACGGCTTCGCGCGGCAGGTGGAATTCCTCGCGAACCTCGTGCGCTTCCCCTCGCAACGCGGCGAAGAACACGCGGCGCAATCCTTCATGGCAGCCGCGTATGAAGCAGATGGCTATACGGTGGACATGTGGCGTGTCGATGTCGATGCGATCCGCGACCTGCCGGGCTTTTCGCCCGTGGCCGTCTCCTATGACGACGCCTTCAACGTCGTCGCCACCCACATGCCGCGAAACGCGACCGGCCGCTCGCTGATCCTCAACGGCCACATCGACGTCGTGCCGACGGGCCCGCTCGATCGCTGGCTGCGCGATCCCTATGATCCGGTCATCGAGGACGGCTGGATGCATGGTCGCGGCGCCGGCGACATGAAGGCTGGGCTCTCGGCCTGCCTCTACGCGCTGGCCGCACTGCGCCGCCTCGGCTATCAGCCGGCCGCGAAGGTCTTCCTGCAATCGGTGGTCGAGGAAGAGTGCACCGGCAATGGCGCGCTCGCTTGCCTGCAGCGCGGTTACCGCGCCGACGCAGCCTTCATCCCCGAACCGCTGGAGCCGAAGCTGATGCGGGCGCAGGTCGGCCCGATCTGGTTTAGGGTCGAGGTCGACGGCGATCCCCAGCATGCGTCGGGCGCTTTCTCGGCCGGCGCCAACGCCATCGAAAAGGCTTTCCTCATCATCCAGGCGTTGAAGCAGCTCGAAATCGTTTGGAACGCGCGCAAGGTCGACGACAGGCATTTCTGCGATCACCCGCATCCGATCCGTTTCAATCTGGGCAAGATCGAAGGCGGCGAATGGACATCGAGCGTCCCCGCGCGCTGCGTGTTCGAGATGCGTGTCGCCACCTATCCCGGCCAGAAGCTGGAGGATGCCAGAGCCGAGCTCGAGGCCTGCATCGCCGACGCGGCCCGCGCCGATCCGTTCATGGCCAACCGCCCGCCCAGGATCACCTACAATGGCTTCATGGCCGAGGGCTATGTGCTGGAGGGCGCCGACGAGATGGAAACCGTGCTGCGTCGTAGCCATACCGCCGTCTGGGGCGAGCCGCTGCAGGAACACGTCACCTCTGCCACCACCGATGCGCGCTTCTTCGGCCTCTACGCTGACACGCCGGCCATCGTCTACGGTCCGATCTGCCGCATGCCGCATGGCTATGACGAAGCGGTGGACCTTGATTCCGTACGCAAGGTCACCCAGACAATCGCACTGTTCATCGCCGACTGGTGTGGGCTGGAGCCTGTCGACCCCGAGGCAAGGCCATGACCGGCGCCGTGACCAATGCATTCGGCGAGACGCTGGCCGAGGACGCGCCCGATGTCTCGATCGCCGATGCGCTTGCCATCCTGCGCCAGCACTACGGCCTTGCCGGCACCGCTCAGCCCTTGCCCGGGGAGCGCGACCACAATTTTCACATCCGCACCGATGGCGAGGGCGAATTTGTCCTGAAAATATCGCATCCGGCGGAAGAGGCCGGCTTCACCGATTTCCAGAACAAGGCGCTGGACCACATCCTTGCGGTCGATCCCGCCTTGCCGGTTCCCTCGGTGCGCAAAAGCCTCGATCGCGATGCGCAGTTCGCCGTCAGCATCGGCGATTCGCAGCCGCGCATCATCCGCCTGGTCACCTATTTGCCCGGCCAGTTGCTTTCGCGCTCGCCTGTATCGCCTGTGCAAGATCGCAATCTCGGCATCTTCCTCGCTCGGCTTGGCCGGGCACTGCGCGGCTTTTTCCACCCGGCCGCCGGCAGCGATCTTTTGTGGGATATCCGCAAGGTCGCCAAGACGCGGCCCATGCTGGCACATATCGCCGATGCCGGGCGCCGGGCCATGGTCGAGCGCGTCATCGATGCCTTCGAGGAGCACGCCGCACCCGTCATCCCCAGCCTGCGCGCCCAGATCGTCCACAACGACATGAACTCGTACAATGTGGTGATGGACGCATCGCGGCCGGAGATCGTCAGCGGCATCCTCGATTTCGGCGACATGATCCATTCGCCGCTGATCTGCGATCTCGCCATCGGCGCCGTCTACCGCTGGCCAGCCGACGGTCACCCGCTGGCGCCCGCCGCGCGCTTCGTCGCCGGTTATCAGTCGGTGCAGCCGCTCGAAGCCGAGGAGATCGGCATCCTGTTCGACCTGATCCGTGCCCGCCTTGCTCTCATCGCCAACATTGCCACCTGGCAGGCGGAGCGCTTCCCGGCCAAGCGCGATTATGTGCTGCGCCTCATCACCGAGGTCTGGGCCTCGCTCGAGCGGCTGGACGGACTGTCACACAGCGATGCCCGCCGTTATTTCCTCGATCATTCCAATCCGGAGTAGACGCTCGTGTCCCAATCCTCGCCCGCAAATGCCTCCGCCGATGCCGGTGCATCAGCATCCGCGCTGCTCGAGCGCCGTGCCAGGCTGCTCGGCCCGACCTATCGCGCCTTCTACCGCAACCCGATCCATCTCGTGCGTGGCAGCGGCGTCTGGCTCTACGATGCCCAGGGTCGCAAGTATCTCGATGCCTACAACAACGTCGCTTCGGTCGGGCATTGCCATCCACGTGTCGTCGAGGCGCTGTCGGGGCAGGCGGCCACGCTCAACACCCACACGCGTTATCTCAGCGAAATCATCCTCGACTACGCGGAAAGACTTCTCGGCACGCTTCCGCCTCATCTCGGCCATGCCATGTTCACCTGCACCGGCAGCGAGGCCAACGATCTCGCCATCCGCATCGCCCAGCATTCCAGCGGCAATACCGGCGTGATCATCACCGATTTCGCCTATCATGGCGCCACCATCGCCACCGCGCAGCTGTCGCCGGCTGCGGTCGGGGCGAAGGGCGTGCCCGCGCAGCACAGGACCGTGGCCGCCCCGGATGCGTTTCGCAACCAGGGCCGGGCCGCGCGCGATTTCGCCAGGAATGTCGCCGCCGCCATCGAGGACATGCGCGCACAGAACGTGCGCCCGGCGGCGCTGCTGCTCGACTCGGCATTTTCCAGCGACGGAATTTTCTTCCCCGATGCATCGGTGATGCGCGAGGCGGCCGATCACGTCAGGAAGGCGGGCGGCATCGTCATTGCCGACGAAGTCCAGTCCGGCTTCGGCAGGCTCGGCCAGGGCATGTGGGGTTTCGCCAATTACGGCCTCGAACCTGACATCGTCACCATGGGCAAGCCGATCGGCGACGGGCATCCGATGGCCGCGGTCATCGTGCGGCCGCAGCTTGTTGCCTCCTTCGGTTCCAACACCGGCTACTTCAACACATTCGGCGGCAATCCTGTCGCCGCCGCCGTCGGCATCGCGGTGCTCGACGTGATCGAAGGCGAGGGGCTGGTCGAGAATGCGCGCACGGTTGGGGCCTATACGGGCGAGCTGCTGCGCGCCTTGCAGGGTCGCCACGCCATGGTCGCCGATGTCAGGCATAACGGTCTTTATTTCGGCGTCGAGTTGACTGCGGAGGGGGACGAGGCGCTGGCCTCCACCAGGACGTCGGCGGTCGTCGAAGCCATGCGCGAGGACGGCGTGCTGATCTCGTCGTGCGGTCCGCGCGGCAACGTGCTGAAGATCAGGCCGCCGCTGCCGTTCGCCAGGGACAATGCCGAGCAACTTGCCGAAACGCTCGATCGCACCCTGTCGCGCTGGTGAGGGGATAGGAAAGGGGGCGGCGATCGACATGCTGAAGCTCGAACATCAGACCCTGAACGACCGCGCCTATGGCGCGCTCAAGCAGGAGCTGATTTCGGGCGGCTTCAGCCCGGGCCAGACATTGGTCATCCGCAAGCTTGCCGAGACGTTCGGCATTTCGACGACGCCGATCCGCGAGGCGCTGCAACGGCTCGTCGCCGAGCGGCTTCTGGAATTGCAGAACAACCGCTCGATCATCGTGCCCTTGCTGTCTGCCCCCGCCTTCGAGGAACTGACGCGCATCCGCGTCGCGGTGGAGGGGCTGGCGGGCGAGATGGCCGCCTCGCGCATCACCGAAGACGGGCTGGTCGACATACAGGCCACGCTGGCGGGCATGCAGCGCGCGATCGAGGCGGGCGACGCCGGGGCCTATCTCGCGCTCAACGAGGCCTTCCACTTCGCCATCTACCGGCATGCCGGCGCGCCGATCCTCCTCAACATGATCCGTGATCTCTGGGGGCGGGTTGGGCCCTATCTCAAGCTCCTGATGCAGGCTGAGCGCTACAAACCCCAGTCGAACGAGGCGCATCGCAAGATCGTCGCGGCATTGGCGCAGCGCAACGGCGCCGACGTCAGGACCTCCATAGAACAGGACATCGCCACGGCGGCAGCGGTGCTGGCGGGGAACCTTCGCGCGGCCGAATGACGACGCGATCCCGTCGCGCCCCGGCGATCGGCCTATCCGGTCTTGTCCAGCCGGTCGCGAAGCATGCTCCACGGCAGCAGCGCGTTCGGCGCGAAGCGCAGCAGGCTGTGGAACGGCATCGGCGACGGTGGCCCGAAGGGCAGCGGCAGATCGCGGGCGTCGGTTCCACCAGCCCAATCCGCAAGCACCTTGCCCAGGGCCGTGGTCATGGCGATGCCGCGGCCGTTGCAGGCGCGACCCGCGATCAGCCCCGGTCCGAGATCGATGAGGTGGGGCAGGAAATCGGGTTCGACCGCAGCCATGCCCGACCAGCCATAGGCGAGCGGCGGCAGGTCCGGGAGCTCGAGATGCCGGGCCAGCCGCCGCCGGATCGTCTGCGGCAGGCGTCGTTCCGCACCCGCGCCGAAGACATGCATGCCGCCGCTGATCAGCCTGTTTTCGGCATCGAAGCGGTAGGTGAAGAGATTGCGTCTCGTGTCGCCGACGCCTTGCCCGTAGGGCAACAGGCGGCTGCGCACCTCGCGCGGCAGCGGCGCCGTCGCGATTTGGAAGATTTTCAGCGGGAAATAACTTTTCCGAAGCTCCGGATTGAGCCGTCCGCCATAGGCGTTGGTGGCGATCAGCACCTTTCCGGTGCGCACCGAACCCGTTTGCGTCTTCAGCGACCAGCCGTCCGCGATGGGGTCGATCGCGACGACGCGCGTGTGCTCGAACAGGCGCGCGCCGGTTTTTTCCGCCACGTCGGCCAGGCCGCGCGCATAGGCGACCGGATTGAGTACGCCTCCGGAACGATCCATCCAACCGCCGACATAACCGCGGGCGCCGGTCAGCGCCTCGATTTCTTGCCGGTCCAACACGACGGCCGGTCGGCCGCGCTCCGCCCATTGCCCCGCGCGTGATTTGACCTTTTCGAGCGCGACAGGGGAATGTGCCGGCTGGATCCAACCGTTCTGCACCGCGTCGCACTTGATGTCGTGCCGCCTGATCAGGCCGAAGACCAGGTCGGCGCTGCCAGCGGCGAAGTCGATCAGCCTCTCGCCGCGCGCGGGGCCTAGATGGGCCTTTATCGCATCCGGATCCATTTTGGCGAAGTTCGGTACGATGAAGCCGGCATTCCTGCCGGTAGCGCCCCAGGCGATGGTTTCGGCCTCGAGAACGGCGACCGAAAGACCTCTGGCCGCGGCATGCAAGGCCGTCGAAAGGCCGGTGAAGCCGCCGCCGACGATGGCAAGGTCGACATCGAGCTCGCCTTCCAGCGCCGGGCGGAGGCGGGTCTCACGGCTGACCGCGTGCCAAAGCGAGAGCGCTTCCTGCCGGGCCATTGCGGTCACGAGCCGCTCTCGCTGGCGGCCACCTTCGCCCGCTTGCCGAGCCGTGCCCGCCGCGGCCGTTCCCCGAACAGTCCGTTGGGGCGGACCAGGAGGATGATGCACAGCATGACGCCGATTGCCACGATCTGCAGGGATGCGGCGCGGGCCTGTTGCTCCGGCGGGAACAGCGCGCTGGTGAGCGTGCCCGACCCGGCCCATATCCCCCAGACCAGGATGCTGCCGATGACGGCACCGGCATTGCTGTCCGAGCCGCCGACGATCAGCATCACCCAGACCTGGAAGGTCAGGATCGGCAGGTAATTGTCCGGCGCAATGAAGCCGGTGAAATGCGCCTGCAAGGCGCCCGCTAGGGCCATGATGGCACCGCCGACCGCGAAGGCCTGGACACGGTAGAAGCGCGCGCTCTTGCCGAGCGAGATCGCCGCCCGCTCGTCCTCCCGCAGCGCCTTCAGCACCCGGCCCCACGGGCTTCGAGACAGGTGCTCCAGCGCCAGATAGGCAACCAACGTGACCGCCGAGACGACGGCAAGGTTCGACAGGTTGAACAGCAGCGGCGTCTCGGCGAGGCTGCCGAAGGGGCGCGGGATGAAGCCGATGCCGAACGGACCGCCGGTCAGTTTCTGCGCATTGAGCGCGACCAGTTGCACGACCACGGCGACGCCGAAGGTGGTGATGGCCAGATAGTCGGATCTGAGCCGCAGCGTGGCGATGCCCGTCAGGGCCGCGGCGATGCCGCCGACGACCATGGCGCCGACCCAGCCGGCCAGGATCGGCAGGCCGAAACCGCCCAGACGCGCGGCATCGTCCGGCGTCGTCAGCAGCGCCGAAGTATAGGCGCCGATGGCGACGAAGCCGGCGAGCCCGACATTGAAGAGCCCGGTCAGCCCCCATTGCAGATTGAGCCCCAGCGTGACGAGCGAAAAGATCAGCGCCGTGGTCAGGAAGAAAGCGCCATAGCCGAGCAGGTCCATCAGCGTTCCCTCACACCAAAAAGGCCGATCGGCCGCACGAACAGCACCGCCATCAAGATGATGAAGGAGACCGCCGCGCGCCATTCGGCGCCGATCAGTTGCACGGCGCCCGCTTCGGCGAGCCCGATGATCAACCCGCCGAGCACGGCGCCCGGGATGCTGCCGATACCGCCGAGAATGGCGGCGGCGAACATCGGCAGCAGCATGTCGAAACCCATGAACGGGCGGATCTGCACCAGGATGCCGATCATCACGCCGGCGACGCAGGCAAGCGCTGCGCCGAGGATCCAGGTGACACGCACCACCTTGGCGACATCGATGCCGACGATGCGGGCAAGGGCCGCATTCTGGCTCAGGGCCTGCATGGACCGGCCGGTCTGCGTGCGCGTCATCAACAGGTGTACGCCCAGCACCAGAATTGCTGTCAGCAGCAACAGCGCGATCTGGTCCGGCGTGATGCGGATGCCGAAGCCGACCGGCATGGCGATCTGGATGGCGCGGCTGAAATAGGTCGGGCGTGAGGTGAAGGTGAACTCGAGCAGGCTTCGCAGCGCCATCGAGGCGCCGAAACTTGCCATCACCACGATGATGGCCTGGCCCTGAGAGCGCAGCCGCGCGAACAGCACCTTGTCGAGCAGCAGCGCCAGCAGGGCGGTGAATGCCATGCCGACGACCAGCGCGACGATGAGCGGCCAGCCGAAGGAAAGCGGGGCGATCGGCGCCACCTTGCCGATCGTCGCGCCGATGGCGCCTACGACGGCCAGCGTCGCATAGGTGCCCCAGGCCATGAAGTCGCCATGGGCGAAGTTCGAGAAGCGCAGGATCGAATAGGTCAGCGTCACGCCGATGGCGCCGAGGCCTATCATCGAGCCGGTCAGCAATCCGTCGACGATGAATTGCAGGTTCATGCCGCACTTCCCTTGCCTGAAGGCGCGGCCTTGCCGGCACTGTCCGGGCGCTGGCCAAGATAGAGCTCGGCGACCACCGGATCGCTCCACAATTCAGCGGCGATGCCCTCGTGCCGGTCCTTGCCTTCGACCAGCACATAGGCGCGGTCGCCGATGGCGAGCGCCGCCTTGGCGTTCTGTTCGACGAGAAGGATGGTGACGCCGGACTTGCGGATGCCGGCCAGCATCTCGAACACCATCGAGACGAATTTCGGCGACAGGCCGGCCGACGGCTCGTCCAGCACCAGCACCTTGGGGTGGACGATCAGCGCCCGCGCCACGGCCAGCATCTGGCGTTGCCCGCCCGACAGATTGCCGGCGGCGATGCGGCGCTGGCGCGCCAGGTCGGGGAAGGTCGCGTACATCTCGTCGATGCGGGCGGGAACCCCGCGGCGCTCGATGATGCCGCAGGCAACCCTGAGATTGTCGTCGACCGACATCAGTGGAAACACGTTCTCCGTCTGTGGCACGAAGGCGAGCCCTAGCCGCACCATGGTGTGGGCCGGTGCGGTGGTGATATCCTTGCCGTCGAGGAGAACGGTGCCGCCGGTGACCGGGACGAGACCGGCAATTGCCTTGATCAGGCTCGACTTGCCGGCGCCGTTGGGGCCGAGAACGACGACGATTTCGCCCTTCCTCACCGTGATCGAGGCACCGCGCACGATCGGCACGCCGGGTTCGTAGCCGGCTTCGAGGTTGCGGACGTCAAGCACGGTGCCGGTCACGCCGCGCCCCCGAGATAAGCCTCTATCACGCGCGGATCGCGCGCCACCTCGTCGGCCGTGCCCTCGCACAGAAGCTCGCCGCCCGCCATCACCAGAACGCGATGGCAAAGCCGGGTCACCATGTCGATGTTGTGCTCGATCAGAAGAAAGGTGATGCCGCTTTTGTTGATGTCGCGGATGCGGTCGATGATGACTTCGAGCAGCGTGGCGTTGACGCCGGCCGCGGGCTCGTCGAGCAGGATGATGGCCGGGTCGGCCATCATCACACGGGCAAGTTCGAGCAGTTTGCGCTGGCCGCCGGAAAGCACCCGCGCCGGTTCGTGCGCCAGCCGGGTGAGCGAGACGAGTTCAAGCAGTTCGGCAGCCTTCTCGGCGGCTGCCTTCTCTTCGGCGGCGACCCGCCACGGGATCAGGAAATTGGCGAGCAGCCGCTCCCCTGCCTGACGTTGCGCGGCAAGCATGACGTTTTCGATCAGCGTGAGATTGGGCAAGGGCCGGGGAATCTGAAAGGTGCGCCCAAGACCGCGGCCAATGCGCAGGTGCGCTGCTTCGCCGGAGACGAGCGCCCCGTTGAGACGTATCTCGCCGCTTGTAGGCAGGATGCTGCCGGCGAGCAGGTCGAACATCGTCGTCTTGCCGGCGCCGTTGGGGCCGATCAGGCCGAGGATCTCGCCCGGGCGGACCTCGAACGAGACATCGTTGACGGCGACAAGGCCGCCGAAACGCCGCACGACGTTCTTTGCTGCCAGAACCGGCGCCTGGGTCTCCGTCCCATGCCGTTTCGCCGTGTCGTTCATCAAGCCCTCTGGCCGAAGCGATCTTTGCCGCTTTCTGATTTTTTGATTTGTGATCACACTTGCTTTGATCACGCTAATCAGCTTTAATTTTCTCCGCAAGCCGAAAACAGGCCAGGCCGTCGAAAAGGCCAAGATCGGGAACGCCATGCAAAGGGCTGCTGTCGAGCGCACCAACGAGGTCATCGCCGCGCAACTCGCGCCGGTCGGCCGCGAGACGGTGCAGGACCGCGTCTATTCCGAATTGCGCCGGGCGCTGATTGGCGGTCTCTTCGAGCCGAGCCAGGTTCTGACCATACGCGGCCTTGCCGATGCGCTGGTCACGTCTACCATGCCGGTGCGCGAGGCGCTTGGGCGGCTGATCACGGAAAAGGCGCTGGAAGCGCTTCCAAACCGCTCGGTGCGGGTGCCGCCGATCACGCTGGAACGCATCGACGACCTCCTGCGCGCCCGTGCCCTGATCGAAGGCGAGGCAATCGCGCTTGCCGCCGCGCGCATGGATCCGCGTCAGATCGCCACCATCGAAACCATTCTCGGTGAATGGGACGAGATGCGGGCGCTGAAGCACAAGAAGGATGTCGACCGCGAGGTGACGCTCAATCAGAGCTTTCATTTCGAAATCTATCGCGCCTGCGGTTCCGCCGTGCTGATCCCGATGATCGAGAGCCTCTGGCTGCAGTCGGGACCATGCATCCGAGTTGCAATCTATGCCTTTTCCGAGGCCGGCGAGGTCGACACCGCCCATTATCATCGCAGCATCGTCGCCGCGCTTGCGGCGCAGGATGCCCAGGCCGCACGCGAGGCGCTGGTGGCCGACATCAGCCGCCCTTTCGCTTTCCTGCGCGACAAGCTGAAGTTGACGGCAAAGGCGGAGTGAATGCCTGATATGACCAGACGCATCATCAGGATCACCGAGCCGCATTCCGAGCTGTCGGTGACGGCGCAGTTGCTGCCGGAAAAAGCGCCAGAGAACGCAACGTTCCTGTGGTCTTACCTGGCCGAGCCGCGCGTCGTCGCGGGCATTCATGCCATGTGGACCGGCCCGGAAATCTCCTGTCCGATCCCCACGGCACATCTGGACGGCGAGGCCTTTGCCCAGGCCTTGCCGGCGGAGAACGCGACGCTGACGCCGCAGCCCGGCGACATCGTGCTTTCCTATGTGCCGCCGCGCATGTGGGGCGGCAACCCGCACGCGATCTTCGACATTGGCCTGTTCTACGGGCAAGGCGCGCGCCTGCTGTTTCCGATCGGCTGGCTCGCGGGGAGCGTCGTTGCGCAGGTGCTGCCTGAGCAACGCGATCAGTTCGCATCTGCCTGCGGCATCATTCGCCGCAATGGCGCCTGCGACGTCACCTTCGCGCGGCTGGAGAGCTGAAATGGCTGAACGCGACGACAGCTTCGAACTTTTCGACCTCCGCGTCGAGGCTGTCGTCCCCGAGGGCAAGCCGGTTTATTGCGGCGCCAGGCCCGGCGACTATTTCGAGCTGAAGGGCGAGATGCTGTCGATGCCGGCGGGCCAGGGATTTTCGATCTATTCCATAGCGGCCGTGCTGCCGCTGCTGGCGGCGAAGCAGCGCCCCACCCATGCCAATGACTGGATGACCTCGGATGCCGAGATCGCCTGTCCCGATCCCAATTGCGCCAGCAGGCTCAGGATCGTCAGGACCGGCAAACGGCGGTTCAGCCACGCCGAGACCACGGCGGTGCCGCTGCCGAAGGAGAGTGAGCAGAGATGACCGCCAAGACTTTCGAACTCAGCCCCGGCTACACAATCTCGCGCGTCATTCGCGGTGGCTGGCAGTTGGCCGGCGGCCACGGCGCGGTCGACCGTCAGCAGGCAGTATCTGACCTGATCGCCACGTTCGACGCCGGCATCTGGACCTATGACTGCGCCGATATCTACACCGGCGTCGAGGAGCTGATCGGAGCGGCGCGGCTGCGTCTGGCCAACGAACGTGGTCTCGATGCCGCCGCCAGGATGAGGGTGCACACCAAGCTGGTGCCGGACCTCGAGCGGCTCGCCGGCATCAGCCGCGATTACATCAGAGGCATCGTCGACCAGTCTCTGCGCCGGCTGAAGACCGAACGGCTCGACCTCGTGCAGTTCCACTGGTGGGACTATTCAGTGCCTCGCTATGTCGACGCGATGGGTTGGCTCGACGAGGTCCGGCTGGAAGGCAAGGTGCGCAATGTCGGCACCACCAATTTCGATACGCAGCACCTTGGCGAGATCCTGTCGGCCGGCGTGCCAGTCGTCAGCCAGCAACTGCAATACTCCGTCCTCGACCAGCGTCCGGTGGCGAGCCTCGCCGCGCTCGCGGCACGCAACGGCGTCAGTTTTCTCTGCTACGGTTCGGTGGCCGGCGGCTTTCTCGGCGACAGATGGCTCGGCGTCGCCGAACCGGACATGCCGCTCGAAAACCGCTCGCTGGTCAAATACAAGCTGATCATCGACGACTTCGGCGGCTGGGAGCTCTTCCAGGCCCTACTCAGTGTGCTGAAGCGGATCGGCGACCGCCACGGCGTCGACATCGCCACTGTCGCCAGCGCCTGGGTGCTCGAGCAGCCGCAAGTGGCGGCCGTCATCGTCGGCGCCCGCAACCAGGCGCATGCGCTGGCCAATGCGAAGATCATGGATGTCGCGCTCGGGACTGAGGATCGGGCAGAGATCGGCGCCGTGATCGCCCAGAGCCGCGGTCCTCTCGGCGACGTCTACACGCTGGAGCGCGATCGTCACGGCCGCCACGGCTCGATCATGCACTACAATCTCAACGCGGCCCGGCCATGAGCGCCACCACCGAAAGGCTGTTTTCGCGGGCCAGCACCGAAATCGTCGAGTTGCATCGCTTCTTCGTCGACTGGTTCGTCGCATCGCGCGCCGGCAAGGCCGATTTCAGCCGCTTCGAACGCGTCATGGGCGAAGGCCTGGCCATGGTCACGCCTGACGGCACGGTCCTCGATCGCGATGCGGTGGTCGACCATGTCCGCGCAAGCCGCGCTTCCTGCGACGAAGCCTTCGCCATCTCGATCGAGGACATCCGGCCGGGCTGGCAAACCGGCGACGCGATCGTCGTGCTCTATGTCGAGGCGCAGTTGCGAGGCGGCAAGCATAGCCGCCGTCAGTCGAGTGCGCTCTTCACCACCAATCCATCGGCGCCCAACGGCGTCGAATGGCGACATCTGCATGAAACCTGGCTGCAGATGCCGGAAAGCTGAACAGGCTCCAGACGTGAAATTTGGTTCGTGTAACTCAATTCGTGTAGCTCAAGGGGAACAACAATGAGAAAGACGATACTCCAACTCACCACCGCGCTCGCTCTCGTGACGATCGCCGGCACGGCACATGCCGCCGACTGCAAGATCACGGTCGGCCTGGTCATGGAATTGACCGGACCGGCCGGTGAATACGGCCAGGCCGGCGCGAAATCGGTCGAGATGGCCTTCCGCGACATCAACGACGCCGGCGGCGTTCGCGGCTGCGATCTGGTGACCGACACGCGTGACAGTCAGAGCCAGGGCAATATCGCCGTCGATGCGGCGACCCAGTTGGTTCAGGTCAAGAAGGTGCCGGTGATCATCGGCGGCATCATCTCCTCGGTGTCGATCCCGATCCTGACCTCGGTCACCGCACCGGCCAAGATCGTGCAGGTCTCGCCGGCTTCGTCCTCGCCGACGCTGACCGCACTCGGGCGCGACGGCAAGACGAACGGCATCTTCTTCCGCACCATCACCTCCGATGCGCTGCAAGGCGTGGCCGCCGCGAAATACGCCATCGACAAGGGCTTCAAGAAGCTGTCGATCATCCATGTCAACAATGATTTCGGGGTCAACATGGTGGCCGAATTCTCCCGCGCCTACAAAGCGCTCGGCGGCACCGTCGTCTCCGACACGCCCTACAATGAGAAGCAGTCGAGCTATGCCTCGGAAGTCACGGCGGCCATGGCCGGCGAGCCTGACGGGCTTTATCTCGTCAGCACGCCGGTTGACGGCGCCACCGTCGCCCGCACCTGGATTTCGCAAGGGGGCGTGCAGAAATTCCTGCTCAATGACGGCATGAACAGCCCGGACTTCATCGAGTCCGTCGGCGCCGACTATCTCAAGGAGGCCTATGGCACCTCGTCCGGCACCAGCCCGACCGCCTCCACCGACTACTTCACCAAGAATTACAAGGCGTTTTCGGGCATCGAACCGTCCAATCCCGCGGCCGACCGTTCCTATGATGCCGGCGCCATCGTCGGCCTGGCAATCGCCATCGCCGGCTCAGAGGATCCGGCCAAGATCAAGGACGCCATGTACAAGGCGGTCGATCCGGCCGGCGCGCCGATCTTTGCTGGCAAGGAAGAATTCGCCAAGGCGCTCGGATTGATCAAGGACGGCAAGCCGATCCGCTACGAAGGTGTAATCGGCCCGGTCGCCTTCGACAAATATGGCGACATCACCGGTCCGTTCCGCCTGTGGAAGATCGTCGACGGCAAGGTAACGACCGACGGTGAAATGACCACGGACGACGTCAACGCCCTGCAGGCGAAGCTCCAATAGGCCGCCACATCAGGCAGTCCGGCACCGATCGCTCGATGCCGGACTGCTCGCAACCCGCTCCGGCACTGCGCTCTGAAAACATGCCGTCCACAACAATGGCTGCGGGTTTCATTCTCCCGACCTGCGTGACAGCCAGCGCCTGCGTCTTTCGCGCTGTTCGGCGAGCTCGGCCTCGTCCCAGTAGCCGATCAGCACGCCGGGCTCGATCAACGGATCGAAGTGCCGCATCTTGTCGTCGTTTCCCGTCAGCCATTCCTCGGCGGCGGTGATGCGGTTGTTGGGCAGCGCCAGCCAGCGGAACAGCGCCTGCCGCAGTCGTTCGATGTCGGCCGCCGCCGATGCTTCGGTGCCGAGGTCGCGCAATTCGTCCGGATCGCCGTTCAGATCGAAGAACATCGGCGCCAGGCCCTCGCCATGGACCAGTTTGAAGCGGCCGTCGGTGATCATGTAGAGCTTGCAGTCGGCGACCGGCATAACGAGCTTCAGCCGCGCGGCATCGCCGCCATAGTCGTACTCGCTCACCGCGTGGCGCCGCCAGTTCACGTCCTGGCCGGCCAGCAGCGGCGCCAGCGACCGGCCCTCGAGAACGTGCGGCTTCGCCTTGCCGCCGAAGAAGTCGAGGAAGGTGGGCGCGAGGTCGATCATCTCGACCAGCGCATCGGACGTCGTGCCGCGCGTCGCGTCGGCCTGCCGGCGCGGATCGCAGACGATCATCGGCACCTTGGCCGCGACGTCGTGGAACAGGTATTTTTCGCCCAGCCAATGGTCGCCGAGATAGTCGCCGTGGTCGGAGGTGAACACGATCATCGTGTTGTCGAACAGGGCGCGCTGCTCCATGAACTCGAACAATCCGCCCAACTGATCGTCGATCTGCCTGATCAGGCCCATATAGCAGGGAACGACCCTTTCGCGGACCTCGTCGCGGGAGAAGTTCCTGGAATAGCGCTCCTGCTGGAAGGCTTCGAAGATCGGGTGAGGCGAGACGCGTTCTGCTTCGCTGCGCACGACCGGCTTTATGTCGGCCTTGCCGTACATGTCGTGATAGGGCGCCGGCACGATGTAGGGCCAGTGCGGCTTGATGTAGGAGAGATGCGCGCACCAGGCTTCGCCCCTTGCCTCGGCCTCCTCGATGAAGCGCATGGCGCGGCGCGTCATGTAGGGTGTTTCCGAATGCTCCTCGGGAATGCGCGCCGGCTTGTCGGCATGGACGAGCAGCCAGCCGTTGAAATTTTCGCCATCCTCGCCTTCACCGGAATTGGCCCAGTGCTCCCACGGATTGGCGGCGTCGAAGCCGTGCTCGCGCAGATATTGGTCATAGGCCGGATCGGGATCGTAGGCGGATGACGGATGCAACCCGTCGTCGCGCTCGAACGGTTCGAAGCCGCATTCGGCGACCAGCACGCCGATGATGGACGTCTTGTCGATGCCGAGGCGCTCCATGCCTTCCTCGTCGGCCCTCATATGCGTCTTGCCGATCAGCGCGCAGCGCACGCCGATCTCGCGCAGATGCTCGCCGAGCGTAGGCTCGCCGACCCTGAGCGGCACGCCGTTAAGCGTCGATCCGTGCGAGCGGACATAGCGGCCTGTATAGGCACTCATGCGCGAGGGCCCGCACACGGTCGATTGCACATAGGCGTTGGTGAAGCGCACGCCGCGGCTGGCCAGCCGGTCGATATTCGGCGTGTGCAGGGTCTGGTGTCCGGCGCAGCTCAAATAGTCGAAGCGCAGCTGGTCGCACATGATGAAAAGGACGTTGCGGCGGTCTGTCATTGGTCGTCCGTCATTGTGGTTCGCGCAAGACCGATGTGCCAGAACGGCCGATGTCCTACAACGATGCCTCAAAATATCATTTTACCCAACCAGATGCCTCATGCACTGTGGGAGCCGGGAGGGTCGAAATCGTGCCGTTCGTCACCATTGGCGGCCTTGCGCTGCACCACCGCTATGTCGAGGCGACCGGCACCGCGCGGCCGGTGATCTTCATCAATTCGCTGGGTACCGATTTGCGCATCTGGGACGATGTCATCTCGCAATTAAGCGGTGACATGCCTCTGCTGGTCTACGACAAGCGCGGCCACGGACTTTCCGATATCGGCAGCGGCATCCGGTCGATCGATGATCATGTCGACGATCTCCTGGGCCTCATCGATCATTTCGATCTCGGCAGGGTCGTGCTGTTCGGCCTGTCGGTCGGTGGCTTGATCGCGCAGCGGCTCTATACCCGTCATCCCAGCTGCGTTGAGGCTCTGATCCTGTCCGACACGGCACACAAGATCGGCACGGACGAGAGCTGGAATAAGCGTATCGCCACCGTCGAGCGCGACGGGATCGAGGCGATAGCCGACGGTGTGATGGAAGCATGGTTCACGCCCGGCTTCCATGCCGCGCGTGCGGCCGACCTTGCCGGTTGCCGCAATATGCTGACCAGGCAGGCGCTGCCGGGTTACATCGGGACATGCATGGCGGTCCGCGACGCCGACCTCACCGAGGCCGCGCGGCGTATCGCGGTGCCGACACTTTGCATGGTCGGCGACCAGGACGGCTCGACACCGCCCGATCTCGTCCGCTCGCTGGCAGCGCTGATCCCCGGCGCCCGCTTTGAAATCATTCCTAATGCCGGCCATATTCCCTGCATCGAACAGCCGGAGGCGGTGGTCGCGCTGATCCGCGATTTTGTCGCGTCGCCTCCTCCGGGGCAGAAACCTTTGAGCGCGGCTACCCCTTGATCGCCGAGCCGACGATGGAATCGACGAAAAAGCGCTGCAGCAGGACGAAGAGGATGAGCGGCGGCAGCACGGCAAGCGTCGCGCCGGCCATCACCAACCCGGTGTTGACGGCGCCTCTGTTGTAACTCAACAGCCGGCTGAGGCTGATGACGATCGGATAGGCGTCGGCGTTGCCTTGTAGCACGGTCAGCGGCCACAGATAGCTGTTCCAGTGATAGACGAAGGCAAACAGCGCCAATGCTGCGATCGCCGGCGCCACGCTGGGCGCCACGATCTTGAACAGGATCAGCAGTTCGGAGGCGCCGTCCATGCGCGCAGCGTCGATCAGATCGTCAGGCACGCTTGCAATGAACTGGCGCATCAGGAAGATACCGAAGGCATTGGCGAGGTTGGGCACGATGATGCCGGCGAGGCTGGCATTGAGGCCGATCGAGCCGACGAGGCGATAGAGCGGGATCAGCGTCACGATCGGCGGCAGGAACATGGTCGCGATCAGCACCGAGAACAAAAGCGAGCGGCCGGGGAAGTGGTATTTGGCGAAGGCGTAGCCGGCCATCATGCTGGTGATGAGGATACCGGCTGTGGTGATCGAGGCGATGACCAGGGAATTCCACATAGAACGGCCGACATTGACCACGCCCGAAACTTTCCCGTAGGCGTCGAGGCTCGGCGTGTGCGGGATCCACACCGGCGGCACCTGCATGCTCTCGGCCGGAGTCTTGAGACTGGACAGAACCATCCAAACCAGCGGAAAGGCCGACGCCACGGCCACGAGCAGCATGAGCGTGGCCAGCAGCGCCTTGCGGCCGGCGGGGCGTCTGCGCGGCAACCGGCTCGACGATCCCGCGCTCATTCCTGATCCTTCCGGTTGGCAAAGGCGAACAGAGCGCAGACCACGACGATCAGCGACAGCATCAGCATGACGGCCATGGCCGAACCCAGTCCGCCCTGCGCGCGCTCGATGCCGACGCGGCGTATGTGATAGGTCAAGACATTGGTCGAGCCGACCGGCCCGCCCTGCGTGATCAGCGCCACCGGCTCGAACACCTGCACGGCGTTGATGATGGCGATCACCGCGCTGAACAGGAGTGTGCGCCGCAGCAACGGCAAGGTGATGAAGCGGAACTGCTCGAACCGGTTGGCGCCGTCGAGTTTTGCCGCCTCGTAGAGGCTGCCGGAAATCTGGGTCAGCCCCGCAATCGCCAGCACCGTGAAATAGCCGACCTGCTGCCACACATTGAGCAGGACGATCGAGATCAGCGCCGAGCGCGGGGACGACAGAAAGGGCTGCGGGCCGACGCCGATCAGGCCGAGCATCTGATTCAGCGGCCCTTCACCAGGCGAATAGAGTTTCGACCACACCAGCGCCACCGCGATCATCGGTACCATATAGGTGGAAAACAGCACGGTCCGCAGCGCCGTGCCGCCGCCAACATCGTGCTGGTGGACCATCAGCCCGAAGGCGACCGAGAGCGGCAGGATGAGGATGACGGAAAGCGCGGTGTAGATGGAGGTGTTGATCAACGCGCCCTTGAAGTCGCGTCCGACCGATGAGGCGCCGAAAATCTCGCGAAAATTGTCGAAGCCAATGAAGGTCGCATTGGAAAAAGGCGTCTGCGTCGACCAGTCCTGGAAGGATAGCCAGACGGTGAGCAGCATCGGCAACAGGATGAAGATGCCGATCAGCGTCACGGCGGGCGCCAGCATGATGCCCGCCGAGGCACGGTACCTGTTGATCATGGTTCAGTCTACTTGGCGGCGCGCTCCAGGATCGAGGCGGCGTCCGCTTGCGCCGTCGCCTGCGCATCCTTGGCCGAGACCTGGCCATACTGCAACGCCTCCAGCGTCTGCTGCAGGGATTCCGAGAACTCCTGTCCGCCCGGCACGACCGGGAAGGGCTTGGCGTCGGCCAGCACGCTGACATAGCCCGACAGGAATTCCGAGCCGAGCTTGTCCTTGTGGGCCTCGATATCGGAGCTGCGCGAGGGCAGGATGCCCATCGACATCAATATGTCGGACATCGCCGAGGCGCCGTTCTTGCCGGATTTCGGATTGTTGAGCCAGGCCAGGAATTCCCATGCGGCCTTCTGCTCGGCCTCGCCGGCATTGCCGTTGACCACGGTCATCCAGGAATAGGAGATCGAATGCGGCTTGTCGCCGCTCGGGCCGACGGGGATTGGTGCGGTGGCGATATCCGCGAACCTGTCGCCCATGCCTGCCTTCAGCGCGCTTTCCCACCAATTGGCCATGATGATCATGCCGGTCTTGCCGGAGACGAAATTGTCGAGGAAGGGGCCGGTGGTGTTGGCGTCTGCCGTCGCCATGGCCGGCACGCTGGCGCCCGATTTGATGAGATCCTCATAGAGCTGGAAGGTCTGCGCGGCCTGCGGAGTGTCCAGCGCCGGCTTGCCGTCCTTGACCAGGTCGCCGCCATTGGAGACCAGCAGCGAGGCGAAGGGGTGGACGACGCCCGCCGCCCAGGAATTGATCATGCCGAAACCCTGCTGGCCGGCATCCTTGTTGGTCAGCTTCTTCGCCGCCTCCTTGAACGCGTCCCAGGTCTTCGGCGCAGCAGTAATGCCGGCCTGCTTGAACAGTGCCTTGTTGTAGTTCAGCGCGTAGACGTCGATCTCGTTGGGAATGCCGTAGAGCTTGCCGCCGACCGACGCGGCGCTCACCACGCCAGCGGGCCATGCTCCCTTGACCTCTTCGGCGACAGGGTCGGGGGCGGGCGCGACGAGCTTGTCGCGGGCGAGCTCAGGCAACCAGAGATCGTAGATGCCGCCGATCGTGGGACCGTCCGCGCCGCCGCCCTGGGAGCGCAGCGTGGTCAGGAGATCGCCGAAGGGAACGGCGCGCACGGTGACGCTGACATCTGGATTTGTCTTCGCATAGTCCTTGGCCGCCGCTTCCAGCAATGCGACCGTCTCCGGCGACCAATGGGTGAGATAGGAGATGTTGACCGACTGCGCCCAGCCGCTGGCGGGCAGGATGGCCAGGCTCGCGGCCAGAGCCAGTTTCGAAGTCCAGGCAAGAGACATCCTCATCCTCCCTCAGGCTAGCGATCACGATGACGTTATGACAACATGAAGCATTGGCGCAAGGGCCCGATTGCGAAAAAGCTGCGCATGGCGCTGTCCCTGATTTCTCTGCTGTCCGTTCACATACGAAATTTACGGTGGAAATACAGTTAGCTGTGAAGGAATCATGGTTGATTGGCTTAGCCCAGCCGTTCCCGGAGGGAGTGTCAGACCTCTTGCGGAGGCTGCTATGTCGTTATAATGACTTTCCTGAGGAATGACTCTCCGCGGCGTCGATAGGGCCGCGGGACGCCAAGGACAGATAAAAATGGGAGACTGGCAATGAGCATGCTTTCAATTCACCGACGCGCAGCCCTTGGCCTGATCGGCGGCCTTGCCGCCTGCGCTGGCCTGTTCACCAGCCTGCCGGCGCGGGCCGACAGCACGGTGACGCTGTGGAGCTGGCGCACCGAGGACGAAGCCGCGATGCGCCGCATCTTCGATGCCTTCGAGGCCAAGAACCCAGGCATCAAGGTCAACATCCAGTTCACGCCGGATGCCGACTACCAGAACCGCCTGAGCACGGCGTTGCGTGGCGGGCGCGGGCCCGACATCGCCCAGCTCAAGGCCTATGGCGAATTGCAGCCTTTCGTCGAGGCGGGCTATCTCGACGCGCTCGACGAGAGCGTGCCGGAACTGAAGAGCATGCCGGACGCAGCCCTTGGCGGCGCGCGTGGGCGCTCCGACGGCAAGCTCTACGGCGTGCCCTATTCGGTGCCGATGATGGGCGTCTTCTACAACAAGGATATCTTTGCCGCGCAGGGCATCGAGGTCCCCAAGACCTACAAGGATTTCGTCGCCGCCTGCGACAAGCTGAAGGCGGCCGGCATCACGCCGATCGCCACCGGCGGCGCCAACGGCTCGGCGTGGGAACTGGAGATCGGCGTCGGCGTCATCGGCCCGACCGTCTACGGCCCCGGCTTTTACGACGAGATGATGACCGGCAAGGCGACCTTCGAGGATCCGCGCTATGTCGCGGCGCTGAAGCGCTTCGCCGAGCTGAAGCCTTATTTCCCCGACGGCTTCGCCGGGATCGACTACACCACCGCCACCCAGCAGTTCATTGGTGGCAAGGCCGCGATGTTTCTTGGCGGTTCGTTCGAGAATGGCAGCTTCAAATCGCAGAACCCGAAGCTGAAATTCTCGATCTTCCCGTTCCCCGCCGACGATGCGGGGGCAAAGCTCTACACCTCGGCCTTCTCGGACGGCTCCTACGGCCTCGTCTCCGAAAGCGCGAACAAGGAAGCCGCGATCAAGGTGCTGGACTTCATGGCCTCGGCCGAATTCGCGCAAATGTTCGCCGACGAACTCGGCTGGCCGCCGGCCCGCACCGATGTCACGGTGAAGGACCCGGTATTGGCCGAGATGATGGAGATGTCGAAGAACTCGACGCCCTACCTGACGCTGGTCGGCTTCCGCTGGCAGTCGCCGACCGCCTCTTCCGTCCTGCAAGCGGAGATCATCGACATGGTCGAAGGCAACATCGCACCGGAGAAGCTGGCGGCCGACATGCAGGCCGCCGTCGCCACCTGGTTCAAGCCGAAGCAGTAAGGAGCCGGGCCGGCCGCAATGCGGCCGGCCTCCCACCGGGCAAGCCACGCATGATCGATCGTCGCCGCAAAAGCAGCCTGAAGCGAACGCAGCAGCGCATGGCCGTGCTTTTCATCCTGCCGGCGCTGGCCGTCTACGCCCTGTTCGTCCTCTATCCCTTGGCGATGTCGCTGTGGGGCAGCTTCTTCATCTGGAAGGGGCTGCGCATCACCGAGTTCGCCGGCCTGTCGAATTTTTCGCGCCTGTTCGTTTTCCCCAGTAGCGCCAGGCTCTACGGCGCGCTCTGGCACAACACCGCCTGGTTCTTCGGCATCATGGTCTTCCAGAACGGCATCGGACTGCTGTTCGCCTGGCTGCTGTTCCTGCGTGATCGAGGTGCGGCCTTCTTCCAGTCGGTTTTTTTCTTCCCCGCGGTGCTGAGCCCGGTCATCGTCGGTGCGCTGTGGCGCCTGCTCCTGGCGCCGGGCGGCGTGGTCGAATGGGCGCTGAACGGGCTTGGCCTGCACCAGGGCAGCCTGACCGTGCTTGGCAACAGCCACACCGCGCTGGCCATGCTGGTCGCCGTCGACGCCTGGAACTGGATGGGCCTGCCGGTGCTGATCTACACGGCGGGCCTGCGGCAGATTTCGGGCCAGATCTTCGAGGCGGCGAAACTCGACGGCGCCGGCAATGCGCGCATGCTGTTCTCCGTCGCGCTGCCCTTGCTGATGCCGGCGCTGGGCACGCTGACGACTTTGTCCTTCATCAACACCTTCAACCAGTTCGACATCGTCTATGTGATGCAAGGCGTGCAGGGCAATCCGAGCTATTCGACCGACACGCTGGTGACCTATTTCTACAGGCTGGCCTTCGGCGCGGAGGGCGCCGTCGGCATCACCGACATCGGCCTGGCGCTGGCGTTGGGCACCATGCTGTTCCTCATCCTCAGCGTCGGCACGCTGTTGATGCTGCGTTTCTTCGACCGCCGCACGGTGCAGCTATGAGCGCGCTGACCATGGCAGGCAATCCCGTGATCTCGCGCCGGCTTTCGCGGCTGCCCGGCTGGACGGTGCTTGCCCTGTGGACGGCGGCCGTGCTGCTGCCGCTCTACATCCTCGTCGTCTCCTGCTTCAAGTCGACGGCCGAAATCTACGACAACCGGCTCGGCCTGCCGGCAAGCTGGGCCTTCGACAATTTCGTCAACGCCTGGACGCGCGCCGACCTCGGCCACAATTTCATCAACAGCCTGATCGTCACCGCCGGGACGGTCATCCTCACCATCGTCGTCTCGGCCATGGCCGCCTATCCGCTCAGCCGTTACCGGCTGGGCTGGAACGCCATCATGCTCGGCCTGTTCCTGTCCGGCATCATGCTGCCGATAAGGCTCGCCTCGGTCGAGCTGTTCACGCTGATGCGCAATCTCGGCCTGCTGGATTCCCTGACCGGACTGATCCTCGTCTATTCGGCGATCCGCATTCCCTTCGCCGTCTTCATCTTCGCCAATTTCATGCGCGTTCTGCCCTCCGAACTCGACGAGGCGGCACGCATGGACGGCGCCGGCGAGGTCCGCATCCTGTTCCAGATCATCCTGCCGATGGTGAAGCCAGCGGTGTCGATCGTCGCCATCTTCACGGCAATCGCCGTGTGGAACGACTTCTTCTTCCCGCTGATCTTCATCTTCGACGACCGCTACAAGACCGTGCCGCTGGCCATCAGCGTCTTCGTCGGCCAGTACCGCACCGATTGGGGCCTGGTGTTCGCCTCGCTGGCGATCTCCATGGCGCCGATCCTGATCATGTATTGTCTGCTCGCCCGCCAGATTCGAGAGGGCGTAGGCGCCGGGGGAGGCATGAAATGATCGAGGACAGGATCTATGACGCCAAATCCATCCTCGTCGTCGGTGCGCATGCCTTCGATGCCGAGGTGATCGCCGGACCGCTGGCGGCGGCCGCCGTAATGAGGGGCGCCACGGTGACGTTCCTGCACCTGAGCATGGGCGAGCAGGGCCATCCGTGCCTGATCCCCGAGCATTATTGCGCCCAGAAGGAAGAGGAAGCGGGCAGGGCCGCCGCTCGCCTCGGCGTCGCCATACGCAATCTTGGCCTGCATGACGCCTTCCTGCCTTCCGACGACGAGACGGCGCTGAAACTGTGCGATGTCATTCGCGAGCTGAAGCCGGAAGTGGTCATAACCCATTGGCACGGCAGCTGGCACAAGGACCATCGCGCCGCAGCCAAGCTGACGCAGACCGGCATCTTCTTCGCCGCCCTTCCGACTGTTGCGCGCGACCATGCCGCCTTTACGCCGGGCTTGCTGCTGTTCGGCGAGAACTGGGAGGACGATGACGGTTTCCGCCCCGAGCACCTGGTCGACGTCAGCGACGGCTTCGAGGCGTGGAGCGAGGCGGTGCATGAATACGAGCTGGCGCGGGGCCTGAGCAGCTTCCCCTATGTCGATTACTACAGCGCGCTCTACCGTCTGCGCGGCTGCCTGCGCGGCACGCGCCATGCGCAGGCCTTCGCGGCGGCCTCGCATTCCTGGAACGCCGGCAGCGGTCTGTTCGCGCCACCGGCTGCCGGAGGGCGCCGATGACGCGGGTTCTGGCCATCGATCTCGGCGGCACAAATCTGCGTGCCGCCGTCCAGTCCGGCAATGTCAGCGCGCTGGAGAGGCCGAGCCGCGAACCGGCGCCGGCAAGCCTTGATGCCTTCGTCGCCCGTATCGCGGCGCTTTGCGCCGAGGCTGGCGCGGTCAAGGCGTTGGGCCTGGCGGTGCCAGGTCTCGTCGAGGGGTCGGTCTGCCGCTGGATCCCGAATCTCCCTTGGCTCGACGGTGTCGACATCGCGGCGCTGTTCCCGCAATTGCGCGTCGCCGTTGGCAATGACGCGCAGATCGCCCTGCTGGCGGAAGCCGTTGAAGGCAGCGCGAAGGGCATGTCGGATGCGATCCTGCTGGCAATCGGCACGGGCATAGGCTCGGCGGTGCTCGCCAACCACCGCATCGTCGCCGGCACGCATGGCGGCGCCTGCTCGTTCGGCTGGGCCTGCGCCGACATCAAGGACCATGGCGAGGAGCGCAGCGGCTGGCTGGAGCGCGTTGCATCGGGCCGTGCGCTTGACGCGCTTGCCGGTCAGGTCGGCCTTGCCAGCGGCCGCCAGCTGATCGCGGCTGCCCAGGCGGGCGAACTCGCGGCACAGACCTTGCTCGAGCTGCCGGCGCGCCGGCTGGGCACCGCGCTTGCCGGCGCCGTCGCGCTGCTCGACCCCCAGGTGATCCTGGTTTCCGGCGGCCTTGCCGATGCGCTTGACGTCATCGGACCGCCGCTGCTTGCCGCGCTGCGGCGCCAACTGCCGCCGCATCTGCGCGGCATTTCTCTCAAGGCTGGCGCGTTCGGCCCTGGCGCAGGCCTGGTCGGTGCGGCAGTGGCCGGGCAGGCCGGAAGCGGGTGGAGACAGATCCGATGAGTGAAGCCAGTTTTCAGCAGCCGGATCGCAGAAGGCCCGAGCCGCTCTGGTATCAGGTCGAGGAGGCCATCCGCGCCATCGTCAAGAGCGGCGAATGGGCGACGGGCGACCAGATCCCGGCCGAAGACCGGCTGGGCGCGCTGTTCGGGGTCAGCCGCATCACGCTGCGCCACGCTTTGCGCAATCTGGAGGAAAGCGGATTGCTGCGCCGCGAACACGGACGCGGCACCTTCGTGCGCTCCACCACGCTCGTCGCCGGCACCCGCGAACTGACGAGCTTCACTCAGGAGATGGGCAATATCGGCGTCGTTGCCGGCTCGCGCCTGCTCGATTGCAGCCTCACCACCGCCAATGCGGCAGCGGCCGGCGCGCTGGAGATTGAGGAGGGTGACCCGGTGGTGCGCATCCGGCGGCTGCGGCTCGGCAACAACGAACCGATCGGCATCCAGACGGCGCAGCTCTCAGCCGCACGTGTGCCGGGCTTCCTCGACGCCGGCCTGCTGCAGGGATCGCTGTACGAGGCGCTGGAGCGCCACTACGGCATCGTGCCGGTGGCGGCGCGCGAGAATTATCGCGTCGGCGCGGTTGGCGCGGCGGATGCCGAGCTGCTCGATCTGCCGATCGGCAGTCCGGCTTTCGTGGTCGAGCGTATCGCCACCGACGAGCGCGGTCCGTTCGAGTTCACCGTCTCCATCATGCGTGGCGACCGCTACGAGATACGCTCGACGCTGCGCGCCGGGCGCGTCCCGTCAAATCCGCGAAGCTGATCCATCATCACCCAAGCAGACACTTAACAGGAGTACCCACGTGTCCGACCTCTACATTCACCGTCTCGCCGCCCTCATCGACCAGGCAGCGAAAACCAATGAAGCGGCCTTTGCCCAGGCAGCCAGCCGCTTTGCCGACTCGCTTGAAGGCGGCGGTCTGATCCATCTCTACGGTTCAGGCCATTCGGTGCTGCCGGTGCAGGAAGTGTTTCCGCGTTACGGCAGCTATGTCGGTTTCAACCCGCTGACGGACCCGCGCGTGATGTGGCACAATGTGCTCGGCGCCGGCGGCGTGCGTGAGCTGCTGTGGCTGGAGCGCACCGAGAAATACGCCGAAAAATTCCTGGATCATCAGCCGCTCAACAAGGGTGACTCCATCATCATCTTCGGCCACAGCGGCCGCAACTCTTCCGGCATCGATACGGCGCTCTATGCCAGGAAGCGCGGCATCTTCGTCGTTGCGGTCACCAGCAAGAACAATCTCGACAAGCCCGCGACGCACTCCTCCGGCAAGCGACTGGCCGACGCGGCCGATCTCGTCATCGACACCTGCTCGCCGATCGAGGATGCGATCGTGCCGGTCGAGGGCTGGAGCCGTCCGGTGTCGGGCTCGTCGACCGTGCTCGCCATGATCCTGGCGCATGAGCTGGTCGCGCGTACCGCCGAGCAGCTCGCCAAGCGCGGCATCGAACTGCCGGTCTTCGCCTCGCCGACGATCGCGGGCGTGACCCTGCACGACACCGATGTCATCTACGGCGTCTACCGCGAACGCATGCTGGAAGCGCAGAAAAAGCACCTGCCGGCCTTCCAGGCGACGATGCGGGGCGAATGATGTTCGGGGGCGGGAGGCGTCGCGGACGCCTCCCGCCCATGGATGCGCCCAATGCGAGCTTATCATCGTCGATGCAAGACCGGGCCTATCCCCTTGGCTTCCTTCTGAAGCTCCAGTGCCGCTTTGAAAGCGTCAATAAATAATTTGACGCGCGTAATGACTCTGCGATCCATTGGGAACCGTTAAAACTTGACTGGACAAGTTCGGTCGAGCATTGCTGCTTCCAGGCAACGGCCGCGTGACTGGTGTCGGCCGGGGCGGCGAGGGCAAGGGACCCTGAATATCGATGGCGGAAAAGACGCACCGCACGATGGATGACTTCGCCCGGGCGTGCGGCGTGTCACGGCCGACCCTGTCGAAATATTTCGATGATCCGGCAAGCGTCAAGCCGGCGACGCGCGCCCGCATCGAGGCCGCGCTTCGCTCCTCGGATTATCAGCCGAACCTCTTCGCCCGCAATCTCAACCGCAAGCGCACCCGCAATGTCGGCATCGTCGTGCCGGCGATCACCGATCCGTTCTATGCCGAGATGGTCAGCCGCATTGAACTGCGCTGCCGCGACGAGGGTTTTTGGCCGATCGTCATCTCCTCGCACGGTTCGCCCAGGCTTGAGTCGGAATCGGTCAAGACGCTCACCTCGCTGAAGGTGGCCGGCGCCATCGTGGCCCCGCTGGGATCGGTCTCCGAGCCAGGCGTCTTCGAACGGATGGGCAAAGACATCCCGATCGTCTATTTCGACACCTATATCGAGGGTGACACGCCCTTCGTCGGCAACGACAACCACCAGAGCACGTCGATCATGGTCGATTATCTCTGCCGGTCCGGCGAGCCGCCGGTGTATGTCGACATCCCGCACGTCAACCACAATTCGGGCGAGCGACTGCAAAGCTATATCGAGACGATGCGGGCCGCCGGCCTTGAGCCTGTCGTCATCAACGCGGCGCGCGACTACACCTGGGACTTCGAGCGGATCGGCCATGAATGGATGGAAAGGACGCTCGACAAGGGAGGCCTGCCTGGTCGCACGATCCTGTGCGCCAATGACCGGCTCGCCTTCGGCATCATGTCGGCCGCTTTCACGCGCGGGCTGAAGATCGGCCGCAAGCCCGATTGCGACTTCCGTGTCGCCGCCCATGACGACCACCCGTTGAGCCGCTACACCTGTCCGCCGCTCACCACCATGGCGCAGGACTTCGCCGCAATGGCCGGCCGCAGCGTCGAGATCCTGCTGGCCTTGCTCGACGAGGCCCGCCCGCCCGCGCATGACCTCGTGCGAAACGTCAAGCTCGGCGCGACCCTGGTGATGCGTCAGTCGGCCTGAGCGCGCGTCTGCAATTGGAGCCAGGCCGCGGCCTCGCTCATCGCTTGCCGCGCGGCGAGAATGTAGCGGCCCATCGAGACGAAGCCGTGGATCTGGCCCGGCCAGTGCCGCAGGACCAGCGGCACCCCTTCAGCAAGCAGGCGTTCGCCATAGGCGGTCCCTTCATCGGCCAGGATATCGTGACCGGCGGTCACGACAAACGCCGGCGCCGCGCCTGCAAGGCTCGGTGCCAGCAGCGGCGAAACGCGCCAGTCCTTGATGTCGTCCGGGGTGCGCACATAGTGGTCGCGGAACCAGGCCATGGTGGCGGCGGTCAGTCCAAAGCCGTTGCCGAAACGGCGGTAGCTGTCCGCCGTCTGGCGGGCATCGGTGTTGGGATAGATCAGGATCTGGGCGGCAAGCGGCGGTGCTTGCCCATCGCGGGCGAGCAGTGCCAGCACGGCGGCAAGATTGCCGCCGGCGCTGTCGCCGGCAACGGCGATACGGGCAGGATCGATGCCGAGCTCCCCGGCGTCTTGCGCGATGAAGCGGAGCGCTGCCGCGCAGTCTTCGAGCCCGGCGGGGAATTTGTGCTCTGGTGCCAGTCGATAATCGGGGCAGACGACGAGGGCATTGGCCAGATTGGCCAGCCAGCGGCAGATCTCGTCATGCGAATCGAGATTGCCGATGACCCAGCCGCCGCCATGCAGATAGAGCACGGCGCGCGCGCCGGTTCGCGGTGCGCCGATGCCGCGATGGATGCGGATCGGGACCGGGCCGTTCGGTCCGTCGATCTGCCGCTGCGACGTCGCCGCGACCGGCTCACGTTCGCCTTGCTGCGCCGGGAACGAAGCATTGTAGGCGGCCCGCGCCGCCGCCACGCTGCCGTTCTCGAACGGCGCACCGCCGGCCGCGCGGCCGATTTCCAGGGCACGCAGAGCATCAGGATCGAGCGTCATCGCAATCTCCGTCATGATTGCATCTAGGCGAGCAGGCCGCGCGCCTCGTCCTCCGAGAGTAGGGCCGGCTGGACGACGTCGCCAGCGATGTCGACCGGGCTTTTCATTTCGCCGGAGCGCAGGATCGCCTCCATGATCTCCAGCACATGCAGCGCCAGATTGCCGGACGCCCGGGGCGTGGCACCTGTCGCGAGCGAACGCACAAGGTCGGCGACGCCGAGCATGCGATAATTGGCGCGGTCGGGCGCGGCATAGGGCCAGTTCCGGGCGCCGTAGAGTGCGCCCTCGCTGGGGAAATCCTTCCACTCGGCGCCGCGCTCGGACAAGGACACGGTGCCGCCGAACGTGTCGGGGTCGGGCAGGCGCAGCGAGCCCTCCGTGCCGTGCAGTTCGATCGGATGGTTGGAGTGCTTGAAGACGTCCCATGAGGCGCCGAAGGTGACTGTCGCGCCTGACCGGAATTCGAGCAGCGACAGCACGTTGGTCGGCGTGCCGACCTTGAAGGTCGTGTTCTTGAACGGTCCCTCGGCTGATATCAGCCGCTCCTGCTGGCCCAGCGTCGCCATTGCCATGACGCGTTGGACGGGACCGAGCAAATTGACCAGCATGGTCAGATAGTAGGGGCCCATGTCGAACACCGGGCCGCCGCCCGGCTGGTAGTAGAATTGTGGGTTGGGGTGCCAGTGCTCCATGCCGCGGCCCATCATGAAGGCTGTGCCGGTCACGGCGCGGCCGATGGCGCCATCGTCCATCAGGCGGCGCGCCCGCCGGCCGGCGGCGCCGAGGAAAGTGTCGGGGGCCGAGCCGAGCAGCAGCCCCCGCTTGGCCGCCTCCGACACCAAGCGGCGCCCGTCGCTGGCCGAGGTCGCCAGCGGCTTTTCGGTAAACACATGCTTGCCCGCCGAAAGCGCCGAAAACGAGACGTCGAAATGTGCCGCCGGGATGGTCAAGTTGAGGACGAGATCGATCTCGGGATCGGCCAGCATCGCATCGACGCCGAGCGCACGAATGCCATATTCCTTGGCGCGCAAGGTAGCCATGTCGGCCGAGATGTCGGCGCAGGCGCGCAGCTCGATGCCGCCGAAAAGCGCGGCATTGCGCAGGTAGGTCATCGAGATGTTGCCGCATCCGACGACGCCGATCCCAAGCTTCGTCTTCGATTGTCCGTGCATTTTCTTGTCGTTCCTCCGATGCGGCCACGCTCTGCCCGATCCGTTGCCCGCCAATGGATCATTCCTCGCAGCCGCTATACAACATATTGAATATTGACGCGCGTAAAATTTTTATAGACCATGCGAAACCCAGGGGCGCCAAGGAAACCCAGGGCGGCGTCAAGGAATGAACGACATGACGAAGACGAAGCTCAAGGTCGGCTGCCAGACCTTCACCTGGGAGATGCTCGGCAAGGCCTGGACCGGCGGCCCCAACGATCTCCTGAAGGCGATCGCCGATGGCGGCTATGCCGGCATCGAGATCACCGACACCATGATCGGCCGCTATGCAGGCAAACCGACGGAGTTCGCCGCGGCGCTTGGAGCATCCGGCCTGACGCTGGTCTCCTTCGCCTTCGGTTCGAAAAGCGGGTTCACGCTGAAGGACGAGATCGGCGCCGACCTCGAAGCCGCGAGGCGCTGGATCGATTTCGCTGCCGCCTTCCCAGGTGCGCTAGTCTCGATGGGCTCGGCGACCGTCGTCTCCAACGGCTCGCGCGACGACAAATTCGCTATCGCCGCGGAGGTCTACAACAGGGCCGGCGAGATCGGGCGAAAGGCCGGCGTCCAGGTCGCAGTGCATCCGAGTTCGCACCACAACACGCTGCTGTTCGACCGCGCCGACTACGACGCGATCTTTGCCTTGCTCGAACCCGACCTGGTCGGCTGGGTGCCCGATACCGGCCACATATTGCGCGGCCACAAGGACATGGCCGATACGCTTACCACCTACCGCGACCGCATCCGCTACATCCATCTGAAGGACGTCGACGCCAAGGGCGATTGGGCGATGCTGGGTAAAGGCGTCTGCGACATCCGTGAAGTGATCGAGATCGTCGGTAGGGCACCGCGCTTCAACGGCTGGCTGGTGCTTGAGGAAGAATCCGACACGGCCGCCGCCGATCCTGCCGGCGCGGTCAAGACCAACCGCCAGACGATGCGCGGCTACGGAGCCTGAGACGATGATCAGGAAACAGGACAGGCGCCTCAGGGTCGGCGTGCTCGGCTGCGGCCCCATCGCGCAGTTCGCGCATCTGGAATCCTGCGTCAAGGCAGGCAATGCCGACCTCTACGCCATCTGCGACGCCGCACCCGACCTGCTCGCCCGCATGGGCGTCAGCTATGAGCCGCGGAAGATGTATGCCGACTATGACGAGATGCTCGCCGATCCGGAGCTGGAAGCGGTCATCGTCGCCACCTCGGACGCCTATCACGTGCCGATGTCGATCAAGGCGCTCGACGCCGGCAAGCATGTGCTGTGCGAAAAGCCGATCGGAACTTCGGTCGAGGAAGGCGAGGCGCTGGCGGCGGCGGTGAAACGCTCCGGCAGGATCCTGCAGGTCGGCCACATGAAACGCTTCGATCCGGCGCTGGAGGCGGCGCGCGACTTCGTCCGCGACGAAATGGGCGAGGTGCTGGCGCTGAAGGCCTGGTATTGCGATTCCACCCACCGCTACACCAACACGGATGCGGTGCAGCCGCTGCCTGTCACCAGCAAGCTGGCGAAGAAACCGTCCGGCAATCCGAAGGCGGATCTCCGGCAGTATTTCATGCTGGCGCACGGCTCGCATCTGGTCGATACGGCCCGCTTCCTCTGCGGCGAGATCACGGCCGTACGCGCCCGTCTCAACGAACGCTTCGGCGCCTATTGCTGGTTCGTCGAGACCGAGTTCGCCAGCGGCGCGCTCGGCCATCTCGATCTCACCGTCGCCGTACGCATGGACTGGCACGAGGGTTTCCAGCTCTATGGCGAGAACGGCTCCGTCATCGCCAAGACGTTCAATCCCTGGTACTTCCGCGCCAGCGAGGTCGATATCTTCCATGAGAAGGACGCGACCTCGCGAAAACCGCTCGGCGCCGACGGCCATTTCTTCCGCCGCCAGCTGGAAGGTCTCGCCGACACGGTGCTGAACGGCGCGCCGATGCGCGGTGCCAATGTCGAGGACGGCATTGCCTCGATCCGCGCCATGGTCGCCATTGCCCGCTCCGTCGAGACCGGCGAGCGGATCGAGCTCGCTTCGGTCTCGGGTGCGGTCTGATGCGTCTCGGCATCTTCGCCAAGACCTTTGCGGGCACCGAGCCGGCTGTTGTGCTGGAAGCAGTGCGGCAGGCGGGCTATGAGACGACGCAATTCAATCTCGCTTGCGCCGGCCTGCCGTCGATGCCCGATGCGGTGCCTGACGCAGCCATTTCGGCCATTCGCGCCGCCGCCCGATCAACAGGCGTATCGCTCGCCGCCCTGTCAGGCACCTACAACATGGCGCATCCAGACAAGGCGGTGCGCGACGATGGTCTTTGCCGCCTTGCCGTCGTCATCGATACAGCCGCCGCCCTCGACATTCCGCTGGTCACGCTCTGCACCGGCTCGCGCAATGCAGCCGACCAATGGGCCTATCATCCCGACAACGCCACACCGGCCGCCTGGTCCGACATGGCCACTGAGATGGAAAAGGCGCTGGCGCTGGCCGAAGGGGCAGGCGTCGATCTCGGCATCGAGCCCGAACAGGCCAACATCGTCACCTCGGCGAAGGATGCCACCCGCTTGATCGCCGACATGGGCTCGAAGCATCTGAAGGTCGTGCTCGATCCGGCGAACCTGTTCGAGCATGCGACGCCGGGCGAGGCGCGCGCCATCGTCGCGGCGGCGATCGACGAGGCCGCTGCCCATATAGCCATGGCGCATGCCAAGGACCGGCATGCCGACGGCCGCTTTGCCGCAACAGGGGAGGGCATTGTCGATTTTCCGGATTTCGTCGCGCGGCTGAACGCTGTGAAATTCGATGGCCCGCTTGTCACGCACGGACTGTCGGCCGACGAAGCTCCCGCCGTTGCCGCCTTTCTGCGCCGCCTGCTCCGATGAGCGTCGCACCGACGACCATGCTTCGCGACGATGCGGCGCTTCGTGTCTTCGACACGGAGCAAGGCAGGCTTCCCGTCGTCTTCCAGCACGGTCTCGGCGGTGACGCCGCCCAGGTGGCGCAGAGTTTTCCCGACGGCCCGTCGCGACGCCGGCTCACCGTCGAATGCCGGGCGCAAGGCGGCTCCGGTGCCGGCCATAAGCGCCCCTTTTCGATCGCCATGTTCGCCGACGACGTGCTGGCCGCCGCCGATGCGGCCGGCATCGAACGCTTCGTCGCCGGCGGCATCTCGATGGGTGCGGCGATCGCGCTGCGCCTGGCCGTCCGGCATCCCGAGCGCGTCACCGGCCTGGTGCTGGTCCGTCCGGCCTGGGCCTTCGACGCGGCCCCTGAAAACATGCGTCCCTATGCGGAAGTGGCCGAGCTCATCCGAAACCGTCCGCCGAACGAGGCGCGCGCCGTCTTTGCCGCTTCGGCCACGGCCGCCCGGTTCCGCGCCGAGGCACCCGACAATCTGGCTTCCCTTCTCGGTTTCTTCGAGCGCAACAATGCAGCGGACTTCGCCGAAATGATGCAGGCAATCGCTGGCGATGGACCCGGCGTCTCGCGTGGCGTGGCCGGCTCGCTCGCTGTCCCCACACTGGTCATCGGCAGCGGTACCGATCTCGTCCATCCGTTGGCGATTGCGCGCGAACTGGCGAAGACAATCCTCAACGCGATCTTCACCGAGGTGACACCGAAGGCCACCGACAAGGATCGCCACTTCGCCGAAATCCGTGCCGCGATCGGCGGCTTTCTCGATAAAAATTTCAACAACCAGGACCAGTCATGATCTCGAAACTCCTTTCAGGCCCGGCCGCCATCGCCGCATTGCCGCGCGATCGTCTGATCGCCGAATTCTCGCTGTGGTCGGCCGATCTCGCCAATTTCGAGAGCGACCTCAGGCGCATCGAACCCTATGTCGATCTTCACCACATCGATGTCGCTGACGGCCACTTCGCGCCGTCCTTCCTGTTCTTTCCCGATCTGGTCGCTCGCATCGCCAAGCTGACGGCCAAGCCCATCCATGTCCATCTGATGGTCGACGGGACAATCGTCGGGGAACAGACGCGCCAATTCATCGAGGCCGGCGCCGACATGATCAGCGTCCATGCCGAGAATGGCGAAGCAGGATTGCGCGCTGTGCGGCTGGCGCGCGAACTTGGCGCCGAAGCCGGCGTCGTGCTGCGGCTGGAAACGCCGGTCGAAGCGGTGAGGCCCTTCGTGTCCGAAGTCGCGTTCGTCACGCTTCTGGGAACCGCGATCGGCGTCAAGGGGCAAGGCCTTTCGGAGAAAGCCTGCGACAGGTTGGTTGAGGCCCGCGCCATCCTGCGCAAGACCGGACGCGAGGCGGACGTGGTTCTTGCCGCCGACGGCGGCATCCGCCATGAGACCGTGCCGCTGCTGCGTGCCGCGGGTGCCGAGACCGTGGTTCTTGGTTCGCTCGCCTTCGGTGACAAGGATCTGGCCGGCCGCATTGGCTGGCTGCACGGGCTGAAAGTCGCGGCATGAGCAACGAGGCCGCTCTCGCGATCGATCTGGGCGGCACCGAGCTTCGTGCCGCCCTGGTCGACCGTGATGGCAAGATACTGGCGTTCGCGGCGGTGCCGACGCAGGCGCAGGCCGGTCCCGAAGTGGTGATCGGCCAGATCGAGGCTCTCGCCGCGACCATCCATGCCGAGGCGCCGGCGCTCGCCATCCTCGGTGTCGGCGTCGGCGCGCCGGGACCGCTCGATCCGCTGGCCGGCATCGCGGTCGGGCCGCCGACGCTTGCCGGCTGGCTGGACGTGCCGCTGGCCGACATCCTCGAGCGGCGGCTCGGCCTGCCGGTGCGGCTGGAGAACGACGCCAATGCGGCAGCGCTCGGCGAGTGGCGCTTCGGCGTCGGCCACCGCGCCCGTTCGCTCGTCTTCGTCACCGTCTCGACCGGCATCGGCGGCGGCGTCGTCGTCGACGGGCGCATCCTGCATGGCCGCCGGGGTCTTGCCGCCGAGATCGGCCACATGACCATAACCAACGAAGGCGAGCGCTGCATATGCGGCGTCGTCGGCTGTTTCGAGGCCATCGCCTCGGGCACCGCGCTCGGCCGCCGCGCCAATGCCGCGACGTCGGCCTTCGACGGCTCGACGCTGCGCCGCCTCTCGGCTAATGCCGAGGTGACGGGCCGCCATGTCGTCGATGCAGCGCGGCTGCAGGACGATCTCGCCCTGGCCCTGCTCGAGGAGGAAGCGCGCTGGCTGGGCGTCGGCTTCACCAACCTCCTGCATCTCTATTCGCCCGACGTGCTGGTCGTCGGCGGCGGCATCGCCAATGGCCTCGATCTGATGGCTCCGGCAATAGAGGCGACAATCCGCCAGCGCGCCATGCGCGCCTATCGCGACGTGCCGGTGGTTCAGGCCCAGCTCGGCCGCCACGCCGGGCTGATCGGCGCGGCAAGCCTTGTCCTGTTCGCCGATGGCACGGCCCGCCTGCCTGTCGACGGGCCGAGCAGATATCCCGGACACGAGGACGGACACTGATGGTCGAGGTCAAGCTGCGCGGCGTGCGCAAGTCCTGCCGCCTCACGCGGTGAACATACGAAAAATGGCCGGAGGCAGCGATGCCTCCGGCCGTTTGCTATCGCTGTGCGGCCGTTGTGATTACTCGGCTGGAACGATGTCCGCCGGCAGGCTGTCGTCGGCCGTTCCCGCCAGCGCCCTGGCCAGCTTGGCCTCGTCGAGCTCGCCTTCCCAGCGCGCCACCACCAGCGTCGCCACCGCATTGCCGACGAAGTTGGTCAGCGCCCGGCATTCCGACATGAAGCGATCGACGCCGAGGATCAGCGCCATGCCGGCGACAGGCACAGCCGGCACCACCGAAAGCGTGGCGGCAAGGGTGATGAAGCCGGCGCCGGTGATGCCGGCCGCCCCCTTGGAGGAAAGCATCGCCACCAGGAGCAGCAGGATCTGGTCGCCGAAGGAGAGGTGGATGTTCGTCGCCTGCGCGATGAACAGCGCGGCCAGCGTCATGTAGATGTTGGTGCCGTCGAGGTTGAAGGAATAGCCGGTCGGGATGACCAGCCCGACCACCGAGCGCTTCGCGCCGGCCTTCTCCATTTTCTCCATCAGCGAGGGCAGTGCCGCTTCCGAAGACGAGGTGCCCAGCACCAGAAGCAGCTCCTCCTTGATGTAGCGGATCAGCGACAGGATGGAGAAGCCGTTGTAGCGGCAGACGGCGCCCAGCACGATGAACACGAACAGAAAAGCGGTCATGTAGAAGGTGCCGACCAGCATGGCGAGGTTGATGACCGAGCCGATGCCGTATTTGCCGATGGTGAAGGCCATGGCACCGAAGGCGCCGATCGGGGCTGCCTTCATCAGCACGCTGACCAGCTTGAACATCGGCGCCATCAGCGCCTGCAGGAAATTGAGCACCGGCGCGCCCTTGTCGCCGACCAGGGCCAGCGCGATGCCGAACAGCACCGAAAAGAACAGCACCTGCAATATGTCGCCGTCGGCGAAGGCGCCGACGATGGTCGTCGGGATGATGTTCATCAGGAAGCCGGTGACCGACTGGTCGTGCGCCTTGGCGGCGTAGCTGTTGACGGTCGCGGCGTCGAGCGTCGCCGGGTCGATGTTGAAGCCGGCCCCGGGCTGCACGACATTGGCCACGATCAGGCCGATGATGAGCGCCAGTGTCGAGAAGGTGAGGAAGTAGAGCATCGCCTTGCCGGCGACGCGGCCTACCTTCTGCAGGTCGCTCATGCCGGCGATGCCGGTGGCGACCGTCAGGAAGATAACCGGGGCGATGATCATCTTGACCAGCTTGATGAAGGCGTCGCCAAGCGGCTTCATGCTCTCGCCGAGCGACGGATAGAAATGGCCGAGCAGGATACCGACGGTGATCGCCACCAGCACCTGCACGTAGAGTTGGGCGTAAAGCGGCTTGCGCTGCGCGGCGGGCGCGCGTGATTGGTCTGCCATGTGCATCTGCTATCTCCCTGGCCGGAGGGAACGGCACGCGCCGCCCCGCAAGACTTCTCCCATCGCGGCGCTCCGGTCGCTCGCCGCTGTCGAGAGTTTTGCAAGCGCCGTGCCAGATCGAGAAAAGGCCGGAACCCTGGATTCCCGGCAGTTTTGTCCCCGCTTCGATGGAGGCCTGTGCGGATTTCCGCACTCGCCCTTGTTTGCCTGGGCGGAGTTTCGCATTACAGTGGCTGCTGAACAGCGAACGGTGGAGAGGGCAGACGCCGCAGGCAGACACCGATAGCGCATCCCCGGAGTTCGCCGGCCGCGACCTGCTGCGCGAAGCGATGGCCAGGCTGCGTGACGGCCGCTGGCTCATTCTCCTGATCGGCCTGGCAATGCTGGCGGGAGCGGTCGCGATTGCCGGGCGCCTTGCCGCCAACCAGGCTGCCGGCGATCTGCGCGACGGAGCACTGGCAGCCTTGCCGCTGGCGGCGGGCACCTTGACCGGCGAAATCGAAAAGCAGCGTCTCGTTCCCTTGGTGCTGGCACGCGACGATGCCGTGCGCGACGCGTTGCGCCGGGCCGGCAAAACGCAAGAGACGGCGCTCGACGACAAGCTCCGGGCCATTGCCGCCGATGCCTCGGCATCCGCCATCTATGTCATCGACACGGCAGGCATCGCGATATCGGCCAGCAACGCCGGCGAGCCGGGCAGCTTCGTCGGCATCGACTACAATTTCCGCCACTATTTCACCGACGCCATGACCAAGGGCGCCGCCAGCCAGTATGGCCTCGGCACGATCAGCGGCAGGCCGGGACTTTATCTCGCCAGCCGCGTCGATGACGGCAAGACGCCGCTCGGCGTCGCCGTACTGAAGGTCGAACTCGACGGCGTCGAAGCCAATTGGCGCTCCAGCGGCTTTGTCGTATTTGTCACCGACGAGCGCGGTGTCGTGCTGGCGACCAGCTGGCCCGAGTGGCGGTTCCACGCGCTTGCGCCGCTCTCGGCCGCGGATGCCGCGACAGCTCACGCGCAGCTTCAACTTGCCGAAACCGGCTTCGAACCGCTGCCGATACGACGCGGTGCCGGTGACGGCCTGGCGACAATCGACAATGCCGGAAAATCGCGCCAGTTCGTCGAAGTGGCGCAGGACCTGCCCGGCGCCGTTCCCGGTTGGCGTCTGTGGCTGCTCACGCCTGCCGATGCCGCTTTGACGTCGGCCGCCAACACGGCACGCCTGACCACGCTGCTGGCGCTGCTGTTCACGGGTTTACTTGCCTACGTGCTTCTCAGGCGCCGCCGTGCGCGCCGCGTGAGGCAGGAAGCGCTGGCGCGCATGAATGCTGAACTGGAGAGCAGGGTAAGCACGCGAACGGCGGAACTGACCCGCTCCAACACCGCCCTTGCCGGCGAGATCGCCGAGCGCGAAAACGCCGAGGCCAAGGTCCGCCGACTGCGCGACGACCTCGCCCAGGCCAACCGGCTTTCCATCCTCGGCCAGATCGCCGCCGGCGTCGCGCATGAGATCAACCAGCCGGTGGCGGCGATACGCACCTACGCCGAGAATGCCGGCCGCTTCCTGCATGGCGACAAAGTCGAATCCGTCTCGGGCAACCTGACATCGATCGTGTCGATGACCGAGCGCATCGGCGCCATCACCAGCACGCTGCGCAGTTTCGCGCGGCGGCCAGGCGTCGCCGCCTCGCCGCTGCCGGTGCGCGAAGCGATCGACGGCGCGCTGTCGCTCCTGTCCGGCCGCATCCGCGATTCCGGCGTGACCGTCGTCAAGCCGCGCGGCACCGCCTCGCCGGCGGTCATGGCCAGCCGCATCCGGCTGGAGCAGATCCTGGTCAATCTCTTGCAGAATGCGCTGGATGCCCTGAAGGACCGGCCCGATCCGCGCATCGAGATCGAGCTTGCCGAGCGCGACGACAGGGTGCTGGTTTCGGTGCGCGACAATGGACCTGGCCTCGGGCCGGAAGCGGCCGGCAATTTGTTCATGCCGTTCCAGACCACCAAGGAGAAGGGGCTTGGCCTCGGGCTGGTGATCTCGCAGGAGATCGCTCAGGAACTGGGTGGCACGCTGCGCCTCGACCCCGACAGCAAAAAAGGCGCGTCCTTCACCATCGACCTGAGGCGAATTGAATGACTGAGGGATCAGGGCTGGTCGCGCTCGTCGAAGACGACGCGGATATGCTTCACGCCACCACGCAATTGCTCGAGCTTGCCGGCTTCGGCGTGATCGCGTTCAAGGCCGCGGAGGCAGCGCTTGCCGCCGTCGACCGGGATTTCCAGGGCGTGGTTGTCAGCGATATCCGCATGCCCGGCATGAACGGCTTGCAGCTGTTCGATCGCATCAGGGCGATCGACATCGACATACCGGTGATCCTGGTCACCGGGCATGGCGATGTCGATCTCGCGGTGGCGGCGCTCAAGGACGGCGTCTACGATTTCATCCCGAAACCCTATGCGGGCGAGCGCCTTGTCGAGGCACTGAAGCGGGCAAGCGAAAAGCGGCGGCTGGTGATGGAGAACCGGCGGCTGCACGAGGCCGCCGCACAGGCCGCCGACGGCCTGCCGCTGATCGGCGAGGCGCCCGCCATCCGCCGCCTGCGCGAGACCTTGCGTCAGATCGCCGACATGGATGTCGACGTGCTGGTGGAAGGGGAGACCGGCACCGGCAAGGAGGTGGTGGCGGATCTCCTGCACCGATGGAGCCGGCGCCGCGCAAAGCCTTTCGTGGCGCTGAATTGCGGCGCCCTGCCGGAGACCGTCATCGAGAGCGAGCTGTTCGGCCACGAGCCGGGTGCGTTCACCGGAGCGCAGCGGCGGCGGATCGGCCGCATCGAGCATTCCAGCGGCGGTACGCTGTTCCTCGACGAAATCGAATCCATGCCGCCGCCGCTCCAGGTCAAACTGCTGCGGGTGCTGGAAACGCGCAGCCTCACCCCGCTCGGCTCCAACGAAACGCGCCGCCTCGATCTGCGGGTCGTCGCGGCAACGAAGGTCGATCTAGGCCGGCCGGACCAGCGCGGCGATTTCCGCGAGGATCTCTATTTCCGCCTCAACGTGGTGACGCTGCGCATCCCGCCGCTGCGCGAGCGGCGCGGCGACATCCCGATGCTGTTCGGGCATTTCCTGGGCAAGGCCTCGCAGCGTTTCGGCCGCCCGGTCGCGGCCGTGAATGCCGCGGTGAGCGACCATCTCCAGTCGCATGACTGGCCGGGCAATGTGCGCGAGCTCGCGCATTTTGCCGACCGGGTCGCGCTTGGCCTCGGGCCCGACGAGGAGGCCAGGGCAACGTCCGCGCGCTTGCCGGAGCCCTCGGCGGCGCTGCCCGAACGGGTCGGCCGCTACGAGGCGCAACTCATCCGCGAGGCCTTGCGCGATCATGCCGGCGACGTGCGCGGGGCCATCGACGCACTCGGCGTGCCGCGCAAGACTTTCTACGACAAGCTCAAGCGCTACGGCATTTCCGCCTCCGAATTCCGCAATGGTGGCACCCCGGACCGGCACCCTGTTCGGGGACGGACATAGGCGTTGCGCAGGCGCTCCGGCCTTCGTAACTCTGTTCGTCTCCCGTTGCGCATTTCGGATGAGCCATGATCACGACACTTGAAACGACGGCAACCCCCTTGCCCGAGGAGCTCGCCTTTCTCGGCGAGCGGTTGATGGCGTTCAACGACGGCGATGTCGGCGCTTCCGAAAGGAAGGCCCTTGCGGTGTTCGTGCGTGATGAAGCCGGCGCGATTGTCGCGGGCATTTCGGGCTACACCGCCTGGGGCTGGCTTTACGTGCAATGGCTGTGGGTCGACGAAAGGCTGCGCGGTCGGCACATGGCCGGCACGATGCTGGACGCGGCTGAGAAGGAGGCGATGGCGCGCGGCTGCCAGAACGCCTGGATCGACACCTTCAACCCCAACGCCGCCAGGGTCTATCGGCGCCAGGGCTATCAGCCCTTCGGAACACTCGCCGATTTCCCCGTCGGCCGCAGCCGCGTCTTCCTGCAGAAAAAACTGTCGGCGGGCTGATCAACCGGCCAGCCGTCCGCCGCGCATCGGCTGCGGCGCGCCCGTCGTGCTGGGGAAACTGATCGGCAGGCCGCGCAGCACGCGCACCGCCAAAAAGGCAAAACACTCCGCCTCCACCGCGTCGCCGCTCCAGCCGAGGCTTTCGGCCTGCACCACCTCGACACCGGCGCGGCTGGCGATCATTGCCATCATCGTCGGGTTGTGGCGGCCGCCGCCGCTGACCACCAGTCTTTTCGGCCGGCTCGGCAGAAGATCGAGTGCCTTGCCGACCGCGGCGGCGGTGAAGGCGGTCAAAAGCGCGGCGCCGTCCTCGGCGCTCAGGCCATCCGCCATGGTGGCGCCGAAGTCGAAACGGTCCAGCGATTTCGGATAGGGTTTGGTCAAATAGGGGTGTTGCAGCAGCTTGGCGAGCCGGGCTTCGTCGACCGTTCCCCCCCGGCCAAGCGCGCCGTCGCGGTCCATTTCGCCGAGCCCCTTTGACTTGATGAAGTCGTTGAGCGGCGCGTTGGCGGGGCCGGTGTCGAAGGCAACGACATTGTCGCCGCCGTCCCACCAGGTGATGTTGGCGACGCCGCCTAGGTTGAGCACGGCTACCTCGCCACTGGCGCCGGCGCTGCGCATCAGCGCGGTGTGATAGGCGGCCGCCAACGGCGCGCCCTGTCCTCCGGCGCGCATGTCGGCAGAGCGGAAATCATAGGCGACCTTGGTGCCGAGGATCGCATGCATCAACTCGCCGTCGCCGAGCTGCCGGGTCTGTCCGAGCCTGCCGATTTGCGGCGCGCGATGCAGCACGGTCTGGCCGTGGAAGCCGACGACGCCGATATCCGCCATTGTCATCCCATGGCCTTCGACGAGCTCCCTGACCGCCGCCGATTGCGCGCGCGTCAGCGCCTCCTCGGCCTCGCGGAAGATCGCCGGCTCCGGTCCGGCAAAATTCCAGCCCCGCGCCTGCTTAAGCGTCTCTTCCAGCAGCGAGCGGATCGACGGGGGGTAGGGCATCAGCCGGTAGGTGCCGAAATCGTCGATGCGCTCGCCATCTGTCTTGATCAGGGCGACATCGATGTTGCCGTCCAGCACGGTGCCGGTCATCAGGCCGACGGCCCAGATGGATTCCATTATCGAACTCCATTGATGAGATCGCCGACCGCTTGGCGAAGCGCGACGATTCCGCTGTCGAAGTGACGTGTCGGATGGATCCGGTTGGTAAGCAAGGTCCAGGCCTTTCCCTTGTCGAAGTCGATCCACAGCCCCGTACCGGTAAAGCCGGTGTGGCCTATCGTTTGCGGGCTGCACAAGGCGCCGCCGGACCAGCCGTCATAAGGACGCTCCCAACCGTGGGTGCGGGTAGCGGACAAGGGCGTGCGCATCAGCGCGATCGACCGTTCGGATGCGCCGTCCAGCAGCCCTTGGGCGAAATCGAGCACCGAGGCCGCCGTGCCGAACAGGCCGGCATGGCCGGCGCCTTGCAGCGCCGCGCAATTGTCGTCGTGAACCTCGCCGGACAGAACCCGATGGCGCCAGGTGCAGTCTTCTGTTGCAGCGGCGAGATCTGGCTCGGCGGACCACGCAAAGCCCGGACCGGGCTCCATGTCGCGGATGGTTTTGCCCGACAGCCGCTCGAGCGCAAAACCGAGCAGGATGAAATTGATGTCGGAATAGACCGGATCGCGGGCCCGCCATTCCCGTTGCAGGATGAAGGCGCGCAGCAAGTCGGGGTCGCGCCCGTAAGTGTAGATCGGTTCGACGGCCGGGAAGGGCGTCTGGTGCCCGAGGCACTGGCGAAACGTCACCTTCCGCTCCCAGGCACTCGCGTCATATTGGCGAAGGTCCGGCAGCACCGAGACGAGTGGTGCGTCGAGATCGATGGCACCGTCCTGAGCCAGCGCCAGAATGCGCGGCGTGGTGAAGATCACCTTGGTCAGGGATGCCAGGTCGAACCAGGTCTCCTCACGCATCGGTCGCTGCTTAGGCACGAGTTGGGCTGAGCCGATCGCCCTGGTGATGCGGTCGCCATTCCTGTCAACGATGCCGAGCACGCCACCGGGGATGCGCTTGGCGGCAACTGCCGCTGCGAGTGGTTGGAACGCGCGGTCGAAGATCTGGGCGAGGTTGGTCAATGCGGGCCTCCTGAAAGGCCGAGTTCCGTCACACCCCCCTCTGCCCTGCCGGGCATCTCCCCCGCAAGGGGGGAGATTGGCAGAGTTGATGTCCCGCCAGCCTTCCAACATCGGAGATTGGCGAAAGCCGAGGCGACATCCGATCTCCCCCCTTGCGGGGGAGATGCCCGGCAGGACAGAGGGGGGTGCTGTCCCGCCGACCTAACCGAGCCCAGGGCACCATGCATCACCCTTCCACCCTCGCCATATGATCTACCCCAAATTCCTCCCATCTCGCCGGCGCCGGCTCAAACCCTTGCGGGCGCACCAGGGAAGGCACCTGGCGTGTGTCGACCTCGAAACGCTCATGCCGCCGGTCGATGGCCGGAACCGCTGATATGAGCTTCTTCGTGTAGGAATGTTTCGGCGCCGACAGCACCGAGGCCGCGTCTCCGATCTCGACGATCTGGCCGGCATAGATGACGGCGATGCGATGAGCGATCCGCTCGACGACAGCCATATCGTGTGAGATGAACAGATAGGCCAGCCCGAACTCGCGCTGCAGGTCGACCAGCAGCTCCAGCACCTTGGCCTGAACCGAAACATCGAGGGCGGAAACCGCTTCATCCAGAACGACGACCGACGGGTTGAGCATCAGCGCGCGGGCAATGCACAGCCTTTGCCGCTGGCCTCCGGAGAATTCGTGCGGATAGCGCTGCAAACTGTTCTGCGGCAGGCCGACGCGCTCCAGCAGGCTCGCCATCCTGGCTCGCGTTTCGGCGTCCGCCCGGCCGCCATTGGCGATCACCGGCTCCGCCAGGATGCTCTCGATGCTCAGCCGCGGGTTGAGCGAAGCGTAGGGATTCTGGAAAACCATCTGCACGGGCTTGGCGCCGTGCTTTGCCGAGGCCGTCCGGGCGCCGACCGAGAAGCTGCCGCGCGTCGAGCGCACCAGCCCAAGGACTGCTTTCGCGGTGGTTGATTTGCCCGAGCCACTCTCGCCGACAATGGCCAATGTCTCTCCCGGCATCAGGTCGAAGTCGACACCGTCCACGGCGTGCACCGCGCCGCTGGCATGGCTGAAGAAACTGCTCTTGAGCGAAAACCGCACCACGAGGCCGTTGACCTCAAGGGCCGGGTCCGTCCTTGCGTTCTTGTCGCGCTGCCCGTCCGTGCGTGTCGCGCGGCCGTGGGCGAAATGCGGCACATCCTGCAACAGATGCTGCGTGTAGGCGTGCTGCGGCCTGTCGAGGACCTGGTTCAGTTCGCCCTGTTCCATGGCCTGCCCGTTCTGCATCACCATCACAGTGTCGGCGATCCCGGCGACAAGGCCGATGTCGTGGGTGATGAAGATCATCGACATGCCGCTTTCCTGCTTGAGCTCCGCAAGCAGCGCCATGATCTGCGCCTGTACCGTCACATCGAGCGCCGTGGTCGGTTCGTCGGCGATCAGCAGACGCGGATTGCAGGCGAGCGCAATGGCGATCATCACCCTTTGCAGCATGCCGCCCGACAGCTGGTTGGGTGTGTATTTCAGCCGCCTTGCCGCATCGGGGATGCGCACTCGGTCGAGCGCGTCCCTGGCCGCCGCCGTGGCCTGCCGGCCGGTCAGGTCGCGATGCAGCCGGAACGATTCCTCGATCTGCGTGCCGATCGTCAGCACAGGATTGAGCGAGGTCATCGGCTCCTGGAAGATCATGCCGATCTCTGCGCCGCGAATCCCGGTCAGTTGCCGCTCGGTCGCGGTCGTCAGGTCGAAGAGACTGCCGTCGGCCCGTTTCAGCGTCATGGCGCCGCCGGTGATGCGGCCGCCGCCGAAATCGATGAGACGGTTGATCGACAGCGCGGTGACGGACTTGCCCGAGCCGCTTTCGCCGACAATGGCCAGCGTTTCGCCGTCGGCGAGATCGAAGCTGACGCCGCGCACCACCTCATTGGCTTTCGGGTGGCGGCCGAAGCCGACGCGCAGATCGCGGACCGACAGAAGCGGGATCATGCGAGCGCTCTCCGCATTCTGGGATCGAGGATGTCGCGCAAGGCGTCGCCCAAGAGGTTGAAGCCCAGAATACTGATCATGATCGCCAGGCCCGGGAAGATCATCAGCCATGGGGCGGTTTCCATCAGATTGCGGCTGTCGCTCAGCATCAGGCCGAGCGAGGCGGCCGGTGGCTGCGTGCCGAGACCGAGGAAGCTGAGGCCAGCCTCGGTCAGCAATGCCCAGGCGAGCGCCAGCGTCACCTGGACGGTCAAGGGCGCGATCAGATTGAGCAGCAGGTGCCGCGTGATGATGTAGCTGGAGCTGCTGCCGAAGGTGCGCGCGGCGTCGACGAATTCGCGCGCCTTGAGCGACAAAGCAGGGCCGCGCACCACGCGTGTGAAGATCGGCGTATAGACGATGCCGATGGCGACCACGCTGGTCCATGTGCCCGGTCCGGCAACGGTGACGATCAGCAGCGCCAGAAGAATGGCAGGAAAAGCCAGCAGCACATCCATGATCCGCATCAGCACGCCGTCCCAGCGACGCCCGAGCCAGGCGGCGGCGAGCCCCAGCACGGTGCCGGCAAGCGCGGCGAAGGCGACCGAAAGAAAGGCAACGGTGAAGGACTGGCCGACGCCCGCCATCAGCCGGCTCGCCACGTCGCGGCCGAACAGGTCGGTGCCCATCCAGTAGGCGGCACTGGGCGCATGCAGCCGGTCGACCCGGTATTGCGTGATCGGATTGTGCGGGGTCAGTCCCAACAGGCCGAGGATGGCGACCAGGAGATAGACGCCGACGATCACGCCGCCGACACGGCCGCTGCCGTGCCCGAAGATGGCGCGCAGCATGCGCATCACTGCTCGTCCAGCCGGATGCGCGGATCGAGCGCGACATAGGCGAGGTCGACCAGGAGATTGACGATCATGAAGTTGAAGGCGATGAACAGCACGCTGCCCTGCACCAGCGCGTAATCGCGCTGGAGTATGGCGTCGAGCACCATGCGGCCGAGGCCGGGCAGGGCATAGATCTGCTCGACGATGACCGCGCCGCCCAGGAGATAGCCGAACTCGATGCCGCTCAGCGTCACCACGGGGATCAGCGCGTTGGGCAGCGCATGCCGCCAGATGACGCTGCGCGCCGAGGCGCCCTTGCTGCGGGCGGTGCGCACATAGTCGTCGCTCAACACGTCGAGCATGGCCGAGCGCGAGATGCGGGTGACCGATGCGGCGAAGGCGAAGCCGAGCGTGATGGCAGGCAGGATCAATTGGCTGAGATTGCGCAAGGGATCCTGCCAGAGCGGCGCGAATTCGCCCATGGCCGGCAGCACGCCGAAGCCGGCCGACAGCGCGTAGATGATCAAAAGGCCGAGCACGAAGCTCGGCGTCGACTGGCCGATCATAGCGACGACGCGCACACCGAGGTCGGACAGTTTCTCACTATGCGTGGCGGCGTAGATGCCCGCCGGCATGCCGGCGGCGAGTGCGATGATCATCGACAGCACGGCCAGTTCCAGCGTCAGCGGGAAGCGCTCGAGGATGACGTCCAATACCGGCCTACCATAGGTGACGGAGATGCCGAAATTGCCGTGCAGGATGCCGCCGATCCAGCGCCAGTACTGGACGAACCAGGGCTGGTCGATGCCGAAATAGGCGGCGAGCGCATCGCGCTGTGCCGGCGTCAGCAGGCCGGCTTCGGTGCCCAGCATCGCGGTGATCGAATCGCCCGGCACCATCCGGATCGCCACGAAGACCAGGATCGACACGCCAAGCAGGACGAGAGGAAACGCCGCAAGTCGTCGCATCAGATAGTTCACGCGAAGAAGACCTCTCGTCTAGAGCATGATGCCGAGTGTGAAGCGGTTTTCGGACGACATCATGCTCTATCCCTTTGATCTAGAGGCGGATTCAGATTTCAGGTCGATTCAACCTGAAATCATCCGTCTCCAGGGCCGCCCACGGCTACTGCTGGATGGTAACCTTGCTGAGGCTGAACAGCGTGCCCGTCGGCGTCGGCACGAACCCGGCGACGTTCTTCTGCTGGGCGGTATAGCTGTAGGACGTGTAGAGCCAGATCCAGGGCGAGACTTCGGCGAGGTGCTTCTCGAACTCGGTGAAGATCGCCTTGCGCTTGGCCGGATCGGTCTCGGCGCGGCCTTTCTGCATCAGGCTGTCCAGCGTATCGTCGATGTAGTTGGCCACCTTCTGCAGATTGCCTGATTTGGTCCAGTAGCGGTTGTACATGGTGTAGGGGTCGGCGCGGCCGCCATTGAGCGCGATCGCCATGTCGAAATCGCCCTTCAGCCAGGCGTCGACATAGACGTTGAGCTCCATCATCTTGATGTCGAGCTTGACGCCGATCTCGGCGAGCTGCGATTGGATGACCTGGGCTTCTGCCGCCGCCGTCGGCGGCTCGCCGGTGGCGCCGATCACGGTCGCCGAAAAGCCGTCGGCAAAGCCTGCCTCCGCCATCAACTTCTTGGCCTTCTCGACATCACGCTTGTAGCAGAAGAGCTGGCTGGGATCGGTCGCAAGTGCTGGGATGGTCAGCGGTCCGGTGACCTTGCCTTCGCCGAGCGCGGCGGTGTCCAGAACCTCCTGCCGGTCGATGGCGCAGGAGATCGCCTGGCGCACCTTGAGTTCGGTCATCGGCTTGCGTGACGGATTGAGCTGCAGCACGTTATAGGCCAGCACCGGCGCGCGGTTCAGTTGCAGGCTAGCCTCCTTCGGCACCAGCGTGGCGACGAGCGGATCGTTGAGCAGCGCGAAATCGACCTGCTTGGTGCGCATGGCGGCGAGGATCGCCGCTTCATCGGGCAGCACGCTGATTTCGATACCGTCGACGCCGGTCGCGCCGCCGGCCCATTCCTTGTTGGCGCTCAAGACTTCCTTGGCGTTGGGGTCCCATCTATCGAGCTTGAACGGGCCGGAGCCGACCGTTTTGGTGCCGATCGAGCCGGCCTTGATCTCGGCCGCCGGCACGATGGCCGCGTTGATGTCGCTCATCGCCGTCAGGATCGGCGCGTCGGGCTGCGATAAATGGAACACGACGGTTCCAACGTCCGGCGTGTCGATGCTGGCGATCGACAGGAAGTTGGCGCGGGCGGCGGCGCCTGTCTTCTCGTCCAGGATGCGCTCGAAAGACGCCTTGACGTCGGCCGAGGTCACGGCAGCGCCGTCCTGGAATTTCGCCTTGGGATCGAGCTTGAAGGTCAGCTCCTTGCCGTCCTTGGAGAATTCCCAGGACGTGGCGATGGCCGGGATGATCTGCAGGCTGGCATCGACCCGCACCAGCGGCTCATAGATCAGCTCCAGGAGCCGCAGCGAGGAAAAGGCCGTCTGCTTGTGCGGATCAAGTCCCGTTGCGTCCTGCGACCAGGCCATGTGCAGCGTCGCCGCCTGCGTCGAGACCGTGGCGATGCCGAGCATGGCTGCCAGCGTGATGCCCGACAGCAGCTTTCTTGTGAGGTGAACCATTCTCGTCTCCCATCTTTGCTTGAACCCGATGCCCTTGCAGTTTCTGCGGACCGCTTCCAAGACACACGCGCTTTGGACTATCGGCCCAGTCTATGCGGCTTCGCGCCGTCTTGTGTAAAGCAGCTTCACGCCGTCTGGTCTCAAGCGCCTTCATGCGTCTCGTCGCTGATTGCCTTTCGCAGGAAACCCCTTGCCTTGGCGAGGGCTGCGCGCGCCTCCTCGACCTCAAGCCCGGTGATGGTCAGCAGGATCGCCAGCTTCACGTCGTTGCCGGTCCGGCCGAGCGCGTGGCGCGCCTGCGCCGCCGTGCAGCCTGTGGTCTGCATCACGATCCTGGTTGCCCTGGCGGCCAGTTTCCTGTTGGACGGATTAAGGTCCACCATCAGGTTCTGGTAGCTCTTGCCGATGCGGATCATCGAGGCCGTGCTCAGCATGTTGAGCACCAGCTTCTGCGCCGTTCCGGATTTCAGCCGCGTCGAGCCGGTCAGCACCTCGGGACCGACGACCGGCGAGATGGCGATGTCGGCAATGCCTGCTATGGTCGATGCCGGATTGCAGGACAGGGCGACCGTCGTTGCCCCCACCTGCTTGGCATAATTCAACCCGCCGATCACATAGGGCGTGCGCCCGCTGACCGCGATGCCGACCACCACGTCGTCCGGGGTGAGCTTGATGTCCTGCAAGGCCCTGGCGCCCATCTTGGGATCATCCTCGGCCCCTTCGGTCGAGCGCACCAGCGCGTCGGGCCCGCCGGCGATCAGGCCAACGACCATGCCTTCCGGCACGCCGAAAGTGGGCGGACATTCCGAGGCGTCGAGCACGCCCAGCCGGCCGCTGGTGCCGGCGCCCATATAGATAAGCCGAGCGCCTTTCTGGAAGGCGAGGACGATGCGGTCGACCGCGGCCGCGATGTCCGGCAGCACCTTTTCGACCGCTGCCGGAACCACCCGGTCCTCGTCGTTGATCTTGCGCAGCACATCGATCGTCGGCAGCAGGTCGATGTCCATGGTCCGCGGATTCCGGCCTTCGGAAACCAGCCGGTCCAGCTCGGACATCAAACCTTGCTCGCTCATCCCAGTGCTTTCAAATCAGTGCTTTCAAAAATCAGGCCGCTCAGCCTGTTCGGAAGTGGTTCCTCTTTGGCTCCGGCACACGCGTATTTCGTTATGCTACCCCGTTTCGTTAACGTCTTAGAATTCAATATTCGTTCCGTCAACGGAAAGATGGAATAAATTATTCCTGCCGCGCTAATGCTTGCCGAGTGACCTGCGGGCAAGAATGATCGCCCCGGAAACCGCGTCGCCATCGGCGGCTTTCAGGCGCCGGCGAACGTCGGGTGCGAGCCATGGTTCGAGCGGACTGGCGAGCCCGCCCAGCAGGGCCACGCGCGGCGCGCCTTTTTCGAACAGAACCCGCACCAGCGTGTCGATCTGTTCGGCGGCCTTTTGCACGATGCGCCGCCCTGCCGGATCGCCTTGGTCGGCGTGGCGCATCACCATCGGCGCCAGGGCCGCATAGTCGGTGGCGCTGGCGCGGTCCATCCAGGCCACGGCTTGCATCGGGTCGTTCTCGAAACGCTGCATGACTTCCGCCAGCAGTGCCGTGCGCTCATGCCGGCCGTCATGGGCGCGCAACGCCAGCTGCACGGCCTTCAGCCCGAGATCGGCGCCGCTGCCTTCGTCGGAGATCGGAAAGCCATAGCCTCCGGCGCGCAGGTCGCGGCCCTCGACGAAGCCGAGGCCGATCGAACCGGTGCCGGCGATGACGATGGCGCCGTCCTGGCCCGAATGCGCGCCGAGGCAGGCGGCGACGCCATCGCTGACGAAATCGATGCTGGCAAAGGGATGCGCGATCGCCCGCAGCGCCTCCAGCGCGCCCTTGCGGCCGATCCCGGCAAGGCCGATGCCGGCGTGAATTCGGGCGCTTTCCGCCGCGCCGAACCCTGCCTCCTCGATCGCCGCGCCAAAGGCCTTGGCAACCGACGCCCAGGCCGTATCGATGCCGAGCCGCGTCGACGCCGGACCGGAGAGGCCTTGTCCCAGCACGGTTCCCTCGGCATCCTCGACGCGGGCGCGACAGCCGGTTCCGCCGCCGTCGACGCCGAGAAAATAATCGGAGCGGCCGTTGTTCATGCGCTCAGCCGCTCGATGTCGGCGCCGCACAGACGCAGCTTGCGGTCCAGTTGCTCATAGCCACGGTCGAGATGATAGACCCGGTTGATGGTCGTCTCGCCCTCGGCGACCAAGGCCGCCAGCACCAGCGACACCGAGGCGCGCAAATCGGTGGCCATGACTTGCGCGCCATGCAGTTTCTCGCCGCCGCGCACCAGCGCGGTGGTGCCTTGCAGCTTGATGTTGGCGCCGAGCCGCATCAGTTCGGGAACATGCATGAAGCGGTTCTCGAAAATGGTTTCGCGCAGCAGCGACGCGCCCTGCGCGCAGCACATCAGCGCCATGAACTGCGCCTGGAGATCGGTCGGAAAGCCCGGATAGGGTTCCGTCGTGACGTCGGCGGCCTTGAACGGCCGCTCGCGCGACACGATGAGCCCGCGGTCGCCCGGCCAGACGCCGACGCCGGTCGCCTCCAGCAGTTGCACCACCGAGGCCATGTGCTCGAGCCGGGCATGCGTCAGTTCCAGTTGCCCGCCGGTGATCGCCGCGGCGATGGCATAGGTGCCGGCCTCTATCCGGTCCGGAATGATGTCGTGCCTGGCCGCGCGCCAGTCCGTGTCGCCGGCGATCAGGATGCGATGCGTGCCGGCGCCTTCGACGCGCGCGCCCATCGCGTTGAGGCAAGCGGCGAGGTCAGCCACCTCCGGCTCGCGCGCCGCGTTGAGGATTTCGGTTTCGCCCTTGGCCGTGGCCGCCGCCATCATGGCGGTTTCCGTCGCCCCCACCGATGGCGAGCTCAGCACGATGCGCGTGCCGGTGAGCCCGTTCGGCGCCGAGGCGACGATCAGCCCGTTCTCGATGGCGATGCGGGCGCCCAGCGCCGCGAGTGCGGCGACATGCATGTCGACCGGCCGCGCGCCGATCGCGCAGCCGCCGGGCAGCGAAACCCGCGCATGGCCGAAACGGGCGAGCAGCGGCGCCAGCACCAGCACCGTCGCGCGCATCTTTCTGACGGTGTCGTAGGACGTCTCCCTGGAAACGGCGGCACTGGTGTCGATCGTCGCGGCATGGGCCGATCGCGTCACCTTGGCGCCGTGCAGCCGCACCACGCCGAGCATGTTCTCGACATCGGTCACATCGGGCAGGTTGGTCAGTTCGAGCGGGTAGGGACTGAGCAGCGCCGCCGCGATCTGCGGCAGAGCGGCGTTCTTGGCGCCCGATATGGTGACCGCGCCTTGCAGTCTTTGCCCGCCGACGATGCGCAGTCTGTCCATGGCTGAAACCTTGTGCGCCGGGCCGCGTCCGGGCGCGGCGCTCTCGAAAGCTGTTCCCGAGCTCAATCCGGCCCGCTTGAGAATTAATTCCGCGTTCTTGGCTGTCAATCGAAATTGGAATAAATTATTCCTTGGCCGTGCGGCTGGACGCCAAAGCGCAAGGGGAATCATGTCCGTTCTGAACAGGATCAATGCCAAGCTCGACGGCATGGCGCCCGGCGATCGTGAGATCGGCCAGTACATCGTCGAAAATCCCGAGGAGATGCTGCGGCTGTCGACGGCTGCTCTTGCGGCTGAGATCGGGCGCAGCCAGTCGAGCGTCGTCAAATTCAGCCAGAAGCTCGGCTATGCCAGCTACCAGGAGCTCAAGCTCGCCGTCAGCGAAGCCAAGGCGCGGGAATGGCAGGTGCCGGCCGGTATGATCCACGGTTCGATCGAGGTCGGCGACGGCTATCAGGTCATCTTGAAGAAGCTGATCGGCAGCAAGCTTCTGTCGATGGAGCGGACCGTCGCCGCCAACAGCGAGCGGATCATCTCCAGGGCGCTGGAACTGCTGGATGGTGCGCGCCGCATACATCTGGCCGGTGTCGGCGCCTCCTCGCTGGTGGCGCGTGATTTCTCCTACAAGCTGATGAAGCTTGGCCGCAATGTGCTGCATGACAGCGACAGCCATATCCAGATGGCCAATGCCTCGACGCTCGGGCCTGACGATGTGCTGTTCGCGCTCTCCCATTCGGGCGCCAGCATCGAAACTCTGCGCATCGCCGAGCTTGCCCGCAAGCGCGGCACCATGGTGATCGCGGTCACCGGCCTGCACGACAATCCGCTGAGCCGCGTTGCCGATATCTGCCTCTACACCATCGCCGACGAGGAGCGTGCGCGCTCATCGTCCATCACCGCGCGCGATGCGCAGCTGACGCTGACCGACCTTCTGTTCATCCTCCTGGTGCAGAAGCAGCCGGACGCCAATGACTACGTCCACAACAGCGAGGCGGCGGTCTCGGTGCTGAAGGCCGAATGGTCTTCCTGACATGCCCGGACCGCGTCAGCCCTGACGAGGCACGCCCTTGGCAAGCAGGTAGACGAGATACGGCCCGCCGAGCAGTGAGGCGAACAGGCCGACAGGCAGTTCGTACGGGAAGGCCGCCATGCGCGACAGCCAGTCCGATATGGTCATCAGCAAGGCGCCCAGAAGCATCGCCCCGGCAAGATGAATGCGTGCGCGCCAAAAGCCGAGGAGCCGGGCAAGGTGTGGCGCGATCAGGCCGACGAAGCTCAACGGGCCGACGATCAAAGCGGCCAGCGCGGTCAGGAGCGCGCTGACGACGACCAGCATCAGCCGCCCGCCGGCTACGGGCACGCCAAGTCCGCGCGCGCTGTCGGCCCCGAGCGGCAGGATGTCCAGCCAGCGCGCGGCAAGAAAAAGCGGCAGCGTCAGTGGCAACAGGCAGGCCAGTGCAACGGCTGCGTCCAGGGCGGTCGCCTGGCCGGTCGAACCGCTCAGCCAGCGCAACAGCACATAGGACTGTGTATTGCCCATCGCGATCGTCGCGGTGATCAGCGCGCTGCACAGTGCGCTCATGGCAATGCCGGCAAGCAGCAATCGGTCGGCGCCGAACTTTGCCTTGGCGGCGATGGCCAGCATGGCGGCCAGTGCCGCCAGTGAGCCCGCGGCCGAGCCGGCGAGCTGCCAGCCGAGCCCGGTCGTTGCGCTGACCGTCAGCACGGCGGTCAGACCGGCGCCCGCGCCGGTGCCGACGCCAAGCACTTCGGGGCTCGCCAGAGGGTTGCCGGTAACGCGCTGGATGACCACGCCCGCCGCCGCGAGCATCGCGCCGGCGGCCGCGGCCACGCCGACACGCGGCGCGCGCCAGGAGACAAGATCGGCCAGCAGGTCGCCGCTGGCGATCGACCACCCAGCCGGTCCGCGCCCGACCACGAGGGCCAAGGCGGCGGCAAATGTGAGCGCAAGCAAGACGAGGATGATGAGCCACGGACGGCGGGCCTTGCGCGGCGTCACGCCATTGGAACCGAGATGCGGCCATTCGAACATGCGCAACCGCGGCAGCAGCCACAGCAGCAGTGGGCCGCCCAGAAGCGCGGTTCCCGCGCCGGTCGGAATACGCTCGCCGCCGGAGCCGGCGGCCAGCTGGACCAGCCCGTCCGTCAGCCACAGCAGTACCGCGCCGATCAGCGGCGCGGCGATCAGCTTCTGCCGCAGGGTGCGCGCGCCCGAAAGCATGGCGAGCGCCGGCGCGGCAAGGCCGACGAAACCAATGACGCCGATCTGCGCCGCGACCGTCGTTGCCATCCATACCGCAAGAGCGATGATGAGAAAGCGGCTGGTGTGGCGGGCAACGCCAAGGCCGCGAGCCGAGGCGTCGTCGAGGCCAAGGATGGTCAGCGGCCGCGCCAGCATCAGCGCCGCGGCGGCGCCGGCCGCCAGCCTGATCGTCAGCGCGATGGCCGGTCGCCAATCCTGCTGCACCAGCGACCCGCCGCCCCAGATGAACAGCGAGAACAGGTAATCGCCATTGGCGAGGATCAGCGCGGCGCTGACGGAACTCGCGGTCAGCGCCACCATCATTCCGGCGAGCACGACCGACACCGGCTCCAGCCCGCGCCGCCAGGTCAACGCCAGCACCAGCAGCACAGCGGCGGTGCCGCCGGCAAAGGCCACCAGCCCTTGCGATCGCTCCATCAGCAACGGCGCGTAAAGCGAGGCGAGCGTCATCGCCAGTTGCGCGCCGCCCGAAATGCCGAGCGTCGATGGTTCCGCCAGCGGATTGCGCAGCACATGCTGCAACAGCAGGCCGGACAGGCCGAGCACGGCGCCCGCCAGCACCGCTACGACGGCGCGCGGCAGCGAGCTGTAGAACAGGATGACATGGCGGAGATCGCCCGGCACCGATGCCGGCTGCTGCATGCCGACGCGCCATGCGAACAAGAGTGCGGCCAGCCCCGCGAGCAGGCCCCACAGGATGATGGGCGACAGCGCGCCGCCGATGGTGCGGTGAGGTATCTCGCTTCGGGCCACAGCGCGCTCCGTCACGAAGCATGACCCGCAAGCGCCGCCGTCGCCAGGCGCGCGAAGCGGCGGGCCGACGGCAGGCAGCCGAAATGGTTGATGGCTTCGAGCACCGCGACGCGGCCCTGGCGCACGGCCGGCAGCGCGTTCCACAAGGCATTGGTGGGAAGCGAGCGCCCGACGTCCGCCGGCAAGGGCGAGACGATCAGGATGGAGGCCTCGGGCACCCGCGCCAGCGCCTCCAGGCCAACGGGTGCTGCCGCGCTGTAACTTGTCTCGTCGGACCAGGCATTGACCAGGCCGAGCCGCGTGAGCACGTCACCGAACATGGAGTCCCGGCCGAAGGCGCGGAAGTGCCTGGAGTCGCCGAGGCTAATGACAAAGACCGGCCGTGCGGACCTGGTTGGCAAGGCGGCGCGACGCCGCGCTATGTCGTCGGCGGTTTCGTCGAGGTAACGCTTCGCCTCGGCCGGTCGTCCGAGCTTCTCGCCCAGCGCCAGCGTCGCTGCCTCGGCAAGAGCGTAGGGCGGTACTCCGGCCTCGTAGACGGTTTGCGCGAACACCGGCGCTATGCGTTCCAGAATCGGACGTTGGTACTCGTAGAAATTGGAGATGACGATCAGGTCCGGCGCGACGATGCGCAACAGCTCGTAGTTGGGCGTGCCGCGCAGTCCGAGATCGGTCACGGTTTGGGGAACGGCAGGCTCGACCGCAATCCTGCGGAACTGGATCAGTTCGGTCGCCGCCGCCGGCTCGACGCCGAGCGCCAGAAGCGTTTCCAGCATGCCCCAATCGATCGCGGCAACATTTGGGGTCGCAGTCCTGCCGGCAACCGGCGGCAGCAAGGCCGCGGCCGTTAGCGCAAGCACCTGCCGTCTGTTGGGCGGATGGATCATCGCCGGTGGGTTCGGTCCATGACTACCAACTCGTGTGCGCCTTCAGCTTGAAGGAGCGGCCTTCGCCGTAGGAGCAGGTGAGCGTTGTCTGGCAACTCGACACATAGCTCTTGTCGAAAAGGTTGGTGATGTTGAGGTCGACGCCCCAGTTCTCTTTCTCGTAGCCGAGCTTCAGGTCGGCCAGCGTTACCGCCGGAACCTTCGATGTATTCTCATTGTCTGCCCATGAGGAGCCGATATAGCGCAAACCGCCGCCAATCGAGATGCCGTCATACCAGTCGCCACGGAAGGTGTAATCGACCGATGCGGAAGCCATCACTTCCGGCACGATGAAAGGCGTCTTGCGGATGAGCGCCGGGTTGGCGTCCTTGGTGATGTCGATGTCGTAAGCTGTGAATGCACCGGTAACCCGGAAATCCTCCGTCACGTTCACCTTGCCTTCGAGTTCGACGCCGCGTGAACGCACCTCGCCGGTCTGCATCTGGGTGAAGGGAGTGACATTCGACGGCACGTTCTGGCGGGTCAGGTCGAACAGCGACAGGGTGAACAGGCCATCGACAAAAGTCGGCACGTATTTCACGCCGACTTCGTATTGCGTGCCCTCTTCCGGCTTGAACAGATTGCCCATCGCATCGGTGCCGATGATCGGATTGAAGAAGGTGGCGATGCTGGCATAGGGGGTTACGCCGTTGGCAAACTCATAGGCCAGGCCGGCGCGGCCGGAGAAGTCGCCAACCGTGCTGCTCTGCGTGCTGGAGCCCGCCGAGTAATAGGTCGGGCGGTTGTCGGCTTCGAGCCAGCCACGGTCGTAGCGGCCGTTCAGTGTCACCAGCCAACCATCGCCGAAGCGCATTTGATCCTGTGCATAGAAGCCAAGCTGCTTCTGCGTCAGGTCCTGATTGAGATAGCTGACGCGAGGCGTCAGCGGCGAACCGTACACCGGATCGAAAGCGTCGATCGGATTGTCATAATTGGGATCGTAGAGGCCGGAAGACTGTACCTGGTCGATGTTGTAATATTTGAAATCGACGCCAGCGAGGATCGTATGTTCGATCGCACCGGTTGCCACCTTGCCTTCGATCTGGTTGTCGGCGAGGAACGTCTTGGCCGTGGTGTCGTGATCGAAATTGATGCGCGCCAGCTCGGTCGGCCCTCCGATGGTTGACCAGCCGTTCGGATAGACGCTGACCTCGTCGATGTCGGCGGCGGTGAAACGGGCGCTGGAGCGAACGGTCCAGTCGTTGTCGAACGTGTGCTCGAACTCGTAGCCGAGGGAGTCCTGTTCGCGCTTGTAGAGATCGATGCTCGGCTCCGTGAAGTTCGCATCGGGATCGATGCGGCCATAGTTCACGCCGCCGACAATGTGATCGACCACGGTGCCATCGTAGGGCAGGAAGCTGCCGCCATTATGGTTCTCGTCGATGTGGCTGTAATTGGCCAGTATGGTTAGCGTGGTCGCTTCGTCTGGCTTCCAGCTAATGCTCGGCGAGATGAAGCCGCGCCAGCCGTTCTGCAGGTCGCTGTAGGTATCGCCGCCGGCGACCTTGCCCGTCATCCGGTAGCTGACCGTGCCGTTGCTGGCGACATCGCCGATGTCGAAGCCGAGATAGACATTGCCGGCATCGTTGATGCCGGTTTCGACATAGCGCGTGCGTTCGAAATCCGGGCGCTTGCTGACATAGTTGACCAGGCCGCCCGGATTGCTGCCGCCATAAAGCACCGAGGCCGGCCCCTTCAGCACTTCGATGCGCTCAAGGCCGAAGCTGTCGACATAGAAACCGCCGAAACCATAACTGAACAGCTGGAGGCCATCCATGTAGGTGCCGGTGGCCGTTGCATCGAAGCCGCGAATGTACATCCAGTTGGTGTCGCTGTCGGGACCGAAGGGTTGGGCAAAGACGCCGGCGGTGTAGCGCAGCGCCTCGTCAGCTTTCTGTGCACCCTGATCCTCGATCTCCTGCCGTCCGACCACTGAGACGGATTGCGGGACCTCCTTGATGTCGGTCGCTGTCTTGGAGCCGGTTCTGGTTGTCTTGGCGACGACGCCGTCGACCGGCCCGGTCGCGCTGTCTCCGGCCTCGCCCTCGACCACGACCGGTTCGAGCTGGGTGCTGGATTGCGCCGTCTGCGCGAACGCCGGCATTGGCGGGATCGTCGCGGCAGCGGCGACGCCAGCCGCCAGAAGCGCCTTGATCCGGTAAATTCTGCTCATCAGGAAAGTCCCCGCCTGTCGTCGTTGAGATACTTGATGGTTTACCTCAACTTATCAACGGGTCATTGGACTGATTTGGGCGGCTTGTCCATTCTTGTCCAAACCACTGATATCGCGGTGCCGTGTTGCGGAAATGTCACCGGCGGCCGGCGCTCTTCATCCACGCACCCGGGGTCAATCCGACCACGGACTTGAACACGCGGGTAAGGTGCGCCTGGTCGAAGAAGCCGGTGGCCTGGGCGATGTCGCCAAGCGAGGCAGCCTCATGCGCCATCATCGCCTTTGCCCTGTCGATCCGCGCCTGCATCTGCCAGCGATGCGGCGGCACGCCCGTTGCTGCCTTGAAGGCATGGCTCATCGCGGTTTCGGACAGGCCGGTCAGCGCGGCAAGATCAGCAAGGCGGATCCTGTCCAGGCAGTGGGCGTCGATGTAATCTGTGACGAGGCGCAGTTTGCGGCGGGGCAGGGGCGACCGGCGCCTGGCGGCACTTGGCCGGTCTATCTGGAAAAGGCATGCGAACAAGGCGTTGAGCAGACCTTCGCCATAAAGATCATGCAGGTTCCACTCGCTGCCGCATTCAGCGGCGATAAGCCCGGCAAGCGTAGCGATCCGATCATCGCGAAACTGGAGGCGCGATATCTGCAAGGCATCGCGATCGAGGCTGCGGCCGAAGCGACGGGTCAGTGTCGCCGCGTCGAAATGAAGGTCGAGATGCCTGATCCGTTTGAGTCCTTCGACGCGGCCGCGGATCGGCACCCCGGCCGGTATATAGGCTATGGAAAACGCTTGGTTGTGGCGGCGCGGTTCGCCCTGGGCGCCTTCGACGACGAAGGCACCGTCGCCGTCGATATCGAGAGCGACGAACAGCCGGGGGTCGGGAGAGACGTAATAACCCTCGGCATTGTCACCGCATGAGACATCCCAGAGGTCGGCGACGACGCCGTCCCAGACGTGCCATTTCAGCTCGCCGATCACGGCAAATCCCTGAATCCGGCTCTCCATGCGCGCGACGAAGGTCAATTCTGCTTATCCCGGGCATAAACATGATAGAAAAGATCATGTTTATGCCCGGTCAGCGACAGCACCGCAAGCCCTTGCGTTCGAAGGTCGTGCTGAACCGACGCCGCTGCTGTCGGTCAGCGCAGCCTCAGACGCTTTCGAGATAGGTCTCGATCTCGAAGTCGCTGACGTTGAGCGCGAATGTATTCAGTTCCTGGCGTTTGCAGGCGATGAAAGAGTGGCGCAGGATCGCCGGGAAGATCTCCGCCACATGCGTCCCGCTTTCAAAGGCCGCGATCGCGGATGCCCAGTCCGGCGGCAACTTGGCCGGGGCAAGGCCTTGCCCATCATTCCCGGTTGGGTCGCCCGGTGACATCTGCCTTTCGATGCCGACCAGTGCCGCGCCCAGTATGGCGGCAAGCACAAGATAGGGATTGGCGTCCGCTCCCGACACGCGATGCTCGATCCGGCGCGCACCAGTCGGGCCGCCGGGAATGCGGATCGCGACCATGCGGTTCTCGTAACCCCAGGCGACGGCGGTCGGCGCGTAGGATCTCGGCCGGAGCCTGCGGTAGGAGTTGAAATGCGGCGCGAACACCAGCGTGCTCTCGGCCATCGCCGCCAGCAGTCCGCCGACAGCGTGGCGCATAATGCCGGAGCCCTGGTCGGTGCCGTCGTCGAAGACGTTGCGCCCGTTGGCGTCGACAAGGCTGAAATGGACGTGGAAGCCGTTGCCGGCTCGGTCGCCATAAGGCTTGGCCATGAAGCAGGCGGCAAAGCCGTGCTTGCGGGCAATGCCCTTCACCGTGCGCTTGAACAGGACGGCGTCGTCGGCCGCCCGCAGCGCGTCCGCGACATGGTTCAAATTGATCTCGAACTGGCCGACGCCGTTCTCGGCAATGGCGGTATCGACGGGAATGTCTTGTGCCCGGCAGGCTTCGTAGATGTCGTGGATGAAGGCCTCGAAGTCGTCGATCTCGTCGATTGACAGTGCCGCGTCGGAATCCAGACGCCGCCCGGTGACCGGCGAGACAGGCCCGACCGGTCGCTGCGATTGCGGGTCGACAAGATAGAATTCGAGCTCGGTGGCGGCCACAGGCGTCAGGCCCAAAGCCTTGTAGCGGTCGAGGATACGGGCCAGTGCCCGCCGGGGATCACCGAGATACGGTGCGCCGCCTTCGTCGGCGAGCCAGAGCGGGATGAGGGCGGTCGGATGGGCCGTCCAGTTCACCGGAAGGATGCCGCGGCCTGTCCATTGGCACAATCCGTCTGCGTCGCCGGTCGAGAACACCAGCGCGTTGCCTTCGATATCCTCGCCCCAGATGTCCAGCCCGATCAGCGAATAGGGCATGCGCAGCTTGCCCTCCAGCGCCTTGCGCGCCTGCTCGACCGGGATGCGTTTTCCCCGCATGATGCCGTTGAGGTCGCACACCGCGGCCCTCAGGCTCTGGATGTCGTTTCGGCCCTCAAGCCAGTTCAGAACATCCGCAATTGCATCGCCCAATTTCCAACCTCTGGTTTCGAAGGTGCCCGAGCCCTGATCGGCCGCGCTGTCCCTGGTAAAAATGGCTTGTGAGTTTTCGGGATCCATATCTGGCCGCAGCCGGGATGTTTCCCTATTTATTCAAGTCATTAGCTGGGATGTCGGGAGGCATTTCAAAACCAGTTGCGCGATCTGCGACCGAAACATAGAGGCAAGAGCGTGGAAAGCCAAGGCTCGGCATCGGGCTCGGCGCGCGCAGGTGAAGCCGGGATGCCGGCATCACTCTCGGGCATGCGCGGCCGTCGTGGGGATATGAAACGTCCCTATCACAAATCTTGACCTTCCCCGCACTTGCACCTCTGGCCGCTCTCTGGCTTTTTGGGACACCCATCCGAGCGGACTGATTCGTCACGCCGCTCTGCGTCGATTGCCGTTTTGCGGTGTGATCGATCTGGCGGGGCGTGAAGCGCGAGCGACTGGCGAAGGAGAAGAGGCATGGCCGAGTTCAAGAAGCCCGAGATCTCCGAGATGAGACCCAAGATCACCGTTGTCGGCGTCGGCGGCGGCGGCGGCAACGCCATCAACAACATGATCGCCGAGCAGCTTCAGGGCACCGAATTCATTGCCGCCAACACAGACGCGCAGGCGCTCACCATGTCCAAGGCGACGCGGCTGATCCAACTCGGCGCGCATGTAACCGAAGGGCTGGGCGCCGGATCGCTTCCCGAGATCGGCCGCGCCGCGGCCGAGGAATCGCTGGACGAGATCATGGACCATCTGGCCGGCACCCACATGTGCTTCGTCACCGCCGGAATGGGCGGCGGCACCGGAACCGGCGCCGCGCCGGTCATCGCCCAGGCGGCGCGCAAGGCAGGCATCCTGACGGTCGGCGTCGTCACCAAGCCGTTCACTTTCGAGGGCAGGCGCCGCATGCAGATGGCCGAAGAGGGCATCGAGCGGCTGCGCGAAAGCGCCGACACCGTGATCGTCATCCCCAACCAGAACCTGTTCCGGATCGCCGACGCCAAGACCACATTCGCCGATGCCTTCGTCATCGCCGACCGGGTGCTCTATGCCGGCGTCAGCTGCATCACCGATCTCATCGTCAAGGAAGGCCTGATCAACCTCGACTTCGCCGACGTCAAATCGGTGATGCGCGGCATGGGCCGCGCCATGATGGGAACCGGCGAGGCGTCAGGCGATAGCCGGGCGATAAAGGCGGCGGAAGCCGCCATCGCCAACCCGCTGCTGGACGAAATGTCGATGAAGGGCGCCAAGGGCGTGCTGGTCTCGATTTCCGGCGGCCGCGACATGACCCTGTTCGAGGTCGACGAGGCCGCCACGAGAATCCGTGAAGAGGTCTATGAAGACGCCGACATCATCGTCGGCGCCATCTTCGACAAGAGCATGGAAGGCCGGTTCAGGGTTTCGGTGGTGGCCACCGGCCTCGACCGCGGGCTCGGCGTGGAAGATGCCGATGCCGGCATGGCGCACGACCATTCCATGCCATTCGCGGCGCGGACGTTGCAATAGGCGCTGCTCGCCGGCGGCCTTGGCCGCTGCCGGGCACCTCGACGTCGCCGGCGCACCACCAAGTTCAGCCTGGAACTGATCACCCGAAAGCGGCTTGCCGAATGGTGCGATCCGCTCACCGGCGAATGCTGGGCGCCGCCGCTTCACCTGGACGGCGGCGATGGTGATCGGGTTCCTGCGCTTTCGCTGCCGCTGTTACCCTGACCGGTGTCACGCCGGTGTTCGCTCGTCCATTCTCGTTGAAAATCAGCGTTTGCAGGCGCTTGGCGCTTGACTCCGATGCGTCCATGTGAAAAATTTTGCAGAAACTGAAAAAAATATCAGAGGGCGGAACGTGGTTGGATTTGGAAACGGCCTCTTGCGCGATGATGAAACCGGCATGGCGGCACGCGCCGCCTGGCTTCATTACGCCGGCGGCCTGACCCAGTCCGAGGTTGCCAAGCGCCTCGGGCTGACCAGCCTCAAGGCCCACCGCCTCATCACCAAGGCCAATCAGGAAGGGCTGGTGAAGGTCTATATCGACGGCGAAGTCTCGGAATGCGTCGAGCTCGAGGACGAGCTGTCGCGCCGCTACGGCCTCGATTATTGCGAGGTGGTTCCCGATTTCGATTCCGAGGAATTGCCGCTCAAGGCGCTCGGCATCGCCGGCGCGCAATTCCTCAAGCGTGAGATCGAACGCGGCGAGCAGGCGCTGATCGGCGTCGGCCATGGCCGCACGCTCGCCGCCTGCGTGGAATACCTGCCGCGCAGCTCGACAGACAAGATCCGCTTCGTTTCGCTGCTCGGCGGCTTGACGCGGAAGTTCTCGGCCAACCCGCATGACGTCATTCACCGCCTCGCCGAGCGCACCGGCGCCGAAGCCTATGTTATGCCGGTGCCGATGTTCGCCAACACGGTGGACGACCGCGCGGTATTGCTGGGACAGAAGGGCATCAGCGAGGTTTTCGATCTCGCAAGATCCGCCGACCTTTTGTTTGCCGGCATCGGCACGGCCGAACGCGAAGCCTCGCTCGTCGCCACCGGCATGATCGAGAAGGGCGAGATGGAGGAGATCCGCCGCAATGGCGGCGTCGGCGAATTGCTCGGCCATTTCTTCGACGATGCCGGCAAAGCGGTGGCGACAACCCTTTCCAATCGGGCGCTGGCGCTGGCGCGCGAGGACATCGCCAGCCGCCGGATCGTCGCGGTCGCCGGCGGCAAGGTCAAGGTTCGAGCCGTCAAAGCGGTGCTGGAGGGCCGCTATCTCAAGGGCCTGATAACTGATGAGCGGACAGCGCGATCGCTCGTGGAGGAGACGCCAGTCGGGTAGCCGGCGTCGGTTCAGTTAAAACTACCCTGTGGAGGAGAAGACCAAATGCATGAGAAAGAGAAAGACCTCATTGACGCTTTCCTGCGCGGACAAGTCGACCGTCGTGGGCTGATCAAGGGCCTGGGTGCGATGGGCCTTGCCGCCGGCACGGCCGGTACGCTGCTCAATCTTGGGCAGACCCGGGCGCTGGCCGCCGACTTCGACTGGAAGGCGCACCAGGGCAAGACCATCAAGCTCCTGCTCAACAAGCATCCCTATGCGGATGCGATGATCGCCAACCTCGAAAACTTCAAGCAGTTGACCGGCATGAATGTCGTCTACGACGTGTTCCCGGAAGACGTCTATTTCGACAAGGTCACGGCCGCGTTGTCGGCGAGCTCGCCCGAATACGATGCCTTCATGACCGGCGCCTATATGACCTGGACCTACGGCCCAGCCGGCTGGATCACCGACCTCAATGAATGGATCAAGGATCCGGCCAAGACCAACCCCAACTATGCCTGGGATGACTTCCTGCCCGGCGTCAAGAACTCCTGCGCCTGGAACGGCAAGCCGGGCGGGGCCCTGGGGTCCGAAGACGCCAAGCAATGGTGCATTCCGTGGGGCTTCGAACAAAACAACATCACCTACAACAAGGGGATGTTCGACAAGGCAGGCGTCAAGGTTCCCGGCAATATGGACGAGATGGTGGCCGCGGCCGCCAAGCTCACCAAAGATGTCGGCGGCGGCGTCTACGGCATTGGCGTGCGCGGGTCGCGCTCCTGGGCGACGATCCATCCGGGTTTCCTTTCGGCCTACGCCAATTTCGACCAGAAGGATCTGAACGTGTCGGCCGACGGCAAATTGTCGGCCGCCATGAACACCGCCCAGTCCAAGGCTTTCCACAAGCAATGGGTGCAGATGATCCAGGAAAGCGGTCCGAAGGACTGGTCGACCTACACCTGGTACCAGGTCGGCGCCGATCTCGGCGCCGGCGCCTCGGCGATGATCTTCGACGCCGACATCCTCGGCTACTTCATGAATGGCGGCGACAACAAGATGGCCGGCAAGCTTGCCTTTGCCGCCTTCAAGGCCAACCCGGAGGCCAAGGCGCCAACGCCGAACATCTGGATCTGGTCGCTGTCGATGTCCAACTTCTCCAAGGACAAGGACGCCACGTGGTACTTCATGCAGTGGGCCTCCGGACCCGAGCATGCTCTGTTCGGCGCCACCAAGATGGATTTCGTCAATCCGGTCCGCCAGTCGGTCTGGAAGGATGAGACGTTCCGCGAGAAGCTGAACAAGAGCTATCCCGGTTATGTCGAGATGTTCGACGCCTCGGCGCCGGGCGCCTCGATCAAGTTCACGGCGCAGCCGCTGTTCTTCGATCTCACCACCGAATGGGCGGCGACGCTGCAAAAGATGGTGGCCAAGGAAGTGCCGGTGGACGAGGGTCTCGATAAGCTGGCCGAAAGCATCAACGGCCAGCTCAAGGAAGCCGGCCTCGGCTAGATGTAATGGAGGACCGGCCAGCCTTGGCAGGCCGGTCCTCACCTGACCTTTTCAAGATTGCGACGCGGGGCCGTAAGGTGGCCGCCAATTCGCCCGACCGGCCGCCTTGCTCCCTTGGGCGGCCGGCAGGGCGGAGCGACAGGGACAACGGAGCAGCACGATGACTGCGGTGGTATCGCAAAGGCCCAAGCCCTCGGGCTTCAGGATCAGCAAGAGAGTGCTGCCCTACGTGCTCAGCCTGCCGGCTCTGCTGGTCTGCATCGGCATCCTGATTCCGTTCCTGACCTCGGTCGTCTATTCCTTCCAGCGCTATCGGCTGAGCCAGCCCTGGGCGCGGCAGTTCAACTGGGGCGACAACTACATCTCCTTCTTCACCGATCCGAAGTTCTGGAACACGCTCAAGATCTCGCTGCTCTATGCCGGCACCACGGTGGTGCTGGAACTGCTTCTTGGCCTGGCCATCGCGCTGCTTTTGCAGAAGCGATCGACCCTGAACAACTTCATCTCGATCATGCTGCTGATGCCGCTGATGACGGCGCCGGCACTGGCCGCGCTGATGTGGAAGCTGATGACCAATCCCGGCTTCGGCGTGCTGAGCTATCTTGCCAGCCTCATCGGCTTACAGGATTTCCGCTGGGCCTCGTCGCCGTCGACGGCTTTGTTCACCGTCGTTCTCGTCGATATCTGGGTCTACACGCCCTTCATCATGATCCTGCTGCTTGCCGGCCTGCGCAGCCTGCCGACGCAGCCCTTCGAGGCCGCGGCCCTCGATGGCGTGCCGAGGAGCTTCGTCTTCTTCCGCATCACGCTGCCGATGCTGACGCCGTATATCCTGACGGCGACTTTGTTCCGCCTGCTCGATTCCATCCAGCAGTTCGACATCATCTACGCCATGACGCAAGGAGGACCGGGCGACACGCTGACCGTCTTCCAGGTCGAGGCCTATCTCAACTTCTTCCAGTCGACCAATGTCGGCCGCTCGGCGGCGCTGATGATCATCCTGTGGGCGATCACCTATTTCCTCTCCAACATCTTCATCAAGAACTGGCTCAGGCTGCGCGAGCGCGCCCGTGGCCAGGCATAGGAGGAGGCAGCCATGGAACACACCTCCTTGCTTGAACGCACCCTGCGCGGCGCGGCACTCACGCTGGTCGTGATCTTCTTCATGTTCCCGATCGTCTGGATCCTGATGATGTCGTTCCAGACCAACGAGACCATCCTGCGCATTCCGCCGCAGCTGGTCTTCGAGCCGACGCTCGCCAACTACACCGCGCTGATCACCGGCAAGCTGACGACCGCCGCCGGCACGCTCGACATCGCCTTCATGCGCAACCTGTGGAATTCGGTGTTCCTGTCGGTGACCTCGGTCGCGGTCTCGCTGCTGCTCGGCGTCCCGGCGGCCTACGCCTTCGCGCGGCACAAGTTCCGCGGCTCGGAGGACATCGCCTTCACGCTGCTGTCGTTCAGGTTCGCGCCGGCCCTGCTGGTGCTGTTGCCGCTTACGCTCTATTTCCAGAAGCTCGGGCTGGCCAACACCTATATCGGGCTGATCTGGGTCTATCAGCTGATCTGCCTGCCGCTGATCCTGTGGATCGTGCGCGGCTATTTCGAGGATATTCCGGCCGACATCGAATATGCCTATCGCATCGGCGGCCATTCCTGGTTTGCCACCTTCCGCAAGATCGCGCTGCCGCTCGCCGGCCCCGGCATCGCCGCTGCCGGCCTGCTTGCCTTCATCTTCGCCTGGAACAATTTCGTCTTCGCGCTGGTGCTGGCCTCGGCCGACAAGCAGCCGGTGACGGTCGGCGCGCTCGCCTTCATCACCTCCTCGGGCATCCAGTACGGCCAGATCTCGGCGGCCATCGTCCTGTCGATCACGCCGACGCTGGCGCTCGCCCTCTATGCACAGCGCTATCTGGTCGAAGGCCTGTCGCTCGGCGCGGTGAAGGGGTAGTTCCATGGCCAGCCTCGAACTCAGAAACCTCGTCAAGCGCTACAAGAGCCAGACCGTGCTCGACAATCTTTCGCTGACCGTCGCCGACGGTGAGACGCTGGTCCTGTTCGGACCCTCCGGCGCCGGCAAGACGGTGCTGCTGCGCCTCGTCGCCGGCGTCATCGACCCCGACGAAGGCAAGATCCTCATCGGCGGCGAGGACATGACCGACGTCGACGCCGAATTTCGTGGCGTCGGCATGGCGTTCCAGAATTTCGCGCTGTTTCCGCATATGAGCGCGTTCGACAACATCGCGACGCCGCTGGAGGCCAAGCGGTCGTCGCAGGGAGCGATCAAGGCCGGCGTCGAGAGTGTCGCCAAGCTGTTGAAGATCGCCCATGTGCTTTCCCATAAGCCGCGCGCTCTTTCCAACGGCCAGAAGCAGCGCACCGCGCTCGCCCGTGCGCTGGTCGGCTCGCCGCCGCTGCTGCTGCTCGACGATCCCTTGCGCAATGTCGACGCCAAGCTGCGTTTTGAGATGCGGCTCGAACTGCCGCGCCTGCTTGCCGACCGCGGCGCCACCGTCGTTTACGTCACCCAGGATTATAAGGAAGCCATGGCGCTCGGCGACCGCATCGCGGTCATGTCGCAAGGCGTCATCAGCCAGCTCGGTACGCCCGAACAGATCTATCGCGAGCCGGCCAACATCGAGATCGCGCGGCTGTTCGGCGACCCGACCATCAACCTGCTCGACGTCAAGCCGGCGCTTGGCGCCAAGGGAATCCATGTCGCCCTGTCGAATGTGCAGGTCCATCTCGCCGGGGCTCCCGAGACCGCGGTCGGCCGCGACTGCATCATCGGGCTCAGGCCGGAAGCACTGCATTTCGTCGGCGAAAATGAACCCGGCGCCATTCCGGTGACGGTCGAGGCCGAAACCCCGCTCAACGAAAAGATCGTCACGCTGGTGCGCACGTTGCGCGGCCGCGAGATCCTGGTTTCGCGGCCGGCCGGAACACCGGGCCGCAGCGAAGGCAAGGCCCACATTGCCGTCGACGGCAAGAGCGCCCTGTTGTTCGATCGCGCCGGCGGCGAGCGCATCGGCTCGAAGAATGTCGTCAGTTTGCGCAACGGAGAAGCCGCATGAGCGCGAGCGCACTCACCATTTCCGGCGTCGACAAATTCTATGGCCCGATCGACCGGGGCGTCCACGCCGTCAAGAAGCTGACGATGGAGATCGGCAAGGGCGAGGTCGTGGCGCTGCTCGGTTCGTCCGGCTGCGGCAAGACCTCGACCTTGCGCATGATCGCCGGCTTCGAGGAGGTGTCGCGCGGCGCGATCTCGGTCGCCGGCCGCCAGGTGCACACGCTGCCGCCGGTCAGGCGTAACGTGGCGATGGCCTTCGAGGGCTATTCGCTCTACCCGCCGCTGACGGTGCGCGAGAACATGGCCTTCGCGCTCAAGGCGGCCCGGCTGCCCAGAAGCGAGGTCGAGGCCAGGGTCGCCAGCATCGCCAAGCTGCTCGAGATCGAGGATATATTGGAGCGTTACCCAAGCTCTATCTCCGGCGGCCAGCAGCAGCGCGCCAGCCTCGGCCGGGCGCTGATCCGCGACGCCGATTTGCATCTGCTGGACGAGCCGATGGGGCAGCTCGAACCGCAGCTGCGTGCCGTGCTGCGCGGCCGCATCAAGCATTTCATCAAGGAGCGCGGCTTGACCGCGATCCTGGTCACGCACGACCAGACCGAGGCCAATGCGCTTGCCGACCGCATCGCGGTGATGGAAGGCGGCGTGCTGCAGCAGTTCGATACGCCGGACAGGATCAAGGAGCGTCCGGCGAACCTGTTCACCGGCACCTTCGTTGGCGAGCCGCCGATGAACGTCTTCGAGGCCTATGTCGGCGCCACCGCCGGCCGCATCAATCTCAGGCTTCCCGACGGGCTGTCGCTGGACTACGACAAGGACGCCTTCAGCGCTCCGGTCCGCGACCAGCTGCTCAGCCGCGAGCGGGTGGTCATCGGCATCAGGCCTTATGCGGTGCGGCGCTCGAAGGAGGGTGTTCCCGCCAGGGTCTCGGCCAACCAGTGGCTTGGCGACCAGACCCATATCGCGGCCGATTTCGCCGGCGGCTCGCTGGTCCTGGTCGAGCACGACCGCACCCGGCTGGACCTTGGCGCGCCGATCAATGTCAGCATCGACCCGAAGAACCTGCATGTCTTCGACCAGGCGAGCGGCGAGGCCATTTCGCACGGCATGGAGCTCGCCTGATGCGTGATCTCTTGATCGGTATCGACGCCGGTACTTCCGTCATCAAGTCCATCGCCTTCGACACGAAAGGCCGGCAGATCGCCGCCGCGGCAACGCCGAACCATTACGAGACGCGGCCGGGCGGCGGCGCCGAACAGGATCTTGCGCGCACATGGGCGGATGCGGCGGCGACCTTGCGCCAGCTCGCCGAGAAAGTGCCCGATCTCGCCGGCCGGACCATCGCCATCGCGGTGACCGGGCAGGGCGACGGCACCTGGCTGATCGACGGCAAGGGCGAGCCGGTGGCGAAGGGCTGGCTCTGGCTCGACGCGCGCGCCGCCGGCGTCGTCGAGGAGATCCGCGCGCGGCCCGAGGACCGGCTGCGCTTCGAAAAGACCGGCAGCGGGCTCGCCGCCTGCCAGCAGGGCTCGCAGTTCGTGTTCATGAAGCGCAACATGCCTGAAATGCTCGACAAGGCGGCGACGGCGTTTCACTGCAAGGACTGGCTCTATTTCAAGCTGACCGGCGAGCGCGCCACCGACCCCTCCGAGGGAACCTTCACCTTTGGCGATTTCCGCACCCGCGACTATAGCGAGGATGTGCTCGACGTGCTCGGCGTCGCCGACCTCAGGCATTTGCTACCGCCGGTCACAGACGGCACCAGGCACAGCGCCGGTCTGTCGCAGGCGGCGGCCGCCGCCACCGGCATACTTGCCGGCACGCCGGTCGTGCTCGGCTATGTCGACGTCGTCTGCACCGCGCTTGGCGCCGGCCTGCTCGACCGCGAGCGCAAGCCCGGCTGCACCATCATCGGTTCCACTGGCATGCATATGCGGCTGGCCGAGACGCCGGACGACGTGCAGCTCAACGAGGCCGCGACCGGTTACACCATGGCCATGCCGGCGCCCGGCGTGTTCGCGCAGATGCAGTCCAACATGGCGGCGACGCTAAACATCGACTGGGTGCTTGGGCTGGCCTCCGGCATCCTCGCCTCGCAAGGCATCACCCGCAGCAATGGCGAAATGATTGCGCTCGTCGATGCCTGGATCGCGGCCTCGCAGCCCGCCTCACTGCTCTACCAGCCCTATGTGTCGGAGGCCGGCGAGAGGGGGCCGTTCGTCGATGCCAATGCGAGAGCCGGCTTCGTCGGCATTTCCTCGCGCCACGGCTATGCCGACCTGGTGCGCGCCGTCTTCGAGGGATTGGCCTTCGCCGCGCGCGATTGCTACGCCGCCATGGGGCCATTGCCGCGCGAGATCCGGCTGACCGGAGGCGCCGCCCGAAGCCCGGCGCTGCGCAAGATCCTCGGAGCCGCCGTCGGCGCAGATATCCGCACCAGCCAGCGCGAGGAGGCCGGGGCGGCCGGCGCGGCGATGATAGCCGCGGTCTGCGTCGGCCTGTACAAGTCGATGGACGAATGCGTCGCGGAATGGGTGACGCCGCTGCTTGGCGAGGCGGAGCCGAGCGACCGGAACCTCGCCGCGATCTACGACAGGATGACCCCGTCCTACATGTTGGCGCACAAGGCGCTGCGGCCGGTCTGGCGCGCGATGGCTTCAGTGCAGGCAAATTGAGAAGTCGAGTATGCCCAGGAAAATAGCGATCATTGGCGACAACTTCATGCTTCCGGAGGTGTTTCGCGCCAAAATCGAGAAGGTCGCGAGCGGTGACCTCGATGTCAGGACATTGCAGACGGCCTGGCCCGACGAGCCGATGGAATTCGGCGATCCGGCGCTCGGCCTCGACAAGGTCAAGGAGTATTTCGGCCGTCCCGACGAGGTCGTCGAGTTCATCGGCGACGCCGAGATCCTCGTCACCCAGCTCGCGCCGCTGTCGGAAGGCATGATGCGGCGCCTGCCGGCCCTGAAGCTGGTCGCGGTGTCGCGCGGCGGCCCGATCAACATCGACATGGAAGCGGCCCGCGCGCATGGCATCACCGTCGTCAACGTGCCCGGCCGCAACGCGACCGCCGTGGCCGAATTCACCATCGGCGCGATATTGGCCGAAACACGGCTGATCCGGGTCGGCCACGAAGCGCTGCGCAGGGGCGAATGGCGCGGCGATCTCTACCGCGCCGACCGCACCGGCCGCGAGCTTAGCGAAATGACCGTCGGCGTCATCGGCTATGGCAACATCGGCACGAAAGTGATCAGGCTGTTGCGCGCCTTCGGCTGCCACGTCTTGGTCAGCGACCCCTATGTGCAGTTGAGCGCAGAGGATCGCAACGCCGGCGTCGAACTGGTCGCGCTTGACGATCTCCTATCCCGCTCCGACGTGGTCACGCTGCATTCGCGGGTGACGCCGGAGACGCGCGGCCTGATCGGCAAGGACACCATCGCGCGGATGAAACCCGGCGTGATCTTCGTCAACACGGCGCGCGGGCCGCTGGTCGACTATGACGCACTCTATGAGGCGCTTGTTTCAGGCCAGATCGCCAGCGCCATGCTGGAGACGTTCGCGGTCGAGCCTGTGCCGTCGGACTGGCCCTTGCTGCAGCTTCCCAACGTGACGCTGACGCCGCATATCGCCGGCGCCTCGGTGCGCACCGTGACCTATGCGGCCGAGCAGGCCGCCGAGGAAGTGCGCCGCTATATCGCCGGGCTGCCTCCGGTCAATCCGTGCTGAGGCGGCAGCCATGGTGTGTAAATCCGGCAGCGAGATCGTGACGAGATGAGTGGCGGACCCGAAATCGTCGACCTTTTCGTCATCGGCGGCGGCGTCAACGGCGCCGGCATAGCCCGCGATGCAGCAGGCCGCGGCCTCTCCGTCATCCTGTGCGAAAAGGACGATCTGGCGGAAGGCACCAGTTCGCGATCGGGCAAGCTCGTCCATGGCGGCCTGCGCTACCTCGAATATTACGAGTTCCGCCTGGTGCGCGAGGCGCTGATCGAGCGCGAGGTACTCCTGGAATCGGCACCGCACATCATCTGGCCGATGCGCTTCGTGCTGCCGCACAGTCCTGACGACCGGCCGGCCTGGCTGGTGCGGCTCGGCCTGTTCCTCTACGACCATCTCGGCGGCCGCAAGCGGCTGCCGGCCACCCGCACGCTCGACCTGCGCACCGCGCCCGAGGGCGCGCCGATCAAGGACGAGTTCAAGCGCGGTTTCGAATATTCCGATTGCTGGGTCGACGACGCCCGTCTCGTGCTGATCAATGCGCTGGATGCGCGCGAGCGCGGAGCGAAGATCTTCACCCGAACCGCCTGCACCGCCGCCCGCCGGGAAGGCGGCCTCTGGTCGGTGGAGATGCGCGACGGCAAGACCGGCGTGAAAACCACCGTGCGAGCGCGGGCGCTGGTCAATGCCGCTGGCCCTTGGGTCAACGACATCATCAACCGCGTTGCTGGCCAGAACTCGACGCGCAATGTCCGCCTGGTCAAGGGCAGCCATATCGTCGTGCCCAAATTCTGGGAGGGCCGCCAAGCTTACCTCATCCAGAACAACGACAAGCGGGTGATCTTCATCAATCCTTATCAGGGCGATCTCGCCTTGATCGGCACCACCGACATTCCCTATGACGGCCGACCCGAGGACGTGGCGGCGGATGAGAGCGAGATCGAATACCTGATCAGGGTGGTCAACCGCTATTTCAAGCGCGGCCTCGCGCGCGGCGATGTCGTCTATTCGTTCTCCGGCGTCAGGCCGCTCTATGACGACAATGCCGATAACCCGAGTGCCGTGACCCGCGACTATATTTTCGAACTCGACGCGCCGGATGCTGAGGCGCCGCTGCTGTCCGTCTTCGGCGGCAAGATCACCACCTTCCGCAAGCTCGCCGAGCATGCGCTGGACAGGATCGCTCCGTTCTTCCCCCGGATGGGCAAGCCCTGGACGGCGAAGGCGCATCTGCCTGGCGGCGACATCGCCAATGCCGATTTCGAACAGTTTTTAGGCGATCTCGGGCGGGAGTATCCATGGATGCCTGCATCGCTGCTCAAGCACTACGGCCGGCTCTACGGCACCAGGACACGCCTTCTGGTCGGCGCGGCCCGTTCGCTCGCGGAACTCGGGCGATGCTTCGGCAAGGATTTCTTCGAGCGCGAGGCCAGTTACCTGTTCGAGCAGGAATGGGCTGAGACACCGGCCGACATTCTCGAACGGCGCACCAAGCACGGCCTGCATCTTTCCGCCGAGGAGAGATCGGCTTTCGAACACTGGTGCGCGAGCCGGCTGGCGAGGGCAGGGTGATGGCAATCATCGCCAATGTAGCGCGAAAGGGCTGAGAGGATCGCGATCGTGGCATTCACGCTCTCCCTCAACACCAATCCGCTGGTCAACCGCTTTGCCGAGCCTGACGACCTGGTCGATACCATCGCCTATGACATCGGCATCAGGGACATTCAGCTCACGCATGAATTCGTCAATCCGGGCTGGCCGGCGGCGACGATCGTGAAATTCGTCCGCCTGTTTCGTGGCGCACTCTCCCGCACGGGCGTGCGCGTGACCTCGGGCATGACCGGTCCTTACGGCCGGCTCAACCATTTCGGCCATCCAGACGCGGATGTGCGCCGCTACTATGTCGGCTGGTTCAAGACCTTTGCCGACATCTCGGCCGAGCTTGGCGCCGGCGGCATGGGTACCCAATTCGCGATCTTCACCCATCGCGATTATGATGATCCCGCGCGCCGCGCGCGCCTGTTCGACATTGCACTGGAATGCTGGCGCGAGGTCGCCGAACACGCCCGCGCGGCCGGGCTTAACTACCTGTTCTGGGAGCCGATGTCGGTCGGCCGCGAGTTCGGCCACACGATCGAGAATTGCAGGCTGCTGCAGAATGCGATCGACGCGGCCGGCATGGCCATTCCGCTGGAGATGATGGTCGACATCGACCATGGCGACGTCACCTCCAGCAACCCGGCCGATATCGATCCCTATGCCTGGGCCGAGGCTTTCCCCAGGAAGTCGCCGATCATCCACATCAAGCAATCGTCGATGAACAAGGGTGGTCATTGGCCGTTCACAGCGGCTCACAACAGGGACGGCCGCATCACGCCTGAAAAGCTGCTGGAGACGGTGCGGCGCGGCGGCGGCACCGACAACGAGATCTGCCTCGAACTGTCGTTCCGCGAGCGCGAACCGGTCGACCACCAGGTGGTCGCCATGATCCGCGAATCGGTCGACTACTGGGCGCCCTTTATCGACACGGGCAGGCCTGATCTGCTGCCGAAAACCGGGTAGAGGTCGGGGCGGCAGCCGATGCCACTCGCGCCTGTTGGCGGTCCAACCGGTTGGCCCGCCAGCGAAGCAATCAGATATCCCAGATACATTACATAATGCGAGTATTGCGGCAGCCTGCGTCGCTGATTGCTATAAAAGTACAATGCGAAAGATACTTTTGTTTAACTTCGCCATGCATACTGCGAATTGGTCCGATTTGTTTGTCCGGCTTCCCTCGCGAACTAGAGAATCCGCATGTCGGTTACACGTCGTACGCTGCTCACGGCCGGAAGCGTCGGCTTGCTGGTCGCGCAAGCTCGGGCGGCCAATACTCCAGGACAGCAGGCGGAGATCGCTCCCGTCGTCGGCGACAATGCGCTGCGCATTGCAATGCCGGCTTTTGCCTCCGATCCATTCTTCCCGGCCGATGGATCGGGGAACAGCGGCATAGACATGGAACTGGCCCGCGGCATAGCAGCGGAGCTCGGCGTCGAGCCGGTGTTCGACCGATCCGCCGCAACGTTCGACGGCATGGTGAAACAGCTGACTTCCGGCCAGACGGACATAGCCATCGGCAAGCTCAGCCGAACCCTTCGCCGTGGCCGCTCAATCCTCTATTCCCGGCCCTATGCCATGCTGCACCAAGGCCTCATCGCCAATCGCCTCAACCTGGCGCGCATCGCGCAAGGCAAACCACCCGAGCAGATCATCCGCGATTTCTCGGGCGATCTCGGCGTGATCGAGGGCTCTTCATTCGCAACCTATGCCGCGACGACCTTCCCGCATGCACAAGTTCATCGTTTTGCAGGCTGGGACATGGTTGTCGATGCGATCCGCGATGGGACGATCGACATGGCGTATCGCGACGATTTCGAGATCAAGAAGCTGATGGTCGACGATCCGTCGATGACGGTCGCCGCGCGCTCGATCACGCTGACCGACAAGGTAGACACGATCGCAATCGGTGTGCGACCGGACAATCCGCATCTCGCGGCGTTTATCGACCTTTACCTCGATCTCGCGCGCGGTCAGCAGGTTCTCAACACTGACGAGATCATCGCGCGCTACCGGTTGGGGAGCAAAGCCTGACGATGGCCGTCACGGAAGCAGCCGGACCCTTGGCTTTCGATTGGCGCCTGGCGGCGAGGCACATATTGCGCTCGCCCGCGACGACGATTGCGATGATCGGGGCGGGAATCCTTTGCGGCCTCTATTATCCAGCGTTTGCCCATGCGATCAGCCCGGTGGCGCAGCTCTACCTGAATTTCCTCAAGATGGTCGTCCTGCCCTACCTGGTCTCGTCGGTCATCTTCTCGATCATGTCGATGGTTCAGGATCCCAACTCGGTCCGTTACCTTGGCCGGGTGGGTATGGCGGTGCTGGTCGTGTCGTTCCTGAGCGTATTGGTGAGTGGCACCTACTCGCTTGTCCTTCAGCCGGGCCAGATCGAGAATTCTCAATCGCGCATCGAGCTTGGCGAGTTCATCAATTCGCAGGGCAGTGTATCCACCGATCTCGCATTCCCCTACCAACCACCACCCAATGAGGGATCCGACACCGGGCATTCGATACTGCTCGATCTTGTACCGAACAACGTCTTCAGCGCGCTGGCCTCCGGTCAAACCATCCAGGTCCTGCTGTTCTGCCTGCTTTTCGGGCTCGCGATGGGCAAGATTCCCCAGCCTTCGTCCATGAGCCTGTCTCAGGCGCTGAACGCGGTTTACCGGGCCTGCACGGTCCTTACCAACTGGTTCATCTGGGGATTGCCGTTTGCAACCTTCATCCTGATCGCGGATCAGACCGCGTCGACCGGAACCAAGCCGCTCACGCTGATGGGCGGTTATCTGCTGGTGATGGGTCTTTCCTGCCTCACATTCATCGCCGGCGCATTTGGCGTTATCGCCATCCGCTCTCGGCGAAGCTACTGGGCCACGATCAAGACCTGTCAGCCCCTTCTTATGGTAGCCATCACCACGCGCTCTACCGTCGCCTCGCTTCCGTGGGTCATCAACCTGCTGAGCGAGCGTCTGCGGTTCAGCCTCGTGGTCGTCGAACTGCTCGTGCCGCTGCAGGCGGCATTGCTGCGGACAGGCCCGGCGCTGCTTTACACGTCTGGTGTTCTTTTCATCGCTCAGCTCTACGGCCGTCCGCTGGCAATCCCCGACCTCCTGCTCGTCGGCATCACCTCGGCGCTTCTCGCGCTCACGACCGGCGGCATGGGCAGCCTGCTCATCCTGTCCCAGATGTCGATCGTCTGTGGCTACCTGAAGATTCCCTTCGAGGCGGCGTTCGCCCTGTTCGTCGCGGTCGACGCGGCCGTCGACACGTTCATGACGCTGTCTAGCGTCTGCACCGTTGCGGCGAGCACCGCAATGATCGCGCCCAGCCACAGGGAGACAACGCAGTCTGTCGAAGCGGCGTCGGAACAGCTCGAAGCCGAGCCCGCTCGATGATCGACCATGGCATCAGCCTCCAGCTCGGCGTCATTGGCGGCCTCGGGCCGTTGGCATCGGCTGACTTCTACTTCAAGCTGACCCGAATGACCCAGGCGTTCCGGGACAATGAGCATGTGCCCGCCGTCATCCTCAGCGTGCCACAGCTGCCTGACAGGACCGAGGCGATCCTTGCCGGCCATGACGGTCCGCTGGCGTCTTTGAAAGCCGCGGTCTCGACGCTCAATGCGCTCGGCGTTGCCTGTATCGCAATGCCCTGCAACACCGCCCATCATTGGTATGAGCAGCTGGCGGCGAGCTCGCAGGCGCGGATCATCCATATCGCCGACGCGGTCGTAGCTGAAACCCATCGTAGCCTGGGCCGAGGCAAGGTTACGATCCTCGCCACGCAGGGCACACTGGTCTCCGGCTTCTATCGGGACAGGATGTCGGCGGCGGGATTTGAGCTCTGCTTTCCCGCTGTCACGGAATTCCAGGGTCGCGTCGATAGAGCGATCGGCCTCGTCAAGGCCGGTTCGATCGCGGAGGCGGCGAGCGAAACCGAGCGCGCGCTTGAAATCGCGCGATCGGCCGGCACCGACACGGCCATTCTCGGCTGCACCGAACTATCGGTGGTGGCCGCCAGCCTCAAGCCTACGAACGGATTGGTCGTCATCGACAGCAATGCAGCCCTGGCGCGAGCCTGTTTGACACGGTTGGGCTTCGCCGCGCAGGACGTTCCGCGACCTCGGCCGGTGTTCTCATCCCGCAAAGAGCTGGAGCGGTTCGGCGGTTCTATCCAACACTGAACCGCTCCGGGAATTGGTCGTTTAGCCGAATTTCGGATCGAGGCTGCCCGCTTTGTAACGCTTGGCCATTTCCGAGACCGGCAGCGGCTTGATCTTCGGCGCGTTGCCGGCGGTGCCGAACTGCTCGAAACGCTCCTTGCACAGCTTCCTCATCGCCGCCATCGCCGGCGTCAGATATTTGCGCGGGTCGAATTCCGAGGGATTTTCCGTCAGCACCTTGCGGATCGCGCCGGTCAGCGCCATGCGGTTGTCGGTGTCGATGTTGATCTTGCGCACGCCATGCTTGATTCCGCGCTGGATCTCTTCCACCGGCACGCCCCAGGTCGGCTTCATCTGCCCGCCATATTTGTTGATGATCTCCTGCAGATCCTCCGGCACCGAGGACGAACCATGCATGACCAAGTGCATGTTCGGCAGGCGGCGGTGGATTTCCTCGATGACGTTCATCGCCAGCACCGCGCCATCCGGCTTGCGCGAGAATTTATAGGCGCCGTGGCTGGTGCCCATGGCAACCGCCAGCGCGTCGACATGGGTGTCGCGCACGAACTGCTCGGCCTGCACCGGATCGGTGAGCAATTGGTCGTGGCTGATCGCGCCTTCGATGCCGTGGCCGTCCTCCTGTTCGCCGCCGCCGCTCTCCAGCGAGCCCAGCACGCCGATCTCGCCTTCGACCGAAACGCCGCCCCAATGCGCCATGTCGACGACGCGCTTGGTGATGCCCGAATTATAGGCGTAGTCGGCCGGCGACTTGCCGTCCTCCTTGAGTGATCCATCCATCATCACCGAGGTGAAACCATGCTGGATCGCGGTGACGCAGGTAGCCTCGTTGTTGCCGTGGTCGAGGTGCATGCAGACCGGGATGTCGGGATGGATCTCGACCAGCGCATCGATCAGCTTGGCCAGCACCACGTCATTGGCATAGGCACGCGCACCGCGGCTTGCCTGCAGGATGACCGGCGACTTGGTCTCCTCCGCAGCCTCCATGATGGCGAGGCCCTGTTCCATGTTGTTCATGTTGAAGGCCGGCACGCCATAGCCGTATTCGGCGGCGTGATCGAGCAATTGTCTCAGTGTGATGCGAGCCAACGAATAGTCTCCCGTATCTGGTTTCTAACCTTTGCTTGCTGGCTGTCCGCGCATCGTCCAGCCCACCGATGCTTCTGGCCGGATTTCCGCGCAACCGCAACCGTCAGACACCGTCCCGGCAGCAATTCTTGTTACAGGGCCGTGATGAAAGCCACGGGAATATCCCAGGAAAATATCTCATTATAACAAAAATCATGATAGTTTCAGGAAGAAATATGTTATCTTGTCGAGGAGCCAGCGCCGGTTGGCGGATAACGGCAGCAATGAAGAGCGATAGCAGACGTCAAGGCATCATGGACTTTCTGATGGACGTCGGCGCGGCGAGCGTCGACGATCTTGCCTCACGCTTTGGCGTCTCCAGGATGACGGTGCATCGTGATCTCGACGACCTTGAGGAGAGCGGTTTCCTGCGCAAGGTGCGTGGCGGCGCTTCGATCCAGCCGAGCGGTCTCTTCGAAAGCGATTTTCGCTACCGGCAAAAGCAGGCGACAGGGGAAAAGCAGCGCCTTGCGGCGGCCGCCGTGGCGATGATCGAACCCGGCCAGACTGTCATCATCGACGACGGCTCGACGGCTGGCGGCATCGCACGGCATCTCGCCGATTTCAGGCCGCTGACGGTGATCTCCAACAATCTGGCCGTCATCCAGGACCTGGCCGGCGCCGGGGGCATCGACCTGATTGCGCTCGGCGGCCAGTATAGCAAGAAGTTCCACGGCTTCTTCGGACTGCTTGCCGAGGCTTCGCTGAGATCGCTGCGCGCGGACGTCGCCTTCCTGTCGTCATCGGCTATCCACGGCGCCTCCGCTTTCCACCAGGACCAGGAGGTGGTGCAGATCAAGCGGCTGATGATGGAAGCAGCGACCCGCAAATACCTTCTGGTCGATCACGGCAAGTTCGGCCGCACGGCGCTGCATTTCCTGACCGACCTCGAGGCGTTCGATGCCGTCTTCACCGGTCGCGCGCCTGAGCCCGGAATGCGCGCCGCACTGGATGCCGCCGGCGTTTCGCTGACGGTGGTCGCCAACAAGGATTGAGGATCAAGGAGCGCAGGCGTGGTTTATTGGGTCGGTACAAGCTGGAAGATGAACAAGACGCTCGCCGAGGCGCTGGATTTCGCCGGGGCATTGGCCGGCTTCGTGCCAGGCTTCGACGAGCGCATCCAGCCTTTCGTCATCCCGCCGTTCACGGCGGTGCGCGAGGTCAAGCAGGCGCTGTCGTCGACGCGGGTCAACGTCGGTGCCCAGAACATGCACTGGGCCGATGCCGGGGCCTGGACCGGCGAGATCTCGCCGCTGATGCTGAGCGACTGCGGTCTCGACATGGTCGAACTCGGCCACAGCGAACGGCGCGAGCATTTCGGCGAGACCGATCGTACCGTCGGCCTGAAGACGGCGGCCGCCGTCAAGCACGGACTGATACCACTGATCTGCGTCGGCGAGACGCTGGCGGAGCGCGAAAACGGCAAGGTCGATGCGGTGTTGACCAGCCAGGTCGAGGGTGCATTGCAGTTCCTCGAAGGCGAGGCGAAGGCGGCAAAAATCCTGTTTGCCTATGAGCCGGTCTGGGCGATCGGCGACAAGGGTATTCCGGCCAGCTCCGTCTATGCCGAAAAACAGCAGGCGCTGATCAAGAAAGTGGCCGGCGGCCTGCTGCCGTCCATCCCGCCGGTGCTCTATGGCGGCAGCGTCAATCCCGGCAATGCGGCCGAGCTGATCAGCCAGCCCAGCATCGATGGCCTCTTTATCGGCCGCTCGGCCTGGCAGGCGGAGGGCTACATCGACATCCTCAGGCGCGCCTCGGCGGCGATCTGAACGAACGAAATCTCATTCAAGAAAGGACACGACCATGAAAATAGCCATTGGAGCCGACAGCGCCGGCAAGCCGCTGCTCGATGTCATCGCCGCGCATCTCGCGACAAAATCCGGCCTCACCGTCAGCGACCTCAGCCAGGCCGGCTTTTATGCCGACCTGTCGCAAAAGCTCGCGCAGACGATCATCGACGGCGAGAACGACCGCGGCATCCTGTTCTGCGGCACCGGCATCGGCGTCTCGATCTCGGCCAACAAAGTGCCCGGCATCCGCGCGGCACTCACCCACGACACCTATTCCGCCGAGCGTGCCGCCAAATCCAACAACGCGCAGATCATCACGATGGGCGCCCGCGTCATCGGCCCTGAACTCGCCAAGGCGATCGTCGATACCTGGTTGGCCTCGGAGTTCGACGAGAAGGGGCCGTCGGCCGGCAATGTCCAGGCGATCAACAAGCTCGATGAAGCGAAGCAGGCCTAAGCCAGGTTGTCGCGCAACGCCTCGATGACGGTCACGGCCGAGGCGGCGCCGGGGTCGATATGGCCGAGCGAGCGTTCGCCGAGCCGCGAGGAGCGGCCCTTGGCGGCGATCATGTCCTTGGTCGCCTCCGCCCCCCGGCGCGCCGCGTTCACTGCCGCGTCGAGGCTTTCGGCAAGGCCCTTTCCGGCCGCATTGCTGGCGCCGGCCGCTTCCGCCGCCGGCAACCAGGCGTCGATCATCGTCTTCTCGCCGATCTCGGCCTTGCCGCGATCGCGGATGCCTTGCGCCATCGCCTGGAACAGCGCGACGACATCCGCATCAGCTAGCGTGGTCTTGCCCTTGACGGCAGCGGCGGCGCGCATGAAGGCGGTGGCATAGAGCGGGCCAGACGACGCACCGACCGCGTTGAGGAACGATTTAGCCGCCATGTTGAGAAGCGCGGTCGGCTCGGTCGCCGTCAGGTCGAGTGGCGCCAGCGCGTCGCGCACTGCGTTGAAGCCGAGCGCCATGGCGATGCCGTGATCGGCGTCGCCGATGACGCCGTCGAGCTGGCAGAGCCGGTCCTTGTCGGCTTCGATCGCCACCGCGATCGCATCGAACATTCTCTTCAGGTCAGCGCTATCGATGCTCACGGGTCACTCCTCAGCCGGCGCGGAACATGGCGCAGTCGCACGGATGGTCGAGCATGGTCTGCAACTCGCCATCGAGATGGAACAGCGTCACCGAGGCGCCGGCCATTTCGAGCGACGTGCAGTAATTGCCGACCCAGGTCGCATGGATGGAAACGCCGATGTCGTCGAGACGCTGCTTGACGCGACGGTTCATGATGTAGAGCTCCATCAACGGTGTCGAGCCCAGCGAATTGACCAGCACCGCAACCTTGTCGCCACGCGAAGGCGCCATCTCGGCAAGGATATTGTCCAGCATCTCGTCGCTGATCTCGTCGGCGGTCCCGAGCTTGCCGCGCGCGATGCCCGGCTCGCCATGGATGCCCATGCCGATCTCCATCTCGTCGGCGCCGATCTCGAAATTCGGCCGCCGGGTCTGCGGCAGCGAGCAGGGCGACAGCGCCACGCCCATGGTGAAGGTATGGTCGTTGGCCTTGCGCGCCATGCGCTCGCATTCGTCGAAGGAGAGCATACGATCACAGGCCGCGCCGGCCGCTTTGAAGACGAAGAAATTGCCGGCGACGCCGCGGCGCTTCTGCCGCTGGTCGCGCGGTGCCGAGGCGACATCGTCGGTGGTCAGCACCGTGCGCACCTCGATATCGTCCATGGCGGCCATTTCGGCCGCCATGTCGAAATTCATCACGTCCCCGGCATAGTTGCCGTACGTGAACAGGACGCCGGCGCCGCCGTTCGCCGCCTTGGCGCATTCAAGGATGGGATCGGGTGGCGGCGAGGCAAAGACATTGCCGATCGCCGCCGCGTCCGCCAGGCCCTTGCCGACAAAACCGAGAAAGGTCGGCTCATGGCCCGAGCCGCCGCCGACGACGAGCCCGACCTTGCCGGGACGCGGTCCGTTGCGGGCGATGATCGAGCGCGGGCTGCCGTCCGCGCTCCTGAGATGGCTGGGATGCGCGGCCAGAATCCCCTCTAGCATCTCGTCGACGGCACGGTTGCCGTCATTGATGATCTTCTTGGTCTGCACCGGCATCCTCCCGAACTCGGCATTTTCCCGAGATACTACAGGCTGTTACCGCGATTTCCACCCCGCTCTCGGCTGTTTCAGGCGGCGATGTGCCTTCACGCCGCCAGAATCTGGAGGCATGCGCCGGCCGCTTCCTTGCCCTTTACCTGGAAGTGCTCGAGGAAGAAGCGGTGGTGCTCGGAGCTGTCGTGGTAATTGTGCGGCGTCAGTACCGCCGAAAGCACCGGCACGCCGGTCGTCAACTGCACATTCATCATGCCGTCGATGACCGCGCCGGCGACGAATTCGTGCCGGTAGATGCCGCCATTGACGACGAAGGCAGCGCCGAGGATCGCGGCGTAGCGACCCGTCTCGGCCAATGTCTTGGCGTGCAGCGGGATCTCGTAGGCGCCGGGCACGTCGAAGATTTCGACGGCAAAGCGGCCGTCGCCCAGTGCAGCAAGCTCCGCCTCGAAGGCAGCGACACACTGGTCGACGATATCCGCGTGCCAGCGCGCCCTGACAACGGCAACGCGGGTCGTTTCATAGTCTTTGTGGGAATGCTGATTCATGGGTCCATCCTTCCGTTTCGAACCAGAATCAGGACGCACGATACGAAAACCGGCCGCCGGGGCGGTCCGTCTTCCGTTTCGTTCTCTTCCATCCGGACTGTAACCGTCGGCTCCGGAATCACACCGGATCTGCTGACCCTTCCGGTTTTGCCGGAAAGCGCTCGCGGGCTTGGGTCCCGCGCATGACCCCGAAAACCGGACCGGTTTTCGGAAAGAAATCATGCGCAATCAGGAGTCCTTACCGCCGGTGGGGACTTTCACCCCGCCCTGAGAACATTAACGGCTTTGTATGGAAGGGCAGGGGCGCCGCTGTCAACCGCGCGCGGGCTGGTGGCCCATCACGTCCTGTGTGGCTGGCGCGTGCGCCAGGCGGCGGCCGAAGCCGCGACCAGCATCAGCAACGCCGCCACCATTGCCGATGCGGCAAAGCCGAAATCCGAATATAGCGGCCCGAAGCCGGTGGTGCCGACAAAGACCGCCAGATATGTCACCGCGCTGTTCAGGCCCATGATCGTGCCGCGCCGTGACGGATCGAGCGCCGACAGGCGCATCACCAGCACGTTCAATCCGAAATGATTGGCGAGACCCCAGGCCGCCACCATGGCGAGCGTCATGCCATAGCTGTTGCTTGTTGCGGCGATCGCGACATAGACGATGGCGACGAGCAGGTAAGCGAAGGGCATGACGCGGCGAGCCCCCAGACGATCGATGATGCCGTCGAAGAGCGCCGCCGTGCCGAACCCGGCGCCATAGGCGAGTGCGGCCAGGCCGTTGGCGCTGACCGGCTGGCCCAGCCCGCTGTGCAGATGATCGCCAAGATAGCCATAGACACCGTAGAAGGCGGTCATGAAAGCGCCGCAGGCGATCAGAAGCGGCACGATGCCGGGAATGCCGAGCGCCTCGAGCGGCGCTGGAGCCGGGCCGGCCTTTCTGACATCCGGGAGTGACGATGCGGTAAGGCTGCCAAGCGCCAGCGCCGCCAGCAGCGCCACGGCGGCGAAGACGGCCCGCCAGTGCACGAGATCGGCAAGCACCGCCGACAGCGAAACGCCGGCCACCATGCTGAGCGTCCATCCGGTCAGCACAACGCCGATCGTTCCGCTTTCCCGTCCAGGTGGGGCAATCGCCGCGGAACTGGCATAGATTGCCGGCATGGCGACGCCGGCGGCGATGCCGGTGAGAAGCTGCGCAGCGACCAGCGCCATCACCGTCGGCGCCACCGCGCTTGCGACAAGCGCCAACGTCAGCAACAGCAAGGCCGCCTGAAGCATCCGGCGCGCGCCGACCCGGTCGATGTAGCGTGCCAGGAACAGGGCGCTCGCCGAGGTGCCGAGGCCGAAGGCGGCGGCCGCCATCATAACGACAGGCACGCTGGTCGCGAACGACACGGCCACGGCGGGAGCAATTGGACCCAGCACCAGGGAGTTCGAGCCGATGACGGCGATGCATCCGGTCAAGAGATAGGCCAGCGCCGGGATGGGCGGCCGGGCATTCGCACCCAGGGTTGCTGCTTGATCGCTGTTCGACATATATTCATAATGGCCGTATTTTATTCGGCTACAATCGGGAATTTCCACTATGGACGAAGAAACAAATGGCATTCCGCAGAACAGGCCGGCGCCCCGCGATCTCGACGCGATCGACAGAAAGATATTAGGCGTTCTCGTCGACGACGCCACGGTCAGCTATGCTGAGCTTGGCGATCGTGTCGGCCTCTCGCCGCCCGCCGCGCATGAGCGCGTCAAGCGCCTTCGGCGCAGCGGCGCCATTCGCGGCACGGCTGCCATCATCGACCCCAAGGCGGTCAAGAAGCCGCTGCTGGCATTCGTGCATATCGACACCAAGGGCTGGGGCAAGACGCCGGAGCTGATGGCGGTTTCGCAATATCCGGAGGTCGAGGAGATCCACACGGTTGCGGGCGACACCTGCATGCTGCTGAAGGTCCGCACGGAGGACACGCGGGCGCTCGAAGGCCTGCTGTCGCGCCTCTACGAGACACCCGGCGTCACCTCGACGCGCAGCTACGTGGTGCTGTCGACCTATCTCGAGCGGCCGGTGCAGCCCGGCGTCACGACGCAGTGGCCGGCGCCCAGGCACATGGCCGAGCCCCTGTACTAAGGCCTGATGCCGATAGCGAAGCGGTTTTCGGACGACGTCATGCTCTATCTCTTTGATTTGGAGCTGGACTGGTCGTCTCCGCCGAAAACGGCGCAAAACAAGCAATGATATGCTAATCTCCCGAGCCTCTAGGCAGAGGGCGGGTGATGGCAACGCTGGAAACGGACAAGGTATTCGCTGGCTCCATACCGGAAAACTACGACCGCTATATGGTGCCGTTGATTTTCGAGCCGTTCGCTGCGGATCTTGTAGCGCGAGCAGCGTCCCTGTCGCCCGCCGCGGTTTTGGAGACGGCCGCCGGCACCGGGGTCGTTACCCGAGCATTGGCGCCGAAATTGTCTCCCGGCGCAAGCTATACCGTAACCGACCTCAACCAGCCGATGCTCGACTACGCCGCTTCGCGACAACCTCCCGACGGTCGCATCACATGGCGTCGGGCGGACGCCTTGGCGCTGCCGTTTGAAGATGCGGCCTTCGACCTCGTCTGCTGTCAGTTCGGTGCGATGTTCTTTCCCGACCGGCCATCTGCCTACCGCGAAGCCAGGCGTGTCCTGAGGCCGGGCGGACATTTCCTGTTCAGCGTATGGGATCGCATCGAGGAGAACGTCTTTGCCGATGATGTGACGAATGCTCTCGCAAGGATCTTCCCCGACGATCCGCCGCGCTTTCTGGCACGCACACCCCATGGCTACCACGACAAGGCAGTGATCCGTCACGAGCTGGAGGATGCTGGGTTCTCCGGTGTAATGATCGAGACGAGAGCCGAACAAAGCCGTGCATCCTCGCCGCGCCTTCCCGCCGTCGCTTATTGCCAGGGAACTGTGCTTCGCACCGAAATCGAGGCCCGGGAGGCTGGGAAGCTGCAAGCCGCGACCGACTACGCCGCATCCGCGATTGCAGACAGACATGGCAGCGGCGCGGTGGCCGCCAAAATTCAGGCCCACGTCATCATGGCAACGGCTTAGAGCAATTCCAGGAAAAGTGTGTACGGTTTCCCGGGAAAAGCGCGTAGCGCTTTCCCTATGGAATTGCGCAAAAACAAACATCTAGCTTCCCAGCCGGATCGTCTCGAAATAGGCGTCGGTGCCGACCTGGCCGCCCTTGAGCGCGATTTCGAGTCCATCGATCGCACCGCCGCCATGGGCGACACAGAGCGGTGATCCCGGCGATTGCGGCAACGGCATGCGCACGGTCAGCGCGTCGATGGCCAATTGTCCGAGCGCGTGACTGGAGGTGTCGCCACCGGCGATCACCGCGCGCTTGAGTTTCTGTTCCACGATCAGCCGGCGCAGGATTGTTCCCAGCGCTCGCCCGAGCGTGTTTCGCGCACCTTCGATCCGGTCGATCTCGGCGCCACGGTCGGCCTGTGGGCCAAGCGCGGTGTAGAGGATGACGCTGCGCCCCGCAGCCAGGCTTGCCAATCCGCTCGCGACGGCGCGCTCGATTGCCTCCTTGGCGCCCTCCGTGACCAGTTGCATGGCATCCATCTCGACGCCGTCGAAACCGTGGGCAAGGGCGTGGCGGATCTGCTTTTCGGTGGTCGGCGACACGCTGCCCGAGACCACCGCGAGGCGGTCTACCGGTCCCGGCGGCGCGAACGACGCCTGCCCGGAGGCAATGCCTTTGCCGGCCCATTCGGCAAGCAAGGCATATTCGACGCCCGAGGATCCGACGACGAAGCCATGGCCTTGGTCATGGATGCGCCAGATCTGTTCGCCGACGCGTCTCTGTGTCTGGCGGCTTTCGACATCAAACAGGATGATCGCCCTGTTTTGCACGGCCTGGTCGACCGTTTGCGCGAGATCGTCGGTCTGCAATGCAGCCAGGTCGACAAGGCCGGAGCTGAGACTGGTCTGGCGCGAGAGATGCACGAGCAGGTCTGCTTCGTTCATCGGCGTCACCGGATGCCTGCTCATCACCGGATGCCTGTCGATGCGGAAATACTCGCCGCGGAACGCCGCGAAAAGATTGCCGAAGGCCGTGTAGCGCTTGAGCTGCGGCGCGCCGACGACCATCGGCACGCTACTCTGGCCGAAGATGCGCCGGCCGATCTCGATGGCGCGGCCGATATTGCCGACCGTCGGGCTGGAATCGAAGGTCGAACAGATCTTGTAATGGCAGATCGCCGCTTCGAGGCTCTTCAGCCATTCGAAGGCGGGCGCCAGATTCTGCTCCATCCATTGCGGCGTTTCGCTTCGGCTGGTGCCGGCCAGTCCGACGGCGCGGCAATGGAAAAATCGCGCCAGCAGGCGCTCATCGGGCCGACGCATGAACAGCACCGTCGGCACGCCGCCGAGCTCGAGCGCCTCCATGACATCCGTCGAGCCGGTGAGGTCGTCGCCATAATAGCTCAGGAGCAGGTTCTGCATGGCTTCGCTCAGGCCGCCTTGCCGTCGCTGAATTTCTCGATCGAGCGTGCCAGCTCGGCATGGTCGCGCGCGAATTCGTCGAGGGCAATGCCCTCGACCGCGGCCTGCCACGCTTGCAGCACCGCGCGCACCCCGGCGCCGGGCCCGTCCGGATGGCTGACGATGCCGCCGCCGCAGAGATAGAGGAGATCGACCGTGCGGCCGGTGCGCTCATAGGTCTCGGGCGCCTGGCCGCCCCATTGGCCGGAGCAGGCCACGGGCAGCGCGCAATCGTCTGATGAAAACAGCGGCGTGGTCACCGCTTCGAAGGAGCGGATGAAAGAATCGTCCGGCTCCCAGTATTTCGAGCCGATACCGTTGATCTGGAACTGGTCGACGCCGAGCAGCCGCCAGAATTGCTGCCATACCTTGAAATCCATGCCGAGGCCGGGATGGCGGGTGAGAATGTCCCAGCCATTGCGGTGCGCATGCAGCACCAGCCCGGAGCGCTTCCTGAGGAAAGCCATGCCGCCGAATCCGATGGAGTTGATGTTGACGACCGCGCAATTGCCGCCGGCTTCGAGCACCAGATCGTGGTTGCGCATCATCTCGTCGGGATCGGCATGCGAGATTCCGAAGGCGTACATTACTTTCTTGCCGGTCTTTTGCTCGTGGTCACGGATCAGCGGCATGATCGCCTTCACCCGCTCAGCGAGCGGCGAATAGGCCGGGCTCATCAGCTTCTCGTCGTCCTTGATGAAATCGACGCCGGCTTCGATCAGTTCGCTTACCATCGCGGCTGTCTCGTGCGGCCTGAGGCCAAGCGCCGGCTTGACGATGGTGCCGATGATGGGACGGCCCTCGACCCCGGTCAGCCTGCGGCTGCCGGCAACGCCGAATTGCGGGCCGGGATGGGCGCCCCGGTATTGTTCCGGCAGCTTCATGTCGATGACCCGGATACCGGACAGGCCCCTGATCGAATAGGTGCCGCTGATGGCGATCGTCATCAGCGCCGACAGGTCGGTGCCGATGGCGTCGAACGGGAAGCCGATATCGACATCGGCGCGCCGGAAGGGGCCGTTCCCGGATCCGGGAAGCGACGGCTGCTCGGCATCGGGCAGGGGCCTGATCGCCAGCACACGAGCCGCCACACGCGCCTTTAATTCCTCGGTCTCGCCGGGCAGTGGGACGAAGGTGCCGGTCGACTGGTCGCTCGCGATCTTGGCCGCCAGCGCTTCGATGCTGCCAGAGGTTTCGATGCGATAGGTAAGCGTGATCATGGTCTGTCGGCCGCTCGAAAAGGGTTCGAAAAAAGTTTTGTCGCGCAGGAAATCTGGTATAATGAGTACCTAAGTATTGCAAGCAATATCCCGACTTCGGCAAGAGGGCCGGCTTCGGCAATTCCGGGAAATGAGCGGCGTTTTTCGTTCGGAATGCCTGGAACAAACAGCTGGCGCGGCTTGGCGATTGCATGAAATCGCGGGACCGCTCCAGGCGCAGGCATTCCGGTAATCCTGCCTGGAATGCTAAACAGGAACCGGGCCAGGGAGTGATTCGTCACGATGAACCGTTCGGAGCCGATCGTCCGGCGCAAACTTTCCGACGAAGTCTTTGCAAGGCTGAAGCGGCTGATCACCAGCGGCGAGCTGCAGCCGGGCGACGACATGCCGTCCGAACGCGAGTTGATGGAGCGCTTCGAGGTCGGCCGGCCGGCGATCCGCGAGGCCATGCAGGCGCTGAGCAATATGGGACTGGTCGCCATCTCGCATGGCGAGCGCGCCAAGGTGCTGCAACTAACCGCCAAATCGATCATCAAGCAGGTCGACGGCGCGGCCAAGATCATCCTGTCTTCATCCAGGGACACGCTGGAGCACCTGAAGACGGCGCGCATCTTCTTCGAGCGCGGCATGGTCAGGGAAGCCGCGGAAAAGGCGACCGCCGAGGATGTGCAGCGGCTCAGGGCAACGGTGGCCGAGCAGCGCGCCGCGCGCGGTGATTCCGAAGCCTTCATCTCCGCCGACATGAAGTTCCACACCCAGATATCGGCGATATCGGGCAATCCGATCTATGTCGCCGTCAGCGAAGCCACGCTCGGCTGGCTGAAGGAATACCACACCGAGATGCTGATCTGGACCGGCAAGGAACAATACACGCTTACCGAGCATGAGGAGATCATCGACCGCATTGAGCACCGTGATGCCGACGGCGCCGAAAAGGCGATGATCAAGCATCTCGAACGCTCGCGTGCGCTCTATGTGATGAATTCCGATAAGTAGCTCTAGCCAACCCGGACAATGGCGTAGGGCGACATCGTAAGATGGCCCTGACCCAGTGCCGAAACATCAACCGGGACGTCGTTCGCCGTCAGGTTCGCCAGCCAGACGGCAATGTCGCCCGAGGCGGCGCGACCGGCCAGCGCCGCAACACGCGTCTCGTCGCTTGTTTTCGCGGCAACATGCGCGAGCCCAGCCAGTTCGCAAAGCCCTTGGACGGCCCGGAAAATCGGCCGCGGCGATCCCTCGGCGACAGGTTCGCCGGATGCGGCCAGCACGCCGAATGGTCCGGTGATGCTGGACAGTGTCAGCATCTCCAGCCCGGCCGGCGCGACGCGCGCGGCATAGCCAATGGTCCAGGCGGCGGCAAACTGCGCGGCATGGCGGGGATCACGGTTCGCCATGGCAATGCGTTGGCCGGCAAAATTGTCCTTGGTCGCGCCGCCATAGGGGTTCTGTCGCATGGCAATGGTCGACGGGCCGATCCGGTAAGGCTTGTCGCCGAAGATCTTGCGGGTGGACCGGGTGATGAAGGGCAGCGCCTCCAGCGATTGCATGACGCTGAGATCGTCGGCGGCGTGAACGATCGGACAGGTGCAGTGCGTGACGAAATCGAGTTGGTCGGCGGGCACGCGCTTACGGTTGAGCTCGGTGAAATAGCTGAACATGCCGCCGCCGAGGCGGATCCCGGGAAAGGCGCGCCGCGCCGCGGCATAGATTTCTTCCAGCGGCGGGCATGCCGGCCAGGCGCTGCCCGGCGGCGTCGACTGGCGGTCGACCGAAGGCGAGACGGCAACCGCATCGAGCCGCAGGCCGACCCGGCGCACCATATGGGCGACATCGGAGAATTCGGCATCGAGGTCGCCCGTGCAGGCCACCACGCATTCGAGCGTGGTCGAGGCGGGATGCGCCGCGGCGAGCCGGGCATGGGCGCGCAGCGCGTCCAGGCCGTGGCCGCGCGTCGGATCGAAGTGGAACAGGAGTTGCTGCGGACCGAGCCTTGCGAGCATCGGCAGTTCGGCCAGCGTTGCCTCGACGTCCTCGGGATAGACGATCACGCCGACATCGGGCAGCCTCGGCCCGGTCTCGCCGAGTTCGATGCGGACCGGTTCGGCACTCGCGGTCGCGGCGGGCATCCCGGCGCTGCCGGTGAGGCGCAGGGTCACCGTCTGGCGCAGCGGTTCGCCGGCCGGCAGCACATAGGGCCACGGCAAGGCCAGCGGCCGCACATAGGTCTTGTAGGAGGCGTCCGACCAGTTGCGCTGGTCCTCCATTTCGAAAGTATCGCCTTCCGTCCTGCATTCGGCGCTGACGCCGGGACGCACTGCATGGGTGATGGCACGCAGGTCCTTGAAGGGCTGCCATGGGTCGATCAGATCAGGCAGTTCCGTGTCCACCACCCTGCCATCGGTGTGCTCCACCGTCACCGGGCTGCCGGCGAGGCCGGCGATCGGATGCAGGATGCAGAAGCCGCAGCGGTTGGTCTCGAAATCGCTCTCCGGCAGTGCGGCCACATCGAAGACCAGCCTGCCGTCGGCGGAGCCTTCGATCGTCGCGTGGAAGCGCAGGCTGCTGCCGCCCGGGCCGGTGCAATTCGCCTCATAGCTTACCGAGAAACGGTCGACCTTCTGGTCGATGGTCAGGTCCGTGAGCTCCGGCTCATAAGTGCCCCAGTCGCGGTCGCGTACGATATAGGCGATGGCGCGCAGCACTTCGGTGCCGGCATGCCGGATGGTGCGCAGATTGCCATTGACCAGCTCGGCACTCAGCGCGCCCGCCTGCAGCAGGATCGGTGCCGCTTCGGCCGCCCGTGTGCCGTAAAGATCGAACACGTCGGCCGTCATTGCAGCAAGGCTTCGATCTGCACCGGTTCGCGGCTCGCAGCACCCGCATAGGCGGCCTCGACCAGGGCGAATGTCTTCAGATTGTCGGCGCCCGAGGTCGCCGGCTCCTTGCCGCCGACAAGGCAGTCGACCCAGTGCCGCTGGATGGCCAGCACGCTTTCCTGGATGTTGTGCCATGGCCGCGAGGCCCAGGGCAGGAGCGGCGGCGAGACATCGCTCACTCTGGTTCCGCTCTTGCCGGTGACGGTCAGCCGGTAGCCCTGCGCCAGCCGGATCGTGCCGTCGACGCCGTCGAGCTCGATAAGTGTTTCCGGGAACGGCTCGGTGGCAAGCTTCGTCGCATAGCTGCAATCGACAACCGACGTGGCGCCGCCGGCATGATCCATGAGCATCGTCGCCACATCCTCGCCGGCGATCGCGGGGTTGATGCGTGTGGTCCGCGCGGTCAGGCTCGTGACGTCGCCGAGCAGGAAGCGGGCGATGTCGAGGATGTGGATGCCGAGGTCCTCGATGATGAAGCGTTTTCCGGTCGCCAGATAGGGCTGGCCGGAAAACACGTCATAGCCGGAGCGGAAGGAGATGCGGCCGAAGAACGGCGTGCCGATCTCGCCCTTGTCGAGCAGGGCGCGCACCGCCTGGATCGGCGACTGCCAGCGGAAGTTCTCATGCACCATAAGCGGCACGCCGGCCTTGGCACAGGCTGCGACCATCGCCTTGGCATCGCCAAGCGTCGGCGCGAACGGCTTCTGGCAGATGACGGGAACACCATGCGCGGCCGCCATCTCGACCAGCGGTCGATGGCTGCCGACAGTGGTGGCGATGTCGACGAAGTCGAGCGTCTCGGCGGTGAAAAGTTCCGCCGCATCGGTGTAGCGCCGCGCCACGCCGAACTGGTCGCCGACGATCCGCAACCGCTCCGGATCGCGGTCGCAGATGGCGACGATCGAGGCGCCCTCTATGTCGCGCCAGGCATGCATCTGGTTGACGGCGAAGAAGCCGCAACCGATCAGCGCTCCACGCAACTCCGCCATGCTCAGCCCGCCTTTGCCATCTGCATCAGGGTAACGCGCTGCTGCAGCCGGCGCTGCGCCTGGTCGACGACGACGGCGACGATGATGACGAGGCCCTTGATCACCATCTGCCAGAACGAGCTCACGCCCATCATCACCAGCCCGTCCGAAAGGATGCCGATGACGAAGGCGCCGACGATGGTGCCGCCGATCGTGCCGCGGCCGCCCGACATCGAAGTGCCGCCAAGCACCGCCGCGGCGATGGCGTTGAGCTCAAAGCTCTCGCCCGTCGCCGGATGCGAGGCCATCAGCTCCGACGAGATGATCAGCCCGACGATTGCCGCGCAGAAGCCGGAGAACATGTAGACGAACATCTTGACCATGTTGACGCGCACGCCCGAGATGCGCGCGGCGCGCTCATTGCCGCCGACGGCGAAGATGTGGCGGCCAAGCGGCGTGTAGCGGGCGAGATAGGCCGCCCCCAGCGCCACCACGATCAGGATCCAGATCGAGACCGGCAGGCCGAGCAGCCGGCCGGCACCCAGGAAGCCGAAGCCGGTGGTGCCGAGTTCCGGCTTGCCGACGAGATTGGGGAAAGTGCGGCCGTCGGAGGAAAGCAGCGCGAAGCCGCGCGCCACATAGAGCACGCCGAGCGTGGCGATGAAGGGCGCGACGTTGAGCCTGGTGATCAGCAGCCCGTTGACGGCGCCGATCAGCATGCCGACCGCGAGCGTGATCAAGGCGATCTCGACGACATTGAAATAGATGGTGTAGCCGATCTGCAGGTCGATGCCGTTGAGCACGACGTAGCCGGCCACCATGCCGCACAGGCCGACGATCGAGCCAACCGAAAGGTCGATGCCGCCGGTGATGATGACGAAGGTCATGCCCATGGCGAGAAAGGCATTGAGCGCCACGTGCTTGGCCATCAGGATCAGATTGGCGGCCGACAGGAAGTTCGGCGCGGCGATCGAGAAGAACACCAGCACAGCGATCAGCGCAATGAAGGTTCTGAGCTTCATCAGCGTCAGCAGCGCCGAGCCGCTGGAGGCGGAGGAAGCGGCCGCCCTGGCCGGAATGTCAGTCATCAGCGTTGCTCCCCATGTGCGGCCGGTCCGTGGCCCAGCGCGGACGCGGCGACGATCGCCGCCTCCGTCGCTTCGGCGCGGTCGAACATGCCGGTCAATCTGCCATTGCTCATCACCGCGATGCGGTCGGACAGCGCCATCACCTCATCGAGGTCCGAGGTGGCGAACAGGATGCCCAGCCCGTCGCGCGAAAGCTTGCGCATGGTGCGGAAGACATCGGCCTTGGCGCCGACATCGATGCCGCGGCTGGGCTCGTCCATCAGAAGCACTTTCGGTCCGGTGAGCAGCGCCTTGCCGATCACCACCTTCTGCTGGTTGCCGCCCGACAGCGACGAGACCTCCTGCGCCGGGTCGGCGACCTTGATTGCGAGTTCCCGCACCATCTGCATCACGGCCTGCCGCTCGGCGCCGCCTCGGATGTGAAACAGGCGCACGAAGCGCGACAGGCTCGCCATCGTCAGGTTGCTGGCGACCGACAGGATCGACACCAGGCCCTCGCGCTGGCGGTCCTCGGGGATCAAGGCCAGCCCTCGCTGGATGCGGCGCGTCGTGTCGCGATCCTTCACCTGCTTTCCGGCGATGAAGATCCTGCCGCTGGCATGGCCGTGACGGCCCATGATGCAGTCGAACAGCTCGCTGCGCCCCGCGCCCATCAGCCCGTATATGCCGAGAATCTCGCCGGCGCGCAGCGACAGCGAGACGTGGTCGACCGCCAGCCCGCCGGTGACGCGTGGCAGGCAGATCTCCTCGGCGCGGAAGATTTCCGCGCCCGGCACATGGCCGTCGGCCTTGGCGAAGTCCTTGGCGTCCGAGCCGATCATCTGCCGCACGATCCACTGCGTATCGACGTTTTTCATCTGCTCCTGGCCGGTGATGCGGCCGTCGCGCAGCACGGTGATGTAGTCGCCGATGCGGATCAGTTCCTCCAGCCGGTGGGAGATGTAGACGATGGCGACGCCGCGCGCCTTGAGGTCGGCGATCACCTTGAACAGGATCTCGACTTCGGCGGCGCTCAGCGCCGAGGTCGGCTCGTCCATGATGAGGATCTTGGCGTCGAGCGAAACCGCCTTGGCGATCTCGACCAGTTGCTGCTGGCCGATGCGCAGATCCTCGACCAGCATGTCGGGCCGGATGCCGGCTTCCAGCCGCTCCAGGAATTCACCGGCCCGGCGCTCCTGTTCCTTGCGGTCGATCTTGCGGAAGCGGTTGGTGATCTCGCGCGTGGCGAAGATGTTCTCGGCGACCGACAGGTTGCCGAACAGGTTCAGCTCCTGGAACACCATGCCGATGCCGCGGTCGACCGCATCTCCCGACGACGAGAAAGAGACCTCTTCGCCTTCGAGCAGGATGCGCCCTACGGTCGGCTGCTCGACGCCGGCGATGATCTTCATCAGCGTCGACTTGCCGGCGCCGTTTTCGCCGACCAGCACGTTGACCGCGCCCTTGCGCACTTCGAAATTCGCCTGCTTGACCGCGACCGTGCCGGCATAGACTTTCGAGACATCCTCCAGCTTGAGGATGACGTCATGGCCATTGGCCTGGCTCATGGCTTCGGCCCGATCTCGGCCTCAGCCGGCGTCACCAGCGGCAGGTCCTGGCCGCCTTCGATCGTATAGGCGCCGAGCACCTTGGCGGTGCGGCCTTCCAGCGCCTCGCGCGGCAGCTTGGAGAGCATCGTCTTGGCCGCATGGGCGTTGAAAGCCTTGCCGAACTGGGCGAAGTCGATCTGGTTGGTGAAGTCGTTGAACTGGACGAAGTCGAGGCTGTCGCGCAGTGCCGTGCCGCGCATCGCCGGCCCGATCTGAACGCGCGCGTCCGCCTTGCCGTCACCGTCGGCGTCGACATCGATGGTGGCCGCGCGCGACTGCGTGTTTGCCGCGACGATCTTGCCCTCGACGCGCACGGCGAACGTCCATGGCGAATTCGCCTGCTTCTTCGGATTGCCGTATTTGGCGCCGGCCGCGGCCGGATCGGTCTTCGCCAGCGCATGGACCTCGGCGAACGGTCCAGCCTTCTGCTGCAGATAGGGAATGACTTTCGCCGCCCAGATGTCCTCGACCATCTTGTCAGGGTTGAAGGCGGAGGCATTGCCGTCGCCTTGCGCCGATGGCGTCGGAAGGATCTTGCAGGCGCTGAGCGCGATGCCGGCGGTCAGGGCAAGGATCGGCCAACTCGGCTTTTTCTGCATGGCGGTCGAGGCATCCTGGTGAAAAGGAGCGAGGGACGAACCTCGGTTCGCCCCCCGCTGTTCGCGTTGCGCCGGCTCAGTTCTTGAGCGCGAAGGTTTCCAGCTTGGCGGCATTGTCGCCATTGATGAGCACGCAGTCCATCAGCTGCTTTTCCTTCTCGGGCGACTTCTTGTTCTTGATGAAGTCGTTGGCCTGTTCGACCGCCATCTGCGCCTGGGCATAGGCCGGCTGCAGCACCGTCGCCTTGATGCCGCCCGAGGTGATGGAATCGCGCACGTCGTTCGATCCGTCGAAGCCAACGACGATGACGTCCTTGCGGCCGGCCGCGGCAAGCGCCGCATAGGCGCCCATCGCCATCGTGTCGTTGCCGGAGATGACGCCCTTGATGTCAGGATTGGCCTGCAGGATCGATTCCATCTTGGAATAGGCCTCGGTCTGGCTCCAATTGGCCGATTGCTGCGCGACCATCTTCAGGTCCGGATAGTCGTCGATGACGTCGTGATAGCCCTTGGAGCGGATGCCGGCATTGGTGTCGGATTCCTTGCCGACCAGCTCCACGAAATTACCCTTCTCGCCCATCAGCTTGACGAATTCCTGCGCGCCGAGCTGGGCGCCCTGGTAGTTGTTGGAGACGATCTGAGCCACCGCGACGCCGGTGGCGTTGATCTCGCGGTCGATAAGGAAGGAGGGGACGCCGGCCTCCTTGGCCTTCTGCACGGCGGCGACGGTGGCGTCGGCACCGGCATTATCGAGGATGATCGCCTTCGCGCCGCGGCCGATCGCGGTGTCGATCAGTTCGGACTGCTTGTTGGCGTCGTCGTCATGCACCAGCACCAGCGCCTCGTAGCCCAATTCCTTGGCCTTGGCTTCGGCGCCGACGGCTTCCGCCTTGAAGAAGGGATTGTCGTGCGATGGGGTGATGATGGCGATGAGATCCGCCGCGTAGGCGGGCATCGCCGTGCCGAGTGCCAGCACGCCTGCGAAGGCGGCAAGCGTCATTCTACGTGTCAGTTTCATGAAGTCCTCCCGTTGAAACCCCTGCCTCGATCGTTTCGAGGCCTCTATCTACGATTGAATTCGTCAGGCAGGGCCGGCAGCGCGCCGCCCGGATTTCAGAGCCGATCGCCGGCTGTCATCCGAACTGCTCCTCGCTCCGCTCCCGCCGTCCTCACTCGCATCAACTTCAAACTTCCAACGAAGCATGACCGATCCGAGTCCGGGAACAGCTAAAGCTAACTGGTATAATGAGTCAACCACTAATTCAGGTGATCTGTATCTAAGCGGCGGCCCGCTCAGGTAATCCGCTGGATGCTGGCTGCGATCTCTTCCGGTTCGAAGACCCGCTTCCAGTCGTCGCGCATCAGCACCGGCTTGCCGAATTCGATGGCCTTGTTGCAGGCGTCGGAGAACACACCTTTGGTTTCGCCGAAGATTACGGCGCCGAGCACATTCATGTGGCCGAGCAGGAAATCGAGGGCCGCCTGCTGGTCGACGCCGCGCGCCACGACCTCGTCGACAGCTTCCTTCATGACCACCAGCAGCGAGGCGCACACGGTCTCCGAAAGGCCGGGCTCGAGCAGCGCCATCTGTTCGACGGAGACGCGGTGCGAGCGCATCACCGGCGCCCAGATGATCTTGGCAATGGCCTCGCCCTTGGCGTAGTCCGCTTCCGGTCCCTGCATCAGTGCGCTGACCATGTGCTGCTTGGCCTTGACGCCGCCGAAATAATCTTTCTTGGCCGCCATGTCGGTTTCGTCGTTGAAGATCGGCGGATGGCAGGGGTGGGTGACGAAGTAGGTCAGGTCGGGACGATCAGGCAAATGGCCGGCAAACGGCGCCGCGGCATCGAGAACGATCACCATCGTGCCCGGCGCAAGCTTGCTTTCGATGCTTGCCGCGACCTTGCCGATATGGGTGTCCGGAACTGCCAGGATCACCACCTCGGCGCCGTCCAGCGCCTCGTCGGCACCGACCGTATCGAAGCCAAGCCCGGTCTTCAGCCGCTCGCGCCCGGCCTCGCTGACCTCGACATGGCGGATCGTATAGGGCGAGCCGCGGAAATTGGTCGAAAGGCGGTAGCCCATTTTGCCGCCGGCACCGAACAGCGCGATCGTCGTCATCTAGCTTTGCTCCTAAATATTGAACGATGGTCTCGCCAATCGTCACCTTATATACTGGTATGATCACTCTACCATCTTGGCAAGAGAAATCATTGTCACTGCGGCCTAATTGCCGCAGCGCCCGCCTTAGGTTTCGCCGTGCCGTCGCCGGCTGCGCTCTCGATGGCGGCAGGGTCGATGGCGGCGCGCCGCGACAGCACCTGCCGGCCGGCCAGCGCCAGCACGAAAATGACGACGATGCCCTGGACGATGTCCTGAGCGCCGGGCGGCAGGCCGATGATCTGCATGGTGGTGACGATGAGGATCAAAAGGATGCTGGCGAACAATGTGCCGAGCGCCGTCGCGGAGCCGCCGAAGATCAGCGTCCCGCCCAGCACCACTGCGGCGATGGATTGCAGGAGATAGGGCTGGCCCATTTCAAGAAAGGCGCCGCCGATATAGGCACCCAGCAGCAGCCCGTTGAGCGAGGCCAGCACCGAGGAGATGATGAAGGCCGAGGCGATGACCCGGTTGTTGCGGATCGCTGCTAGCCGCGCCGCCGCGCGGTTCTGGCCGACTGCCGAGAGCAGTTGCCCGTAAACGGTATAGCGTAGCACGAACGACGTTGCGGCGACGCCCAGGATGGCGATGACTGCCATGATCGGCACGCCCGCGACACGGCCCGTCGCCAGCGTCTTCAACAGCGGACTGACGGCGAAGCCCGATATCGCGCGGTTCGACAGCAGCGTTGCGGTTGCCAGCACATAGCCCGTCGCCAGCGTGGCGATGATGGCCGGTATGTTCAGCCCGACGACGAGCAGCGCGTTGAGAGCGCCGACCGCAAGGCCGAGCAGGATCGCGGCGCCGACGCCGACGGCGAGGTTGGCGTCCTGGCCCTTGATGGTCAGCAGCGCCACGAAGGCGCTGAGCGTGATCACCGAGGCCACGGAAAGGTCGATATTGCCGCGCCCGGTGGTGACGACGAACATCTGGCCGATGCCGACGACCGTTAGGAACGAGGCCGACAGAACGATGCCCGACAGGCTGGAGAGGCTGAAGCGGTTGGTGACGATGGACAGCACCAGCCAGAGCAGCAGCACCCCGATCGCCGACCAGATCCAGCGGTTTTTCTGCGCCCAAGGGCTGAAGGCGGCAAGCGCGTTCATTGTTCGCTCCTGCGGTCCGCGGTCAGGCTGCGCAAGGTCAGCAGGGCGATGAGGATCAATCCCTGCGTCGCCGCATTGAAGTCGCTGCTCACGCTCAGCGTGCCGAGCAGGGCGCCGATCAACGCCAGCGTGACCGCGCCGGCGACGGCGCCGACCGGCGAGATGACGCCGCCCAACAGCGAACAGCCGCCCATCACCACGGCGGCGACGCTGAGCAGGGTGAACGAATTGCCGGAATTGATGTCGCTCGCCGTGTTGATCGCCGTCAGCGACAGGCCGGCGGCGGCGGCGAACAGCCCGGCGACGAGATAGCGCACCAGCGCGTAGCGCGTCGGCGACCAGCCGGAACGGATCATCGCGGTCGGATTGTTGCCGAAACCGCGCAGCACCACGCCGAGGGGCAGCCGGTCGATCACGAACACCACGATTGCCACCGCGGCGATGAGGATGATCGAGGTTGGCACAAAGCCGAGTGACCAGTTGAACATTGCCGACAGCCATTCGGGGCTGGTGCCGCCGGGCGTCGGCTGCAGCGCATAGCCTATCCCGACCCAGATGAAGGAGGCGCCCAGCGTGACGACGATGGCCGGGATCTTGCGCGCCTGGATCAGGCCGCCGAGCCCGGCATAGGCGGCGATCGCCGCCGCCAGCGCCAGGGCGCCGAGCCACGGCTGGTCGTAGAGCAGCGTGGCGCTGAGCACGCTGACGAGCCCCGCGAACGCGCCGACGCCGAGGTCGATCTCGCTGCCGCCGACGATGAACATCTGCGCCGCGGTCACCAGCACCAGCGACAGCGCCGGCATCAGCAAGAGGTCGAGCCCGAAAATGGAGGCGACCGCCGGATTGGCCGACATCATCACGGCCAGTACGGCGGCGAGGCCGATGAAGGGGGCAGCGTTCACCAGCCTGCGGGCAAGCCCGGCGCCGACAGCGCCGCTGCGTCTCGCACTGGCAGCTTTGTCCGTCTGCTGGGCAAAGGACGCTCCAACGACGGCTGATTCCGTGATCGCCTCGCCGGCCAGTTCCTTGACGATGCGGCCGCCTGAAAACACCAGCACGCGGTCGCAGGCCAGGAGTTCGGCATCTTCGGTCGTGTGCCAGATGAGCGTGCGCCCGCCTCGCGCAATGTCGTCGCAGAGGCGGTAGAAGTCCTGCTTGGTGGCGATGTCGACGCCGCGCGTCGGGTCGTCGAGCAGGACGATCGGCGTGTCGGCGACGAGCGCCCGGGCAACCAGCGCCTTCTGCTGGTTGCCGCCGCTGAGCTCCAATATGTTGGATCCGAAGCGGGTCTCGTCGAGCCGCAGCCGGCCGGCGGCGTCGGCCGCTGCCGCGCGGTTGGCGCGGTCCGAGACCAGGCCCAGCGCCGGGCGGCGCGCCAGAGCGCCGATGCTGATGTTTCCCAGCACGCTCCACAAGGGGAACACGCCTTCCTTCTGGCGGTCGCCCGCGATGAAACCGGCTTCACCGTTCCTGGCGACGGCCGCATCCGTTCCGGAATCGGGCTTGAAGATTGCGTGCAGCAACTCTTTCTGGCCGCTGCCCTCGAGGCCTGCCAGTCCGATGATTTCACCGCGGCCGATCTCGATGTCGTGGCCGAGTTCGGCCGTCAGGAACCCGGACAGTCGCACCAGCGCTTCGCGGCTGCCGGTGGTGGCGGTACCGTGCTGGTGGATCGAGTTGGCGTCGCCTCCCATGAGCTGCACCAGCTTGCCGATCGACGTATCGGCCACATCGCCGCGCCAGGCGGTGCGCCCATTGCGCAGCACGACCACCTGAGTGGCGATGTCGATGATTTCCTGAAGCTTGTGGCTGATGAAGATGAAGGCGAGGCCGGATTTGGCCCGCTCGCGGATGAAGGCCCGCAACTGTCTCGAGCGATCGAGATCGAGCGAGGAGGTCGGTTCGTCAAGAACGATCAGCTTGACACCGGGTGTCGCGGCGGCGCGCGCAATCTCGACCATTTGCCGTTCGGCGATGGAGAGGTGGCCGACTTCGGCATTCACATCGATGCCGTTTGCGGGGAAGACGGCGTCCAGCGCCGAGCGGGCGCGCGCCCTGTAGAGTGCCCGCCAGCCCGGCCGGTTGGCGGCATCCGCCGGAATTTCCAGGAAGAAGTTTTCGGCCACCGAGAGGTTGGCGCACAGCGACAATTCCTGGTGCACCATGCGGATGCCGCGGCGCTGTGCCTCCGCCGTGTCGTAGCCGGCGAAGCCGATATTCTGGCCGGCAAACGAAATCGAGCCCAGGGTCGGCCACATCGCCCCGCACAGGATGCGCATCAGCGTCGATTTGCCGGCGCCGTTGCCGCCGACCAGCCCGATGATCTCGCCGGTGGAGACGGCGAGGTCGATCTCTGCATTCGCCAGCGTCGGTCCGAAGCTCTTGGTGATCCCGGAAAGCGAAACAACGCTCTGCCGGGTCGGATCGGCGAGCACCGCGGCGGCTGCGCCTTCCGGGGCTACGGCGAGATGGGACATTCGTCCTCCGTTTCTTCACGGGCAGGGACCGGGCGCGGCCGTTCCGCGGCGCCCGGTCCCTGGCATTGCCAATCTTACTTGCTCAGCAGGTTCTGCTTGACCCAGTCGAGCGAATAGCTGGGGCTGATGATCTGGCCGCCAGGCAGCTTTGCATATTCCTTGAGGTTGCCGGCATCGACGGTGGCCACCGGCATGATCATCATCTTGGGTGCCTTGGCGCCCTTGAGCAGCGACAGGCCGAGCCAGAACGCGGCGCCGCCAATACCGGGCGTGGTGTTCATCGAGACCGTCTGGTAGCCGTTCTTGGCGTTCTCCTCGGCCCACCATTTGACGAAGTCGGTGCCGCCGCCGCCTTCGATGATCGGCATCTTGCCGGCATAGTCGCCGCCATACTGGACGAACGCCTGGGCGATGCCGACATCGTCGCTGCCGCCTTGTGCGAGCACGGCGTCGACATGCGGCAGGGAGGGCAGCACGTTGGCGATGGCCGCCTGTGCGACCGACGCGGTCGCCTGGCCATAGACCGTGGCGACAACCTTGATATCGGGATATTTGGCCAGCACCGACTGTTGCGCGTTGAACATGTCGTTGTCGGGCGCCGAACCCTTGACGCCGCGCACCTGGATGACGTTGCCCTTGCCGCCGATCATCTTGAAGACGGCCTCGGCCTGGGCTGCCTTGTAGCCCTTGAAGTCGAAGTTGAGCTGGTAGTTGCAGGGCGCCGAGGCGACCGAATCGAACGAAACGACGATGATGCCGGCCTTGCAGGCTTTTTCGATGATCCCGTTGACCGCGGTTTCCGATGCGGCATCGACGGCGAGCACGTCGACCTTCTTGAGGATCAGCTCGGCGATCTGGCTGTTCTGCTGCGCCACCGAGCCGTCGCCGTTCATGACGATGTAGTCGGCAATCTGGCCGGCCGCCTTGGCTTCCTTGGCCGAGGCTTCGAAAGCCTCCACCATCTGGTGCCGCCAGGTGTTGCCGTAATAGGCGTTGGCGAGCGCGATCACCGGCGCATCCGGTGACGCCATTGCCGGCACAGCCGAGACGCTGACCAGCGCGGCGCCGGCAAGCGCCGCCACGGTTGAAAACTTCATGATATTTTCCTCCCAAAAAACACCGGCCGATACGTCGGCCTTCTGCCATTCCGTTACGACGTCCTCCGAAAGACGCCATACCAGCTACATGTTATACCAGCATACCAAATAGGCAAGCGGGCACCGGAACCTCGATTGCCGAAACCTCCTTCGATTTAAGGACGAGACGAAGCTCGGCCGTCAGCTTCGTTCTTCCTTGGCCAAACGGAGCCGGCCTGCTCCAGCAACTGGTGACCAGTCCAAAGTCGGCCGTAGACGGACGTTAGGTCATCATATATGTAATGTCAATCGATGGCGCGACCCTTGTCTGCCGACGCGACTCGGGATCGATTGTTCCGCGAACACCCCAGGGAGGGACAGATGGAGCCGGTCCAGAAAAAGAAATTGTATGTGGAGGTGCTTGACCGGCTGATGGCGGCAATCTCGACGTCCGAATTCCCGCCCGGCTCTCAATTGCCGTCGGAAAAGGAACTAATGACGATGATCGGCGTCGGCCGGCCCTCGATCAGGGAAGCGATGCTGTCGCTGCAGCAGATGGGACTTATCAGGATCTCGCACGGAGAACGTGCCCGCGTCATCAATCCGACGCCTGATGTCATCGTCGATCAGGTCTCAGCGGCGATGGTCATGATGCTGGCGACGAACTCTCGCGGGCTTGAAGAACTCAAGGAAGTCAGGCTCTTGCTGGAAACCGGCCTGGTTCGGATAGCCACGCGGCGCGCTACGGCCAAGAGTTTGGAACGCCTCGCGGAGACCTTGCGTCATTTGCGCGAGGCAAAGGGCGACCAAGCCCGGTTTGTAGCTGCCGACATGGAGTTCCACGCCGTCATTGCGGAGATGAGCGGCAATTCGATGATAGCGGCGGTGGCGAAGGGAATGCTCGAATGGCTGTCCCGTTTCAAGCGGGATCTGGTGGCGATGAAAGGCGCCGAGCGGCTGACGGTCGAGGAGCATGAGCGGATCTACAAGGCAATCGCCGGCGGCGATCCGGAAGGCGCGAGCGCGGCAATGGCCGACCACATTGGCCGCGCCAACGAGCTCTATTCGAAACTGGCCGGCGGCGGCGCCGGCTGAGCGGCCGCCGAAATTTTTTGCCCGGGAAAACTCATATGATGACATGATTTCTTTTTGGTGCTAACGGTCACTCCGTGAACGTCATTCCAGTCGGGAAGCCTGCATTGTCCGGTCGCCTCCGCGCCACCTATCTGATCGAAACCCGCTACCCGCTGGAGGTTGCCGCGGCTGCGATGGCGGGCGAACAATCAAGCGGGACTTTCCGCGCCATACCCGGAGAAACGCCGGAGCTGCTGCGCAGGTTCGGAGCCCGCGTCGAATTCATCAGCGATGTTGCCGAGGTCGACAGCGAGGCGTTGCCGTTCTCGCGCTCGCCAAAAAATGCGACCGTGAGGCCGCACCGGGCCAAGGTGGGCCTTTCCTGGAACATCGAGAATACGGGGACAGTGCTGGCTTCGGTCTGGTCGACGGTTCTCGGCAATCTGTTCGAGCTGCATCATTTCTCGGCCATGCGTCTCCTCGACGTTACCTTTCCCGATGCCTTCGCGGATGCCTATCCAGGGCCGGCCTTCGCCGTCGAGGGAACGCGTCGCCTGACAAGCGTCGAAGGGCGCCCGCTGATCGGCACCATCGTCAAGCCGAGCGTTGGTCTTACCCCGCAGGAGACGGCAGCCTTGGCCGACACGCTGATTGCCGCGGGTCTTGATTTTATCAAGGACGACGAATTGATGGGAGACCCTCCGCATTCGCCGTTCGAACACCGGTTCGAAGCGGTCATGGCGGTGATAGACAGGCACGCCGACAGGACCGGGCGCAAGGTCATGTATGCGGCCAACATTTCCGGTGACATCGACGCCATGCGTCGCCAGCTGGATCTGGTCGAGCGCCGTGGCGGGACCTGCGCCATGCTGGTCCTGAATTCCGTCGGCCTGTCCGCCGTCATCGAGATGCGTCGCCACTCCGCCGTTGCGCTGCACGGCCATCGGGCCGGCTGGGGCCTCTTCAGCCGCTCTCCCGATCTCGGCATGAGCTATCTCGCCTATCAGAAATTCTGGCGTCTGGCGGGCATCGACCACATGCACGTCAACGGGCTGTCCAACAAGTTCTGCGAGCCGGACGAATCGGTGATGGCGTCGGCCCATGGCTGTCTCACCCCGATGTTCGAGCGGGCTGGCCGTCCCGATACGGTCATGCCGGTGTTTTCGTCCGGGCAGACCGCTGTGCAGGCAGCCGAGACTTATACGAGGCTCGGCTCGGACGATTTCATCTATTGCTGCGGCGGCGGGATCATGGCGCATCCAGGCGGGCCGGCCGCCGGCGTTCGAAGCCTGCATGATGCTTTCGAAGCCGCGGCGGCAGGGATTCCCGCACGCGACTATGCCGCCACGCATCCGGAGCTCGAAGCCGCGCTGCAAGCGTTCGGCTGAATCTGCGCCATCGGCGCGCCATCAAGGCAAATGGGAGAGAAAGCAAATGACGACATCCGTGGCGGTGCTTGGGGCCGGAGGGAAGATGGGCTTCCGCGTGACACGCAAGTTGATCGAAGCGGGCTACGATGTCCGCGCCGTGGAGATCGGCGAGGCCGGCCGCAAGCGGCTGGGAGAGGCCGATATCGGCGCCGTCGCCATGGACGAGGGCATTCCCGGCGCCAAGGTGGTGGTAATGGCCCTGCCGGACAATATCATCGGCCAGGTGGCGCGGCAGATCTCGCCGATGCTTGCCGCGGGCACCATGATCCTCATTCTGGATGCGGCAGCGCCCTATGCCGGCGACTTGCCCGCGGATCGGCCGGATCTCACCTATTTCGTCGGCCATCCCTGCCATCCGCCACTGTTCGGCGAAGAGACGGAATGGGCCGCGCGTCGCGATTACCATGGCGGCATCGCCAGGCAATCGATCGTCTGTGCCCTGATGCAAGGTCCGGAAGAGCACTATGCGCTTGGCGAGGAAGTGTGCAGGGCCATGTGGTCGCCGATCATCGACAGCCATCGCGTCACGGTCGAACAATTGGCGATCCTGGAGCCGGGCCTGTCCGAAATGGTGGCCATGCCCTTCGTCGACACCATGGTCGAGGCTGTCGAGGAGTGCGAACGCAAATATGGCATTCCCAGGAAGGCCGCGATGGATTTCCTGATAGGCCATCTGAACGTCGAGATTGCCATGTGGTTCGGCTTCTCTCCGAAAGTGCCGTCCGATGCGGCGCTACGCCTGATGCGGTTCGCCAAGGGCGTCGTGGTCCGTGACGATTGGCGCGAAGCGCTGTCTCCTGCCAAGGTCAAGGAAGCCTCGGAATTGATCGTCTACGGCAAGGGAGCCTGAGCCCTGCCTTCGCCGCGCCGGACCTCGGTATCGACCGCGCTCTTCGATGGCTATCCCATGGAATTGGCCCTCGAGGAGATTGCGGCGGCCGGCGCCCTCCATGTCGAGCCGGCCTTCATCCGCGGCTATGTCGATTTCGACGAAGGCATGTTTGCGGCTGCGCACGCCGCGAAGTTGCGCCAGGCAGCGGAACATGCCGGGCTGGGGATCAATGCCGTGTCGGCTCATCTCGACCTGTCGGGGGCCGATGCCGTCGACGCCTTGTCCCGCCGCATCGGCTTTGCCGCCGGTCTTGGCGCGTCCTTCCTGATTACCAATGCCGGCCCGGCGAGAAACAGCGCGGCGATCCGCAAAACGATTGACGCCCTCCTGCCGAGGCTGGAGGAAGTCGGCATCGTCCTGGCGCTTGAAAACCCCGGACATGGCCAAGGCGATCTGCTCGGCAGTGCCCGGATGGGGGCAAGCTTCATTCGGGACATCGGATCGCGACACGTGCGCCTGAACCACGACGCCGGAAATGTCTTTACCTACAGCAACGAGACGGTGCAGCCGGCGCAAGATATCGCTGATGCCATCGATGCCGTTGGGCATGCTCATCTGAAGGATGTCGTCAGCACCGGGGAGGGATGGACATTTTGCGCCATCGGTGACGGCTCGATCGGCTACGAACCGTACTGGGCAACGCTTCCCGCGACGCTGCCGGTCAGCATCGAACTGCCATTGCGGCTGCGGCGCCCGCAGCACCGTGATCCCCAACGGCGGAGCGCGCCGGTGGATATCGCCACCATTCGGAGCGCGCTGCGGCGTTCACTGGATTTCGTCAACTCGCTGGAGATCGCAAAGAGCAGCACCTTCTGAACAGCGAAAGGTGGTTCCTTGCCTTTGCGAGAGCCGGCTATCCACGCTCCGGGAACATCGCCTTCAGCCCTTCACGCGAGGCCTTGGCGACGCCGCGTTCGGTGATCAGGCCGGTGACCAGCCGCGCCGGCGTCACGTCGAAGGCGGGGTTTGCCGCGGGCGTCGCTTCCGGCGAGACGCGCACCTGGGCGATCTCGCCGCTCGCGGTCTTGCCCCACACCAGCGAAACCTCGTCGCCGGAGCGTTCCTCGATCGGGATTTCGGCAAGTCCGTCGCCCACCGTCCAGTCGATGGTCGGCGAAGGCAGCGCAACGTAAAACGGCACGTCATTGTCTGCGGCGGCGAGTGCCTTCAAATAGGTGCCGATCTTGTTGCAGACGTCGCCGTCGGCCGTCGTGCGGTCGGTGCCGACGATGACCATGTCGATTGCGCCGCGCTGCATCAGATGGCCGCCGGCATTGTCGACGATCAGCGTATGCGGCACGCCGTGGCCGGCCATCTCCCAGGCCGTCAACTGGGCGCCCTGGTTGCGCGGCCGCGTCTCGTCGACATAGACATGGACCGGAATGCCGGCCTCCGTTGCCAGGTAGATCGGCGCGGTGGCCGTGCCGTAGTCGACGGTAGCCAGCCAGCCGGCGTTGCAATGGGTCAGGATGTTGACGGTTTCGCCCGGCTTTTTGCGCGCCGCGATGTCCTTGATGATGGCGAGACCGTTCTCGCCTATGGCGCGATTGAGCCCGACATCCTCGTTGGCGATCTCGCTGGCGCGACGATAGGCGGCTGCGGCGCGTTGTTCCGTCGGCAGCGGCCGCAGGAACCGCCGCATCTCATCCAGTGCCCAGCGCAGATTGATCGCCGTGGGACGCGTCTCGTGGAGCGTCTCCCAGACGGCATCGAGCGCGGCATCCGCCGGATCGTCCGCCATCTGCATGGCAACGCCATAGGCAGCGGTGACACCGATCAGCGGCGCGCCGCGCACCCACATGTCGCGGATGGCGGTGGCGATGCCATTAACGGTGTCGACCTTCACGATACGGAAGTCATGCGGCAGCCAGCGCTGGTCAATGATCTCCACCGAGCGCCCATCGTCGCTCAGCCAGATGGTGCGATAGTGGCGCTCGCCGACGTTCAAATGCGGTTCTCCTGTTCGATCAGCGCGGCCAGGTTGTTGACCTCGTCGATGCTGTGAATATGACGCCTGTTGACGGCGATGTGGCGGCCGAACTTCAGCGCCCTCGCTTCACATGTGGCGCGCAGGTCTTCGTCGGCAATGGTTTCGAAATCGGCATTGTGGGCGAGGCCGAGGATGCGCCGGTGCACCTCGATGCCGGCAAAGCCGAGGAGGTCGTCCCATATCTGGTGCAGCACATGGTCGAGCGCCTGTTCTGCGCCCAGCCTGTCGCCCTGATCCTCGAACAAGCTCTTTTGATAAAGCATGCCGTTGCGCTCCGTGCGCCACAGATGCGAGAATTCGGTGCGGAACACCGACCACGTCTGCGCCGTGACATCGAGCAGATAAGCGCGCATGGCGTCGCGCTTGCCGCTCTGCTCATGACCCCGCTGCGAGAAGAAGGCCATCCAGAAATTGGCGAGCAACATGCCGACGTCGAACGCCATCGGCCCGTAGAAGGCGAATTCAGGGTCGATCATCCTGGTCTCTGTATCCGTGACCATGATCGAGCCGGAATGCAGGTCGCCATGCAGCAATGTCTCTGCATTGGCGGCGAAAAGATGCTTCAGGCGCTGCGCTTCCACCTTGAGGTCGCGGTCGGCGCGCAACTCGGCGACCAGGGCGTCGAGTTGCGGCGAAGTGTGCCGGTTCATCTTGGCGTCGAAGTAGGGGTCGGAGAACACCAGATTCTCGGTGATGTCGCACAGCTCGACATTGTCGGCGAACAGCGCCAGATCCGCTTTGCGATCCTTGGTCACCATCGAGAAGTCGGAGCCGCGGAACAGGGTGCGGGCCATGAACAGCCCGATATCCCTGGCGATGTTCGGCAATTGCCGGCCCTCGATCAGCGCCCGCCGCAAAATGATGTGCGGCGACAGATACTCCATGATGATCAGCGCCTGGGTCTCGTCGAAATGGTAGATGGCCGGCACCGAGCCCGGCGCGCGCGCCTCCTGCCGTGTCAGCGCGTGATATTCGAAGAAGGAACGCTTCAGCGGCAGCGGCCAGCTGTCGCCGACCAGCCGGACATAGGGCAGGGCCTGCTTGACGACAGCCGCGCCCTTGTCGCCCTCGACGATGAAGACGAGATTCAGATTGCCATCGCCGACCTCGCGCACCTTCCAGCGGCTGGTGTCCTCGCCGATGCGCTGGGTGAGCGCCTCGTTGCTGCCGAGCCGCGTGGCGAGCGTCTCCACCGACAGTGCTTCGAACGGCGTCTTCCCGGTCATCCTCACCTCTCCTGCTCGTCCCCTATAGTAGCGGAGCCACGGCGGCGGGGCCAAGCTAGGTAGCGCTCTGGCAATTGTCAATCGTGTTGACAATTGCCGACGTAGCCCATAGCGTCACCGTCAGGGAGGAACGCATGGTCGGCAATGCCGTGTTCCGCGTAGAGGGACTGAGGAAATCCTTTGGCCGCAACGAGGTGCTTGGCGGCGTCTCGCTCGAACTCCATGCCGGTGAAGTGACCGTCCTGATGGGCGCCAACGGCGCCGGCAAATCCACCCTCGTCAAGATCGTCAGCGGCGTCTACGAGCGCGACGGCGGCACCATGACCCTGGCCGGCCAGGACTTTGCGCCGGGAAGACCGGCGGAAGCGATCCGCGCTGGCGTCGTCACCGTTCACCAGAACATCAATGACGGTGTCGTCGCCGACCTTGACGTGGCCACCAACCTGACATTGGACAGGCTGAGCGGCAGTGGCGCCCCGGTGCTCTTCAACCCGGTCCGTGTGCGTCGCGAGGCCAAGGCGGTTGCCGACCGCATGGACCTGGCGATCGACTTGAAGGCGCGCGTCAGCGATCTCTCGCTGGCCGATCGCCAGATGGTGGCGATTGCCCGCGCGCTGGCACATCAGCCGAAAGTGCTGATCCTCGACGAACCCACCTCATCGCTATCGAGCGCCGAAGCCGATCGGCTTTTTGCGCTGGTCGACAGGCTGCGCGCGCAAGGCGTGGCGATCCTCTATATCTCGCACCGCATGTCCGACATAAGGCGGCTTGCCGACCGCATCGTCTCGATGCGCGACGGCGCCGTGTCCGGCGTCTTCGACAAGAAGCCGCTCGACTACGAAGGTGCGGTCAATGCCATGCTCGGCCGCAAGATCCACCTCGACCAGATCGTCGCCAGGCACTCGGCCAAGGCGGTGCTGACCGTCGAAGGCCTGCGCATCGCCCAGGGCGCCAGGCCGATCTCGCTGACCCTTGGCGACGGCGAGGTCGTTGCCGTCACCGGGCTGGTCGGCGTCGGCAAGACAGCGCTTGCCGAGACGCTATTCGGCGTGCGCAGGCCGATCGCCGGCACCATGACGATGAACGGCAAACCCTACGCGCCGCGCTCGGCCGGCGATGCGATCGCCGCCGGCGTCTTCCTCATCGCCAAGGATCGCGCCACCAGCGGCATCGTCGGCGGCTTCAACATCGAGCGCAATGTCAGCCTGCCGTTCCTGAGGCGGATGTCGAACCTGGGCGTGCTCAAGCGCCGCCTCGAACGCGCCACGGCGCGCCGGCAGATCCAGGAACTGGGCATCGTCTGCCGCTCCGAGAAGGACGAGATGTCGGCATTGTCCGGCGGCAACCAGCAGAAGGTGATGGTCGCCCGCTGGATGGCGCAGGATGCAAGCCTGTTCATTCTCGATGAGCCGTTTCAGGGCGTCGACATCTCGGCGAGGCGCGACATCGCCGCCAAGCTGAGGGCAAGCGCCAATGGCCGCGCGACGCTTTTGTTCGTCACCGAACTCGACGAGGCGCTGGAGACGGCCGACCGTATCCTGGTGATGTCGGAGCAGACCGTCGTCGGCGAACACCGCAACGCGGACATCGATCTCGATCGCCTGCTGGCCGAGGTGGCCGGCGGGCTGCCGCACCGCGCGGCTTGACCGGCTGGAATTGAAGAGCTGACAATGACAATTGGAATGGAGAGCATGGGTTCGAGTTGGGTAAAAACGGCAGCGGCGCGCGGGGGCGCTGAATGACGCAGCGCAACCACGCCATCCGCTACGGTTTCATCGTCCTGTTGTTCGGGCTCGTCGCTTATTTCGCGATCGCCGCCGACGGTTTCGTTTCGCCGCAAAGTGCGGTCTTCATTTTCCAGTCGGTCGCCATCACCGGCGTGCTGGCGCTTGGTGTCACCGCCACGCTGGTCGTTGGGGGTTTCGACCTGTCGATCGGCTCGGTCGCCACGTCAGCCATGATGGCGGCGGCCTATGTCATGGTCGTGCTGGAGCAGAACGCTGTCATCGCGGTCATCGTCTGCCTGCTGATCGGCGTTATCGTTGGGCTCATCAATGGTTGGCTGATCGTCTATATGCGCGTGCCGGACCTGCTGGCGACGCTCGGCATGATGTTCCTGCTGGTCGGCCTGCAGCGTATCCCGACCGAAGGCCGCTCGATCGCCACCGGCATGACCATGCCCGATGGCTCGGTCGCCAACGGCAAGTTCGGCGAGGCGTTCCTGGCGCTCGGCCGCCACCGCTTCGACTTCTTCATTCCCAATCTCGTTCCGGTCTCGGTCGTCGTCCTGGCGGTGCTCGCGGTGCTGATCTGGTTCTTCCTCGAATACACCCGCTTCGGCCGCATGATGTATGCAGTCGGCTCCAATGAGCGCGCCGCCGAACTCGCCGGCGCGCCTGTCAAGGCATACAAAATCTGGGCCTATATCATTTCAGGAGTTTTTGCCTCGATCGGCGGTATTTTGCTCGCCGCCCGGCTTGGACGCGGCGACATCGCCTCGGGTAATAATCTGCTGCTCGACGCCGTCGCCGCGGCGCTCATCGGCTACGCGGTGCTAGGCGCCGCCAAGCCGAACGCGTTCGGCACGGCTGTCGGCGCCGTCTTCGTCGGTGTCCTGCTGCAGGGCCTGACGATGATGAACGCGCCGTACTACACGCAGGATTTCATCAAGGGCGCCGTTCTGGTCGTCGCCCTTGTCTTCACCTTCGCTCTTTCCGGCAGGGGCAGGACATAGATTTCGACCGGGTTGCATTTCAACAAGTGGAGGAAACGACGTGAACATCACAAGAAGACTTTTGGGCAAAGCAGCGCTCGGGCTCGCCGGCGCGGCGTTGCTGGTGCAAGGGACGGCCCTGGCTGCCGATCGCCCGGCGCCGTTCGACAAGCCAGGCGTCAAGATCGCCTTGGTGCGCTATCTCTCGACCGGTGACTTCTTCCAGGCCTATCTGTCCGGCGTCGAGGCGCAGGCCAAGGCCCTCGGCGTCGACCTGCGCGTGCTCGACAGCCGCCAGGACGCCGCCCTCCAGGCCGACATGGTCGACCAGGCCATCGCGCTTGGCGTGCAGGGTATCATCATCCAGCACGGCCTGACGGAATCGATGAAGGACGCCGCCCAGCGCGCGGTCGACGCCGGCATCAAGGTGGTCGCTTTCGACGTCAACGTCGAAAACCCCAAGATCCCGCAGATCGAGCAGTCAGACCGCGACCTTGCGCGCCTCGCGCTCGAGCAGGCGGTCAAGGACAATGGCGAGAGCTGGAAGGCCGGCTATGTCTATGTCGCGGGCATAGCCCCGCTCGACCGCCGCAATGAAACATGGGTCGACGTGAAGAAGAAATACTCGGGCATCAACGAAGTCGCCATGTTCGGCACGCTGGACAACCCGATCGCCAACTCGGTCGCCAACCAGGCGCGCTCGGTGCTGACCGCCCATCCCGACATCAAGGTGATGTTTGCTCCCTATGACGAGTTCGCCAAGGGCGTGAAGATCGCCGTCGACGAGGCGGGCTTGAACAAGGACATCAAGATCTATTCGGCCGACATCTCGACCTCTGACATTGCGGCGATGCGCGAGCCCGACAGCGCCTGGGCGGCAACCGCGGCCACCAATCCGGCCGTCGTCGGCCAGGTCTCGGTGCGTGCGCTGGCGCAGCTGCTGGCCGGCGAAGACCCCGGACACAACGTCGTCGTGCCGCCGACGCTGATCACCCAGAAGGACCTTCTCGACAAGGACATCAAGAATATGGAGGACCTGTCGGCCAAGCTGCCGCAGTTCGCCCATGCCGATGTCGCCATGCCGGCCTGGATGCCGAACCCGAACGCGAAGTAGGCCAATCGATATTGCAATTCGCTCACACTTGGAACAGCCGCTTGCAGCAACTGCAGGCGGCTTTTTTGCTGTCTTCATTCGTTGAACAGATCGGAGTAGGAGCCGGTGCGGGCAAGCCGCAGCTCATCGTCGGCAATGCGGTAGATCAAGAGCCAATCAGGTTCTACATGCGCATCCCGATAGTCTTTCCAGTCGCCTTTTAGAGGGTGATCCTTATAACGCGCCGGCAGTCCGGCGATGAGCAGGCCCAACAACTCGCGCAATTTAGCGAGGTCTTTGCCACGCTTCTCCATGCGCTTAACGTCCCTGCGGAATTGCCCGGAGTGAACGGGCGTCGGCATGTCAGATGCCCAAATCCTTGAACAATTCGTCGGCTGACGCGAAACGCTTGCCTTTGCCTTTTTCCAATTCGGCAATGGCCTTTTGGGTGGTTGCGTTCGGCACCTTCACCGGAAAGGGAAATTCCTTGTCGGCGGCGACGCGGACCAGCAGCAGGCGAATGGCGTCGGAGACCGACAGTCCCATTGCCGCCAGGGCTTCGGTAGCCTGGTCCTTTGTCGCCGTATCAATTCGAGCGCGGACAACCGTATCCGTTGCCATATTGTGACTCCTTGAGTTTGAGCCGCAATGTAGCTACACGCTGGTGTTCTTGCAAGCCTCCTGTGCGCTATGCGTGACCGTGCTACCGCAGCGCCGCCGCGATATTGCCGCCGTCGACCGTCGTTACGTCGGCGGTTGTGCGGTCGGCCAGCGCGTGGTGCAGGAAAGCCTGCGCCACGTCCTGCGCGGTCACTTCCTGGCCGAGCAGATTGCCGGACATGTATTCTTTTTCCGAGACACCGCGCGCGCCGGAACGGCTTGCGATCATGGCGTCGGTCAACAGCCCGGAGCGGATGCGGTCGGCATTGACGGCGTTGGAACGGATGCCATGCGCGCCGTAATCCAGTGCATATTGCCGGGACAGGAACAGCGTCGCCGCCTTCGGCACGCCATAGGCGCCGAATTTCGGACCCGGATTGACCGCCTGCTTGGAGGTGTTGAACAGGAGAGCGCCGCCGGTGCCCTGTTCGAGCATGATGCGCACCGCGTTCTGCGCCACCGACTGGTGGGCGAAGAAATTGAGCTCGAAGCTCTTGCGCAGCAGCGCGTCGTCAAGTTCGCCGATCCGGCCTTCCCAGGCGGCACCGGCATTGGACACCACTATGTCGACGCCGCCATACACGGCGACCGCCTTGTCGAAGGCTGCACGCACTTGGTCCGGATCGGTGATATCGGCGGCGACGCCGATCGAATTGTTGCCCGCTTTCTTGGCCGCATCAGCGGCTTTTTCGCCATCGAGATCGACGACCACCGCATGGGCGCCATTGTCGGCGAAAAGCTTGGCTGTCGCGGCGCCGATCGCACCGGCTCCGCCAGTGATCAGCACGACCTGGCCGGTCAGCGGCTTCGGCTTGTTGGAGGCGAGTTTGGCCTGTTCCAGCGACCAGTATTCGAGCGGGAACAGGTCGGCCTTGGAAAGCGGATGAAAACGGCCGACCGCCTCGGCGCCACGCACGGCCTCGATCCACATTTCGCCGACATCGGAAGCGATCCTGGCATCCTTCAGCGTGCGGCCATGGCCGAACATGCCGAGCCCCGGCACCAGCGTCAGCCGCGGCATCGGGTCGAGCATGGTGCGTTTGACGTCGTCGAGCGCGTCATTGGTCTCGAAATAGGCGCGGTATTCCTTGGCGAAGGCGTCGACATGGCTCTTGATGACGGCCTTGTGGTCGCCGGCCTTGTCCGCATCTGGCGCCGGCACCGCCATCGGCCCGGTCTTGATGCGGATCGACAGGTCCGGCGTCGACACGCCGCGCGCGGCGTAGTCGGCGATCTCGGCCGAATTGATGAAATCGACGATCGCATCCGAGGTGCGGAAATCGCTGATCATGCGGTCGAAGCGGCCTTCGCCGCGTGCCACCGCCACGGCGCCGCGCAACATAGGAGCGATGGAAGCCGGCGTCGCGAGCTTCGCCGGAAGCGCGGCCTTTGCCGCCTTGGGCTTGGCATGCTTGGCTACATACTCCTCGGCGACATTCACATAGTGGATCATCCGGTTGTAGGCCTGCTTGGCGTCGTCGCCGAAGGTGAAGATGCCGTGCTTGTCGAGGATCAGTCCTTCCACATCAGGGTCGGCATCGAAGACGTCGGCCGCCGCCTTGGCGAGGTCGAAGCCCGGCATGATGTAGGGCACGTAGCCCATCTTGGTCCCGAACACCGTCTTCACCAGCGGCTTGCTGTCTTCCTGGTCGACGATCGCCAGGATGGCGGTCGAGTGCGTGTGGTCGACGAATTTGTGCGGCAGGAAGGCATGCAGCAATGTCTCGACCGAAGGATTGGGCGAGGACGGATCGATGAGGTTCGCCCGCTGCAGCGCGACCATGTCCTCGTCGGAGAGCTTGTCCAGCGCGCGCGCCTTGATGAGCGCGCCCATCTTCACCGCCGGCAGGCCCTGCGGCTCGATGACGGCCATATCCCAGCCGCTGCCCTTGACGCACAGCACGTCCCATTCGTCGCCGACGAGGTCGGTCGCCTTGGTCTTGCAGGAGGTGTTGCCGCCGCCATGCAGCACCAGTCGCGGTTCGCCGCCCAGCAGGCGCGTCGTGTAGACGCGCAGCGCGAGATCGCGTCCGACGCCTTTCTTTGCATAGTCGGCAACCATCTTCTCCGCGTCGCCGTCATTCCACAGGTTCTTCATTAGCTTCGTCCAGTTGCTGTCATAGTGGTGAAACAGGAATGCCACGACGCCTTGATGACGGCCGCGGCAGGAATGGTCTCTAGGATACCTTTTTGCCTGGCGCTCCGGCATGATCCAGAAGCCGCTGCGCCATATCGGCGCCGACCACCAGATGTGTGCAAAGACCGCCGGCGATCGCCGCGAGCAGGGGTTCGAACTTGCTGTTCTCCTGCACCACCATCAGCCGCTTCTGAATGGCGCGCAGCGAGGAAAGCTCCGCCGAGATCACCCGCCGGTTGTAGCCGCAGTCGAGCACCTTGCCCTCGGCATCGATGATCTGCCCGGCAATGACGCCGGCCGCGCCCGCCTTGCGCAGGTCGGCCATTTCGTCTGATGTCAGCGCGCCGCATTTGACCAGATGGCTGTCGGCATCGACGGCGCCGACCGAATACAGCGCCAGATCGCATTCGTGGATGCTCGACAGCTGTTCGCGGATTACAGGCTCGGCCCGCAGGCCGCGCGCCAGCTCTTCGGTGGTCAGCACGAGCGGCGCGTAGAAATTGATGCCCTTGGCGTTGAGCCGCCGGGCGATCTCCATCGTGCACTGGTCGGGACGATAGGAATAGGGCGCGCCGAGATTGCCGCAGAGCTGCACCACGGTGACATCCTGGAGATCGGCGTAGGACATGATGTCGGCGATCATGTAGACGGTGCGTCCCCAGGCGACGCCGATGCGGTCGCCTTTTTTCACCAGTTCGAGAAAGACGCTCGCCGCCAGCACCGCGATGTCGGTGGCGGGATCGGCGATATGGCCGTTTTCCGGCGCGATCCAGACCGCGTCGAGACCGAGTGCATCCTCGAGCTTGCGCGCCATGACGTCGTCGGTGAAAAGCTGGGTCGAGGTCGAGATGTTGACGATGCCGGTCTCGCGCGCCTTGCGCAGATACATGGCAACCGAGGCGCGGGAAATGTTAAGCTGGCTCGCCACCTGGTCCTGGCGCAGGCCATGCGCATAATAGAGCCAGGCGGCCTTGTGGATAAGTTGTTCTGCCGGTCGGATTGCCATGCCTTCTCCTCGGCTGACATTAGTCACGGCTCTCGACAAAAGTCAAACCGCGCGGAGGTACGCGATGCCTTTACGCGCGGCAAATCTAGATCATCATTGCGCCAGACGCGCTTTGTCGTGGCATCGTTGCTGGTGACGCGGCCCCAGCCTGTGGTTAGAACATGTCGGCAAAGGGACATACGGGGAGGACACGATGGGCAACCCTTACGAACAGGATCTCGACAGGAACGCTGCCAACCACCAGCCGCTGACGCCGCTCACTTATCTGGAGCGGGCCGCCAAGACCTATCCCGATCATGTCGCCATCATCCATGGCCGGCAGCGCGTGACGTATCGCGATTTCTGGCGGCGTTCGCTGCAGCTCGCCTTGGCGCTCTCCAGGCGCGGCATAGGCAAGGGCGACACGGTGACGGTGATGCTGTCGAACACGCCGCCGATGCTGGAGGCGCATTTCGGCGTGCCAATGGCCAAGGCGGTGCTGCATTCGCTCAACACTCGCCTCGACGCCGCCGTGATCGCTTTCCAGCTCGACCATGCCGGGACCAGAGTGCTTATCGTCGATCGCGAATTCTCCGAAGTGGTTCGGCAAGCGCTTGACCTGGCCAAGGTGAAGCCCCTGGTCATCGACTATGACGATCCCGACTACGCCGCGGACGCTCCCTATCCGAAGGGCGGTCGCATCGGCACTCTCGACTACGAGGCCTTCGTCGCCGAGGGCGAGGGCAATTTTGCCTGGTCGGTGCCTGACGACGAGTGGGACGCCATTTCGCTCAACTACACCTCGGGCACGACAGGCAACCCGAAAGGCGTCGTCTATCATCATCGGGGTGCTGCGCTGATGGCCTACGCCAACACCGTCCATGCCGGCATGGCCAAGCACGCGGTCTATCTGTGGACACTGCCGATGTTCCACTGCAATGGCTGGTGCTTTCCGTGGACGTTGGCCGTCCAGGCCGGCACCCATATCTGTCTGCGCTGGGTTCGGCCGAAGCAGATCTACGACGCCATCGCCGACCATGGCGTCACCCATCTGTGCGGCGCGCCGATCGTCATGTCGGTGCTGATCAACGCCAGGGATGAGGACAAGCGCCAGTTCCCGCAAGCCGTCACCTTCAACACGGCCGCCGCGCCGCCGCCGGAAGCGGTGCTCACCGGCATGGCCGATGCCGGCTTCGCCGTCACGCATCTCTATGGTCTGACCGAGACCTACGGCCCGGCGGTGGTGAACGAATGGCACAATGAGTGGGATCATCTGGAGAAGGGGCAGAGGGCCACGAGGAAGGCCAGGCAAGGCGTCCGCTACGCCGCGCTCGAAGGCCTCACGGTGATGGATCCCGAAACGATGACGCAGACGCCCGCCGACGGCCAGACCATCGGCGAGGTCATGTTTCGCGGCAACATCGTCATGAAAGGCTATCTCAGGAACCGCAAGGCCACCGACGAGGCGTTCGCCGGCGGCTGGTTCCACTCCGGCGATCTCGGCGTCATGCATGCGGATGGATATATCCAGCTCAAGGACCGCTCCAAGGACATCATCATTTCGGGCGGCGAGAACATTTCCTCGATCGAGGTCGAGGACGCGCTCTACAAGCACCCGTCCGTTGCGTCTTGCGGCGTGGTGGCGCGGGCGGACGAGAAATGGGGCGAGGTGCCGGTCGCCTATGTCGAGCTGAAGCCTGGCAAGACGGCGACCGAGGCAGAGATCATCGAGCATTGCCGCGCGCTGCTTGCCCGCTTCAAGCTGCCGAAAGCGGTGGTGTTCGCCGAGATCCCCAAGACCTCGACGGGGAAGATCCAGAAATTCCGGCTAAGGGAGATGGCGAAGGAGGCGTAGGCCGCATGGCCGCTCTTGCCATGACCTCGACAATTTGCGGCGGGCCTTGTGACTTCGTCATCCCAGGGCGAAGCAAGGACCAAGCGACGCGGCGCAGACCCTAGGATCCATGCCCTGATGTCAGTCAAAAAATGAGGTGGATCAGGAAGTTACTGTAGCCTACAGCAGCCATCCTCGACGGCCGGAGCACGGCCGCAAGGCCACGGCATGGATCCTAGGATTTCCGCGACGTCGCTTCGCGACTGCTCCACCCTGGGATGACGAAGTGCGAGGCGAGCCACCCCCCTCACTGTCACCATCTGTCACCATTTTGTACGCGTACGCCGAATCCGCGTTGACATCGCGTTCCTTTCGATTTACGAGTGACGAAAATCAAAATTCATCACTAGTAAATCGAAAGAGGCTATGTCCGAAACCGCCAACCTCGTCGCCGATGCCGCTCGCCAGGAGAATGTAACGCGCATTCTCGATTGCGCCGAGCGCCTGTTCCGGCACTATGGCTACGGCAAGACCAATGTCGCCGACATTGCCCGCGAACTCGGCATGTCGCCAGCCAACATCTATCGCTTCTTTGCGTCCAAGGTCGAAATCCACCAGGCGGTCTGTGGCCGGATGCTCGGGGCCAGCTACAGGATGGCCTACGAGATCATGCATTTGCCGATCAGCGCCGAGGAACGGCTGCGGCGCTACGTGCACGCGCAGTACAAGATGACGATGGAGGTCATGCTCGACGACCAGAAGGTCCATGAGATGGTCATCGTCGCTCTCGAGCGCGATTGGGGCGTCATCGACAAGCATGTCGACAGTATCCACGATCTTTTTGCCGAGGTGATCCGCGAGGGCATCGCGGCCGGCGAATTCAGGGAACAGGATCCGGTGATTGCGTCGCGCTGCTTCGGCGCCGCCACGGTCATTTTGTGCCACCCGCAGATGGTGGCCCAGTGTCTTGCCAAGACCAACCGGGCAATGCCCGACGACCTCATCGACTATGCGATCAAGGCCTTGAAGAAATAGCCGCCGCCCGCCGGGCGCCGGCAACGACAATCAATCTCCAGTTTGGGAGTGCTAAGGTGTCTTCGTCCAATTCCATTATCCGCTGGCTGCCCGTTGCCGGCCTGATCGTCGCGGCACTCGGCCTGGCCGGTTGTTCCCAGGAGAAGGCGGAGGTCAGGGATATCATCCGCCCCGTCAAGGTCGTCGAGATCGGCGCGGCGCAGACCACCCGCCAGCTCGATTACTCCGGCTCGGTGCGTGCTCGCACCGAGATGAATCTCGGCTTCCGCGTTGCCGGCAAGGTCACCGAGAGGCTCGTCGACATCGGCCAGCATGTCACCTCGGGCGACGTCCTCGCCCGCATCGATCCCTCCGATTACGAGCTTTCGGTCAAAAGCGCCGCGGCGAGCCTTGACGCCGCCGAGCGCCAGGTCGAGACGGTGGATCTCGCCAGGAAGCGCGCCGAGCAGCTTTATGCCAAGAATTTCGCGCCGAAATCGCAGCTCGAGCAGGCGACGCTGGCCTACAACCAGGCGGTCGCGACGCGCGATGCCGCCCGCTCGACCCTCGCCCAGGCTCAGAACCAGGTCCACTATACCGACCTCAAGGCGAGCGAGAACGGCATCGTCACCGCGGTCAGTGCCGATGTCGGCCAGGTGGTCGGTGCCGGCACGCCCGTGATGACGGTTGCCGTCGATGGCGAGAAGGAAGTGCTGATCGCGGTACCGGAAATGGATATTGCCGGCTTCAGGCCGGGCAAGGAGGTCAAGGCAAGCTTCTGGGCGGACGATGCGCTGACGCTTGCCGGCAAGGTCCGAGAAGTGGCCGGCAGCGCCGACCCGCAGTCGCGTACCTTCGCCGTTCGCGTCTCGCTTCCCAACGATCCGCGCGTGCTGCTCGGCATGACCGCCAACGTGCAGGCCTCGATCGACAGCAAGACCCAGCTGGTCTCGATCCCGCTCAGCGCCCTGGCTGAAAAGGACGGCCAGAAGATCGTCTGGGCCGTGGACCGCGGCAGCGACACCGTGCATTCGCGTCCGGTCAAGATTGCGAACTTCACCGCCGATGGCGTCGCGGTTGCCGACGGCCTCAAGCAGGGCGACGTCGTGGTTGCCGCTGGCACCCAGTTCATGACCGACAATCTGAAGGTCAAGCTGTCCGGCGATAGTCTCCAGCAGTCCGCCTCGGCGGCGGACGACGCTGCCACCAGCAGCCTGCGCTGACAGCCAGGCACTACGAAAGCCCCCCTGTCTTGGCGGCGCGAGCCGCAAGACCGGGCAGGCCATGGTTTCCGGGCGGCAGGCGCCCGATCGTCGAGACGCCGGCAAGATGGCTCCCCCGCATCATTGTCGCGTCACACGCGATGCGAGTCTCTCCGCTTGAGGGAGCTTCGCCGCCCGGAAGCCAGACGAAGAACGCATGAACGGCATGATGAACCTGCCCTGCAGATCAATTGGACTGGACTGGCGCCATGACCACCGACAGCAACACTGAAAAGCGGCCTTTCAACCTCTCGCGTTGGGCGATCGGGCATCCGAGCATCGCACGTTTCCTGTTCGGCCTGATCATCCTTGCCGGTGCGCTCGGCCTGATGCGCATGGGCCAGAAGGAAGATCCCGATTTCACCTTCCGCGTCATGGTCGTGCAGGCGATCTGGCCGGGTTCTTCGATCCAGGAGATGGAAGACCAGGTCGTCAACAAGATCGAACGCAAGCTGCAGGAAACGCCGCATCTCGACTTCGTGCGCTCCTACACGCGCGCCGGCAGCGCCATCATCACGGTTCAGATCAAGGGCGACACCAATGCTGCCCAGGTCAACGACGCCTTCTATCAGGTGCGCAAGAAGGTCGGCGACATAGCAGGCGATCTGCCGCAGGGCCTGCTCGGCCCCTATTTCAACGATGAATTCGGCGACACCTTCATCACCTTGCATTCGATCAGCGGCGATGGCTTCAGCTATCCCGAATTGAAGAAGTTCGCCATCCAGGCCCGCGATATGCTGCTGACGACGCCCGGCGTCGAAAAGGCGGTCATCATCGGCGACCAGCCCGAGAAGATCTATATCGACGTCTCGTCCAAGGCGCTGGCCGAGCGCGGCCTGACGCTGACTGACCTGCAGAACGCGATCAAGGGACAGAACAATGTCGACCCGGCAGGCTCTGTCGACACCGGCCTGCGCTCGGTCCGCATTTCGGTCGAGGGCGACGTCACCAGGGCGGCCGACATTCGCGAGCTGCGCTTGCGCGCCGGCAACCAGGTGACGCGCCTTGGCGATATCGCCACCGTGAGCTCGGGGCTGGAGGATCCTTTCGAGCGCAAGTACCGGTTCAATGGCCACGAGAGCGTCCAGCTCGGTGTCGTCATGGCCAAGGGCTTCAACGTCACCGATGTCGGCAAGGACGTCGAGGCGACCTACAAGCGATTCGAGGAGGCGCTGCCCTATGGCGTCTCCGTCGACCAGATATCGGACCAACCCGAGGTCGTCAGGGACGCTGTCAGCGAGTTCATGCATGCGCTCGGCGAAGCGCTGCTGATCGTGCTCGTCGTCTCGTTCCTGTCGATCGGCTGGCGCTCCGGACTTGTCATTGCGATCGCCATCCCGCTGGTCCTGGCCGCCACTTTCGCCATCATGTACGAGATCGGCATTGACCTGCAGCGCATTTCTCTCGGCGCCTTGATCATCGCGCTCGGCCTGCTTGTCGACGACGCCATGATCGTCGTCGAGATGATGGAACGCAAGCTGGAGGAGGGGCTGGTCAAGATCGAGGCGGCGGGTTTCGCCTATTCCTCGACCGCTTTCCCGATGCTGACCGGCACGCTGATCACCACCGCCGGCTTCATTCCGGTCGGCTTCGCCGCCTCCACCGCCGGCGAATATGTCCGCACGCTGTTCTACGTCGTCGGCATCGCGCTCGTCGTGTCCTGGTTCGTGGCGGTCTATTTCACGCCATGGCTGGGATATATGATCCTCAAGCAGCGCAAGCATGCCGGCTCCCACCACGACGTCTTCGACACCAGCTTCTATCGCCGGCTTCGCTCGACCGTTACCTGGGCCGTGCGCCATCGCATCATCGTGCTGACGATGACGCTGGTGACCTTCGCCGCCAGCCTGTGGGCCTTCCAGTTCATTCCGCAGAACTTCTTCCCGCAATCGTCTCGCCCGGAAATCCTCGTCGATCTCTGGCTGCCGGAAGGCACCAGCATCAAGGAAGTCGAGACGCAGGCCAAGGCGCTGGAAGCCAAGATGATGGACGACAAGGACAAGCGCTTCATCGCCACCTATATCGGTGAAGGCGCGCCGCGCTTCTTCCTGCCGCTGGACCAGCAGCTCAGGAATCCGAACTTCGCCCAGCTTCTTGTGATGGCCAATGACGAGCCGGCGCGCGAGCGGCTGATCGTCAAGCTGCGTACCATCCTGGCGCAGGACTTCCCCTCCATCCGCGGCAAGGTCGACCGCTTGTTCCTCGGGCCGCCGACAGGCTGGCCGGTGCAGATGCGCGTCATGGGTCCGGACCGCCAGGAAGTGCGGCGCATTGCCGACCAGGTGAAGGCGAAATTCCAGGCCAACCCGCTGCTCGGCGCCGTCCATGACGACTGGCTGGAACCTGTGCCGGCGATGAAGCTGGTCATCGACCAGGACCGCGCCCGCGCGCTGGGCGTCACCTCGCAACGCATTCGCCAGATGCTGCAGGCGTCCATGTCCGGCGCGCCGCTGGGCGACTTCCGCGACGGCGAAGAAACGGTGTCCATCGTCGCCCGCGAGCCGGATGCCAGCCGCGCGCTGCTGTCCTCGGTCGATTCCATCTACATCCCGACCGATTTCGGTGGCTTCGTGCCGCTGTCGCAGGTGGCCAAGGTTGTGCCGGTGCTGGAGCAAGGCGTCGAGTGGCGGCGCGACCGCTTGCCGACCATCAGCGTGCGGGCGACCTTGCCCGACGGCGTGCAGTCCAACGACGTCGTCACCAAGATGTACAACGACATGAAGGGCCTGCGCGACGGCCTGGCGCCCGGCTACAAGATCGAGATCCAGGGCGGTGCCGAGGATTCGGCGGAAAGCCAGGCTTCCATCGCCGCCAAGGCGCCGATCATGCTGGCCGTCATCGTCATATTGCTGATGGTCCAGCTGCAGCATTTCGGCAAGGCCATGCTGGTGCTGGCCACCGGTCCGCTCGGCATCATCGGTGCGGCCGCGGCCCTTTTGATCAGCGGCGCGCCGTTCGGCTTCGTCGCCATCCTCGGCGTCATCGCGCTGCTCGGCATCATCATGCGAAACTCCATCATCCTCGTCGACCAGATCGACCAGGACATCGCGAAAGGCATGGAACGCTCCGAAGCGATCATCGGCTCGGCTGTGCGCCGTTTCCGGCCGATCGTGTTGACGGCAATGACCGCGGTTCTGGCGCTGATCCCGATCTCGCGCGGCGTATTCTGGGGGCCGCTCGCCTACGCCATGATGGGCGGCATTCTGGTTGCAACCGTGCTCACCATCCTGGTGCTGCCCGCCGGCTACGCCCTGTTCTTCGGCCGCGAGCGCAAGAAGGTGCCGACCGACGAACAGACGCCCGAACCAGAAATCGTCGAAGGCGTCGAGAGGCCGCAACTCGCTTTGGCGGCTGAATGAACGAAATCGGCCGGTCTCATTTGAGACCGGCCAATTTCTGTTCTTGCGGAGCCGAAGGCCGCTTGCCCGTCAGGCAAATCAGATGACGAAAAACCAGTTGGCGATCAGCATTACCGCCACGCCGGCGACCAGCGTCAGATAGGGCAGCATGCCCGCCTTTTTCACCGAGAGGTCCGCTCCCGCCATGCCGAGGTCGGCCAGCATGTGGTCGGGGAACTTGCCGCCGTCCTGGATGTAATGGCGGAAGCAGAACACCGGGATGATCAGCGCCGCGGTGATCAGCCCGGCCCACAGCGCCATCGGGTTCCACACCTTGGCGCCGGCGCCCATGAAGATCGCGTTGACATAGGCGAAGATCGCCCCGATCCCCAAGAGCCACGTCGGGGCCTTCCACGGCCGCGCGATATGGCCGTTGTCGATGCGATGGATCCAGCCGGCATTGAGGTTGAGGAAGTTGAAGATGATGTAGCCGCAATTGGATACGGCGAGGATGAAGAAGAAGCTCGTCGCATCGGCCGAGGCGATCGCCAGCACGATCAGGTTGAAGCACAGGTCGGTCCACATCGCCCGCGTCGGCGCGCCATGCTCGTTGACGTGGCTGAGGTAGCGCGGCAGCCAGCCGTCGACGGAGCCCTGGTAGAGCGTGCGCGAGGAGCCGGCCATCGCCGTCATGATGCACAGCACAAGCGCCAGGATCATCAGCATCACCAGCAGGCTGTGGATAAGCCCGCCGCCGCCGACCATGCCGGCGAGAGCATCCGCCACGCCCGAACCGTCGACGATCGGCGTCGCCAGCATGCCGTTGAGGCCGAGCACGCCCTGGAAGGTGAACGGCACCAGGATGAACAGCAGCATGCAGAGCAGGCCGGAATAGAAGATGGCCTTGAAGGTATCGGTGCCCGGGTTCTTGAACTCGGAGGTGTAGCAGACGGCGGTCTCGAAGCCGTAGGTCGACCAGGCGGCGATGAACATGCCGCCGAGCACCAGCGTCCAGCCGGCGATGTTCCAGGCGCCGGGCTCTGGCGCATAGGCGGCGGCCAAGGGAACCAGCGGCGAGAAATTGGCCCAGTTGATCTGGCCGGTGAAGATCGGCACGACGCCGACGATCAGCATCGGGACGATGACAAGCAGGCCGATATATTTCTGCACATTGGCGGTGCCCAGGATACCGCGATGCTGGATCGAGAAGATCATCAGCATCAGCACGGCGCCGATGAAGAAGGTGGCGTTGAAGGTGAAGGACACCGGACCCAGCGTGTGGCTGAACGCCGACCACGTGCGGATCGCCGGGGTCGCCGCCGCGGTCACCGCGGTAATGGCGTCGCCGGCGCTCGTTCCGGCATGTGCCGCGATATAGGCGGCGACCTCGGGCGACGTGTCGGTAAAGATCGGCACCGGCGCCAGCGCATTGAGGATATAGGCGGCGGCGATCGAGCAGCCGAGCGAGAGCACCGGCGACCAGGCAAACCAGTTGCACCATACCGACAAGGGCGCGATGAACTTGGAGTAGCGCAGCCAGGCGGTGGCGCCGTAGATCGAGGCGCCGCCCGATTTGTTCGGGAACAGGCCGGCGATCTCGGCATAGGTGAAGGATTGCAGGAAGCCCATGACCATGGACACCGTCCAGATCAGGAAAGCGAGCGTCCCGGTCGTGCCGGCAATGCCGCCGATCGAGAACAGGACGAGGGCCGGGACGCCGCTCGCCACCCAGAAGGCGCCGCGCCAGTCGATATGCCTGAGCAGCTTGCTTTCGGCAGGCTGGTCCAGGACTGTGCTTATGGTGCTCATGTCGGTGAATTCCCCTTTTTGATGTTCCCCGCCGGCGACGCCTCGGCTGTGCGAAGCTTGCTCCCGGCCAATATCGCCGCGACTTCAGTGTTTCCACTCAGTCGTATTTTTTTCTTAGGAGTGAAGATTGATCCGGCGCGCTTTCACGTCAAGCGTTTTGTCGCGCCGTGCACATCACGCTTGCGGGCGGGCGCACAAATGTGCCCCGCGGCGCCGCCGATGGGCAATCCCGTATGCCCGGAAGGCCGCGGTCAGGAACGCGGCCTGGTCTTCTGCGGATCGTAATGGGCGAAGGCCACGACTCGCGCCGGCAGCCGCTTGGCGTGGCCGTCGAGCTTGCCGATTTCAACTCGCGCGCCGATGGCGGCGTGGGTGACATCGAGCCGCGCCAGCGCGATGGTCTTGTTCAGCACCGGCGAGCGCATGCCCGACGTGACGACCCCGATCTGGGCGCGGCCGACATGCACGCAATCGCCATGGCCGACCGCGACGTTGGCATCGATGTCGAGCCCGACCAGTTTGTTCTGCGGGTTCTCCTTGCGCCGGATCAGCGCCTCGCGGCCGATGAAGTCGTCGGTCTTGGACTTCAGCGGCACGGTGAAGCCGATGCCGGCCTCGAACGGGTCGGTCTGGTCGGAGAACTCGTAACCGGCGAAGATCAGCCCGGCCTCGATGCGCACCATGTCCAGCGCCTGCAGGCCCATCGGCTTCAATCCATGCGGCTGGCCGGCGGCCCAGATCGCGTCGAAGACCTTTTCGGCGTCGCGCGGATGACACCAGATCTCGTAGCCGAGTTCACCGGTATAGCCGGTGCGCGAGACGACGACCGGAACGCCATTGCCGCCGCCGATGCGCGCGACGGCGAAGCGGAACCATTCCAGTTCCTCGATCGACGGCTGCAGCGGCGAGGTCCAGATCACCTTCCTCAGGATATCGCGGCTCTTCGGCCCCTGCACGGCGATATTGTGCATCTGGTCGGTGGACGAGCGTACCAGCACGTTGAGGCCGAGCTTTGTCGCCGTCTCGCGCAGCCATTCGCCGGACAGATCGTCGCCGCCGACCCAGCGGAAATTGTCCTTGCCGAGCCTGAGCAGCGTGCCGTCGTCGATCATGCCGCCATGCTCGTAGCACATGGCGGAATAGACGACCTGGCCGACGCCGAGCTTCTTGACGTCGCGGGTCAGCGTGTACTGCAGCAGCGCTTCGGAATCCGGGCCGGTGACCTCGAATTTGCGCAGCGGCGACAGGTCCATGATCACGGCGTCCTGCCGGCAGGCCCAGTATTCGGCGATCGCGCCTTCCCTGGCGAAGGAGTTGGCCAGCCAATAGCCCCTGTACTCGACGAAGTCGCGGGTGTGCTTGGCAAAGCTCGAATGAAAGGAGGTCTCGCGGGTCATTTTCGGTTCCGAATCGGGCGTCATGCGTCTGGCGATCGCACGCGAGAATTTGTGCTGGCCGGAATAGGTGCGCACATGGATGTCGGTCAGGTCCCAGCCATTGGCCGGCGTCGTATCGTCGGGGCAGGCGGAGGACACGCAGACGATGTCGGTCAGGGCCCGCAGCAGCACATAGTCGCCGGGCCGCGACCATGGCTCGTCGGAGACCATGATGCCATGCGCGTCGATTGCCGTGTTGAAGAAGAAGTTGATAGCCATCCAGCCGGCGCGTGGTGTGACGCCCTTGTCCGACAGCGCGCGGTTGAAGTTCTCCGAGCAGTTGGCATGGCCGGGATAGCCGATGTCATCGTAATATTTGGCGGCGCATGCGAGCGCGAAGGCGTCGTGCCGGCCGCATGTGTCCTGCACCACTTCGACCAGCGGCTCCATGTCCTGGTCGTAATATTTCGAGTGCAGCCCCGGCATCGGATAGCTCGCGCCCATCAGCGTGCGTGTCGTCGTCACATCGAGCGGATGGTCGAGCCCCTTGTCCAGCTTGCGCGCCGAAAAGCACTGGAAGTCGGTGCATTGGCGCCCGTCGACGTCGATGATCTGCAGATAGTCGCCGGCTTTGACGAAGTAGGATTCCGCCGTCGCCGAATGGACGCGCAAATCGAGCACCGGATCGGCGAGCGGGTCGGCCAATAGCGACTTCGCCGCCGGACGGATGGTGGCACGCCGCACGATCACGGTAAGCGGCGTCGCCGTATCATGGCCGTCGACCAGCATCGGCCCGCCGGGCGCGGCAATCACCACCGAGCCGTCGCGCACGACGGTGAAAGCTTGTTCGGTGCCGGCCGGCGTGGCGCCGCCGAACACGCGCACCGCCTTGGCCTGGTCGAGCCGCACCTGCCGGCGTGCGAGCCCGCGCCGCAGGGACGCGAGGCTGTCATCGCCCTCGGCAAGCAGCGCCTTGATGCCGGCGGCATTGCTGTTGGAGTTTTCCCCGAGGATGGAGGGATCGGTCGCACCGGTGCCATCCCATGCCAGCAGTTCGCAAGCCTGGCCGCCCTCGACATTGCGCACTGTGATCGTGTCGCCGGCCTCGACCTCGATCAGCACCGCACCATTGCCCTGGACCGTATAGCGCTCCATGCCCGGCGGCAGCGCGATCTGGCCGGGCCGCAGGATCAGGCTCGGCCGGGGTGGTCCGGATGCGACGGCAGGGTAGGGCGACTGGCTCATCTCAGCCTTGCGGTTCGAGAAACAAGTTTGCCTGTGCGTGAAATTATTTTAGCAGCAAGAATAGCAGTGCGGGTGGGTTTGGCAAGGCGGTGGTGGGGCAGGTTCTTCCTTCTCCCCTTGTGGGGTCCGAAGGACGGGGCGAGATCCGTGGCTCGCCCCAGGGCGGTGGATCAGTGCGCAGCGCCGAGACGGTCGAGGGGGTGGGTGACGGAGTGCCGTCATTGCCAAGCTGGAGCACCGCTCATCCGACCTCGCTCCGCGCGGCCACCTTCTCCTACAAGGGGAGAAGGGAAGGGCGCGCGCAAGGCTACGTCACTTCCTCGGAATGGCTGATATCCACACCATATTCCGCCGCCGCATCGAGCATCGTGTGCCACAGGCTCTCGGCAAAGGTCGCGAAGACCAGAGCGTTGAACATCGGCTGTCCGTCCGCCCGATCATTCCCACGCCAGAGCGAGACGCTGGTGTGATCCATCGAGGTTGCGGCGGCAGAGCCGACCGCGAACACACCGGCATGCAGATCGAGCGATGAAAGCTTGGCCAACATCGCCCGCGCCTTGTCACCGGAGATGCTGATCAGCGCCCGCGCATGCGACTGGTCAGACAGCGAAGCCGATCCGGCAAGCAGAGGAGCAAGCGCCTTCATCCCGTGCTTGCCACTCTTCGACAGCACGAAAAACTGATCCGGCCCGGACCAGATCAGCGTGGCGTCCGCAATCCGCACCGCCTTGGGCGCATCCGGACCGGCAATGCCGAAACACGCCGTCGCAGCCCTGGCCAGGTCACCCGCCTTGCCGCGGCGTGCCATCACTTGCACGAGGTCGAAATTGCGGATCTCGGTCAGCGAAACGCCGGTATCGCCCTGCGCGCCATGCGGACCGACGACCAGCGTGCGGTCGAGAGGGCTGCGCGCATCCCAGGTAAATTCAGCCACGCTGGCGCCCTCCATCCGGGTCGTAGAAGACGGGATTGCACAGTTCGACATCATACTCCTCTGCGCGCAGCGGATCGTGCGCGCGCACGGTCTCGCCGATACGCTCGCGACCACGTTCCACGAGAGCAAGCCCGATCCATTGATCCGATGTCGGCGAGAAGCAGACTGAGGTGACATAGCCCTGGTCGTTATCAGGTCCGGGCGTCTGGCCCTTCGGAACGATGTGCGCGCCGGAGCGCAGCCGCCGCGCCTTGTCGGTCGGCTTGATGCCGACGACGACCTGCCGGTCCGGCGCGACCAGTGCCTCGCGCCCGGCCATGATGCGGCCCACAAAATCCTTCTTGGTCGACATCATCTTGCCCAGGCCGAGGTCGGCGGCCGTGGTCGTGCCGTTCAGTTCCGGTCCGGCGACATGGCCCTTTTCGATGCGCATGACGCCAAGAGCCTCGGTGCCGTATGGCGTCACGCCGAACGGCTTGCCGGCCAGCATCAGATTGCGCACGAGCGCCTCGCCATAGCGCGCCGGCACCGAAATTTCGAACGCCATTTCGCCGGAGAAAGAGATGCGGAACAGCCGCGCCTTGATGCCGCCGCGCAGCGCGACTTCGCGTGCACCCATGAAGGGGAAGCCCTCGTTCGACAGGTCCTCTGTCGGGTCGACGATCTCCTTCAGCAGATCTCGGGTCTTCGGCCCGGCGATCGAGAATTGCGCCCACTGGTCGGAGACCGAGGTCAGTTGCACGTCCAATTCGGGAAACAGCACCTGCCGGCAGAATTCGAGATGCTGCATCACCAGTCCGGCCTTGGCGGTGGTGGTGGTGAGGAAATAATGATCCTCGGCCAGCCGCGAGGTCGTGCCGTCGTCGTAGACGAACCCGTCTTCGCGCAACATCAGCCCGTAGCGTGCCTTGCCGACGGCGAGGTTGGAAAAGGTGTTGATGTAGACGCGGTCGAGGAAGGCGCCGGCATCGGGGCCGTGCACGTCGATCTTGCCGAGCGTCGAGACATCGCAGAAGCCGACGCCGGAACGCACCGTCTTGACCTCGCGTGTGACTGATTCCAGCCAGTCCTTCTCGCCCGTGTGCGGATACCATTGCGCGCGCTTCCACAGGCCGGTGTCGACGAAGACGGCACCCTGTTCGGCGGCCCAGTGATGCGAGGGCGTCAGCCTTGTGGCGTGGAAAGTCTCGTCGCGGTGATGGCCGGCAAAGGCGCCGATCGCGACCGGCACATAGGGCGGGCGGTAGATCGTCGTGCCGGTTTCGGGAATGGACTTGCCCGACACCGCAGCCATGATGGCGAGGCCGGCGACGTTGGAGGTCTTGCCCTGGTCGGTCGCCATGCCGAGCGTCGTGTAGCGCTTCAGATGCTCGACCGATTCAAAGCCCTCACGCTGTGCGAGTTCGATGTCGGAAGCTGTGACATCGTGCTGCTGGTCGACGAACGCCTTGCCCTTGCCGGCGACATGCCAGAGCGGCGTCAACGAGAACGCCTCGTCATCGGCAGTCGGCGCTGTGCCGGCCTTGCCGCAGCGCCCGGCGTCGAGCGCGGCCGCCGCGCCTGCTGCAAACCCTCCCGCCAGGCAGGCGCCGAGACCGAACGAGCCATTGGCTGCACCGGCGGCGACCATGCCGGGAGGCGCTCCGTCGGGCACGAAGGCGGCGATGTCGTCGCGCCATTTCGGCCGGCCGCGATGATAGGAGGTGAGCCCGACCGCCGGGTTCCAGCCGCCGGAGACGGCAAGCCCGTCCGCTTCCACTTCGGCTCGCGCGCCGCCGGTGAGAGAGACGGAGATTTTCCTCACACCGTCCTTGCCGCCGTCCGCACGGCTGACGGCGCCATGCAGCACCGGGAAGCCGCTCTTCGAGGCGAGCGAACGATGGGCGGGCGAGACGTCAGGCCGTGCGTCGATGACCGCCGCAATCTGCAAGCCTGCGCCGAGTACTGTCTCGACCGTGCGCCAGCCATCCTCATTGTTGGTGAACAGCGCGATGCGTTTTGCCGGCGCGGCGGCATAGCGCGCGACATAGGTCCGCATGGCCGAAGCCATCATCACGCCGGGCGTATCGTTGCCGGCAAAGACGACCGGCCGCTCGAGGGCGCCGGCCGCGACGACGCAACGCCTGGACACGATGCGCCACATGCGCTGGCGCACCTGGTGCTCGGGCGGCGAGGGCAGATGGTCGTTGACCCGCTCGATCGCGCCATAGGTGCCGCCATCGTAGACGCCGAACAGCGTCGTGCGGGTCATGATGCGGACATCGGGCATTGCCTCGAGTTCCGCCAGGGTTCGCGACAGCCACTCGGCTGCCGGCAGCCCGTCGATCGTGCCGCCATCCGAGAGCAGGCGGCCGCCGGGAATAAAATCCTCTTCGCACAGGATGACGCGGGCGCCGGAGCGGCCGGCGGCAAGGGCCGCCGCAAGCCCGGTCGGGCCGGAGCCGGCGATCAGCACGTCGCAATGCGCCCAGGCCTTGTCATAGTGGTCGGGATCGGCAACGCCGGCGGCGCGGCCGAGGCCTGCGGCGCGGCGGATCGCCGGCTCGTAGATCGCCTCCCAGAATTTGGCCGGCCACATGAAGGTCTTGTAGTAGAAGCCGGCGACGAAGATCGGCGCGAAGAGCTGGTTGACCGACATCACGTCGAAATGGAGCGACGGCCAGCGGTTCTGGCTGACGGCCTCGAGCCCTTCATAGAGCTCGGCGGTCGTGGCCTTGGTGTTCGGCTCGCGGCGTGCGCCGGTGCGCAGTTCGACCAGCGCGTTGGGCTCTTCCGAGCCGGCGGTCAGAATGCCGCGCGGACGGTGGTATTTGAACGAGCGGCCGACCAGCTTGACGCCGTTGGCGATCAGCGCCGACGCCAGCGTGTCGCCCTCGAAGCCGAAGAACGTCTTGCCATCGAAGCGGAAGCTCAGCGGTGACGAACGATCGACGAGGCCGCCAGTGGAGAGACGATTGGACTGGGAGGAAATCACGATGCAGCCCCATGCACTGGCGTCGCGCTGCCCCTCATCGCCCTGCCGCTTCTTACCCTCCCCCTGGTGGGGAGGGTCGCTGCGAAGCAGCGGGGTGGGGGGGCGGCGCCGACCCCCACCCGGACTTGCGGTCCGACCTCCCCACAAGGGGGAGGTAAAGACGTACCGGCCTTCACCGCGGCGCTGAGCTGGACAGAAAAATTCATTTCGCAACCTGCCTCGCCCCGGCGCCCGCCGCCGGCTCCACGGCCGAAATTTCGTGCGTCAGCGTGTTGCGGGTGACCTTCAGCCACGCTCGGCAGCCGCCGCCGTGGTACCAATTCTCGTCCATCACGCCGGCGACATTGTCGCGCAGGTAAACGTAGTCGAAGACGTCGTCCTCCGAAGCGCCAGCCTCCGGACGCATCGGCTTGGCGTCGCCGAGATAGGTGAACTCGCCGAGGTCGCGTTCGCCGCAGAAGGGACAGGTGATGCGCATGGCAGGGCCTTCAGTGCAGGTTCGGTTGGGCGCCCTGGCCCTTTTCGTCTATCATCGCACCAGACCGGAACCGGTCGAGGCGAAAGCGGGCGGCCTCCTTGTGGGATTGGTCGCGGGCCAGCAGGTGGGCAAAGACGAGGCCTGAGCCCGGCGTCGCCTTGAAGCCGCCATAGCACCAGCCGGCATTGAGGTAGAGCCCGTCGACCGGCGTCTTGTCGATGATCGGCGAGCCGTCCATCGACATGTCCATGATGCCGCCCCACTGGCGCAGCAGGCGCACGCGGCCGATCATCGGCATCAGCGCCATGCCGCCTTCGCAGACGTCTTCCATCACAGGCAAATTGCCGCGCTGGGCGTAGGAATTGTAGCCGTCTATGTCGCCGCCGAAGACCAGGCCGCCCTTGTCCGACTGGCTGACGTAGAAATGGCCGGCGCCGAACGTCATCACATTGGGGATGAGCGGCTTGATCGCCTCGGAGACGAAGGCCTGCAGCACATGGCTTTCGATCGGCAGGCGCAGGCCCGCCATCGCGGCGACACGCGAGGAGGAGCCCGCGACGGCCATGCCGACTTTCCCGGCGCCGATCTTGCCGCGCGAGGTCTCGACGCCGGTCACCTTGCCGTTGGCGTCGCGCACGAAGCCCGTCACTTCGCAATTCTGGATGATGTCGACGCCGAGCGCGCTCGCCGCATGGGCGTAGCCCCAGACCACCGCGTCGTGCCGCGCCGTGCCGCCGCGCCGCTGCAAGAGCCCACCTTGCACGGGAAAGCGCGCATTGTCGAAATTCAGGAACGGCATCATCTTCTTGACCGCGGCAAGGTCGAGCAATTCGGCATCGATGCCGTTGATGCGCATCGTGTTGCCGCGCCGCGCATAGGCGTCGCGCTGCGCGTCGGAGTGATAGAGGTTTATGACGCCGCGCTGGCTGACCATCGTGTTGTAGTTGAGGTCCTGCTCCATCCGCTCCCACAGCTTCATCGATAATTCGTAGAAGCCGGTGTTGCCGGGCAGGCCGTAATTGGAACGGATGATGGTGGTGTTACGGCCGGCATTGCCGGAGCCGATCCAGCCCTTTTCCAGCACGGCCACATTCCTGATGCCGTACTCGCTGGCGAGGAACCAGGCGGTGGCCAGACCATGCCCGCCGCCGCCGATGATCACCACGTCGTAGCGGTCCTTCGGGCTGGCGTCGCGCCAGGTGCGCTGCCAGTTCTTGTGGCCGGAGAAGGCGGCGCGGGCGAGCGAGAAGATCGAATATTTCATACGTTCATTCCGAGGTCGCTCGCACGCTGCGCCGGTCAGATATCCAGCGTGTGGTCGCGCTCCCATTGCGTGAAGTGCGAAGCATAGGAATTCCATTCCTGGTGCTTCAGCTTTAGATAAGCCGACGAGAATTCCTCACCCAGCGCCGTCTTGAGCGATTTGTCATTGTCGAATTCGCGCAACGCGTCGAGCAGGTTGAGCGGCAATTTCGGCGCGCCCTCCACCGTGTGACCGTGCTGGTACATGTCGATGTCGTAGCGCCTGCCGGGATCGGCCTTGGAGCGGATGCCGTCGAGGCCGGCGGCGATGATGACGGCTTGCAGCAGATAAGGGTTGGCCGCGCCATCAGGCAGCCGCAGCTCGAAGCGGCCGGGGCCGGGCACGCGCACCATGTGGGTGCGGTTGTTGCCGGTCCAGGTCACCGTGTTCGGCGCCCAGGTGGCGCCCGAAATGGTGCGAGGCGCGTTGATGCGCTTGTAGGAATTGACGGTCGGGTTGGTGATGGCGGCGAGAGCCGAGGCATGTTTCATGATACCGCCGAGGAAGTGCTTACCCTTGGCCGACAGGCCGAGCTCCATCGAATTGTCGGCAAAGACATTGGTCTTGCCTGATTTGTCCCACACCGAGATGTGCGCATGGCAGCCATTGCCGGTCAGTCCCTGGAAGGGCTTGGGCATGAAGGTGGCGCGCAGGCCGTGCTTTTCCGCGATCGACTTGACCATGAACTTGAAGAAAGAGTGCTTGTCGGCGGTCGCCAGCGCATCGTCGAAGGCCCAGTTCATCTCGAACTGGCCGTTGGCATCCTCGTGGTCGTTCTGGTAGGCGCCCCAGCCGAGCGCCAGCATGTGGTCGCAGATCTCGGCGATGACGTCGTAGCGGCGCATCAACGCTTGCTGGTCGTAGCATGGTTTCGCCGCTGTATCATATTCGTCGGAGATCGTTTTGCCGTCAGGCGAGATCAGGAAGAATTCCGCCTCGACGCCGGTCTTGACATGCATGCCGTCGTTAGCGGCTTCCGCGATCAGTCGCTTAAGCGTGTTGCGCGGTGCCTGGTCGACCTCCTTGTCGTCCATGATGCAGTTGGCGGCGACCCAGGCGACGTCAGGCTTCCAGGGCAGCTGGATAACCGAATTCGGATCCGGCACCGCCAGCATGTCGGGATGTGCCGGCGTGAGGTCGAGCGAGGTAGCGAAACCGGCGAAGCCGGCGCCATCCTTCTGCATATCTGATATCGCCTGCGCCGGCACCAGCTTGGCGCGTTGCCCGCTGAACAGGTCGGTGTAGGAGATCATGAAATATTTGACGTTTTTCGCCCTTGCGAACTCTGCAAGATCAACTGTCACGGAAGTTCCCCATTTTTTGTCGATTGTTGGCCCTAGAGCATATGGCCTTCGGCCCTTTGTTGATCAGAAGCCGTTCTTCCCCGGTATCCAGTTGGTGCCGGCCAGCGGCACGCCGGCCATCGCGGCGGCCTCGATCGTGAGCGCGACGAGATCCTCGGGTTCGAGATTGTGCAGGCTGTTCTTGCCGCAAGCGCGGGCGATGGTCTGCGCCTCCAGCGTCATCACCTTGAGATAGTTCGCCAGCCGGCGGCCGGCGGCCACCGGATCGACCCGCTTCATCAGTTCGGGATCCTGCGTGGTGATGCCGGCCGGGTCGCGGCCCTCGTGCCAATCGTCATAGGCGCCTGATGTGGTGCCGAGCTCGTTGTACTCCGCCTCCCAGCGGGGATCGTTGTCGCCGAGCGCGACAAGGGCAGCCGTGCCGATGGAGACCGCGTCGACGCCGAGCGCCAGCGCCTTGGCGACATCGGCGCCGTTGCGGATGCCGCCCGAGACGATCAGCTGCACCTTGCGATGCATGCCGAGATCCTGCAGCGCCTGCACCGCCGGCCTGATGCAAGCGAGCGTCGGCTGGCCGACATTCTCGATGAACACTTCCTGCGTCGCCGCCGTGCCGCCCTGCATGCCGTCGACGACGACGACGTCGGCGCCGGCCTTCACCGCAAGCGCTGTGTCGTAATAGGGGCGGGCGCCGCCGACCTTGACGTAAATCGGCTTTTCCCAGTCGGTGATTTCGCGCAGTTCGAGAATCTTGATCTCGAGATCGTCCGGCCCGGTCCAGTCGGGATGGCGCGAGGCCGAGCGCTGGTCGATGCCCTTGGGCAGCGTGCGCATCTCGGCGACGCGATCGGAGATCTTCTGGCCGAGCAGCATGCCGCCGCCGCCGGGCTTGGCGCCCTGGCCGACGACGACCTCGATGGCATCGGCGCGGCGCAGATCGCGCAAATTCATGCCGTAGCGCGACGGCAGGTATTGGTAGACGAGCTGCTTGGAATGGCCGCGCTCTTCCTCGGTCATGCCGCCGTCGCCGGTCGTGGTCGAGGTGCCCGACAGCGTCGCGCCGCGCCCGAGCGCTTCCTTGGCCGGGCCCGACAGCGAGCCGAAGCTCATGCCGGCGATGGTGATCGGGATTTTCAGCTCGATCGGCTTCTTGGCATGGCGTGAGCCCAACACGACTGATGTGTCGCAGCGCTCGCGATAGCCTTCGAGCGGATAGCGCGAGATCGATGCGCCCAGGAACAGAAGGTCGTCGAAATGCGGCAGCTTGCGCTTGGCGCCGGCGCCCCGGATGTCATAGATGCCGGTGGCCGCGGCGCGGCGGATCTCGGAAAGCGTGTAGTCGTCGAAAGTCGCGGATTTGCGCGGCGTCGTCGGCGGGTTGCGATAGGTCATGCTGCCTCAATACGCGTCGGCGTTGTCGATATTGAAATTGTAGAGCGTGCGCGCCGAGCCGTAGCGCTTGAATTCAGACGGCTTGACACCGGTGACGCCGGCGCGGTCGAGCAGGCCCTGCAGCAATTCCAGGTGTTCGGGCCGCATTTCCTTGGCGATGCAGTCGGCACCCAGGCTGCCGACCTTGCCGCGCACGAACAGCCGTGCCTCGTAGATGGAATCGCCGAGCGCGTCGCCGGCATCGCCCAGCACCACCAGATTGCCGGACTGCGCCATGAAGGCCGACATATGGCCGATATTGCCGTGCACGACGATGTCGATGCCTTTCATCGAAATGCCGCACCGCGAGGACGCATTGCCCTCGATGACGAGCAGCCCGCCCTTGCCGGTGGCGCCGGCATATTGGCTGGCGTCGCCTTTGACTGTTATCGACCCCGACATCATGTTTTCGCCAACGCCGGGTCCCGCCGAACCATGCACGGTGATGGCACTGCCGGAATTCATGCCGCCACAGTAATAGCCGACGCTGCCGCGCACATCGATGCTGACCGGCTGGTCGACGCCAACGGCGACCGAATGGCTGCCCTTCGGGTTCAACACTTCCCAGGCGGTCTCGTTCGAGCCTGGCGTCAGATTGTGCAGTGCCTGGTTGAGCTCGCGCAGCGACATCTGGTCCAGGTCGAACACCCGGGAGGCATGGTCGCTCGCCGCCGCGGTTGAAAGTTTTGTTGCCGGCATGAACTCAATGCTCCCAGAAATAGACGGTTGCGGGTTCCGGTTCCCAGACTCTCGCATTGTCTATGCCGGGCAGTTTGGTCAGCGCGCGATATTCCGAGCCGAAGGCGACATACTGGTCCGTCTCGGCCATCACGGCGGGCTTGCAGGCGATCGGGTCGCGCACCACGCCGAAGCCGTTCTTGGTGCCGACGACGAAGGTGAAGAAACCGTCGAGATCTGAGAGGGTGCCCTCCAGCGCCTCGCCGAGGTTCTTGCCATGCGCCATCTGCGAGGAGAGATAGGCGGCCGCCACTTCGGTGTCGTTCTCGGTCTCGAATTTCATGCCTTCGCGGACCAGTTCGCGGCGAACGTTGTTGTGGTTGGACAGCGAGCCATTGTGCACCAGGCACTGGTCGGCGCCGGTCGAGAACGGATGCGCGCCCATCGTCGTCACCGCCGATTCCGTCGCCATGCGGGTGTGCCCGATGCCATGCGTTCCGGTCATCCCACGGATGTCGAAGCGGTCGACCACAGCCTCGGGCAAGCCGACTTCCTTGTATATTTCCACGGCTTCGCCGGCACCCATGATGCGGATGTCGGGCCTGAGCGACTGGATGGTCTCACGCGCGGCATCGACCTTTTCGGGCGTGGTCCTGATGACGGCATGCGTCGATTTTACCATGACGCTCACCGGCACGCCGAGCGCCTTGGTGAGTTCGGCGTCCAGTCCACGGAAATCACGCTCCGGCCTCGGCGACTGGATGGTGATCTTGGCCTCGTTGCGGGACGGCGCGCCATAGATCGCGATGCCGGCGCTGTCGGGTCCGCGATCGCTGAGCGATACCAGCATCTGCGACAACATCGCACCGAGCTGCGGCTCCAGCGCCTTGTCCTTGAGGAAAAGTCCAACGATTCCGCACATGCCAGCCTCCAGACCCTTTGTAGCTAAAAATGATGTATCGAATGAGTTCGGGGAATTCAATTGGTATGAAAAAAATATTCCTCTCGTTACGCGTTGTGTTTTGTCCCATCCGGCGGCCCATCGCCTTGTCGGCGCATGGAATGGGCCCATTTGGCGGTCCGGATACGAGCCATCTTGTAGGCGTCGAGGATCGACAGCGCATAGATCAGGAAGCCGCCGGCGTGGCGGCCGACAAAGCTGGCGTCGGGCGGGGCGATCTTCGCCGTCACCCAGGCCAGGATGACCATGAAGAAAAGAAACTGCAGGCCGCGCGTCGGAACGCCCAGCATGACGTGGCCGCTGCCCGGTAGCAGGGTTGCCGCGCCCAGGACGATATATGGGCTGGTAGGTCCGGGCGAGGGGGTTGCGCCGGTCATGCCGCTTTCCGTTCGTTCCTGTTGATCGCGTCGCGCAGTCCCGAAAGGGATACGAGCAGCCGCGAGATCAGCGCCGGGTCGATTTGCGCGTCACCGAAAGCGGCTTGCCGGAAGACACCGTAGCGGGCCCGCTCGGCTTCGGCCAGCAGCCAGACGATACGCACACCCTTTGGCGTGATCAGTAGCTCCTTGGCGCGTCCTTCTGAAAAGGGCTCCAGATGGTCGGCGATGATGTTTTGCGGGAAGCGCACGCCTCTGCGGTCCGTTCGAAGCACCGCCTCGGCGGGAAAGCCGGGCGCCTTCGGCAGCGTGTGGTCGAGATGGTCGAAATTGGAGAATGTCGTCGGCGAGCCCGGCCGCATCATCATGTCGAAGGTGCCGGGCACGGCTGTTTTCTCCGTTATCGATACGCTGAGCCAGCGCGCCGGCAGCTTTCTCGTCGCCAGCGTGTCGACGATGGTGCGCAACTGCACGCGCTGGCCGTTCCACGAGCCTTCCCACGTAACGACGCCGGCAGTACCGTCCGAGACATCTTCGGCGTCGGCAATGACGGCGCGGATGCTGGCCTGGTCGGCGGCGCGCGCCACGGCAGCCCTGTCGCGGCTGCGGCGTGCCAGCCAGGCAAAGTGCAGGACGAGAGCCAGGACAGCCGCCCCGGCAAGCAGTGCTGACGTCACCTCGGACATTTCGTCATGCCAGGCCCGCCCAATTCGGACGGGCCTACTCCCATCAATAGCCCTGCGGTTTCGGCCACGGCATGGTGAACTGGTCGCCGCGCCGTACGAATTTGTAGCGGTAGAAATGGAACCACAGCGAGATCAGGAAATAGAACGCGACCATGGCGATGAGCTGCGAGCCGAAGCCGAGGAAGATGGCGAAGAAGGTCACCACGCACAGGCAGAACAAGACGATCGCCGGCAGCGGGTGAAAGGGATGCGTGTAGCCGCGGCGGATCGAACCCAGAGGCCACTTCTTCCGGAACATCATGATGTTGATGCTCATGAACGTATATTGCAGCACGCCGGACAGGATCGAGAAGGTGATCGCCTGGTTGAGGTCGGCGATAAAGGCGAAGGCGAGCGCGATCGGCAGCAGGAACAGGATCGAGCGGTAGGGTGTGCGGTATCTCGGGTGCACCGCCGAGAACCAGCTCGGCAGGTAGCGATCGCGGCCGAGCGAGAACCAGGCGCGCGCCGCGTCGTTGATGCAGCCATTGGCGGACGCCAGTGCGGCAAGCAGCGTGGCGATGAACAGCAGGTTTTCCAGCAGCGGGTTGCCGGTCAGCTTGCCGGCGTCCCACAGCGGATAATAAGTGATGCCGAGATATTCCCAGGGCATCAGCGAGGCGCAGACATACCAGGTCATGGCGGCGGCGATCAGAAGCGTGATCATGCCGGCCATCGTGCCATAAGGCAGCGAGCGCGCGGGCGAGCGCACTTCCTCGGCCGCCTGCGTGGTGCCCTCGATGCCGAGATAGTACCAGATGCCGAACTGGAAAGCGGCGATGACGCCGATCCAGCCATAGGGCAGCGCGTTCTCTGGGGTGACCAACTCGTTGAGCTTGAGCACCGCGCCTTGCGTCCACGGGCTGACCGAGAAGAACAGGATGACGATAGAGATGTAGGCAATCGCGGTGATGACGAAGTTGACGTTGAGCGTCATCAGCACGCCGCGATAGTTGAGCCATGCCAGGACGACGATGGTGGCGGCGATGAAGGAGTTGTGGGTGAGGCCCTCGACGCCCGCCTTGGCGACGATCGTGTCGCCGAGCAGGATGGCGTCCGACACTTCGAGCATGGTGTAGGCAAAGACCAGGAACAGCGCGACGTTGAAGGCCATCAGCGGCCCGACGATGTGCTTGGCCTGCGCATATTGGCCGCCCGCGGCGGCGACCGTCGACGTCACTTCGGAATCGATCATGGCGACCGAGGTATAGAGCAGCCCGACGACCCAGCAGACAATCAGCGCGGCAAGCGCGCCGCCCTTGTCGGCGGAGAAATTCCAGCCGGTGAACTCGCCGACCAGGACGATGCCCACACCCAACGCCCAGACATGGGCCGGGCCAAGCACCCGAAGCAGCGAGACCCTGTCGCCATTTGTTGCCGAACCCGCAGTTTCAACCACGACCGTCATCGATCAATCCCCACTCAGATCCGGTGTTTTTCGGAAGCGGCTTCAAGTTCGCCTTCGCGCGAGGACGTCAGCACATCCTCGGAGTAGGTCGTATCGACCTTGAACCAATCGTAGAGCATCCACAGCGCAAGCACGATCGAGATGCCCCAGCATGCGTAAGAGAGTACTATCCACATGGTCTGTCCCCGGATTATTTCTCGTCGAACTTCTCGTTGATGACGTCGCGATATTCACGGTCCGATGCCCGGAACAGGAACACGAAATAACCGATCAACACGGCTGCCATGACAACCAGCGTCGGCCAGTCGATGATGTAGTGGAAACGGTTCTGGATGATGTCGTGCGCGGTCTCGGGCGTATAGCCGAGCCTTTCCCAGATCGACGCCATGGTCGGGTTCTGGCCGAGCGCCTCCCAGGTCTTGGCGTCGAGCGCATCGATGGACTTGGCTGCTCCCGCCAATCCCAGTTTCAGCGGCAGCCACAGCGCCACGAAGATGGCGACCACGACGACGGCGATATCGAAGACCTGCCCGGCCTTGCTCTGTTGCGGCGGCGTGTAGCGGGACATGCTTCTCTCCCCCCCTCAGGATTTGCGGTTGCGGTCGTAATTCTTGATGTCGAGCCCGTAGATGAACTCCTTGTCTTCCTTGTAGTGGTTGACCATGGCCAGGATCGCCGCCGTGTTGAAGATCAGCACCGCGGCGGCGGCAATCGCGACGACGGCCTTGATGCCGTCATGCGGGATATGCGGCCATGTCATGAAGAGGACGAAGAGGATCGTCGCCCACAGGCAGATGATCAGGAGCGCGGATCCGCGCAAGTCGGAACGGTACAGCGCCTCGATGCGCTGCTGCAGGTCTGACATCGGTTTTCCCCTTTTTCGACGTCCGGTTCCGAATCCACCGCCCGCCGTTCTCTTTCAAGAGAGTGAAATTTTTTTCATAAATTCAGACCGAATTCGGAAATTGTCAAGACGAATTTACGCAGAGTTAACCGCCTTGTTCGGATGACGAATTTGCCTGACAATGAAATTATTTGCTTTCAGGGGATTGCAGGCCTCCCGCGTTTGCGATCAATATTCGCTCAAAGCTCCAGCCCACGCGCACAGGAGCAGGGAACATAATCAAAATATCAAACGGAGGATCGGATGACGGCATCCTGGAGATTTTCAACCCTGGCGGATCGCCATCGCGCGCTGGGTTCGAAACTCGAAGACTGGAGCGGCATGGGCACCGCCTGGACCTACGACAAGGATGCCGACGAGGAATACATCGCTATCCGCACCAAGGCCGGGCTGATGGATGTCTCGGGCCTGAAGAAGGTCCACATCACAGGCCCGCACGCCTCGCACCTCATCGATCTCGCCACCACGCGCGACGTCGAAAAAATCTATCCCGGCAAATCGGCCTATGCCTGCATGCTCAACGAGGCGGGAAAATTCACCGACGACTGCATCCTCTACCGCACCGGGCCGAATAGCTGGATGGTGGTGCATGGCTCGGGAACCGGACATGAGGAGTTGCAGCGGGCGGCGATGGGCAGGGACGTGTCGCTGCGCTTCGACGACAATCTGCACGACCTCTCGCTGCAGGGGCCGGCGGCGGTCGACTATCTTGCCAGGCACGTGCCGGGCATTCGCGACCTCAACTATTTCCATCACATGCAGACGCAGCTCTTCGGTTTTCCGGTGATGATCTCGCGCACCGGCTATACCGGCGAGCGCGGCTATGAAATCTTCTGCCGCGGCCAGGATGCCGGCACGATCTGGGACAGGATCCTCGACGAGGGCAAGAGCGCCGGCATCATCCCGTGCCGCTTCACTACGCTCGACATGCTGCGCGTCGAGAGCTATCTCCTGTTCTATCCCTACGACAATTCGCAGAAATATCCGTTCGAGAATGAAGGCCCCGGCGACACGCTGTGGGAACTCGGCCTCGACTTCACCGTCAGCCCGGGAAAGACCGGCTTTCGCGGCGCCGAGGAGCACTACCGTCTCAAGGGCAAGGAGCGCTTCAAGATCTATGGCGTGTTGCTCGACGGCAAGGAGCCGGCCGACGAGGGCGCCCCGGTCTATCGCGATGGGAAGAAAGTCGGCGTCGTCACCTGCGCCATGTATTCGCCGCTGGTCGAGAAATCGATGGGCATCGCCCGCCTCGACGTCGACTGCGCCGTCAAGGACACAAGGCTCGAGATCCGCAACAGGAGCGGATCGATCAAGGCGACGGCGCAGCCATTGCCGTTCGACGACCCAAAGAAGACCAAGCGCACGGCGAAAGGCTGAGGCATAGTCGAAGGCGAGGGTTCGAGGCACGAAGCAGAGAATGGCAGCCAAGTCGATCATCAGCCGGCCCGTCTACGGAACCTTGTCTCCGCAGCCCGGCAAGCACCATCTTTTCATCGCCGATGCCGAGGGTGCGCTCGCGATAGCGGACATGGCCAAAACGGCTCCGGACGGGTTCTTCGACGGTGCCGAGATCGTCTTCATTCCCGGGCCGGACGACAGGCAAGTCGCCGCTCTCGAAGCGCTGAAACCGGCGCGCTTCCACCAGGCGCCGTCCTTCGCCAGTCTGCTGCCGCGGCTGAAACAGACGCTTGATAACGCGCATATGGGCCTGCGCCTCTATCTCGCCGGTACCGAAGGGCTGATCGGCCAGGCCATGCAGGTGGCGCTCGATGCCGGCATCGACCACACCGCGATCCAGACCGAACATCGCGGCTCGCTGGCGCGCCGCGTGCAGTGCGTGCATTGCAAGGGCATCACCGAGAATGTAACGACGCAACCCGCCACCTGCTCGCATTGCGGCCTGCTACTTCTGGTACGCGACCACTATTCGCGGCGGCTGGCGGCGTTCCAGGGCGTCTGCATCAATGCCGAGGATCGCAGCGAAATTCCTCCGTTCGAGGAGGTCTTCCGATGAGCACCGGCACCACCAAGCTCGACGTCGTCGTCAGCGATGTTGTGCCCGTCAACGAGCTGGTCACCCGCTTTCATTTCCGCCGCCGCGACGGCGAGCTGTTGCCGACCTTTTCAGGCGGCGCCCATGTCGTGGTCGAGATGCGCGACGGCGACCGCACAAGGCTCAATCCCTATTCGCTGATGGGCTCGCCGCTCGACACGCGCGAATACACGATCTCGATACGTCGCGACGATGTCGGCCGGGGCGGCTCGCTGTTTATGCACCGGAGCGTCAAGCCCGGCCTGGAGATGGTGATCTCCTATCCAGTCAATCTGTTCTCACTCGATCTCCGGGCGAAGAAACATTTGATGCTGGCGGGCGGCATCGGCATCACGCCCTTCATGGCCCAGACCGCGCAGTTGGCAGGCGAGGGCGGCAATTTCGAACTGCACTACACCTGCCGCACGGCTTCGCTCGGCACCTATGCCGATGTGCTGCAACAGCGCTACGGCCGCCGGGTCCGGCTCTATCACGACGACCGCGGGGAACGCATAGACCTCGACCGGCTGCTGTCGTCGCAGCCGCTCGGCACGCATCTCTATGTCTGCGGTCCGGCAGGCATGATCGGCTGGGTGCGCGAGCGCGCCGCCGCGCTTGGCTGGCCACCGGAGACCGTGCATTTCGAGCATTTCGCGGCGCCGCAACCGGGATTGCCCTTCGATGTGACGCTGGCCGTCAGCGGCAAGACCATCCGGGTCGGCGAGCAGCAGAGCCTGCTCGAGGCGATCGAGGCGGCCGGCGTCGATCCGCCCTATCTCTGCCGCGGCGGCGTTTGCGGCCAATGCGAAACCAACGTCATCGCGTCCGACGGCAAGTTCATCCACAACGACCATTGGCTGAGCGAGGAAGATCATCGCTCCGGCTGCAAGATCATGCCGTGCGTGTCGCGCTTCGAAGGCAAATCGCTGGTCTTGGAAAGATAGGAGGCGAGCTTGGGCATCACCTTTCGCAAGGAAACGTTTCGCGACGACTTCACCTTCAGGAACAGCCCTGAGCACATCAGGCGGTTCCCGTTTCCGTTCCATGAAGACAGCTACATGTATGCGGTCAACATCGAGCCGCATGTCGTCGGTCCGAAGGGCAGCGTGCTGGAAAACCTGATAGATGTCGATGAGCACTATGTCGCCGAGATGCAGGACCGCGCTCTGGTCCTGGCCGAGGATCCGTTGCGCTGCCAGTCGCTGCCGCACATGACGCTCGCCGGCTGGGATCTGCTCGAACTTCTGATGGAGCAGCAGGCGCTGGGCTATCCCGAGCATTTCACGCTGACCCGAGACGGCGATCGCTGGCGCTGGATCAACCGGCCGCTCGGCATCGACGACACCTTCACCTTCGGCGACACAACGACGCTGCCTTACGGGCCGATGGAGTACATCACCCGCCAGAGCCAGGGCGATTTCTGCATCCTCGATCAGCGCGACGGCAATCTTTGGATGGATGCCGGAATGGTCACCACCCAGGCCGACTGGTCGCTCGATTTTGACATCGGCATGAACTTCTTCGAGTGGCACGCGCCGGTACCGCTGGCACATGAAAAGGGGATTTTCGTCAGGGCGCTGAAGTTCCTCATCAACATCCAGCAGGGCAAGCCGGCGCGTCGCCTGAACTGGACCATGACCGTCAATCCGCGCCTCGACACCAGCCCCGAGAATTATCACAAATGGGGCCCGGACCGGGCGACGGTGACGCCCGACAATGTCGGCGACAAGGTGCATCTGCGCGTCGAGTTGCAGAGCTTCTGGCGCCTGCCGCGCTCCAACGCCATCGTCTTCCCGATCCGCTGCTACCTGATCAAGATGGACGAGCTGGTGACGCAACCGAAATGGGCGCGCCGCCTGCACCGCGTCGTCCGCGACCTGCCCGAGGAGCTTGCCACCTACAAGGGGCTGACGCGCTACCGCCCGACACTGGTCGAGTGGCTGTCGAAATTGGATGATGGCAGTGCGACGAGCCCGGGATTCGGGCCGGATTGATTGCTGTATTGACGCTGCCCTCCAAGCAGCCAATCTCCCCCCAAGAGGGGGAGATGCCCGGCAGGGCAGAAGGGGCGCCGTGGAGCGCAGGCCTTGCCCAATGTCCAACCTCTAACGCTCCGCGAAACTCACCCGCCGCCCAGCCCGGCCACAATCACGACATGCTGGCAGACACTGTCGATGTCGCGGATAACATCGTCGTTCCAGAAGCGCAGGACGGTCCAGCCCAGGGCTTCGAACTTGGCGGTTCTTGCAGCGTCCAATTCCAACGCTTCGGCTTGGCCATGCTGGGAACCATCAAGCTCGACGATCAGCTTTTTGTCCGGGCATGCAAAATCGACGATATGGCCGGCGATAGGCATCTGGCGCCGAAAACCCCAGTCCCATCAACCTACGTGCCCTGATCTCATTCCAGAGCTTGAGTTCGGCGTCGGTCATCACCTTGCGCATCCTGCGCGCATTGCGGCGGTTGTTGGAGGATACGAGATTATGCGTCATCGCGGTTCGCCCCCCTCTGTCCTGCCGGACATCTCCCCCTCAAGGGGGGAGATCGGATGTCACTTCGGCTTTCGCCAATCGCCAATGCTGTAAAAAAGGAATCGAGCCCCGTTAACCCGCGCTCTGCGGATAGCAAATAATCGACAGATAGCGCATGGGCAGTTTCGTCAGCTGCTCCGGTCCGTGCGGGGCGTCGGCGTCGAAGAACAGGCTGTCGCCGGGCTTCATCGGATAGAGATTGCTGCCGTGCCGGTAAATGACCTCGCCCTCGAGCATATAAAGGAATTCCATGCCCTCGTGCTGGAAGGTCGGGAACACGTCCGAATCCTCGGTCAGCGTGATCAGATAGGGCTCGACGACGACGCCGCTGGTGTTTGAGCCGATATGGCCAAGCAGATTGTACTGGTGGCCGGCGCGCGTGCCGCGGCGCTCGACGTCCAACCCTTCGCCCGCCTTGACGAAAACGGCGCTGCGCTCCTCTTCGAAGCGGCGGAAGAAGGCGGTGACGGGAACACCCAGCGCCCGCGACAGCGCCTGCAAGGTGGTCAGCGACGGCGAGGTGATGCCGTTCTCGATCTTCGACAGCATGCCCAGCGAAATGTCGGTGGCGACCGCCAGATCGGCGACGGTGATGCCGAGCTTCTTGCGGAACGCGCGCACCTCGCGGCCGATCGCCACTTCCAGCACCTTTTCACGCGTGTCGCGGATGGCGTGCGGGTTCTGGGTAAGCGGCGCGCGGATGGTCTTCCCGTCCACCGAGACCTTTGGCAGCGGCTTTGCCTTTGCGCCGCCGGCTCCAGCACCGGCCTTTGGATTTGAAGCGTTTTTCGCCATGTCGCCCCCGGACTTCGCGGATTTATTTCACTCAAGGTGAACATATTCGGTGGCGATACATGAGCGCAGCCGCGTCGGCAAGCCGTCTTATGCCGCATGCGCCAATCCCGCGATTTCGGGCAATGCGGGTTCTTCGCCAGGAATCCGCCTTGCGCAAACGCCGTTCCCGCAGATGGCTGTTGACAGTGCCGGAGGGCCAATTACTGTCACTGCCAGTGAAATTTGTTTCGCTGGGGAAATCAAAAAAATGGAGGCCCGGACATGAACACTCGCGTTGCCGTCATCGGGGCCGGACCGTCCGGCCTAGCACAGCTCAGGGCCTTCAAGTCAGCGGCCGACAAAGGGGCAGACATTCCCGAGATCGTCTGCTTCGAAAAGCAGTCCGACTGGGGCGGCCTGTGGAATTATACATGGCGCACCGGCCTCGACGAACATGGCGATCCGGTGCACGGCTCGATGTATCGCTATCTCTGGTCGAACGGGCCGAAGGAATGCCTGGAATTCGCCGACTACACGTTCGAGGAACATTTCGGCCGACCGATCGGCTCCTATCCCCCGCGCGCCGTGCTGTGGGACTACATCAAGGGCCGCGTCGAAAAGTCAGGCGTGCGCAAATGGGTGCGCTTCAACAGTCCTGTGCGCATGGTGACCTTCTCGGACGAGACGAAGAAATTCACCGTCACCGCGCATGACCGCACCAATGACGTCACCTATTCGGAAGAGTTCGACAATGTCGTCGTCGCCTCCGGGCATTTCTCGGTGCCAAACGTTCCCTATTTCGAGGGGTTCTCGACCTTCAACGGCCGCATCCTGCACAGCCACGATTTCCGCGACGCGATGGAATTCAAGGGCAAGGACATCCTGATCATCGGACGCTCCTATTCGGCCGAGGACATCGGCTCGCAATGCTACAAATACGGCGCGAAGTCGATCACCTCGAGCTACCGCTCCAAGCCGATGGGCTTCAAATGGCCTGAGAACTGGAAAGAGGTGCCGCTGCTGCAGAAGGTCGTCGGCAAGACCGCGCATTTCAAGGATGGTTCAACCAAGGATATCGACGCAATCATCCTGTGCACCGGCTATCTCCATTCCTTCCCCTTCCTCACCGACGACCTGAAGCTCAAGACCGCCAACCGCATGTGGCCGCTGGATCTCTATGAAGGCGTCGTTTGGGAGAAGAACCCGAAGCTTTTCTACATCGGCATGCAGGACCAGTTCTACACTTTCAACATGTTCGACGCGCAGGCTTGGTACGCGCGCGACGTCATCATGGGCCGCATCAAGCTGCCGTCCGCGCAGGCAATGGCCGAGCACGGTGCCAGATGGCGGGCGCGCGAGGAGACGCTGGAAGACGCCGAGCAGATGATCTGGTTCCAGGGCGACTACACCAAGGAACTGATGGACCAGACCGACTATCCCGGCTTCGACGTCGAGGCGGTCAACCAGACCTTCATGGAATGGGAGCATCACAAGGTGGAAGACATCATGAGCTTCCGCGACCATTCCTACCGCTCGTTGATGACCGGCACCATGGCGCCGCTGCACCATACGCCCTGGCTTCAGGCGCTGGACGATTCGATGGAGAGCTATCTGGAGGTGAATGGCGTCGCGGCGGAGTAGCGGCTTTCAGGCCGGCAACACGACCCAGTCGTGGCGGCTTTCGCCATAGACGGCTTGCGTCGGCGCAGGGAATGAGGGATCGGCGAAACAGCCGACCGCGACAGCGACCGCCTCCGGTTTGCGCGACGGATACCAGAACACCGTCGAGCCACAGTTTCCGCAGAAGTGGAAAGTGACGGGAAAGCCGCTGTCGGAATTGCGCCGGAATGTCTGGGATGAGCCGTCGATGTCGATCGCGTCGGCATCGAAGAAAGCCGCTATCCCGAACGGACTGCCGGTGCGCCGCTGGCAATCCAGGCAGTGGCAAAGCGATATTTTGGCCGGCTGTTGCGGACAGCGGATCTGCAATTGGCCACAGGAGCAGCGGGCAATCCTGCTGGTCATGTCTTCCTCCCTTGATAAGTTCGCCGCTTGAGCTTTAACCCAGCCTCGCCCGTGCCTTCGCCGTCCAGGCATTGAACAGCCGGTCGGCGACGATGCCGATGAAGGCGATGGCGAGGCCCGCCACGATGCCGCGGCCGGAATCGGCCTTGGACAGCGCGATGAACACCTCCTGGCCGAGATCACGGGTGCCGACCATGGCGCAGATGATGATCATCGCCAAAGCCATCAGGATCGTCTGGTTGACGCCCAGCATGATCTCGGGCAGCGCGAGCGGCAATTGCACGCGAAAAAAGGTCTGGCGCTGCGTGCAGCCCGAAACCTTGGCCGCCTCGATCAGCGCCGGCGGCACCTGCCTGATGCCGTGATTGGTATAGCGGATCGCCGGCACCACGGCGAAGGCGATCGTTGCGATCATCGCGGTGACGTCACCGACGCGGAACAGCATCACCACCGGAATGATGAAGCAGAAGGAGGGCAGCACCTGCAGCGTGTCGATGACGGGCGTGATCACCTTCTCGACGCGATCGCTGCGCGCGGCCATCAGGCCGATGGGAATGCCGATCAGGCAAGCGATGAAAGCAGAGATGCCGCAGAGATAGACCGTCGCCATCGTCTTTTCCCACAGCCCGGTGACGGCGCAGAAGGCGGTCAGCACTGCCACCAGAGCGGCCAGGCGCAACCCGGAAAGCTGATAGCCGGCAAGGCCGAGCAGGAACACCGCGCCCAGCCACGGAAAGCCCTCGCAGAAGGCCCGCACCGGGTTCAGCACGTTAAGGATCAGCGCCACGCGGAACGCCTCGATGACATCGAAGAAGTTGATCGTCACCCAATTCACCGCCGCTTTCCACAATGGCGCGGTGGTGAAGGTGATCGCCTTCGGCACCGCCGCGAAGGCAGGCACGAAGAGGCCAAGCAGTGTGGTGACGATCAGGATGGCGACGGCCAGCGTCAGATTGCGCCGCCAGAAGGCGGGCTGGACTTGCCGGTGGACGTGACCTTTTGCATGGTTGGCGGCGATGGCCTGGCTCAGCCGGTCGAGCGCGATGGCTAGCGCCACGATGGCCAGCCCCGCTTCCATGGCTTCGCCGACCTTCAGCGCACGCAGCGCCAGCAACACGTCATAGCCTAGCCCGCCGGCGCCGATCATCGAGGCGATGATCACCATGTTCAGCGCCAGCATGATCACCTGGTTGACGCCGACCATCAGCGTCGGCCGCGCCGACGGCAAAAGCACGCGCCACAGTTTCTGCCGCGCCGTGCAGCCGGCCATCTCGCTGAAATCGTCGATCTCGGACGGCACCCGCGACAGGCCGAGCATCGTTGCCCGCACCATTGGCGGCGTGGCGAAGATGGCGGTGGCGATCATCGCCGAAACCGGACTGTTGCCGAACAGAAGCAGCATCGGGATGAGGTACGCGAAGGTCGGGATGGTCTGCATCAGATCGAGGGCAGGGGAGACCACCAGCCGCTCCGCCCAGGGTTTCCGCCAGGCCCAGATGCCGACGAACAATCCCGTGGCGATGCAGAATGGCACGGCGATGGAAATCAGCGCCAGCGTCAGCATGGCGCTGGTCCATTGGCCGAACAGCGCGATGTAGAGCAAACAGCCGCCGACCAGCATGCCGAGCTTGCGGCCGCCAGCGGCATGCCCGGCGACAAACGCCGCCGCGCAGACGCCGATCCAGGACAGGCGCGGCAGCATATGGGCGTCGGCACCGTGGCCGATCTTGAAATTCTTTGCCAGAAGGTCGAGCGCGAAATCGAGCGGCACGCCGAGCACGGCAGTGATCGACCGCGTCAGCCATGACAGGTTTATCTTTATCCAGCGCATCAGGGCGCTGACCCAATCGGCGACCGGCACGATCGCCTCGGCCGGATAGTTGGCAGCCCAGGGGAGACTGTCCTGGAGCAGGAACACGACCAGCACCACGGCAAGCGCTGCGGCCCAGACCAGCAGCCGGGTCTGCGCCGGTCGCGGCCTCGTCCCACTGGCGCTTGCCGTTACTGTCATGCACCGGCTCCTGACCGCTCGATGCCGGCGAGCAGGTCGATCACCGCTTGCGGCGTGACTTCGCCGATCGGCTTGCCGCTGCCGTTGACCACCGCGAACGGTCTGCCGGCCGCGACGATGCTGGCCGAGAAGCTGGCAATCTTGGCCTCTGGCGCCACCGTGCCGCCATGCTCGGCGCCGTCGCAGGCGCGCATCAGGCTCTTCGCCGAGATCACCTTGGCGCGGTCGACGTCGCGGGTGAATTCGGCGACATAGTCGGTCGCGGGATCAACCACCAACTCCTCCGGCGTGCCGATCTGGATGACTTCGCCATCCTTCATGATGGCGATGCGGTCGGCCAGCCTTATCGCCTCGTCGAAATCATGGGTGATGAAGACGATGGTCTTGTGCAGCATGGTCTGCAATCGCATCAGCTCGTCCTGCATCTCGCGGCGGATCAACGGGTCGAGCGCCGAGAACGGCTCGTCGAGGAACCAGATCTCCGGCTTGGTCGCCAGGCTGCGGGCGATGCCGACACGCTGCTGCTGGCCGCCTGAAAGTTCGCGCGGATAGAAATGCTCGCGGCCGCGCAGGCCGACAAGCTCGATCACGTCGCGGGCGCGTGCTTCGCGCGTCGCGCGGTCCTGCCCCTGGATGCTGAGCGGAAAGGCGATGTTGTCCAGCACGTTGAGATGCGGCAGCAGCGCGAAATTCTGGAACACCATGCCCATGCGGTGGCGCCTGAGTTCGATGAGCGCCGCATCGGAGATCTTGAGCAGGTCCTTGCCCTCGAACTCGACCTTGCCGTGCGTCGGCTCGACCAGACGCGACATGCAGCGCACCAGGGTCGACTTGCCCGACCCCGAGAGCCCCATGATGGTGAAGACCTCGCCCTGGCGGATTTCAAGATCGACGCCGCGTACCGCCCCGACCAGTCCGGCAGCGGCGACATCGGCCATGCTGGCCTTGCCGTCGCGCTCGCGGATGAAACTGGCCGCGTTCGAACCGAACAGTTTCCAGACATTGCGGCAGGCCAGCTTTATCGGGCGGGCATCCTTTGGCGCGCCCGCAACGTTTGATCCCTGTTCGGTCTTGTCAGGCATTCAAGCGTCCTTCTGGAATATCGACGATTGAGGCCCGGCCGATCGACGGCCGGGTCTCATTCTCCAGTCGGAGCAATCACTGTGCCCAGGCTTTCCAGTCGGCTTCGTGGACGGCGATCCAGGCGGCGGCGACGTCCTCCGGCGTCTTGCCGCCGAGGTCGATCTCGCCGCTCATCTTGTTGAGCTCGTCGGTGTCGACCGTGTAGGCCTTGGCCACCTTGTAGGCGACGGGCCATTTGTCCTTCATGCCGTTCCAGGCATATTTCCAGATCTCGCCATGCGGCTTGCCGCAATCATATTTGGCATCGGGATTCGTGCCCCATTTCGGGTCGCTGTAGCATTCGGGCGTGTATTCGGGGAATTCGACCCACTCGCCCTTGTATTTGGCCGGCGCCCAATGCGGCGAATAGATCCACAGCATGATCGGCGCCTTGCGCTGATAGGCCGAATCCAGCTCCGCGAACATCGCCGCGTCGGTGCCGGCGTGGATGACTGTGAATGGCAATTTGAGTGCCTCGACGCGCTCGTCGTCAAAACCCTCCCAGGTCACCGGACCGCCGAGATAACGACCCTTGGGTGTCGTCTCGGCTGTCGAAAAGGCCTCGGCGCATTTCGGGTCTTTCAGCGCTTCCCAATTGGGCAGGCCGGGGCATTTCTCTTTCATATATTCGGGGAACCACCACTCTTCCTTGGCCTTGGGGCCGAGCTTGCCGAGGCGCTCGGTCTGGCCGGTGGCATCGGAAGCCTTCATCGCCTCGCCGGCGGTCGTGTCCCAGAATTCCAGGCCGACATCGAGGTCGCCATTGGTGAGACCGGTGGTCAGGCTGGAGAGGTAATCGGCGGTCGGATATTCGACGGTGTAGCCGAGCTTTTCGAGAATGCCGCCGAGAATCTTGGCGTTGAGGTTGACGCTGGTCCAGTCGAACAGCGCGATCTTGATGGGGTCGTTGGATTCAGGGGCTGCGGCGTGGACGGAAAGCGTTGGCAGGCTCAGTGCCGCGAGCGCGGCGGCGCCCAGGCACAGTTTAGAAACTCTGCTCCGAAATGACATGCTTGTTCTCCTTCAAGCTGTGACGGTTATCGTTCGTTCCCTTCTTGCGTCTTTCTGCCCTTGTTGGGTTTTTTCTTGATTGTGTTGGAAAGACCTGCCTTTGCGCAAGGCCGTTTCCGCCATCGCGCGGCCAAAACCGGCGCAGGCGGGATTGTGCTGAGTTTTTGATTTGCGGAAATGGTGCTGAGAGGGTCGGCGTCATAGCTGCCGACGCATCGCTACGACAGCGATCACCTGCCGGTCGATTGCCAGCCTTATGGCGCCCTGCAAAATGCGAGCCATCAGGGTCCCCTGACCTCGGCTATCGGCCCGGCAAGCCCCATCGCCAGGACGGTTTCATGGGATGAAAATTATATATACCAACGTTCATCGCGCGCAACGACTAAGGCTTTGCTGGATGCATAATTCGGACCGCAGGCGAGGTCGCACCCAACCCACCTGCCGAGCCACCTTACCAGCAGACGTAGCCGCCATCGACGATCAGGTCGAGGCCGGTGACGAAGCTCGACGCGCGGCTGGCCAGGAACACGGTCGGCCCGACCATTTCCTCGGGCGCCGCCATGCGCCCCATCGGCGTGTCGCGCTTGAAGATCTTTATCTCTTCCGCCACCTCCGGCCGCTTGTTCATCGGCGTCAGCGTGTAGCCCGGGCTGACCACATTGACGCGCAGGCCGCGGTCGGCCCACTCCATGGCGAGGCTCTTCGACATGTGGATGACGGCGGCCTTCGAGGAATTGTAATGCGCCTGCGTCAGCCCGCGATTGACGATGGTGCCCGACATCGAGGCGATGTTGACGATCGAGCCCTTGCGCCGCGCCAGCATCTTGCGCGCTTCGGCCTGGCAGGACAGGAACACGCCGGCGACATTGACCTCGTGCACCTTCCGCCACGTCTCCAGGGCCATTGTCTCGGCCGGCTCCGATCCGGCGATGCCGGCATTGTTGACGGCAATCGTCAGGGCGCCGAGTTCGCTCTCGACGCGGTCGGTCGCCGCCGCGAGATCGCCCTCGGACGTCACCGTGCCCGTCAGCACCAGCGCCTTGCGCCCAAGCGCGGTGATACGCTGTGCGGTCTCCTCCAGCCCGCCCTTCGATGCATGGCCGAAACAGGCGACGTCGGCGCCGGCCTGCGCCAATCCGATCGCGATTGCCTGGCCGATGCCGCTGCCGGCACCGGTAACCAGCGCGACATCGCCGTCCAGCTTGAAAAGATCCATCGATAGCCCTCCCTGCTTCAGGGAGGGTATGCGCTGTCCCGCGTTCCGATCAAGCCTTCAGCGCGGGCATGGCGACACGGCTAGAAATAGCCGTCGGAGGCGGCCGTGGCTTCTTTCGGGATCTCGACGCCGTCGACCAGGATCTTGTCGACCAGTTCGTGATGGAAGCAGACCAGGCCCTTGATGCGCTCCGCCTCATGCACCGGCTCGGGATAATACCAGACGAGGTTCTCGTGGCGCTTCTTGCCCGTCGTCACGTGATAGTAGTTGGAGATGCCCTTGTAGGGGCAGCGCGAGATGTAGCGGCTGGGCGCGAACATATCGAGCCGCGTGTCGGAGATTGGCAGATAATGGCGTACCGGATGGCCGGTCTCGAACAGGAACACGCCGCGCCGTGAATCGGCGACCTGCTCGCCGTCCAGGATGACCTGCACCCGCCGTGAGGACGGCAGGCAGTCGACCCGCCGGAACGGGTCGCGGGCGTGGACGAAGATCTCCTCGTCCTCCTCATACCAGTGCGTCATCTTGGGCCAGTAGAAGGACATGTAGTCCGCGATCGGCGGACAGCCCTTGACCGGGTCGAGATAGCGCCAGGCGGCATCCTCGACCAGCGTGATGCCGGTGTTGAGCGAGTAGTGCGTAGCCAGGCCCTTGAACGGATCTTCCGTCGTCGTCCTGCTCGGCAGCAGGAACTCCTCGCGCACGTCACTCATCGGGAAGTAGTAGACCGGCAGGTGATCGGATTCGTAGAACACCAGCGCCCTGGTCGTGTCGGCGACGATCATCGATCCCACTTGCACGCGCAGCCGCTTCTGCATCGGCATGGTGAAGGCGACGTAGCCGGGCTCGAACTCATACTGCACGATCGTGTCGAGCAAGGGAAAATGCGGCCCGCGGCCGCGCAAATGAGGCTTGCGAATGGTAGTCTCCCGTTTCTTTTCTTTTGTCATCGAGTGTTCGCGCAAAGCGAGATGGACCTGGATTGAGTCATCGTATCGGAGTGGGTTTCCGGGCGGCGGGCTTCTCCTGAGTCGAGCGGCTCGAACAATGGCCCCCCATCGCCCTTCGCAGCCCGCTGGCGGATAGCCTCGCCGCCCGAAATCAGAAATTGTCCATCCAGCCTCTATCCCAGCGACACCCGGTCGAGCAGCAGGCCGGCGGCGATCGGCGGCAGCCCGCTGACATTCTTGCGCACCGGCACCAGGAGGTCGGGGAAATAGCTGAAGATGACAGGCGTCTCGTCGAGCAGCAGCTTCTGGATGTCTGACGCCGCCGCGCGCTGTGCGCCGATGTCGAGCGCCTTGAGATAGGAAGTGACCATGCCGTCATAGGCTGGGCTCTTGAAATGCGCCGCGTTCCACGGACCGTCGCTGACCAGCGGGCTTTTCAGGAACACGTTCGGCACGCTGCGATGGGCGTAGTCGGTGATGCCGAGCGGGCTGTCCAGCCAGTCCGATTGACCGAACACCGCCTTGCCGTAATATTTGTCCTGGTCCTCGATGTTGAGCGAGACGCGCGCGCCGATCTCCTTGGCGAAGTTCTGGAACAGCTGCGCGTAGCCGGGAATGTCGGAGTAGCGCAGCGTCGTCAGCGTGATGTCGAAGCCGCTGCCGAGGCCCACGGCTTCCATAAGCTGCTTGGCCTTGGCGATGTCCTGGGCGCGCTGCGGCACCGTTCTGTCGGTCGCGGGGAAGGCCGGCGCAAACGGGCTGTCATTGCCGGTCGCCGCCATCCCGCGGCACAGCCCGTCCACCAGCTTGGAACGGTCGATGCACAGCGCCAGTGCCTGGCGCACGCGCTTGTCGGTGAAAGGCGCCATGTCGCAGCGCATGTGAAGCTGGCGGTGCGCGGTCGAGGCGACGCGCAGCACGGTGATGTCGGGGCTGTTCAGCACCACCTGGCTGACATCGAGTGGAACGGCGTCGAGAATGTCCACTTCGCCGGCCTGCAGCGCCAGGATGCGCGGCTGGACATCGCCGTAAAATTTGAACTCGAGCCGGTCCGGCAGCGCCTTCTCGCCCCAATAATCGGGGTTGCGGATGAAGGTCGCGCCGACTTTCGGCGTGTAGCTCTCCAGCCGAAACGGGCCGGTGCCTTCAAAGGTCTTTTCGTAATCGCCCTTGTAGCTCGCCGGCAGGATGACGGCATTGTAGTTGTCGATCGACACCGAATAGGGAAAGCTGCCGTTCGGCACGTCGAGATGGAAGGCGACGGTGTGGTCGTCGACCTTGCGGGTGCCGCCCTTCGACAGCAGGCCCTTGAACACCGAAAGCGCGTTCGAGGCCCCGTCCGGGTCGGCCAGCCGGTCGAAGGTCGCGACGACGTCGTCGGCCTTGAAGTCCTCGCCATTGTGGAATTTCACGCCCTTGCGCAGCTTGAACGTCCAGACGCTGCCGTCCTCGTTCGGCGACCAGCTTTCCGCCAGCACCGGCTTCAGCGTGAGGTCCGGCTGTGTGACGCAGAGGAATTCGGCGGTCTGGAAAACCAGCTGGTAGCTGCCGCTGTCGTAGTAGGTGACGGGATCGATGGCCCCGCCCGGCGTCGCCACGCCGGCGCGCACCGTGCCGCCCGGTTTGCCTTCGGCGCGGGCTTCTTGCGTGCCGAGACCGGCGGCGGCGAGAAGGCTGCCCAAGAACGGCAGCGAAAGGCCGAGAACGCTGCCATGGCGCAGGAAATCGCGTCGGTCGAGCCGGCCGGCCAGCAATTCGTCGACAGCGGAATTTTCGATTGCAGTGAGATTCCGGCGGGCGATGTCGATCCTCTCGAAACGCTTCGGCATGGCTGCAATCCTCGCTTGTATTGGGGCAGGCCATCTAGTTCATCGTTGACCGCCAGCGGAAAGCGATATTTTTTGATAGGGGCCATCGGAATTTTCGATGCGGAGAGCCAAGACATGGACACCGAAAACCTGCGCAGTTTCCTGGAGATTGCCGAGCATGGCAGCTTCACCGTCGCGGCCAATCGGCTGAACCTTGCCCAGTCCACCGTCAGTGCGCGGATAAGAGTGTTGGAGGAGCAGTTGGGGCGACGGCTTTTCGTCCGCGACCGCGATGGCATCACGCTGACGCCGGCCGGCCGCCAGTTCCTGCCGCATGCGTCCGCCATCACCCGCACCTGGGAGCAATCGAGGCAGGACATCGCCGTTCCCGATGGCTATGAAACACTGCTGCGGCTGACCGCGCCCGCCTATCTGTGGGAGCGCATCACTTCGCCATGGGTCGAATGGATGCGCGCCGAGCGGCCGAACGTTGCGTTACGGCTCGAGGGCAGTTTTCCCGATCTGGCGATCGACCAACTGGCCGAAGGCCTGCTCGACATCTGCATCCTCTATCTGCCGCGGCCGCATCCCGGAATCGTTTACGAAACGCTGGCCGTCGATCAGGTCGTGCTTGTCCAGCATGCCGCGCAGACGAAGCCATGGACCGAGAATTACATACTGATGGACTGGGGGCTCGAATTCCGCATCGAGCATGATCGGGCGTTTGCCGGCATGGTCAAGCCGGCCATTTCGGCCGGCCTGGTCTTCATCGGGTTGCAGCACGTGCTGTCGCAGCAAGCCGCCGCCTATCTGCCGCTCAGCGCCGTCAGCGCCCATATCGAGCGCGGCGAAATGAAACGCGTCGCGAACACGCCCGTGTTCCAGCGGCCGATCTATCTTGCCTATCCCAGCAATCCGGCGTCGTCGGATGTGCTCGACGTGGCCTTGGCGGGATTGCGGGCACTGACGAGGGATTGGGCCGGCGAGCAGGGCTTTGCCGAGGGCGACCGGTCCTTCAGCATGGCCGGCCATCCGTGAAGGGCAGGGGCCGTATGTTCGGCTACGCCGGCTCGGTATCGACCGCTGCCGGCCTCTGCAGCCTGGCGAGTTCCGCGTAGGGAATATGGCAGCGGATCGAGTGTCCGGGGCGCGCCTCGGCCAGCGGCGGTTCCTGCTGTTCGCAGATCGGGCCGATCTTGCGTGGGCAGCGCGTGTGGAAGACACAGCCCGGCGGCGGATTGGCGGCGCTGGGGATTTCGCCGTCGAGACGGATGCGCGCCGTCTCGGTCTGGTCGAGCCTGGGCACGGCCGACAGCAGCGCTTCGGTGTAGGGATGATGCGGGCCGGAGAAGACGTCTTCCGACGGGCCGAGCTCCATGATGCGGCCGAGATAGAGCACGGCGATTTTGTCGGAGAGGTAGCGCACCACGCCAAGGTCATGCGAGATGAAGATGTAGCTGACGTCTTCCTCCGCTTGCAGATCGGCGAGCAGGTTCAGGATCGCGGCCTGCACCGACACGTCGAGCGCCGAGGTCGGCTCGTCGCACACGACGATGCGTGGATCGCCGGCGAAGGCGCGCGCTATGGCAACGCGCTGTTTCAGTCCGCCCGACAGCTGGCGCGGCTTCACGGCCAGATGCCGGTCGGTCAGCCGCACCGAGCGGACGAGGTTGTCGAGGCGCGCCTCGAGCGCCTTGCCGCTCAAGCCCGCCAGCCGCTTCAGCGCGCGGCCGATCAGATGCCTTATCGAATGCGACCGGTTGAGTGCGGAGTCCGGATTCTGGAAGACGATCTGCATCGCCTTGACCTGGTCGTCGCTGCGGTCCCCCAGCCGCGGCGCCAGCGCCTTGCCCTCGAGCTCGATGCTGCCGCCGTCGTCGGGCGGCACAAGGCCGAGCAGCAGCCTGGCGAAAGTGGTCTTGCCGCTGCCGGATTCGCCGACCAGCCCGAGCGTTTCGCCCGGCCTGAGATCGAGCGACACGTCCTTCACCGCGCGCAGCGAATGGCCATGGCTGGCAAAGGTCTTGTTCAGCCCGGCGACCCGCAATACCGGCGCGGCTGCGGCTTTCGGCGCGGCGGGCGCGTCGCTGGGCGTCGCGCGCGGCAGGGATTGCGCCTTCTCGTGATAGTGGCAGCGCGACAGCCGGCCGCCCAGTTCGTAGAGCGGCGGCAACTCGTTGCGGCAGCGGTCGGTAGCGAGAGCGCAGCGGTCGGTGAAGGGGCAGCCCTTGATGTCGGCCCCGATGCCGGGCAAAAAGCCCGGGATGGTGTCGAGGCGGCCCTGGTCCTTGCGCTGGCCGCCGCGCGGCAGGCAGCGCAGCAGCGCTACCGTATAGGGATGGCGCGGATCGTTGAAGACGGCCTCCGTCGGCCCTTCCTCGACCAGCATGCCGGCATAGAGCACGCCGACGCGATCGCACATGTTGGAGACGACGGCGAGATTGTGGCTGATGAACAGGATCGAGGCCGACAATTCTTGCCGCAGCTGCGCGATCAGGTCGAGCACCTCGGCTTCGACGGTCGCGTCGAGGCCGGTCGTCGGCTCGTCCAGGATCAGCATCGAAGGATCGTTGGCCAGCGCCATGGCGATCGCCACGCGCTGCTGCATGCCGCCGGAAAGCTGGTGCGGATAGCGTTGCATGACGCTGGCCGGATCGGAGATCCGCACCCGGTTGAGCATGGCGATTGCGCGATCCTCGGCTGCCTGCCCCGTTTTGCCCCCAAGCTCGAAGATCTCGGTCAGCTGGCGACCGATGCGGATCGACGGGTTGAGCGCCTTGCCGGGGTCCTGATAGACCATGGAGACGCTTTCGGCGCGCATTTGCCTGAGCGCCTCGGCATCGAGCTTCATGACGTCCTGGCCGTCGAGCGAGATCGCGCCGCCTGATATCGAACCGTTTCGCGGCAGGTAGCGCACGACGGAAAGGGCGACCGTGGATTTGCCGCAGCCGGATTCGCCGACCAGCCCATAGGCCTCGCCTTGGCCGATGGTCAGGCTGAGATTGCGCAGCACCGCCCGGTTTCGGCCCGAAACACGATAAGCGACCGACAGGTCGTTGAGGTCGAGTGCGTTCTGGGCCTTCGCCTTCCGGGTCTTGGAGGGTTCAGTCATTGAAGGCTCCATGCACGCCGTCGGCCGCCAGGTTGACGCCGATCACCAATGAGGCGATGGCGAGCGCGTCGAACAGCACGGTCCACCAGAAGCCGCCGCCGATCATGCCGTAATTGCTGGAAATCGAGAGCCCCCAGTCCGGCGACGGCGGCTGGATGCCGAAGCCCATGAAAGAAAGCGTGGCAACCGCGAAAATGGCATAACCAAGCCGCACGGTGGTTTCGACCAGGATCGGCGGGATGACGTTGGGCAGGATCTCGACGAACATCGTATGCAGCGCACTCTCATGCCTGAGCTGGGCCGCGGCGACATAGTCGAGCTCGCGCTCAGCCAGCACCGCCGAGCGCACGGTGCGCGCGATGATCGGCGCGAAGCTCAGCCCGATGACCACGATGACGGTGGTCTTGGACGTGCCGAGCGCCACGATGGCGAGCAGCGCCACGATCACCACCGGGATTGCCATGAAGGCTTCCAGGATGCGGCTGACGACATCGTCGACGATGCCGCGGAAGTAACCGGTGAGCAGCCCGAGCGCCGTGCCGGCCACCGTCGCCAGCAATGTCGCCAGCGGCGCCACGGTCAGGATGTCGCGCGAGCCGACGATGACGCGCGAGAAGACGTCGCGGCCGATCTGGTCGGTGCCGAACCAGTGTTCGGCCGAAGGCGGCGCCAGCGCGTTGATGATGTCGTCGGCGAGCGGATCGTAGGGCGCGAAATGTTCGCCGAACAGCGCACAGGCGACCCAGAACAGCACAATGGTGATGCCGACGAGGAAGGTGCCGGAGCGAAGCAGCGAGGACAAAACCTCCGCCAGGGGGCTGCGCTGGCGGGTGTCGTCCTGTCTGGCGGGACTGGTCTGGACGGCGCTCATTGTTCTGACCCCAGCCGGATGCGTGGATTGAGCACGGAATAGAGGAAGTCGGCCACAAGGGTGGCCACGGCATAGACGATTCCGATGGTCAGGATGCCCGATTCCAGCATCGGGAAATCCTTGCCGCGCGCAGCGGTGAAGATCAGCGAGCCGATACCCTGGTAGCGGAACAGCGTCTCGATCACCACCAGCCCGCCGATGAGATAGCCGGTCTGGGTGGCAATGACGGTGATGGTCGGCAGCAGCGCATTGCGCAGCACATGGCGCCAGATCACCGTGCGCCAGGGCAGGCCCTTGAGCACCGCGGTTCGCGTATAGTCGGAATCGAGCGCCTCGATCATGCCCGAGCGCGCCATGCGCGCGATATAGCCGAACAGCACCAGGAACAGCGGCAGCGCCGGCAGGATCAGGTAGTAAAGCTGCGTGAAGAAACCGGCATCGCGCGGCCATGCCGCCGAGATCGGCAGCCAGCGCAGCCAGACGCCGAAGATCAGGATCAGGATGATGCCGGTGACGAACTCCGGCAGCACCGTCACCGACAGGCCGCCAAGGCTGATGATGCGGTCGAGCGGCCGGTTGAGGTTGAGGGCCGCGACGACGCCGCCAAGGATGCCGATCGGCACCACCAGCACGAAGGCGACCGCCGCCAGCTTCATCGAACTCCCCAGCGCATCGATGACGAAGGGGGCGACTGGCGAGCGGAAGATGTAGGACGTGCCCATGTCACCCTGGACGAAGTTTGAAATCCAGCTCCAGTACTGGGCAAGCAGTGGCCGGTCGACGCCGAGCGAATGGTTGAGCGCATCGACGGCGCGCTGGTCGGCGAACGGCCCCAATATGGCGCGCCCGACATTGCCGGGCAGCACCTGCCCGCCCAGGAAGACCATGATGCTGAGCAGGAACAGCGTGACGAGCGAAAGCGAGACGCGCCGGACAAGGAAGGAGAGAATGGCTAACACTCCCTGAGTAGCCAGCTCCCGTCAGGAAGCTGGCTGTTATAGGATTGGCTTTCCCTTCCGCTCAGGCCTTCGACGCCTTTTCGAGGAACAGCTGCGACATCGCGGTCGGCTGCACGCCGGCCACGCCCTTCGCCGTCGCCGTCAGATAGTCGTAGAAATAGCCGAAGATGACCGGCGTCTCCTCGAGCAGAAGTTTCTGGATCTTGCCTGCCGTCGCCTTCTGCGCTTCGAGATCGAGGGCCGCGATATAGCTGGTCGCCAGCGCGTCGTAGTCCTTGTTCTTGAAGTGCGCCGCGTTCCACGTGCCTTCGCTCTTCAGCGGGGCGGCAAGATAGACGTTCGGCACGCCGCGGTGGCCGTAGTCGGTGATGCCCATTTCCGAGTCCAGCCAGTTCGATTTGCCGAACACGGCGTCGCCGTAATAGGCGCTCTGGTCGAGGATGTTGAGCTCGAGCTCGATGCCGATTTCCTTGACCCAGTTCTGGATGAGCTGGGCGTATTCGGGGATTTCGAGATAGCGCTCGGTGGTCAGCGTCATCTTGAAGCCCTTGCCCGCGCCCGCCGCCTCCATGAGCTGCTTGGCCTGCGCGATGTCCTGCTTGCGCTGCGGCACGCTCGCATCGGTCGAGGGATAAACCGGGGCGAACGGGCTGTCGTTGCCAGCCACGGCGCGCCCCTTCATCAGGCCCGCGACCAGCTTGTCGCGGTCCAGGCTGAGCGCGATGGCGCGGCGCACGCGCGCATCCTTCATCGGCCCGTCGTCGCAGCGCAGGTGCAGTTGCTGGTGCGCCGACGATTTCAGGCTGATGATGTCGATGTTGGGATCGTTGAGCAGCGCCACGCCAGACAGCACAGGCATCTGGTTGATGATGTCGACCTGCCCGCCCTGCAGCGCCAGGATCATTGGCTGCATGTCGGCAAAGAAGGTGAATTCGGTGCGTTCCGGCAGCGCCTTCTCGCCCCAGTAGCCTTCGTTGCGGACGAAGGACGCGCCGACCTTTGGCGTGTATTTGTCGATCTTGAAGGGCCCGGTGCCGTCGAAGCTCTTTTCGTAGTCGCCCTTGTAGCTCGCCGGCACGATCACGGCGTTGTAATTGTCGGACGACACCATGTAGGGAAAATTGCCGTTCGGGGCGTCGAGGTGGAATTCCACCGTGTAGTCGTCGACCTTCTTGCTGGCGCCCTTCGACAGGATGCCCGTGAACACCGACAGTGCGTTGGACGAGTTGGCCGGGTCGGCGATCCGGTCGATGCTGGCCACCACGTCGTCGGCCTTCATCTCGCCGCCGCTATGGAACTTCACGCCCTTGCGCAGCTTGAAAGTCCACACCGAGCCGTTGTCGTTCGGCTTCCAGCTTTCAGCCAGCGCCGGCTTGAGCACGAGATCGGGGCCGTCGACGCAGAGGAACTCCGCGACTTGCTGCATGATCAGCAGGCCGCCGGCATCGGCGATGGTGACAGGATCGATCGTCGCCGCCGGCACGCTGCTTGCGACGCGGATCGTGGCGCCTGGCGCGCCTTGCGCCCGGGCGAGCGACGGCATGGCACCGAGGCCCGCGGCCGTGGTGATGCCGCCCAGCAGCGGCAGCGACAGGCCGAGCAGGCTGCCATGGCGGATGAAGTCGCGGCGGCTGACACGGCCGTCGACGAGACCGTCGATGAGATGATTTTCGAGCGGCGACCGATTGCGCCGGATGAGGTCGAGAATGCGATAATTCTTGCTCATGGGTTTGACCCTTTCCCCTGTTTCTTATGGTTGACGAAAATTCGCGACTACACCGTTTCCGGTCGCCAGAGGCCTGTAGACCGGGACTGTAGCACGCGGTTTTGTCCGGTCCATCCAGTCCTTGGCGCGGACGTGCCGGTTTCTGGGCTGCACTGCTTCCTCTGGTCCGTGGCCACCCTTTCCGACCGGGATCGCGGCGGCTGGCTTCTTCTGTTGTGGCCGGCCGCCCTCATCTAGTTCAGCGGCAAACGACGGTAAGTTCCGGGCTTTGCCGGATCGTGATATTTGTTGCAGGGCCCGTTCTCGGCGAAGTCGCGATGGCAGGCAGCGAGCCGTTCTCGCGACAATGTGATGCCGAGACCGGGTCCCTCCGGCACAGGCACGACATTGTTCCTCGGGCAAAACGGTCCTTCCTCGGTGATGTCGGTCGGTTGCATGCGAAACAGCGACTGGTTCGGTTCCCGTATCCAGCCGAGCGCCGCGCATAGATGCAGGTAGGCGGCGCTGCCGATGCCGCTGTCGCCGCTGTAGCACCAGAAATCGATGCCGGCGTGCTCGCAGGCGCCGACGAAGCGCAGCATGCGGCCGATGCCGCCATGCGCGGTTGGATTGCCGACGAAGGCGTCGGGCACCTTGAGGTCCATGGCGCGGGCGATGTCGATGTTGTGGGTCGAGAACGGGATCGAGCAATGGCGCCTGAGTTCGCGCATCTCCTCGATCGTCGCCACTGGATCCTCCCAATTGCGCACGCTAAGCTCTTCCAGCGGCCGCGTCAGTCGCCGGGCGGTGCTGAGCGAATAGGCCTGGTTGGAATCGATGCGGATCATTGCATCGTCGCCGAGCTTCCTGCGGATCAATTCGATCATCTTCAGCGAGATTTTTGGATCCTGCGTCGAGAACTTCCCTTCGAAGAAGGTCGTTCCGTGGGTCTCATGAAGCTCGACGCAGTAGTCGGCGACTTCCTCCGCTGTCGTCTCGCCTTTCACGCTTGGCCCGTCGCCGCGCAGCGAAAAGTAATCGGTGAACGGGATCTCCTTGCGCACGGCGCCGCCGAGCAATTGGTAGAGCGGCTGGTTCCACGCCTTGCCGCGCAGGTCCCAGAGCGCCATCTCGATCGCGCCGAAGGCCATGATGCGGGTGCGGTCGTTGATCGACTGCACGCCGGTCCAGTAGGGGAGGCAGACATGCTCGGCGCCCGCGATGTCGAAGGCGTCGCGGCCCACGAGCCGCGGTGCCAGGATGTCGTTGATGATCGCGGCTGCTGCCGGCGTCGGTGCTTCGCCGAGGCCGATCAGGCCATCTTCGGTCTCCACTTCGACAATGGTCGGCGAGAAGCCGTCGAGTTCACCGAACACCCAGGCATAAGGCGCCTCGAGCCTGAGGTTGATCGGCGTCGCCTTGATGCCGCGGATTTTCACCGGCCGACCTCGAAGAAGGGCTTGCCGAGAAGATCCGGGACGACGTCGATGCCGAGGCCCGGACCACCCGGAACGCCCATGCGGCTGCCGGTGACCGGCGGCTTGTTCGACGCCGTGCGCACCGTCACCCATTCGTGGAACGCGATGGCGTGCAGGCGGCGCTCCTGCGGCGTCGACAGCGACAGATGCGCCATGGCTGCCGTGTCGATCTCGGCGCCGCCGGTATCCTCGACGGTGATCATGAAGCCGAGGTCGACGGCGACATCGCGGATCAGCCGGGTCCTGCCGACGCCGCCGAGCCGCGAGATCTTCAGCGTCAGCCCGTCGGCCGCGCCCTGGCGATGGATCTCCAGCATGTCCTCGAGCGAGGTGACGGATTCGTCGAGCACCATCGGCTTGTCGAGCATGCGGCGCACCGACATGTTTTCCTCGATCGTCGTGCAGGGTTGCTCGAATGTGTAATCGATCGAGCGCGTCGCATCAGCGAACTGGCGCGCCTGGTAGTGCGTCCAGCCGGCATTGGCGTCGCAGAAGATGACAGTGTCTTTCGGCACTGAGGCGGCGACCGCGCTGACGCGTTCGATGTCGTCGCGGACGTTGCCGCCGACCTTGACCTGCAGCCGGTGGAAGCCGTCCTGGACGATGCGCTGCGCAAGTGCGGCCATGGCATCGACGCTGCCATGGGTGACGACCTTGTAAAGCTCGGCCGTATCGCTCTCCTTGCCGCCCAGCATCGTCACCAGCGGCACGTCGGCGGCGCGCGCGGCGAGATCCCAGCAGGCCATGTCGAGCGCCGACTTGATGTAGGGATGCCCTTTGAACACGATGTCCATCAGCCGGCCGATGCCGGCGAGGCCACGCGGGTCGTGGCCGATGAGGTGCGGGGCGATCTCCATAACGCCGGCACGGGCGCCCGCCGGGAAGGCGGCCGAATAGAAATTGCCGAGCGGCGCCATCTCGCCCCAACCGGTGATGCCATCGTTCGAGGTGATGGCGACGATCACCGCGTCGAAGGCGTCGGCGACGCGCCCCTTGGACATGCGGTAGGGGCCGTCCACGAAGGGCTGCACGACATGGTAGGCTTTGATGGTTGCGATCTGCACGTTAATGTCCGTTGTCCGCTGGGGAAGTATCAGGCGCCCTTCGACGGGCGACGTTCGAGCGCGCGCGCGTAGGCTAGAAGCTCTTCGAAGTCGTGGTCTATATGCTCGCGGGCGTGGCGCTGGGCAGCGCGCATGTCGTCGCCCTTGAGCAGCCGCACGTAAGTCTCGTGAACGTTCTCGGCAGGCACCGCTTCGTTGCGTGCCTGCTGGTGCAGGGCAAAATACATCTGCAACCGGCTGGTCAGCCGTTGCCATGTTTCCAAAAGAACGGAATTGTCGGCCCATTCGTGAATCAGGCCATGCAGTTGCAGCGCGGTTTCGATCTGCCTTGTGGTGTCGCGGTCGCGCGTCGCCTGCTTCACCGCCTCATGGCGCCGGTCGAGCTCATCGAAAAAGCGCTGGTCGCGCAGCTCCCATGTCCGCTCGATGGCGAATTCGTCGAGCACCTTGTTGAGCGAGTAGACATCGTCGATGTCCTTGGCGGTGACATTGATGACGAAGGTGCCGGCATAGGGGATGCTGGTCAGGATACCTTCCTGCACCAGCTCGCGCATCGCTTCGCGCAAAGGCGCGCGGCTGACGCGCATCTGTTCGGAAATCCTGAGCTCGTTGAGCTTTTGGCCCGGCTCCAACTGGCCGGTTAGGATTGCCCGTCGCAGCAGCGCCACGATCTCCGCGCGTCGGGTCGTATCCGCGATTGGACTGAAATCCGCCTTTGCCATCCCGGCCACTCCCGACGAAACAAAGGCAAGACAAGCAGATTGTCGACAATCTAACAAGGACTTTTGCGGCTTTTTTCACATCGCCGGTACTGGCCGGGCGGAGCTGCTCGCAAAAGCGGCGCCCGCGACCTGTGGGAAGGCCGGGGCGCCGCGCTGAAACCGGGCCTGCGGGGGAGTCAGGTGGCCGGTTTCTGTGGCAGTGGCGAAATCGGCATTCCAGGGCCGATCTTCTGCAGATTGCCTGTTATCACCTGGTCGCCTTCCGTGACTCCGCTCAGGATGGCGACCAGGTCGCCGCTGGTCGGCCCGGTCGAAACCAGCCGCTGGTCGACCGTGTTGCCCTTGCCGACGACGTAGAGATATTTGCCGAGTTGGCTCGAACCCAGTGCGACCTGCGGCACCATAAGCGCATCGGGCTGCTGTTTGACGTGCAGCCGGACGCGGACATATTGGCCAGGCAGCAGCGCGAACTTGGCGTTGCCGATGGTGGCGCGCGCGGTGATGGTGCCGGTCGAATGGTCGATCGTGTTGTCGATGAAGGTGAGTTCACCCTTCTGATGGGCTTCGGTCTCGCCCGGGAGCAGCACCTCGACCTCGATCGGGCCGGCGGCACGAGCTTCCTCGATCTGCGCCAGATCGCTCTCGCTCGGATTGAAGGTTACATAGATCGGGTCGAGCTGCACCAGCGTGTTGAGCACCGTGCCGGCGACGCTGACCAGCGTGCCGATCGAGGCCTGGTTACGGCCGATGCGGCCTGCGAAGGGAGCGCGAATCTCCGAATAGCTCAAATTGAGCTCGGCCGAGCGGACCGCCGCCTGGTTGAGCGCCAGCGACGCCTGCGCCTCGCGCAAGGTGCTGGTGCGCTGGTCGAAGCTGTCCTTGGCCAGATAGCCGCTCTTGGCGAGCTCGGTGCCGCGGCCGAGATTGGAGCGGGCATAGTCGAGCGTCGCTGTATCACGCTGCACCTGCGCCTTCGCCTGGTCGAGCGCCGCCTGGAAGTCCTGCGGCGCGATCCTGTAGAGGAGGTCGCCCTTCTTGACGTCGGCGCCGTCTTCGGCGGCCTGCTCTTCCAGGTAGCCCGGCACTCTGGCCTGCAGCGTGACGCTGCGGATCGGTTCGGTGCGGGCGGCATAGTCGAGATAGATCGGGATCGTTTTCTTCACCACGCTGGTCACCGGCACCGGCATGACGAATGCCGCGGGAGCGGGCGTTGCCGCTCCGGCCGTGCCGGCATTGAGGCTGAGGCTGCCCATATCGAGCAGGTGAACGCTCGCCACCGAGATTGCGCCCAGCGCGACAGCGGCGCCCAAAGCGATTTTCCATTTACGCATGTTCAGTCTCCAATCTTATTCGGCCGCTTGCGCCATGGGCGGCAAGGCGGGTTCGGCAGTTGGTTCGGAATGCAGGGAAGCGGGCTCGTCGCCGCCGCGCCGTTCGCGCAGCTGTTCGATGACCGCATAGAAGACCGGCACGAACACCAGCGACAGGATGGTCGCCGCCACCATGCCGCCGAAGACGGTGGTGCCGATCGATTGACGGCTGGCAGCACCGGCGCCGGTCGCGAACATCAGCGGCAGCACGCCCAGGATGAAGGCGAAGGCCGTCATCAGGATCGGCCGCAGCCTCAGCCGTGCCGCTTCCATCGCCGCTTCGACGATGCTGAGGCCTTCTTCGCGCCGTCGCCGGGCGAACTCGACGATCAGGATGGCGTTCTTGGCCGCCAGGCCGATCAGCATGACGAAGCCGATCTGCGAGTAGACGTCGATCTGCATGCCGCGCACCCACAGCACCACGAACGCGCCGAACAAGGCGAGCGGCACTGCCAGCAGCACCATGAACGGCATCGCCCAGCTCTCATATTGAGCCGCCAGGATCAGGAAGACGAAGACGATGGCGAGGCCGAAGACGACCGACGCGATCGATCCCGCCTTGAGCTCCTGGAAGGTGATGCCGGTCCATTCGAAGCCGAAATCCCTTGGCAGAGCCGTGGCGGCGGCCCGCTCCATGGCGGCGACCGCCTGGCCCGACGAATAGCCGGGCGCGGCGCCGCCATTGATCGAGGCCGAGGCGTTGTTGTTGTAGTGCGGCACCGTTTCCGGGCCGACGAACGGCACCAGCTTGCCCAGCGTGCTGAGCGGCACCATGCCGCCGGAGGCATTGCGCACATAGAGCCGCGAAATGTCGGCCGCACCCGCGCGTGCATCCTTGTCGGCCTGGATGGTCACCCGGAAGGTGCGGCCGAACAGGTTGAAGTCGTTGACGTAGAGCGAGCCGAGATAGATCTGCAGCGTGTTGAAGACGTCAGGCAGGTTGAGCCCGAGCAGCTTCGCCTTGGCGCGGTCGAGGTCGTAGTTGAACTGCGGCGTCGAGGTCGAGAATGGCGAGAAAAGCTGCTGGGGGTTGATTTCCGGCTGCTTGCGCGCCTCGGCGATCACGGCTTGCGTCGCGTCGTTGAGCGCGGTGCTGCCGCGGCCGGTAAGGTCCTCGACGACGAATTCGAAGCCGCCCGTGGTGCCGATACCCGGGATCGAGGGCGGATCGAAGGAGAGCGCGAACGCCTCCGGGATCTGCATCAGCTTGCCGCGCACGTCGGCGACGAGCTTGGAGGCGCTCTGGTCGGGACCGCGCTCCTCCCACGGCTTGAGGATGGCGAATTCGACCGCGGAATTCGACTGCGCCGCGCTGGTCAGGAAGTTCAGGCCGCTGATCGAGCCGACGATGTCGACGCCGGGCGTCGCCTGCAGGATGTCGCGCGCCTTCTGCGCCACAGCGTCGGTCCGTTCCAGCGAAGCGCCGTCGGGCAATTGGATGACGACGAAGAAATAGCCCTGGTCCTCGACCGGAAGGAAGGTCGAGGGAAGCTTTGCCCAGACGAAATAGGTGGCGACCAGCCCGGCTGCGAACAGGCCGAGCATGATCCAGCGCAAACGGATGAGGATGCGCACGCCATTGGCATAGGCATGCGACAGCCTGTCAAAGCCCGTATTGAACCAGCGGAACAGCACGAACTGCGTGCCTTGGCGATGGCGCAGGAAGGCGGCGCTCAGCGCCGGGCTCAGCGTCAGCGAATTGAAGGCGGAAATGCCGACCGAGATCGCCACCGTCAGCGCGAACTGGTTGTAGAGCCGTCCCGAAACGCCGGGGATGAAGGCGACCGGCACGAAGACGGCCATCAGCACGGCTGTGGTGGCGATGATCGGACCGGTGACCTCGGCCATGGCGGCTTTCGTCGCTGCCAACGGTTTCAGCCCGGCCTCGAGCTGTCGTTCGACATTCTCGACCACCACGATGGCATCGTCGACGACAAGGCCGATCGCCAGCACCATGCCGAGCAGGGAGAGCATGTTGAGCGAGAAGCCCATCATCTCCATGACGACGAGCGTCGCTACCAGCGACACCGGGATGGCGATCGTCGGAATGATTGTGGTGCGCCAGCTTTGCAGGAAGATGAAAACCACGGCGACGACGAGGACCAGAGCCTCGCCGAGCGTGATCAGCACGTCATGCATGGAGGCCGAGACGAAGCGCGTCGTGTCGTAGTGCATGGCATAGCTGACGCCCTTGGGGAAGCGGGCGGACAGCTCCTGCATCTTGTCCTTGACGCGCTGCTGCAGATCGAGCGCGTTGGAGCCGGGCATCTGGTAGACGGCGAGCACCACGGTCGGGTCCTTGCCGAAGAAGGCCGACGACGAATATTGCAGGGCGCCGAGCTCGATGCGCGCGACGTCGCGCAGCCGCACCAGCGAACCGGTGGCGGTGTTGGCGCGCACGACGATGTCGCCGAACTCCTTGGGATCGCTCAACCGGCCGACGGCATTGACCTGCATCTCGAAAGCGGTGCCGGCAGGCGCCGGAGACTGGCCGATCTTGCCGGCGGCCACCTGGACGTTCTGCTCGGCAATGGCGTTCTGGACGTCGACGGCGGTGATGCCGAGATTGGCAAGCTTGTCCGGATCGAGCCAGACGCGCATCGAATAGCGCCGCTCGCCGAAGATCTGCACGTCACCGACACCGGGCAGCCGCTTCAGCGGGTCGACCACTTGCAGATAGGCAAGGTTCGACAGTGCCACCGGATCGACGGAACCGTCGGGCGAGGTGAGGTTGACGATGAGGACAAAGTTCGGATTCTGCTTCTTGATCGTCACGCCGCCCTGATTGACGATCGCCGGCAGCGACGAGGCAGCCTGCGAGACGCGGTTCTGGACGTCGACGGCGGCGGTGCTCAGGGAATAGCCGACATCGAAGGTGATGGTGATCGTCGAGGAACCGTCATTGGAGCTGGTCGACGACATGTAGGTCATGCCTTGCACGCCGTTGATCTGCTGCTCCAGCGGCGTCGTCACAGTGTCGGCGACCACCTGCGCGCTGGCTCCCGGATAGTGGGCGCTGACCACGACCTGCGGCGGTGTGATGTCGGGAAACTGCGAGACGGGCAGCAGGAAATAACAAATCGTCCCGGCGAGCACCATGATGATGGCGATCGCCGAGGCGAAGATCGGGCGGTGAATGAAGAAGTTTACCACGACACGCACGCCTCTCCGGCTGCTCTTGCCCTGCCGAACGCAGTGGCAACCCTGGACAGCCTCTGGCCGCGTCCGAACTCTTCCGACGAACGGAGCAACGGCACCTCGCCGCGCTGCGAACCGGCAAGCGTGCGCAGCATTGTTTCGAAAGCGCGCGGATCGACCCCGTCGGCTTTCATGACCAGCCGGATCATCGGATCCCGGACGGCTTCATCTATGGTAAGATCGCGGCGCTGTGGCATTGGCCGGCTCCTTGTCTGTCGATTCGCAGCCCATGCTCGCGAACCGTTTTTCATCTCTTCACCGGCCGGAGCCGCATGAAATGCAATTTTTCGCCCGCCCCGATCTGGCCGGACCAGATCACGGTCTTGTTATTGACGGCGGACGCCATAGGTGTTACCAGTAAGTAACATTCTGGAAGTTACAGACCGGTAACACCCTAGTCAAGAGGTGGCCGAGGGATTTTTGGAAACGAAAGGAGATCAATGATGACAGACGGCGTCGTGGAGCGTCCTCGTCCCCGGGATCGGATCCTGGAGACGGCGCGCGACATGTTCCACAAGCACGGCATCAAGGGCGTCGGCGTCGACGCCATCACCGAGGCTGCCGGCACGAACAAGATGACGCTCTACCGTCATTTCGAATCCAAGGACGATCTGATCATCGAATGCCTGCGCGCCACCGCATCAAAGGCCGGCGCGATGTGGGACGCATTCGAAGCCGAGCACCCGGGCGACAAGCTCGCGCAACTGCATGCCTGGGTTCGCAAGGCGGCCGAGATGCTTACGGCCGATTGCCGGGGCTGCGACATGGCCAACGCCGCGGTTGAGCTGACTGAACCCGACCATCCGGCCAGGCGCGTGATCAAGGAACTCAAGGAAGCCCAGCGCGAGCGCCTGGTGGCGCTCTGCCGGGGCGCCGGCATCGGCCAGGCCGAACTTCTGGCCGATACGCTTTCGCTGCTGTGCGAAGGCGCGCGCGTGAGCGTGCAGACCGTTGGCACCGAAGGTCCCAGCGCGCAATTGGTGCGCATGGCGGAAGGGTTGATCCAGTCCTTCAGGGGCGGAGCCGCCGCGGGCTGATCCATCGGCAAGGCTCATTGGCGCCGGACAGCGCGTGCGCTTCCGGTTTGCCGTGGCTTTGATGTTGCGTGGATTCCCTGCCGTTCCCGGAAATGTCCGGCATGCAATAAAAAAGCCCGCTGCCGGGAGGAGGTGGCAGCGGGCTCGATTTCGAATGTGGTGCGGGAGGAGGTGCACCCCACTCAGCGTCGGCATCGCATCTGGGAGGAGTAGATGGCCGACAACCAGAAGCTATGGGTTGCCCAATGATTCGGCAATCGTGAATCGTGCATAGCAGCTGTGCAGATTCGCCGTATCGCTCGCGAACACAGTGACCGGAAGACCTCGCGGGCCGCGTCACTGCACCGGGACGTTTTCCCGGAAGATCAGCCGCGGCTCGATGAATTTCCGCGTCAGGTAGGGCGCCGATGATGCGATCGAGCCAAGCAGGCGGATGACCGATTGCTCGGCGATCAGCCTGGCATTCTGGTCGATGACGACGTCGGCTAGATCGTCGACGAGATAGCCGCGCGTTTCCCTCGTCAGGTCGTGACAGATGAATACCGGTTTGCGGTTGGGCCTGGCCTCCCGGATGGCTTTGGCAACGCCGGAGCGTCCGGCTCCAATGCAATAGATGCCGAGCAGTTCCGGCTCGTTGCGCAGCGCCTTCATGGTTTCGGCATAGCTGGCATCGGTCTCGTCGTTGATCTCGACGGCGCTGCTGACGCTCAGGTTGGGGAACTCCTCGCCGAGCACGGAGCGGAAACCCATCTCGCGTTCCTCATGGCCACGATAGGAGCGCGAGCCGACCACCATCGCCAACTGGCCCTCGCGGTCGCCGAGGAAGCGCCCCATCAGGAGTGCGGCGGTCCGTCCCGCCACCCGGTTGTCTATGCCGACATAGGCCGAGCGTGGTGCGGCCGGAATATCGGACACCAGCGTCACCAGGCGAATGCCGGCCTCGACGATGTCGCGCAGGATGTTGCGCGTCCTGGGATGATCGACGGCGATGACGCCGACGCCGTTGGCTTTCAGCGACAGGTTTTCGACGGCGGTCTGCAAAGCGTTCGGCGAGATTCCGGCGAGGTTGTGGATCCGGCACGAGGCAACGAGCGGCAGGCGCGAGGTATAATCCTCGATATGCCTGGCCAAATCCTGCATGAAGGCGTTGCTGCCGATCGGCAGGAAGAATTCCAGATTGGCCGGCCGCGAGGGGAGCGTTACCTGATCGGCGACCGGCAGATAGCCGAGCTGCTTGGCGGCCTCCATGACGCGCTGCCGGTTGGCCGCGCTGACCCCCTTCCGGTTGTTGAGCACCCTGTCGACCGTCGACGTCGACAGTTCGCAGTTCCTGGCGATGTCAGAGACGGTGGCTTTCATGCCGCAACCCTATTGCCGATGCGATGGCACGCCAGACGGGCGATTTGAGCGGCGCCGATCGCGCCCATCGCCCGGATGCCCATTCTGCTGTTTCGCCAGGGATGTTGCGCTCGTCCTCAATGCGACCCCTTGCCATCGGCGATGGCGTCGCGGATCTCCTTGTCCGACATGCCGGTGATGACGCGTTCAACCTCCGCCACGCTGGTCGTCTTGGGGTCGATGTCCCCGGCCACCACCTTGCCGCGCCGCATGACGACGATGCGGTCCACCACCTGGAAGACATGGTGGATATTGTGCGCGATGAAGATGCAGGAATGGCCGGAATCGCGCGCGCTGCGCACGAAGCTCAGCACGCCCTGGGTTTCGGCGACGCCAAGATTGTTGGTCGGTTCGTCGAGGATGATGAGATCGCTGTCGAAATGCATGGCGCGCGCGATCGCCACCGCCTGGCGCTCGCCGCCGGAGAGCGAGCCGATCGGTGTGGTCGGCGGAATGTTCTTGGAAATGCCGACCTGCTTGAGCAGGTCGCGGGCGACCGTGTTCATCGCCTCCTGGTCCATGCGGTTGAGGAAGCGCGGCGGCTTGATCGGCTCGCGCCCGAGGAACAAATTGCGGGCGATCGACAGTTGGGTGACCAGCGCCGAATCCTGGTAGATGGTCTCTATGCCGTTGGCGATGGCGTCGCTGGTGTTGCGCAGGTTCACCTTCTTGCCGCGGATGAAGATGTCGCCGCTGGTCAGCGGCACCGCGCCCGACAGCACTTTGATCAGCGTCGACTTGCCGGCGCCATTGTCGCCGAGCAGGCCGACGATCTCGCGCTCGTTGACATGGAAATTGGCGTCCACCAGCGCCTGCACGCGCCCGTAGGACTTGCGGATGTTCTGCATGCGGATCAGTGGCTCGGCCATGGTTCACGTCCCTGCCTGATGCCGGCGTTCCAGCCATGAATGAAGCGCCATCATGCCAAGGATGATCGCGCCGATGAAGATGTTGTAGGCAAGGCCGGGCACGCCGATCAGCACGATGCCGTTGCGCATGACGCGCAGGATCAGGATGCCGAGCACGGTGCCGATGATGGTGCCGCGCCCGCCCGTCAGCGCCGTGCCGCCGATCACCACCATGGCGATGACCTCGAGTTCGTAGCCGGTGCCGCTGTTGGGGTTGGCCGCCGAGGTGCGCAGCGAGGAGATGACGCCTGCAAGCGAGGCCATGACCGAGGACAGCACGAACAGGCCGATCTTGACGCGGCTGACATTGACGCCGCGCGCCCTCGCAGCGTTCGGGTTGCCGCCGGCGGCCTGGATCCAGTTGCCGGTGCGGCTTTGCGTCAGCACATAGCCCAGCGCGATGGCCGCGGCGATGAACCAGAACAGCGACATGTAGATGCGGAACGGGCCGATGAAGAAATCGCCGACCAGCGCCTCCGCCAGCCAACTGCCCTCGGCGCTCCAGGTGCGCTGCGGAAAGCCGTCGGTGACGAACAGCGCGGTGCCGCGCACCACCAGGAGCATGCCGAGCGTGACCAGAAAGGACGGGATCTTGAGCTGCGTGACGAACCAGCCATTGACCAGGCCGATGAAGGCGGCGACCAGCAGCGCGAGGACGAAGCCCATCTCCAGCGAGGTGAGGCCGCTGTTGAACAGCGTCCACATCAGCACCGGCGAGAAGCCGAACAGCGAGCCGACGGAAAGGTCGAATTCGCCCGACGTCATCAGCAACGTCATCGCCAGCGCGATCAGCCCGAGCTCGACCGTGAAGGCCAACGTGTTGGAGATGTTCTGGGGTGACAGGAAGTCGTGGTTGAAACCCCAGAAGACGGCGATCTCGACGACGAGCAGCACGAAGGGGCCGAATTCCGGCCGCGCGATCAGGCCTTGGACAAGCGAACGATTTTCCACGTGTAACCCGCGACTGGTTGGAATGGGCCGGACCATCGGGCCGCATCAAACGGCTCGATACCAGGCGAAAGGGCGGGACGCCGCACGCCCGGTGGACGCGCGGCGCTGGAGATCAGGGGCTATTTGCCGGACAGGATTTTGTCGTAGATCTCGGCGGTATCTTTCTCATAGAGCGCGCCGGTGATGACGTTGAAGCCCGGGGGAATGCCGCTGGCGGCCATGTTGGCGAGCGACAGCGCGACATAACTGGTCGCCTGCGGATCCTGCCACTGGCCGGCATTGACGTAGCCGTTCAGCACTTCCTGGGTGGTGTCGAGCGAGTTGCCCCAGCCGACGACGGGGATTTCGCCGGGCTTGACGCCGACTTGGTCGAACACGCGTTTGATCGAGCCGGTGACGAGGTCGCCAAGGCCGATGATCGCCTTCACCTTAGCCTTGTTGGCGGTGAGATAGTCGACCATGCGGTTGATCACCTCGGCCTGGTCGAGCGTCGCCTCGGTCACCTCATAGGTGATGCCGAGCGGCTCGAACACGCTCTTGATGCCTTCCTCTTCCTGCACGCCATAGGTGGCGCCGGGAATCTCGACAGGCATCCAGACGAAGTCGCCCTTCTTCACCAGGCCCTTGTCGACCAGATACTGCGCCCAGTGCTTGCCGAAGGTGACATTATCGCCGCCGACATAGGCGTTGAAATTGGCCTTGGGATCGGGCGTGTTGAAATTGATGATCGGAATGTTGGCCGCGCGGGCTTCCTTGACGATCTCGACAAGGCTGCCCGGATCGGGGCTGGTGGTGGTGATGCCGTCGGCCTTGGCCGAGATCGCGGCCCGCACCGCCTCCTGCTGCGAGGCGACGTCGCCATTGTGGAACGAGGTGTTGACGGTATTGCCGGTGTCCTTGGCCCATTGCTTGGCGCCGGCAAGGAAGTATGTCCAGACCGGATCGGCCGGGCCGCCATGTGAAATCCAGTAGAACGTCTTGGCCTGCGCCGCCGCCGGAATGACCGTCAGCGCGACCAGCAGGCCGTATAGAACCACTCTTAGCCGTGTCAGCATTTGATTTCCTCCCGTTTGAAACTGATCAGTTCGAAACCGCCCTCTTGATCGGGCAAGACCGCGTCCTCCCCGCCAACGTCGTGTTGGATGATCAGAGCATCCTCTTTTTCGACAAATGGCAAGCCTCCGCCCGTCAGTCGTAGTCGGCGCCTGACGGGGCGCCATCAGCGGTCCCATCAGATTGCATCAGTTCGGATGATTTTCCGCGGCAGGTGATACCGGCCTCGAGGGTCGCCGGAGCGATGATTGACCGCCCTCGGGTGAACCCAGAGCTAGAGGAGGCCGGCCCTGGCAAGATCGCGCATCAGATGGCTGGCGCCGTAGGTCCAGTGCGGGCAGTCCGGCGACAGTCGCACCCGGTTGACCAGCGCGCCGAATTTCTCCGACGAGATGGTGACGATGTCGCCGACCTTATGGGTAAACCCCTTGCCCTTCTCGCCGCGGTCCTTCGAAGGCACGAACATGGTGCCGAGATAGAGCGCCAGGCCGTCCGGGTACTGGTGATGCGCGCCCATGGCAGCCGCTACGAGCTCTTCGGGAGAGCGGCTGATCTCGGCCATCGAGCTCGCGCCCTCCAGCGAGAACCCGTCCTCACCTTCCACTTTCAGCCGGACCACGGCCCGCTTTACGTCGTCGATGGAGAACGTGCCGTCGAACAGGCGGATGAAGGGGCCGAGCGAGGCGGAGGCGTTGTTGTCCTTGGCCTTGCCGAGCAGCAGCGCGGAGCGCCCTTCGACATCGCGCAGATTGACGTCGTTGCCGATGGTGGCGCCGAGGATCCTGCCGCTTGAGGCGGCGATCATGGCGATCTCCGGCTCCGGATTGTTCCAGGTAGAGACGGGATGCAGGCCGACATCGGCGCCGAAACCGACCGAGGCCATCGGCTGGCATTTGGTGAAGATCTCGGCGTCGGGGCCGATGCCCACTTCCAGATATTGCGACCAGGCGCCGCGTGCGATGAGCTTGGCCTTGATCTCCATCGCTTCCGGTGAACCGGGCTTGAGCTTGGACAGATCGTGGCCGATCAGCCCGGCAATGTCGGCGCGGATGGCGTCGGCCTTTTCCGCCGAACCGCGCGCCTGTTCCTCGATGACGCGTTCCAGCAGGCTGACGACGAAGGTGACGCCCGAGGCCTTGATCGCCTGCAGGTCGACGGGGGAGATGAGATAGGGCCTTGCCGGATCACGCGCGGCCTCGAAACTGTTGGCCGCGATATCATCGAGCGAGCCGATCGGCTTGCCCTTGGCCGAGCGCACATAACCGGCCGGATCGGCCATCTCGCAGATATCGCGCACGGTCGGCGCCGTGCTCGACGTGATGTCGAAGACGGTGCCATCACGCACCGTGACCACCAGGGGATGCGCGGCGTCGCTGCTTCTGGCGCGCCCGACAAAAAGGCCTTCGGCGGGCAGATGCATCGGGTTTGTCATGCGTGCGGTCCTCTGATCATCAAAAATGCGGCTCGCTGGTTCGGCGCGGCACTTTCACCGGATTCCTGTCAAAGGTCTATCCCGTTTGTGGTGAGCCAGGCGCCATGTCTGCCGGCGTCGTCGGCGATTGGCGTACCGCAAGGAAGCACTCCTTCGGGGGTTGAATGCATGCGGCGGTGCGGGAGTCCCGACGCCTGCGTCATTTTTCCGGCTTGCACATGTTCTCGTTTTGTTCTAATATGCCCAACCTGAGTCAATGGGCGGACGAAATCAGTGAGTGGGCAACCCGCATTCGGAACCGCGAAGAACGGCCAGGCCTTTTTCCGATGGGAACAGGCCGGGAAGCATTTCCACCGGCTGTTCTTTGCCATCCTCGTCGGCAGCGCGATTGCTGGTCGTCTCGCGCGAAAGGCCATTGCCTTGAACCGTGAGTTCGGATTGCAAGGCTGGCTGGTTCCGGAAAATCACATCCACATCTCGCTTGTCGGCCTCGGCGACCATGAGGAGTACCCGCAGGAGTTGGCAGAGGCCGCCTGTCATATCGGATCGATGATCGTTGCAAAGCCCTTCGAGGTCTCGTTCGATCGCCTGTCGGCTTTTGGCGGTGGTGCACTGGTCCTGCGCGGCAGCGATGGCAATCCGTCGCTGCAGAAGTTCTGGCGTGACCTGACGGCGGTGATCTCGGACAGCCCGCTAAAACCCTTTCTCACCAGGTCCATCGAACCGCATGTTACATTGCTTCGTGATGAAGTGGGCGTCCCCAGCATTCGCGAGCGGTCGATCGACCCGATCGGCTGGACTGTCCGGGATTTTGTGCTGATCCACAGTCTCATTGGGAAGGGCGCCTACAAGCAGCCCGGACGTTGGCGGCTGACCGGCCAGGACGATGCACTGCCCGCCATGTGAGAGCCTGCATCGTCCTCACATAGTCCGCGCGGTCCATCATCCTGACATGGCATGTCAGCTACCAGACGGCACGACGATGGCAGGCCGCCAACCTTTCCCTATTTGCAATGCGTCTGAACAGGAGGAACACATGACCAACACGGAAATTGCCAAGGATTTCACGGAGCTTCTCAAGCGCGGTGACTACGAAAGTGCTGCCGAGAAATACAATGCCGACGACATCGTCAGCTATGAGGCCATGGAGGGGCCGATGGCCGTCTGCCGCGGCAAGGACGCCGTCAAGCAGAAAGGCCAGTGGTGGCAGGAAAACAACGAAGTCCATGGCGGCTCGGTCGAGGGCCCTTATGTCAACGGCGACCAGTTCGCCGTACGCTTTACATTTGACATAACGCCCAAGGCCACGGGCCAGCGTGTCACCATGGACGAGGTTGGCCTGTACACGGTCAAGAACGGCAAGATTGCCGAAGAGCGCTTCTATTATTGAGACGGGTTTTCGGCTGTCGGCACATTTCGCCGCATCCTAAGCGGCCAGGATCATGTCCTGGCCGCTATCCGACCTGATGCACATCGTCGTCACGGATGGGCGACCGCGCGCCCGCCATTGAATAAACTTACTCTTCGATGGTTCTGCCGGGCCGCTGGCAAAGCGCGCCGGGGCTGCTTAATCTGCGGCCAGATTCGAAGTCCGGAAGGCACCTGTTTTGACGATCACCATGTACGGCATCACCACCTGCGACACGATCAGGAAGGCCCGCGTCTGGCTGGAGGGCCACGACGTGCCTTACCGGTTCCACGACTATCGGGCGGAAGGCATCGAGGCGGGCAGGCTGGATGGCTGGGTCCGCAAGGTCGGCTGGGAAAAGCTGCTCAATAAGGGCAGCACCACGTTCCGCGAGTTGCCGGACAAGGATAAGCAGGGCCTGGATGAAAAGAAGGCCAAGGCACTGATGCTGGCCAAGCCGACGATGATCAAACGGCCTGTGCTCGAGGTTGGCGACCGCATCCTGGTCGGGTTCAAGCCGGATGTTTATGAGGCGGCGGTGGTCGGGAAGTAGGGCGCGGTACACTCTCAATTCGTCATCCTAGGGCGGAGCAGGGAGCGAAGCGACGCGGCGCAGACCCTAGGATCCATGCCGTGACTTTTGGGCGTCGCAGCCGTGCTGATTCTGCTCCGTTGCATTTCCGGACGGACGTCACGGCATGGATCCTCGGGTCAAGCCCGAGGATGACTAAGGGACAGGTCACTGTCCTCTCAGATACCCCGCCAGTGCCACGGCATTGTTGTGCGCCTCGTCATGGGCGCCGTAGAGCAGCGTCACCTTGCCGTCGCGGAGCAGGGCGCGCAGTTGCGCCACGGCCTCGCCATTGCCTTCCAGTTCGGCACGATACCGCTTCTGGAACTCGGCCCATCGTTCGGGCTCGTGCCCGAACCACTTGCGCAAGTCGGTGCTCGGCGCGATGTCCTTCAGCCATAGCGCCAGCGCGGCATGCTCCTTGCTGACGCCACGTGGCCAGACTCGATCGACCAGGACCCGCTGCCCGTCATCGAACGAGGGTGGTTCATACACCCGCTTGACCGCGATCTCGAAGGCCATCCGCTCTCCTTCGTGCGCTCCCGTCAGGCCCACTCGCCCTTGCGCATGACCGGCACGCGACTGCCGTCCCTGCCGACGCCGTCGATGTCGATCTTGTCCGAGCCGATCATCCAGTCGATGTGGATGAAGCTCTTGTTGCCACCGCGCTCCGCGATCTCGGCCTGGCTGAGCGAGGCGCCGTCGACGAAGCACTTCGAATAGCACTGGCCGAGCGCGATGTGGCAGGCGGCGTTTTCGTCGAACAGCGTGTTGAAGAACAACAGGCCGCTCGCCGAGATCGGCGAGGAATGCGGCACCAGCGCCACTTCGCCAAGCCGGCGTGCGCCCTCGTCGGTGTCCAGCACTTTCTTCAGCACGTCCTCGCCCTTCGAAGCCTTCGCCTCGACGATCCTGCCGCCCTCGAAACGCACCGAGATCTCGTCGATCAGCGTGCCCTGGTAGGAGAGCGGCTTGGTCGATGAAACATGGCCTTCAACCCGCCGCGCATGCGGCGTGGTGAAGACCTCCTCGGTCGGGATGTTGGGATTGCAGGTGACGCCGTTCTTGGCGGTGGAGGCGCCGCCCATCCACTCATGGCCGTCGGCCAGCCCGACCGTCAGGTCGGTGCCCGGCCCGGTGAAATGAAGCGCATGGAAATCATGGCCGTTGAGCCATTCGGTGCGGCTGCGAAGGGCCGCATTGTGCGCCTTCCAGTTGCCGATCGGATCTTCCACGTCCACCCGCGAGGCGGCGAAGATGGCGTCGGCGAGCTTGGCCACCGCAACGTCGCCGGCATCATCGGGGAAGACCTGCTTGGCCCAGGCGAGATCGGGATAGGCGACGATGTTCCAATTGATGTCGAAGCCGGTGATCTTTTCCAGCGCCGGCTGGTAGGCCATCGAATTGGCCTTGTTGGCGCGCGCCACGTTCGCCGGGTCCTGCGCCGACAGGAGCGAAGGATCTTCGCCGCGCACGGCAAGTCGCGCCGCATTGTTGGAGAAGGCTTTGGCCATGCCTTCATAGAGCCAGCCGGCGGCGCGGTCGAAGCCGGCGTCCGCGCCATAACGAAAGCGCGCCAGCGTGATCTCGTCATCGTTGAAGATCGGCGTCACCAGCCCCGCGCCGGCCTTGTAGGCATGCTCGACGATGCGCCGGGTCAGCGGCAGCGCGGCGATGGAGGAGGTCAGCACCAGGTCCTGCCCGGGCTGCAATTGCAGCCCCACTTTGATGGCGACTTCGGCCAGCCTGTCGAGCTTCACCGGGTCGATCGTTGCGGAAACGCCGCGCGAATGTGTGGTCATGATCCTGCCTGCCGTAGTTTGATGTCGGACTCTACATAGACCGGCGCCACGGTGCTTTCCACCGTGATCGCGTCGCTCGTGCCCGCCTTCGCTGAGCCGAACTGCGCCATCGTCGCCTCGATCTCTTCCCGGATCCAGAGCTTGAAATCCCGGACCTTGCGGCTTTCGGCCTTGGCGGCGGAGGTCACCAGCCAATAGCCAAGCCCGCTCTGGGCGCGGATCCCGAACGGCGCGACGAGCCGCCCGTCGGCCAGCGCGTCGGCGGCGAGCAACTGCCAGCCCAGCATCACGCCATGGCCGGCAATCGCCGATTCCAGGCAAAGCATCGGATCGGTGAAGCGCGCGCCCTTCAGGAAGGTGACGGGTTCGACACCGGCCGCGGCGAACCAGCTTTCCCAGTTGATCATCGCCCGTTCGTCGGTGATCGCGCAGGTCTGGGCAAGGTCTTCGATCGATTTCAGTTTCTTCGCTATCGAGGGTGCGCAGACCGGGAACACCTCTTGTGCCAAAAGCAACTCCGCCTTGCCGCCCGGCCATTTGCCGTCGCCGAGCCGGATGGCGATATCGATATCGGAATGGTCGAGGTCGGCCAGCCGCACCGAGGCGTCGATGCGCAACAGCACGTTGGGATGCCGGGTGAAGTGATGCGACAGCCGCGGCAGCAGCCATTTCGAGGCGAATGCCGGCGCCACGGAAACCACCAGCGTGCATTGGCGCGCCTCGTCGGCCAGCGCCACGGCCTGGGTGAGCTCGCGGAAACCCGCGCCGAGGCGCATCGCGAACATGGCGCCGAATTCGGTCAGGACCAGCCCCTTGGTCGTTCGCTCGAACACGGCCTGGCCGAGCTGCTGCTCCACGCGCTTTATCTGCTGGCTAACGGCGCTGGCCGAAACGTTGAGTTCGCCGGCGGCCGCGGCGAGCGAGCCGAGACGGGCGACGGTCTCCACGGCGCGAAGGCCGTTGAGGTGGACGCGGTTGAGCATGGCCATTGAGTTTTTCTAAACCAGCGGGGCTGAAATCTCAATTGAAAGTGATGCCGAAAACGCAGACTTTATTCACGGGACAGGCCTGCGGAGGCTGACATGTTGAGGCTGTTATCGTCGCTCAAGATAGTATTCCCTGTGCACGAGCCGCCATACGGTGGCGAAGCGGTCGCCTGGCTGGCCGATCCGCTTGCGCATCCCGTGCTCGACGCCATGTCGGAGCGTGAGCTCGGCGACATACCGTTCCGGCTGACGGCGCGACGCACCGCCCACGAGACGGCGCAAGCGGGCTGCCGCTGATTGGTGCTGACGGTCCGGCGCCTGGCCCAACGCAAGCACGTTGTGTCGCCGGTCTTCGCACTTATTCTGCACCGCGATGACATCCGCCACCTCAACAGCGCTGCGGTTCGCTTTCGCCGGCATGATCGCCATGGCTGTCGCCATGGGCATTGGTCGTTTCGTCTATACGCCGATCCTGCCTGGCATGATGGAAGAACTCCATCTGTCGGCGGCCGATGCGGGCTGGATCGCGTCGGCCAATTATCTCGGCTACCTCGCCGGCGCCTTTGCCGCGGCGGGCGGCTGGGCGCATGGGCGCGAGCGCCTGCTGATGCTGGCCGGCCTCGGCGCCAGCGCCTTGCTTGCCGCGCTGATGGGGCTGTCGGATACGATCGCCGCCTTTCTCGTCATCCGCTTTCTTGCAGGCCTGGCCAGCGCCTTTGTCATGGTGTTCCTGGCCAGCATTGTTTTCAGCCATCTTGCTGCGGCCGGCCGCAGCGATCTGCAGGCGTGGCATTTCGGCGGCGTCGGCCTCGGCATCGCCCTGTCCTCGGTGCTGATGGCGGCCCTGGTCAGCGAACATGCCGGCTGGGCGGCGGGCTGGCGGTGGTCGGCGGCGATCTCGGCTTGTGGCTTCGTCGTCGTGGCGCTGTTGGTGGACAGCGGTCCGCTGGCCAGCGGCGATACCGGCCGCGAGCCGGCGCTGCCAAAAGACCGCTCGCTGACCAAGGTGATCGTCGCTTACGGCTTGTTCGGCTTCGGCTACGTGGTAACGGCGACCTTTCTTGTCGCCATTGTCCGGCAAGGCGGCGGCGGACGCGTGTTCGAGGCGGTGGTCTGGATGGTCACCGGTCTTGCCGGCTTTCCCTCGGTCTGGCTCTGGCAGAAGATATCGGCACGGATCGGCCTTTACGCGACCTATGCGCTGGGATGTTTCGTCGAGGTCGTCGGCATTGTCGCAAGCGTCGCGGTGGGCGGGCGCACCGGGCCGCTGCTCGGCGGCCTGCTCGTTGGCGGCACGTTCATTGCCATCACCGCGATCGGCCTGCAGACCGCGCGGCAACTGGCGCCACAAGCTCCCCGGCGGACCTTCGCCTTGATGACGGCTTCGTTCGGTCTTGGCCAGATCATCGGCCCGATTGCCGCCGGGCTCCTGGCGCAGGCGTCGGGCGATTTCTTCCTTGCCTCGATCGCCGCCGCGGCCGTTCTGGTCGCCTCCGGCGTCATCATATGGTCGGCCGCGCCAAAATCGCCATGATTGTGGGTTTGCTCGGTGCCGGGCATCGGGCATGGGCATTTTCTTTCCCCCTAATGTGTGACTTTATGCCCGCTGAACCCAGCTGATTTGCGCAAAAACCGAGGAATTCGCCACAGTGTTCGTATCCTTCTTCCCGCAGCCGAAGCTGTTTTTCTCTTCGGCCGCCGTCTGGAGCCTTGCGGCGATCCTGTTCTGGTTTTTCGGGGGTGAGCAACTGGGCGCCGTCTTCGGCCTGCCGCCGGCAGCAGCCGGTGCACCGCCCATTATCGGCATCGCCGTCCTCGTCTCGAAGCCGTTTCTCTGGTTCTACATCTACTTCGCGTTCTGCGTGGTCGCTTTCTATGCGTTCTGGAGCTGGTATTCGCCGCATCCGTGGCAACGCTGGTCGATCCTGATGACGGCGGTCATCCTGTTCTTCATCTATTTCAATGTGCAGGTCAGCGTCGCCGTCAACGCCTGGTACGGGCCCTTCTTCGACTATGTGCAGGGGCTGATGTCGGGCACCGGAAAATCGACCAACGCCGAATTCTACATTGGGCTGGCCGATTTCTCGTGGCTTGCGCTGGTCGGCATGAACGTGCAGGTGGTCAACGCCTTCATCGTCAGCCATTGGATCTTCCGCTGGCGCACGGCGATGAACAACTACTTCGTCGAGAACTGGGGCAGGCTGCGCCACATCGAAGGCGCCTCGCAACGTATCCAGGAGGACACGATGCGGTTTTCCCAGATCATGGAAGATCTGGGTTCCAGCTTCGTCCAGTCGATCATGACGCTGATCGCCTTCCTGCCGGTCATGATCCAGTTGCAGGCCCATATAACCGAGTTGCCGATCATCGGCGCGATCCCCCAGCCATTGGTGGTCGCGGCACTGGCCTGGTGTCTGTTCGGAACGATTTCGGTCATGATTGCCGGCATGAAGCTTCCAGGGCTGCAGTTCCGCAACCAGCGCGTGGAGGCGGCCTACCGCAAGGAACTCGTTTACGGCGAGGATCATGCCGACCGGGCCCAGCCCGCCACCACCGCCGCGCTGTTCGCCAATGTTCGCCACAATTATTTCCGGCTGTATTTCCACTACATCTATTTCAATGTCGTCCGGTACACCTACCTGCAGGCCGACAATATTTTCTCGCTGCTGATCCTCGGGCCGTCGCTGGTCGCCCACAAGATAACGTTCGGCGCGCTGAACCAGATTTCGAATGCATTCGGCAAGGTGACAGGTTCCTTGCAGTTCCTGCTCACCTCCTGGTCGACCATCGTCGAACTGCAATCGGTGCATAAGCGCCTGCGCGCCTTCGAGGCGACGCTGCAGGGCGAGCCGCTGCCGGAAATCGACCAGCGCTATCTGGCGCGGCAAGGCGCCGAGGATCCCGCTTAAGTCAGGAAAGACCTGGGTGCGAAACGGGTCGGCGGCTCAGCCGCCGACGGAAGCCTGCTTCTGGCCAGAACCCTGCCGCGAGATGTAATCGCGAAAACTGATGCATTCGACGTCTGATTTGACGCAGACCTCGCCGGCAAAACGCTCCAGCGCGTTCCAGTAGGCGCCGTCATTCATCAGCGCGAAATGGAAGCCGAGTTGCAGCGGAACGCGCTTGCCCCGGTATTGATCCTCGAAGGCGGCGCGGAAAGCCTGGTAGGTGCGGTCCGCGAACTCGCCTGCCTTGCTCGGCCGCTCGAAGCCGCCGGAATGCCTGACATAGAGATTGTAGTCCATGGCGATCACCGGCCGCGATTTCGGTCCTTCCGGGATCTGCGGCAGTGAAAAGCGCGCGAGGCCGGCGGTGGTCGGCGGCTGGACCGGGCCGCGCGAGACGCCGCTGGCGTCGAACCGGTAACCGGCGGCGGGCAGCGCCTCGTAGAGCGCCTTGCTCGTCGACAGATAGGGCGCGCGGAAGCCAACCACCGCATGCCGCGCGAAATCGCGCCAGCCGGTCGGCTCGGGCTCGATGCCGTTGATCGCATAGGCGTTTTCGAGGATGTGCTCGAACGAGGCGAACTCCTTCAGCCAGTCGGCCTTGCTCCAGTCCTTGCCGTCGAAATGGCCGCAGCCATGACTGGCGATGTCATGGCCTTCCGATGCCGCAAGCCCGATCTGCTCCAGCCGCTGGCTCACTTCCTGCGTCGAGGCGGCGAAGCCGATGTTGGATTTGCCCGATGTCTTGCCCGGCGCGGTGTATTGGCTGCGCGTTTCCGATGACAGCAGGAAGACACAGGAGAGGAAATAGGTGAAATGCGCTCCGGTGCGCTTCGCCAGCGCCCGGCTGCGCTTCCATTGCGAGATGTCGCGGGCGCTGTCGAAGGAGATGATGACGACCTGCTTCGGCCTTGCCGGCAAAGGCGCCCGCGAGCCGGGTGGATCGGCGAAAGCCGCACCGGCCGTGGCAAGCGAAGCGAGACAGAACGCGGCAACGCGAGACGAAAAGGATATTGGCAACAGCTACTGACCCCGGGCGGTTTTGGCCCCGCTATAGCGCAAATGTGGCGTGGGTGCGGTGGCCTTTTCGTCCGTTTGCCCCGCGAATAGGTGATTTTCCGGTCGAACCCCTTCCATGCCGACAAAATTTCGCTAAAACGCGGGCTCGCGAACGCTCCGGCCCGGGGCAGGAATGGTTTTATTGATGTCCGACGACAGTTTTATCCGTGAAGTCAACGACGAGATCCGTCGCGAACAGGCGCAGAAGCTGTGGGACCGTTTCGGCCCGGCCCTGCTTGTGGTCGCGGTGCTGGTCGTGCTCGGCACCGCCGCCTTCGTCAGCTACCGCTACTGGGACGAGACCCGCGCCAACCGTTCGGGCGATGCTTTCTCGCAAGCGTTGAAGCTGGCCAATGACGGCAAGAACGACGAGGCGCTGACCGCGCTCGATCAACTGGAGAAGGATGGCTACGGCGCCTATCCGCTGCTCGCCCGCATGCGCGCTGCCACCGTCAAGGCCGACAAGGGCGACGTCGATGCCGCCGTCAAGGATTTCGACGAGGTGGCGGCCGACGCCGCCATTCCCCAGGGCATTCGCGACATGGCGCGGTTGAGGGCGGCGCTGCTGCTGGTCGATCACGGCTCCTTCGCCGATGTGTCGAGCCGCGTCGAGGCCCTGACCTCGGACACCAACACGCTGCGCCACACCGCGCGCGAGGCGCTCGGGCTGGCCGCCTGGAAGGAAGGCAAGACCCAGGATGCGCTGAAGCTGTTCGACCAGATCGCCGCCGATGACGGTGCCCCGCGCAACACCCGTGAACGGGCGACCCTGATGTCCGAGCTGATCCGCGGCTCGGGCAGCGCGTCGTGACATATGAGCTTCAAAGTCGCCATCATCGGCCGGCCTAACGTCGGCAAATCGACTCTTTTCAATCGGCTGGTGGGAAGGAAGCTGGCGCTTGTCGATGACACGCCGGGCGTCACCCGCGACCGCCGCGTCCATGCGGCAAAGCTTTACGACCTGCATTTCGACGTCATCGACACTGCGGGTTTCGAGGACGCCGCCGCCTCGACGCTGCCCGGCCGCATGCGTGCGCAGACCGAGATCGCTATCCGTGAGGCCGACCTGATCTTCTTCACCGTCGACGCCAAATCCGGCCTGTTGCCGGACGACCGGACCTTTGCCGAGATCGTGCGCAAATCCGGCAAGCCGGTCGTGCTGGTCGCCAACAAGGCCGAGGCGAAGGGCGCGCAGGGCGGCATGCTGGAGGCCTGGGAGCTCGGGCTTGGCGAGCCGGTTCCGGTCTCGGCCGAACACGGCCAAGGCATGCCCGACCTGCGCGACGCGGTGATCGCCGCACTTGGCGAGGCGAGAGCCTTTGGCGAAGATGAGGACGACGACGAGGAGATCGCCTCCAGCGAGGTGCTGATCGGCGAGGATATCGCCGATCCCGACGCCGACGAGGTGCCGGCCTATGACGACACCAAGCCGATGCGCATTGCCGTCGTCGGCCGCCCCAATGCCGGCAAGTCGACGCTGATCAACGCACTGATCGGCGAGGAGCGGCTTTTGACCGGACCGGAAGCCGGCATCACCCGCGATTCCATCTCGGTCGATTGGGACTGGCGCGGCCGCCGTATAAAATTGTTCGACACCGCCGGCATGCGCCGCAAGGCCAGGATCCATGAAAAGCTCGAGGTCATGTCGGTGCAGGATGGCCTGCGCGCCATCCGCTTCGCCGAGATCGTCATCATCGTGCTCGACGCCACCATCCCTTTCGAGAAGCAGGATCTCCAGATCGCCGACCTGATCATCCGCGAGGGCCGCGCGCCGGTGATCGCCTTCAACAAATGGGACCTGATCGACAATCCGCAGGAACTCTTGGCCGAACTGCGCGAAAAGACCGAACGGCTTTTGCCGCAGGCGCGCGGCATGCAGGCGGTGACGGTTTCGGCCGAGACCGGACGGGGCCTCGACAAGCTCATGGAAGCCGTCATCCGCACGCACAAGGTCTGGAACAGCCGCGTCTCGACCGGCAGGCTCAATCGCTGGCTGGAAGGCATTCTTGCGCATCATCCGCCGCCCGCGGTTGCCGGTCGCCGGCTGAAGGTCAAATATGTCACGCAGGCCAAGACGCGCCCGCCGGGCTTCGTCGTCTCGTGCTCGCGCCCGGATGCGATGCCGCAATCCTATGTCCGCTATCTCACCAACAGCCTGCGCGAAGCCTTCGACATGCCGGGCGTACCGATCCGCATGGCGTTGAGGACTTCGGACAATCCCTTTGCCGGCAGGGCCAAGAAGCGCTGACGTCCGGGGGAAGGGTGCCAACCCTTCGACGCGGTGTAGACCCTGGAATGACGAAGAGGGGTTGCGACCAGGGCCTAGGCGACCTTCAGCAGGTTCTCATCCGTCCGCGCGCCCTCCGGTAGTGCCTGCCGCGCCGCTTCCAGCAGGATATCGGCGAGGCGGGCGGCCACCGGTTCGGGTTCGGCATCCCTGCGGTGCAGGAACAGCGTCATCCTGGGCAGCGCCGGCAGACCGGCAATCTCCGGCGTCATCGCGCTGACGCTGGCCGGCAGGCCGATGTCGGTGCGGATCGTCAGCCCGAGCCCGGCTGCAACAGCCGCCCAGATGCCACCAAGGCTCGGGCTGGAGAAGGCCATGCGCCAGGGCAGGCCGGCGCGGTCGAGCGTTTCGGTTGCGACCGTGCGCAACAGGCAAGGTGCTTCCAGCGCCACCAGCGGCAGCGGCTCGCCATGGCGCAGGCTGGTCTCGATGCGCTTTGCCGGGCCGATCCAGCGCATCTGCACGTCGGCGACATGCTGGCTGTATGGCAGCGTCGCGCCGCTGTGCCAGGCAAGTGCGATGTCCAGGCTGCCCGAGATGATCCGCTCCGCGAGCTCATGGCTGCGCGCGATGCGGGCCTCGATCTTGACTTTGGGATGGGCACGGGCGAAGCGGCCGAGCACGTCAGGTAGCACCGCCTCGCCAAAATCCTCCTGCAGGCCGAGCCGCACCCAGCCTTCCAGTTCGACATCATGGATGGCGGCGGCCGCCTCGTCATTGAGCTCGACCAGCCGCCGCGCATAGCCGAGCATGGTCTCGCCGGCTTCCGTCAGTGCCAGCCCGCGTCCCGACTTGCGGAAAATCGGCGTCGCCGCCTGCTCCTCCAGTTTCTTCAACTGCGCGCTGACCGCCGAGGTCGAGCGGCCAAGCCGGTCGGCCGCCTTGGCGAAGCTGCCAAGCTCCATTCCGGTGACGAAGCTTCTGAGGACGTCGAGGTCGAATGTCACGCGTCGCATGATAATCCCGTTTTTTAGGATTGTGCGTCAAAAACTTCCTGATTTTATGGACAAAGCTATGGCGATAGACATGCGCCGTCAAGGCCGGTCACCGGGCCGCAAACGGGAATGAAACCATGTCCGCCATCGTCACCCGCACCGATTGTCAGTCGACGCCACGGGCCGAAGGCTCCGGCTCCAGGACCTTCGCGCCCAACCACCGCTGGAAGGTGCTGGGCATCGGCGTCGCCGCCAATGCCGGTTTTTCCGCTACTTTCTCCGGCATACCGGCAACCGCGGTGCTGATGCGGCAGGGCTATCATCTCGGCAATGCTCAGCTCGGCTTGGCGCTTGGCCTTCTTGGTCTGGGCGTTGCGCTCAGCGAACTGCCCTGGGGCCTGCTCACCGATCGCTGGGGCGACCGCCGTGTGCTTTTGACCGGGCTCGGCGCCACGGCGGCATGGCTGTTCCTGATGGCGTTGCTTGTCGTTCCATCCCCGTCCGGCGTGCCGGGCGTTCATGTCCTGGCCGCCGCCTTGCTCGTCACCGGCCTGCTCGGCGGCAGCGTCAACGGTTCGAGCGGCCGCGCCATCATGGGCTGGTTCCGGGAAGGCGAACGCGGATTCGCCATGAGCATCCGGCAGACGGCGGTGCCGCTTGGCGGCGGGCTGGGCGCTCTTGTCCTGCCCTTGCTTGCCGCCACGCACGGCTTCGCGGCGGTCTATGGCCTGCTCGCCGCCTTCTCCGTGATCTCCGCTTTCTTCGCCTGGCGCTGGCTGCACGAACCGCCGACACAGGGTTCGGCCGCGCCGACCGTTCTGGCCGGGCCCCGGCCGCTGCGCAATGTCGAGGTCTGGCGCATCGCAGCGGCCATCGGCCTGCTGTGCTTTCCGCAAGTGGCCGTACTCACCTTCGCATCGGTCTTCCTGCACGACTTCGCCGGCATGGGGACCCTGGCCACCAGCGCAAGCCTCGCCGCCGTGCAGGCCGGCGCCATGGCGATGCGCGTCTGGAGCGGGCGCTTCACCGACCGCCACGGCAACCGCAGGCCGTTCCTGCGCCTGTGCAGTGCGCTCAGCGCGCTTGCCTTCACGCTGCTCTGGCTGCTGGTCCTGGCCGGCCCGACCATATCAGGCGGCCAGCCCGTCGCGATGGCCACGCTTCCCGTGATGCTGATTGTCGCAGGCATCCTGGTCTCCGCCTGGCATGGCGTCGCCTACACCGAGCTTGCCACGCTTGCCGGCGCCGGCCATGTCGGCACCGCGCTCAGCCTGGCCAACAGCTTCGTTTTCATAGGCTTCTTCCTGGTTCCGGTGGCCATTCCCGGGCTCTTGCATCTCTGGTCCTGGCCCGGCGTCTGGTTGTCGGCCGCGGCGTGCGCGTTGATCGCATGGCCCATCTTCCTGCGGCCGGCCTCCGTGTCCGTCCCAAAACCGCCCCACTTCGCAACCACGAGCCTGAGCCGACCGGGAAAACCCGATCGAAGCTGTTAACGTCCCATCAAGGTTAATGCATCATTTTGCTCTCCAGTGGGGTCAGTAGCGTTCCTGGAGAGAGTTCCGTGCATCGACGTGTCTTGACGCGCCTTGTTGCCGTCGCCGGTGAGAAGAAACGCAGCCTCGTGGCACCTTTCATCGTCGGCCTCGGCATCTGGATCGGATTTCCGACGGTTTCCGCCTACCAGGATATGACGAGCCTCGTTTCCGGCCTCGAGGCGCCGACCCGCTGGAATTCCTATGTCGAGAAATCCGTCGCCGGATCGGTCCATGCCGCCGAGATGCCGTTTGTCGACGACGCTGTGACGGGTTCGCTCTCCGGATCGGGGGTGCGCCTGCCCGGCGTCGGCGCCGTCTCCTTTCGCGGCAAGGGCGGCAAGGTCAGCACTACGCCCGATGAGGACCGCATTGTGCGCGCCGACAAGAAGGGCCGCATCGTCCAGATCTCTCCCGTCGCCCCGCCGAAGAACTTCAACGCCGGCTCGATCTTCGAGCGCACCTCATCCCTGCTGCGGCCCAGCATGGACAGCGGCCTGAAGATGGCTTTCGCCAAACCCCAGATCAAAGGCAAGGAAATCCAGATCGCCGCGGCATTCCACGCGCGTGAGGACAAGAAGCCGGATCCCGGCGTGTCGCCCATGCTTGCCGCCCTGGTCAACAACGATCATCCGGATGTGCTGGCGACGGCCTATGCGCAGGCCGCGCCCGATTATGCCAAGGCGTCGCCCTTCGAGGCCCTGCTCCAGGACGAGGAGCCCAACAGCGGCCGTTTCATCCCGCCGATGGCCAAGGGCGACCATTCTTGGATCCAGAATCCGCTTCCGGCGAGCGTCTTCTCCAAGCCCGAGCAGAAATGCCTGGCCAACGGCATCTACTTCGAGGCACGGGGTGAATCCGTGCGCGGCCAGGCCGCCGTCGCCCAGGTCATCCTCAACCGTGTCCGCAATCCGGCCTATCCCAATTCGATCTGCGGCGTCGTCTACCAGAACGACAGCTGGTTCAACCGTTGCCAGTTCTCCTTCGCCTGCGACGGCAGGAAGAAGCGCATCGACAACCCGGTCGCCTACAAGACCGCGCAGGATGTCGGCATGGCGGTGACCGCCGGCAAGGTCTTCATTCCCGAAGTCGGATCGTCAACCCACTATTATGCCAATTACGTCCATCCCAACTGGGCGCGCACGATGCAGAAGATGACCAAGATCGGCCTGCATATCTTCTACCGCACCTATGGCGGCGGCTGGAGCTGAACGCCCGATAGGCGTCCATATTTTTTGCGCGGCTGCGCGGTCTCTCGAAGAGCCGTCGCGCGGGGGATTCGCGCAAGGCGTCCGCGTCGCCATGGCGGGCACGATGTCGCACCTCTATACTGCATTGATTTCCTTACATAAAATACATGGTAACGAACTTCCGCCCGTGGCTTGACGGGCGCAAACCCTCTAACTATGTTGCCGGCGACTTTAGAAGCGGACGGACGGTGACGGTCTGCCCGGGCAGGGGGGTTGCGATGGCCGATGAAACTGGGCCAGGCGGGACCGGAGAAACCGGCCGCGGCAAGCAGCACGAAGCCGCCATCCGCGACGACGAACTTGAGCGCCGCCGGCGTGAACTTGAAGCATCGCTTGCGACAAGACGGCCGGACCGGCTCGAGGGGAAAGACGCGAAACCAGTGACCGGATACGGTCAGGCACTCAAGCTGTCCAGCGAGTTCATCGCCGGGGTGGTGGTCGGTGCCGGCATCGGCTGGATCATCGACCGTCTGGCGGGGACATCGCCATGGGGTCTGATCGTGTTTCTGCTGCTTGGTTTTGGCGCGGGCGTGCTCAATGTCATGCGTTCGGCAGGCGTTGTGGCGGAATTCGGACAGGGCGACAAATCGCGCTCTGGCCGCGACGACAGCAAGTGACCGCCCTTCAGGCGGCATTTGGAAATAGCCGCCTTTCGACGGGCGGCATGGTAACAAGGCCGCATGCGGCACTGACGGGGTTTGAACGTGGCAGCTGACAAGGTCGATCCGATCCACCAGTTCCATATCAACAAGCTGATACCGATCGATATCGGCGGCTACGACTTGTCCTTTACCAATTCGGCGCTGTTCATGGTCGCGACCGTGGTTGTCGCCGCGGCATTCCTGTTTCTGACGACGTCGAGCCGCAGCCTCGTTCCCGGCCGGCTGCAATCGATCTCCGAAATGGCCTATGAATTCGTCGGCAACATGTTGCGCGACGCCGCCGGCACGCAGGGCATGAAGTTCTTTCCCTTCGTGTTTTCCCTGTTCATGTTCGTGCTGGTCGCCAACCTGCTTGGCCTGTTCCCCTATTTCTTCACCGTCACCAGCCACATCATCGTCACCTTCGGCCTCGCCGTCTTGGTTATCGGCACCGTGATCGTCTACGGTTTCGGCAAGCACGGCCTTGGTTTCCTCAAGCTGTTCGTGCCGCAAGGCGTGCCGGTGTTCCTGCTGCCGCTGGTGGTGCTGATCGAAGTGATCTCCTTCGTCTCGCGCCCTGTCAGCCTCTCGGTTCGTCTGTTCGCCAACATGCTCGCCGGGCACATCACGCTGAAGGTCTTCTCCGGCTTCGTCGTCAGCCTCTCGGCGCTGGGCGCGGTCGGCGTCGCTGGCTCGGTGCTGCCGCTGGCGATGGCCGTGGCGTTGACCGCGCTCGAACTGCTGGTCGCCTTCCTTCAGGCCTATGTGTTCGCGGTGCTGACCTGCATGTATCTCAACGACGCCCTGCACCCGGGGCACTGATAAAAAATTTCCGGCGCAAGAGTTTTCAACATTGCCGCCGGAATGGAATCGCAACGGAATTTCAGATCCAAAGGAGTTGAACAAATGGACGTAGAAGCAGCAAAGTACATCGGCGCCGGCATCGCTTGCCTCGGCATGGGCGGCGCGGGCATTGGCCTCGGCAACATCTTCGGCAGCTATCTCTCGGGCGCGCTGCGCAACCCGTCGGCCGCCGATGGCCAGTTCGGCCGTCTGATCTTCGGCTTCGCCGTGACCGAAGCTCTGGGCATCTTCTCGCTTCTCATCGCGCTGCTGGCCCTGTTCGGCTGAGCCCCTGTTTGGCTGAGCCGCTATTTGGCTAAGCTATGGGAAGATTGGACAGGCCGGCCGCGAGAGCGGCGGGTCTGATATCAGGGGATAGTCCATGTTCGTGACATCTGCCTTTGCGCAAGAGTCCGCGCCTGCCACCGAGGCTGGCCACGCTGCGACGGAAGGCGACACGCATTCCGGCACCAGCGTGCCTGCCGAAGCTCATGGCATGTTTCCGCCATTCGATCCGGCGACGTTTCCGTCGCAGCTTCTTTGGCTGGCGATCACGTTCGGGCTCTTCTACCTCTTCCTGAAGAGGGTGGTGGTGCCGCGCGTCGGCGGCATCATCGATGTCCGCAACGACCGTATCAGCCAGGATCTCGATCAGGCCGCGAAGTTGAAGGGCGAGGCCGACGCCGCCGTTGCTGCTTACGAGCAGGAGCTGGCGGAAGCCAAGAAGAACGCCAACGCCATCGGCCAGCAGGCCAATGACGCGGCCAAGGCGGAAGCCGAGACCGCGCGCAAGAAGATCGAGGCCGCGCTCGACGAGAAGCTCGGCGAGGCCGAGGCGCGCATCTCTTCCATCAAGGCCAACGCCATGAAGGAAGTCGGCAGCATCGCCGAGGACACTGCCTCGGCGATCGTCGAGGCGCTGGTCGGCGGCAAGGCCAGCAAGGCCGAGATCGCGGCCGCGGTCAAGTCCGTGGCCGGGTGAGGAGCGCATCATGGACGCCACATCTCTTGCAACGCTCTGGGCCACGATCGCCCTGGTCATCTTTTTGGGTATCGCCATCTACATCAAGGTGCCCCGCCTGATCGCCAAGGCGCTCGATGCCCGCGCCGCCAGGATCAGCAGCGAGCTTGACGAGGCGCGCAGGCTGCGCGAGGAGGCCCAGCAGTTGCTTGGCCAATACCAGCGCAAGCGCAAGGAAGCCGAGCAGGAGGCCGCAGACATCGTCGCCGCGGCCAAGCGCGAAGCCGAACTGCTCGCCGCCGAGGCGCACAAGAAGACCGAGGACTACGTCGCGCGGCGCACCGCTCTTGCCGAACAGAAGATCGGCCAGGCCGAGCGCGAGGCGATCGGCGAAGTGCGCGCCAGCGCCGTCGACATCGCCGTCGAAGCCGCTCGCACGCTGCTCGCCGGCAAGATCGACGCCAAGGCGGGAGCCGACCTGTTCAAGACCTCGCTCGCCGATGTGAAGGCGAAGCTGAACTGAGTTGATCGCATCGAACAATCAAAGGCTGCCTGGGAAACCCGGCGGCTTTTTTGTTGGCTGGGATAATCTCCCCCTCGAGGGGGAGATGTCGCCGAAGGCGACAGAGGGGGTCGGTACGTCCTGGCGCGACCTTCTGTCCGGCGAAAGAGCAGGTCGGCGCTTCACGCGCGGCGACCCCCTCTGGCCTGTCGGCCATCTCGCCCCTCCAGGGTTTCTCGTGGGGGGAGATATGCGCTCGGCTGCTTTCGCCCTAATCCAGCCCGGCGAAGCTCTCTTCTTCCACCACCTCGGCACCTTCAAGCCTGAATGGCGCGAACGACACGCGGTGCAGCCGCGCCACCGGCCCGTGCGTCTCGATCGCGGTGCGATGGCGGACCGTGGCATAGCCCATATGCACTTCGAAGCCGTAGTGCTGGTGATGGCTGCCGCAGCCGCACATCATGCGGTCGCGCATCACCTTGGCGACGATCGAGGCGGCGGCGATGGATTGCGAGCGCTGGTCGCCCTTGATCAGCGCGCGCCCCGTGCAAGGCAGGCCCGGCGGCACGTCGCGCCCATCGGCAAGCGCGAGCTTCGGCTGCACCGGCAGGCCGGCGACCGCACGGCGCATCGCCTCCAGGCTCGCCTTGAGGATGTTGCTGCCGTCAATGCCCTCGGCGCTGACCGAGGCCATCGACACGCCGAGCGCGGAGCCGATGATGCGCACGAACAGCGCCTCGCGTTGCAAATGGCTGAGCCGTTTGGAATCGTCGAGGCCGTCAGGGATGTTGGCAGGGTCGAGCACGACCGCAGCCGCCACCACCGGTCCGGCCAGCGGGCCGCGTCCGGCCTCGTCCATCCCCGCGACCGGCCACAGGCCTTCGGCCATCGCCTTCGTCTCGAAGGAGAAATCGGGTTTCTCGACGATTTCGAAGAGAGGCGGAGAATCAGAACGCGCGCGAGCCATGTTGCGGCGAGGTTCGCATCGGCTCTGATTCTCCGCAAGTCCCTCCGGGTCGGGTGGGGCGCCGGACCGGGAGGGCACCGTCTGCAGGCCGGGGCAGGCCGGACGGGATTTTTTCGCCACGGCGGCAAACAGCCGCGGTCGTTCAAAGCAGCATCAACTGCTCCTGGTCCTTGCCGGCGGCGACGAACTGGTCGGTCCGCAGCGTGCGCCGCTCGGCATTGAGACCGAGCCGCTTGGCGGTGATTTCGAAGCGCCGGCCGATCTGCCAGGCGTAAGGACCCGCGCCCTTCATGCGCTTGCCCCATTCCGAATCGTAATCCTTGCCCTCGCGCATCGAGCGGATCAGCGACATCACATGGCGATAGCGGTCGGGATAGTGGCGCAGCAGCCAGTCCTTGAAGATCGGGCTGACCTCGAGCGGCAGACGCAGCACGACATAGCCCGCCTCGCGTGCGCCGGCATGGTGCGCCGAATCGAGGATGCGTTCCATCTCCTGGTCGGTCAGCCCGGGGATGATCGGCGCCACCATGACCGAAGCAGGGATGCCGGCATCCGCAAGCTGCCTGATCGCCTCCAGCCGCTTGGCCGGCGTCGAGGCGCGTGGCTCCATGGTGCGCGCCAGCATGCGGTCGAGCGTCGTCACCGACAACGCCACCTTGGCGAGGCCCCGTTCGGCCATGCGTGACAAGATGTCGATATCGCGCGTCACCAGAGCGGATTTGGTGACGATGCCGACCGGGTGGCCGCGCGCCTCCAGCACTTCGAGGATCTCGCGCATGATCCGGTACTGCTTCTCGATCGGCTGGTAGGGATCGGTATTGGTGCCGATGGCGATGGTCCGCGGCTGGTAACCGTCCTTCGACAGTTCCTTGTCGAGCAGGCGCGCCGCGTCGGGCTTGGCGAACAGCTTGGATTCGAAATCCAGCCCCGGCGACAGGCCCATGAAACTGTGCGTAGGCCGCGCAAAGCAATAGACGCAGCCATGCTCGCAGCCGCGATAGGGATTGATCGAGCGGTCGAACGAGATGTCGGGCGATTCATTGCGGGTGATGATGGTACGCGGCTTCTCGACCTGTACCTCGGTCTTGAAGGGAGGCAGTTCCTCCAGCGAGTTCCAGCCATCGTCGAAGACATGCCGGCTGACCGGCTCGAACCGACCGGACGGGTTGATGCCTGCCGACCGGCCGCGGTTGCGGTCGGGGCGGACGCGCATGCCGTTCTGCTCGATCATCGCGTTGGCCATTTCGGCTCGTCCTGCTCCGAAGGCGGCAATGTCGGCGCGCATGATCGGTTCCATCTTCGCCCGCTCCCAGGGACTGTCCATGTTGTTTCGAATCGCTCTGCTCATGAATTTAATCCTATTTGCCGAACGAGAACAAAGCAAGAACTTTCTATGGTGCGCCGCAAAAACTGGCGCTGCGTTCCGCTTTCCGCTATTCGGCACACGATGCTCACCGTTCTTATCGAGACCCACAATGACGAGGAGGGCCTCGCCCGCACGCTGGCGACGCTGATCGGCGGCGCGGTCGAGGGCGTGGTGCGCGAGGTCATCGTCTGCGACACCGGTTCCACCGACCAGACCCATCGCGTCGCCGAGCATGCCGGGTGCCAGTATGCGACCGACGGCGTCGCGGCGGCCATCCGGCACGCGAAAGGCGATTGGCTGTTGCTGCTGGAACCGGGCGCGCGGCTGGTCGACGGATGGATCGACGATGTCGTTGCGCATACAGCGAGGCAAACCATGGCGGCGCGGTTTTCACGCACACGCGCCGGCCGCGCGCCATTCCTGGCCCGTATCTTCTCGGGAAACCGTGCCTTGGCCGACGGGCTGCTGATCAGCAAGCGCCAGGCCACATCCTTGTCGAAAAGAGCCGGCAGCGCCGAGGCTCTCGCTCGCGGCCTGGCGACCAAGCGGCTGGATGCCGAAATCTGGGCCGCTCCGGCAAAACAAGAGCACCGCCCGTCCAAATGATTTTGCAGCTGCTCTGTCTACGTGCGTTGCACATGTGACGCGCAGCTAGCTTCCGATCACGCGGGTGCCGGCGCGCAGGCCGCGGCTGATGAAGGAAGTGGTTTCGGTGTCTCGCGGTCCTCGCGCCGGCGCTTCCACGGCGAGCCGGTCATTCGCTAAAACGCATCTCCACAGGCATCCAGCGAAGACGACGTCTGGCTTGACGCTCTGCCTTGCTTTCCGCGTCGTAGTCGACCGGGATCGGTTCCTGACTGAACGACCTTTGATCGTCCAGGGCGTTGATGATGACGATTGCCCTGGCATCGTCCTCTCCGGCGATTGCGGCGGTATAGACACCGCATTCACCGCAGATCAGGTAGTCGGCCGTCCCCAATCCAAAACGGTATTTCTTCAATCGCTGGATGTCCTTGACTGAGATGACCAGCCTGCCGTCCGGATCGGCGACGGCGCGCGAGCCATGCTTGGTACAGAACGAGCACTGGCAGGCGCGAACCTCGATTGTCGATGGATCGAGCTCGGTTGAAAATCGAAGGCGTATGTTGCCGCAATGGCACCCGCCATTATGCACTGTCATCGCGTCCGCCCGTCTTCAACGGCGATGGCCGCCGCCGCGAGACGATACGTCCTGCCGCATCCGGTTTGGAATGGTCTTTCGAAGGCGAAGGCGGTGTTCTGCCTGGCAAACGCGGCGTGAAACCAGCGCCTTGCCTCGGCTTTCACGGAGCCGACATGCCGCGCCGCAGGTGCTCGTCCAGGCGCGGCATGATCTCGACGAAGTTGCAGGGCATGTGCCGGTAGTCGAGCTGCGCCTTCAAGATGCCGTCCCAGGCATCCTTGCAGGCGCCGGGCGAGCCCGGCAGCACGAAGACGAAGGTGGCGTTGACGACGCCGCCGGTCGCCCGGCTCTGGATCGTGGAGGTGCCGATCTTGTCGTAGGAAATGCGGTGGAACACCTCGGAAAAACCATCCATGCGCTTTTCGAAGATCGGCTCCAGCGCGTCCGGCGTCACGTCGCGCCCGGTGAAGCCGGTGCCGCCGGTGGTGATGACGACGTCGATGTCCTTGTCACGCGACCACGCCAGAACCTTGTCGCGGATCTTGTCGCGGTCGTCGGTGACAATGTCGCGGGCGGCGAGGATGTGGCCGGCATCCGCGATGCGATCGGCCAGCGTCTGGCCGGACCTGTCGTCGGCAAGGCTGCGCGTGTCGGAAACGGTCAGCACCGCGATGCGGACCGGAATGAAGGAACGGCTCTCGTCAGTCCTGGCCATGGGCATCTGCCTCCGCCGTCATGCTGCGCGTCGCGGCGACGAACCAGTCGGGTTGCCGGGCGCGGATGTCCGCGGCCGCGCGCTTGGCGACATTGCCGGTCTCGAACAGGCCGAAGCACGTGGCGCCGGAACCCGACATGCGGGCACAACCGGCCCCGGCCTTGTTCAGCACCGAAAGTGCCTTGCCGATGGCGGGCTCGATGGCGCGGGCCGCCGGCTCGAGATCGTTGCGCGTTATCTCCAGCCAGTTGCGCAGGCCGTGGAAGTCAACCACATGCGGCAGCGGCGGCAGCGCATCATTGTCGCGCCGCGACAGCGCGTTGAATACGTCGGCGGTCGAGACCGCCTTGCCGGGATTGACCAGCACCAGTCCGAGCGCCGAGAAATCAGGCACGATCGACAGCTCCTCGCCGATGCCGCGTGCAATCAGCGGCCTGGCTGCCAGACACATGGGAATATCGGCGCCAAGCGAAAGCCCGATCCGCGCCAGCGCGACATCGTCGATGTCGAGTTGCCAGCTTGCCGCAAGCCCACGCAGAACTGCTGCCGCATCGCTCGACCCGCCGCCGACGCCGGAAGCGACGGGCAGGTTCTTTTCGAGCTTGATGGCGACCGGCGGCGTGCCGCGAGGACCGGCTGCCTGCCGCAGCGCGTCACGCGCCCTGAGCACCAGATTGCTGCCGTCGACGGGAACATCCGGAGCGTAGCGGCCGGACACGCTGAAATCGTCTCGCTCGGCAAGCGCGATCTCGATCCTGTCGCCAAAGCGCGTGAACACCGCCAGGCTTTCGATCAGATGATACCCGTCATCGCGCCTGCCGGTGACATGCAGAGCGAGGTTTATCTTGGCGGGCGCCGGCCATATCCGGACGCGCTGGCCGGATTCCAGGCTCTCGATTGCGAGTGAAATGAGGATCAGTCCTTGGCCAGCCGGTACTCGCCGGTCTTCGGATCCTTCACCAGCGTCCCCATCGCGCCGTTTGCCGTCTGCTTTTCGGTGCGCCGCACCTTGGCGGTTACACGCTCGGCCTCGCGGATGAAGGTGCGGTAGCCAAAATAAGCGGCGATCCCGACGACGGCGAAGAAAATGATCTGCGGCATATCAAAACTCCTCCCACGCTGGGCCGGCGAAGGGCGGCCGGTCGGGTCGGTTGGCGCATGTCGTCCAAAGGCGGTTTCTGGAGAAAAACGACATGCATGGAACTTCGAGGTTCATGCTAGACGGTTTTGCCGGGTTTTCAAAGCCCGAAGCGCGCCCACAAAGCGCGCTCTTGCGCCGCATCGATCACGCCCCCGGTGGCAGCGGCGGCAATATCGGGCGCCGAAAATCCCTTGCTCGAGCCGAACAGCCCGAAGCGGCCGAACAAACCGCGCGGCGCCGAGATCAGCTTGAGTTGGGTTTTCGCCCCGAACCGCGTCTTGAGCACGGATCGCATGTCGCCGAGCGCATCGACAAGCCCAAGCTCCAGGCCGCGCTTGCCGGTCCAGAACAGGCCCGTGAACAGGTCGGGATCGTCCTTGAGCTTGGTGCCGCGCCGCTCCTTGACCAGATCGATGAAGGTTTCGTGCACTTCGAGCTGCAGCGCCTTCAGCCGTTCGATGTCTTCCTTTTTCTCGGGCTTGAATGGATCAAGCACCGACTTGTTCTGGCCAGCGGTGTGGACGCGGCGCTCGACGCCGATCTTCTTCATCAGCTCCGGGAAGCCGAACGAAGCCGAGACCACGCCGATCGAGCCGACGATGGACGACGGGTCGGCGAAAATCTCATCGCCGGCGACCGCGATCATGTAGCCGCCCGAGGCAGCGACGTCCTCGACGAAGACCAGCACCTTTCTGTTCTTCTCGATCGCGAGGTCGCGGATACGCTTGAAGATCAGCCGCGACTGCACCGGCGAGCCCCCGGGCGAATTGATGGAGATGGCGATGGCAGGCGCGTCGAAGGAAAACGCCTTTTCGATCAGCCCGGCGGTGGAGGCAAGCGACAGGCTGGGACGGAACGGGCCGCCGCCCGCCAGGATGGTGCCGTGCAACCGGATAACCGGAATGGTGACGACCGTGGAACGCCAGGATTTCGGCAGCAGGCGGTTGAAAAGGCGTTTCACTGAGGTCGATCTCCGCTCGATGGGTTGCCAGCATGTAGGAATTTCAAGGCCAACGGCAATGCCGCGGCCATCGCGGCCAGTTTGTGTTCAATCTCCGAACAGGGAGGCGAGGCCGTTGTTGATCATCTCCGTCCGTTCCGACGGGCCGTCGCCCGTCTGCGCGTGAAGCATCAACGGCGGCCGGATGGCGAGTTTGCCGCGCGCCCCGAACGTTGCCCTGACGATGATGCGGATCGCCGCGGCATCGGGACGGGGATGCACGGCCAGCATCTCGGCGTCGCCGAAACGGCCCGCGATCGCATCGAGAAGCGAACCGAGTTGCTCGGGCCGCGCGATGACGGCAAGCCCGCCGCGCGGCCTGACCACTGCTGCGGCACTGCGGATCCAGCCCTCTAACAGCCCGTCCTCCATGACATGCGCTTCCTTTCTCAAGCGCTCGGGCGTGGCGCGGTCCTGCGCGGCGTTGAAGGGCGGATTCATGATGACGAAATCGAAATCATTGTCGCCGAGGCCGGCCGCCGTCCTGGCGCGGCCCGAAAGCGCGACATTGGCGACGAGCACCGAAGCGCGGTCGACGAGGTGAGCGTTGCCGGGATGCGCGAGCGTGGCCGCGGCGAAAGCCGCCATTTCCGGCGCGCGTTCGACCAGCACGGCCCGGGCCGTCGGGCAGCGCGCCAGAACGGCAAGTGCCGCGGCACCGGCGCCGGCGCCGAAATCGGCGAGACGCCCGCCGAAGGAGGACGGCACGGCAGCCGCCAGCATCATGGCGTCCATGCCGGCGCGATGGCCGCCATGCTTGGGCTGCACCAGCCAGAACCGGCCGCGATGGAAGGCATCGACCGTGTGGGCTGGCGTGTCCGGGGCGAGGGCGGCTGGCGCGGCGGACATTATTTTTGGCGGATCTCGTTGGCGATGCCGGCATCCGTCAGGATGCGCCGCGCCGCGTCGGCCTTGTCGGCGTCGACCATGACGCGCCGCGGCAGGATGCCGAGCGAGCCGTCGAGCACGCTCATATTCTGGTCGGCCACGAAGCAGCCGATGCCGGCATCGCGCATCAGCGATTCGACGAAGGAGATGATGACCGCGTCGTTGGTGCGAATGAGCTCTATCATCTGACGAAACTCTCAGTTTGCCGCGTTCATGTAAACGCATGCGAGGCCCGAAACCAGAGAAGCCGCGCCAATTCGCCACTTGCCGTGGCCGCGTTCGCCGCCCTAGAGTCCGTAACGGAACTAAGGGTGCCGTCGCACGCGTTACATCAGACGGGAGAGTTTGTCGTGGGTGTCGTTCTCAACATCGAAAACGGAAAGCGGGAACCCGCCTCCATCAAGGATCTGATCGACCTGACGGCGGCCGACATGGGGCGCGTCAACGAATTGATCCTGTCGAAGGCCGGATCCGATGTCGAGATGATCCCGGAGGTCGCCAACCACTTGATCTCGTCGGGCGGCAAGCGGCTCAGGCCAATGCTGACGCTCGCCGCCGCACAGATGTTCGGCTATGCCGGCGAGGGCCACGTCAAGCTCGCCACATCGGTCGAGTTCATGCACACGGCGACGCTGCTCCACGACGACGTCGTCGACGAGAGCGGCATGCGACGCGGCAAGAAGACGGCCCGCATGATCTGGGGCAACCAGGCGAGCGTGCTGGTCGGCGACTTCCTGCTTGGCCAGGCATTCCGCATGATGGTCGATGTCGGTTCGCTGGAGGCGCTCGACATCCTGTCGAGCGCGGCCTCGATCATCGCCGAGGGCGAGGTCATGCAGCTTGCCGCCGCCAAGAACCTGGAGACCACCGAGGACGAGCATTTCGCCGTCATCAAGGCCAAGACCGCGGCCTTGTTCTCGGCTGCCGCCGAGGTCGGCCCCGTCATCGCCCAGGCGACGCGCAACGACCGCGCTGCCTTGCGCTCCTACGGCATGAATCTCGGGCTCGCCTTCCAGCTGATCGACGATGCGCTGGACTATGGCGGCACCAGCAAGGATCTGGGCAAGAATGTCGGCGACGATTTTCGCGAGGGCAAGGTGACGCTGCCGGTCATTCTCGCCTACCGGCGCGGCAGCAAGGCCGAGCGCACCTTCTGGAAGCGGGCCATCGAGGACAATGTCACCGATGACGCCGGCCTCGAAAAGGCGATCGGGCTGATGACCCACCACGGCGCGATCGCCGACACGATCGGGCGCGCCCGTCATTTCGGCGAGATCGCCCGCGACGCGCTGGCGCCGCTGGAGGCGACGCCGCAGAAATCGGCGCTGATCGACGTCATCGATTTCTGCATCAGCCGGGTGAACTGAGCCGCTGCCTTTCACGCAGCTCTCCTTTGGCTCGTGCTGGGGAGAAATCCGTGAATCCGTCTCCGCCGCCTCGACAAGCTGCCCAGCTGCAAATTATCTATAAAACATGGCAAAGGGCACGGACGACACCATCGCGGTGCGCATCGGCAAGGTTCTGGCGGATCGCATCATCTCGGGCGCGATCGAGCCGGGCGCCCGGTTGCGGCAGGACCATGTCGCCGAGGAGTTTAACACCAGCCATGTGCCCGTGCGCGAGGCCTTTCGCCGCCTCGAGGCGCAAGGCCTCGCCGTCAGCGAACCGCGCCGCGGCGTGCGCGTGGCGGCTTTCGACCTCGGCGAGGTCAAGGAGGTCGCCGAAATGCGGGCGGCGCTCGAAGTGCTGGCGCTGCGCCACGCGGCGCCGCATCTGACCTCCGCTATTCTCGATCGGGCCGAGGAGGCCAGCAAGGCCGGCGACAAATCCCGGGACGTCAGGTCGTGGGAAGAAGCCAACCGCGCCTTTCACCGGTTGATCCTGACGCCATGCGGCATGTCGCGTCTTCTCGCCACCATCGATGACCTGCACGCCGCAAGCGCCCGTTTCCTGTTCGCCGCATGGCGTTCGGAATGGGAGACCCGTACCGACCAGGACCACCGGGCGATATTGGCCGCCTTGCGGCAGGGCAACACCGAATCGGCCGCGGCGACATTGGGGCGGCACGTGCAATGGATTGGCCGCAAGCCGGTCAGGACAGCCTCCGGCACCACGCGAGAGGCCTTCGCGATCGTGGGCTAACCGCCTTGCGCAAGGCATGCCTTGCCATCGTCCGAAAATTGTGGCTTCGATAATAGATCGAAGGCAAAAATTATCTATAATTTTGGATCGACCAAGGGAGCCCCTATGACCGACATCGCGTTCTCGTCCGCAAAACCGTCCTTCAGCCCGCTCCGGCTTCAGGAGCGATCGCTCGGCTGGCAGGCGGGCGCCGTCGTGCTCGGCACCCTGTTCCTGGCGCTGTCCTCCTACATCGAGGTGCCGATGGTGCCGGTTCCGGTGACGATGCAGACCTTTGCCGTGACGCTGGTCGGCGCGCTCTACGGCTGGCGGCTGGGCGCGATCACCATCGCCGCCTGGCTGGCCGAGGGTGCGGTCGGCTTCCCGGTTCTGGCCGGCGGGGCTGCCGGCGTACAACATTTCATTGGTCCGACGGGCGGCTACCTCTTCGCCTTCCCGGTTGTCGGCGCACTGGTCGGCTGGCTGGCGGAGCGCGGTTGGAACGGCGGCAGGGTCGTGCTTGCCTTTGCCGCCATGCTGCTCGGCAACCTGCTGTGCCTAGCCCTTGGCACGGCGTGGCTCGCCGTCATCATCGGCGCCGAGAAGGCTGTTGCCTTCGGCTTCCTGCCGTTTGTCCTCGGTGGCCTGCTCAAGTCGGCGCTTGGCGCCGCCACGCTGATGGCGCTCCCGCGCGGCAAGGCGAAATAGCGCCAGCCGTGACGATAAGGCTGCGCGCTCATCACCTCTTTTGCCTGCTCACCTATGTGGGCAAGGGATACAGCCCCGCATTCACGGCCAACTACGACGGCATCGCGCAGCCCCTTGGCCGGGGCGAGGACATACTGGTCGTGTCCGGCCCGGACGACATCTGCGCACCGTTGCTGGATGAACAGGAGCCACATTGCCTGCGGGACAGCGCCGCCGAGCGGGACCGGCTTGCCGCCCACGATGTCGGCGCCTTGCTCGGGCGACCAATCCGGGCCGGTGCGCGCCTCGATCGCGGTGCGGACATGCTGGCGCGGATGCGGCAGGCCTTCTCGGCCGGCCTCACGCGCGGAGCCTGCCAGGGCTGCGAATGGAGCGGCCTGTGCAGCGCGGTGGCGTCAGGCGGATATCAGGGCGCGCGCCTGCGGCCCTCCGGTCTTCGGGCACTCCTGACGCCGATGCGCCGGTTTCGGGCTGAAAGCCGTTCTTTGCCGGCATGGTTTGTTAATCGGGTGACCCGATTGTGAATTCGAGGCGGATTGAAGCGTGACCCCAAAAAGGCCATGCTTTTCTCCGAAAGATCGAATCTACGTCGATCCCGCTGACGCGGAGATGGCGCCTGGCTGAAAGGGATACGATGCAGCAGGGACGTGCGCGCTGGCTGACAAGGCTGGCACTTGTGACGGGCATGGCGATTTCGGCGCTGCCGGCCTATGCCAAGCAGACCACCGAACCGGTGAAGATCACATCTTTCTCGGGAGCCTATCTGGCTGCCCGGATCGCCGAGGGTGACAACGACCTGGATAATGCCATTGCCTACTACAAGCAGGCCCTGGCCTTCGATCCAAGCGATACGGGCCTGCAGCAGAGCCTGATGCTGTCGCTGATCGCGCAAGGCCGCTTCGACGAATCCCTTGTCTATGCCGACAAGCTCAAGGAAGTTCCCGACGTCGAACGGTTCTCGCGCCTGGCGCTGGCGGTCGATTCCTTCCACAAGAAGGATTTTTCCAAGGCGCAGTATTGGTTGAAGCTGTCGCTGGAATCCGATCTCGACCGGCTGATCTCCGGCGTCATGTCCGGCTGGGCCCAAGAGGGCGCCGGCGACCCCAGCGAGGCGATGGCATCCATCGACAAGCTGCAGGGGCCGGACTGGTTCGGCCTGTTCAAATCCTTCCACCGCGCGCTGATCGCCGACGCGTCCAACATGCCTGAGAAGGCCGACGCGATCTATGCCGCGACCATGCAGGACACCGCCGCCGGCAGCGCGGCTCCCGAAACATGGATGCGCAATGCGCAGGCCTATGCCTCGTTCCTGGCCCGCAAGGGCGACACGGCCAAGGCGGTATCGGTGCTCGATCAGGCCGAGGCGTTTTCGCCGGGCAAGCTGGAAATTGTCGCCTTGCGCGACAGGATCAGCAAGGGCGACAAGATCCCGCCCTTCATAGCCGGCCCATCCGACGGCGCCTCCGAGATATTGCTCGATCTGGCAACCGCGCTCAATCGCGGCGGCGGTGAGCCTTTCGTCAGGCTCTATCTGCAATATGCGCTGGCGCTGAAACCCGACAGCGATGCCGCCCTGGTGCAGCTTGCCGCCGTTTCCGAACAGCTGAAGGACGGCGAGGGGGCCATCGCGCTCTACCGACGGATACCGGATACCTCGCCGCTGAAGGAGCTTTCGGACTTACAGCTTGGCCTCAACCTGGCCGATCTCGATCGCCATGACGAGGCGATCACGCATCTGAAGGCCTTCGTCGATAAGCATCCCAACGACATGCGCGCCTATCTGGCGCTTGGTGGGGTCTATTCGTCGAAGGAGGATTTCCGTTCCGCCGCCAATCTCTACGACAAGGCCGTCGAGGCGCTGAAGACGCCGACCGCCGCCAACTGGAATATCTTCTACCAGCGGGGCATCGCCTATGAGCGGCTGAAGGAATGGCCGAAGGCCGAGCCGAATTTCCGCAAGGCGCTGGAATTGCAGCCCGACCAGCCGCAGGTGCTGAACTATCTCGGCTATTCCTGGGTCGACATGAATATGAACCTGAAGGAAGGCCTGGCGATGATACAGAAGGCCGTCGATCTCAGGCCGAGCGACGGTTACATCGTCGACTCGCTGGGCTGGGCCTATTTCCGCCTCGGCAGGTACGATGACGCGGTGCGCGAAATGGAACGCGCGGTGTCGCTGAAGCCGGAAGATCCGGTGCTGAACGACCATCTCGGCGACGCCTATTGGCGCGTCGGCCGCAAGCTGGAAGCCACCTTCCAGTGGAACCAGGCGCGCGACCTGAAGCCGGATCCCGACGTGCTTGCCGCCTTGCAGCAGAAGCTGATGAAGGGCCTGCCGCCGATCGAGTCCAACACGGCGCAGGAAACCCCCAAGGTCAAGCCGGCACCGGCTGCGCCGAAGGGCTAAGATGAAATGATGTTGCTCGCGAACGGGGCCCTTGTCGGGCTCCGTTTTCGTTGGCAGCCACGTCAGAACAGCTTGCGGTAGACGACGAAGCCCGAGCGTTCGCCGATCCTGTCGTAGAGCTTCATGGCGGTGTGATTGGTCTCGTGCGTCAGCCAGTACACCCGGCCCGAACCGGCCGCCTGCGCCCGCTCGTAGACGCCCTCGATGAGAGCCCGGCCGATGCCCTTGCCGCGCAAGGTCTCGTCGGTGAAAAGATCCTGCAGGTAGCAGTTTGGCGCGATCGCCGTGGTGCTGCGATGGAAGAGGTAGTGCACGAGGCCGACGAGCCGTCCTTCACTTTCGGCAACCAGCGCATGCACCGGCTCATAGGCGTCGAAGAAGCGCGACCATGTCATGGCGGTGATCTCGCTTGCCAGCGCCGTCTCGCCCGAGCGCCCGTAAAACGCGTTGTAGCCGTCCCACAGCGGCAGCCATTGCGCGAAATCCTGGCGCGTGACCGGGCGGACGGTGATGAAGTTGGGCATGGCTGACCTGTTGTCTGGCGAGGCGGAGTTGTGAGCGTTCACCAGAAGGCACGCGCTCATGGCCGGCAATGGGCCAGCCGCTCGCAAAGCTTTCGACATGCCTCGCGCCGCCCGCGCCTTGCTTGACGCTTCGCCGCCGTGTCTCTAGGACGGGGCCGCAAGTCAGCCCTTGCAGCCGAGGCCACCGTGACGATTGAAATCCCCGCCCATATGCATCCCAGCCGCTCCTTTCAGGGGCTGATCCTGACTCTGCACAATTACTGGGCGGACTATGGCTGCGTGATCCTCCAGCCCTACGACATGGAGGTCGGTGCCGGCACCTTCCATCCGGCCACGACGCTGCGGGCGCTTGGACCGAGGCGCTGGAACGCCGCCTACGTCCAGCCTTCGCGCCGCCCCAAGGACGGCCGCTACGGAGAGAATCCGAACCGGCTGCAGCACTACTACCAGTATCAGGTGATCCTGAAGCCCAATCCGCCCAATCTGCAGGAGCTCTATCTCGGCTCTTTGGCGGCGATCGGCATCGACCCGCTGCTGCATGACATCCGCTTTGTCGAAGACGATTGGGAAAGCCCGACGCTGGGCGCCTGGGGCCTTGGCTGGGAATGCTGGTGCGACGGCATGGAGGTGTCGCAGTTCACCTACTTCCAGCAGGTCTGCGGCATCGAATGCGCGCCGGTTGCGGGCGAGCTCACTTATGGTCTGGAACGGCTGGCCATGTATGTGCAGGGCGTCGACAATGTCTACGACCTCAATTTCAACGGCCGCGACGGCGCCGACAAGGTCACCTACGGCGATGTCTTCCTGCAGGCCGAGCAGGAATATTCGCGTCACAATTTCGAATACGCCGACACGACGATGCTGCTGCGCCACTTCGACGATGCCGAGGCCGAATGCAAGGCACTGCTCGATGCCGGTGCGCCCGCATCGAACGACAATCTGCCTGTGCACCGCATGGTGTTTCCCGCCTACGACCAGTGCATCAAGGCCAGTCACGTCTTCAACCTGCTCGACGCGCGCGGCGTGATCTCCGTCACCGAGCGGCAGAGCTACATCCTGCGCGTGCGCAATCTGGCGAAAGCCTGTGGCGAGGCGTTCTTGAAGACGCAGGCCGGCGGATTGGCGGCCTGATCTCAGGCACCCTCCCTCATCAAATCGAGGGAAGCGTTGATCGGCGATAGAATCTGGCCGCTCGGGCCGGCTATAATGCGCAATGCTTGGCGCACGCCCGGCATCGAGAAGGCGCCATGGGCCTGAGCGGTGAAGCAGGCGCTGAGCGCCAGGATTTGCAAAAGTCTGGATACCGTTTTCATGGTCGTTCAGCCAATAGCTCTCTGCCTGAGCGTGGGTCGCTTCAGCGCTGCGTTCGGTTCATGGAAATCTTTGATCCAAGGACGGGTGGGATCATCCCGTCCCGACAGGACGCCCAAAATTTCTGGAAAGGGTGACAGCGGCCAGCCGAGTTGCTATGGCCTCTTTACCTCCCCCTGGATGGGGGAGGTCGCCGCGAAGCGGCGGGTGGGGGTGACAGCGCGACTTCTCATGCCGAAACTCGATCGGTTCAAACTGCGGTCGGCGCAACGGCTTCGTGCGGCGATGACCGACGAAGAACGCATCTTGTGGCGGCACCTATGGCGCATCCCGGTGGAAAGGCACTCATTTCGCAAGCAGGCGTCGGTCGGTATTTACTTCCCTGATTTCATCTCGCACCGCCTGAAGCTGATCATCGAGGTGGACGGCGCTCACCACAGTTTCGATCGTCAGCAACGACACGACGAAATTCGGACAAAATGGTTCGAAAGTCAGGGCTATCGTGTCATCCGCTTCTGGAACCACGAAATCAAAAACGAACTGGATTCCGTGCTCGATACGATCTATGCGGCGGTGGAAGAACGAAATCAGACCTTCGCCCGTCAGACGCCGAAGGCGCTTGAGATTGAGACGCCGCCACCCCACCCCGGCGCTGACGCGCCGACCCTCCCCATCGAGGGGAGGGTGAGGAGCTATCCATGCCTGACCTGCTTCTAGAACTTCGCTCCGAGGAAATCCCGGCCCAGCCGCGCGCCCGCAACGCCGGAGGCGCGAGGACGCGCGAACAGGAAAATGGCATGCAGGCGGAGACACTCTGATGCCGGACCTTTTGCTCGAACTTCGCTCCGAGGAAATCCCGGCCCAGCCGCGCGCCCGCAGCGCCGGAGGCTCGAGGACGCGCGAACAGGAAAATGGCATGCGGGCGGAGACACTCTGATGCCGGATCTTTTGCTCGAACTTCGCTCCGAGGAAATCCCGGCCCGCATGCAGCGCAAGGCGGCGGGCGATCTGAGGAAGATGCTGACCGACGGCCTGGTCGAGGCAGGGCTGACCTACGAGGCGGCGCGCGAGTACTGGACACCGCGGCGACTGGCGCTCGACATCAGGGGCCTGACCGCGCGCTCGAAGGACATCAGCGAGGAGATCAAGGGGCCGTCGACGACGGCGCCGGAACAGGCGGTCCAGGGCTTCCTGCGCAAGGCCGGGCTTTCCTCGGTCGCCGAGGCACACGTCCATTCCGACCCGAAGAAAGGCGATTTCTACGTCGCCCATGTCTCGAAGCCGGGCAGGGCGGCGGAAGAGATCATCGCCGGGCTGGTGCCTGACATCATCCGCAATTTCCCGTGGCCGAAATCGATGCGTTGGGGGCCGGCCTCGGCCAAGCCCGGCTCGCTGCGCTGGGTACGGCCGCTGCAATCGATCCTGTGCACCTTCGGTCCGGAAACCGAGGAGCCGGTCGTGGTCGATTTCGAGATCGACGGCATCCGTTCGGGCAATGTCACTTACGGCCACCGCTTTCACGCGCCCGGCGAAATCACCGTGCGCCGCTTCGACGATTATGTAAGCAAGCTGGAAGCGGCCAAGGTCGTGCTCGACGCCGACCGGCGCAAGGAGATCATCCTTGCCGATGCCCGCAACCTCGCTTTCGCCAACGGGCTGGATCTGGTCGAGGACGAGGGGCTTTTGGAAGAGGTGTCCGGGCTGGTGGAATGGCCTGTCGTGCTGATGGGCGCGTTCGAAGACGCTTTCCTGGCCATTCCGGCCGAGGTGATCCGCCTGACCATCCGCGCCAACCAGAAGTGCTTTGTGACATCGCGCCCAATCTCCCCCCTCGAGGGGGAGATGTCGGCGAAGCCGACAGAGGGGGTCGGCACGACGGGACGCGACTCCCTTTCGCACACAGAGGACGCCGGCGCTCCACATGAGACGACCCCCTCTGCCCTGCCGGGCATCTCCCCCTCAAGGGGGGAGATCAGCGAACTTTCCAACCGCTTCATCCTCACCGCCAACATCGAGGCGAGCGACGGCGGCAAGGAGATCGCCCAGGGCAACGGCAAGGTGGTGCGCGCGCGCCTCTCCGACGCGCTCTATTTCTGGACGACCGACCAGGGCGATCTGCCCGATCTCGCCGAGCTCGAGGCGTCGGCGAGAAAGTTCGGGCTTGACCTGAAGAAGCCTCTCGACCAGCGCATCGCGCGCCTCGACCACCTCAATGTGACCTTCCATGCCAAGCTTGGCACGCAGGGCGCGCGCGTGGAGCGGATCAGGCGATTGGCGGAGGAACTGGCGCCGCTCGTCGGCGCCGATCCCGCGCTCGCCGCTCGCGCCGCGGTTCTCGCCAAGGCCGATCTGACCACCGAAGTGGTCGGCGAGTTTCCCGAATTGCAGGGCGCCATGGGCCGCAAATACGCGTTGCTCCAGGGCGAGCATCCGTCCGTGGCGGCAGCCATCGAAGAGCACTACAAACCGCAGGGGCCGTCCGATTACGTGCCGAGCGATCCGGTGTCGATCGCCGTCGCGCTCGCCGACAAGCTGGATACGCTTGTCGGCTTCTGGGCCATCGATGAAAAACCGACCGGCTCGAAGGATCCTTACGCGCTGCGCCGCGCTGCGCTCGGCGTGGTGAGGATTTTGGTCGAGAACCGCATTCGACTGGGGCTGACGACGATCTTCGGCAGCGCCTCCATGAATTACACGGTTGGCAGTACGGATCAGGTCCGAGACCTCCTCGCCTTCTTCCACGACCGCCTGAAAGTCTACCTGCGCGATCAGGGCGCTCGCCACGACCTGATCGACGCTGTCATCACGCCGCAGTCGGATGACCTGCTGCAGATCGTACGCCGCGTCGAGGCGCTCGGCACTTTCCTCGACACCGAGAACGGCAAGAACCTGCTTGCCGGCACCAAGCGCGCGGCCAATATTTTGGCTGCCGAGGAGAAGAAGAAAACGGCGATCGCCGAAACCGTCGAGCCCGCGCTGTTCCGCGAGGATGCCGAGAAATCGCTGTTCGCGGCGGTGAATCAGGCCGAGAAGCAAGCCGGCGAAGCGATTCAAAACGAAGACTTTTCCGCCGCCATGCTGGCGCTTAGCGTTTTGCGCGAACCGGTTGATTCATTCTTTGAACGCGTTCTCGTGAATGATGAGGATCAGGCCGTGCGCGCCAATCGATTGGCGCTGCTCGCCCGCATCCGCGCGGCCACCGACCAGGTTGCGGATTTCTCCAAGATCGCGGGCTAGAGACTTCAGGCGGCGACACTCGTCCACGGCGCAAAAGCGGCCTGTCCGGCAATGGTGCCGGACGCCGGACCGACGTCAAGACAGCCGCTACTTGAGCTTGCCGACTCCAGGGACGGGCTGCTGCGCTGCCGCCGCCGGCGCGGCTGCCGGTGATGTCGCCGGGGTCTTCTGCCCATTCGCCGCCGGTGCCGTCGAAGCGGTGGCGGTTGCAGGGGCAGTGGCCGGCACCTTGGCCTGCGCGGGCGTCGAGAAGGCGCTGCCGACGATACCGCCGCGAATGATCATCGGGTTTTGCAGGAAGCCGTGCCGCGCCTCAGGCGCGTTCGGGATCGCCGCCACCTTTTCATAGGTGACGTCAGGTTCACCGAGCGCGGTGACCGACCGCGTATCGCCTGCCTGGGCAGCGTCGGCTGCCTCCAGCGTGACAATGGAAGGCGTTGCGGACGGCGCTCCGGGAAAGACCAGTGACGAGGCCTGGGCCCCGCCGGCCATCGCCGCCAGAGTGACACCCAGCGTTCCCCAAATACGCACAGACACGATGAAAGCTCCCCATTACCCGGAAGCCCCACGATAGCGGGTCGGAATTGATGCCGGCTTTCGCGGAACCGTAGCATTTTAGGGATTGTTAAATCGCCAAGGGCCGGGCTTGCCCCTTGGACGCCATCGTACTACGCAGCCGGCATTCGTGAGGTGACCAGAGTGGCTGAAATTCTTGCCGTCGGCGAGGCGATGGAACGGGCATTGGCGCTGCTTGAAAGCGGCGAGGTGGTCGCCATTCCGACCGAGACCGTCTATGGGCTCGCCGGCGACGCCACCAACGGCATCGGCGTGGCGCGCATCTTCGAGGCCAAGGGGCGGCCGCGCTTCAACCCTCTGATCGCCCATATCGCCGATATGGAGATGGCCGAGCGCATCGCTGTGTTCGATCCGCTGTCGAGGAAATTGGCGCTTGCGTTCTGGCCAGGTCCTTTGACGCTGGTGCTGCCGCAGCGGCCCGGCAACGGCACCCATCCTTTGGTCACCGCCGGGCTCGACACGATCGCCTTGCGCATGCCGAGGGGCTTTGGCGGCGACCTGATTGCAAGGCTCGGCCGGCCGCTTGCGGCCCCCAGCGCCAATTCCTCCGGCAGGATCAGCGCGACGACGGCGCAAGCCGTGGCGGCTGATCTCGGCGCACGCATAAAGCTGGTCGTCGATGGCGGGGCGACGCCGGTCGGGCTGGAATCGACCATCGTCAAGGCCGAAGAGGGAAAATTGCGTCTGCTGAGGCCCGGCGGGATTGCCGCCCAGGAAATCGAGGCGGTCGTCGGCATGGAGTTGTTGCGCGGCGCCGACGCCGGTGTCGAGGCGCCGGGCATGCTTGCCTCGCACTATGCGCCTGACGCCGCGGTGCGGCTCAACGCCGGGACCGTCGGCGAAGGCGAGGCGCTGCTGGCCTTCGGCAAACGTCGCGCTGAAGGCTGGCAAAACGCGGCCGCCTGCCTCAATCTGTCCGAGGCTGGCGACCTGCGCGAAGCGGCGAGCAATCTTTTCGCCTACATGCAGGAACTCGATCGCAGCGGCGCGCGGATCATCGCCGTCGAACCCGTTCCCTTCGACGGGCTCGGCGAAGCGATCAACGATCGGCTTTCGCGGGCCGCCGCGCCGCGTGACAATAGCTTGCCGCCAACATAGTTTCGCGCACATGACCGACATCGCCGAGATTCCCGACACCGCTCTCATCGACCGCTTCGCGGCGATCGTCGGTGAGAAATACGCGCTGCGCGACCAGCGCGATATAGCACCCTACATCACCGAACGGCGCGGGCTGTGGCATGGCGCGACATCGCTTGTGCTGCGGCCAGGCAGTGTGGAGGAGGTCAGCCGGATCATGCGGCTGGCGACCGAGACGGCAACGCCGGTCGTGCCGCAAAGCGGCAATACCGGGCTGGTCGGCGCCCAGGTGCCGGACAACTCCGGCCGCGAGATCGTGCTGTCCCTGTCGCGGCTGAACCGCATCCGCGAGATCGATGTCTTGTCCAACACCGTGACGGCGGAGGCCGGCGTCATCTTGCAGACGTTGCAGGAAGCGGCCGATGCCGCCGACCGGCTGTTTCCGCTGTCGCTGGCCGCGCAGGGCTCCTGCCAGATCGGCGGCAACCTTTCCTCCAATGCCGGCGGCACCGGCGTGCTGGCCTATGGCAATGCGCGCGAGCTTTGCCTTGGCGTCGAGGTGGTGCTGCCGACGGGCGAAGTGTTCGACGATCTGCGCAAGCTGAAGAAGGACAATACCGGCTACGACCTCAAGAACCTGTTCGTCGGCGCCGAAGGTACGCTCGGCATCATCACGGCCGCGGTGCTGAAACTGTTCCCGAAGCCGAAAGGTCGCGAGGTCGCGTTCGTCGGCCTGCCGTCGGCCGCGGCGGCGCTGTCGCTGTTCAGCCTGGCGACGGACCGCGCCGGCGCCGCGCTCACCGCCTTCGAACTGATCGGCAAGCGGCCCTACGATTTCACGCTGGCGCATGCCCAGGGCGTGGTGCGGCCGCTGGCGCAGGATTGGCCGTGGTATGTGCTGATGCAGATCTCGTCCGGCCGTTCACCGGAAGATGCCAGGGCCCTGATCGAGGACGTGCTCGGGGCCGGGCTGGAACAGGAAGTCGTCGGCGATGCGGTGATCGCGGCCAGCCTTGCGCAAGGCGATGCCTTCTGGAATTTTCGCGAGGTGCTGCCCGACGCGCAGAAGCCCGAGGGCGCCTCGATCAAGCATGACATTTCGGTCCCGGTGGCATCGATCCCACGTTTCATCGAAGAGGCCGCCGGCGCGGTGGCTTCGGTCAGCCCCGGAGCGCGCGTGGTCTGCTTCGGCCATATGGGCGACGGCAATCTCCACTATAACATCTCGCGGCCAGTCGACGGCGACGACCAGGCGTTCCTCGATCTCTACCACCCCATGAACAAGGCCGTGCACGACGTCGTGCGCTCCTTCCACGGCTCGATCTCGGCCGAGCACGGCATCGGCCAGTTGAAGCGGGACGAACTGATCGCCACCGCCCCGCCGATGGCGATCGACCTGATGCGCAGGGTCAAGCAGGCCTTCGACCCGGCCGGCATCATGAATCCTGGTAAGGTTATCTGATCCTTTCGGATTCAAGCGCTCGGTCGCATTCCGATAACCATCCCCGTGATCAGCAAAATTTAACCGACTTTCTTAAGCGCGGCGGTAAGGAGGCCGCGCTACTGTTTCCCCATAACGAGGCCGGGAAAACTGGCCCGGAGAGAACCGGACACCGGCTCTCAGGAGAAACAGGAAGGCATTCAATGAACACTGGACTGAAGCCAGTCTGGGCGGGACGCAACATGCGCCTCGACCCATTCCGCCTGCCGCAGGTGGTAAGCTACGCCACGCGCGACGACTATGGCGACGTGACCTTCACCATCGACCACCGTGGCGCCGTGATCCGCCGCCTGCTCGAGATGAGCGGCGTACCGGCGATCATCGCTCTGCCCGCCAATGCGTTCCGCGGCGTTGCCGCCCGCGCGATGGAGGACCCGGAAGGTAACGTCACGGTGACTTTGGAACTCCTGCACAATGATCCGATGCTGTCGGTGCCGCTGCTGGTGGCCGACGATCTCGACGACGTCGCCGCCGACTGGCGCGCCTGGGCCGACGCCTATCGCCTGCCGATGCTGTTGATCGAATCGGACGGCATCGCCCGCACGCTGGAGGAATCGCTCGGCGCCGCCATCAAGACGCTGCCGCCGCAGGACCGCCGCAAGGGCCGCGTTTCGACCATGCGCCGCCCGCGCTTCCTCGCCCGCCGCAGGGCGGGTGACCTCGGTCTCAGGCTGGTGATCGGCGGCGAGGAGATCATCGCGCGCGAATAGGCTGAAATTCTGTCTGGAAGGCTGGCGCCGGCTAGCGCCACCTTCTCTCCGTAAACGGGGAGAAGGAAAAGAAAACTACACCAGTGGCTTCAGCGCCACCCACAGCGCGCCGCCGATGAGGCCGAGGAAGATCAGCCAGCCGACCTGGTTGTTCGACCTGAACAGCCGCAGGCATTGATCCGGATTGTCGATATCCAGCACCAGGATCTGCCGCGCCATGTGGGCGCCGGCGGCGATAAGTCCGGCCAGAGCCACGACAGGGGCCTGCGCTGACGCGAAGGCGATGGCGAAGCAGACAAGCGCGCCGCCGTAAAGCCCGGCCAGCCACGACTTGGTATTGTCGCCGAACAGGCGCGCGGTCGAGCGTACGCCGACGATGGCGTCGTCTTCCTTGTCCTGGTGCGCATAGATCGTGTCGTAGCCGATCACCCACAGGATCGAGCCGAGATAGAGCATGACGGCCGGCCCGTCGAGGTCGCCGAACTCAACCGCCCATCCCATCAGCGCGCCCCAGGAAAAGGCAAGGCCGAGAACCAGTTGCGGCCAGTTGGTGATCCGCTTCATGAATGGATAGATGGCGACGATGGCCAGCGAGCAGACGCCGAGCAGGACGGCGAAGCTGTTGAACTGCAAGAGCACGGCAAGTCCGACCAGTGCCTGCAGGATGACAAACAGCCACGCCCCACGCCGCGTGACCTTGCCCGACGGAAGCGGCCGCGAGCGCGTGCGCTCGACCTGATTGTCGATGTCTTCGTCAGCCAAGTCGTTGTAGGTGCAGCCGGCGCCGCGCATGGCGATGGCGCCGGCCAGGAACAGCACGAGATACAAGGGCGCCGGCAGCAGTGAAAGCAGCGGATCGCCCGGGCGCGGGTAGGCGCTGGCCGCGAGAGCCGCGGACCACCAGCACGGCCACAAAAGCAACTGCCAGCCGATCGGCCGGTCCCATCGGGCAAGCTGTGCGTAGGGCCATATCGGCCGCGGCAGCACGCGGTAGACCCAATGGCCGTTCGGCGCGTCGGCGACGCGGCCCTGGGCTGCTTTCGACTGAACCGTTTCCATGACGATGGAGTGGCAGCAGCCGCGCAAACCGTCAAGCGGCGAGCAGGGCAGTGGCATTCGTCAGCGCTTCAGGAGGCGAAGATGTCGCGGGTGGAGAACCAGCCCTTTGCCACGTCGATGAAGGCCAGCACGGCATTGGGCAGGTGCTGATGCGTGTCATGGGTGAGGATGATGCGCTGCATGGGCAGCGGATCGGAAAGCGGTTTGCAGACGAGAGGCAAGCCGTCATAGCTGCGGTCGCCATGCGGCCTCGTGTAACTGACGGCGACGCCGAAGCCGTTGGCCACCATGCTGCGCTGGAGTTCGAACGAGCTTGTCTGCCTGTCGGCGACCGGCGACAGGCCACGGCTGCGGAACAGGTCCAGCATGTGCTGCCAGCTATGCGGCTGGTCCGTCGTGATCAGCGGATAGGCGGCCAGATCGGCCAGGCTGACATCGGGACGATCCGCCAGCGCGTGTCCAGCCGGCAAAAGCGCGTGCGGCCTGAGCTCATGCAGCAGGATGCGGGCGAAATGCGAAGGCAGCCCAAGATCATAGGTGAGCCCGAGGTCGACGGCGGCATCGCCGAGGCGCCGCCCGAGCGTCTCGAAGGTCTCGTCGCGCACGATCACTGCAACCTCAGGATGGCGTTCCGAGAAGGCGCGGATCAGGGCCGGCGCGAAATAAGGCGCCAGATCTTCGAAGCATCCGAGCACCAGTTCGCCCCCGAGCGCCGACTTGCGCGAGCCGAGACCGATGAGCTCGTCCGTCTCGGCAAGGACCTGTTTCGCCTTGGCCACCACGGCGCGGCCGAAGGATGTCAGCGAAACGCCGCTTCCGCGCTGGCGCACGAAGAGTTTCTGGCCGAAATCCTGTTCGACCGCGTCGATCGCCACCGAAATGGACGGCTGTGAGACGTTCAGCGCCCTGGCCGCGCCGGTAACGCTGCCGTGGCGAGCGACGGCAACCAGATAGCGCAGCTGCGTTAGGGTCAGACTCATAGAGTGGCACTATGTGGCAGATGAGAAGTTATTATTTTACTGAATGAAAGAGGCTTGCGATAGTGGCATCGATCCCTGAAAGGAGAATGCCATGGCTTCCCAGACCGCACCTCGCGCGATCGACACAGGCTTGATCGATGCGCGGACAATAGCGGATTACCAGCGCGACGGCGCTGTCTGCATCCGCGGCGCTTTCAAGGACTGGGTCGAAACGATCGCCGCCGGCATCGAGCGGAACATGCAAAACCGCAGCGCCACCGCATCGGATATCGCCAATGGCCGCGGCAGCTTCTTCGACGACTACTGCAACTGGGAACGCATTCCAGAATTCGTCGAGCTGGTGCGCGAATCGCCGGCGGCCGAACTGGCGGCCGCGGTGATGCGGTCGCGCACGGCGCAGTTCTTCCACGATCATGTCCTGGTCAAGGAACCGGGCACGCAGAAGCCGACGCCCTGGCATCAGGACATCCCCTATTATTTTGTCGACGGCCGGCAGACAGTGAGCTTCTGGATCCCTATCGACCCTGTAAAGGAGGCAACGCTGCGGCTGATTGCCGGCTCGCACAAATGGGACAAGATGATCCTGCCGGTGCGCTGGCTCGACGACAGCAATTTCTATGGCGACGAGGGTGACTACCTGCCGGTGCCGGATCCAGACACGGACTCCTCGCTGGAGGTGCTTGAATGGGAAATGGAGCCGGGCGATGCTATCCTGTTCGATTTCAGGACAGCGCATGGCGCACGCGGCAACCTCACTGCGGCGCGGCGGCGGGCGCTTTCGCTGCGCTGGGTCGGCGACGACGCCCACTATGTCGAACGGCCGGGGCGCACCTCGCCGCCCTATCATGGCCATGGCATGCAGCCGGGGCAGAAGCTGCGCGAGGACTGGTTCCCGATCGTTTTCCAGAGCTGAAGCGCTTTCCAGAAAATCGGCGACGGTCTCCGCCGCCGATTTTCGGGCAGGGGTAACGTTCCCGTGCGCAATTCCGATCAAAGCGCCCGGATGCCTTGACCCGTCGTCCAGAGAGCAATAGCGGGTTCTCTGGAAGATTACAGGCATCAAGAGGTGGCCATGAACGTTCTTCTTCTCGGCTCCGGCGGCCGCGAACATGCGCTCGCCTGGAAGATCGCCGCGTCGCCGTTGCTCACCAAGCTCTATGCCGCGCCCGGCAATCCTGGCATCGGCCGCGAGGCAGAGCTGGTCAAGCTCGACATCGCCGATCATTCCGCTATCGCCGCCTTCTGCAAGGACAGAGAAATCGGCCTCGTCGTGGTCGGGCCGGAAGGGCCGCTGGTGGCCGGCATATCAGACGATCTGCGTGGCTGGGGCATCCGCGTCTTTGGCCCGTCGCGAGCGGCGGCGCGGCTCGAAGGATCGAAGGGCTTCACCAAGGATCTTTGCGCCAGATACGATATCCCCACCGCCGCCTATGGCCGTTTCGCGGACCTGGCATCGGCCAAGGCCTATGTCGAGAAGATGGGCACGCCGATCGTCATCAAGGCCGACGGCCTTGCCGCGGGCAAGGGCGTCACTGTCGCAATGACGATGGATGAGGCGCTGGCCGCGCTCGACGCCTGTTTCGACGGTTCTTTCGGCACCGCCGGTGCGGAAGTCGTGGTCGAGGAGTTTCTGACCGGCGAGGAGGCCAGCTTCTTCTGCCTGTGCGACGGCACTACAGCACTGCCCTTCGGCACCGCGCAGGATCACAAGCGCGTCGGCGATGGCGATGTCGGCCCCAACACAGGCGGCATGGGCGCCTATTCGCCGGCCCCGGTGATGACGCCCCAGATGGTGGAGCGCACCATGCGCGAGATCGTCGAACCGACCATGCGCGGCATGGCTGCAACAGGTGCACCGTTCGCCGGCATTCTCTTCGCCGGGCTGATGATTACGGACAAAGGGCCGAAGCTGATCGAATACAACACCCGCTTCGGCGACCCCGAATGCCAGGTGCTGATGATGCGGCTGAAGGACGACCTGCTGGTGCTGCTCAATGCCGCCGTCGATGGCCAACTCGCGCACATGTCGGCGCGCTGGAGCGACGAGGCGGCACTGACCGTCGTCATGGCCGCGAGAGGCTATCCCGGCACGCCCGAAAAAGGCTCGGTCATTCGCGGGCTCGATGAGGCTGCCAGCGAAGGCGCCCAGATTTTCCATGCCGGCACCGCCATCAATGGCGGTGCGCTGGTCGCCAATGGCGGTCGCGTCTTGAACGTCACCGCGGTCGGCGCGACTGTCGGCGAGGCGCAGGAGAAGGCCTATGCCGCGCTCGACCGTATCGACTGGCCGCAGGGCTTCTGCCGCCGCGACATTGGCTGGCAGGCCGTGGCGCGCGAAGCGGCAGGAGCAAGCTGACCGCAAGCATCCGGTCGCACAAATTCAGCGTTTGCCGCGGTCGGGTTCGGTAGAAGCGGTGCTCACCGGGTCCGCCGCCGCAGCGAAGGCGGCGTCGAGTTGCGCTGGGGTACGCTGCCCGGTGCGCTTCCAGGAGACATATTGGACGATGCCGAAGATCGGCCGCCGCGGCACCGTCTTCACGACAGGCATGCGGAACCCGTCGCGGAATTTCGACCAGCGCGAACCAAGCACCGCGACCATTTCCCCGAAACTCGGTGGCGTCGCCACATCGGCGTAGATGAGAGTGGTCTTGCCGGCCAAAGCGGCTTCGCGCGAGAGCGGCACCGGTACGCTGGCGAGATAATCCGCCGGCACGTCGATCACCCCGCCGAACGGCCATTGCTGGCGCAGCGTGGCGGCATCTGTCGGCGCGACGTTGACGTCGATGTCGTCCGGCGTCCCGGCTACCCTGTAGGGGCAACGGAAGCGGCCGCAATTGGCCTGGGCCGAAAACTGCCAGAGCGCATAGCCTTGCCAGTTGCCGATGGGAAAATGCACGTCGATGTCAGGCTTGTAGCGCGCGTACCAGAGCGGCAGCCGCGACAGCAGCCGGTATTTGTAGCTGTTGTCGGCGATATACTGGGCGGTCTTGCCATTGGTGTAGAGTACCGGGAAGCGGCCGATGCGCCGATGCACCTGGCGCACGAACGCCTCGGCGTCGTCGAGCGACATCCATTGCGCGGGATCAATGCCTTCGATGTCGAGGGCCATGAGGTCGTCCGGCGCGGGATCGGCGAAATCGAGGAAATTATTGGCCTGCTCGACCGGATTGCCGGGGCGGGCGAGGTGATAGGCGCCCCATTTCAGGCCGAGGGCCTTGGCGACCACCTTGCGCGTCTGGAACAGTTCGCGCGTCACCGCATGGCGTTTCCACAGTGCCTTGCAGAGTTTGACCTCGGTATCGTCTCCGGAGCAGGAATAGGGCGGCGACATGCCGTCGGAGGCTTTGTTGATGAAGCCGACGACGCGCTTGTCCGTGGCAAGCTGCGCCCAGTCGATGGAATTGTATTCGTAGGCATCGACGACAAGCGCCCGGTCGGCACTTTTCCACGGCTCGGAGAAATCCGAGGCCCTTGCCGACGTTGTCAGCGCCATCATCGCCGCGAGAGCGATCGCTGGGCGGCGAAGAAGATGCGCCGTTCTCTTCAAACAGGAATCCCCGTTGATCAAAGGCAAATCCTGGACCGCTATGGTTAAGGATTCGCTTTCAAGGCAATGCGGTCCGTCAGCCGAACAGCTTCAACGCCGTCGCTACTGATAGGAACAGCGACAACCGCCGGTCTTGAAATGGCCTGAAACCATATTTGCAATAGAAGGCGGCGGCCATGTCGTCCTTTGCGTCGACGATCAGTGCGAAGGAAGCAGGAGCAGCTTGGGCGCAGCGCCGAAGTGCATCCACGATCAGTATCGATCCTACTCTTTTTCCCTGATATCGGGTATCAACTGCCAACCTTCCGATCAATATGGCGGGCAGGACCGGGTAACGCGGTAGGCGTCTTGTCAGGTCTTCCGGCAGAGAAGTGATGGGCACATTTGACGCTGCAAGAGTGTAGTATCCGGCAATGAGATCGACATCACGGTCCGCGGCGACAAAGCAGTTGCTAACTCGGCGTTTGACGTCCTGGCTTGCCAACTCGTGTAGATATTGGCCGAGTGCCAGCACGCCACAGCTGAATGTCTTACGATCATACGATCCGCCCAGCGGCTCGATGATCAAGCCTAGACTCACCGGGATTCGACGACAACTCGCTTGTAGGCGTCGGCGGCTTTGCGCAGCGCTTCATTAGGTTCGGGCGGATTGAGAATGGCCTCTACCAGAGCGAGCTGATCCTCGATGGACAGGCGGATGATAGCGATCTCCTCAATGGTGCGTTGTGCAGCTTCCTGCGCTGCGGAGACCACGAAGTCGCTGACGCTGCGGCCCTGGATTTCGGCGGCACGTTTCATCACACTCAGCATATCCGGGGATATCCGAGCTTCGAGACGGGAGGTACGGGTCAGTTGGTTTGTCATTTCGATCACCTCTAGCACGGTATGTACGGGAATACATATCAAGTGCGACGGTCAGCGCGGCCGAATGGCTGAACTTCAAACGGATCCGGCGCGGGCTGTTGCGGCAGCGTGCCTTCGGCCGCGCGTTTGCGATGATGGGCGATCGAGCATTTCGGCGAGCACAATATACCGCGATCCGACCAATAGGCGGCGCCGTTTTCCAATTCACCGTGATAATATGAGAACCCCGCCGCCCGGTAGGGCAGGCCGCATTCGATGCAACGGTAGGCGTCAGGTCTGGCGAGCATGAGTTGGTTTCCAGTTGGCTGGTTCTGGTCTGTTGCCGGTCGATTTTGACCCGGCGCCTATCGCATTTAATACGAGCCGGCGCGATTGCAAAATCAGCGTGACAAAATTTGACGTTTACGTAAAAAGAAGATGGTCGCCCAAAGGCGAATACGGTGTGTGGCAAGCAGGTCCCACTCAGGTCCTAGGATCAGCCTGGCCGATGCATCAGGAGGAGCGAGCGGCATGTATTTGGCACCGGTCGAGGACATCGCGTTCACCCTCAAGCATGTGGCCGGCCTGAAGCCTGCCCTCGATGACGGCACGTTCGGCGATCTCGGCGAGGATCTCGTCGACGCCGTTCTTAGCGAGGCCGGCCGCTTCGCCACCGAAGAGGTCGCGCCGCTCTACAAGATCGGCGACGAGCACGGCGCGGTGCTGAAGGACGCGGCAGTGACCATGCCGCCAGGCTGGAAGGAACTTTATCGCCGCTGGATCGACGGCGGCTGGAACGCGCTCTCCGGCCCGGAAGGATATGGCGGGCAGGCGCTTCCGACCATGCTCGGCGTCGCCGCGCTCGAAATGTGGAATTCCGCCGCCATGGCCTTCGGCATTGGCCCGACGCTGACCATGGGTGCGGTCGAGGCGCTCGACAAGCACGCTTCGGAAGAGCTCAAGGCCAAGTATCTCGCAAAGCTCGTCTCCGGCGAGTGGATGGGCACGATGAACCTGACTGAGCCGCAGGCCGGCTCGGACCTCGCTGCCTTGCGCACGCGCGCCGAACCGGCCCGCGACGGCACCTACCGCATCTTCGGCCAGAAGATATTCATCACCTATGGCGAGCATGATCTCACCGACAATATCGTCCATCTGGTACTGGCGCGGCTGCCTGACGCGCCTGCGGGCACGCGCGGCATCTCGCTCTTCCTGGTGCCGAAATTCCTGGTCGGCGCGGACGGCTCGCCTGGCGCACGCAACGACGTCTTCTGTTCGGGCCTCGAGCACAAGCTCGGCATCCATGCCTCGCCGACCTGCACCATGATCTATGGCGACGGTTTTCAGGGCGCCAAGCCCGGCGCCATCGGATGGCTGATCGGCGAGGAGAACAAGGGGCTGGCCTGCATGTTCACCATGATGAACAATGCCCGCCTCGCCGTCGGCATGCAGGGCGTGGCGGTCGCGGAAGCCGCGACCCAGAAGGCGATTGCCTATGCCAATGAGCGCCGCCAGGGCAAGGCGGCGGATTACGCCGGTGCCGGCATGGCGCCGATCGTCCATCACCCCGACGTGCAGCGCAATCTCCTGACCATGAAGGCGCTGACGCAGATCGCGCGGGCGATCAGCTATTCCTGTGCCCATGCCATCGACCTGGCGCGCGTATCGTCTGGTGACCAGGCGGCGCATTGGCGCGACCGGGCCAACCTGTTGACGCCGCTTGCCAAGGCTTTTTCGACCGATATCGGCGTCGAGGTCGCCTCGCTTGGCGTCCAGGTCCATGGCGGCATGGGTTTCATCGAGGAGACGGGGGCTGCGGCACTCTATCGCGACGCCCGCATCGCGCCGATCTACGAGGGCACCAACGGCATCCAGGCGATCGATCTGGTGACCCGAAAACTGCCGCTCGGCGGCGGCGAGCATGTGCACGGCTTCATCGCCGAGCTTGCCGCTGTCGCCAGCGCCGTGCGGACATCGAATCTCGAAGGGTTTGGCCATACGGCCGATGCTCTCGACCGCGGGCTCGACGATCTGACGCAAGCGACACGTTTCCTGCAAAAACTGTCGGCCGATGGCCGGACTGGCGAGGCGCTTGCCGGCGCGACACCCTATCTCCGGCTGGTCTCGCTTGCAGCCGGCGGCGCCTACTTGGCGCGGGGCGCCGTTGCCGATCACGGCCGCGTCGCCCTTTGCCGCTTTTTCGCCGAAAACCTGCTCGGCGAGACAAGTGCCTTGAAGGAGCGCGTTGTCGACGGCCCCGCAAGCCTCGCCGCTGCCGGCAAGACATTGATTTCCGCCTGACGTTCACAAGGAAAGAACCGTGACAGACCATATCCTCGTCGAGCGCCAGGGCGCCATCCAGATCATCCGCATAAACCGCCCGGACAAGAAGAACGCGCTGACGCGCGCCATGTACGCCAAGATGTCGCAAACCTTGGCCGAAGGGGATGCGGATCCGGCAATTCGCGCCCATGTCTTTCTCGGCGTGCCCGGTGCCTTCTCCTCCGGCAACGACCTCGCCGATTTCATGGTCGTCGCCACTGGCGGCGAAGGCGGCACGGAAGTCTGGGATTTCCTGATGGCGCTGGCCAGGGTCGCAAAACCCATCGTCTCCGGTGTCGACGGCATCGCGGTCGGCATCGGCACCACGCTCAATTTGCACTGCGACCTGACCTTCGCCACGCCGCGCACCGTGTTCAGGACACCCTTCGTCGACCTCGGCCTTGTGCCCGAAGCGGGATCGAGCCTGCTGGCGCCGCGCATCCTGGGCCAGCAGGGCGCGTTCGCGCTGCTCGGCCTTGGCGAAGGCTTCTCGGCCGAACGCGCCAAGGCCGCTGGTCTGATCTACGAAGTTGTCGAGGAAGGAGCGCTGGAGGCGTCGGTTCTGGCGGCCGCCGGCCAGATCGCCGCCAAGCCGCCGCAGGCGCTCAGGATCGCGCGCGACCTGATGCGCGGCTCTCGCGAGGACCTCGTCGCCCGCATCAACGTGGAAAGCGAGCATTTTCGCGAGCGGCTGAAATCGGACGAAGCCCGCGCTGCACTGACGGCATTCATGACCAGAAAAAAATAGTTCGGCCCCCGCCTCCCTTAGATGGGGAGGTCGGCCCGCAGGGTCGGGTGGGGTGGAGCGCGGACCTATCCCGCGTGCCTCGGTCGCCACTGGCCAGCCCGGGCTAGGCGCAGTGAGGATGTCGGCGCTAGTTTACAAACTCAGGGATAAAGCCGCGTCTTCTCCCAACCGCCCCCGGCATTGCGCGAAAACACCACGCGGTCATGCAGCCGAAACGGTCTGTCGTGCCAGAACTCGATCGTCTTCGGCACGATGCGGAAACCCGACCAGTGTTTTGGGCGCGGAATCTCGCCGATGGCGTAGCGGGCCGTGTATTCGGCCACCGCCTTTTCCAGCGCGAACCGGCTTTCCAGCGGCCGCGACTGTTTCGAGGCCCAGGCGCCGATGCGGCTGCCGCGCGGCCGTGTCGCGTAATAGGCGTCGGCTTCGGCATCGCTGACGATCTCCACCGGCCCGCGCACGCGCACCTGGCGGCGCAGCGATTTCCAGTGGAAGCACATCGCCGCCTTCATGCTGCCTAGGATCTCCCGGCCCTTGGCGCTTTCGAAATTCGTGTAGAACACAAAGCCGCTCTCATCGAACCCCTTGAGCAGCACCATCCGCACATCCGGCATGCCCTCGGCATCGACGGTTGCCAACGCCACGCCGTTGGGGTCGTTCATTTCGCTTTTGGTGGCGTCGTCCAGCCATGCGGCAAAAAGGCGAAACGGCTCGGCGGCCTCGGTAAAGTCACCGCTTGTTAACTCAGTCTCACTCATAGTTTTTCTCAAATTTTCATCAAACAGGGGAGGTTGCCGATTGTCGCGTATCGCGCAAGCTTTTGACAGCAGGCAAGGCAGCCTATTTGCTTCAGCCAGCGCCAAAGCCGCGATCGTGATGATTGCCTTGCCGCTTGCCGCATGTGGCGCGGGCGGCTTCAGCCTGCAAAAAGCCGAGGTCGATCGCTCGATCCTGACCGGCAGCATTTCGGCTCCAGCCGCGTCGGCCGATTCGGACCGCGATTCCGACCAGACGACGATCGGCAACGCGGTGTCCTCCGCCGACATCGAGCAGCTCGGCGGTCAAGCCGTGCCGTGGGCCAATGCCGGTACGGGTTCGCGCGGCTCCATCACCGAACTGGCGGAATTGAAGGACGGGGGTCAGACCTGCCGCCGCTTCAAGGCTTCGCGCGAAAGCTTTGACGGCGTTGCCATGTTCGCGGGCGAACTTTGCCTGGCCAGCGCCGGCGGCTGGCGTATGCAGGACTTCAGGGCGCTTTGATCTTCCACCTCTGAAATAACGTCCAGCACTGGAATTTCTTCCTATGCGAGCGCATATAAGAGGCGACTATGGACTCACTCTTTCTCCAGGGCAGGAAGCATGCGCGACCCCTATGAGGTGCTGGGCGTTGCAAAGAACGCATCGGCCAAGGACATAAAATCGGCGTACCGCAAACTCGCCAAGAAGCATCATCCGGACCAGAATCCGAATGATCCCAAGGCGAAGGACCGTTTTGCCGCGGCCAATCAGGCCTATGAGATCGTCGGCGACGAGAAGACCCGTGCCGCTTTCGATCGCGGCGAGATCGACGCCGACGGCAAGCCGCGTTTCCAGGGCTTCGAGGGCGCCCCCGGTGGCGGTGACCCCTTCGGCGGTTTTCGCCGCCAGCAGCAGGGAGCCGGCGGTTCGCGATTCGAGTTCCGCTCCGGACGCCCTGGCGGCGATCCGTTCGATGGCAACAGCGATATCTTCAGCCAGATTTTTGGCGACGTCTTCTCCGGCTCGCGCGGCCCCGGCCAAAGCGGGGCAGGAATGGGTGACCGCCGCCAGCCGGCAACCGCCGCCGACCTCAATGTCACGCTCGACATTACCATCGAGGAAGCGGCGAACGCTGAAAAGGTCACGGCGATGTTCCCTGACGGCCGCAAGGTGGCGGTCAAGCTGCCGGCCTATGTCGAGGACGGGCAGACCATCCGGCTGAAGGGGCAGGGCGAGCAAGGGCCGGGCCAGCCCGGCGACGCGTTGGTCAAGATCCGCTTCCGCCGGCATCCGCGCTACCGCCTGGAGGGCCGCGACCTGCATGCCGATTTGCCGGTGGGGCTGGCCGATGCCGTGCTTGGCGCCAAGGTGGCCGTCGAAACGCCGACCGGCAAGCTCGCGGTCAACGTTCCCGCCTGGTCGAGTTCGGACAAGGTCCTGCGCCTGAAGGGCAGGGGCCTGCCGGAAAAGGCCGGCGGCCACGGTGATCTCTACGCCCATGTGCGCATCATGCTGCCAGAAGGCGGCGACAGCGCGCTCGAAGGGCTGTTGCGCAGCCAAAAAGGCTGATTGGCGGCTCTTGTCCCCGAACTGTCCCGTTTGAGCGCTTGAAGGGGCTCTGTGCCTGTGCGATAGGGCTCTCCACAAATAAGAAATCTTGCGGAGAGCACGCATATGGCGGGTGGACAGGGCCTGATGGCCGGCAAACGCGGCCTGATCCTCGGCGTCGCCAACAACAGGTCGATCGCCTACGGCATCGCCAAGGCATGCGTCGACCACGGCGCCGAGATCGCGCTGACCTATCAGGGTGAAGCGTTCAAGAAGCGGGTCGAGCCACTGGCTGCGGAACTCGGCGCCTTTGTCGCCGGCCATTGCGATGTGACCGATCCGGCGAGCCTCGACGAGGTTTTCGCCAATGTCGCCAATCATTGGGGCAAGCTCGACTTCCTCGTCCATGCCATCGCTTTTTCCGACAAGGACGAACTGACCGGCCGCTATGTCGAGACGACGCGCGATAATTTCCTGCGCACGATGGATATTTCGGTCTATTCCTTCACCACCATCGCCAAGCGCGCCGAGGCGCTGATGACCGATGGCGGTTCGCTTTTGACGCTGACCTATTACGGCGCCGAAAAGGTGATGCCGCATTACAACGTCATGGGCGTCGCCAAGGCCGCACTCGAGGCCAGCGTGCGTTACCTCGCCGTCGATCTCGGCGCCAAGAAGATCCGCGTCAACGCGATCTCGGCGGGCCCGATCAAGACGCTGGCCGCTTCCGGCATTGGTGACTTCCGCTACATCCTGAAGTGGAACGAGTACAATTCGCCGCTGAAGCAGACGGTCACCCAGGAAGAGGTCGGCGATTCCGGCGTCTATTTCCTGTCCGACCTGTCGCGCGGCGTCACCGGCGAAGTGCATCATGTCGATTCCGGCTATCACGTCGTCGGCATGAAGGCGGTCGACGCACCTGACATTTCGACAGTCAAGGATTAACTCCTCCGCCTATCCTCCGCCCAGGCCCTGGCCCGACCTCCGGAAGACCTGATGTACCCGCTGGTTTATATCGTGCGCCACGGCCAGACCGCGTGGAATGCCGAATTCCGGCTTCAGGGGCAGGCCGATACCGACATCAACGCGCTCGGCCGCGAGCAGGCGAGCGCAAACGGGCATCGGCTGGCTGACCTGATCTCCAATCCCGCAGAGTTCGATTTCGTCGCCAGCCCGATGCGGCGCACGCGCGAGACCATGGAGCGCATTCGCGCCGCCATGAAGCTCGACCCGGCTGCCTATGGGACCGACCCCCGCCTTGTTGAAGTGAATTTCGGCGACTGGCAGGGTTTCACCTTTGCCGAGCTGGAGACGCAATTTCCGGGTGCGAGCAGGACGCGTGCGCTGGACAAATGGAACTTTCAGCCGCCGGGCAAAGATGCCGAGAGCTACCAGATGCTGCTCGAACGGGTAAAGCCGTGGTTCGACGCGCTCGAGCGCCAGACAGTCTGCGTGACGCATGGCGGCGTCATGCGCACCTTGTTTCGCTTCGTGCTTGACATGGCCGAGGATGATGCGGCGAAGCTGGCGATACCGCAGGACCGCGTGCTCAAGCTGGAAGGCGACAGCCTGGGGTGGCTTTAGGCACCTGGCACAATCCAGGAAGGCTCATGCAGGCTGTCGGTTGCAGGTGCATAAAACGGCTGCAACGGCTCAACAAACGCCGAACGGCCGATTTGCATTGGAAGCCTAGTTGGAGTCGCTGTCCGGCAACTGCATATCGGTGACGACGTTTTCGCCGTTGGTTACGTCATAGGCGATGACGATGTCCATGCCGGGCTTCAGCGCGTCGAGATCGGTTTCCGCGTTCAGCTTGTAGGATTTGCCGTCGTCCAGCGTCAGGGTCAGCGCGTCCTTGTCGATCTTCTTGATCAGGCCTTCGGTCTGCCCGGCGAAAGCGGCGGTGCAAAGCAGGAATGTGGCGGCAACAGCGCCAATCAGGGTACGCATCATCGTCCTCTTTGGTATTGCGCCGGCATGGGTAGCGGCGGATCCTCAACGGCGAATGGAGCAGAGCAGAAACCAATCGAATGTGTCAAAACTAAATCCGTAGATCACGGTTTGACCCCTGTGGAAAACGCCAATAGAAGGCAGGCTTCAGTCGGCTCCGATGCCGGGCAAGGCACTTTGCGATGTCTCACAACACGTTCGGCCATCTTTTCCGCGTCACCACCTGGGGCGAAAGCCATGGGGCCGCATTGGGCTGCGTGGTCGACGGCTGCCCACCCGGCATCCGCTTCACGCGTGACGAAATCCAGGCCGAACTCGACAAGCGCCGGCCCGGCCAGTCGCGCTTCGTCACGCAGCGCCGTGAGCCTGACGAAGTGAAGGTGCTGTCGGGCTTCATCCTTGACGATGACGGCGAGACGATGATCGCGACAGGTACGCCGATCTCCATGCTGATCGAGAATGTCGACCAGCGCTCGAAGGACTATGGAGAGATCGCCCGCCAGTACAGGCCGGGCCATGCGGACTACACCTATGACGTCAAATACGGCGTGCGCGACTATCGCGGCGGCGGCCGATCCTCGGCGCGCGAGACCGCGGCTCGGGTCGCCGCCGGAGCCCTCGCCCGCAAGGTCGTGCCGGGCATGGTGGTGCGCGGTGCACTGGTATCGATGGGCGAGAAGTCGATCGACCGCGCCAACTGGAACTGGAATTTCATTGGCGACGCGGACAATCCGTTCTTCACGCCGGATCCGGCGTCCGTTCCCGTTTTCACGAGCTATCTCGACGGCATCCGCAAGGCGGGTTCCTCCGTCGGCGCCGTGATCGAGATCGTCGCCGACGGCGTTCCGGCCGGCCTCGGCGCGCCGATCTACGCAAAGCTCGACCAGGATATCGCGTCAGGCCTGATGTCGATCAACGCCGTCAAGGGCGTCGAGATCGGCAACGGCTTCGAGGCCGCCCGCATCACCGGCGAACAGAATGCCGACGAGATGCGCATCGGCAATGACGGCCAGCCGGTGTTCCTGTCCAACAATGCCGGCGGCATCCTTGGCGGCATCTCGACCGGCCAGGCGATCATCGCCCGCTTCGCCGTCAAGCCGACGTCTTCAATCCTGACGCCCCGGAAGTCGATCGACAAGGACGGCAACGACGTCGAAGTGATGACCAAGGGTCGCCATGATCCGTGTGTGGGCATTCGCGCCGTACCGATCGGCGAGGCGATGGTTGCCTGCGCAATCGCCGACCATTATCTGCGGCACCGAGGACAGACAGGCAAGGAAGGCAGTAGGGCAGTAAGGCAGTAGGGCAGTAGGGCAGTAGGGCAGTCTGTTAAGCTGCCCGCGAGACGAGCAATTTTTCCTTTCCCTTACTCCCTTACTCCCTTACTGCGCTATTCCCCTACTCCCTTGCGAGCGAAGCGAGCATTTCCATGTCTTACGACCAGAAGAAGATCGTCGAAGCAATCCGGGCCTTCGAGCGGGGCGAGATCGTCGTCGTCATGGATGATGACGGGCGCGAGAACGAGGGCGACCTGATCGTCGCCGCCGTCCATTGCACGCCGGAAAAGATGGCCTTCATCGTGCGCAACACTTCGGGCATCGTCTGCACGCCGATGCCGCGCGAGGAGGCCAAGCGCCTCAACCTTGCGCCGATGGTCGCCGACAATGATTCGGCGCACACCACCGCCTTCACGGTTAGCGTCGATTTCAAGCACGGCACCACGACTGGCATTTCAGCTGACGACCGCACGCTGACCGTGCGCAATCTCGCCAACGGCAATGTCGGCGCCTCCGATTTCGTCCGCCCCGGCCACATCTTCCCGCTCATCGCGCGCGAAGGCGGCGTGCTTATGCGTTCGGGCCATACCGAGGCGGCCGTCGATCTGTGCAAGCTCGCCGGCCTGCCGCCGATCGGCGTGATCTCGGAACTGGTCAATGATGACGGCACCGTCAAGCGCGGCCCGCAGGTCGCGGCTTTTGCCGAGGAGCACGGCCTCAAGCAGGTCTCGGTCGCCGACCTCATCGCCTATCGGCAACGCAAGGAAACACTGGTCGAACGCGTGGCATGCTCCGAGATCGACACGCTCGGCGGCAAGGCGCAAGTCTTCACCTACACGCTGCCCTGGGATTCCATGCATCATGTCGCCGTCGTCTTCGGCGACATCCGCGATGGGGAAGAGGTGCCTGTGCGTCTGCACTCCGAGGACGTGGTGACCGACGTCTTCGGCACCAGCCACCGGCTGGACGCCATCATGAAGGCGATGGGCGAGCGCAAGCGCGGCGTCATCGTCTATCTGCGCGAGGGCTCGGTCGGTGTCGCCCACCAGGAGCGCAACCGGCCGGCGAGCGGCGACGGGGAGGACCACGAAGAGGCGCGCCGCCGCGAGAATGAATGGCGCGAGATCGGGCTCGGTGCTCAGATCCTGAAGGATCTCGGCATTTCCTCGATCAATTTGATCGCCTCGCGCGAGCGCCACTATGTCGGCCTCGAAGGTTTTGGCATCCACATCGCCAAGACCGAGATTCTCTAGATTCGACGGCGGCAATAGCGTCCGATCCGCTGAACCGGACGCGTCATGGTTCATTCCGCGGCAGCGACGGCCGCTTCACACCCATCCAACTCGCATTTGTGAGTGGCAAGACTGCGCTGGCCGAGCAGCACCGTGACCAGCGCGATGCCGCCCGCGACCACCGAGACCCAGAACCCGTTCTGGGCGCCGAACGCATCCACCACCGCGCCGGCGGCGAAAGAGCCCAGCGCCATGCCGATGCCGATTCCCGTTGTCACCCAGGTAATGCCCTCGGTCAGCATCGCTTCCGGCACATGCCGTTCGATCAGGCCGAATGCCGTGATGAAAGTCGGCGAGATCGCCACGCCGCTGATGAAGACGGTCAGCGCCAAAATCGGCACGCTGTCGGCAGTGAGCGGCAAAATCGTGCTGACTGCGATGATGGCGACCGCGACGGTCAGCTGGCGCTGTAGCGGCGTCTTGAGGTTGAGCGCGCCGACCACGATGCCCAACACGAACGATCCCAGCGCATAGACGCCGATCACCAGGCTTGCGGCACCGGCTTGGCCGAACTCCTTGGTGATCGCCACCGTGCTCACTTCCGTCGTCGCGAAGGTCGCGCCGATGAAGATCAGGGCGAAGGTGATGATCTGTACCGGCCGCAGGCGGATTGCCGAGCCAGTCGAACCATGGTCCACCGGCCGCACTTTCGGCTCCGTCGATCGCTGCAGGATGAATGCTATCGAGCCCAAAGCGAGAAACAACGTGCTCGCCAGCATGCCTGCTTCCGGAAACAGCGCCGCACTGAGGCCCACCGACAGCGACGCGCCGGCGATATAGACCAGTTCGTCGGCCGCCGATTCGAAGGCGAAGGCGGTGTTCATCTCCGGCCGGCCGCGAAAAAGCTCGGTCCAGCGCGCGCGCACCATTGCCGGCATGCTGGGCATGGCCGCTGCCAGCAGCGCCGACACGAACATTGTCCATACCGGCCAATCCTGGTTGGCCGACGCAATCAGCAGCAGGAATGCCAGCACGGAGATGATGGTGGTGGGCACGACGATCCATGTCTGGCCGAGGCGGTCGACCAGCCTGGAGATCTGCGGCGCCAGGAAAGCGTTGGCCAGCGCGAATGTCGCCGAGACGGCACCCGCCAGCCAGTATTCGCCACGCGTCTGCGACAGCATCGCCACGATGCCGATCGGCGCCATGGCGATCGGCAGGCGCGCCATGAAGCCTGCAGCGGCAAAGCCCTTGGCGCCAGGGGCTCGAAAGATCTCGGAATAGGGGTTCTGCATGGTCCGTTCCTCGACAAAAGGCGATTCGGAAATTACATACGATGCGTATGAATACTAAATAGATCATACGTCGCGTATGTCAATTGGCATACGTGACGTATGTAGATAAGGCCAGAAGAGATGCACAAGCCCCGCAGGGAAATGATCGCCGAAACGCGCGCCAAATTGATTGCCGCGGCCCGGCATGCGTTCGGAACGATCGGTTATGCCGAGGCATCGATGGATGATTTCACCGCATCGGCAGGGCTGACGCGCGGTGCGCTCTATCATCATTTCGGGGACAAGAAGGGGCTTTTGCAGGCGGTTATCGCCGAGATAGACGCCGAGATGGCGGCACGGGTGAATGAGGTTGCAGCGAAAGCACCGACCCGCTGGCAAAGCTTCGTCGACGAATGCACGAGCTACATCGAAATGGCGCTGGAGCCGGAAATCCAGCGCATCATGTTTCGGGACGGTCCGGCCGTGCTGGGGGATCCCGCGCAATGGCCGAACGCCAATGCCTGCGTCGCGTCGATGACCGATCACCTGACGACGCTGCAGGGCGACGGGGTGGTTGTCCCGGGCGTAGACCCCGAGACCGCGGCACGGCTGATCAACGGGGCGAGCAGCCAGGCGGCGCAGCGGATCGCCAATTCGAACGACCCGGAAGCGACGTCGAAGACCGTGGTGGCGGCATTCAAGCAACTGCTCGAAGGATTGTTGAGGAAGGATGCCGGAGCCGCCTGACGACGGCAGGCCGCCGGCAGCGCGCTGCGCATGCCGTATCGTCAAATCAAGGGTTTGTCAGACTTTTCGCATGTTGCCGCCTTGAGGCGTGCGATCGTTGATTTGAGCGGAACTTCGCCCTGTCCGCAAAACGTCTCGCTCATGATCAGCTCGGGCAGCGGCAGCCGCCGCCCCCAGCCATGTGTTTCGAGGTCCGGTTTCGGCGCGAACTCCGAGACACGGCCGACACAGAGATAGGCCACCGGCGTCACATGCTCGGGAATCGACAGAAGGCCTTTCAACGCCTGCGCCTCGATAATGCTGACCCAGCCAACGCCGACGCCTTCGGCGCGCGCCGCCAGCCAGAAATTCTGCACCGCGCAGACCGTGCTGTAGAGATCCATCTCGGGATTGTGCCAGCGTCCCAGCGGCGAACCCTGTGAGCGTCGGCGGTCGCAGGTGATACAGATATTGAGCGCGCTTTCGCAGATGCCTTCCAGCTTGAGCTTGCGGTAGAGCGCCCGCCGCTCTTCCTCGATCGCCGGCAATTCCTGCTCGCGCGCCGCGAGGAACAGGTCGCGCACCTGTTCCCGTCGTTCGGTGCCACGAATGACGATGAAATTCCATGGCTGCATGAAGCCGACCGATGGCGCGTGATGGGCGGCAAGCAGCAGCCGCGCCAAGACCTCGTCGTCGACGGCCTCTGATGTAAAATGGCTGCGAACATCGCGCCGCGTGAACATGGCGCGGTAGACCGCATCGCGCGCCATCTGGTCGAATCCGTCACCCACGGGGATGGTCATATTGTCCGGCATCGCTTGTCCCCTTGCGATTGCAATCAACTGCCGTCCGCCTGACCATGCGGATGACGATGCCTGCCAGGCCGGTCTTCTGGCTCGGGATCAACCCGCATCCGGCGCCTTCCCGTCATCGACAGTGGCATTTACCGGCGCGGTCCCCCTTACAGCGTTGGGCACGCCACGGTATCAAACCGTGTTCCCGATTCTCCCGCTCGTGGCGGGCACCAGGCAGTGGCCGGGACTTTACGACGAAGCCCCTGCGCCGCCAATCCCCGCGGCGACGCGAATGGACGCAGGCGCGATTTTCCCCAGCCATCAGGCCGCAACGCATGGCCATCGCCGCGCCGGGGCACTAGATAGGGGGCATGGCCACTCGTCTCTACACCCATCCGATCTTCCTTGAGCACATCACGCCGCCCGGCCATCCGGAGCGGCCGGACCGCTTGCGCGCCATCGAGCGTGTGCTTGACGAGGAGGCTTTTGCCGCGCTCGACCGCCTCGAGGCGCCACAAGGCGACGAGGCCACCATTCTCTATGCGCATCCCGAGGATTTCGTCGAGCGGGTACGCGCCGCCATTCCCGAGACGGGCATCGCCCGCATCGATGCCGACACAACGGCCAGCCCGAAGAGCTGGCAAGCGGCGATCACCGCGATCGGCGCCGCCAACGCCGCCGTCGACGACGTCTTTGCCGGCAGGGCAGACAACGTTTTCGTCGCCGCCCGGCCGCCCGGCCATCATGCGGAGAAAGCGACGGCGATGGGCTTCTGCCTGTTCAACACGGCGGCCATCGCCGCACGTTATGCACAGCGCAAACACGATATCGAACGTGTCGCCATCGTCGATTGGGACGTGCATCACGGCAACGGCACGCAGGATATTTTCTGGGACGATCCGTCCGTGCTTTACTGTTCGACCCACCAGATGCCGCTCTACCCCGGCACCGGAGCAAAGAACGAAACCGGCGCCGGCAACATCGTTAACGCGCCGCTTGCGCCGCAAACCGGCAGCGAGGCGTTCCGCGATGCCTTCCTGTCGCGCGTGCTGCCCTCGCTCGACAATTTTGCACCCGACCTGATCATCATTTCGGCCGGCTTCGACGCGCATCATCGCGACCCGCTGGCCGAGATCAACCTGACCGAGGATGATTTCGACTGGGCGACCGGCCAGCTCATGCAGCGCGCGGCGCGCCACAGCGGCAACCGGCTCGTCAGCCTGCTCGAGGGCGGCTACGATCTGCAAGGATTGGCATTTTCGGTTGCCGCCCATGTCGGGCGACTGATGAAAGGATGAATGATGGCTGGTGAAACCAACGAAGACGTCAAGGCGATGAGCTTCGAACAGGCTCTCGACGCGCTGGAGAAGATCGTCGATGATCTGGAGCGTGGCGATGTGCCGCTCGACCAGTCGATCAGGATCTACGAGCGCGGCGAGGCGCTGAAGGTGCATTGCGACCGCTTGCTCAAGGCAGCCGAGGACAAGGTGGAGAAGATCAGGCTGTCCCGCGACGGCAAGCCGGTCGGGACGGAGCCGCTGGACGCGGATTGAGGCACGCAGCCGTTACCGGTTTTTGACACGATCATGATTGAGGATAGAACGCATCCCGATTGAAACGGCTCCAGGACAAGAGGAGATACGGAAGCGATGTGCAGAAACATCAAGACCCTGTTCAATTTTGATCCGCCGGCAACCGATGACGAGGTGCGCGATGCAGCCCTTCAGTTCGTCCGCAAGCTGAGCGGAACGACGCGGCCCTCGAAGCAGAACCAGCACGCCTTCGACCATGCCGTCGAGGCCATCGCGGCGTCGGCGCGCGAGCTTCTCGATTCGCTTGAAACCAACCAGCATCCGCGCAATCGCGAGGAGGTTGCGGCCAAGCTGCGGGCGAAGGCGGCGATCCGCTTTGCCTGATCTGCCCAAAGCAGCCATCGGCCGCTGACAAGGAGAGTTCATGAGCTTCTTCCCCGGGAAGGACCCCGAAATAGGCGACGCCTTTGCCAGCGACCAGATCGAATTGATGGTCATTCCGAACGCCAAGGATATTGGCGGTTTTCAGGTTCGCCGTGCCTTGCCGACCGCCAAAAGGCGGCTGGTCGGTCCCTTCATCTTCTTCGACCGCATGGGGCCTGCCATCCTGCACGCCGGTCAGGCGCTCGACGTCCGGCCGCATCCGCATATCGGTCTGTCGACGGTCACCTACCTGTTCGATGGCAGGATCAGGCATCGCGATTCGCTCGGCACCGAAATGGTGATCGAGCCGGGTGACGTGAACCTGATGACCGCCGGCCGCGGCATCGTCCATTCGGAGCGCACGCCGGAAGAACTGCGCGGCGCGCCGATGTCGGTCTCGGGCCTGCAGACATGGCTGGCGCTGCCGGACGGCAAGGAGGAAGTGGCGCCGGTGTTCGAGAACACCGCTGTCGCGCGGCTTCCCGACATCGACGCGGAAGGCGTCAGTGGCCGCATCGTCATCGGCGATTTCCAGGGGCTGCGTTCCCCGGTGCGGGCCGATTCCGAGACGCTCTACGCCGACCTCAGGCTGGCGCCGGGCGCCAGCGTCAAAATCCCGGCCGACGCGGAAGAACGCGCCATCTACACGCTGGAAGGCGAGGTCTCGATTTCCGGCGACGTGTTTCCGGCCGAACGGCTGCTGGTGTTCCGGCCCGGCGACGAGATCGTCGTATCCTCACAGGCCGGTGCCCATTTCATGCTGTTCGGCGGCGCCTCGCTGGGCTCGAAGCGCTACATCTGGTGGAATTTCGTCTCGTCCTCCAAGGCGCGCATCGAGCAGGCCAAGCAAGAATGGAAGACCGGCCGCTTCGACATCGTTCCCGGCGACGAGAAAGAGTTCATTCCACTGCCGGAAGGCTGAGAAAATCGATGAGGGAGCCGGCCTTCCGCGTCATTTGACAGGCATTTACTTTCGCCTGACGGCGGCCTATCCCGCGCATGAACAGAAGCCTGGGCCTACCCGTGAACGCAACGCCGCATACGCCGCTTCTCGACAAGGTCCGCATCCCGGCCGAGCTGCGCACGCTTTCCGAAAGCGAATTGCCGCAACTGGCATCGGAGCTTCGCCTCGAACTGATCGACGCGGTGTCGCGCACCGGCGGTCATCTCGGCGCCGGGCTTGGCGTTGTCGAACTGACCGTGGCGCTGCACTATGTCTTCAACACACCCGATGACCGGCTGATCTGGGATGTTGGCCACCAGGCCTATCCGCACAAGATCCTGACCGGGCGCCGCGATCGCATCCGCACCTTGCGCCAGGAGGGCGGCCTCTCCGGCTTCACCCGCCGCACCGAGAGCGAATACGATCCGTTTGGCGCCGCCCACTCCTCGACGTCGATATCGGCGGGCCTGGGCATGGCGGCGGCCCGCGATCTTGCTGGCGGCCGCAACAATGTCATCGCCGTCATCGGCGACGGCGCCATGTCGGCCGGCATGGCCTACGAGGCGATGAACAATGCCGGTGCGCTCGATGCCCGCCTGATCGTCATTCTCAACGACAACGACATGTCGATCGCCCCGCCGACCGGCGCCATGAGCGCCTATCTGGCGCGCCTGGCCTCTGGCAAGGCCTATGTCGGCCTGCGCGACTTCGGCAAGAAACTGACCTCGTATCTCGGCAAGCGCGCCGACCGTGCCATCACCAGGGCCGTCGAGCACGCGCGCGGCTACGTGACCGGCGGCACGCTGTTCGAGGAGCTCGGCTTCTACCATATCGGCCCGATCGACGGTCATAATCTGGACCATCTGATCCCGGTGCTGAAAAATGTCCGTGACAATGGGAAGGGCCCGGTGCTGATCCATGTCGTCACCCAGAAGGGCAAGGGCTACGCGCCGGCGGAGGCCGCGGCCGACAAATATCACGGCGTCAACAAGTTCGACGTGATCACCGGCGCGCAGGCCAAGGCTCCGGCCAACGCGCCGGCCTACACCAAGGTGTTCGCCGAAAGCCTGATCCGGGAGGCCCAGGAGGACGAGCGCATCGTCGCCGTCACCGCCGCCATGCCGGGCGGCACCGGGCTTGACCTGTTCGGCGAAGTGTTCCCGGCCAGGACCTTCGATGTAGGCATCGCCGAGCAGCATGCGGTGACGTTCGCGGCCGGCCTCGCTACCGAAGGCTACAAGCCGTTCGCGGCGATCTATTCGACCTTCTTGCAACGTGCCTACGACCAGGTCGTGCACGACGTGGCGATCCAGAAATTGCCGGTGCGCTTCCCGATCGATCGCGCCGGCTTCGTCGGCGCCGACGGCGCCACTCATTGCGGCGCCTTCGACACCACCTTCCTTGCCTCCCTGCCGGGCTTCGTCGTCATGGCGGCGGCCGACGAGGCGGAACTGCGCCACATGGTGCGCACGGCGGCAACCTACGATGACGGCCCGATCGCCTTCCGCTATCCGCGCGGCAATGGCGTCGGCGTCGAGATGCCCGATCGCGGCTCGGTGCTCGAAATCGGCAAGGGCCGCATCGTCAGGGAAGGCAGCAAGGTGGCGCTCCTGTCCTTCGGCACGCGCTTGCAGGATTGCTTGGTCGCGGCCGAGGAACTGGGCGCGGCCGGGCTTTCGACCACCGTCGCCGATGCGCGCTTCGCGAAGCCGCTCGACGAGGATCTGATCCGGCGGCTGGCCCGCTCGCACGAGGTTCTGGTCACGGTGGAGGAGGGCGCCATCGGCGGCTTCGCCAGTCACGTTTTGCAGTTCCTCGCCCATGAGGGCCTGCTGGAAAGCGGCCTGAAAGTGCGCCCGCTTGTGCTGCCGGACATGTTTGCCGACCACGCCAAGCCGGAAAAGATGTATGCCGATGCCGGTCTCGATGCCGCCGGCATCGTCCATACGGTTTTCACCGCCCTCGGGCAGGCGGCCCACGCCCAGCGCGCCTGACTCGACACATCAAGCGTTTTGAATCGGTTTGCCGGCTCGATGTCGTAACGCATTGTTGACATTGCTGTTTGGCGTTTTGCTTACCGTGTCTCTTGCCCGTTTTTCAACGGCACGCTGCTAGGTTCTGGCCAGGCAGGGAGACAACAAAAGTGAAGACGCTTCTATGCGGTATGGCGATCCTGACCGCCATCGCAGCGCCGGCCATCGCCGGAACGCGCTACGACCGCAATCTCGAGAAGGCGGCCGCGGATATAGTCGCCAGCAGGATGGGGCATATCAGGGGCGGCTTCTCCTACAAGCAGCTGCCGCAGCTTATTGTCCCGCCGGACGCCGCATCGGCATCCGCCGCGCCAGTCGAGCGCCCGCGCAGGGAAGTTGCCCGCGATCGGGATGACGGCCTGTCTCCCGCCGTCGAACGGCAGGCTCCCCGCACCATCTTCTGATCTCGCCCAAATCAAACCACCCAAATCAAAACCACATGTCGCGCACGCAGCGGCCATCGCGCGGCAGATCGTCGTAGGTCTCGAGACCGTCGAAATGGTCGATCGGCAGGTCGGCCACGGCTTCCGGCGGCGCAAGCCTTACATTGACGGCGATCCGCGTGCGGCCGGACTCGGCTGGGCGCAAACCGCGCCAGGCAAGCACGCACGCACATGTCGGGCAGAACAGGATCTCGAGCATGGGTTCGGCCTTGCCGGCACGTTTATAGCTTTTTATCGGCCCCACGACGCGGATACGTTCATCGACAAAGTCGTAGGCCCAGAGCGTGCCGTAACGTCGGCACAGCGTGCAGTTGCAAGCGGTGATCGGCCCGGGATCGCCCTTCAAGGTCCAGTGGGCCGCACCGCAATGGCAGGTTCCCGTAAGCATCCGTCCTCCTTCGCCTTCGGCAGCAAAACGGCGTTTCTTCCTTATCATCGTGGCCGACCTGATGCGATATGCGACTGGCCGCGAGCGGCTCTCTGCGGTCGCTGCCCTGCGGCGATTTTGCTTCTCCTGCTCCAATCTCCTTGCCTTCGCCGCCGGCTTTCGCCAAGGAAGACCGATGAATTTTCCCCGGCCAGCCAGCACGCGCCAGCGGCTCGACGATCTGCTCGTAGCGCGTGGGCTGTTTTCCAGCCGCTCGCGTGCACGTGACGCGATCGAACGTGGTACGGTAACGGTTGATGGCGTCATTGGCCGCAAGCCGGGTCAGGCCGTGCAACCGGAATGCGTCATCGCCGTTGATGACCCGGCCCAAGGCTATGTCTCACGCGCGGCGCTGAAGCTGATCGCCGGGCTCGACCATTTCGGCCTCGATCCGGCCGGCTGTGAGGCGCTCGACATCGGCGCCTCGACCGGCGGATTCACCCAGGTCCTGCTCGAACGCGGCGCGACCCATGTCACGGCGATCGATGTCGGTCACGGACAGATGCATGCTGATATCGGCAAGGACGCGCGCGTGACGGTCATCGAGGGGCTGAACGCCCGCGATCTCTCAACCGCCGATCTTGGCGGCCGCAGTCCGGACTTCATAGTCTCCGACGTCAGTTTCATTTCACTGAAACTGGCCCTGCCGCCTGCGCTTGCCATCGCCAAGCCCGGTGCCGCAGCGATGTTTCTGGTCAAGCCGCAGTTCGAGGCGGGTCGCGAGGCGATCGGCAAGGGCGGCCTGCTGAAAGACCCCTATCATGCCGCCCGTGTCGCCGGCTTGCTGCAGGATTGGCTGGATGCCGTGCCCGGCTGGCGCTCGCTCGGCTTGCATCTGTCGCCAATCGAGGGCGGTGACGGCAATCGCGAATTCCTGCTTGGTGGGGTCAAGGACCGATGAGTGCACGCTTCACCATCAAAAAGCTTGGCGCCCAGGGGGATGGCATCGCCGACACCGAAAGCGGCGATCTGTTCATTCCTTTCACGCTGCCAGGCGAGGTCGTCACCGCGGCGCGTGAAAGGGATCGCGCCACGCTGATGGCGCTGATCGAGGCCTCGCCCCTGCGCATCGAACCCGCCTGCCGCCATTTCGGCGAGTGCGGCGGCTGCGCCCTCCAGCATTTGGAGGCGCAAGCCTATCAGCAGTGGAAGCGCGAGAAGGTCGTGCATGCGCTGAGAGGCATCGATTGCGAAATAGGCGGTCTGGTCGCCTGCGCGCCGCACACGCGCCGCCGCGTCGTGCTCGCCGCCAGGCGCACCGAAACAGGCATGCTGCTCGGCTTCAATCGCCATCTGTCGCCGGAAATCATTTCCATCTCCGAATGCCCGATCTCGCTGCCTGGGATCGTCAACGCGCTCGACAGCTTGAGGGCACTCGCCGAATTGATCTGCGCCACCCCGAAATCGTTTCGCATGGCAGTCACAGTGACGGGTTCCGGCCTCGACGTGGCGGTGCATGAATCGGGCAAGCTCGGCGAAAACCAGCGCCGCATCGCCGCCAATTTTGTCATTGCGCAGGGCTTTGCCAGACTGTCCATCGATGACGAGATCATCATCGAGCCGAAGAAGCCTGTCGTCATGTTCGGCAGCGTTGCCGTCGCGGTGCCGCCGGGCGCCTTCCTGCAGGCGACGGAGGCAGCCGAACGGACCATGGCCGATATCGTCGGCGGACATCTGAAACGTGCCAAAAAAATTGCCGATCTCTTCGCCGGCTGCGGCAGCTTCGCCCTGCGGTTGGCCGCGAGATCGGAAGTGCATGCGGTGGAGGGCGATGCGGCCGCACTTTCGGCGCTCGATCGGGGTTCACGCTTCGCCACCGGCCTGAAACGCGTGACCGGCGAGCGCCGAGACCTGTTCCGCCGTCCGCTGACGTTCAAGGAGTTAAACGCCTTTGATGGCGTTGTCTTCGATCCGCCCCGCGCGGGCGCGGAGGATCAGTCGAAGCAGATCGCCCGCTCGGATGTTCCATTCGTTGCCGCGGTCTCCTGCAACCCGGTGACGCTCGCGCGGGATTTGCGCATCCTCATCGACGGCGGCTACGCGGTGAAAAGCGTGACGCCGATCGATCAGTTTCTGTGGTCGCCCCATGTCGAGGCTGTTGCCTTGCTGGAGAAGCCGCGGAAAAGACGCTAGGCGCTTAGCCCTGCTCAGCGAGACCGGCAGCGTCATGCAGTCTGCCCCGAAATCCCAGCCAGGTTTATCGCTAAAGTTGTGGATCATCGCCACTGCGGTTGAATCTGCCCCTCAAAAAGGCATATCCAAATTGGGATAGGGGGAGAAGATGATTTCACCAGGCTTTGTTGCCGAGATTTTTGGCTCGGCTCTCATCATGGCGCTCACCGGTGCGGTGCTCGCTTGGATCTTGAGAAAATTCACGCGTGTGGGGCTGGTGCCATCCTATGCGCTAGGCGTCGCGGTCATGACGTTTGTCGGCGCTGCGCTCTATGTCTCCGGCCATGATGGGACCGTCGACTACCTGAGTGCATGGACCCGGTACGCGATCGGCGGCGTTGTCGGTTTCCTGATCCTGTACGCTACGTCGCGCCGGTCTGTGAGCAAGACCTAGCAGACTGGCCACGAGGCGGCTTCAAACCCTTGTGCCGCCGACCGTCATCTGGTCCATCCTGAGGTGCGGCTGGCCGACGCCGACCGGCACGCCCTGTCCAGCCTTGCCGCACATGCCAATGCCGTTGTCGAGCTTCATGTCGTTGCCGATCATCGAAACGCGGTGCATGGCGTCGGGCCCGTTACCGATCAGCATGGCGCCCTTGATCGGCTGCGTCACCTTGCCGTTCTCGATCATGTAGGCTTCGGTGCAGCCGAACACAAATTTTCCGGAGGTGATGTCGACCTGGCCGCCGCCGAAGGAGACGGCATAGATGCCGTTCCTGACCGAGGCGATGATCTCGTCCGGCTCCATGTCGCCCGATGTCATGTAGGTGTTGGTCATGCGCGGCATCGGCTGGTGCGCGTAGCCCTCGCGCCTTCCGTTGCCGGTGGCCCGCATGCCCATCAGCCGGGCGTTCTGGCGATCCTGCATGTAACCGACCAGCTTGCCGTCCTCGATCAGCACGTTGCGCGCCGAAGGCGTGCCTTCATCGTCGACGGTGAGTGACCCGCGTCGTTCCGCGATCGTGCCGTCATCGACGACGGTGACGCCCTTTGCCGCCACCTGCTGGCCCATCAGGCCGGCGAAAGCCGAAGTTTTCTTGCGGTTGAAGTCGCCTTCCAGCCCGTGGCCGACGGCCTCGTGCAGCATGACGCCGGGCCAGCCGCTGGAGAGCACGATGTCGAACGTGCCGGCCGGCGCCGGTACGGCTTCGAGATTGACCAGCGCCTGGCGCAGCGCCTCCTTGGCGGCGTGCTTCCAGCTGTCCTCGACGAGGAAGTCGCCGAACGCCTTGCGTCCGCCCATGCCGTAGGAGCCGCTTTCCTGGCGGTCGCCGTCGCCGACCACCACCGACACGTTCACCCTGACCAGCGGCCGGATGTCGCGCACCACCTGGCCGTCGGCGCGCACGATCTCGACATGCTGCCAGGACGAGGTCAGCGATGCCGAGACCTGGCGCACGCGCGGATCCTCGGCGCGCAGCCATGCGTCGACTTCCTGCAACAGCTTCGCCTTGGCCTCGAAGGAAGGGGAGGGGATCGGGTTCTCATCGCCATAGAGATGGCGGTTGGTGCGGGCGGGCGCGGCGGCAAGCGTTCCGGAATAACCGCCCTTAACGGTCGAGACGGCGTCAGCCGCGCGTCGCAGCGAAGCCTCGGACAGGTCGCTGGAGTGGGCATAGCCGCTGGCTTCGCCGGCAACCGCGCGTAGGCCGAAACCCTGGTCGGTGTTGAAATTGGCCGTCTTCAGCCGACCGTTGTCGAACATCAGCGCTTCGCTCTCGCTGTATTCGACGAACAACTCGCCATCGTCGGCGCCGTTGATGGTCTCTGCGACGATCTCCTTGACGCGATCGTCGGAAATATCGAATTGGCCGATAAGGCTGTTCATGGCGTATGTCCGTGGATGAATGGTTATATCCGGGATGTAGGCGCGAAGCCGCGCCCAGACAATCGCCAATCGTCATTCAAATGCAGGGCGGCGGCGTCCCGGATCTATCCCAGGTCCGGAAAACCTATCGTTGATCGGCAGCTCCCGGGTCGAGGCGCGGGAGTCTACGGCAGGGCCGCAAATCCGTCAGCAAAACCCTTGAGGTCCACCGGGATGCCGATGCCTTCTTCTGGCGTCTGGAAGACGATGAACGTGGCCGACGTGCCGGTCTTCAGCGTATCGAGCAGCGGCTTCTCGAGAATGACCTCAGCGTAGCAGCCGTCCTGGAAGCAGCGCACGAAATAAGCGCGGCCGATATCCTTGCCGTCGACATTGAGGCCGAGCCCGTTGGGCAAGAGCACGCCGAGCGGCGCCAGCACGCGCAGGATCTCCGCCTTGTTGTCGGCGGTGCGCAGCACCACGACCGACAGCCCCATCTCGGGGCGGTCCTCGGCGACGACGTTCTGCATCATCACGCATTGTTCGGACGTGGCGCCGGCCGGCGTGTCGCAGATGATCGACCACGCGCCATGGGTCGAGCGCACCGTGCCGCTCGGCTGGGCCGCGTTGGCCTGGCCGGCGGCCGACAAGCCGGCGACGGACAAGGCGGCGAGAAAGATGACCTTCGCCAAGGGGCTCGAAAGCCCAAATCCCGACAGCCAAGAGTTCATGACGGCTCCATTGCGAATCACGGCACTTTAAGCCGCGCCAAAGCCAAGTAAAGGACGAGACAGCGGCCGAGCCGCCACGAAAATGCCCATGCGGCGCTTTTCCTAGCCAATTTCGCCCGAATTACGACGCCAGGCGCGCCGGCCGGCAGGAAGCAGCCGATCCGTTGAACATAGCCGATTCGCCATGGCGGCCGCCGCCTTCAAAGATGCATTCCGGCTTGCGCGCAAAAATGCCGCACGGTTTCCTCCGCTCCTTTCTTGCGGAGGGAAAAAGAGTATGGTTTGAACCAGCTTGAGACAGTCGGGATTCCCGTCCCGGCATTGTTCGTTATTCTCGTGGACACAGCCGCGAGGAACTGGGAGACGAAGAGGGCGATGAGAAATTTCCTGGCAAACGCCAAGCTTCCAGCAAGTGCCAAGTTTCTAAGCGCTTGTGCCGTTACCACGTTTTTCGCCGGCACGGCCGCCCATGCCGATCAGCCCGTCGAGTGGGAGACGACCTTCCAGGCGCCGGCAACCGACATGATGCGCCAGATCGAGTGGTTCGGAAACTACACGATGTGGTTCATCATCCCGATCACCGCCCTAGTATTGGTCCTTCTGATCTACTGCATCGTGAAATTCCGCGCGAGCGCCAACCCGGTTCCGTCCAAGACCAGCCACAACACGCTGATCGAGGTGATCTGGACTGTCGGTCCCGTCGTCGTCCTGCTCTGCCTCGCGATCCCGTCGTTCCAGCTCTTGACCGCGCAGTACACGCCGCCGGAAGAAGCTAAGCTCACCGTCAAGGCGACGGGCAACCAGTGGAACTGGGATTACGAATACCAGACCGACAACACGCTCTCGTTCAACTCGGCGATCCTCCAGGATGGCGACCGTGCCGCCGCCGGCAAGGAAGATCGCAAGGTCTATCCGCGCCTGCTTGCCGTCGACAACGAGATGGTGGTGCCCGTCCACACGATGACCCGGGTGCTCGTCACCGCGACCGACGTGATCCATTCCTTCGCCATGCCGTCCTTCGGCATCAAGATCGATGCCATTCCCGGCCGCACCAACGAGACCTGGTTCAAGGCGGAGAAGGAAGGCCTCTACTACGGCCAGTGCTCGCAGCTCTGCGGCAAGGACCATGCCTTCATGCCGATCGCCATCCGCGTCGTCTCCGACGCGCAGTTCAAGACCTGGCTGGCTGCGGCCAAGACCGATCTGCCCGGCGCCAACAAGACGCTGATGGCCGAGATCGATGGCCAGAACAAGGTAGCGGCCGCCGGCAACTGATGCCGCGGGTTAGCAAGATTTAGGGAACGGAGCGGAACATGGCAGACGCTGCAGCTCACGACAGGCACGACCACAAGCCTTATCATGGTTGGGTGCGCTGGGTTTATTCGACCAACCACAAGGACATCGGTACGCTCTACCTGATCTTCGCGATCATGGCCGGCATCATCGGCGGCGCGCTGTCGGTCGCCATCCGCATGGAGTTGCAGGAGCCTGGCATCCAGATCTTCAGCGGCCTGGCGCAGATGGTCTACGGCATGAACGGTGACGCCGCGATCGACGGCGGCAAGAGCATGTACAACGCCTTCGCCACGGCGCACGCGCTGATCATGATCTTCTTCATGGTCATGCCGGCCCTGATCGGCGGTTTTGCCAACTGGATGGTGCCCATCATGATCGGCGCCCCGGACATGGCGTTCCCGCGCATGAACAACATCTCGTTCTGGCTGCTGCCGCCGGCTTTCATCCTGCTGCTTATCTCGATGTTCGTGCCGAGCGCGCCTGGCGCCTACGGCGTCGGCGGCGGCTGGACGCTCTATCCGCCGCTTTCGACCTCCGGTCAGCCCGGTCCGGCCATGGATCTGGCGATCCTGTCGATCCACATCGCCGGCGCGTCCTCGATCCTGGGTGCCATCAACTTCATCACCACCATCTTCAACATGCGCGCGCCAGGCATGACGCTGCACAAGATGCCGCTGTTTGCTTGGTCGGTGCTGGTCACCGCATTCCTGCTGCTGTTGTCGCTTCCGGTCCTTGCCGGCGGCATCACCATGCTGCTTACCGACCGCAATTTCGGCACGACCTTTTTCGCTCCCGATGGCGGCGGCGATCCGCTGCTGTTCCAGCACCTGTTCTGGTTCTTCGGCCATCCGGAAGTGTATATCCTGATCCTGCCGGGCTTCGGCATCATCAGCCATATCGTCTCCACCTTCTCGCGCAAGCCGGTGTTCGGCTATCTCGGCATGGCCTACGCCATGGTCGCGATCGGCGCGGTCGGCTTCATCGTCTGGGCGCACCACATGTACACGACCGGCCTGTCGCTCGACACGCAGCGCTACTTCGTCTTCGCCACCATGGTCATCGCGGTGCCGACGGGCGTGAAGATCTTCTCCTGGATCGCGACGATGTGGGGCGGATCGATATCGTTCAAGCCGCCGATGCTGTGGGCGCTGGGCTTCATCTTCCTGTTCACGATCGGTGGTGTTACCGGGGTTCAGCTGGCCAATGCCGGTCTCGACCGGTCGCTGCACGACACCTATTTCGTGATCGCGCACTTCCATTACGTGCTGTCGCTGGGGGCGGTGTTCGCCATCTTCGCCGGCTGGTACTACTGGTTCCCGAAGATGACCGGCTACATGTATTCGCCCGTCATCGCCAACACCCATTTCTGGGTCATGTTCGTCGGCGTCAACCTTGTCTTCTTCCCGCAGCACTTCCTCGGCCTTGCCGGCATGCCGCGCCGCACCATCGACTATCCGGACGCGTTTGCGGGCTGGAACATGGTGTCGTCCTACGGTTCGTACATTTCGGCCGTCGGCGTGGTGATCTTCCTCTATGGCGTGTTCGAAGCCTTCCAGAAGAAGCGGATCGCTGGCGCCAATCCATGGGGCGAGGGCGCAACGACGCTGGAATGGCAGCTGCCGTCGCCGCCGCCGTTCCACCAATGGGAGCAGCTGCCGAAGATCAAATAAGGCGGCAGCCCGGAATCGAAACCGCCGGCCTGCCGGCGGTTTCGGCCAAACGGAATATGGATTTGAGTACGCATGGCCCTTGTCGACGAAACCAGCATTGACGAAGCGGGCTTCCGCATGTCGGAAGCGACGGCGGGTGATTTCTTCGCCCTCCTGAAGCCGCGCGTCATGTCGCTGGTGGTGTTCACCGCCTTTGTCGGACTGGTCGCGGCACCCGTGACCATCAATCCGCTGCTGGCGGTGATCGCGATCCTGGCTATTGCCATCGGGGCTGGTGCCTCCGGCGCGCTCAATATGTGGTACGATGCCGATATCGACGCGGTGATGACACGCACCGCCACCCGCCCGGTGCCGGCCGGCCGCATCCAGCCCCACGAGGCGTTGAGCTTTGGGTTGGTGCTTTCGGTTTTGTCGGTGATGACGCTCGGCGTGCTGGTCAACTGGCTGTCGGCGGCGCTGCTGGCCTTCACCATCTTCTTCTATGCCGTCGTCTACACAATGTGGCTGAAGCGCTGGACGCCGCAGAACATCGTCATCGGCGGTGCTGCCGGCGCCATTCCGCCCGTGATCGGCTGGGCCGCGGTGACCGGCACGGTCAGCCTGGAGAGCGTCGTCCTGTTCCTCATCATCTTCCTGTGGACGCCGCCGCATTTCTGGGCGCTGGCGCTGTTCAAGTCGCAGGATTATGAACGCGCCGGCATCCCGATGATGCCCAATGTCGCCGGCCCGGCGTCGACCCGCCGTCAGATCTTCGCCTATGCTCTGGTGCTGGCCCCGGTCGGTGTGCTGCCGTGGCTGCTTGGCTACACCACGCCGTTCTATGGCGTGGCTGCCCTGCTGCTCGGGCTCGGCTTTGTCTGGTATGCGTGGAAAGTGCTTGGCATGTCCGACGACGATCGCGCGATGAAGCCAGCCAAGGCGTTGTTCGGCTATTCGCTGCTCTATCTCTTCGCCATCTTCGCCGTCTATCTCGCCGACAGCGTCGTCGAACGTGCACTTGCGGTGGGTGGAGCATGAGCATGATCGAAGACAAGCTCGAAACGGTCACCTTGACCGAACGCCAGCGGAAGGCCCGGCGCAACCGCTCGGTCGCCATCGGCGTAGCCTTGGCCGTGCTGGTCGTTATCTTCTATATCGCGACGATCGTGAAGTTCGGTCATAACCTCTCTGGCACGATGTGAGGCGGGAGATGGGTGTCGACACGAGCGCCAAACCGGCCGGGCACAACAGCAACCGCCTTGTTGCGGCCGTCTGCCTTGCCTTCTTCACCGGCATGATCGGCATGGCCTATGCCGCGGTGCCGCTGTACAAGATGTTCTGCCAGGCGACAGGCTATGGCGGCACGACGCAACGCGTCGAGAAGCAGTATGCCGGCCGCGTGCTCGATCGCGAGATCACCGTCCGCTTCGATGCCAATATCGCCGGCGTGCCGTGGGATTTCCAGCCGGTCCAGCGCTCGATGACCATGAAGATCGGCGAGACGGTGCAGGCGCACTATCAGGCGACCAACAAGTTCGATCGCCCCATCACCGGCCGCGCCACCTTCAATGTCCAGCCTGAACTGGCGGGTCCCTATTTCAACAAGGTCGAATGCTTCTGCTTCACCGACACCACGCTGAAGCCCGGCGAAACGCTTGACATGCCGGTCCTGTTCTACGTGGACCCCGATATCGTCAACGTGCCGGAACTGAAGGACGTGAAGACGATCACCCTGTCCTACACGATGTTTCCGGTCGAGAAGAACAAGCCGGTCGCATCGTCGGAGCCGGTCCAGGGCAACAGCAAGACAATTTCAAATACCGAAGGAAATCTCGGGGGTTGATATGGCAGACGCGCACGCAAAACATCACGACTATCATCTCGTCGACCCGAGCCCGTGGCCTTTCCTGGGATCGATAGGGGCGCTCGTCACCGCCTTTGGCGGCGTTTGCCTCATGGAATACCTGAAGGGCGGCTCGTTCCCGATCTTCGGCTTCAACATCGCCAATCCGTGGCTGTTCTTCATCGGCCTCGCGATCGTCCTCTACACCATGTTCGCCTGGTGGTCGGACACGATCAAGGAAGCGCATGAGGGCCATCATACGCGGGTCGTGTCGTTGCATCTGCGCTATGGCATGATCATGTTCATCGCCTCCGAGGTGATGTTCTTCGTCGCGTGGTTCTGGGCCTATTTCGATGCCAGCCTGTTTCCGAGCGAAGCCCATCAATATGCCCGCACCGCGTTCACCGGCGGCGTCTGGCCGCCGAAGGGCATGGAGGTTCTCGATCCTTTCCATCTGCCGCTCTACAACACCGTGATCCTGCTGTTGTCGGGCACCACGGTCACCTGGGCGCACCACTCCCTTATCCACGGTGATCGCAAGGGCCTGATCAACGGGCTGGTGCTGACCGTCGGCCTCGGCATGCTGTTTACCATGGTGCAGGCCTACGAGTACATGCATGCTCCGTTCGCCTTCAAGGATTCCATCTATGGCGCCACCTTCTTCATGGCGACCGGCTTCCACGGCTTCCATGTCATCATCGGCACCATCTTCTTGGCCGTCTGCCTGATCCGGGCCATGAAGGGCGATTTCACGCCCAAGCAGCATTTCGGTTTCGAGGCTGCCGCATGGTACTGGCATTTCGTCGACGTGGTCTGGCTGTTCCTGTTCGCCTCGATCTATGTCTGGGGATCGGTCGGCGCGGTAATCGAAGCCCATTGATACCGGTCTGATGACTTTGAAGGGGCGGCTGCGGCAACGTGGCCGCCTTCTTCTTTTCGGTGCAATAAGATCCGGCTGCGAGGGCGCGCAGTGTCGATGCCGGCGGCATGATCATGATCCACGGCCAGCCGAACGGATTCGGCGGCTGCTTCAATTGGTCGGCTGGACCGACGGCGGCATTGCCGTTACGGACTCCGGCATGGACGAAGTCTGGGCAGTGGTGGTCGATGGAACACCCATCGGAACACCCATCAGGATTGAGCGGTAAAGCAATGAGCGACGACAAGGCGATCTGGCCTCCGATCGACCCTATTTCGGCGGGCTTGCATGGACGCTGCCCGCGCTGCGGCGAGGGGCGGCTGTTTTCCGGCTTTCTCACCGTAGGCAAACGCTGCACCAATTGCGGCCTTGATTATTCCTATGCCGATGCCGGCGACGGGCCCGCGGTTTTCGTCATCCTGATCATCGGCTTCATCATCGTCGGCCTGGCGCTCTGGGTCGAAGTGACGCTGAGCCCGCCGCTCTGGCTGCATCTGCTGGTCTGGATCCCGCTGGCGCTGGTGCTGTGCCTGACGGCGCTCCGGCTGATCAAGGGGGTGCTGCTTACGCTACAGTACCGCAACAAGGCGGCCGAGGGCCGGCTGGATCGCGGCGAATGACCGACATGTCCGCCAAAGACGGCGGTCGTTCGCGGCCAGGATCGGTATTGCTGCTCGGCATTGGCGTCGTCCTGCTCCTGATCCTGCTGGCGCTCGGCACTTGGCAAGTCCAGCGCCTGCACTGGAAGGAAGGTCTTCTCCAGACCATCGACCAGCGCACCCACTCGCGGCCGCTCCCGCTGGCCGAGGTGGAGAAACAATTCGCCTCGACTGGGGACGTCGACTACACGCCGGTGACGGTGACCGGCACGTTCCTGCATTCCGGCGAGCGGCATTTCTACGCGACATGGGAAGGCGAAGCCGGCTTCAACGTCTACACGCCGCTGGCCCTCGACGATGGCCGCTTCGTCCTGATCAATCGCGGTTTCGTGCCATACGATCTGAAGGATGCCGCCAAGCGCGCCAAGGGACAGGTCGCGGGCAAGGTCACGGTCACCGGCCTCGCTCGCAATCCGCTGCCGGCAAAGCCGTCGATGATGCTTCCCGACAACGACGTGGCGAAGAACATCTTTTACTGGAAGGACCGTGACGTGATGGCGGCGAGCGCTGGCTTGCCGGCGAGCGCCAAGCTGGTGCCAATCTTCATCGACGCCGACAAGACGCCGAATCCGGGCGGTTTGCCCATCGGCGGTGTCACCATCATCGACCTGCCGAACAGCCATCTGCAATATGCTATGACCTGGTATGGGCTTGCCGCGGCACTTGCCGCCGTTCTCATCCTGCGGCTTCGCAGGCCAGCGAAAGAGGAATGAGCGCGACCGACCCGCTTGAAGGGCCATCGCCCTTGACAGGACGGGGGTAGGCACCTCATTTCGGCTCTGATCAAACGGCCCGGATTCATGCTTCAGACCACGACAAAGCCTTCTCTGACGATCCGCCTCTGCCAGCCGCGCGGTTTTTGCGCCGGCGTCGACCGTGCTATCCAGATCGTCGTGCTGGCGCTGAAGAAATATGGCGCGCCGGTCTATGTCCGCCATGAGATCGTGCACAACCGCTATGTCGTCGAGGGTCTGCAAAGCCTTGGCGCCGTCTTCATCGAGGAACTTTCCGAGATCCCGGCCGAACATCGGCAGTCGCCCGTCGTCTTTTCCGCGCATGGCGTGCCGAAGTCGGTACCGGCGGATGCCCAGGCGCGCAATTTGTTCTATCTCGACGCCACCTGTCCGCTGGTCTCCAAGGTCCACAAGCAGGCGATGCGCCACCAGCGGCTCGGCCGCCACGTGCTCCTGATCGGCCATGCCGGACACCCCGAGGTCATCGGCACGATGGGACAATTGCCGGAGGGCGCGGTAACGCTGATCGAGACCGAAGCCGATGCCGCGAGGCTTGCGCCGGCGGACCCGAAGGCGCTCGGCTTCGTCACCCAGACCACGCTATCGGTCGAGGACACGGCCGGCATCATCCGCGCGCTGCAGGACCGCTTTCCCGACCTGCAGGCGCCGGCGGCGGAATCGATCTGCTATGCCACCACGAACCGTCAGGAAGCGGTCAAGGATACCGCCGCGGGCGCCGATCTCTACCTGATCGTCGGCGCGCCCAATTCCTCCAATTCGCGGCGTCTTGTCGAAGTGGCTGAGCGTGCGGGGGCTGCGATGTCGCTTCTCGTGCAGCGCGCCGCCGAGATTCCGTGGGACGACATCGGCGACATCTCGACGCTCGGTCTGTCGGCGGGGGCATCCGCCCCGGAGATAATCGTCGACGAGATCATCGATGCGTTCCGCCAGCGCTTCGATGTCACGATCGACCTGGCCATCACGGCCACCGAAACGGAGGATTTTCCCGTCATGCGGGTACTGCGCGATGTCGAACTGACGGCGGCCGACATGGCTTTCGTCAACGGGGCGCCGTAAGGCACATGGCGGTCTACACCGACGTTGCGGAAGGCGAACTCGGCGCATTCCTGAAGCACTACCCAGTCGGCGATCTCCTGTCCTACAAGGGCATCGCGGAGGGCACCGAGAACTCGAATTTTTTGCTGCACACCTCCAGCGGCTCCTACATCCTGACGCTCTATGAAAGACGGGTCGAAAAGGCGGATCTGCCGTTTTTCCTCGGGTTGATGGGCCATCTCGCCAAAAAGGGCGTGTCCTGCCCGCTGCCGGTAACCGCGCATGACGGCAGCGTCATCGGCACGCTGGCGGGCCGGCCGGCCGTCATCATCACTTTCCTCGAGGGTCTCTCGCTCCGGCGGCCGACATCGATCCATTGCGCCGAGGTCGGCAAGGCGCTGGCCGCCCTGCACCTGGCCGGAGCCGACTTTCCGATGACCCGCCCCAATGCGCTCGCCATCGACGGCTGGCGCAAGCTCTGGTCGGCAGCCCGCGACCGTGCCGACGAGGTCGAGCCGGGCCTTGCGGCCGAAGTCGACGCCGACTTCGCCGACTTCGAGCGGAATTGGCCGAAGGGTCTCCCGGAAGGCATCATCCATGCCGATCTTTTCCCGGACAATGTGTTCTTTCTCGGCGAGAAGCTCTCCGGCCTGATTGATTTTTATTTCGCTTGCAACGACCTCTACGCCTATGACGTCGCCACATGCCTGAACGCCTGGTGTTTCGAGAAGGATTTTTCCTTCAATCTCACCAAGGGCAAGGCGCTGCTTGCCGGCTACCAAGGTGTGCGGCCTCTGAGCAATCAGGAAAAGGCGGCACTTCCGATGCTGGCACGGGGCTCGGCGCTGCGTTTCATGCTGACCCGGCTGTATGACTGGCTGACCGTTCCTGATGGCGGGCTGGTAATGAAACGCGATCCGACCGAATACATCAGAAGAATGCGGTTTCATCGGACGATCAAATCTGCTTCGGAATATGGGCTGGCATGAGCAAACACGTTGAGATCTTCACCGATGGCGCCTGTTCGGGCAATCCTGGCCCGGGCGGCTGGGGCGCGATCCTGCGCTTCAACGGCGCCACCAAGGAACTATCGGGTGGCGAGGCCGAGACGACCAACAACCGTATGGAATTGCTTGCCGCCATCTCGGCGCTGAATGCGCTCAAGGAGCCTTGCACCGTCGATCTTCACACCGACAGCAAATATGTCATGGACGGCATTTCAAAGTGGATCCATGGCTGGAAGAAGAACGGCTGGAAGACCGCCGACAAGAAGCCCGTCAAGAACGGCGAACTCTGGCAGGCGCTGGATGAAGCCAATCGGCGTCACAAGGTCACCTGGATCTGGGTCAAGGGCCATGCCGGCCATAGCGAGAACGAACGCGCCGACGAACTCGCTCGTGAGGGCATGGCGCCGTTCAAGAAGGGCCCGGTCAGGCTTGTTTCTACCCCACCCAAGCCGGTCTCGCAGTCCAAACAGCCGGCGGTGGCAAAGGCGCGGCGTTCGACCCAAAGCTATTGAATTCCGGGGCGGCACCATCCCCAGGCTGGGATCTCTGTCATGCCGGGCCTGCACTATGTGACGCATCCCCAGGTTCAGGTGGACGCCAAGATTCCGGTGCCGGAATGGGACGACGCGCGCCGAATTGTCCATGGGTGGCGGCCGATCGGCAGGCCGGCACAGCCGCAGATCCTCAGCGGATCAACAGCGCCGTGCCCCAAAGCCCGAGGGCGAACACGGTGTGTGACACCAGGTTCAGCGCCCGTACCTTCATCGGGTTGGGCCGCTTCGACGCTGCCCAGCCCGCGCCCATGCCGGGCGCCAGCAGGAACCAGCCGGCGCCGACTGTGACCATGCCGAGGATGAAAGCCGGCAGGAAAATCGGCGCGACAAGCCAGCCCGCTCCGGCCACCACGACAAGGATGATGCCGTAGACGATGCCGACAACATAGTGAAAGGCCCAGCCCAAAGCCGATTCGTGTACATAGGGCGTCGCATCGCCAATATCGTCGTGAAAGACTTTTTCCCGTAAATGCCAGACCCAGCGGCCAACGGGGGCCCAGTTCGGCCGTGCTTGACCGAACATCTTGTAGAGAAGAAAGGCCCAGATATCCATCAGTAGCGTGGCGCCGACGCCGATCGCCACGCTACGCCAGGCGATGTCGAACGTCATGGTCAGAGCAGTTCGAGGATCTTGGCGGCGCCGGATTCATCGACGCCGGGCTTGGTCTCGACATTGAGCGACGTGACCTTGCCGTCATCGACGATCATTGAAAACCGCTTCGACCGAAGACCCATGCCTCCGCCGGAGAAGTCGGCGTCGAGGCCGATCGCCTTGGCGAAGTCGCCATTGCCGTCGGCGAGGAACAGGATCTTGCCTTCACCGCCGGTGAAGCGTGCCCAGGCGCCCATGACATGGACGTCGTTGACCGAAACCACGGCGACCGTATCGACACCGCGCGCCAGGATGGCGTCGCGGTTCTCCAGGTAGCCGGGCAAATGATTGTTGCTGCAGGTCGGCGTGAAGGCGCCCGGCACAGCAAACAGCACGACCTTCTTTCCCGCAAAAATCTCGGCCGTCGTGATCGGCTTGGGACCGTCGGCAGTCATCGTCTTGAACGTCGTATCGGGCAGTCTGTCGCCAGCGGAAATGGTCATGAGTTCCTCGCTTGGGAGAATGGGGAAGGACGTAGCCTTGGGTAGCGAACTATGCGGTTTCCCGCAACCATCGCGGGGGCTGGATCAAGGGAAAGGCAAGAGCCCTTCGACCGCGCCTGCCGAACTCGTCAGCGTGTAGTGAAGTCCGCCATCCGTGGGTGTCGTCGATGGCCGGTCGAGGATCGGCACGGTGAAGACCAGCTTGCCGTCCTTCTGGCTACGGGCCGGCGAACCGAACATGTAGTCGCGGTCTCCTGCGACGAAGAAGTCCGCCGCTTCCGGATCGCCGGGAAAGCTCGCCTCCACAACCAGCGTTTCATGGTCGCCCGGCAGCACGTTGATGCCGAAGTCGGATCTTGCCGGCGCGGGCAAGGCGGCGAAGCTCGCCTTGACCAGCTCCGCGTCCTCGGCATTGTCCGGGTCGGAGCCGGGGTCGACGGTCAGCCGCGTCTGCACAGGGATGCATATCGTCTCGCAAATGCCGAGGAAAATGTCGGCGTCGATGACGGACGGATCCTTCGCGGCCGACAGCGTGAACGTCACCGGCAGCGAGACCGGATAGTCGTAGCCCGCCCATTTGCCGTAGCCGTCGTCATGACGCTTCGGCGCCGGGAAGGAGAGGCTGGCATCGGAAATGTTGGTGCTGGCGGAGATATCGAGTTGCGGCGGCACACCCGCGTCGCCCGGGTCGCGCCAATAAGTCTTCCAGCCAGGCTTGAGCGCTATGTCGAGAACGCCCCGGATGCGGCCGGCATCGTCGGGCTTGCCGCTCGTCACCAGCCGTACCTTGCCGCCTTCGCTGTTGTACCAGGCGGACGAAGAGGCCGCGGCTGGGAGTGTGATTGCCGATCCGATAACGGCGCCGAGCAACAGGATTTTCAAGCTTTGCATGGTGATGATTTGATCGTCCGTTCATGGCCGTGCAATGATTTCATGGTCTTGCCGGTATCATATTTGCGTGACCTTTGCCGCAGGTAATGATCGGCCGGCGGCACGGGCTTGGTCGAAAACCGGCGCGGTACATCTTTTCGGCGCCCGGGAAACGCGTTACCCTCTGATCATGGACTTGTTGCGCCACAAGAAGACGGCCGCCGGCAGCGGCTTTCTCGACGATCAGTTCCTCATTGCCATGCCTGGCATGAAGGACGACCGTTTCGCGCGCTCGGTCATCTATATCTGCGCCCACAGCGATGAGGGCGCGATGGGCCTGATCATCAACCAGACGCAGCAGATGCTGTTTCCGGACCTTTTGGTGCAACTTGGCATCATGAACGAGCACGAGGCGATCCGGTTGCCCGCCCGTACCCGTGATTTCGTCGTTCGCAATGGCGGGCCCGTCGACCGCAGCCGCGGCTTCGTGCTGCATACGGGCGATTACCGGGTGGAGTCTTCGCTGACCGTTTCCGACGATGTCTGCCTGACCGCGACCGTCGACATATTGCGCGCCATATCGTCGGGCCGGGGACCCCGTCACGCGCTGATGGCGCTGGGCTATTCGGGTTGGGGCGCCGGCCAGTTGGAAACCGAGATAGCCGAAAACGGCTGGCTGACCTGTCCGGCCACTCCGGAGCTTCTGTTCGATACCGACATCGAGCGCAAATACGACCGGATTCTCGCCTCGATCGGCATCGACCTCGCGCATTTGAGTGTAGCGGCCGGCCACGCCTGAGCTCCAGCGGCGTGAAAGCCAACTACGCCTGCGTCAGCGGATACTGTTCCTTCAGCGTCTTCAGCACCTGATCCCCGGGCATCGGGGCGCCGAACATGAAGCTCTGCACATATTCGCAGCCCATCTGGCGCAGCTCCAGCGCGTCGCGCTCGTCCGAAATGCCTTCGGCGACCACCGACAGGCCGAGCTCATGCGCCATGCTGACCATGGATTTGAGCAGCACGGCGCGTTTGGGCGTGCTGTCGTCGACGAAACTCTTGTCGATCTTGATCGTGTCGAAGGGAAAGCGCGTCAGATAGGCGAGCGAAGAATAGCCGGTACCGAAATCGTCCAGCGACAGGCCGATGCCGAGCTGCTTCAGCTTGGTCAGCACATGGGCAGTCTGCTCGGGATTGTCCATAACCAGCGATTCCGTGAGCTCGAGCCGGAAGCAGCGCGGCTTCAGATTGGCCCGCGCAATCACGGAGCGGACGTCGCTGACCAGGTCGCGGCGGATGAGCTGGCGGCTGGAAAGGTTGACCGAAACCGACAGCGGCGCGTCGCCGATCTGCTTTTGCCATGCCGCCAGATCCTCGGCGGCCTGCTGCATGGCGAACAGCCCAAGCTGTACGATCAGCCCGCAGCTTTCGGCGACCGGAATGAAATCCGCCGGCGGGATCATGCCGCGGCGCGGATGGTCCCAGCGCAGCAATGCCTCGAAACCGGCGACGCTGCCATCTTCCAGCCGAACGATCGGCTGGTAGGCAAGCGTGAATTCGCGCCGTTCGATGGCACGGCGCAGGTCGGATTCGAACTGCAGCCGATCGGTGCCGACGGTGCGGAAGGCCGGGCGGAACGGTTCGATCCTGTCGCCGCCGAAGCGCTTGGCCTGATGCATGGCAAGCTCGGCGTCCTTGACCATGTCCTCGGCCGAGGTCTGCGCCGAGGTCCAGGTGATCAGCCCGATCGAGGCGGTCAGCACGATCTCGCGCTTGGCAAAGGTGATCGGGGCGTTGATGGCATGCTTGATGGCGTCCGCCACCGCCGCGATGCGGGCCGGGTCCTGCTCGGAAAGCAGCATCAAGGCGAACTGGTCGCCGGCGAAGCGTGACAGCGAGTCCTTCGGCTTCAAGAGCCGGTGCAGGCGTCGCGCGATGGTGAGCAGGATGGTGTCGCCGGCCGAGATGCCGAGCCCGTCATTGACCTGCTTGAAGCGGTCGATGTCGATGACGAAGACGGTCGGGCGCACCTTCTCTTCGGTCCGTGCGATCGAGATGATCGCCTCGAGCCGGTTCATGAACAATTCGCGATTGGGCAGGCCGGTGAGGTTGTCGTGCACCGCGTCGTGCAGCAGCCGCTCCTCGGATTTTTTCTGCTCGGTGACGTCAACCATGGTGCCGACACAGCGGATGACCTCACCGTCCGATCCGATAACCGGGCGCGCGCGCAGCGCAAACCAGTGATAGTGGCCGTCGGCGCCGCGCAACCGGAAGTTCTGCGCCACCTTGCCGCGACGGTGCTCGAGCACCACGTCGAGCGTGGTGCGGAACGTGTCGCGGTCATCGACATGCAGCACCGGCAGCCAGTTGCGGGCTGCACCCCCCAGGCTGTTGGGGGCGAGGCCGAGCTGGATGCTGACGTCGGGCTTGGTGACGACGCGGTCGCGCAGCACGTCCCAGTCCCACACCGTGTCGCCCGAGCCGGCCACCGCCAGCGCCTGCCGCTCGAGGTCGGAGAACAGGCCCTGGTGCAGCGCGCCTCCGGCGAAGGCATGCTGCATGACGGTGAAGCCGATCAGCAGGATGATGAGGATCAGACCGCCGCCAAGCGCCGGCTGGGCGATGTCGTTGTCGAGCATGCCGGTTATCGCCATCCACGATCCGCATAGCCACAACAGCACCATCACCCAACTGGGCACCAGCATGATGGCACGGTCATAGCCGCGTATGCCGAGGAAGATGATCAGGCCGAGCCCGGTCAGCGCGGTGGCGGCGAAGGACAGCCTGGCGATGCCCGCGGCGACCGCCGGGTCGACGATGGCGACGCCGGCGATCAAGAGCAGCCCGAGGATCCAGACCAGCGCCCCATAGCTGAAATGGCCGTGCCATCGGTTGAGGTTGAGATAGGCGAACAGGAACACCACGAAGGTCGCCGCCAGGGCCACCTCCGTTCCCGCCCGCCACATCTGCTCGTTGCCGGGCGATATCTCGATGATCTTGTTGAGGAAGCCGAAATCGACGCAGATATAGGCAAGCACGGCCCAGGCGAGTGCTGCGGTCGCAGGGAACATGGAGGTTCCCTTGACCACGAACAGGATGGTCAGGAACAGCGCGAGAAGCCCGGCGATGCCGATGACGATGCCGCGGAACAGCGTGTAGGAATTGACCGAGTCCTTGTAGGATTCCGGGTCCCAGAGATAGACCTGCGGCAGCTTGGGCGAGGCGAGTTCGGCGATGAAGGTGATCACCGTTCCCGGGTTCAGCGTCACCCGGAAGACGTCGGCGTCGGGGCTGCTCTGGCGATCGAGCGCGAAGCCTTCGCTGGGCGTGATGGCGGCGATACGGGTCGAGCCCAGATCCGGCCAGAAGATGCCGGAATTGACCAGTCGGAAATGCGGCGCCACGATCAGCCGGTCGAGCTGCTGGTCGGTGGTGTTGGCAAGCGCGAACACGGCCCAGTCGCCGGTGGAACGGGCGTCATTGGCCTCGACCTCGATGCGTCGCACGATGCCGTCGGGTCCGGGCGCGGTCGAAACCTGGAAGTTTTCGCCCTGGTTCCGGTAGATTTCCACGGCGCCGGACAGATCGAGCGCGACATCGTCGCGAGCGATCTTGATCGGTTCGACGGCAAAGGCCGAGGACGCCGCGCACAGCGTCAGGATCGTCGCGAGGACAAAGGCGAACAGCGGCCCGTTGCGCAGGAATTTCGTCAAAAATCAGTCCTTCGTTCCAGCGCCTGGCGGATCGTCCGCGATCCGGGCGTAGAGGTAGTGGTCCTGCCAGATGCCATTGATCCTGAGGTAGGATCGCAGAAGTCCTTCGCGCCGGAATCCGGCTTTTTCAAGCACACGGATCGACCTGATATTGTCGGGAATACAGGCCGCTTCGATCCGGTGCAACCTCAGCGTATCGAAGGCGAAGCGGGTCACGACCTTGACGGCGTCGGTCATCAGGCCACGGCCGCCGAAGCGCTCGCCGATCCAGTAGCCGACATGCCCGCTTTGCGAGACCCCGTGGCGTATGTTGCCGAGCGTAATTCCGCCAGCCAACCTGCCGCTCGATTTCTCGAATATGAAGAAGGCGATCGCCGTCCCTTGCGCATAGTCCTCGCGGTAACGGCTGATGCGCAGCCGCCATGCCGCCCGGTCAAGCTCGTCCGGCGCCCAGCGCGGCTCCCATGGTTCTAGAAAGGCCCGGCTCTCGCCGCGCACCGCCGACCACTCCCGGTAGTCATTGGTGAACGGCACGCGCAGCGTCACGCGGTCGCCCTTCAGTGCCGGCAGGTCGCGGCGAAAGAAAGGGAGCGCGAACACGGCGCTTGTGCGGGCTTAGACGGCGAGCTTGCGGGCCGTGGTGGGCGTGCCCGGAAGCGAATCGAGGATCGCTTCGTATGGCGCCAGCGTACCCACGGGCCCTACAGCGGTAAGCGTCGGTTTGGTCGAGAACAGCCGTGACGACAGGTCGGTCAAACGATCGACCGTCAGCGCCGACAGCCGCTCCATCAGTTCCTCCTTGGCGATCGGCCGGCCGAACAAGAGCAGCTGTCGCGCGATCTGCGAGGCGCGGCTGGCCGGGCTTTCCGCCGACATGATCAGACCTGCGCGGTATTGCGCGCGCGCCCGGTCGAGCTCTTCCTGCAGGATGTTCTCGCCGGCCTTCTGCAATTCCTCGATGATGACGGGCACCAGTTCGGCGATGTCGCTCTGCCCGGTCGCGGCATGGACGCCGAATATGCCGGTATCGGAAAAGCCCCAGTGGAAGGCATAGACCGAATAGCACAGGCCACGCTTTTCGCGGACTTCCTGGAACAGCCTGGACGACATGCCGCCGCCGAGGATCATCGACAGCACCTGCGAGGCGTAGAAATCGCGCACATGGTAGGCGCGGCCTTCGAAGCCCAGCACGATCTGCGCGTCCATCAGGTCGCGGTCCTCGCGGAAATCGCCGCCGACATATTGCGCATATTGCGGGATGGTGTTGTCGGCCTTGGTGCGGAAGCCGCCGAGCTGCTTTTCCACTTCGCGCACGAAATTGTCGTGCTTGATGTCGCCGGCGGCCACGATCACCATGCGCTCGGCGCCGTACTGGCGCTCGATGAAATCGTGCAATTGCTTCGAGGTAAAGGATTTGACGGTTTCCGGCGTGCCCAGAATCGAGCGGCCGATGGTCTGGTGGCGAAAGGCGGTCTCGGTGAACCGGTCGAACACGATGTCATCGGGCGTGTCGTGCGCGGCGCCGATTTCCTGCAGGATCACGTGCTGCTCGCGTTCGAGCTCCTGCGGATCGAATTCCGATTCCTGCAGGATGTCGGCAAGAATGTCGACGGCCAGCGGCACGTCGTCGGAGAGCACCCTGGCATAGTAGGATGTGGTCTCGACGCTGGTGGCGGCGTTGATCTCGCCGCCGACGTCCTCGATTTCCGAGGCGATCTCGAAGGCTGTTCGCCGCTTTGTGCCCTTGAACGCCATGTGCTCGAGCAGATGGGCCATGCCATGCTCTTCGTCACGTTCATTGCGGGCACCCGACTTGACCCAGGCACCCAGGGCAACCGATTCGATGCTTGGAAGGGTTTCGGTGGCGACTGTCAGGCCGTTCGACAGACGGCTTACCTCAACACCCATATGGTTCGTACTCCTTAACGCGCCGCTCGCGCACGGCGGCTGACGTAATCTTCCACCATTTTCAGGTCGGATGGAAGTACCGTGTATTTTTCCTCCGATGTCATCAACCCACCTAGCCATGCGGGCAGCGCGGGTGACACGCCGCTGGCGGCCTCGACGGCAGCCGGGAATTTTGCTGGGTGCGCAGTGCCCAGCACCACCATCGGCACGGCATTCGAAGCCTTGCCGGCCGCGACATGCACGGCTGCCGCGGTATGCGGATCAAGCAGGTAGTTGCTGGCCGCGAGCGTCGAGCGGATCGTCGCGGCGACCTCGTCCATATCTGCGCGGCCGGCATCGAATTCGGCTCGCATCCCTGCGATTTCCGTGGCTTCTATGGTGAAGGCGCCGGATTGTTTGAGCCCGGCCATGTAGCGCCGCACGGTCGCCGGGTCGCGGCCCGACGCCTCGAACAGCAGGCGCTCGAAATTCGACGACACCTGAATGTCCATGGAAGGCGAGGTGGTCGCGAACACGCCCTTGGTGCGGTATTCGCCGGTCGCGAAAGTGCGTGCCAGTATGTCGTTGTCGTTGGTGGCGATGACCAGCCGATCGATCGGCAGGCCCATTTTTTTGGCGGCGTAACCGGCAAAGATATCGCCGAAATTCCCTGTGGGCACGGTGAAGGAGACGGGGCGATCGGGCGCGCCGAGCGACAGGGCCGAGGAGAAATAATAGACGATCTGGGCCATGATGCGGGCCCAGTTGATTGAATTCACCCCCGACAGCGAGACACGGTCGCGAAAGCCGTGATCGTTGAACATGTCCTTGAGCATGCCCTGGCAATCGTCGAAATTGCCTTCGATCGCCAGGGCATGCACGTTCTCAGCCTTCGATGTCGTCATCTGCCGTTGCTGCACCGGCGACACGCGGCCATGCGGGAAGAGAATGAAGATGTCGGTGCGGCTGCGCCCGGCGAAGGCGTCTATCGCTGCTCCGCCGGTGTCGCCCGATGTGGCTCCGACGATGGTGGCATGCTGGTTGCGTTCGGCGAGCACATGGTCCATCAGCCGGGCGAGCAGCTGCATCGCGACATCCTTGAAGGCGAGCGTAGGTCCATGGAAGAGTTCGAGGATAAAAGCGTTGGGGCCGGTCTGGACCAGCGGGCAGACAGCCTCGTGGCGGAAGGTGGCATAGGCCTCCCGCACCAGACGCTCGAACACGGGAGCCGGGATTTCGTCGCCAAGAAACGGCGACAGCACGCGGATGGCCAGCTCGGGATAGGCCAAGCCGCGCATGGCGCGGATCTCGGCCATCGAGAATTGCGGCCACTGGCGCGGCACATAGAGCCCGCCGTCGCGTGCCAGGCCTGTCAGGACGGCATCGCAAAACCCAAGCGCGGGCGCCTCGCCGCGGGTACTCACATATTGCATCGTCACAATTCCGTTACTGCCTTGGGTTTTCGACCCACGCAAGGTGGTTAATTTCTACGCTGGCTCAGTCGCATTTTTGCCGCGCGGTTGATATACGTCACCAGCTTTGCGAGAGGGAAGTGCAGTTTCATGGCGTTTCATACATTCAGCGGTCGCTTTTTCGCGGGTCTTGCGCTCACCGGCTTTATGCTTGCCGCCGCCGGCTGCCAATCAGGCGACAACGGTATGCTGAACCTGGGTTTTGGCAAGAAGGACCCGACCGCGCCACCGCCGCCGCAGGACCCCAAGATTCTGGCCAGCCAGTTGAATGCCTATTGCCCGAGGGTGATGCTTCGCGACGGCACGGCATTCTTCAACACCTACGCCAACGAAGCCCGGAAGCCCAGGCCCAAGCTCAAGAAGACCGGCGACGCCGCGCAGGATGCCGCGGCCCAGGCTGCGGCCGATGCTGCCGCTGCTACTCCGCCGGACGATTCGGCGAGGGTCATTTATCAGGCCTCGATCAGCGACGTGACCCGCGATTGCAGCCGCGCCGACGGACAGCTGACGATGAAGATCGCCGTCGCCGGCAAGATCGTGCCAGGGCCGAAATTCACGCCCGGCACCATCACCATGCCGATCCGCACCGCGGTGATGCATGGCACCGAGGTGCTTTATTCGCAGATCCACCAATATCAGGTCCAGGTTACCGACCCCTCGGTCGCCACGCAGTTCGTCTTCACCGATTCCAACATCGTCGTGCCGGCGCCGACGGCGCAGGACTATCAGGCCTATGCCGGCTATGATGAAAATGCGCCGAAGGCCGCGACCGACAAATCGAAGAAAAACAGGAAGAAAGCCGCCGCGACCAACTAAATTCACGGCGGTGCTCTTGATGCGGACGCTCACGCGTCCGCCGACCATTCTGATAGGGCGGCCAGCGTGCCGCTCAGATCCGCCCAGCGGCGGATCACCGTCTCGGCGCCCGCCTCCGTCAGCGCATCGGCATGGCCGGGATAGCTATGGGCGGCGCCGGTGAACCCGATGACACGCATTCCTGCCGACCTTGCGCCGGTGACGCCGTGCACGGAATCCTCGATGACGAAAGTGTTTGCCGGATGGGCGCCGAGCTTTTCGGCGGCGAACAGGAACACGTCCGGAGCCGGTTTGGTTTTTCCGGTCGGCGTCTCCATCGCGGAGAAGATGCGCCCGGCAAAGAATGGCAGCAGATGCACCTTCTCCAGCATGAATTCTATCCGCTCCGAGCGTGAGTTGGAGCAGATGCAACGTTGCGCCGTCACCGAGGCGACCGCTTCGCGCACGCCCTCGATGGCACGAACGTCGCTGCGCAGTTTCCGGTCGACCAGCTCCTCGGCGCGATCGATCAGCGATACCTGGAACGGGATGTTGGACTTCTCCTCAACCCGCATCAGAATGTCCTTGAACGTCAGCCCCGCATAAGTCTCGGCAATCTCCTCGGCCGAGATTTCGTACCCGGACAAGGTCAGGAGCTCGGCCTCGACGCGCGCGGCGATGATTTCGGAATCGACGAGCACGCCGTCGCAATCGAAGATGACAAGGTCTGGCTGGGGCATGGTGATCCGGGCAATGAGAACGGGCAGGCTTCAGGCGGCGCGGCATACACCAACGGGCACGTCGGCGCAAACCGGCGGCGTCCGATCGCTGCCCTTCACCGAATATTTACGCTGATCGGTAACCATAACCGGGAGTAAACAGTAACGCGTGCCTTGGGTGTAAAAATGTCAGCCGTGCGTCTTGTCGACGAGCTTTCCCATGCTCCCCAGCAATCCGAATGGCTGGACACGATCCTGAAGGGCGACTGCGTCGCGGCGCTCGACCGGCTGCCCGAAAAATGCATCGACGTCATCTTCGCCGATCCACCCTACAATCTGCAGCTCGACGGCGACCTGCACCGGCCCGACCAATCCAAGGTCGATGCGGTGGACGACGACTGGGACCGGTTCGAGAGCTTCGAGGCCTACGATGCCTTCACGCGCGCCTGGCTGCTGGCCGCGCGCCGGGTGTTGAAGCCCAACGGCACCATCTGGGTCATCGGCTCCTATCACAACATCTTCCGGGTCGGCGCCAAGATGCAGGATCTCGGCTTCTGGATCCTCAACGACGTCGTCTGGCGCAAGACCAATCCGATGCCGAATTTTCGCGGTCGCCGCTTCCAGAACGCGCATGAGACGATGATCTGGGCCTCCCGCGACCAGAAGGGCAAGGGCTATACCTTCAACTACGAAGCGTTGAAGGCGTCGAACGACGACATACAGATGCGTTCCGACTGGCTGTTCCCGATCTGCACCGGCGGCGAGCGGCTGAAGAACGACAATGGTGATAAACTGCACCCGACGCAGAAGCCGGAGGCGCTGCTCGCCCGCATCATGATGGCCTCGACCAAGCCCGGCGACGTCGTGCTCGATCCCTTCTTCGGCTCCGGCACGACAGGCGCGGTGGCCAAGCGCCTTGGCAGGCATTTTGTCGGCATAGAGCGCGAGCAGACCTATATCGACGCCGCCAATGAACGCATCGACGCGGTGCGGCCGCTCGACGGCGCGGACCTGACCGTGCTCACTGGCAAGCGCGCCGAGCCTCGCGTCGCCTTCGTCAGCCTGATCGACACCGGGCTGGTGACGCCCGGTGCTACGCTCTACGACGCCAAGAAGCGCTGGGCGGCCAAGGTTCGCGCCGATGGCACGGTGGCGATCGGCGACAGTGCCGGATCGATCCACAAAATCGGCGCCGAAGTTCAGGGCCTGGATGCCTGCAACGGCTGGACCTTCTGGCACTATGAACGCAGCGGCGGCCTGACCCCGATCGACGAACTGCGTCGCATCGCGCGTCTCGGCATGGAAAGGGCAGGGGGCTGACCCCCGCCGACCGCCGCGCCTTGGCGTTGATTCAAAGTCTCAACGAAGCGCCCGAAGCGATTCAAATCACGCCTTGATTCCGAGCCGCTCAAGATCTGCTTGAAGTGTCTTGGCATCGGTGAACAGCACTGCTTGCCAGCCGGCCGCCTTCGCGCCGTCCACATTCTTCTGGCTGTCGTCGATGAACAGCGTCGCGGACGGTTCGAGCTCGAACGCGGCGACGTGATGGTCGTAGATGTCGCGATCCGGCTTGATCTTGCCGATCTCGCCCGAAATGGTGACACCGCGCGGACGATTGAGAAAATCGAAGCGTTGGCGTGCTTCGGCCAGCGTATCGGCAGCGAAGTTGGTCAGCATGGTGACATCGTGGCCGCTGTCGATCAGGCCGACCATGATAGCGACGCTGTCGTCATAGGCATGCGGCACCATGTCGTGCCAGTGGCGGCGAAAATTGCGGACGTTATCCGCGTGATCCGGGTGGTCCGCGATCAGCAGCGTTTCCGCCTCTTCCCATGTCCGGCCGCGGTCCTGCTCGATGTTCCAGTCATGCGTGCAGACATTGTCGAAGAACCACTTTCTCTCCTCGGCATCGGGAATAAGCCGGCTGAACGGGATATTGGGATCGTAGTGGATCAGCACTTTGCCGATGTCGAACACGATGTGGCGGATTTCAGTCATGGGGCCTCTCTGCACTGTTCGGTGACGGCTTTTTCGTCGCGCCGGGTATCGCAGCCTCGATTGCCTTTTTCATGACAGTGGGCAGCGCTTCACCCGAAATGTCCGATGGCAGCGACCAGAAATGCCCGGCGGGCGTCTCGCCGGTGCTTCGGGCGAGGAAGATTTCGAGCTCGAGCGCAAAATGGGTGAAGACATGCGCGATCCGGCCGGCTTGTCGCCAGTCGCCGGGAAAGGGTGCGGCCGCCGCTGTGGTCGCGCCGTCCAGCCGCGCCGTCCAGCCGGTCGTCGGCACCTCGGTCATGCCGCCGAGCAGCCCTTTGTCGGCGCGTTTGCGCAGAAGAATGGCACCGTCGCTTCGCACGGCGACGAAGGCTGCGCCGCGCCGCAGCGGTTTGTCGGCCTTGGGCAGGCGCACGGGATATTGTTCAGGATCGCCTGAAACGACCGCGCTGCAGCCCTCGCGCAGCGGGCAAAGCATGCAGCGCGGTCGGCGCGGGGTACAGATCGTGGCGCCGAGGTCCATCATCGCCTGGGCGAAATCGCCGGGCCTCGTCGTGGGAACCATGCGCTCGACACGGGCGCGAATGTCGGCCTTGGCTTCGCTGAGCGGCGTGGCAATGGAGAACAGGCGGGTCACGACACGTTCGACATTGCCATCGACGACGGCAGCCGGCCGGTCGAAAGCGATCGCCGCGATCGCCGCCGAAGTATAGGCGCCGATGCCCGGCAATTCCTTCAAGCCGGCTTCCGTATCCGGAAACCGGCCGTCGCGCCCGGCCACCAGATCGGCGCAGGCCTTGAGGTTGCGGGCACGGGAATAGTAGCCGAGCCCTGCCCAGGCTTTCATCACGTCCTCGACGGGCGCCGCCGCCAGCGCCGCGACATCAGGCCATTTCTCGACAAAGGCGCGAAAATAGGCCTTCACGGCTTCAACCGTGGTCTGCTGCAGCATGACCTCCGACAGCCAGATCCGGTAAGGATCGGGCCGCACGCCACGGGCATTGTCGCGCGGGGTCACGCGCCACGGCAACTCGCGATGATGCACGTCGTACCATGCGAGCAGGCGGGATGCGGTATCGCCAGCTTTGCTGCTGTCCCCGGACGCAGCTCTGCTGCTGTCACTAGACGCAGCTTTGCTGCTGTCACTAGACGCAGCTTTGCTGCTGCTGTCCTCTGATATGGCCTTGCGGGTCTGCTCGTGCGGTGCCATTGATCTCGTATCGGCCTCGGCCGGGAAGAGTGGAGGTGGTGGCTGGAGAACGCACATGGCAGGGAAAAGGCCCTTCGGCAATCCCGTTCCGGTGAGCGATCTCGCCACCGCGATCCTCGACCCGGTGCTGCGCAAGCGGGCGGGCATTTCGGTCAGCCTGGTCCAGTCGTGGGAAGAGATTGCCGGTTCGCGCCTGGCCGGCCATTCGCGCCCTGAAAAGATCCAGTGGCCTCGGCGGCTGCACGAAGACGACCCGTTCGAGCCGGCCGTGCTGGTGATCGCCTGCGAGGGCATGGCGGCGCTCCATCTGCAGCATGAGGCCGGCGAGATCATCAATCGCGTCAATGCATTTCTCGGCTTCACGGCCATCGGCCGCATCAGGATAGTGCAGAAGCCGGTTCTAAGTGAAAAGGCGCGGCCGAAACCACCCGTCAGGCCTCTCAATGAGGCGGAAAAATCAAGACTGTCGCACATCGTCGGCAAGATAGAAGACGATGGCCTGCGTGCCTCTCTGGAGCGGCTCGGCGCCACTATTCTGGGACAAAGAAAGTCATAGCACCGTCGCCAATCTCGCGATTTCGTGATTATAAGCTTCAAGTTTCACGATTGGATTGGGGACGGCGATGCCTTAATTCGCGCCAACTCTCGCCTTTTCGTGCCTTTGCGTTGCAAAATCCAACCCCTGTCAGGTGATTCGTATGAACCGTCCTCCGTTCGGCAAAAGCTTGTCCCGCAGAAACCTGCTGTCTTCGCTGGCCGCCATTCCGGTGGTGGCCGTGCTTGCGGCATGCAGCGACTCTGGTGAGGAAGCCAAGGCGGCCGATGTGAAGCCTGCCGCTCCCGCCGCACCCGCGACATCGGCCACGCCGGCCGCCGTCAAGGCGCCGGAGGCTCAAGGCACCGTCGACATGGCCGAACTGCTTAAGCCCGGCGCATTGCCCGACAAGCAACTCGGCAAGGACGACGCCAAGGTCACGATCGTCGAATACGCCTCGATGACCTGCCCGCATTGCGCGCATTTTGCCGAAACCACCTTTCCGGAATTGAAGAAGAAATACATCGATACCGGCAAGGCGCGCTATATTCTGCGCGAATTCCCGTTCGATCCGAGCGCCGAGGCCGGTTTCATGCTGGCGCGCTGCGCCAAGGACAACTACTTCCCGATGGTGGATGTCCTGTTCAAGCAGCAGGCGAACTGGGTGGGCGTGTCCAACACCAAGGATGCGCTGCTGCAAATCTCCAAGCTCGCCGGTTTTACACAGGAGTCCTTCGAAGCCTGCTTGACGGACCAGAAACTTCTGGACGATGTGAGGGCGGTCCAGAAACGCGGCGCCGACGAATTCAAGGTCGACTCGACGCCGACCTTCTTCATCAACGGAAAGACCTACAAAGGGGCGATGTCGATTGAGGAAATGTCGGCCATCATCGACCCTCAGCTCTGACGTCCTGGCGATGCCGAAGCGGCAGCGCTTCGGCATGCGTGGCCTTTGGCCGTGCTGCGCGCCGCCGCAAACCCGCGGCGCGTTTTCGCAAAAGTCGCTTTCAGGGCGGCGTGAATGAAGTTTTCGCGCCTTCGCCTCCTCGGTTTCAAATCCTTCGTCGAACCAGGCGAGTTCGTGATCGAACGCGGCCTGACGGGCATTGTCGGGCCGAACGGCTGCGGCAAGTCTAACCTTGTCGAGGCGCTGCGCTGGGTGATGGGCGAAAGCTCCTACAAGAACATGCGCGCGTCCGGCATGGACGACGTGATCTTTTCCGGCTCGGGCACGCGCCCGGCACGCAATACCGCCGAGGTCACGTTGTTCCTCGACAACAGCGATCGCTCGGCGCCGGCAGCCTTCAACGACGCCGACGAATTGCAGGTGTCGCGCCGCATCGAGCGTGAGGCGGGCTCGCTCTACCGTATCAACGGCAAGGAAGCGCGCGCCAAGGACGTGCAGCTTCTGTTCGCCGACCAGTCGACCGGCGCGCGTTCGCCCTCGATGGTTGGCCAGGGTCGCATCGGCGAGCTGATCCAGGCCAAGCCCCAGGCGCGCCGCGCCCTGCTGGAAGAAGCGGCCGGCATTTCCGGCCTGCATACGCGCCGCCACGAGGCCGAACTCAGGCTCAAGGCCGCCGAGCAGAACCTCGAGCGCCTGGATGACGTCGTTGGCGAGCTGGAAAGCCAGATCGAAAGCCTGAAGCGCCAGGCACGCCAGGCCTCCCGCTTCAAGAACCTGTCGGCCGACATCCGCAAGGCCGAGGCGACGCTGCTCCATCTGCGCTGGACGCTGGCCAAGGCCCAGGAAGGCGAGGCACGTTCGGCGCTGGCCGTCGCCACCGCCCTGGTTGGCGACCGCGCCGCCGCCCAGATGGCGGCCGCCAGGGAGCAAGGTATCGGCGCGCATCGGCTGCCCGATTTGCGTGACGCCGAAGCTGCGGCGGCCGCGGCCTTCCAGCGCCTGTCGATCGCCAGATCGCAGATCGAGGAAGAAGCCGGCCGCATCCGCGCCCGTCAGGCGGAACTCGAGCGCCGGCTCCAGCAGCTCGACGGTGACATCGCCCGCGAGGAGCGCATGGTGCGCGACAATGCGGATATCCTCGAACGCCTGCGCGCCGAGGAAGCAGCGCTCAACTCCGAAAATGCCGGCGCGGCCGAGCGTGAAGCAACCACCCGCGCCGCCTTCGAACAGGCAGCCGCGACGCTCTCGCAGAGCGAAGCCAGGCTTGCAGCACTTACCGCCGAGCGGGCCGAGGCCGCCGCTTCGCGCAATCAGGTCGAGCGGACGCTGCGCGAGACCGCCGAGCGTCGGGACCGTTTCGCCCGCCAACTCGCCGATGTCGACCGCGAATTGTCGGAAATACTCTCCAAAGTCGCGGGCCTGCCCGACCCGGCCGAGAAGCGACTTCTGGTCGAGGACGCGCTGGCGCGGCTCGAAGAGAGCGAGGCCGGCGCGATTGCCGCCGAACAGGCGGTCGCCGAGGCGCGCGCCGCCGAAAATGCCGCCCGCCCGCCATTACAGGACGCCAGGGCCGAACTGGCGCGCATCGAAACCGAAGCCCGCACGCTGGCCAAGATCCTGAACGCAGCCAGCGGCGATCTCTTCCCGTCCGTGCTGGAACAGATCAGCGTCGAGCGCGGCTATGAGACGGCCTTGGGCGCCGCCCTCGGCGAGGACCTTGACGTGCCGCTCGACCGCAGCGCCCCGGTGCATTGGGGCGAGAGCGCGATCCAGGCCGATGACGCCGCGCTTCCCGAAGGCATCAAGAGCCTGGCCAGCGTGGTACGTGCCCCGGCGCAGCTTGCCCGCCGGCTGGCGCAGATCGGCATTGTCGAAGCCGCCGACGGCCGCCGCCTGCAAGGGCTGCTCGCGCCCGGCCAGAGGCTGGTCAGCCCTGAGGGCGCGCTGTGGCGGTGGGACGGGCTGACCGCCAGCGCCGACGCGCCGACCGCGGCCGCGCAACGCCTGGCGCAAAAGAACCGGCTGGCCGAGCTCGATGCCGAAGCGGTGCAGGCGACGCTTGTGCTGCGCGAGGCCGAGGCGGTGCTCGCACAGGCCGAACAGTCGCTTCGCGAGGCCAGCGAGGCCGAGCGCGCCGCGCGTCAGGCCGGACGCGACGCCCAGCACGGGCTGGACGCCGCCCGCAACGCGCTGGCCGAAGCCGAAAAGGCCGGCGGCGAGTTGGCGAGCCGGCGCGCCGCCCTGGACGAGGCCCGCGCCCGTATTGTCGACAGTCATGAAGAAACTTCGGCCGCCTTTGCCGAGGCGGAAATGCTGCTGCAGGACGCGCCCGATCTCGGCGACCTGCAGATACAGCTCGAGCAATCCTCGGCCAATGTCGCCCGCGACCGCGCCACGCTCGCCGATGCGCGTGCCGTCCATGAAGGGTTGCGGCGGGAGGCCGAGGCGCGGTCGCGCCGGCTCGATGCGATCGGCGCCGAGCGCAGCAACTGGCTGGAGCGCGCCGAGAACGCTTCGACGCAGATCGCCTCGCTGGGCGAACGCAAGGCAGAGGCCGAGGCCGAACGCGAGAGATTGGCCGACGCACCCGACGAGATCGATGCCAAGCGGCGCGCCTTGCTGTCACAGCTCACCGAGGCCGAGACCTTGCGCAAGGCGGCGGCCGACCGTCTGCAGGAAGCGGAGAACAGGCAGGCCGAACTGGACAAGGCGGCCACCAGCGCCATCCAGTCGCTGGCCGAGGCGCGCGAGACCCGTGTCCGCGCCGAGGAGCGCTTGACCGCGGCCGACGAGCGCCGGCTGGAGGTCGAGGCGCGCATCCAGGAGACGCTGAACACGCCGCCACATCTGGTCATCCGCCATACCGGGCTGGAGGCCGACGATCCGATGCCCGAAATGGCCGAGATCGAGCGCCAGCTCGACAGGCTGAAGATCGAGCGCGAGCGGCTCGGCGCCGTCAATTTGCGCGCCGAGGAGGAGCAGAAGGAGCTTTCGGACCGGCTGGAGACCATCGTCTCGGAGCGCGAGGACATCATCGAGGCGATCCGCAAGCTCAGGCAAGCGATCCAGAACCTCAACCGCGAAGGCCGCGAGCGGCTTCTCGCCGCTTTCGACGTGGTCAACGGTCATTTCCAGCGGCTGTTCTCGCATCTCTTCGGCGGCGGCACGGCGGAATTGCAGCTGATCGAATCCGAGGATCCGCTCGAGGCAGGACTTGAAATCCTTGCCCGTCCGCCCGGCAAGAAGCCGCAGACCATGACGCTGCTGTCCGGTGGCGAGCAGGCGCTGACGGCGATGTCGCTGATCTTCGCCGTGTTCCTCACCAACCCGGCGCCGATCTGCGTGCTCGACGAAGTCGATGCGCCGCTCGACGATCACAATGTCGAACGCTTCTGCAATCTGATGGACGAGATGGCCAAGACCACCGAGACGCGCTTCGTCATCATCACCCACAATCCCATCACCATGGCGCGCATGGACCGGCTGTTCGGGGTGACCATGGCCGAGCAGGGCGTCAGCCAGCTCGTTTCGGTCGATCTGCAGGCAGCCGAAGCCATGCGCGAGGCAAGCTGACTTCACCTTCAACGTGCCGTGCTGAAGCCTGATTTTGAGCGTTGTCTTTCGCGGTAAGGCAGTCGGTTCGGCTTCTTCTCACCTTGCGCGTTGCACGATCCAGGTCGCCCAGATCGCGGCCAGCAGACCGCATGCAATGCCAATGCAATCGGCAACCCAGTCGAGCACGTCGAAATCGCGGCCTATCGCCGTGGTGCCCTGGAGAACTTCTATGGCAGCGCCGACAAAGGCGAGGAAGACGATCAGCGCCGGCTTGTGCCGCGGCCAGCCGAGGCTGCCCAGGAAAGCCAGCACGGCGAATGCGCTGGCGTGATTGAGCTTGTCATAATGGAAGCCGATATCGATTCCGAATTGCTTGAGGCGATGTGCCGGCAGCAGCGCGAGAACGAGGACGGCCAGGAGCGTGACGACAAAGGCAATCCGCTCGGCGACGGAATAGATTCTCATTCTGCTCCAACAACATGTCTCCGGTATAAACCGTAACCTATGTGTCCGGAACGGACCCTTGCGCGCTTGGCTGGGGCGCCAGGATTCGAACCTGGGAATGTCGGTACCAAAAACCGATGCCTTACCACTTGGCGACGCCCCAGCAGCTGACATGCGTCGACTGCGCGCGGCCTTATAGGCTGTGCCGGTGGAAAGCTCAATGCCTGGAGATTGCGACTTTCCTGCTGATCCACGACTCCGTTGGCGACGGTCGTCTCATGCGCCGGTCGTGCCGCCTATTCTCCCCACACCGCCATCTCGTTTCCAGCCGGGTCGGCAAAGTGGAACCGCCTGCCGCCCGGAAACGAAAAGATCGGTTTGATGATCGTGCCGCCGGCATTCTCGACGGCTGCCAGCGTCTCTTCCAGATCCTGGGAGTAGAGCACCGGCAACGGCTTGGCGGTGGCGTCGCCGCTGTCGGCCTGGAAACCGCCGTCCAGTCCCTCGCTAAAGGCCGAATAAGTCGGTCCATAGTCGGTGAACGACCAGGCGAAGGCGGCGCTGTAGAAGGCTTTCACACTGTCCAGCGTCGCGCCGGTTGCCGGCAGTTCCAGATAGTCGAGTTTTCCGGTGAGCTTCATGATGCACCTCTTCGTTCCCTGTATGTTCTAGTCTTGGACCGTTGCACTGGCAAGTCCTTTTGCCGCAGCTTTTGCTTAATCGATTGTAGCGGCCAAACGGCTTTGCCGACGCCTTGCCTTTCGCATTGCAGCATCATATCCGTCCAAAGTCGGGATATGGCGGGGCTTTCTGTTTCGTCAATCTTTCCAATCTCCTGCAACCGGAGAGCAAAGCATGACCAAGTGGGTTTTCACCTTTGGCGATGGTGCGGCCGAAGGCCGGGCTGGCGACAAGAATCTGTTGGGCGGCAAGGGTGCCAATCTGGCCGAGATGTGTAGCCTTGGCCTGCCGGTGCCGCCGGGCTTCACCATCACGTCGGAGGTCTGCAACGCCTACTATGCCAACGGCCGCGCCTATCCGGCAGGGCTTGAAGCGGACGTCGCCGTGGCGCTGGACCATATCGGCCGGCTCACCGGCCGCCGTTTCGGCGATCCGTCGAAACTGCTGCTTGTGTCGGTGCGCTCCGGCGCCCGCGCCTCGATGCCTGGCATGATGGACACCGTGCTCAATCTCGGCCTCAACGACGAAACCGTCGAGGCGCTGGCCGCCGATTCCGGCGATGCGCGCTTTGCCTATGACAGCTACCGGCGCTTCATCCAGATGTATTCCGATGTCGTCATGGGGCTCGACCACGAGGTGTTCGAGGAGATCCTCGAGGATCAGAAGGCCAGCCTCGGCCATGAACTCGACACGGAACTGACGGCTATCGAGTGGCAAGGCGTCATCGCGCTCTACAAGGCCAAGGTCGAAGAGGAGCTCGGAAAGCCGTTCCCGCAGGATCCGCACGAACAGCTCTGGGGGGCGATCGGTGCCGTGTTCTCGAGTTGGATGAACAACCGCGCCATCACTTACAGGCGCCTGCACGATATTCCCGAAAGCTGGGGCACGGCGGTCAATGTCCAGGCCATGGTGTTCGGCAATATGGGCGAGACCTCGGCCACCGGCGTCGCCTTTACCCGCAATCCCTCAACCGGCGAGAAGCAGCTCTATGGCGAGTTCCTGGTGAATGCGCAGGGTGAGGACGTCGTCGCCGGTATCCGCACGCCGCAGAACATCACCGAGGCGGCTCGCATCGCCGCCGGCTCCGACAAGCCGTCATTGCAGAAACTGATGCCGGACGCCTTCCAGTCCTTCGTCACCATCTCGGACAGGCTGGAAAAGCACTACCGCGACATGCAGGACCTCGAATTCACCATCGAGCGCGGCAAATTGTGGATGTTGCAGACGAGGTCCGGCAAGCGCACCGCCAAGGCGGCGCTGAAGATTGCCGTCGAGATGGCCAGGGACGGCCTGATCTCGAAAGAGGAGGCGGTCGCCCGCATCGATCCCGCCTCGCTCGACCAGCTCCTGCACCCCACCATCGATCCGAAGGCCGCGCGCGACGTCATCGGCGTCGGCCTGCCGGCGTCTCCAGGCGCCGCCACCGGCGAAATTGTCTTTTCCTCCGCGGACGCCGAGGATCTCAAGACACAAGGACGCAAGGCTATCCTGGTGCGTGTCGAGACCAGTCCCGAGGACATCCACGGCATGCATGCGGCGGAGGGCATCCTGACCACGCGCGGCGGCATGACCAGCCATGCCGCGGTCGTGGCGCGCGGCATGGGCAAGCCGTGCGTTTCGGGCGCCGGTTCGCTGCGCGTCGACTATAAGGCAGCTACGCTGATGTCGATGGGGCAGACCTTCCGCAAGGGCGACATCATCACCATCGACGGCGGCAACGGGCAGGTGCTCAAGGGCGCAGTGGCGATGCTCCAGCCTGAGCTTTCCGGCGATTTCGCCGCGATCATGGAATGGGCGGACGCGGTGCGGCGCATGAAGGTGCGCACCAACGCCGAAACCCCGCTCGACGCGCGCATGGCGCGCTCCTTCGGTGCCGAAGGCATCGGCTTGTGCCGCACTGAACACATGTTCTTCGATGGCGCCCGCATTGTCGCCATGCGCGAGATGATCCTGGCCGACACCGAAAAGGACCGGCGCGCCGCGCTCGCCAAGCTGCTGCCGATGCAGCGAGCGGATTTCCTGGAGCTGTTCGAGATCATGGCCGGCCTGCCGGTGACCATCCGCCTGCTCGATCCGCCGTTGCACGAATTCCTGCCCAAGACCGAGGCCGAGATAGCCGAAGTCGCGGCGGCGATGAATGTTGCGCCGGACAAGCTCAGGCAGCGCACCGAGGCGCTGCACGAATTCAACCCGATGCTCGGTCATCGCGGCTGCCGGCTTGCGGTGTCCTATCCCGAGATCGCCGAGATGCAGGCGCGCGCCATTTTCGAGGCCGCCGTCGAGGCCGGCCGTAAGGCCGGCGCGCTGGTGGTACCCGAGATCATGGTGCCGCTGGTCGGGCTTGTGAAGGAACTCGACTACGTCAAGGCGCGCATCGATGCGGTGGCCAAGAGCGTCATGGACGAGAGCGGCGTCAAGATCGACTACCTGACTGGAACCATGATCGAGCTCCCCCGCGCGGCGATCCGCGCCCATGTCATCGCTGAATCGGCCGAGTTCTTCTCTTTCGGCACCAACGACCTGACCCAGACGACATTCGGCATCTCGCGCGACGACGCGGCCTCGTTCCTGGAGACCTATCGCCAGAAAGGCATCATCGAACAGGATCCGTTCGTGTCGCTGGACATCCATGGCGTCGGCGAACTGGTGCGCATGGCCGCCGAGAAGGGCAGGGCGACGCGGCCAGGGATCAAGCTCGGCATTTGCGGTGAGCATGGCGGCGATCCGGCCTCGATCCGCTTCTGCGAGGAGGTCGGACTGGACTATGTGTCCTGTTCGCCCTACCGCGTGCCGATCGCCAGGTTGGCGGCCGCGCAGGCGGCCGTTCAGGTGGCAAAAGCGGGCCGCGGCTGAGCGCTTGCCGCCGATCGGAACGAGGAACTGCCGCAAGACGGTCAGATTGTCGCGTCTGGTGCTTTTCTGCTATCCAGCTCCGATTCTCGCCTTCATGCGGGTCTTGGGATGCCTGCGTGAAACGCCCGATTGGAATTGGATTTGATTCGCCTGCTGCAAAAAAATCTCTGCATTGTCGCCATGTCTTTGGCCGTGGTGTCCAGCGGCCATGCCGCATCGCTGGTCGAACCGATCCTGCACATCAAGCCGGATACAGGCGGAGCCGGGCGCATTGCCTTGACCCTCGATGCCTGCGGCGGACGGACCGACAACCGCATCCTCTCGGCGCTGGTGGAAAACAGGATACCTGCGACCATCTTCGTCACCGGCATCTGGCTGAAGCGGAACGCCGCCGCCGTCGAGATCATGCGGGCGCATCCCGACCTGTTCGAACTGGAAAACCACGGCGGCCGTCACATCCCGGCCGTCGACACGCCGCAGAAGATCTATGGCATACGCAGCGCCGGCAGTCCGGAAGCGGTTCTGGCCGAGGTCGAGTCGGGCGCCGTCGCCTTGGCCGGGACTGGCGAGCCAGCGCCGAAATGGTTTCGTGGCGCGACCGCGGAGTATAGTCCGTCGGCGATCGCCATGATCCGCAAGCTGGGCTTCAAGATCGCCGGCTTCTCGATCAATGGCGACGGCGGTTCGCTGCTCGGCGCCAGGGAAACCACAAGGCGCATAGAAGCGGCCAAGGATGGCGACGTCATCATCGCCCATATCAACCAGCCGACCCATGCCGCCGGGGAGGGCGTCGTGCAGGGCCTGCTGGCGCTCAAGCAGAAGGGTCTGACCTTCGTGCGGCTCGACGATGCCGAAGGCTTCGGCAATAACGGCACCACCGACTGACCGGCAGGACGGCAGGTCCGGCCTCCTCGTTCGTCCGTTCAGCCTGGCTTGGCTTCGATGCTGACCTTGCTTGCGTAGAACGCGCCGTGGTTGCGGATTTCAGCCATTTCGTCGAAAGGCTGCTCATAGGCCCACATCGCATCCTTGCCTGCCTCGCCGGCAGGCAGCACGCTCCAGTAGCTTGCGTCGCCCTTGTAGGGACAATGGGTGGAGGATTGCGTGCCGCTCAGCTTGTTGAAATCGATGTCTGCGAACGGGATGTAAAAGGCGGCCGGATAGGGCGCTTCCGTCAGCACCTTGGCGTTCGTCGAGGAGGCGATAACAGTGTCGCCTGCACGCACGGTGACGGTGCCCTTATACGGTTCGACGGTGATGACCTTATCGGGATTGCGCTGGAAGCCGGGTGCCGGGTTGGCGATCTTGTCCATGCTGTTTCTCCTCGTCTCAACTTTAAGTGTGTCGACGAGGTGGTTTGCGCAAGGGCGACTGTCGCCGGCAATTCCGCAATCGGTCTCCAGCCGTAGGCGCTACCGACGGCATTTTTAGCGAAGACCTTGTCCGGCGAGGCTCAGGCGGCGGTTCTGAACGCGTCCATCAACCCGGCATAGGCGGCCGCGATACCGGCCACGGGATTGCTGCTCCTGGATGCGGTCTCGACTTTCAAGTGGCCGCCGCCGGTCGGCAGAGTGAGCAGCAGGAATTGACGATTGCCGCCATCGCCCACGGACGCCGCGGCGACGTGCTCGCCTTCCCCTTCGCTCTGAACGCACATCTTGAACAGCAGCGTGCCGCCGACCGCTTCGAGCGCACCGCCGACAACTTCAACAAATTCATCTTCGGAAACAGTCTTTGTGTCCGGCACCAGATCGCCCAGGCTTTCGGCAAGCGTACTTTCCAGTGCCTTATCGTCGAGCTGCGTGTCCATGCGAACCTCTTTCAGTCGCCAATCGCACCCCTTTGCCCATTAACGAAACTTAATGCCGACGATGGCCGGATTGTGGCGGATTCTCCTCTCGGTCGAGTAATTTAGACTTCTCTGATATAATGGATTTCAAGGCCGCCGGTCCTATGACATGAGCGCCAGGCATTCGGACCTCCAAGAAAGACGCGATTCGATCGCTTGCCTGCGCGACCGGCATCCGGATTTGCTTCGCCACCCGGCGGTGGCTGGACAATCCACCGGTTCGCTTCACAATGGCAACAAAAGCGAGGAGCGTAAGGGAGGAACGAATGCTGGGGCTGATGCAGGAATGGCCGCTTCTTTGCCATAAGCTTATCGACAACGCAGAGCGGCAGCATGGCGCGCGAGAGATCGTATCGCGCTCGATCGAAGGTCCGATTGTGCGCACAACCTACGCCAGCATCCATCGTCGCGCCCTGAAGGTCTCCCAGCGCCTGGAGCGTGACGGCTATCGGCTGGGCGACCGCATTGCGACGCTGGCCTGGAACACGGCGCGCCACATCGAGGCCTGGTATGGCATCATGGGCATCGGCGCGATCTATCACACGCTCAACCCGCGGCTGTTTCCCGAGCAGATCGTCTGGATCATGAACCATGCCGAAGATAAGGCGGTCTTTGTCGACCTGACTTTCCTCCCTTTGCTCGAGAAGATCGCCGGCGCGGTCAAGTCCCTGAAACAGGTGATCGTGCTGACCGACAGGGCGCATCTGCCGCAGACCACGCTGCCCAACGTCGTCGCCTACGAAGAATGGCTCGACGAGGCCGATGGCGATTTCGCCTGGAAAGGCTTCGACGAAGGCACCGCCGCCGGCATGTGCTATACGTCTGGAACCACTGGCGATCCAAAGGGCGTCGTCTACAGTCACCGCTCGAATGTCCTGCACGCCATGATCGCCGCCATGCCCGACGCGATGGGCCTGTCTTCGCGCGACACGATCCTGCCGGTGGTTCCGATGTTCCACGCCAATGCCTGGGGCCTTGGCCAGAGCGCACCGATGATCGGCGCCAAGCTTGTCATGCCGGGCTGCAAGATGGACGGCGCCTCCATCTATGAATTGCTCGACACCGAGAAAGTAACCTTCAGTGCCGCCGTGCCGACCGTGTGGATGATGCTGCTGCAATATCTGGAGGAGACCGGCAGGAAGCTGCCCTACCTCAACAAGGTCGTCATCGGCGGCTCGTCATGCCCACGCATCATCACCAAGAAATTCCAGGACAATTACGATGTCCAGGTCGTCCACGCCTGGGGCATGACCGAAATGTCGCCGCTCGGCACACTGTGTACGCTGAAGCCGGACTATGAAAGCCTTCAGGGTGACGCCCGGCTCGATGTCCAGGGCAAGCAGGGTTACCCGCCCTTCGGCGTCGAGATGAAGGTGACGGACGACGACGGCAACGCGCTGCCTTGGGACGGCAAGACATTCGGGCGGCTGAAGGTGCGCGGCCCCGCGGTGGCCAGCGCCTACTACGGCGGCGCCGGCTCGGAGCAGTTCGACGAGGACGGCTGGTTCGATACCGGGGATGTCGCCCACATCGACGCTGGCGGCTATATGCAGATCACCGATCGCGCCAAGGACGTCATCAAGTCCGGCGGCGAATGGATTTCGACCATCGACCTGGAGAATCTGGCCGTCGGCCATCCCGATGTCGCCGAGGCAGCCGCCATTGGCGTCCCTCATTCGAAATGGGGCGAGCGGCCTTTGCTGGTGGTTGTCCGCAAGCCGGGGAAGGAACCGACCAAAACCGATATCCTTGGTTTTCTCGACGGTAAGGTGGCCAAATGGTGGATGCCCGACGACGTCGCTTTCGTCGGCGAAATTCCGCACACCGCCACCGGCAAGATCCAGAAGATCACCTTGCGCCAGCAATTCAGCGACTATCGCTTGCCGACGGATTGACGGGATATTGCGTGTCTCGGCCTGATGCGGTCGTAAAAGGACAGTGCAGCGACGTGCACCTTTCCGGCAGGGCACGATAGCATTTCCAACTGGCGCACGATCCTCCTCGAAAATCGATTCCGATTTTGGTGGCCATGCGCTAAGTCTTCTTCGGCTTGGGATGACGCAGAGAAACATGGTCAGCATTTCGGAACGGCAAACGTCGAAGGCTGCCGGATGGTCGCGGCGCACCGCTGCTTTTTCGGCGGTGCTTTTGCTGACCGTGTTCGTCGGCCATTATTTCAACCTCGTTGAAACGCCGGTGTTCCTGTGGGTGTTGGCTATCGTCGCGCTGTTGGCGGCGCTGGCGCTGCTGTTCGCCGGATTTGCCTTCTCGAGGGTGTGGAATTTTGGCGACTATGGCGGCCGCGACATCACGGTCGGCGTCTTGCTGGCAGTGCTGGTGCTGACCCCCTATGGCATCGCCGCCTATTGGGCGACAATCTTTCCGCCGCTCAGGGATATTTCGACCGATTTCGACGAACCGCCGGCACTCGACGTCACCGGTCGCACGAAGGACATGAACGTGCTCTCGCCGCCGACGCCCGGCGAGCAGCGGTTGCAGACCGACAGCTATCCGCTTGTCACCGCGCGCAGCTACGACCTGCCGTTCGAGACCGTCGTCACTGCCGTTGAAACCGTGCTCGACCGCCGCAATTGGGATCTTACCGGACCCTATCCCGAACTCGCCGGGCAAAGCGACGTGACGATTACCGCTGTCGCCAGGAGCTTCGTGTTGGGCCTCCCCGCAGACGTGGCAATTCGCATCACGGACGACGGGGATACGGTTCTCGTCGACATGCGGTCGGCTTCCCGCTACGGCCGCTACGACCTCGGCGACAACGCTGCGCGCATCACCGACTTTCTGGCGGAGTTGGACCAGGAAGTCGCCGGCCAGGTCGGCGCGGCTCCGGCCGAATAGATGCTCGGGCCTAAGGGGCTGGCCTAAAAATGCCGTCTATGGCCGGCGCGGCGTCTGTCGCGACCAGGCCGCGCGCCACCAGATCCTCCAGATGGGCAAGCACCGACAACCCGGCGGCGCCATGCAGCCGCGGGTCGGTATCCCTGTAGATCGCCTTGACCATGTCTGCGATCGTGCGGTCGCCCGCGCGGATCCGCTCCAATATGGCCCGTTCGCGCATTTTGCGATGGGTCTTCAATCCGCGCATGAAGCCTCGCGGTGCCGTCACCGGCCCGCCGTGGCCGGGCAGCAGCAGGCGGTCACCGCGTTCGATCAGCCGGTCCAGCGAGGCCATGTAGTCCGCCATCGCCCCGTCCGGCGGCGCGACGATGGAGGTCGCCCACGCCATGACGTGGTCGGCCGAAAACAGGATGCCGGTGCCCTCCAGCGCGAATGCCGCGTGGTTGGCGGTATGGCCGGGGGTCAGGACCGTGCGGATTGCCCAGCCGTCGCTGGCGACCAGCGCGCCGTCCGGCAGCGCGAGATCGGGAACGAAAGCGGTATCGGCGCTGGCATCGAGCGCGTTGATCTCGCCAATATGCAATGGCCTTGCCGGCCGGTGCGGCCCTTCCGCCATCACCTGGGCTCCGGTCTCCTGCTTCAGCCGTGCCGCCAACGGTGAATGGTCGCGATGCGTGTGGCTGACGAAGATGTGGCTGACCGGCCTGCCGGCGATGACGTCGAGCAAGGTGCGAAGGTGAGCTTCGTCATCCGGCCCCGGATCGATCACTGCCAGCGTATCGCGTCCGACGATGTAGCTGTTGGTGCCGTGAAAGGTGAAGGGACTTGGATTTCGGGCCGTGACGCGCTGCACGTCGGGCGCGACGCTGACGCCCCCGCCGTAGCAGGGATCGAAGCTGGTATCGAATTCGAGGGCCATGACGGTGTCGATGCCTGTTGCGGGAATGGCAAAACCGATTGCCGCATAGCACGCAAGCCAATATAGGAAAACGCAAGACCGCGATCATCGGATGGCGGCACTCGGATGGGGAAGACCATGGCAACTGCAACGACGATGCGCCCGCTTGTTTCTCTGGCTCTGCCGCAAGATGGCGCGGCGCGGCTGGCAACGCAGTTCTTCCTGGCGATAGCCGGGACATTGCTCCTGACCCTGTCGGCCAAGACCAAGGTGGTTCTGGGGCCAGTCGATATTTCGATGCAGACGCTCGCCGTCCTGCTGATCGGGGCCGCTTTCGGCCTGCGGCTCGGCGTCGCCACCCTGCTGCTCTATATGGCCGAGGGCGCGATGGGCTTCCCGGTCTTCCAGAGCACGCCGGAAAAGGGAATTGGCATTGCCTACATGCTCGGCTCGACCGGCGGCTATCTCGCCGGCTTCGTGGTCATGGCGGCGATCGCCGGCTGGGCCGCCGATCGCGGCTGGGATCGCCATCCGATCAAGCTTTTCAACGCGATGCTGGTTGCTGAGTTCGTCATGATGGCCATGGGCTTTGCCTGGCTGGCGATGCTCATCGGTCCGGAAAAATCCTGGCAGTTCGGCGTCGTGCCGTTCATCGTCGGTGATCTGATCAAGGTTGCTCTGGCCGCAAGCCTGGTGCCCGCCGTCTGGTCGCTGCTGAAGCGCAACTGAGATTGTAGGCAGCTCGGCCTGAGCGGAGGTCAGAGGTCTATTCTGGGGACGGGCGGTTCTGATGAAGGTCCTGGTCACCGGCGCTGCCGGCTTCATAGGCTATCACGTCGCCAGGCGGCTGCTCGAACGCGGCGACGAGGTCGTCGGCATAGACAGCATCAACGACTACTATGATCCGCAGATCAAGCAGGCGCGGCTGCGGCTTTTGGCCGAAGCAAGCCGCAACACCAATGCGGGCTACCATTTCATCCACGGTAATCTCGCAGAGCGAAACGTGGTGGACGACTGCTTTGCCGATCACGCCTTCGACAGGGTGATCCATCTCGCCGCCCAGGCCGGCGTCCGCTACAGCCTTGAAAACCCGCACGCCTATGTCGAGAGCAACATTATCGCCTACGCCAACATGCTGGAGGCCTGCCGTAACAGCCGTGTCGGCCACCTGACCTATGCCAGCACGTCGAGCGTCTACGGCGCCAATACCGACATGCCGTTTTCCGAGCATCGCCCGGCCGACCATCCGCTGCAGTTCTACGCCGCAACCAAGCGCGCCAACGAGCTGATGGCGCACAGCTACAGCCACCTGTTCGGGCTGCCGACCACCGGCTTGCGTTTCTTCACAGTGTACGGCCCTTGGGGGCGTCCCGACATGGCGCTGTTCCTGTTCACCAGGAACATCCTGGCCGGCGAGCCGATCAAGCTGTTCAACAACGGCAATCACACACGCGATTTCACCTACGTCGAGGACATCGCCGAAGGCGTGATCCGCGCCAGCGACAGCCCCGCCTTGGCTAACCCCGCCTGGGATTCCGATAATCCGGATCCTGCGACGAGCAGCGCGCCTTGGCGCATTTTCAACATCGGCAACAACAACCCGGTGAAGCTGACAGCCTATGTCGAGGCGCTTGAAAACGCGCTTGGCCGCAAGGCCATCGTGGAGCTCTTGCCGCTGCAGGCCGGCGACGTGCCTGACACTTTTGCCGATACTTCGGCGCTGCAGGCGGCGATCGGCTATCGCCCCGGCACGTCGGTGACGGAGGGCGTCGGCCGGTTCGTCGAATGGTACCTGGCGTACTTTGGGCGGGGATAGGGCATCATGCCTTTGCGCGCCACTCTGGGTGCAATTTTTGACTAGGCGGCGGAGCGCTCTCGCGGCAAATTGTGGAGATGTGTAATCTCTACAACATCACCACGTCGCAAGAGGCCATTCGCCAATGGACTCGGACTTTACGAGACATCTTGGGCAACCTTGAGCCGTCTATTGACATCTATCCCAACCGGCCGGGCCCTGTCGTCCGCAATGCGCCGGACGGCGAGCGCGAGCTTGCTAATCTTTTATGGGGCATGCCGACACCCGTTGAGCGAATGAAGGGCAAGGCCGACTACGGCACCACCAATATACGCAATCCACAATACGGCCATTGGCAGCAGTACGTTAGCGTCGAGAACCGCTGTGTGGTCCCCGTGACGAGCTTTGCGGAGCCTAGCCCCACATCCGGCGACAAGGATCCCGAGACGGGAATCCAGCGAAACTATTGGTTCGCGCTCAATGAGGACCGCCCTCTGTTCTTCTTTGCCGGGCTCTGGACGCGTTGGCATGGGGTGCGCAAGGTCAAGGATGGGCCCGCCGATTTTGAGCTTTACGGTTTCATGACGACTGCGCCCAACGCCATCATCAAACCAATACACGCAAAGGCCATGCCGGTCATTTTGACCACACAAGAGCAAACGGAGACCTGGCTTACCGCGCCTTGGTCGCAGGCGAAACGGCTACAGCGCACCGCGCGGGACGATGCATTGGTGATTGTGGAAAAGCCAGCTACGCAGGCCAAGTTCCCTCAGCAGGCACCGCCAGCTCAGGGCTCGCTATTCTAGGTCGGACCTAGTTATCTTTCCAGATCACGCGCCGTACCATGCGGACCTCAACTAGCCGCCTAATACGTATCTCCATGCCCTCCGACGCGCTAGGCAGCAAGATATCGACGTCAAGATCGCGACGTTTGCACCGCTCGCAACGCATATGCCGGTCAATTTCCCAAAATGGGATGTCTCCGACGAGCTTGGCGAGATCTCCCGGCAGATAATGGCGGGTGATGTTGCAGTTAATGCAACGGACACGGATTAGTTGTCCCGCCTCATGCGCTCGGCACAAGGTCTGCACAAGGCGGCGTGGTCGTCTGCTCTGTTCTGGCATGCAAAAAAATAAGAAGATATTCCTCGCCGAGTCAATTCGGGCCTTGACAATTTTGTTCCCTTTTTGTTCACTAGAGATACAACACTTTTGGAGCAGTCCCATGGACCATATGGTATCGCTGGATAGTCGCCAAGAAGCCGCCCTCCAGGCAATCGCCGACAAATTCATTGCCCAACACAAAGGCGACCCGGTAAAGGCGCTTAAAGAAATGATCGTTCTAAATGGTCACCTTCAGGATCGGCTTGACACGCTCACGACACCACACCGCTCAACACGCTAAGGAGAAGTGCGATGGCATAACGTCTGAACGTTGCCGAGCCACTTTTACGTCGCCTGGATCACCCGCGGAACGAGAACAATGTCAACGGGCCTAATTGCAGCCGAAAGCACCACAAGAACCGCTGAAGGCGTTCCCATCGGAGTCGGTGCCAGAATAGAAGCTCGAGTTGCCAATCCGCTGTTGCTGCATATGCCAGGCGCCCCCGTCAGCGGCCGTTCCATTTGTGATAGTGGTGTTGCCGAACGTGTTGCTGTTTTGAGACCAAGTCGACCCGGTGTTCGCGTTGTAGCCGGTCATGTTGGTGGTATTGCCGTAGTGCTGAATGTTATAAGAATTACCGTTTTCATCGGTGCATGTCTTGAAAGCATGGCTTCCAAAACAAGCCGCCTGCAATGAAGTAGGCGCAATGGCCAAGACCATTGCCATGAGCAATATTTTCATTCCACCCTCCCAATTGTACGATGACATTGCCACATCGAAGAATGGATGTCGAAAACTTTCGACAGCGGAGCATGTTGCGCCTGATTCAATGATTTCAGTAAATCTTGGCGCGATTGGCCGGAGTAGATTGCCACGTCCCGGCGCATCTCAGCAGCTTCTCTGATGCTAATCCAGCGCTTGTTATCTGCGACTAACCGATGGACGAACCGATGACAGCAGGCGCGTGCGAACACGACCATCCTGCAAGGGATACGCAGTGGTAGTCTCAGATGGATAGAGCGCTTGCCTGCTAAGCGAGAGGACGCGGGTTCGAGTCCCGCCCACTCTCCCCTTATTTTCGAAGACTCGCGTAGCGCGTGTGTTTCGGCTAACCGTAGTGGATGCCGCTACCATCGCTAGTCAATAGCTGGAAGTCGATAGTCAACCCTATCGAGTGGTCCAAGCCGGACCCGGAAGACGGGTACATTCGATTCTATGCTCCGCTGGAAATTGACGGCATCGTTGAAGCCGGCCTTGTCCTTACTGGCGGCACCTACTCACAACATCCCGATTGGCACGTTACGTTTGAATTGTCGGTCGCCGGCCTTGCTGGGCATCGACACACGAAGCTGATCCGCGTCGACTGGCGCGACACCAAGGGCGGCCATTCAAACAATCGCCGCAAGTGTGCAGGCGACGGTAAGCGTGTCCCGGAGACGCATCTACACAGTTTCGAACTTAATTGGATCGAAGCCGAAAGACGGATGAAGCGCGGCAAACTGCCTTGCGCCGAAGCTATTGATCAAGAGCTTCAATCATTTGAACAGCTTAGGTCATTTGTCGGAACTCGCTTTAGAATCAATAACATAGGCATTGTCCCGAGGCCGGATTGGGTGTATGATTTGTTCCAATGATGGTAGGTAGCGTAGTTTCCGCCGAGGTAGAAAGGACCGTTGAAGAGACGGTCCGCGATCTCGTGCGCCTGAAGCGCATCAACGGTGGGTACTACGTAAATCTCCCACTGCTCTATCCCGACGGATCGTTTGTCACGGTTCGGATTGATCAGATTGCGAACGGGGTGCGCGTGAGCGATGCCGGCTTTGCTTATCGGGAAGTTGAAGATCTGAACGCCGCAAAATCGTTCAAGCGGACGGCCAATAAGGTTGCCGAAAGCACGGGCGTAACCGTGGGAGACCGCGTGCTCTACATAGAGGCGCCGATTGACGATATTCACCGGGCAATTCTGGACGTGGCAGAGTCATCCTGGCGCGTGGCGGATCATATCTGCCAACGTATTTTCGATGAGGATGACGAACAACTCGCCAATGAACTGAACGAGCGATTGGTCAGGGTATTCGGTCTAGACAAGGTTGACGAAGGTAAGACAATCATTGGCGCGTCAACGAACCCATGGGAAGTCTCGGCGGTCGTTGCGGTCAATGGTCATACCGCTGTTTTTCAAGCGGTGAGCAACCACGCGAACTCGGTGTATCGGGCCTCGACTGCATTCCATGATTTGGCAGCGCTAGATAAGCCGCCACGGCTTATCGCGGTTGTCAGGGATAGGGGAGCTCTAGGTTCGAAACTAGGGTTGCTCTCCCCCGGTCGCATCATCGAGGATTCGCAGCCGGATGAACTATTCAGGAAGGCGGCTGCATGACCGGTTTGTCTTTGTCTAAGGCGGTGAAAGAAAACCGGCTGGAAGAATTCATCCGCCAGCAAGAGGCCGCTGGCATCGGTCCAGTCAATGAGGCCGCCTTCCTAAAAGCGGCCTCCAAAGTCATCGAACACGAGCCACGATCAGATCAAACATCGCGTTCTGCATCACGCCATGGTTCGAGCGGAAAGTGAATTCCGCAAGGTAGCGGTCCATGTACTTTTCAGAGACATGGATATGCGTCGAGCGAACCGACGCTTTGAACAGGTTCCAAAAACTCTCAACATGATTGGTCGAGTGAGTTTCGCCAGTCCGGTAATCGTAGTGCGACCATCCTTTTGCGAGTGCGTCACGGTGCCGTGCTTGTAGCCGCCGCCGTCCAGTAAGCCATAGGACATGAGTTCGTCGGTCGAGACGACAGAACCCTTCTCAACATTGCGCAGGGTCACGCCGCAAAGCGTAGTCATCTTCACGTTCGGAATAACTTCCGTGCGAATGTCGCCGCCGCGTTCCTTCATGCCCATGACGATGGTCTTGCCAGCCGCGCCGCGACCACGCTTGCCGGGGCTATAGCCGCTGACATAGGTTCGTCCATTTCGACGTGGCCTTGCAGCATGTCGAAGTCCGTTGTCGATCCGATCAGCTCGCGGATTTTCATGCCCATGCGCCAAGCGGTCCTGTAGGTGACGCCAAGCTGGCGCTGAAGCGCTTTGCCCGAGACGCCGTGGCGTGTCGTGACGAACAGATAGATCGCATAGAACCACGATTGCAGCGGCGTGCGGGTATCTTCGAACACAGTGCCAGCGGTCGGGTAAACATGGTCGCCGCAATGCGAGCAAGCGAAGGCGCGTCGGTCGCTCATACGGTGGAACGTCGAAAGGTTGAGGCACTTCCGGCAAGGGTGCTTCATGCCGTGGCGCACGTCCATGATGTGCTGGAGGCAAGCTTCGTCATCCGGAAACCGGGCGAAGAAATCGCGGACAGAGAATTTCGGTGACTTGCTCGGGTTTTCCATGACCCTTAGCACGAAATCACCGTACTTGTGTTAAGGGGATAATCCCCTAACTTTTTGCGTAACCGCTTGTCTCGCTGTCGATGCCGTGCGGTCAATACCTTGCCCTCTCGAAACTCTAGGTCGTCATCGCCATAGACTTCCGCTGTCGGTTCCGCCCAAAGAGCTACCCGAATAGCGGTTGCCAGTTTGGCCAGTTCCTTCTTTCGGCTGTTCGGGAACTCGGCCACGATTGCGCTGGAGCTTGGCGGGGCCGCCAAAGGCAATCCATTCAATTAAGTGTTCGGGATTAAGAGGCACTCCGCCTTGTAGTTGCTTTCTCCTTACGATTGGCTAACCCTCGAAGTCGTTCATGACCTCGAATTGGCACTTGAGGGCGGCATACCGGTCGTTTTGTTAATGATTGTGTATGCCATATTGCCTTTCGCCTCGTCGGTCCGGATTCGCCGGGAGCCGTTACAGAAGGCTGCATTTCTGTCGGTGTCGTTTTTGCTCGTTCACTCTCTTGTCGACTATCCCTTGCGAACCGCAGCACTCGCGATGACGTTTGCCTATTTGAATGCGATCGTCTTTCACAAGGGTTTTGCCGAGCGGCTGAACCAAAGGCGCGAGATGGGCGAGATAGGCCATCACGATGAAGACAATCTGCTTGTCCCGGCCAGGACCTCGGGCCCGGCAAGGCAAGGGCGGTTGGCGGGGGCCGGGGACACTCGCTCGGCCCCTTCGTCGGGCACCAGATTGACAAGCCACGGCATGAAACCTAAGCACGGGCGGCTTGTGTCAGGGGAGGGGACTTAGGCATGTCAAGGAGAGTTTCTTGAAAGGAATTATCCTTGCTGGGGGCAGTGGAACGCGCCTTTATCCGCTAACGTTGGCGGTCTCCAAGCAAATCCTCCCGGTATACGACAAACCGATGATCTATTACCCGCTGAGCGTTTTGATGCTTGCGGGGATTCGAGAGATTCTGGTCATATCCACGCCGCGGGACCTGCCGGTTTTCCGCGAGCTGTTGGGCGATGGATCGGAATTCGGGCTTGAGTTGTCCTACGCCGAGCAGCCGCAGCCCAACGGGCTTGCGGAAGCGTTCATTATCGGCCGCGATTTCATCGGCGCGGACAGCGTTTCGATGATACTGGGCGACAACATCTATTTTGGCGACGGATTGTCCAAGCTTTGCCGCACCGCGGCATCGCGCGAAAGCGGCGCTTCGGTGTTCGCCTACCATGTCGAGGATCCGGAGCGCTATGGCGTGGTGTCCTTCGACAAGACCACTGGAACCGCGCTCACGATTGAGGAAAAACCACAGAAGCCGAAATCCAACTGGGCCGTCACCGGCCTTTATTTCTACGACAACCAGGTTGTCGATATCGCCTCAAGGATTCGGCCCTCGGCTCGAGGCGAGCTCGAAATCACGGCGGTCAACAATGCCTACCTCGAGCGTGGCCAGTTGCAGGTGCATCGGTTGGGGCGCGGCTATGCTTGGCTCGATACCGGCACTCACGACAGCCTGGACGATGCTTCTTCGTTCGTGCGTACAATCGAACGTCGCCAGGGCATCAAGGTCGCCTGTCCGGAGGAAATCGCCTTCGAACAGGGCTGGCTGAGGGCCGATGAAGTGTTGCAGCGGGCAACCCGCTTGGGAAAAAATGAATATGCCGCTTATCTGCGCCGTCGCGTGGTCGAGTTGTCGGAGGACTAGATGCTGGAGGTGAGACCCCTTGGCATCGAAGGTCTGCTCGAAATCATTCCGAAGCGGCACGGCGATGCCCGCGGCTACTTCACCGAGACCTGGAACGCCGCACGCTTCGCCGAGGCCGGCCTCGAACTCGCCTTCGTCCAGGACAATCACTCCTATTCCGCCGCGGCCGGTGTCGTCAGGGGACTGCACTATCAGTTGCCGCCACGCGCCCAGGACAAGCTGCTGCGCGTTGTCAGAGGCAGTGTCCTTGATGTCGCGGTCGATATCCGCCGCTCCTTGCCGACATTCGGAAAATGGGTTGCCCTCGAGGTCTCGGCCGAGAAGGGCAACCAGATCCTGGTGCCCAAGGGCTTCGCCCACGGCTTCATGACGCTCGTGCCCGATACCGAGGTGCTGTACAAGGTGACCGACACCTATTCGCCCGAACACGACCGCTCGATCCGTTTCGATGATCCGGCCATCGGCATCGAATGGCCGCCGCCGGCCGGCGGGTTTCAGCTTTCTGACAAGGACCTCAAGGCGCCGCTGCTCGCCGCCGCCGAGGTGTTTGCCTGATGAACATTGCCAGATGCGCGGGGATAGCGGCATGAATTTTCTGGTGACGGGCGGGGCCGGCTTCATCGGTTCGGCGGTGTGCCGGCATCTGTGCGCCAACCCGGCCTACCGGGTGACCAATCTCGACAAGCTGACCTATGCCGGCAATCTGGCCTCGCTGCGGCCGATCGAAAATGCACGAAATTACAGCTTCGCCCAGGCCGACATCTGCGACGAGCGGGCGGTGCTCGACATATTGCGCCGCGGCGATATCGACATCGTCATGAACCTCGCCGCCGAGAGCCATGTCGACCGCTCGATCGATGGGCCGGGCGCCTTCATCGAGACCAACATCGTCGGCACCTACCGGATCCTCAATGCAGCGCTGGAATACTGGCGCGGCCTTTCCGACGACAGGAAGGGCCGTTTCCGCTTCCATCACGTCTCGACCGACGAGGTGTTCGGTGACCTGCCCTTCGATGGCGGCATGTTCGTGGAAGAGACGCCTTACGCGCCGTCCTCGCCCTATTCCGCCTCCAAGGCGGCCTCCGACCATCTGGTGCGCGCCTGGCACGAGACCTATGGCCTGCCGGTGGTGCTGTCCAATTGTTCGAACAATTACGGGCCCTACCATTTTCCCGAAAAGCTGATCCCGCTGGTCATCCTCAACGCGCTCGACGAGAAGCCGCTGCCGGTCTACGGCGCCGGCGCCAATGTGCGTGACTGGCTGTTCGTCGAGGACCATGCGCGCGCGCTGGAACTGATCGCCACCAAGGGGCAGCCGGGCGAGAGCTACAATGTCGGCGGCAATTCGGAACGCACCAATCTGGGTGTCGTCGAGACGATCTGCGATCTGCTCGACGCCAGGCGCCCCCGGGCCGCCGGCAAAAGCTATCGCGACCTGATCTCTTTCGTCACCGACCGTCCCGGCCATGATCGCCGCTACGCCATCGACGCGTCCAAGATCGGCCGCGAGCTCGGCTGGACGCCGAGGGAGAATTTCGACAGCGGCCTGGCAAGGACGGTCGACTGGTACCTGGACAACAAATGGTGGTGGGGACCGATCCGCGAACAGCGCTATGCCGGCGAAAGACTGGGCGAAGCGCGCAAGGAGGCGGTGTGAGGCTCGTTGTCACCGGACGCGAGGGCCAGGTTGCGGCAAGCCTTCTGGAGGCTGGGCGCGAAGACGTCAAGGTCATCGCCATCGGCCGGCCGCAACTCGACCTCGCGCGGCGCGGGACTGTGATCGAGGCCATCACCGCCGCTAAGCCCGATATCGTCGTGTCGGCCGCCGCCTACACGGCGGTGGACCAGGCCGAGGACGAACCCGAGCTCGCCTTTGCGGTGAACGCCGCCGGCGCCGGCGAGGTGGCGCGGGCGGCGGCTCGGCTCGGCGTGCCCGTCATCCATCTGTCGACCGACTATGTCTTCGACGGCACCAAGGACGGTCCCTATCTGGAAACCGACGCGACCGCGCCGATTGGCGTCTACGGCGCCTCCAAGCTTGCCGGCGAACAGGCGGTGGCATCAGCCAATTCGCGCCACCTGATCTTGCGCACGGCGTGGGTCTACAGCCCGTTCGGCAAGAATTTCGCCAAAACCATGCTGAGGCTGGCCAGCGACCGCGACGAGATACCGGTTGTGGCCGACCAATGGGGAAATCCCACTTCCGCGCTTGATATCGCTGACGCGATCCTGCATGCGGCAGCACGGCTGCACCGCAACGAGGATTTCGCCGCGTGGGGCATCTATCATCTGGCCGGCACGGGCGAGACCAACTGGAGCGGCTTCGCCCGCCATATCCTGGACATAAGCGGTGGGCTCGGTGGCCCCTCCGCGCGGGTGCGCGATATTGCTGCGACGGACTATCCGACCAAGGCGCGCCGCCCCGTCAATTCCCGGCTGTCGAGCGCGAAGTTTGCCTCCGTGTTTGGATGGAGTGCGCCGGTACTGCAGAAATCGGCGCGAGAGGTGGTCCGTCGTCTCCTGAGCAGGTGACCTGACGGGGATTTGACTGCATCAACAACCAACAAATCGCGGGGATTCACCGGCTGCCACAGTGCGAAACCGTATTCAGCGTCGGCGGTTATCGAGTTGGTGATAGAGATCGGCGTATGTTTTTCCCATCCTGTCAGCTGTAAAGAGGCGAACGTAGCGATCGCGAGCAGCTCGCCCCCAGTTCGCTGCCTCGACCGGCGAATCGACGACCTGGTTGATGGCTTCGGCAAGGCGTGCTGGATCGGAAGGCGGTACGACCAACCCGGTCTCGCCGGCTTTGTTCACATAACTTGTTCCCGTTCCGATCTCGCAGGAGATCATCGGTTTACCGCACATCGCAGCCTCGACGAGAGAAAGCCCGTAGGCTTCCGACCTCTGGTTTGACGGAAAAACGAACCCCAGGCAGTTGTGGAGGAGCGCCATCTTGTGCCGCTCGGCCACCTCGCCGAGGAATATCACATTGTTGCGACGCAACGTCTTGGCCTGAAGCTTCAGGCGCTCTTCGATAGGCCCTGATCCGGCAATAACGATCTTGCACCTGACTTTGTCGGCCGCCTGAATCAGCACGTCCAGCCCCTTGTAGTAGCGCAAGACGCCGACGAAGAGCACGAAAGGCTCCGTCACCGCCGCTTGGCACCATCTGTTGTCGGCTTCGGTCGGCGTGGGATAATCGGTTTCATTGATGCCGATTGGGATGATCGCCGATTTGCCCTCCAAGGCTCTGAGAACGGGGCTCGATTTCAAATAGTCCGGAGATGTCGCGACGATAGCGTCCACATCCCTGAGGAAGCGCAGCATCAGCGGCCGATAAAGAGGCAGCAAAAGCCGCTGTTTGACGATGTCGGAATGGTAGGTGACGACGGTCGGTTTGCCATGACGGGATTGAAAATGCACCATGTCCATGAATGGCCATGGGAAATGGTAGTGTATGAGGTCGGCTTTCCCGGCGAGCGCCCCGAACTTCCGAAAGACCTCGAGCGAAAACCCGGTCGACGCCAGTTCGAAATCCAGCCTGGCTTTTCGGGCCATGTGCCCGTCGAGATGCTGCGTGTTCTCGTTCGGAGCACGGCTCAACGAGAGCACTTCGGTTTCAATGCCGCGGCTGGCGGTGCTTTGAGCGATGGCATGTATCGTCCGCTCCACCCCGCCAAAGGTATCGGGCCAGTACGTCTTGAAGAAATGCAGCACTTTCAAATGTTGGTCTTCCGTCTTCGCTCGATGGCCAGTTCAAAAATCTGAAGCATACCTTCCACGTCAGCGCCTTCTTGCGATTATGGCCAATTCGAACACTGCGACCAGGTCCAAGGCGCTTTTTCTCCAGTCGAACCGGAGCGCGTTCAGGGGCGCTTTCTCAGCCAGCCGCGAGCGCAACGCATTGTCGAGTGCCAACCGGCCCATCGCGGCGGAGATATCCTGGACGTTGGTCGGGTCAACAAGAATGGCAGCTTCGCCAGCCACCTCGGGCATGGAAGACATATTTGAAGTTACAACAGGCACCCCAACCCCATTTGCTTCGATAATTGGAAATCCAAAGCCTTCGTATAGCGACGGCATGACAAGAAACTTCGCTCGGCGATAGAGGACAGCGAGATCGCTGTCCGTGACATAACCCGTAAGTCGCACGTCCGATTCGATTTCGAGGCGCACCATGCGCTCGCGCAGGTCGCCGAGACGCCACCCCTGACCCCCCGCTATGACGAGCAGCAGATTTTTCCTGACAGGCTCCGGAAGCAGCGCATATGCTTCCAGGAGATTTGGCAAGTTCTTGCGGGGTTCAAGTGTGCCGACAAAAAGGGCGTAATCGCGGTCGATGCCTTTGTCCGCAAGCACGCTGTTGGTCCCGCCATCCTCCAGGCGCGTCACTCCAGGGTACACCACGTGCAGTTTCTTGGAGACCTGTGGATACAGCATTCGAATGGCATCGGCCGTAGCGCGCGAGACTGCGACGATCTTATCCGATGAAAATACTGCAGGTCGCATGAGGAAGCGATCGCCGAGCCAGCCCTGCAAACGCATTGTCGATGCCGCATGGTGCCATACGAGATCGTGAATGGTCACAACGCGGGGAATATCCGGATCCAAGCTAAAGGGCAATCTGTGGGCAGGGCCCCAAAAGATGTCGATTTTGTCGCGGGCTGCCTGTTTGGGTAAGATGGTTTGACCCCAAACCATGCGCCTGAAATTGCCTGCATGACCAGATATCCGAAACGTTCCGCCCGATAGACGAGAAATATCCGAGACCGGTCGCTCCGGGAGATACAGAAAGATTTCGTGACCGGCTTCCGCCAACCCACGGCACATCTCCAGCACATAGCGGCCGATGCCTGTGAGATTGTGGACAAGGTTGCGGGCATCAATGCCGATTTTCATGAATCGGACCGTTTTTTCTGTTCGAGCCTGAAAGGAAAGCGGCTGGCGCTGTCTAGCCGTGGGCTCGACGGGCCGGCGTGCCTGTATACACGCCGGGCACTTCAATGTCTCGGACGACCGTTGCGCCAGCGCCGATGATGACATTGTCGCATATGCTGAGCCGATCAATCACGGTCGCACCTGCGCCAACCAGAACCTGTGTGCCTATTCGGCAACGGCCTGCAACGGTCGCATTGACGGATATATGAGAAAAATCACCGATCACGCATTCGTGGTCAACGACTGCGCCGCTATTGATGATGACGCCCCGGCCAACCTTTGTAAGCGGTCCTATATGGGCCTGATGAGCGACCAGTGAGCCTTGCCCGATCTCACATTGCCTCCCGACAGAGGCAGTCGGTGCGACGAGCATCGCAAGAGGAACAAGCGCGCTCCCGCATTGCGCGCGTCGCCGCGCATTGTCACCCGAGCCCGGAAACATGAACCAACCGGCGCCGGAGGCATTGCTGGGAAGAACAGCGACAGCAGGAAAGCCCGCAAATTCCTCACCGGCCTTTGCCTGGTCATCGATGAAAATCAAATCATCGAACCCTGACGACAGCGCTATATCCCCTACGCTACGCGCATGGCCGCCAAAGCCAAGAATGAAAAGACCTTTGCTCATAGTGACGGCGTCATGCCTTTCTGCTCGGCTTTTGATCTGCCCGAGGTCCGTCGGCACTGTGTCAGGGGCTTAAACAGCTTCATTGAGTCGTTCGACAATCTCAGGCGTATATGAAAACGGCTTGCCAGCCATGTCGTTCAGAATGTCAATATAGTCGGCGACAACATGGTCCCACGTACGGTTCACCAAAACCTCATCGTAGAATGCTCTCTGGATTTTGTAGAGGCTATCCTTGTGCTGGATCGCCCATTCGATTTTTTCGGCCATCGCCGTCCAGCTCTCGGGATTAAATACTGTCTTTTGATGCACCACTTTGTCGGTCAGGATTTCCTTAGTGACAGGGATGTCTGCCATGACAACTGGGGTCCCGACCGACACTGCTTCTGTAAACGTGAACGGCATCCCACCTTCTGACAAGCTCGGGTTCACAGCGAGGACAGCGCGGTTATAGCACGCGGCCAGTTCCCGCTCGGTGAGATTACGCAAACACAGGACATCATCGTGTAGGTTGTTTTCAGTCAAATACCTGTTGACTTCCCTGTCCGCCTGCCAAGCTCCAGTAAGAATAAGCTTGTAACGCAACAGCTTCTCGCGTCGGAGCCAGCGATACGCCTTCAACAGAGTGACGACATTCTTGTTCGGTCGAAACTGACTTGCATAAAACACAAAACCAAGATCGCCAGAAGAAAACCTCACGCCATTCCAGTTGTTGGTCGCCTTCGAGGTTGCTGACCAGAAATATTGCGCGCTCAATGCATCGCTGGCTTTCCTGTTATCTGCAAAACCAGTCACTGTGATCAGCTCATCGAGCCGGTTTGCGCCATGCGGCACAACGTGAACCGACGATCCCTTGACCTGAAACCTTTCCACCAGCGTCTTCTGCTTCACGTGCTTACTGTAGGTGACAAAGGCATGGCCCGCGTCGATAATTGATTCGATGCGCCGGAAATTATTAAACAATTGATCTGCCGCCGGTTCATCCGTAGCAAACCCGACCGGGAAGCCGGTGAACACTACGTCGGGAACGCACGTCAAACGCGGCTTTTCAATCAGATTGAATTGCGGCCAGAACGCTGTCGGGCAATACCAGGCCGAAATATCATCCCGCCTGTTTGCCATTTCAGCGACAAGCCGGGCTTCTTCGTCACACATCGTTTGATAGAGATGATGCCGCATTCGGCCAAGTAGCCCAAAGATGCGGGGTTTCGCAGGTTGCGTGGTCCCCAGCATTCTGCGCAAAGTAGAACTGCGCCTGAGACGGCCAACCCCCTTCAGAACAGTATTGCGCAGCAGATAGATCAGCGCGGCGAACGGCAGTAAGCTAAGCGCGAGAATGACAGTAGCAACGAACACTAGCGGATTTCGCGTTCGCATGAGATAGCGGGTCACTCGGGACACCAAGCGAATACCAGCAAACTTGATCCGAAGAAGCAGCCCCCCTTTTTTTACGTCATCCTTCTTGCGGACGCGAGACAACCATTTCCTCACTCTCGTTCCTGTCTGAAAGGCTGACCATGAAAGGGAACTCTGCGTCGGACCGAGTATTTCGTATTGGCCTTCACTGACCCCGAAACCATCCATCAGATCTCTGAGATGATCCCTCATCCAGCTCGGCGCTGCGATTACAAACTCGACGTCATCACGCCTAAGGGAGGCGCGCAGAAATTCGGCAAGGTGACGGCCAAGGCCTTCATTGCGCAACTCGATCCGTGGCCCATAGGCCAAATATATTCCGTATTTGGTTACAGGCATTCTGAAATGACGTTCCAATAATCGCGCGCGCAATCCTCAATCGACATCTCACGCCCTTTGAATGGTGCAAGCGGCAAAGAATGGTCCCGAGCGGGTTCGCAAATGTTCCCTGCCATAGAGTTCGGGTCTTCGTCATCGGTCCAGGTAATGTTAAACCCGAGATTTCCAGCATATTCTTTCAACACCGGGCAATGTGCCGCAACAACACGCTTTCTAAAGGCCCGGGCAATGGTTATGGTCGTAATGTCACTGTCGAGTTTGCCTGGGCGCCATAGGAAAGCCGACTCCTTGATGACCCGCCGGAGCTGCCTTTCGGACAACAATTCAGAGATCGAGTAACGCCTGCGCGGAATATTCCATCGGCGCATCGCCTTCGTAAGGTTGCGTTTGACATTGCTGATATCATCGTCGGTCAATTTCGTCTGGTATGCCTCCGAGAGAAGAATATTGCATTTCAGCTTGCCGCTCATCTCATGATAGTAAATTGCAAGCGCTTCCGCAGCACGATCGATGTTGGCGATTGAAAGTGGGTGCAGCACCCAGACAAACGCTTTTGCCTCCTCACCCACATCCAAGGCTGGAGCAACCTCGATTGTTGGCAAAGGTGGCAAAACATGGACATTCCTGGCGGAGACCCCCTCGCAGTGAATCAGCTCCTCACTTGCAAACTGGCTGTCGACGATGACGGCTTCGGGTGCAAGCGTTAACCCAAACTGCCCCATCTTAACGATTTCTTGCGGGCCTGGGCGGAAACGTGGCGCTATCGTGTCTGGAGCTAGAACAATCGGACGAATTGGCAGGATCGGTGTGCTGACTTCTGACGCGACAACCACCCAGAGATCACAATCCTGCAAATGATTGATGCCGTCATCAGGGATGAGATAACTATTTAATGTCAAAGGTCGCGCAGCACCGGCATAAACAAGCGCCCGATTGGCAGCTTCCCGGTCAAGCGCACGCCATGAGAATTCCCTTACGGGCACGTCGAACTCTTCCTTTTCAATCGGTTTACTCGAATAAGCCCGCTTGCTGCGTTCGATGGTGAGAACTATTTCCACATCCTCATTGGCGAGTTTGGCCCCTTCCTCCAGCGCCAAGGCCAAAGCGCGAGCCTTGGCTATGGAATTCTTGTCGGTCAGCACAGCAATGCGCTTGGGCAGCGGTTCCAATTCCTCCGCATCAGCTCGCGATTCTGCAAGCTTGGTGAATACCTTCTCCATGCCTTGACGCCAGAACCCGGTACAGTTCTCTGCCTTCATCGGATCGAGCAGGACCGCTTGGCTCTCACGTATCTTATTAATCAGTTTCCAGTCATCCTTGAGGATGCGGTCAATTTTTTTTCTCGCCTCCTCGATAGTTGCGCAACGGCCGGGCAATTTCTTACCACCGAACATATCGAGAATGCCGCCACCCATGAATACAAGCGGCATCCCAGCTTTAATCGCCTCGAACGGGTGGAAGTGAATATGGTTAGGTTCTTGGCTGTGATAGAACATCACGCGCATCTCGCGCATATTTCTGCGATGTTCCTCGATCGGCAGATAACCCAGCACGCTTGGGTCTGTCGTCTTGACCGATTGCGCGCCGCCGATTGCATAGGGAAACCCACGGAAGTCTTTCTTAAATTTCTGGAATATCTCTACATAGGCTTGGTTAAAACCAATGTCGGGGCAGATGAACAGGATGCGCCGGTCACCGCCGTTCCATTCCGCCGAGATCGGATCACTTGCCCCGCCCATACCTAGTGGCAGAAACACGGTCTTAGATGCAAGATAATCAGGCTCGACTTTATGCAGATGAGGATAGCCTTCGGTAAACCAGAAGCGTTTTCCAAGGGCCTGGATTGCAGTGTAAACACCTTGGTAGAATGGCATTGTTTCGATGATCTTCGAATAAGTATTGTTGCCCGCCAAGCCATAGGTACGCCAGAGCATTGCTCCCTGGAACCGCCTGGCGGCAATTTCAAAACCCTTGGGATCGAAGACGATGCAGAACATGATGTCAAAATATTTGTTGGCGATTTCCCAAGCTTTGCGCGGCGCGCCTCTATACCAATCAGCCTTATTCAGAACTGCAAGGTCATCCGGCGGGATTGTTAAGTTTTTATCCTCCGAATAATCGACGGAAGCGCTTCGGAAATTAGCATCGTCTGGATAGATCTTTGGAGTAAATACCTCATAGCCGAGTTCCCGCAACATTGGGATCTCGAATTTTCTGGCCGCAGTGTGATTGAGGATCCACATTACACGCGGCACATTGTCGACCCGGACGCTCTTTTCTAAACGCATAGGACTCTCTTTCTAGCAACTTCGATAGCGCCAGTATATTAGCTGACCTTAGCATTTCTCAAACGGGCTTGTATCAGACTAGAATGAGAAGAGCGCTTGAGACCCATGGCTAGGCAGCTATCCCATTTGCCCTATTGTATTCTGCGATCGCGCCAAGAATGTCGCCGTCAAAAATGATTTCGCCGTGATGAAATACAACTCCCCTTGCGCATATGGATTGCAGTGTTTTGAAATCATGCGAAGCTAACAGCAGAATCTCCGCCTGCTCGACAAGATCCAGGATGCGTTTGCGCGCTTTTCCCATAAAATTCGCATCACCGGCACCGATCACCTCGTCGAGGAGGAGAATGTCACCGCCGACCGCTGTCGAAATCGCGAAGGCGAGGCGCACCTGCATGCCAGCGGAATAGGTTTTGATCGGATAGTCGATAAACTCCCCGATATCGGCAAAGGCGACAACCTCGTCCTCTATCGAGCGCATGAATTTGGGCGAGAGACCAAGGAGAAGTCCGCGGTACAGGATGTTCTCCCGGCCGGTGGCATCAGGCTCGAAACCCAAACTCAGGTCAAACAAAGACCGGACGGTCCCCTCGACCACGCGCTTCCCGGAAGATGTCGGGTATAATCCTGCCACCATCTTGAGGAACGTGCTCTTGCCGGCCCCATTGTGTCCTAAAAGGCCAACGCGTTCGCCGGGACCAATGTCCAGACTAACATCCTTCAATGCGTGGATGTCGACGATCTTCTTGCCTCCTCCGTTCAACGTCGCCAGCGACGCCAGCATGGATTTCAACGACCGCTCGCTGAAGCCGACGGATGCATAATGGAGGTTTACCGACTCGAGGTGAATCCGGTTTGTCATAGGTAGAAGATCACCCTCTTTTCGGCGGACCTGCCCACGAGTGCTGCGATCAGCATGAGCACTGCGATAGTCCCGAAGCACCACAGGTAATTGGCAGCGACGGGCCATTCACCATGCAGGAGTGGAGCGCGTACGATCTGGAGGAGGTGATAAAGCGGATTGTAGTCCAGAAGGACATGCAGATTGCCTTTGCGGAACACCGAAGTCTCGAAATAGATTGGTGAGACAAACCATAGGGCTTGCAATATCAGGCCAAGCGCATGCGGCAGATCGCGAAAACGGGCAGAAAAATATGCCATTATCGTCGCCCACGGCCAGACAATCAGACCGATGATCGGGAATATCGTGAGGGCGGCAAGCCAAGACCAGCCGAAATTCTGCGGCATAACGACAAGCACCCAACCGATGAGGCTGATGCTGGCCAGGGCAAGCACCATAAGCCCGGAAATAACGTTTCGAAGCGTATATATCGCTAACGGGTGACGTGTCTGCTTGATGTACGCGTCGGCTTGGACGAAAGCCAATGCGCCTCCACTTACATTGAAGACGATGTACTCCCAGATGATGACCCCGGAGAGAATGTAGGGCGCATATTCCGAGATCGCGGCGTCGAAGATGCGACTGAATACGATGGAGATAAGGATCGTTAGGCCCAGAGGCTGGATAATCGACCACAGGACACCGAAGAAGGACCTTCTCCAGCGACCGCGCAGATCGGACATCGCGAGATGCATCCAAAAATATCGCGCGGCCCAAATGCCCCTAAGATACTCGTTCACAGGCCATTTCCTTAACGCAAAGTCACCGCGGTCGATCCTCGAAATAACCGATGATCGAAGAACATATGCGGTTCAACTGTTCCTCGGTCAGTCCGGGGTAGCTCGGCAGATTGATGCCACGCTTGCTTACGCTATCGCCATTCGGAAAGGCCCGGTCAGAATAACAGTGCGGCATGTGGCTGGCTAAGGGGAAAAACGGGCGTGTCTCGATTTCGTCGTCGGCAAGACGCGCACGCAACCGATCTCGATCCTCAACGTGGTCAACGACAATCGAACACATCCAGTGCGAATGATTAACGTCGCCCACGGGATCATGGGTCCTCAAGGGAAGCCCGGACAGTCGGGTCCGGTATATCTCTGCGATCTGCTGCTTGCGGTGGATGATCTCTTCAGCCATCTCGATCTGGGCAAGCCCGATCGCCGCCTGGATATTGGTCATCCGATAATTGTAGGCGAGCATGTCGTGCCAGTATTCGCGGGTCGGCGAGACACCTTGGCTTTTCAGGCGCCGACACTTGTCCATCACCTCAGCCGATCGCGCCAGAACCATTCCGCCTTCGCCAGTTGTGATTGTCTTGTTCCCGAAGAAACTGAAGGTGGCAACATCACCAAACGTGCCGACATGCCGGCCTTTCCACCGGGTCCCGAAGCCTTCCGCGCAGTCCTCGATGAGCAAAAGAGCATGATCGCGGCAAAGGGCCGAGATCGCATCCATATCACAGGGATGGCCATACAAATGCACCGCCATGACCGCGCGGGTTCTCGGGGTTATAGCGTCACGTATTGCCTGCGGATCCACCTGCAGCGTGTCTTCCAACGAATCGACGTAGACTGGCGTCGCGCCGGTCTGCAAAATGGTGTTGACCGACGCTATGTAGGTGAAGCTTGGAACGATGACCTCGTCGCCGGCACCGATGCCCAATGCATCCAACACAAGGTGGATGGCTACGGTACCGTTTGCCACGCTTGTCGCCTCTTTCGCGCCTACATACTCCGCAAAAGCCTTTTCAAATCGGGATATGAAGGCTCCACGTGAGGAAATCCAACCCGTAGTCAAGCACTCGTTGACATACGCCGATACGTTTCCGCTAAGGTATGGCTCATATACTGGAATTCGTGCCATGGTTATTCTGCGCGAGTGAAGCGTTGATAGCCATGCGTTGTAAGCAGCTTTTCCTGCTCGGCACCCTTAAAGTCCTCGCGAATCATTTCTTGGACCAGCTCGGTGAATTTAATCCTAGGTTCCCAGCCAAGGTTCTTTCGAGCTTTACTGGCGTCGCCAAGAAGCGTTTCGACTTCTGTCGGCCGAAAGTAAGCCGCATCGACAGCCACTATACATTGACCGCTTTTGTTATCGTACCCTTTCTCGCCGACGCCTTTTCCCTCCCATCTTACGTCAATATCCAGTTCCGCAGCCGCCAGAGTCACAAATTCGCGCACGGAATGCTGCTCGCCAGTTGCGATAACGTAATCCTCAGGCGCCTCCTGTTGCAACATAAGCCATTGCATCTCAACATAGTCTTTGGCATGCCCCCAGTCGCGCAGTGAATCTAGATTACCCAGGTAAAGCTTCTCTTGCATGCCTAGCTTGATGCGTGCCAGCGCTCGCGTAATCTTACGCGTCACAAACGTCTCACCTCGCATTGGGGACTCGTGATTGAACAGAATGCCGTTACACGCATAGATGCCGTATGCTTCGCGATAATTGATCGTAATCCAGTATGCATACAATTTGGCCACGGCATAAGGAGACCGTGGGTAGAATGGCGTGGTTTCCTTTTGCGGCGTCTCTTGCACGAGCCCGTACAGCTCAGACGTAGACGCCTGATAGAAACGGACCTTCTTCTCCAAGCCGAGAATTCGGATGGCTTCCAAAATTCTCAACGCCCCTAGAGCGTCGGAGTTGGCGGTGTATTCAGGTTCCTCAAATGAAACGGCTACGTGACTCTGTGCCGCCAGATTGTAAATCTCATCCGGCTGAACGAGCTGAATGATCCGCATCAGACTTGATGAGTCAGTCAGATCGCCATGATGCAACGTCAGATCTACACCCTTTTCATGTGGATCATGATACAAATGATCGATGCGATCCGTATTAAAAAGGGATGTGCGGCGCCTTACGCCGTGAACGGAATAACCCTTTTCCAGCAGGAATGCCGCCAGATAGGCGCCGTCCTGCCCGGTGATGCCGGTTATCAGTGCTTTTTTTTTCATCAATGTTCTCGATGTATCCGATTTGTGTCCGCCCAGCCCCTAAGGCTTTGCCGCCCCCAGCACCGTGAGCCAATGGATTGTCAGGCGCGGCCGTATACGTCGTCAAAACGCACGATATCGTCCTCGCCGAGATAATCGCCGCTTTGCACTTCAATGATCACCAGGTCAATCCGGCCAGGGTTTTCCAGCCTGTGTTTATGACCGCAGGGGATGTAGGTTGACTCGTTGGTCGCCAGGAACAGCTCCTGGTCGCCATTGACTATTTTCGCGGAGCCGCTGACCACGACCCAGTGCTCGGAACGATGGTAGTGCATCTGCAGGCTCAAACGTCTGCCGGGTTTCACCTCGATGCGTTTGATTTTGAAGCGCTCGCCTTCCTCCAGAACCGTATAGGTGCCCCACGGCCTATGTACGGTGCTGTGGACCAAATGTGCCTCATGCCCGGAAGCCTTGAGGCCCTCGAACAACTTCTTGACGTCCTGAACGCGATCGCGGGAGGCGACAAGCAATGCGTCGGGAGAATCGACGATCACCAGATCGCTGACCCCGACCGTGCCGATGACGCGTTTGTCGGAACTTATATAGCTGCCGGTGGTGTCCACCATATGAACATCGCCGCGTAGCCTGTTGCCGCTTTCGTCAGGAGTGATCAAATCGGCCATTGCGTTCCAAGATCCGATGTCGTTCCAATCCATGTCGCAAGGAACCACGGCAAGATTGTTTGCCTTCTCCATAACCGCATGATCGAGAGAGATACGCGGAGCGGAGCCAAAATGCTCGGGCGCGAGTTCGATTTTGGCAAAGCCTTCGCCTTGACTGAATCGGCCGTTCTCATAACTGTCGGAAACCGCCTGGATCACTTCGGGGCAATGCAAAGCCATCTCGTCGAGCATGCGTTGCGCGCTGAAGCAGAATATCCCCGCGTTCCAGAAGAAGCGTTTGGATTCGACATAGGCTTTGGCTGTGTCGAGATCCGGTTTTTCAACGAAACGGACGACTTTCTCACCATCGGCTTCGATATAGCCGAACGCCGTGTCCGGCCTGGTTGGGCTGATGCCCAGTGTGGCAATCCGCCCCAGTTTTGCATATTCGATGGCGCGGCCCATAACGTCTAGAAATGCGGGCAGGTTGCCAATCATGTGATCGGCCGGGAAGACGCATAGAATCGCATCAGGGCCCTGCGTTGCCTTGGCATGGACAGTGGCTGCCGCCACGGCAGCGGCCGTATCCCGGCCTTCCGGCTCGAGCAGAAACGTACGTGGCAACACAACCGAATCCAGTTCGTCGAAGTCGTCCTTCGTGAGGAAAAGGTGGTCCCCGGACGTTACAGCCACGAGTTCCACCACTCCCTCAATCGACGCGGCGCGCAGCACTGTGTGCTGAATAAGCGAATGCCCGTCCGCCACTTTAAGAAAAGGCTTGGGGTGCGATTGCCTTGAGGCAGGCCATAGTCGCGATCCGGCTCCACCGCTGATGATGACGGGAACCACTTTCATGAAATGACCTCTGCTTCGTTTGTGGATGCGATCGCCAGCGCCCTGTCGAGCGTCAGCGCCACAATCGCTCTCGCTCTGCCTGGGTCTGCTGCCTCCGAATAACAGCGAAGTTCAGGCGCGTTGCCGGACGGCCGCAGATGGATGATCTCGCCAGTCAGCATTTGTGTCCTTAGGCCGTCGGTCTCGTCAACTTCAGCAACAGTCCCGAACGGGGCCAGAAACCGCTGCAGTGCAGGCCGATCCGCGAGCCGACGCATCAAGCTGCGCGAACTCTCCACTGGAAAATTCTCAAGGCGTTCGCTTGCACAGGCCGGAAGATTCCACAACGCGCGCAGACCTGACAGCGATTTTCTTGTCGATGCGACCATCCCGAGGACAGCCAGGATGGGGAGCAGTGAATCCCGTGTCGGCAATGCCGTCAATGTCTTGCCGTGTAGCGAACAGTCCGACCCCAAGAGAACGCCACCATTGGCTTCAAAGCCCACAACGATTTTCCCGGGGCGGTGTGAGGCTTCCATGGCTTCGACAACAAAGGGAGATCCGACCTTCGTTCTCAGAACCGTAAAACCGAAGGCTTTCGAAATACCTGAATTCGAAGTCACGGGCGTCACCACGATGTCAGCCCGCAGGAACAGAGCCGTGGCGAGGCCGATCAGGTCGCCGCGAAACAGGTCACCATTCTCGTCGGCAATCAGTGGCCGATCAGCATCGGCATCGGTCGACACGATGGCGTCGAGGTGGAATTCCCGCGCCCAACCCTTGAACTTTGCAATTGTGGTTTCGTCAACGGCTTCGGTATCGACGGGTACGAAGGTCTCCGATTTCCCGACAGGTGTCACATCTGCGCCAAAGGATCGGAGAACCTCCACCAGAAGATCCGCCGCGACCGAACTGTGCTGATAGACGCCGAGCCTCAGGCCCGAAAGGGACCCTGGCTCCAAGATGTCATCAGCGCGCGCGCGATAGGCGGCGATCGCATTGTCGTGATGCCCCGGCAAAGCCGTACCTATTGGCGGCGGGGGGCAATAGGCGTCTAGCCGTTCGGCAGCATAGTGTGCCATAGCGGCTTCATCGGCCTTGGTGATCTCGCCCCGCGGGCTATAGAACTTGATGCCATTGCGGTCCGCAGGGATGTGCGAACCCGTAACCATGAGCGCCGCTGCGTCATGCTGCCCGGCATACAACGCCAAGGCTGGCGTTGGAATGGCACCGCAATCGATCGGTTGAAACCCACTTGCCGCCAAGGCAGCCATGCAGTTGGCGGCGATCGTCGGACTGCTATCGCGCAAGTCGCGACCAACGAACACCTTGGCCTTCGATCGGACCCCATCGGCAACGAGACGACAAGCGAAAGCCTCCGTATAAAGGCCGCTGGGTTTCCCGACTAATTCTGAAGCCAACCCTCGCAGGCCACTTGATCCAAACTTCATCACTTCGCTTTGGCTGGTAAAGGGAAGACCGTCATATTGCAGCAGACTTGGCTGTCAACCGCAAAATCGCTTCGGGCGGTTCACCTTTCCTTCCAGCTATCCACACTGCATTCCCAGCCGCGTCGACAGGGTGAGAGCCGCCTGGCGTCAAGGACCGAGCGATGGCCTCACGATCGCGCTGCCGGCATTCTCGAACCGCTTGATATCTGCGGAACCATAGGCCATAGGTCGAGAGCAGACCGCACCAGGGCAAAGAGTAGTCAAGGATTGATCTCTCCGGCCGACCCCTCTCTCTATCCTGAGTTGCTGTCGGACTCTAGGGCTCTTTGCAGTTGATGTGCAAGATCTTGATCAAACGGACTTTCTCTTCACCCGCCAACCTATGAAAAAATCTCTGGCGATGATTTCAAGTCCACGCTATGCGATACACGCGGCGGGGGCCGAAGATTTGGTACTAAAAAGAAGCCGCCGGTGACGGATGGTATTCGCTCTAGAGCCACTTTAGTATTGAAGTCTTCGCGCCTGGAGTTCAGTACCGTCCGATGAAATCCTATGTAGAAGCTGTACCCGGACTCCGGCCCACAATGCGTCGCGCCATCATCATGATTCAAGACATCGCCATGGTTTTGGTGGCGGTGGCGCTTAGCCTGACTTTATCGCAGTCGAGGCTGTCGTTCGAAGCGTTCTCTCCAGCGGGTTTCGCTTGCTGGGCGAGCATCATTATTCTTAGTCATCTGTTATTCAGATATTGCGGCCTCTACAATACTGTGTGGCGCTTCGCCTCGACGCCGGATTTCTTCAATATCCTGAAGGGCTGCGCAATACTGACCATCGTCCTTTACTGTGTTTCGCTTTTTGTTCGTTCCTTTCAGCCGGTGGCGGGCCTCAATGAGCGCCAGTTCATCGTCTTCTTCCTGGTTTCTTTCACGATCATCTCGGCGCCCCGGATTTTCTACCGGTTCTTTCGCGACGGCGCGAGCTGGCGCATTCTGAGTCGCGGCAAAGCTTCGACCAAGAGAGCGGTGTTTGTCGGCAAGCTGAGCGAGGCCGACGTAATCATCCGTTTCACGCGCACGACGCAGCCTGTAGAGTATTCAATTGCAGGGATTATGGCGATTGAACACGGTGTTCCGCAGGGCACTCGGATCCAGGGCGTTCCCGTCGTGGCCACCCGCCCCCGCCTGATCGAGGTGCTGGAAGAATACGCCAAGGGTACGACAAGCCTGGACCTGCTGATTTTCGGCAGCGGCGCCGAACATGAGATCGAGGAGTATTCGGAGCTCGTCCGTGTTGCCCGGCAAGGCGACATAGCGGTGGTGCAGTTCTCGGGGCTTTCGCAGCTTGGCCAGGAAGGAAAGCTCGTTCTCGACGAGGTCGAGATGGAAACGATCCTGCGCCGCCCCACGGTTCCGTCCGACATCGAACGGATCGGGGCCTTCGTCGGCGGCAAGCGCGTCCTGGTCACCGGCGGCGCCGGTTCCATCGGCCGCACCCTGGTCAAGAGGTCACTGGAACTGGGCGCGGAGGCGGTGCTGGTTGCCGATAATTCCGAGTTCGGCATTTTCCAGTTGAGCCAATATGTCGAAGAGAAGGACCACGACCGCCTCAAGGTCCGCATTGTCGATGTCGCCGACCGGCGCCAGATGACGCGTGTCGTCACCGAGTTCAAGCCGGACATCGTTTTCCACGCCGCGGCACTGAAGCATGTGCCTTTGCTCGAGGAAAACTGGGATTCGGCCATCCAGACCAATGTCTTCGGAACGCTTGTCTGTGCCGAGGTTGCCGCCAAATGCGGCGTCAAGCAATTCGTGCTTGTTTCGAGCGACAAGGCCGTGGACCCGACATCCGTGCTGGGCCTGACGAAGCGGGCGGCCGAACAGATCGTCAGCGCCTTGCATGAAACGCCCGCCGGCGAGCCCGGCGCGCGGCGCCCCGCCACCAAGTTCATAGCCGTTCGGTTCGGCAATGTCTTTGGCAGCAATGGCTCGGTCGCAACCATATTCCAGGCGCAGATCGAGGCCGGAGGTCCGGTCACCATAACCGACCGGCGCATGACGCGCTATTTCATGACCGTGGCCGAAGCCGTCGACCTCGTCATCATGTCGGCTGCCGATGCCGCCTCGCGGAAAGCCGGCGACGACTACGCCGTCTACATGCTCGACATGGGCAAACCGGTGCCGATCCTCGAAGTTGCCGAGACGATGATCCGCATGTCCGGAAAAAGCCCATACACGGACATCCCCATTCGCTTCACCGGAATCCGGCCCGGTGAAAAACTCCATGAAACGTTGCATGGTGAGGATGAGGAACTGGTCGAACTCGGCATTTCCAAGATTTTTGGCCTGAGCACCGATGTCGCGGAATGGTCCGATGTCCAGGCGGCGCTTGCGGCCCTGCAGCAATCCGTGAAGAGCCAGGACAAGGCATCCTCGCTCGCGGTGCTTGCGGGTCTTGACCATACCAAGAAGGTAAGAGGGGACGTGCCTGAGGCCGTGATCCCGAAAGCGGCCGGGCAGGCGAACTGATGCTTCAAAAGACCCTGGCCTTCTTCGGCGCTTGAGCAGTCTGCGCAAGAGCGGCATTTATCGGCGGACCTTCGGGACCCTGGGGCGCTGGCTGGCATTCCTCTGCAGGCGCATCCGAGCAGGCGAGGGGTCGAGCTTGGTCGAGCGATAGCCTCATGCTACGTCGAGCGGATTCGTATTTTCGTCTTTGGTTTTGGCAACGAGCACTATCGGCGGTTCATGAAGACAGCCAAGCAAATCTTCGATCTTGCCGGCGCGGCGCTGCTGCTCCTGGTCACTTCACCCGTCCTGGCGCTCGCTGTCCTGGCTGTTCGTATATCGTCGCCCGGTCCGGCCATCTTTTCTCAAACGCGGGTTGGCCGCGATGGCGTGCTCTTTCGCTGTCACAAATTGCGCACGATGTATGTCGGCACGCCATCCTTGCCTTCGCACGAGGCGCCGGCGAATGCCGTGACGCCGGCCGGAAAGACCCTGCGGAAGTTCAAGCTCGATGAGCTGCCGCAGTTCTGGAATGTTCTGAAGGGCGAGATGAGCTTGGTCGGACCGCGTCCCTGTCTGCCGACGCAAACCGAGCTGATCGAGTGCCGCCGACGGCTGGGCGTTTCATCGGCGCTTCCCGGCATCACCGGCCTGGCTCAGGTCAAGGGCATCGACATGTCGGACCCGGCCCTATTGGCCGAAACCGATGCCGACTATCTCAAGGTCGCGTCGATCGGCCTTGATCTTCGCATCCTGCTTGCGACGATTTATCCAGGTTGAGCTTGCCTGCTGCGCGCCGCGATTTCGCTTAGACGATCAAGCGTCGCTGTTTCCGGCAGCCAGCCCTGCGAGACGAGCAGGGAAGGGTCGCATATCTGTGTCGCCGTCATGCTTTCCCAAAACGCCCGCTTGCCTAGCGCCACCGCGGCCATCCGCATCAGGCTGGCCGGTACGGCAGCCAGGCGCACCGGCCGCCCAAGTCCCTTACGGAAGGCGCTTACGACGGCTGCCACCGACACCGGAGGCACGTCGCTGGCTATATAGGCAGGGCTGAGCGGCCCCGGATGAGTCAACAAATGCCGCACGGCTTGCGCGGCTGCGTCGGCCGACACCAGCGAGCGGGTTCCTGTCAGAATACCTGTCGGCAGCGGCAGGCCCGTACCGGCCAGGCGCATCAGCATTGCCAGATTGCCCTTCATGCCGCTTGCGTAGGCGGCAGGCAGGCGCAGCACGGCGGCGTCGGCGCGGCCGTGCGATGCATAGGCGTCCAGGACCCTGATCTCGCCCTCGCGTTTCGAGCGCCCGTAGGCGCATTGCGGATCGGGGACCGTATGCTCGTCGATCGTTGCGCTGACGCGGGCGCCGATCACGGCCCGAACCGATGACAGTTGGATGAAGCGTCCGCTTGCCTGCATGGCGGCCGCATGCGCCAGCCGCGCGCTCAGTTCCGCGTTGGCGGCTCGGTAGTCGGCTTCGGTGGCACCGCCGTGATCATTGTTCAGGCCGGCGCAATGAACGACGTCCGTGGCATCGCGGGTGACGGCAAGGAAGGCCTCGGCCGGCGCATCGAAACGCGGCAAGGCGACGATGTCGCTGCCCGAAGCGAGGCTTTCGGGATAGCGCGAGGCGAGGCGAACCTCCACGCCTGCCTCGCAAAGCCTTTGCACGACGAGACGTCCGATGAAGCCCGATGCGCCTGTGACCAAGACCTTCATTGCCTTGCCCGGAGCCGCTATTGCGTGACTGGCGGAAGCGGCATCTCTTCCGGCAACGGGGCCTGACGTCCCGACGCAAGATAGGTCCCGGATACCAGGAAGACCATGAACACCGAATCCAGGATGTCTTGGCCGATCAGGATGCCTGTCATCCCAGCCGTCAGGTAGGTGATCACCATGACGACGACCATGGTGGCGCCAAAGCGCTCGATCGGGTCGGCGCTGTTGCGCAGGACCAGGGCGGCGTTTCTGCCGGCGACGACAAAGATCGCCGCCAAAGTCACGGCGCCCAGGATGCCCGCCTGTACCAATGCCGTCAGGAAGCCATTGTGGAAATGATTGAAACCTGCCGTTTTCGCGAACAGGTCTTGGAAGCCCTGCCTGATCAAGAGCTGGTTGGCGCCCACTCCGTGTCCGAACAAGGGCATGTCGCGGAATGCCTTCAGGCCGATGTCCCAGAGGGCAACACGTATTCCAAGCGAGGTGTCGTAATTGCCGTGCGCCCCAAGCGCGTCCCAATCAGAGCGCAGAAAATCAAATCTGTCGGATATTGTATGGAAGCCGATAGCGGCGACCGCGACGCCGATCGCCGCCAGCAGAAGCAGCAGACGGACGGCATTCTTCCCTTTCAGCCAATGCTGGTTGATCAACAGCACGGCAATGCCGGAAATCAGCAGCGCCAGCCAGATGATGCGCGTGCCGGAATAGATGATGGCGATCGTTCCGCCGAGCGCTGCGCAGATCAGCGCACTCTTGTGCCTTTCGATGCCCGACAGGGCACCGGCCACGCAGGCCATCACTGCAAGGCAGACGACCGTGGCGAACACGATCGCATTTCCCGCTCCGCCCTCCGCCCTCATCCCGATCCAATATTGCTGGATGATCGCCAACAGCAGCGCGACGAAACAGGCGGCCATGCTGCTGAGGATTATGATCCGGACAAGGGTTGTTTTCTGCGTAATGCTCCAGGTTGAATAGGAGAGGGGGAAAAACAGGAAGGTGACGAGCGGGATCAGATGCGGCGCATCCCTGACAATTGCGTTATTGGCGAGGGAAGCCAGGAGATTTGCCGCGCAATAGGCATAGATCGCGATCGTGAGCGCCATCATCGCCCGGTCGATGTTGAAGCGCCTCTTTTTCGAGGCGATCAAAAGAACCGACCACAGGCCGCCGCCGTTGAACACGAAGCTCACCACAGACCCCAGGACCGGTGGAAAAAAGAAGCAAGCGATGGAAAAATAGATATTGATCCGCGCGGGCGAAAACTGCCGTCTTATCGATGAAAGCTGGCTCAAGGGCGGCTCACCATTCTCGGACGCTTCACACGGCGGATTGTCTGACGGCGGCGAACATAGCCCTGCCGAAATTGCCCGTGTCGCATCGTGCATCTGCCCGCTTTCAGAGGCCGGTATAGCGGCTTGGGCTTTTTTCTGAAAGTGCATCAAGGCCGATTGCCACCGAAAATCGGTAGTCGCTGGCAGACGATCGGATTTGGGCGCGGCGAAGACTGCGTGCTTTTCATCAAGCAATTTTTTCCCCCGCATTTTCGCAGCCGCCGGCGTGACAAGCAGGAATTTCCGGATTTTGACGCATGGATGGAAAATTCATTCCCGAACCACTCCTTGCCAGGCGCGTCTTGCAATGTTCTGGGCAGCGGCGATCTGCTAGAACGCCCGCAAGAATAACATTGTCCAGAAGCAAGCTTGAACCGGGCGTGAAGCCCGATGATTTGATGCCAGGTCTTCTGTCGGAAGGCACGAGAGAACGCTAGACAGGCCATGACAACAGCGCTTACGCACCTGCAGCGGCTTGAGGCCGAGTCAATCCACATATTCCGTGAAGTCGCGGCCGCCTTCGCCAAGCCGGTCATGCTCTATTCCGTAGGCAAGGATTCGTCCGTGCTGATGCACCTGGCGATGAAGGCGTTCTATCCCGCCAAGCCGCCCTTTCCGTTCCTTCATGTCGACACAACCTGGAAATTTCGCGAGATGATCGCCTTTCGCGATCAGATGGCGCAAAAACTCGGTTTCGATCTCCTGGTTCACGTCAACCAGGATGGCGTGCGCGACAACATCAATCCCTTCGATCATGGCTCGAACACGCACACCCATGTGATGAAGACCGTGGCGCTGCGCCAGGCGCTCGGCAAATACGGTTTCGATGCCGCCTTTGGCGGCGCCCGCCGCGACGAGGAAAAATCGCGCGCCAAGGAGCGCATCTTTTCCTTCCGCAACGCCCAGCATGTCTGGGATCCGAAGAATCAGCGCCCCGAAATGTGGAAGATCTTCAACACCCGCATCGCCACGGGTGAATCGATCCGCGTCTTTCCGCTGTCCAACTGGACCGAGCTCGACATCTGGCAGTACATCCTGCAGGAGAACATCCCGATCGTGCCGCTCTATTTCGCCAAGCAGCGGCCGGTCGTGGAACGCGATGGCATGCTCATCCTCAAGGACGACGATCGCATGAAATTGCGCCCCGGTGAGGCGATCGAGAATCGGCTGGTGCGCTTCCGCACGCTCGGCTGCTACCCGCTGACCGGCGCCATCGAATCGGAAGCAGACACGCTGGAAGCTATCGTCGGCGAGATGCTGACCGCGCGCACCTCCGAACGGCAGGGCCGCCTGATCGACCGGGACGAAGCCGGCTCGATGGAAAAGAAGAAGCGCGAGGGGTATTTCTGACCATGCGCCACATCATGGCAAAGAGCCTGGCACCTACCGACGGCGTCCGCGATTATCTGGCGGCGCAGGAGAAGAAATCGCTGCTGCGCTTCCTCACCTGCGGCTCCGTCGACGACGGCAAGTCGACGCTGATCGGCCGTCTGCTCTCCGACACCAAGCAGATTTTCGAGGACCAGCTTGCCGCGCTCGAACGCGATTCGCGCAAGCACGGCACGACCGGCGACGACATCGATTTCGCACTGCTGGTCGACGGTCTCGAAGCCGAGCGCGAGCAAGGCATCACCATCGACGTCGCCTATCGCTTCTTCGCCACGCCAAAGCGCAAATTCATTGTCGCCGACACGCCCGGCCACGAGCAGTACACGCGTAACATGGCGACCGGCGCGTCCACCGCCGACCTGGCAATCGTGCTGATCGATGCTCGGCAAGGCGTGCTGCGCCAGACCAGGCGCCACTCGATCATCGCCTCGCTGCTCGGCATCCGCCATATCGTGCTGGCCGTCAACAAGATCGATCTCGTCGATTTCGATAAGGCGGTCTTCGACCGGATCACGCAGGACTATCAGCAGTTTTCGCGCGATCTCGGCTTTGAGACCATCGTGCCGATCCCGATGTCGGCGCGCTACGGCGACAACGTCACCGGCCGCTCCGACAGGATGGAATGGTATTCCGGCCCGACGCTGATCGAACATCTCGAAACCGTTTCGGTCGACGAGGCCGCGGCCGAGCTGCCGTTCCGTTTTCCGGTGCAGTACGTCAACCGCCCCAATCTCGATTTTCGCGGCTTCGCCGGAACGATCGCCTCGGGCGCGATCTCGCAAGGCGACGAGGTCGTCGTCGCCAAATCGGGCAAATCCTCCCGCGTCAGGCGCATCGTCGCGCAGGGTGGCGACCTCGCCCAGGCGGTTGCCGGCCAGGCCATCACGCTTGTCCTCGATGACGAGGTCGAGATTTCCCGGGGCAACATGCTGGTGGCGCCTGCGGCACGCCCGCAGGTCGCCGACCAGTTCGCCGCCAACATCGTCTGGTTCGACGAACATGCGCTGCTGCCGGGCCGCTCCTATATCCTGCGCACCGAGACCGACCAGACCAGCGCTACCGTCACCGATTTGAAATATCGGGTCAATGTCAATGACTTTGCCCGTGAAGCTGCCAAGTCGCTCGAGATGAACGAAGTAGGCATCTGCAACATCTCGACGCGCACGCCGATCGCTTTCGACACCTTCGCCGAGAACCGTACAACCGGCGCGTTCATCCTGATCGACCGCATCAGCAACGCCACGGTCGGCGCCGGCATGATCCTGCATTCGCTGCGCCGTGCCGAGAACATCCATTGGCAATCGCTCGATGTCGGCAAGCGGGTACGTGCCGACATCAAGAACCAGCGGCCCGCCGTGTTCTGGTTCACGGGGCTGTCGGGCTCGGGCAAATCGACCATCGCCAACCTGTTCGAGAAGAAGCTGTTCGCCTCCGGGCGCCATACCTACATTCTCGACGGCGACAATGTCCGCCACGGCCTCAACCGCGATCTCGGCTTTACCGACGCCGACCGCGTCGAAAACATCCGCCGCGTCGCCGAAGTGGCCCGCCTCATGGCCGATGCAGGGCTGATCGTCATCGTTTCCTTCATTTCGCCTTTCAGCGCCGAGCGGCGCATGGCCCGCGAATTGATGGCCGAAGGCGAGTTCATCGAAGTGTTCGTCGACACGCCGTTCGAGGAATGCGCCAGGCGTGACCCGAAAGGCCTCTACGCCCGGGCGCTCAATGGCGAGATCAAGAACTTCACCGGTGTCGACTCGCCTTACGAAGCGCCGGAAAAACCGGAAATCCATCTGAAGACACTCGGCAAATCGGCCGAGGAGATGGTAGATGCCCTGGAACAGTGGCTGAACGAGCGTGACATTGCCGAAGACCAATACGACAATGGCGGCGGCATCTGACGACAGGTCGATGCTCGAGATTTTCGAGGGGCTCGCTTTGGCGGCCGGCCGCGAGGTCATGCGTGTGTTCCACGCCGGCTGCGCGGTCGACCAGAAATCAGATTCCTCGCCGGTGACCGAGGCGGACCGCGAGAGCGAGAAGATCATTCTGGCCGGATTGCGTGCCGCCTTTCCCGACATTCCCTGCGTGGCCGAGGAGGAAGCATCCGCCGGCATCGTGCCGCCGGACCTGGACGGTGCTTTCTTCCTGATCGATCCGCTGGACGGCACCAAGGAATTCGTCAATCGCCGCACCGATTTCACCGTCAACATCGCGCTTGTCCGCCACGGCGTGCCGGAAGTCGGCGTCGTTTTCGCGCCCTGCACGGGCCGGTTCTTTTCCGGGCTGCCGGGCAAGGCGGAATTCCTCGAAATAGATGGCGACTTCCGCATCGTCTCTCGCCGGCCGATTTCGGTGAGGGCGGCTGCGACGCCGCTGGCGGTGGTTGCGAGCCGCTCCCACAACACGCCCGAAACCGAAGCCTATATTCGTGACCTAGGCATCGCCGAGATCGTCTCTGTCGGCTCGTCGCTGAAATTCTGTCTGGTCGCCAATGGCGAGGCGGACATTTATCCGCGCTTCGGTCGTACCATGGAGTGGGATACCGCAGCCGGCGATGCCGTGCTGCGCGCCGCGGGCGGCATCACGCGCACGTTGGATGGACAGCCCTTGATGTATGGCAAGCGAGACCAGGGCGGCGATGCGGATTTTGCCAATCCGCATTTCATCGCCAGCGGCAGGGCAGGGGCAAGCTCCGCCTGAAGCCGGCTGGTTACTCGGCCGCGGCCTGCGCCGAGTTCGATCCGATATAGTTGCGGATCGTCTCGATGATCCGGTCCTGATCGGCTTCGCTGAGATAGGGATGCATCGGCAGGCACAGGATGCGCTTGGGCAATTGCTCGGATACGGCAAGGCCGGTCGGCGTTCTCGGATAGTCGCGATAGGCGATCTGCTCGTGCAGCGGCTTCACATAGTAGATGACCGACGGAATGCCTTTTTCGCCGAGATGCGCCTTCAGCCCGTCGCGCTTGGGCGTCTCGATGGCGTATTGCGCCCAGGCCGAGCGGCTGCCGTCCAGGTTGCGGGCTGCCGTGACGACATTAGCAAGCCCTTCGGCATAACGGTTCGCCACCATTTGCCGGGCAACCATCTCGTCCTCGAGAATGGCGAGCTTTTCGATCAGGATCGCGGCCTGCAGCGTGTCGAGCCGTGAATTGATGCCGACCCGGATGTTGTCATATTGCGTCTCGCCCTTGCCGTGGAAGGCGAAGGAGCGCAGCTTGTCGGCCAAGGCGTCGTCGTTGGTGAACATCGCTCCGCCGTCGCCGTAGCAGCCGAGCGGCTTCGCCGGATAGAAACTGGTCGAGCCGACCGTGCCTAACGACCCGCACATCTTGCCGTCCGCCGAACCGCCCATCGATTGGGCGGCATCCTCGATCACCATCAGGCCTTCTCGGTGGGCGATCGCCATGATGGCATCGTAGTCGGCGGCAAGGCCGAAGAGGTCGACCGGAATGATCGCCCTGGGCTTCAGCCGGCCTTCGTTCTTGATCATCGCGATCGCCGCCTCGAGGCTGGCGATATCGATATTGTAGGTGTTGGGATCGACGTCGACGAACACCGGCTCGGCCTTGGCCAGCGCCACCACTTCCGCCGTGGCGGCAAAGGTGAAGCTCGGAACGAACACGGCATCGCCCGGGCCGATCCCGGCGGCGAACAGCGGCAAAAGCAGTGCGTCGGTGCCGTTGGCGCAGGCCACGACGTGTTTGACGCCGACATAGGCGGCGAGCTTTTTCTCGAATTCGGCTACCTGGGGACCGAGGATATAGCGGCCGTCCTCGACGACATGGTCGATCGCGGCCTTCAGCCGGTCGCGGATTCGTTCGCGCTGTGCGCCAAGATCGATGAACTGCATGTCGTCCTCAAACGATTTTAACCGGGCGGTCTAGCCTCGACCCGCTGGTATCAGAATTGCGCCTGCCGAGAAAGCCGGGCGCGCGGAGCGACAAATTGCCCCGGTCGTGGCAGTCTGTTACCGCATTTTCCGGTGTCGGTCAGCCGGATGCCGGAAATCCGGGATTCGTGCGGCGCAATTACGGCCTTATAACCCCAGAGTCGACCCTGCTAAACATAAAGTGATCGGCCGGCTCAATCCATGTTGGGCCTTACCACGGCCCGAACTTGGGTCAGCCAAGGCCTGAGAACGGCCAGTCCGCAGTGCGGCAGCTATCCGAAGATAGGAATTTTTTCTTGACTGGGTGAAGGCAACTATGCTACATATTTGCCCATGGTGCTGAGTTGCGCCAAGGACCCGCCGCACAGGCGGGTTTTCTTTACTACCTCATCAACAGCGCGCCGGCGAAGGTTCCAAGGAACCTGTTAATTCGGATTCGTTCCTCTGGCGCGCCATTCAGGCGATCTCATGGCGCCAGGGCGGATTGGCGCCGGCCCGCGATACCGTCACCGCCGCCGCTTTGGCGCCGAGTGTCAGGGCCGCACGGATGGCGTCCTCGGAAAGGCCTGAAATCGCCGCTTTCGTTAGCCGGCCCTGCTCATGCAGCGAGGCGAGGATGCCGGCATTGAACGTATCACCGGCGCCGACCGTATCGACCACCTCGACTTTTTGCGGCGTTACGCTGACCGTGTGGTCCCTGGTGTAGCCGACGGCGCCTTCGCTGCCATGGGTGACGACGATCAGCTTGGGTCCGCGGTCGAGCCAGTTGCGCACGACGTCCTCGTGCGAGCCGGCTTCGTCGAACCAGTGAAGATCTTCATCCGAGAGTTTCACGATATCGGCCATCGCCATCATCTCGCGGATACGCTTCAGATGCTTTGCCTTGTCCGGGATGAAGTTCGGCCGGATGTTGGGGTCGAGCATCATGACGCGACGACCATGCTCGCGCTTCATCAATTCCTCGTAGGCGGCCCCCGCCGGGTCCGAAATAAGGCTGATGGCGCCGAACAGCATGGCCTCGATCTCCGGACCAAGTTGCGGCAGATCCTCGCCGGTCAGCATGCGCCCGGCGGTGTTCTCGTCGTAGAAAGTGTAGGTTGCCTGGCCATCGTTCAGCCGCACGAAGGCGAGCGTCGTCGGCCGGGGCGAAGTGTGCGCATAGGTGGAACTGACCTTGCTCGCCCCGAGCGCTTCGCGGAGCTGGCCGCCGAACAGGTCCGACGACAGGCCCGAGAAGAAGCTGGCAGGAGCGCCCAGCCGGCCGAGCGCAATGGCGGTGTTGAACACCGCGCCGCCGACATAGGGTGCGAAGGCCCGTTCTCCCTCCGTCGTCGTGCGCGGCAGCATATCGATCAGGGCCTCGCCGCAGCAAAGGATCATTGTCTTGTCGTCTCCGGCGGATGGATCACGCCCTTGCGGATGATGATGTTGGCGTAGAGCCTGGGTTCGCTGGTCGCGACGATGGCGTGCGCGGCCCTGACGCGTGCATAGAAGTCGGCACCGGCCAGCGCAACCACCTTGCGCCCGGGCGCGCGTTTTGCACACAGCACTTCGATTTCATGATGCACGGGATCGGCGAGCGAGGGGTCGCCCTTGGCCGAGGCGCGAAACAGCGCCTCCGGCACGACGTCATCGACGGGCAGCACGCTCAATATGGCGTCCAGCACCGGAATGAGATGGTGGCCGTCGGCCCGCACCAGCCGCCTTGCCTGCTCTTCGGCCGGGTAGTTTCCATCGACCAGGGCGATTTCGTCGCCATGCCCCATCGCACGCAGGATCGCCAGAAGCTCCGGACCGAGCAGCGCCGGAATTCCGATCAGCATTCAGATGCTCCTGGAAATCGTGGTCGAACCGATCAGGAAGCGCTCGGATAGTGGCAGGCTGGCGCCGCCGAGAGCGCGCGCGTGAATACCGACGGTGCCTTCGCGGACGTTTGGCAGTTTCAATCCCTCGGCATCGATAGTGTCGATGGTGGCGATGACGGCGTCGACCAGCCTGCGGCGCACCTGCGTCGGCATCCAGCCGTCGATCACCGCCGCCTCGAAGTCGATGACGGACGACGCCGCGACGATGGCATAGGCGAGCGCCCGCGAGGCGTTTGTGATCCAGTCGTCGAGCTCGGCGCCGATCTCGCCCCAGTCCTCGGGCGACGTCCACAGATGCGACGCCTCGACGCCACGTGCATTGAGCGCTTTTTCGAGCATGGCGATCGAGGCCACGTCGATCAATTGGGTCGGCTTTCCCTCCGGTCCGGGCACCGGCATGGAGCCCAGCGCGCCGGCGTTGCCGGTCGGGCCGCCAAAGAGCCGTCCGTTGAGGACGATGCCGCCGCCGGCAAAGGCGCCGATATAGAAATAGACGAAATCGCGCGGGGCGCCTGCCTGACCGAAGACCAGTTCCGCGCCGCAGGCCGAAGTGGCGTCGTTCTGCAGATAGACCGGAAAATCGCATTGCGCCTGGATGTCGGCGCGGATATCGCGATGGCGCCATTCGTCCATGACGTCGCGCGGCGCGCCGGCGGTATCGGCCCAGTTCCAGAGCTCGAACGGCATGGCGATGCCGAGTCCCGCTATGCGTTTGTCCTGCGCGGGCGAAAGCTCGCCACGCATCTTCTTCATGCCTGATGTGACGAATTCCACCGTCTCGCGCGGGGCAGGGTAGCGGTAGGAATGCTGCAGCATCGAACGTACATTGCCGAGGAAATCGATCAGCACGAGTTCGGCGCTGCGGCGGCCGATCTTCAGGCCGATGAAGAACGCGCCTTCGGGATTGAGCGCCATGGGGATGGAGGGCTGGCCGATCTTGCCGCGCAGCGGCGCCTGCCGCAGCAGCAGGCTTTCCTCCTCGAGCTCGCGCATGATGACGGAGACGGTTTGCGCCGACAGTCCGGTCATGCGGGCGATGTCGGACTTCGCCAGGCTGCCATGCTGGCGCACCAGCGACAGCACCAGCCGCTCATTGTGGTCCCGCATGCCGCTCTGGTTGGTGCCACGGTGAATAAGGCTCTCATTCGCCTCGGGCGAACCATGCCTGGCAATGGCCGTCTCCACCCCTGTTCCTCCCGTCATTTCCCCTCGAGGCTTTTGGAACAGAATGTGCGAACGGCGCAAGGCTGTCAATAATAAATAAGAATGATTTAATTATTGACAGAGAGATTGGTCTGGTGTCATTTGAGGCAGGCATCCCCACCGGGAGAGGTTGCTTGGATGCCGTACGGATGCCGGTTGGCCGGCATCCGGAATGTTCCACTGGGAGGAAAATCGTGACCAATACAAAACTGTTGAAGTCCACCGTTTTTGCGGCGGCCGCTCTGGGCCTGATGGCATTCGCCTCGTCCGCATCCGCGGCCGGTGTCGGCGCCTGCCTGATCACCAAGACCGACACCAATCCCTTCTTCGTCAAGATGAAGGAGGGTGCGACCGCCAAGGCCAAGGAGCTTGGTGTCGACCTCAAGACTTATGCCGGCAAGATCGACGGCGACAGCGAAAGCCAGGTCGCGGCGATCGAGAGCTGCATCGCCGACGGCGCCAAGGGCATCCTCATTACCGCGTCCGACACCAAGGGCATCGTGCCGACGGTGAAGAAGGCGCGTGACGCCGGCCTGCTGGTGATCGCGCTCGACACGCCGCTCGATCCGATCGACGCCGCCGACGCGACCTTTGCCACCGACAATTTGGAGGCCGGCAAGCTGATCGGCGCCTGGGCCGCCGCGACGCTCGGCGACAAGGCCAAGGACGCCAAGATCGGCTTTCTCGACCTGACCCCCTCGCAACCGACCGTGGACGTGCTGCGCGACCAGGGCTTCATGATGGGCTACGGCATCGACGTGAAGGATCCTAACAAGATCGGCGACGAGGATGACGCGCGCATCGTCGGCCATGACGTCACCAACGGCAATGAGGAGGGCGGCCGCAAGGCCATGGAGAACCTTCTGCAGAAGGACAACACCATCAATGTCATCCACACCATCAACGAGCCGGCCGCGGTCGGCGCCTATCAGGCGCTCAAGGCCGTCGGCCTGGAAAGCCAGGTGCTGATCGTCTCCGTCGATGGCGGCTGCCCCGGCGTGAAGTCGGTGGCCGAAGGCGTCATCGGCGCGACATCGCAGCAATATCCGCTGCAGATGGCGGCGCTCGGCATCGAGGCCATCGCCAATTTTGCCAAGGACGGCACCAAGCCGAAGCCGACCGAAGGCAAGAACTTCTTCGACACCGGCGTCAATCTGGTGACCGACAAGCCGGCCAATGGCGTGAAGTCCATCGACACCAAGGAAGGCCTCGCCAAGTGCTGGGGCTGATGCCGGTCTGACTGGCAACGAAAAACGGAGCGGCCGGACTTGATCCCCGGCCGCTTCGGGTGGACGATGGTCGCGTGACCGCGAACAATCCCGGCAGGAGACCGGAAAGACGTGGACGGGTGTCGCCGCGTGGCTGATACCCTACGGGGAGGAAACATGTCTCAAGCTCAGGAATTCGAGAAGGTTCTCTCTGGCAGCGACACGAGCGTTGCCGCGTTTGACGAGCATAAATCGGCGGTCAGACGCATCCAGCATTTTCTGCACTCGACGCCGGCCGCGGTGCCGCTGATCGTTCTGGTCCTGGCGATCATCGTGTTCGGCCTCACCATTGGCGGGCGTTTCTTCTCGTCCTACACGCTGACGCTGATCCTGCAGCAGATCGCCATCGTCGGCATACTGGGTGCCGCCCAGACCCTGGTCATCCTCACCGCCGGCATCGACCTGTCGATTGGCGTCATCATGGTGATTTCGGCTGTGATCATGGGCAATTGCGCCGTCAGCTACGGCCTGCCGAGCGTCCTTGCCGTGGCGATCGGACTTGCCGCGGGTGCTGCCTGCGGGCTGCTCAACGGGGTGCTTGTCGCCTACATGAAACTGCCGCCATTCATCGTGACGCTCGGCACCTGGAACATCGTCATGGCGACGAACTTCATCTATTCGGCCAATGAGACGATCCGCGACACCGACGTCGACGTTCAGGCGCCGCTGCTGCATCTGTTCGCGCTCAGCTTCAAGGTCGGCACCGCTGTGCTGACGGCCGGCGTGATTGCGATGGTCGCGCTCGTGCTGCTCCTCTGGTACGTGCTCAATCACACGGCATGGGGCCGCCATGTCTACGCTGTCGGCGACGACCAGGAGGCGGCGAAACTGTCGGGTATCCAGACCAAGAAGGTGCTCATGACGGTCTATACCCTGGCCGGGCTGATCGCCGCTTTCGCCGCCTGGGTCTCCATCGGTCGCAATGGGTCGATCTCGCCGTCGGCCGCCGTGACCGACTACAATCTGCAGGCGATTACCGCCACGGTGATCGGCGGTATTTCTCTTTTCGGCGGCCGCGGCTCGATCCTCGGCACGCTGTTCGGCGCGATGATCGTCGGTGTCGTCTCCATGGGCCTCAACATGCTGGGCGCCGATCCGCAATGGAAGGTGCTGCTCACCGGCGTGCTGATCATCGGCGCCGTGGCGGTCGATCAATGGATCAGAAAGGTTTCGGCATGACCCAGGACCCTATCCTCACCGCTCGCGGACTGGTCAAGCGCTACGGCCGCGTCACCGCCTTGGACAATGCCGATTTCGACCTCTACCCCGGCGAAATCCTCGCTGTTATCGGCGACAACGGCGCCGGCAAGTCGTCGCTCATCAAGGCGATTTCAGGCGCTGTCGTGCCCGATGAAGGCGAAATCCGGCTTGAGGGCAAACCGGTCGCCTTCAAATCGCCCATGGAGGCCCGCGAAGCCGGCATCGAGACCGTCTACCAGAACCTGGCGCTGTCGCCGGCGCTGTCGATCGCCGACAACATGTTTCTCGGCCGCGAGATCCGCAAGCCCGGCTTTGTCGGCCAATGGCTTCGCATGCTCGACCGTCCGGCGATGGAAAAGCGCGCCCGCGACAAGCTGACTGAACTCGGCCTGATGACCATCCAGAACATCAGCCAGGCGGTGGAGACGCTATCCGGCGGCCAGCGCCAGGGCGTGGCAGTGGCGCGCGCCGCCGCTTTCGGCTCCAAGATGGTCATCATGGACGAGCCGACGGCAGCACTTGGCGTCAAGGAAAGCCGCCGCGTGCTGGAACTCATCCTCGACGTGAAGAAGCGGGGCCTGCCGATCGTGCTGATCTCGCACAACATGCCGCATGTCTTCGAAGTGGCAGACCGCATCCACATCCATCGGCTGGGTCGTCGGCTGTGCGTCATCGATCCCAAACAACATACAATGTCCGATGCCGTCGCCTTCATGACCGGGGCAAAGACGCCGCCGGAGGCGGCGCTAGCGGCCTGAACTGCCAAATTGCCGCTGGGTAAGTCGCCTCCGGCTTACTTAAATCGATTGAACGTTTGCTGCAATGCGGTAGCATGGGCTGGGATGAATGATGAAAGCCGGTATGATCGTGGCAAACGCACGAGAGGCAGCATGACGCGCACGATGACATCCGACCCCCTCCCGCCACTGCTTGAAAATCCCGACCCCAAGACGCTCGCAAGGGAAGTCTTGATGGCCCTCAAATACAGGGTCGGCAAGGACACCACCGTCGCCACCCAGTACGATTGGCTGACCGCCTCGATCAAGGTCGTGCGCGACCGCATCGTCGATCGCTGGATGCAGGCGACGAAAGAGGCCTACGCCCAGCAGGAAAAGCGCGTCTATTACCTCTCGCTGGAGTTCCTCATCGGCCGCCTGATGCGTGACGCCTTCTCCAATCTCGGCCTGATGGAGAACATGCGCGAGGCGTTGTCGTCGCTGGGTGTGGAACTCGACCTCATCGCCACGCTTGAGCCGGATGCAGCACTTGGCAATGGCGGCCTCGGCCGGCTCGCCGCCTGCTTCATGGAAAGCATGGCCACCGTCGATATTCCCGCGCATGGCTACGGTATCCGCTACGCCAACGGCATGTTCCGCCAGGAGATCCATGACGGCTGGCAGGTGGAATTGCCCGAGACCTGGCTCGATCACGGCAATCCCTGGGAGTTCGAACGCCGCGAACGGTCGTTCGAGGTCGGGTTCGGCGGCTCGGTGGAATCGGTCACCACCAGGGATGGCCGGCTGGAACGCCATGTCTGGAAGCCGACCGAGCATGTGCTGGCCGTCGCCTACGACACACCCGTCGTCGGCTGGCGGGGGAACCGCGTCAACACCTTGCGGCTTTGGTCGGGCATGCCGGTCGATCCGATCCTGCTCGACAAGTTCAATGCTGGCGACCACATCGGCGCACTCGCCGAAAGCAACAAGGCCGACGCGTTGTCGCGCGTGCTCTATCCCGCCGATTCCCACATGGCAGGGCAGGAACTCAGGCTGCGGCAGGAATATTTTTTCTCCACCGCCTCTTTGCAGGACATCGTGCAGCGGCATCTCAGTCAATATGGCGACCTGAAGTCGCTGCCCGACAAGGCGGCAATCCACCTCAATGACACCCATCCGGCGATCGCCGTGCCGGAGCTGATGCGCCTCCTGATGGACGTCCACGGCATGGATTTCGACCAGGCCTGGGACACCACCAAACGCACCTTCGGCTATACCAACCACACGCTGCTGCCGGAGGCGTTGGAAAGCTGGCCGGTGCCGCTGTTCGAGCGGCTTTTGCCGCGCCACATGCAGATCGTCTACGCCATCAATGCGCAGGTGCTGCTCGAGGCGCGCGCCACCAATCAGTTCTCCGGCGAGCAGATCAGCCGCATCTCGCTGATCCAGGAGAATGGCGACCGTCGCGTGCGCATGGGCAATCTCGCCTTCGTCGGCTCGCATTCGATCAATGGGGTCTCGGCGCTGCACACCGAGCTCATGAAGGAAACGGTGTTCGCCGACCTGCACACGCTTTATCCCGACCGCATCAACAACAAGACCAACGGCATCACGCCGCGGCGCTGGCTGATCCAGTGCAACCCAGGTCTGACCGCACTCGCCCGCGAGGCGATCGGCGACCGCTTCCTGGATGATATCGAGGCCATCAAGGGGCTCGATGCCTTTGCCGCCGATACCGCTTTCCGCGAAAAATTCGCCGGAGTGAAGCGGCAGAACAAGGTGAAGTTGGCCAATCTCGTCGCCGACCGGCTCGGCATCAGGCTTGATCCCTCGGCGCTGTTCGACATCCAGGTCAAGCGCATCCACGAATACAAGCGCCAACTCCTGAACATCCTCGAGGCGGTCGCGCTCTACGACCAGATCCGCTCGCACCCGGAGCGCGACTGGATGCCGCGCGTGAAATTCTTCGGCGGCAAGGCTGCGCCCAGCTACCACAATGCCAAGCTGATCATCAAACTGGCCAACGACGTTGCCAGGGTCATCAACCGCGATCCGGCCGTTCGCGGCTTGCTCAAGGTGGTGTTCGTGCCGAACTACAATGTCAGCCTCGCCGAGATCATGATGCCGGCCGCCGACCTCTCCGAGCAGATATCGACCGCCGGCATGGAGGCTTCGGGCACCGGCAACATGAAGTTCGCGCTGAACGGCGCGCTGACCATTGGCACGCTCGACGGCGCCAATGTCGAAATCAAGGAGTGCGTCGGCGACGACAACATCTTCATCTTCGGCCTGACCACGGCGGAGGTCGCCGAGCGCCGCAACAATGGCTACGATCCGCGTGGCGTCATCAAGGCATCGCCCGAACTGTCGCAGGCGCTCGCGGCCGTTTCATCGGGCGTCTTTTCGCCCGATGATCCCAACCGCTACCGCGATCTCATCAATGGTCTCTACGACAGCGACTGGTTCATGGTCGCGGCGGATTTCGACGCCTATGCCGCTTGCCAGCGAGACGTCGACGCCGTCTGGCGCAACAGTCCGGACTGGTACGCCAGGGCAATCCGCAACGTCGCGCGCGTCGGCTGGTTCTCTTCCGATCGCACGATCCGCCAATACGCGAAAGACATCTGGAACGTACCTGCCTGATGTGATTGCATGAGGCCAAGAACGATGTAGTCCGGGGTGTGAGTTCAAACGCCGAATTTATACCTTAAAACAAACATTTGGTGCCCGGGGAGGGACACTGCCCGATGAGGAAACCGCGCGCGACCGCTGCGACAAGCGGGCCGGACGGATCGGCGCCGGCCAGCGATGTCGCGGCGATTGTCGCCGGCACGCACGGCAATCCGTTTGCGGTCCTCGGCGTCCATGAGGTGGGCAAGAACCTGTTTGCCCGCTGTTTCGTTCCGCATGCGGAGTTCGTCACCGCCTATACGCTGACCGGCATGATTGCTGGTGAACTGTCCAGGCGTGACGATGGCGGCTTTTTCGAAGGCAAGCTGTCGATCAAGAAGCGCCAGCCATTGCGCTATCACGCCAGGAATGCCGGGGGCGACTGGTGGTTGACGGATCCCTATTCTTTTGGCCCGGTGCTCGGTCCGATGGACGATTACTACATTGCCGAGGGCTCGCATCTGAGGCTGTTCGACAAGCTCGGCGCGCATGTCATCGAGCACGAAGGCGCCACCGGAGTGCATTTCGCCGTCTGGGCCCCCAATGCAAGGCGCGTCTCGGTGGTCGGCGATTTCAACGACTGGGACGGCCGCCGCCATTCGATGCGCGACCGCCGCGACACCGGCATCTGGGAGGTATTCATCCCCGATATCGGCGCCGGCAGGCCCTACAAGTACGAGATCATCGGCCCCGATGGCGTGAGATTGCCGCTGAAGGCCGATCCGTTTGCCTTCAAGTCCGAACTGCGCCCGGCGACCGCGTCGGTGACCGCTGCGTCGCCCGCCCATCAATGGGGCGACGAGGCGCATCGCAGTTTCTGGCGCAATGCCGATCCCCGGCGCGAGGCCATCTCCATCTACGAGGTCCATGCCGGCTCCTGGCAGCTTCGCGACGATGGAACGTTTCTGTCATGGGATGAACTGGCCGACCGGCTGATCCCCTATGTCGTCGAGACCGGCTTCACCCACATCGAGTTCATGCCGATCTCCGAACATCCCTATGATCCCTCCTGGGGCTACCAGACGACAGGCCTCTATGCGCCATCGGCGCGCTTTGGCGACCCGGCCGGCTTTGCCCGCTTTGTCGACGGCGCCCACCGTGCCGGCGTCGGCGTCATCCTCGACTGGGTGCCGGCGCATTTTCCGGTCGACGAGCACGGCCTTGTCCATTTCGACGGCACTGCGCTCTACGAGCATGCCGATCCGCGCCAGGGCTTTCATCCCGACTGGAACACCGCGATCTACAATTTCGGCCGCCGCGAGGTGGTGTCGTTCCTGGTCAACAACGCGTTGTTCTGGGCCGAAAAATATCATGTCGACGGCCTGCGCGTCGACGCGGTCGCCTCGATGCTCTACCTCGATTATTCGCGCAAGGCAGGCGAATGGATTCCTAACGAGAAGGGCGGCCGCGAGAACCTCGAGGCGGTCAGCTTCCTGCAGAAGATGAACAAGGAGCTCTACGGCCACCATCCGGGCGTCATGACCATCGCCGAGGAATCGACCTCGTGGCCGAAGGTCTCGGCGCCGGTCCATGAAGGCGGGCTGGGCTTCGGCTTCAAGTGGAACATGGGCTTCATGCACGACACGCTGGAGTATTTTTCCAGGGAGCCGATCTTCCGCAAACACCACCACAACGACCTTACCTTCGGCCTGGTCTATGCCTTCTCGGAGAATTTCGTGCTGCCGCTCTCGCATGACGAGGTCGTGCACGGCAAAGGCACGCTGCTTGGCAAGATGGCCGGCGACGACTGGCAGAAATTCGCGACATTGCGCGCCTACTACGCTTTCATGTGGGGCTACCCCGGCAAGAAGCTGCTGTTCATGGGCCAGGAGTTCGCGCAGCGCCGCGAATGGAGCGAGGCGCGCGCGCTCGACTGGAATCTTCTCGATTTCCGCTCGCATCGCGGTGTCTGGCAGGTGGTGCGCGACCTCAACTATCTCTACCGCTCGCGACCGGCCCTGCACGGCCGCGACTGCGAGCCGGAGGGCTTTTCCTGGCTGATCGTCGACGACAGCCAGAATTCCGTCTTCGCCTGGCTGCGCAGCGCGCCGGGAGGCAATCCGGTCGCGATCATCTCCAATTTCACGCCGGTGCCGCGCGACAACTACCGCGTGCCGCTGCCGAAAGCCGGCACATGGCGCGAGATCATCAACACGGACGCTTCCGAATATGGCGGATCCGGCAAGGGCAATGGCGGCGCCGTCGAAGCGCGGGCGGAGGAAGGGGGCATCTCCGCAACGATGCTCTTGCCGCCGCTGTCGACGATCATGCTTGAACTGGTCGCGGAACAAGCCATGTCGAGACCGGGTAACTTGGGAGGGTAGAAAATGGCAAACTCGAAACGAACCCAGCCGCTGGCCCGCGACGCCATGGCCTATGTGCTGGCCGGCGGGCGCGGCAGCCGCCTCAAGGAACTGACCGACCGGCGCGCCAAGCCGGCGGTCTATTTCGGCGGCAAGACGCGCATCATCGATTTCGCGCTCTCCAACGCCCTCAACTCCGGCATCCGCCGCCTTGGCGTTGCAACCCAATACAAGGCGCATTCGCTGATCCGCCATTTGCAGCGCGGCTGGAACTTCCTGCGGCCCGAACGAAACGAAAGCTTCGATATCCTGCCGGCCAGCCAGCGCGTGTCGGAAACCCAGTGGTATGAAGGCACGGCCGACGCGGTCTACCAGAACATCGACATCATCGAGGCCTATGGCCCCGAATACATGGTCATCCTCGCCGGCGATCACATCTACAAGATGGACTACGAGCTGATGCTGCGCCAGCATGTCGACGCCGGCGCCGATGTCACCGTCGGCTGCCTCGAAGTGCCGCGCATGGAGGCCACGGGCTTCGGCGTCATGCATGTCGATGCCAAGGACAACATCATCGCCTTCGTCGAAAAGCCGGCCGACCCTCCCGGCATTCCAGACAAACCGGAGTTTGCCCTGGCCTCGATGGGCATCTACGTGTTCAAGACCAAGTTCCTGATGGAGCAGCTGCGCCGCGATGCGGCCGAGCCCGGTTCAAGCCGCGACTTCGGCAAGGACATCATCCCCTATATCGTCGAGCACGGTAAGGCGATCGCCCACCGCTTCGCCAAGTCCTGCGTGCGCTCGACCGCGGAAAATGAGGCCTACTGGCGCGATGTCGGCACCGTCGATGCCTATTGGGAAGCCAATATCGACCTGACCGACGTGACGCCCGAACTCGACCTCTACGATCGCGACTGGCCGATCTGGACCTATGCCGAGTTGAAGCCGCCGGCGAAGTTCGTGCATGACGAGGATGGACGGCGCGGTTCGGCCGTGTCCTCGCTGGTATCGGGCGACTGCATCGTCTCGGGCGCGACGCTCAGGAAAAGCCTGATTTTCACCGGCGCGCGCATCAATTCCTATTCGACGCTGGAAGAAGTCGTCATGCTGCCCGACGTCCATGTCGGCCGGAACGCAACGTTGAAGCGCGTCGTCATCGACCACGGTGTAAGGATACCGGAAGGGCTGGTGGTCGGTGAGGATCCCGTGCTCGACGCCAAGCGCTTCCGCGTTTCGGAAAAGGGCATCTGCCTGATCACGCAGGACATGATCAACAAGTTGTCAACCTGATCAGTTTGATCAACAAGTTGTCAATCCGATCGGGTTGATCAACAAGCTGTCACTTTAGGGTGGTTTGTGCATGTCCTTGCCCCAGAACCGCTGCACGGTTTGGGCTACATGCACCAGGAGCGGTTCGGTAAGCGCATGCAGGTTCTGTCGGTCACGCCAGAGATCTTTCCGCTGATCAAGACCGGCGGGCTTGCCGATGTGACCGGCGCGCTGCCCGTCGCGCTGGCCGCCAAAGGCGTGACGATGCGCACGCTTATTCCCGGTTTTCCCATGGTGATGGACGCCTTCAAGAAGAAAAAGTCTGTCTACAAGTATCCGCTGCTGCAGGGCGGCAAGGCTTCGGTCCATTCTGTCCAGCTTGCCGGGCTCGATCTTTTCGTGCTCGATGCGCCGCATCTGTTCGATCGTCCCGGCGGTCCTTATGGCAATGCCGCGGGTGCCGATTGGCCGGACAATTGGCGCCGTTTCGCAGCGCTCAGCCAAGCCGGCGCCGACATCGCCGGCGGTGCCATCTCCGGTTACATGCCCGATATCGTGCATGCCCATGACTGGCAGTCGGCGATGACGCTGGCCTATATGCGCTATGGCAAGGCGGTCGGCACACCGTCGATGATGACTGTCCACAACCTCGCCTTCCAGGGGCAGTTCGGCGCCGGCATCTTCGGCGAACTCGGACTGCCGACGGCGGCGATGGCGCTTGACGGCGTGGAATATTATGGCGGCGTCGGCTTCCTCAAGGCCGGCCTGCAGGCTGCCTGGGCAATCACCACCGTCAGCCCGACCTATGCGCAGGAAATCCGCTCACCGGAATTCGGCATGGGTCTCGACGGCCTGATCAACATGCGCTCCAGCGATCTCTATGGCATCGTCAACGGCATCGACACCGCCATCTGGAACCCGGAGACCGACAAGCATCTGGTGTCGAACTATACAGCCGCCTCGCTCAAGGCGCGCGCGCCCAACAGGGCCGCTGTCCAGGGCCGTTTCGGGCTCGATCGCGACGGTAGCCCGATCGTCTGCGTCGTTAGCCGCCTGACCTGGCAGAAGGGCATGGACATACTGGCGACGGCGGTCGACGGCATCGTTGCGACGGGCGCGCGGTTGGCTATTCTGGGTTCGGGCGATGCCGGCCTCGAAGGCGCGCTGCTCGCCGCCGCCGCACGCCACCGCGGCCGCATAGGCGTCGTCGTGGGGTATGACGAAGGCCTGTCTCACGTCATGCAGGGCGGCTGCGACGCCATCGTCATCCCGTCGCGCTTCGAGCCTTGTGGACTGACGCAGCTTTATGGCCTGCGCTATGGCTGCGTGCCGGTGGTCGCCCGCACCGGGGGGCTCGCCGACACCATCATCGACGCCAACGAGGCGGCGATTGCCGCCGGCGTGGCGACCGGGTTCCAGTTCGCGCCCAGCGACGGCGGCGCGCTGCTTCATGCCATCCGCCGCCTGGCCGAGGCCCATGCCAGCCCCGCGATCTTCGAGGCCATCCAGCGCCAGGGCATGAAGACCGACCTGTCCTGGGACCGAAGCGCTGACAAATACGTTGAACTCTATCGCCTGCTGCTTTCGAAAAGGGTTGCTTGAAGCATGATACGCACCGTTCCCACCAAACCCTATTCCGACCAGAAGCCCGGCACTTCGGGGCTGCGCAAGAAGGTGCCTGTATTCCAGCAGGAGCACTATGCCGAGAACTTCATCCAGTCGATCTTCGACGCGCTGGACGGGTTCAAGGGCGAGACCCTGGTGATCGGCGGCGACGGCCGCTTCTACAATCGCGAGGTCATCCAGAAGGCCATCGCCATGGCCGCCGCCAACGGGTTTGGCAAGGTGATGGTCGGGCAGGGCGGCATCTTGTCGACGCCGGCCGCTTCGCATGTCATCCGCAAATACAAGACGTTCGGCGGCATCATCCTGTCGGCCAGCCACAATCCGGGCGGCCCGCACGAGGATTTCGGCATCAAGTACAATGCCGGCAATGGCGGCCCGGCGCCGGAAAAGCTGACCGATGCGATCTTCGCCAGGACCAAGGCGATCTCCAGCTTCAAGACCGTCGACATCGATCCGATCGACATCGACGCGATCGGCACGGTCAAGGCCGCCGGCATGACGGTCGAGATCATCGATCCGGTCGTCGACTATGCCGAGCTGATGGAAAGCCTGTTCGATTTCGACGCGCTGCGCAAACTGTTCAAGTCGGGCTTTCGCATGCGCTTCGACGCCATGCACGCGGTGACCGGCCCCTACGCCAAGGAGATCCTCGAACACCGGCTTGGCGCGCCCGACGGCACCTGCCGCAACTTCAAGCCGCTGCCGGATTTCGGCGGCCACCATCCGGATCCGAACCTGGTCCATGCCAAACATCTCTATGACGAGATGATGGGACCGGACGCCCCGGATTTCGGTGCCGCTTCCGACGGTGACGGCGACCGCAATTTGATCATCGGCAAGGGCATTTTCGTCACCCCGTCGGATTCTGTCGCCATGCTTGCCGCCAACGCCCGCCTGGCGCCGGGCTACAAGGAAGGCCTGAAGGGCATTGCGCGCTCGATGCCGACCAGTGGGGCCGCCGACCGCGTCGCCGAAAAACTCGGCATTGGCATGTATGAGACGCCGACCGGCTGGAAATTCTTCGGCAATTTGCTCGACGCCGGCATGGCGACGATCTGCGGCGAGGAAAGTGCGGGCACCGGCTCCAACCATGTGCGCGAGAAGGACGGCCTGTGGGCCGTGCTTTTGTGGCTCAACATCCTCGCCGCGCGCGGCGAGAGCTGTAAGCAGATCGTCACCGAGCACTGGGCGACCTACGGCCGAAACTATTATTCGCGCCATGATTACGAGGAAGTCGAGAGCGGGCGCGCCAATGCGCTGGTCGATGAACTGCGCGCAAAGCTTGGCTCGCTGCCGGGCACCAGCGTGCGCGGCCTGAAGATCGCCAATGCCGACGACTTCACCTATCACGATCCGGTCGACGGTTCGGTGAGCGAGCATCAAGGCATCAGGGTGCTGTTCGAAGGCGGCTCGCGCGTCGTCTTCCGGCTTTCCGGCACGGGCACCTCGGGCGCCACCTTGCGCGTCTACATCGAGCGCTACGAGCCGGACAAGGCCAGGCACGATCTCGATACGCAGAAGGCGCTCGCCGATCTGATCGCAGCAGCGGATGACATCGCGGGAATCAGGAGCCATACCGGCCGCGACAAGCCGAGCGTGATTACTTGAGCGTGGCGGTGGCTTCACCCTCCCCCTTGTGGGGAGGGTCGATCCGCGTAGCGGGTCGGGGTGGGGGTGCTCGTAGAGGGCTTTGCCGGCGTCACCCCCCACCCCGCTCACTTCGTTCGCGACCCTTCCCACAAGGGGGAGGGTGGAGGACGCGCCGATGACCTCACTAGGCGCCACCATCACCCCCGACGGCATCCGCCTTGCCGCCTGGTCCTCGTCGGCGCGCCGCCTCTGGGTCTCGATCTTCGACGAACAGGGAAACCGCGAACTCGACCGGCTGGAGCTGAAAGCGGAAGGAGAGGGGGTGCATGCACTCTTCGTCTCCGGCCTTGCCGAGGGCACCCGCTACGGTTTCCGCGCCGATGGCGATTACGCGCCCGAGCGCGGATTTTGGTTCGACCCCGACAAGCTGCTGACCGATCCCTACGCCGTCGAGATCGATCGGCCCTATGCCTATCACTGGCGTCTCGCCGCGCGGCGCAACGAAGGTGCCGACACCGCGCCGCTGATGCCCAAGGCGGTGGCGAAAGCCTTGCTCACGGCTGTGCCTGTGCCGCCGCCGCTGTTCCGTCCGGGCGGCCTGATCTACGAAGTGCCGGTGCGCGCCTTCACCAAGCTGCATCCGGATGTCCCGGAAAAACAGCGCGGCACGACCGCCGCACTTGCTCATCCGGCTATCGTCGAGCACCTGCAAAGGCTCGGCGTCTCCGCCGTCGAACTGATGCCGGTGACCGCATCGATCGACGAGCGGCATCTGCCGCCGCTCGGGTTGAGCAACGCCTGGGGTTATAACCCTGTCACCTTCATGGCACTAGACCCGCGCCTGGCCCCTGGCGGCCTGGCCGAATTGCGCGTTACCGTTGCCGCGCTGCGTGCGGCCGGCATCGGCACCATTCTCGACCTCGTCTTCAACCACACGGGCGAAAGTGACAGGCTCGGTCCGACATTGTCGCTGCGCGGCCTAGACAATCAGGCTTATTACCGGCATCAGCCGGATGGCAGGCTGGTCAATGACACCGGTACCGGCAACACGATTGCCTGCGATCACCCGGCGGTGCGGGAAATGGTGCTCGACACGCTTCGCCATTTTGTCCGCCATGCCGGCGTCGACGGTTTTCGTTTCGACCTGGCACCGGTGCTGGGGCGCGTCAACGGCACATTCGAAGCGCAAGCGCCGTTGCTGGAGGCGATGCGCGAGGATGCGCTGTTGGCCGGCCGTGTGTTGATCGCCGAGCCCTGGGACATCGGTCTCGATGGCTATCAGCTCGGCAACTTCCCCTCCCGCTTCCTGGAATGGAACGATCGTTATCGCGACGATGCCAAGCGCTTCTGGCGCGGCGATGCCGGCATGGTTGGTACGCTGGCGACACGACTTGCCGGTTCGTCCGATATTTTCGCCAAGGGCGGCCAGCCCGCCAGCCGCACGGTGAATTTCATCGCGGCCCATGACGGCATGACGCTGGCCGACATCGTTGCTTATGAGGAGAAGCATAACGAGGCCAATGGTGAGCAAAATCGCGATGGCCACAACGAGAACCTGTCCTGGAACAACGGCGTCGAGGGCGCGACGGACGACGCGGCAATCGCGAAGGCGCGCTTCAGCGACCAGTGTGCGCTGCTCGCCACGCTGTTCGCCTCGCGCGGCACGATCATGCTGACGGCCGGCGACGAATTCAGCCGCAGCCAGCAAGGCAATAACAACGCTTATGCGCAGGACAACAACATCACCTGGCTCGACTGGAAGGGGCGTGACCAGGCGCTGGAAGGCTACGCGCGTGCACTGGCCGCCTTGCGCCGCGCGGTGCCGGCGCTCTCTAATACAGATTTCCTCACCGGCCAGCCGCTGGCCGGGTCGGACACTGCCGACGTCGCCTGGCTCACCGAGACGGGGGCGCTGCTCGGCGAGGCGGAGTGGAACGATCCCGCCCGGCATCGCCTCGTCATGCTGCTCGGCGGCGTGGATGGCCGGCTTGCCGTCATGGTCAATGGCGATCGCCGCCAATGCATCTTCACATTGCCCGCGCGAGACGGATTCCGATGGCATCCCGCCATCGAAGCGCAAGCAGTTGATCTTTCTCGCGCGCTGCCGGGCCGCAGCGTGAATTTCATGATCGAGCGCAGGACGGAAGGGCCCAGACAGGGAAAGGGTCGTGATGACTGACGACAATGCCGAGCGAGCGGCCGACTGGTGGCGCGGTTGCGTCATTTACCAGGTCTACCCGCGTTCCTTCCAGGACACGACCGGCGACGGCAGCGGCGATCTCGCCGGCATCACATCAAGGCTCGCCCACATTGCCTCGCTCGGCGCCGATGCCGTCTGGCTGTCGCCTTTCTTCAAGTCGCCGATGGCCGATATGGGCTACGACGTGTCGGATTATTGCGACGTCGATCCGATGTTCGGCACGTTGGAGGATTTCGATACACTGGTTGCCGAAGCGCACCGGCTTGGCCTGAAAATCATCATCGACCAGGTGCTGTCGCACTCCTCCGACAGGCACGAATGGTTCGTCGAAAGCCGCGCCAGCCGCGACAATCCAAAGGCCGATTGGTACGTGTGGGCCGACGCCAGACCGGATGGTGGTGTGCCCAACAACTGGCTGTCGGTCTTCGGCGGCCCCTCGTGGGAATGGGATGCGACCCGCCGGCAGTACTATCTGCACAATTTCCTCGCTTCGCAGCCGGATCTCAACTTTCACAACCCGGAGGTCCAGGACGCGCTTCTGGATACAGTGCGGTTCTGGTTGGAGCGCGGCGTCGACGGCTTCCGGCTGGACACCGTCAACTACTACGTCCACGACCGCTGGCTGCGCAGCAACCCGCCCTTGGCGTCGAGCGTTGCAGGCACCAACACCGAGACCAACACCTACCTCTACCAGGAGCACCTGTTCGACAAGACGCAGCCGGAAAATCTAGCGTTCCTGCGGCGCTTTCGGGCGCTGCTCGACGAGTACGGGGATCGCGCCGCCGTCGGCGAAATCGGTGATGAGGGGCGCTCCCTACAGACGCTGGCCGCCTACACCTCCGGCGGCGACAAGCTGCAGATGTGCTACACCTTCGATCTGCTTGGCCCGCAATTTTCGGCGGCGCATGTGCGCGGCTGTGTCGAGGCTTTCGAAAACGCTGTCGTAGATGGCTGGGTCTGCTGGGCGTTTTCCAACCATGACGTCATGCGTCATGTCAGCCGCTGGACGCGGCCGGGCGGCGATCCTGACGTGGTGGCCAAATTCTCGATCATGCTGCTCTCTTGCCTGCGTGGCTCGATCTGCCTCTACCAGGGCGAGGAACTCGGTTTGCCGGAGGCGGAACTTGCCTATGAGGACCTGCGCGATCCGGTAGGCATCCGCTTCTGGCCCGGTGTGAAGGGAAGGGATGGCTGCCGCACGCCCATGGTCTGGGAGTCCGGCGCCGATAATGCGGGCTTCTCCACCGGTAAACCCTGGCTGCCGGTGCCGGAAAGCCATCGCGCTCGCGCGGTCGATGTACAGAGCGGCGATGAGCAATCGGTACTTTCCGCCTACCGTTCGGCACTCGCTTTGCGCAAGCGGCATCCGGCGCTGGTCGGCGGTTCGATCCGCTTTCTCGACGCCGAAGGCGTGCTGGCCTTTGTCCGCGAGCATGGCGATGAGAGGCTGCTTTGTGCCTTCAATTTCGCCGGGGAACCGGCCAATTGGCCGCTGCCGCAAGACTTAGGAGCGGTTGCGAAACTTGGCGGCGATGCCTCGCTCGCCGGAGAAGCCGTGCTTTTGCTGCCGACACTCGGATGCTTTCTTGGACACCTTGCCTAGATCAGCGCGTGCCGGCCATCTTACTGGACAAGCACGGCACGTCCGCACGTTGCGCCGGTGACCCGGACGTCGGCTTCACCGAGACGCACGCCAAGAGCTTCGAGCAGATTGGTAAGCAACGTGTCGACCGGAGCTGTTACGCTGTTCAGAAGTGCCACCACTGGCGGGCTTACGGTTGCGATCAGCGTGTTCAGATTCAGCAGCGGCAGACCGAGTAAATTCGCCGTCAGCGACAAATCGCTGACCAGCGACGTAGTCAACGACTGGGTAAAATTTTGGGTGTAAGCGGTCCTTATCGTCTTGGCATCGATATCGGCCTTGTTGAAAGTCAACGTCGTTGGCGTGTTGTTGGCCATGTCGAACGCCGCTGAGCCCACCACCGACAGCACCGGGATGATCAGAAGTTTCACGCTCGCGATTTCCGTGTTGGAAAACGTCTCCTTGTTGGTGAAATCGGCAAAGCCGGCGCTGCTGCTGTCGCCGAGATGCCCTTCGACGATACCGGGACGGGTGGCGATGGTCACCTTGATGCTGCTGGGGCCTGTCGGACAACTTATGTCGGTGAGCTTGGCCTCGGCATAGGCGACTTCGACATGCAGAGGCAGACTGAACGACACCAGGGTGATACCGCCTCCGACATTGCTGTTGCCGGCTCCGATCTTCACCACCAGCTTGATACGGGTCTGGGCCGTCCGCACAATGGTGCCGACTTCGCCAACCTTCAGCCATGGCGAGGATTGCGGCGGTTCGCCGACGGCGATGGCGAGCGTGCTCGACAGCACCCCCGGTATGCCGGTGCTGAGACCGAGGTCGATCTGCTTCGAACCGTTTGCCAGTTCGGCGGCGGCCATCAGCATTCCCATCGCGCTGGCGTCAACGCCAAGGCCGGCTGGCCTCTGCCCGAGGCCAAGTCTGCCGAGGGGGCCGAGGTCGATGAGATGGCTGAGCGGAATCTTGACCGTGTTGGTCGATTTGCTTGCCATGGTTTGCAAGGCGACCTTGGCCGTGTTGCCGAGCCCGGGAACATTGGCCATGGCGGTGGCGATCTGGCCGACTGTAGCCTTTGAGGCCAGAACGTCCGCATAGGTCACGCCCGTCAGGTTCAATTGCACCGCCAGGGCATCGACGAAGGAAAGCACGCTGACATCGGCGGAGATCAATCCGTTGTAGTCCATGACGCTGAGCGAGATGTTGCCGCCTAGGAGGCCGCCGAGAAGCGCGTTGAGGATGGGGCTGTTGCTGGTATTGACGCTGAGCAACCTCGATCCGACCGAGAAAGTGGCCTGTGGCGTCATGCTGGCGGTGGCTTCGGTGCCAATGATGGGCGTTGGGATCAGCGAGCTTGCGAAATAGCGGTTGGGGATCTTGCGCAGGGTCACATGAACCGCGTTGTAAGGGGTTACGCCTGCTTGGAAGCGTTGATCCACATTGACCGAGGATGCCCCTGCATATCGGCCCCGCGTGACCGTCACGACGGTTTTGCCCACCGCCGCGGGAATGGTTTGACCCGAGCCCTGAACGACGACACCTGGCATCCCGTTGTCGGTGAGCGTGGTCAAGACTGCGGTCTGGACGTTGTTGATGTTCGAAGCCGCGGTGATCGCTGCCAGGTCGACCATCGCCTGTGCTTCTCGGCGCTCGGTGTAAATGGAGGCCTCGTCGATCGCCACCGCTGCCAGCGCCAGCGCGACCGGCGCGCTCAACGCCGTCATCACCGTGAAATTCGCTCGCCGGTCACCAAGCATCAGGCGTGCAAGCCTGCCAATCTTCAAGTGCGCGCAGAGCAGCATTTAGATGCCCCCGACCCTGATCGTTGATTGGCGTTTGATCGTTGTACCCGGCATGGCTATGCCCGGAAAGAGATTCCAGATCGGCAGGTTTCGGGCATCGTACTGGATCGACACCACGAACTGATTGCCGTCCGCCGTGCTGTCATTGGCCTGATAAGTCAGCTTGCTGGCGTCGACGAAGGGATATCCACCGGCATTATTGGCGAGAAACGAGGCCACGAGCGTCTGCCGCTCGGTCTGGTTCAGCCCCGAGATGGCCGTCCGGGCGGCGTCCGCCGCGATCTGCTGTATTGAATTGGCCGCGCCGAAATAGACACCGTATGCAACCATTCCGAGCAGGAGAAGGATGAATATCGGTGAAAGGAGAGCGAACTCAACCGCCGAAGTTGCCGAAGTGTCTGTCTGGAATCGGCGCCCCTGGACCCGGCGAATGACGTTCTGAACCATGCCGCCGAGCATGCCAAAGTTCGCATGCAAAAAGCGAAAACTCTAGGCGCAACCTGGAAGTGTGTATGATTGAAAAGCTACGCTAATTTAGCCGCGGCTTCTTTGATTCCTGGCTATTGACTTAGGGTCAATCAGTACTCGGTTGAAAAGAGCTTGCCGCCTGTCTAGTCTCCTGCCACCAGCCGACGGAGGGAACCGGCGGCGCGCTCAAAGGGGCCAGACATCGGTCCCGGGGCGTCAACACGCAAAGGCGCGCCGTTGGCAGCGCCGACAGGGAGAAACTTCATGCTGAAAAACATGCTGAAGGCGACGGCATTCGCCACAACCATGGCGCTGGCCGCCGGAACATTCTACACGCCGGCCTTTGCCGAGGTCGTCTACAACAGAGGCACTGCTGCCGAATCCGAGTCGGTTGATCCGCATAAGACCTCGACGGTCTATGAAGCCAACGTCTTGCGCGACCTGTTCCAAGGGCTGGTGATGCAGGACGAGAAGGCCAACGTCATCCCCGGCGCCGCCGAGAGCTGGACGGTGTCGGATGACGGCACCGTTTACACCTTCAAGCTCAGGAAGGACGGCCAGTGGTCCGACGGCAGCCCGGTGACGGCCGAAGACTTCGTCTTCGCTTTCCGCCGCCTCGAAGACCCGGCCACGGCCGCCGAATATGCCTCGATGCTCTATCCCGTCAAGAACGCCGAGGAAGTCAACACCAAGAAGGGCAAGCCCGAGGATATGGGCGTCAAGGCGATCGACGCGACCACCCTTGAAGTGACGCTGAAGGCGCCGACGCCCTATTTCCTCGAAATGCTGACCCACCAGGCGACCTATCCGGTCAACAAGGCGTCCATGGACAAGCTCGGCGCCGACTGGATCAAGCCGGGCAATCTCGTTTCCAACGGCCCCTATACGCTGGCCGAGTGGGTTCCCAACGATCATATGAAATTGGTCAAGAATCCGAAATTCTGGGATGCCGGAAGCGTCAAGATCGACGTCGTCAACTACATCCCGACAGAGGATCGCTCCTCGGCGATGAAGCGCTTCGAGGCCGGCGAACTCGACAGCTACGACGATCTCCCGACCGAGCAGCTCGCCGACCTCAAGGCCAAGTTCGGTGATCAGATCAAGGTGGGGCCGTATCTCGGCACCTATTACTACGCGATCAAGACCGACAAGAAGCCCTGGGACAATGTCGAGCTGCGCAATGCCATCTCGATGGCCATCGACCGCGATTTCATTGCCGAGAAGGTCTGGCAGAACTCAATGCTGCCAGGCTATTCGATGGTCCCTCCGGGCATCGAGGGCTACACGCCGGCGATGGCCAAATATGCCGACATGTCGCAGATCGACCGCGAGGACGCAGCCAAGAAGATCCTCGAGAAGCTCGGTTACACGCCGGAGCATCCGCTGAAGATGGAGATCCGTTACAACACCTCGGAGAACCACAAGAACACCGCGGTCGCCATCCAGGAGCAGTTGAAGCCGCTCGGCGTCGACGTCACGCTGCTCAACACCGACACCAAGACCCACTACTCCTTCCTCGAGCAGAGGGGCGACTATGACGTTGCGCGCGCCGCCTGGATTGCCGACTACAAGGATCCCGAAACCTTCCTGGGCATCTCGCGCAAGGCCAGCGGCAACAACTATTCGGTCTATGACAGCCCGCAATATGAGGCGGCCATGGACAAGGCGGCCGCCGCCGGCGGCAAGCCGGAAGAGCGCATGAAGGAACTCGCCGCCGCCGAGCGTATCCTCGTCGACGACGTCGGCCAGATCCCGCTTCTCTACTATAGCTACCACGATATCGTTTCCCCGAAGCTCCATGGCTTCGTCGACAACGTCATGGACGTGCATCCGTCCCGCTTCATCTCCAAGGATTGAAACCTTGATCGACCCGCCGCCCGTTCAGGACGGCGGTTCGAGCTGTCGTCGCATGGGGCCCGAAAGTCGAAATCGATTTTCGCAGGCCATGGTGCGAAGATGAGAGGTGCCAGAGCGCTGCGGGCGTCCGGTTGGATGCCCATCACCCTGGCCGAAGCAGGGCACCGCCGATGCTACGCTACATTTTCAGGCGGCTTCTGACCGCCATTCCAACGCTATTCGTCATCGTGACCTTGGCGTTCTTCCTGATGCGCGTCGCACCGGGCGGCCCGTTCAACCAGGAGCGGGGCCTGAGCCCCGAGATCAGGGCCAATCTTGAAGCCCAGTTCGGGCTCGCCGACCCGCTCTGGCTGCAATATGTCCACTATCTCGGCAATCTCCTGCGCGGCAATTTCGGCCCGAGCTACAATATGCCGGACTTTACCGTCACCGAGCTTTTCGCGAAGGGCTTGCCTATTTCCATTCAGCTCGGCGCCTCCGCGCTGATCTTGGCGCTGCTGCTCGGCAGCGTGCTCGGTACCATTGCGGCGCTCAACCAGAACAAACTTGGCGACTATACGGTGATTGCGCTGGCAACCGCGGGCAGCACCATCCCGACCTTCGTCATCGCGCCGATTATCCAGCTCGTGTTCGGATTGACCTGGAAGCTATTGCCGATCGGCGGCTGGGGCGATGGCGCGCTTATCAACAAGATCGGTCCCGTGCTGACGCTTGCCCTGCCGCAGATCGCCATCGTCGCCCGCCTGATGCGCGGCTCGATGATCGAATCGCTGCGCTCGCATCACATCCGCACGGCGCGCGCGCTCGGCCTGTCCGACTGGTCGGTGGTGGTCAAGCACGCGCTGCGCGGCGCCGTCCTGCCGATCGTCTCCTTCACCGGTCCGGCTGCCGCCGCCCTGCTCACCGGCTCGATCATCGTCGAGACGATCTTCTCCATTCCCGGCGTCGGGCGCTACTTCGTCGATGCCGCGCTCAACCGCGACTACACGCTGGTGATGGGGACGGTGGTGGTCATCGCCATCTTCACCATCGTCTTCAACCTGATCGTCGACGTCATGTATGCCGTCGTCGATCCGAGGGTGCGCTATGACTGATATCGCGATCGCCGCACCGGTCGTCGGCCGTTCGCTGTGGGGCGATGCCTGGGCGCGCCTCAAGGCCAACCGCGCCGCCATGTTCAGCCTCTACTATCTGATCCTGATCGCCGTGATCAGCGTGTTCGGGCCCTGGTTCGTGCCGCACCAATACACCACCATCTATGGTGATTATGTGCGTACGCCGCCGAGCCTGTCGGCCTATCCGAAGCCGGACATGATCGAGACCGCGCTTAATGAGGCGATCAAGCGCATGCGTGTCGACATCAAGGACTGGCGCCAGGACGGCAATCGCGTCTTCGTCACCGTCACCTCCAGCAAGGCGATCGACGACCGCAACATCCGCTATCTCGACCGGTCCGACGCCTTCGACGACACCAGGATCGAAAGCAAGTCGCCTGACGGCCTCGAAGCGACGATGAGCGCCTCGGTCAAGCAGCAATATTTTCTTTTCGGCACCGACAACACCGGCCGCGATCTGTTGTCGCGGACGCTGATGGCCGGGCGCGTTTCGCTGGCCATCGGTCTGCTCGCCGGCGTCGTGGCCGTGGCCATCGGCGTGCTCTATGGCGCCACTGCCGGTTTTGCCGGAGGCAGGGTCGACGAGGTGATGATGCGCATCGTCGACGTGCTTTATTCGCTGCCCTTCATCTTCTTCGTCATCATGCTGGTGGTGTTCTTCGGCCGCAACTTCGTGCTGATGTTCCTGGCGGTCGGCGCCGTGCTGTGGCTCGACATGGCCCGCATCGTGCGCGGCCAGGCGCTGTCCATCCGCCGCCAGGAATATGTCCAGGCGGCCGAGGCCATGGGCGTCGGCCAGCGCGGCATCCTTTTGCGCCACGTCATTCCCAACCTGCTCGGGCCGGTGGTGATCTACATGACGCTGCTGGTGCCGCAGGTCATTATCCTGGAGAGCTTTCTGTCGTTCCTCGGGCTCGGCATCCAGGAGCCGATGACCAGCTGGGGCGTGCTGATCTCGGTCGGCGCCAAGAATATCGGCACTGCAAACTGGCTGCTTCTGTTCCCTGCCTTCTTCCTGGTCTCCACCTTGTTCGCCCTGAACTTCGTCGGCGACGGCCTGCGCGATGCGCTCGACCCCAAGGACCGCTAAGATGGACGCAGCAGAGACCATTCTCAGCGTAAAGGATCTTCGCGTGCGCTTCCGCACCCTCGACGGCGCGGTCGAGGCGGTGAAAGGCATCAACATCCACGTCAAGGCGGGCGAAACCGTCGCCGTGGTCGGCGAATCCGGCTCCGGCAAGAGCCAAACGATGATGGCGGCGATGAGCCTGCTGGCCTCCAATGGAGAAGCCACCGGCAGTGTCGATTATCGCGGCCGCAATCTTCTGACGCTAAGCAAATCCGAGTTGAACAAGGTCCGCGGCCGCAAGATCAGCATGATCTTCCAGGAGCCGATGACCTCGCTCGATCCGCTCTATTCGATCGGCAACCAGCTGATCGAACCGATTCGCCGGCATCGGGGCTTGAATGCGGCGCAAGCGCGCGAGGAGGCGCTCAACCTGCTCAGGCTGGTGCATATTCCCGATCCCGAACGGCGCATGAAATCCTATCCGCACGAAATGTCGGGTGGCCAGCGCCAGCGCGTCATGATCGCCATGGCTTTGGCAAACGATCCCGATATCCTGATTGCCGACGAACCAACGACGGCGCTCGACGTCACCATCCAGGCGCAGATCCTCATGCTACTTGCCGAGCTGCAGCGCAAGCTCGGCATGGCGATCGTCTTCATCACCCACGATCTCGGCATCGTGCGGCGCTTTGCCGACCGGGTCTATGTCATGCGCTCCGGCGAGGTGGTGGAGGAGGGGGACGCGCAAGCCATCTTCGCCAGTCCTCAGCATGCCTACACCAAGATGCTGCTGGCCGCCGAGCCGACCGGAACCAAGGCGCCGCCGCCGGCCAATGCGCCGGTCCTGCTCGAAGGCAGAAACGTCGAGGTTACCTTCCGTATCGGCGGCGGCTTTCTGGCCGGCGAGCCGCTGATGCTGCGCGCCGTCGACCACATCTCGATCAGGCTGAGGCGCAATCAGACGATCGGCATCGTCGGCGAATCAGGCTCTGGAAAATCGACGCTTGGCCGCGCTTTGCTGCGGCTGTTGCCGAGCGATGGCGTGATCCGCTTCGGCGACCGCGATATCTCGACCGCCGACCGCCAGACGATGCGGCCGCTGCGGCGCCAATTGCAGCTGGTCTTCCAGGATCCGTTCGGTTCGCTGTCGCCGCGCATGACCATCGGCCAGGTCATCACCGAAGGGCTGCTGGTGCATGAACCGAACCTCTCGGGCAAGCAGCGCGACCAGCGCGCCGTCGAGGCGCTGCGCGAAGTTGGCCTCGATCCCAACTCGCGCAATCGCTATCCGCACGAATTCTCAGGCGGCCAGCGCCAGCGCATCGCAATCGCTCGCGCCATGATCCTCAAGCCCAAGCTGGTGGTGCTGGACGAGCCGACCTCCGCCCTCGACCGCTCGGTGCAAAAACAGATCGTGGAGTTGCTGCGCAAGCTGCAGGCCGACCATGAGCTGTCTTACCTCTTTATCAGCCACGACCTCGCCGTGGTGCGCGCTATGGCCGACTACATCATCGTCATGAAGCAGGGCAAGATCGTCGAGGAAGGGCCGACGGAAGACATTTTCAGCAATCCGCAGGCCGGCTACACGCAGACGCTGATGAGCGCCGCAATCGATGTCACGCGGTTTCGTTTGAGTGCGTGAGGCGAGCCCGGCAGCGGCGCCTCAGCTCAATTCCCAAGCCCTGGGCATCTGCGCGCCCTGGCGGCGGCCATGGCCGCTTGCTGCTGCTTCAGCCGATCGATCCTGGTCGTTTCGCGATTGGCGACGGCGGCCTTGACGCTTGAGCCGCCCAGCAGCCATCTCGGAACACTGGTGCTGGCGACCTTGCCCCGCGTGATGGCTGTCTGCGAGATGCCTTTGGCGGCTTCGCCTATGGCGCTGTTCAGTTCGGCGCATGTCATCTTGTCGTAATTGGCCGGATCGATCGATCCGCTGGTCGACGCGCAGCCTCCGATAAGGGCGAGGAGGAGCACGGGGATGAACGGCCTGCTGGGGGTCGAATGCAATTTCATGTCCACGACCTTACTCCAGCGTAAGCGACCATGGCCACCCTCCGATATGTCCGCATCCGTGCGGACGCCGAAACGAACCGGGGTCATTCACATTCACGACGGTCACGAGTTCGGCCTCGGCGGAAGCCTTGAAAGAGAGCCTGCGAGCCCCATCTGCGTTGACAAATATTCCTGGTTGGTTGATGGCTGAGGCGATATCCTATATCAGCGGACAGAACGAGCTTGTCATTGCGCGGCTATTGCCTACATCGATCGTTTGTCGAAAATTTTGGATTCTTTTTGGCTGAAATGGAATAGTCATTCCATGAAAAGTTGGATCAAGAATTCAAAAGAGCCGGCAAAGGCACTGCCGAAGGCTGGCAACGTACAATCAATACTCATAAATCAGACGAAGTTTATCGGGGATGTTGTTCTAACTTCGGTTCTGGTCAGGCATCTGCGGGCAGAGTTTCCGAACGCGACGATCACCATGCTATGCCAGGCGGCGCTGGCGAAATTCGTTCTGGAGCAAGGCATCGCCGACAGCGTGGTTTCGCTCGATCGCGGCAAAATGCGCGGCTCCCCTTTCGAGCGCATGTCCGGAATGACCAGGCTCCTGCACGATCTGAGGAAGTCGGATTATGATCTTATCATCGATCTGTCCGACTCCAAGACATCACGGCTTGTGATGCGCTTCGTCAAGGCGCCTTTTCGCGTAGGCTATGTTCCATCGGAGCAGCCCCTGAAATTCTGGGAGCGCCAAAGCGCCAACATCTTTGCCGCCACATACGGCCATGGCGGCGAGCATTATCTGCATCGGTACCTGTCGCCGCTGTTTGCCCTTGGCATTCCTGTGACCGATCCTATTCCGTCCCTCAAGCCAACCGAATCCGGTTCGCGTCAGGCAAAGCAGCTGCTTGCCCGACACGAACTGGAAACGAAGTCGTTTGTCGCCGTCCATGCCGGCGCCAGTTTCCCAGGCCGTTGCTGGCAGCCTGACCGTTTCGCATCGGTCCTGGGAGAGATTTACCGTCGAAAGGGTCTGCGGGCGGTCATCGTTGGCGGCCCGGACGAGGCAGGTATCGCAGGCAAGGTGTTGGATGCGGCAACATCGCCGATCGTAAATCTCGTTGGCCAGGCACCCCTGACCACCCTTTTGCCCCTGCTGGGCGAGGCCCTGATCTTCCTGGGCAACGAAAGCGGACCCATGCACCTGGCCGCGGCCATGAAAACGCCCGTCGTTGGCCTGTTCGGTCTGACCCAACCTGACATCTGGGGGCCTCTTGGCGTTCCCAACCGTACGCTGCAGCCTCCGATGCCATGCAAGTGCATAGCGCCGGGCCTCTGCAAGGTGGGCAATGCAGGGGGCGTTTATTGCGTTCAACGGCTTGACGCCGCCGACGTCACCAAAGCGGCAATCGAACTCATAGAACGCGTCAGCTAAACCAACTCCAGGAAAAGTGCGCAGCGGTTTTTCCGTCCGGAATTGCGTAAAGCGATGAATTGGAGCAGGCGACGATCAAACATCGAGCCGCTGCGGCGGGAACAACAAACACGCGTATCGCTTTGTTTTTCTGGTCGGAGTGGCAGGATTTGAACCTGCGACCCCCTCGTCCCGAACGGCGTAGGCTCCCAAAAAGCTCAACGGATTCAACGAAACTCATCGCAGCCGATCTAGCTCTGTTCCGCCCATGTTCCGCGAAACGTTGCGGTTTCATTGCGGAAACCGGGTTTGTTCCAGCGGCGGTGTCAGTAGGCATCGGCCGCCGATTTCTGAAAGTCAGGATCATTGTGCAGATAGGTGCGCTCGTACTCCTCCGCCGTCAGCCCGAGTGAGGCGGCGGCTTCATTCGGCGGCACATTGGCCTGCGCAAGCCACGTACCGCGCGTGTGGCGCAAGACGTGTGGCGTGACTGTCGTCGGCAACTGCGCGGCCGCTATGGCGCTCCTGAATGCCTTGTTCGGCTTTGTCACCTGGCTGCCGAGATAGTTGACGATATAGCGCAGTCCGACCTTCTCGTCGCTCCAGCCGTCCAGCCGGCGCCAGCGCTTCAGATGCGCCATCAGCCGACGGGCGATCTTCACAGGCGGCTTGCGCTTGTTGTGCGCCACGCGCTCACCTTCGGCGCGGCGGAAGATGACGCCTCGGTCGAGATCGGCCCATCCGCCTGTGGTGTTCCGGATCCACTGCAAGGACAGGATCGCGCCGGGCCGAGTGCCGGTATAGAGGCCGATGAGGATCAGCCGGGCGAGGTGCGCTCGTTTCTGGTCCCGCCGGCGCAGCCAATAGGCATTGTCGCCCGTTCCCTGCTTCTCCCAGCCCAGCGCCGCCCACAAGAGTTCTGCCGCCTGCGATCGGGTCAGGTAGACCTCGCGCGGTGTGCCCTTGTCCGGCAGCGTGAAGGCGGGGACGACGTCCAGCCCGTATTCCTTGTGATAGTGGCGGACCGCCGCACGCATCACCTCGAGGTCGCGCCTGGCCCCGGATCGGGTGCCGCGGTGAGTTTCGAATTCCCGGCAGAGCTTGCCCTTGACCTCTGAAACGGTCTTGGCGCCGAAGAAGTCGTTCAGCCGGCCGATGGTCTGTTGCGTCTCTTTTGGCCTCGCCGAGGCGGCGGACTTCTCATCCAGGTAGACCGTCAGCACCGCGCCAAGGGTTATTTCTGAAGCTCGGCCGCCCTTGGGCGCCTCGTACTTGCTGGCGAGGTAATCGTTGAGGGCCTGCCCAGCTTCTGCAACCTGATGCGCAAGGCATCCTGTGCGGTGATGGGTAGATCCGTCGAGGATGACCCAGGTGGAGCGCTGCTTGTCTCCGTCCTTTTCGGTTCGAAGCCAGAGGCGGGGCGGCTTGCGGGCACGCGGCATTTTTCCTTCATCTCCTCGATAGCTCTCCGGGTCACGAAGTCCTTGCGGGCAATCTGCGTGATCACCAGGCGACCCTTTGCCGCCTCAGTCCGCAATGCCGACGGCGAGAGACGGCCACCGAAGAACAGCCGGCAGGCTTCCGCAAGGGTCACGGGCTCATCGTCCCCGATATCCACCGGTGCCGGCAGCGCCCGCGTCATGGCTTCCCCTCGTATGGGGGATGGGCGTTGGCGCTATTCCAAGCTTCGCTTGGCTCGCTGTTGGCATAAATGCCAGCACGGCGGCATTCACCAGGCCCTTGCGGCGAGTAGCAGCCGCATTCAGGCCACCGACAGCGCTGGTCGTCCGCCGTCCCGCTCTTCGCCGCCTTGCTATGGGAGGGGTGGGTCATGGGCGCGGCTCCTCATCTTGTGGAGCGGCGGCGAAGGGAGCCCACATTTCCTGCATGTAGGCCCAATATTTTGATAGGAAGGCATGCACGCGAGGCTCATCGGCCCGACAAACGGACACTTCATGGCTTCCGAGGTAAGCCTTGCGCTGTCCGATGATTTGAAGCTTTAGAATGCCGTTGCGGTAATACACATCGCCGTTAAACTCGCCCGCTCCGTTGTCTTCGCCTTCAAGCCAATCCCATCGAACGAACCAGTTATAGTCGATGTCTGAATCGCGCCACTCGCTTTCGAAGGCATCCCACGTCGGGTATGTTTCGTGGCACCCGTTTTTGAAATAGTTTCCCTCTGTCATATAGTAGGGGTGGTCGCACTCCCAGAGGTGCTTCGCTGTCGCGCTCACTGCTCTCCCTCCCCAGCCTGAGACAGGGAACGGGCGGCGAGCTTCTTGCGTTGGCTCATGATGTCGCAGAGAGCGATGCCGAAAAGATGGTGTTCGTAATAGCGCGGCGTTTTCTTCCCATCTGGCCCCAACAGCAGCGACGACCATTCGGACAGAATGCCCTCAACCGATTGGTTTAGAGCCTCGGCAAATTGAGCCCTGCGGTGCAGTTTGCGGTTCCGCCCGCGCTCTTCTTCCAGCGCAGTCTTCAGCCGAAGGTTATCGGCCTGGATGGAGGCGATGAGATCGAGAAGGGTGCGGATGTTTTCGGGTGAGCAAAGCGGAGGCCAACCCTTTTCAAGGTCAATCCGCAGCCGCTCTATCAGCTTGTCCGCGCTCATGGGCGCACCTTCGATCCGAAAGATGCGATCTCACGCCCAACATCGGTAAGCACGAAGATGCTTTGCAGGCCGTTTTGTGCATAACCGATGCGTTCAATGAGACCCAAGCGCTTCAGGGCGTCAGCCGAGGCGACCCTACGGCCAACAATTATGGCGCTGCCAGCTTTGGGCATGGAGAGCAGGACGGCCTTTTGCGGCGGCGTGAGCCGGCTCCAAGTCCAAGAGGTGAAATCTGTCTTTGCGCTCATGGCTCGCTCCCGGAAGAGAGGGCGGCACGGCCGGCAGGTGTGAAATGCGCCTCGGAAAGCTCGCGGCGCAGATAGCGCTTGCGAAGCCCGATATCGATGGCCTCTTGCTCAGTCGGGTTTTCTCGTATCGCGTGGATCCAGCCGCGCGATACGAAGCGATTGAGGAAAGTTCGATGCGCCTCTGTCAGCTTCATGCCTTCTCTCCTTGCTGGGGAGAAGCGGCGAGCATGGCCTCCCACAGATCGCTGACAACCTTGTCGTGGTGGCGGTTCTTGTAACCATAGAGGGTGTCAGCCATAGCCGCCCACATCTCGCGCGTCGGCTCTTTCGGCACCAGCACCCAGCCGTCCTTCACCGCCAGTTCTCCAGCAGCGGGGGTGGAAAGGCGCTCGCGAACGATTTCGAGCAATTCGTTGAAGCTCGCCGCCGCGAATGAGGGGTATTGGATTACGCCAAGAACCTCGGCCAGCGCGTCCGCCAGCCGCCCCTCAACAACCCCGGCATAGGTTTTCATGCGCTCGGTTTCGGCCTCTCCCTCCTCGGGTAGCGGGGATAGGGATGCGAGGGCTGCGCGCAAAGCAGCATCGATTGAATCGCTTCGGACAAATGGATCGTCACCGTCCCAATCAATTTCAAGGTGCTTGGCCATTTCATCTGCGGCGGCATTTATCTGCGCCTCTGTCACGCCCTTGGCGGCGGGTGGGGATGAGACCTTAGACACCGGCGCCTCCGTCGGCACGAAGGCCGGTCGGCGTGACATCTTCGCCGTGGTCGTTTAGAACGTTGAAGGCGTTACTCTCGCCGCTACCTTGGACATCGATGTCTGACGGGCACACAAAAACCGAACCGTCATAGACGCACATGCGCAGACCCGCATCACGTACCTTGCTGAGGGCTCGCTTTAATGTGGTGGCGGCTTTTTTCTGAGCGCTGTTCATGAGCGATTCTCCTCGGTATCGGGTAGAGGTGGGGAGGCGAAGAGGGGTTCAACGATATCGCCGGCTTTTGCCCACTGATCGGCGAATGATTTCACGTCCGTCACTGCCGTGCTCTGGGTCATCTGCTTATTCATGCGCCGCCATGCCACCGGCTCCACCTCCCCGGTGTTCTTCCTAGCTAGAGAGGCGCGGAGGAACCGAGCGATGTGCGCAAGGCGGTCGCTTGGGATATTGCCAGAGTCGTCAGTTTGGTCGCGTAGCCAGACATACCAGTCGCGCGGGGATCTCGCTCCCGCTCCATCCAGACAGGGGGAGAGGGCGCGAAGGATCACAGCGCTGTTCTCTACCGTGAAATCGGCAATGAGGTTCCAAGCTTCAGCCTTTGTGGATTCTCCGGCATCATCGTCCTGGTATTCGCCAATGAGGCGCTTCAGTTCGTCCGCCAGCGTCTCTCCAACCCTGGTCATGGCTTGGCTCCGGCGCGGGCGGCAAGCATGGCGTCGGCGAGGGCGTAGGCATCTTGCGCGATACCCTCGACCACCTTGGAATAGGTCGAATTGCGAACGTCGACACCGGACGGTTGGTGCTTGCCGGCTGACGTCGCATTGACGATCGCCGGCAGCGCCTGACCCGCAAACCAGTCGCGCAAGGTCATGCCCTCCCGGCCAAAGGTCGCGCCAGTAACCGGGAACGCCGGCCCGCCATCGTTTCGCTCTTCACTCATGACTGCTCCAATCTTTGAAATAGGTTTCGACGGGGAGGCAGGGGCTTCGGGGCCGGTTTCTCGGCCTTCGGCGGGCTGGCGATCTTCGCCTTTACCCTGGTCTTCATGCCCATAAGCGATTGGGCTACGGTCTTGGCCGCGGTCGGCGTGTCTCGGTTCGCCGTCTTCCAAGCATGGCACTTCGGGCAGACCGCGGCGCAGTTCTCCAAGCTGTTGTCCTTGGAGTTCGCGTCCAGAATGATGTGGTCGTATTCGACCCCATAGGCGAGGTCGCGCGTGCAGCGCTCGCCGGCCGGCAGTCCATACCAAGCGCCCTCGGCCTCACAGCGCTTGCCGGAGCGAGCCAGAGCCGCCTTGCGCGTCTTGGAGGTGAACTCCTTACGGTCGGCCATCAGGGTGCCTCCGCATCGATGTCGCGGTGCTCGACGCTGAAACTGACAGCGACAACCCACGGGTTGGTGTCCCATCCGAGGCCGCGATCGTGGTTTAAGCTGTCCCATAGCCCGCAATAGCTTGTGATCGGGCTGGCGGCATGGTGGTCGTGGTCGATATGAAACAGCCCATCAACGGACTGAACACCCTCGGCGACAGCATCGGCCTCGCTGATGTCCTGCAACCGCTGCACGCGAACGTCTGTCACCATCAGCGTCAGCCGCGAAGCCCAGCGCGGCATGTGCATGCCCTGGCGGAAGCGGCCGAGCTTGGCGATGGCTGGATACCCCCAGGTCTGATGGGCACCGTCCGCCACGTATAAAATGGCTTCATCGCCGCCCATGGCAGCCGGTGAAATGTCGTCATAGGCCGCATGGGTTTTCCATGCCTCGCGGACATAAAGGCGGTCGCCGACGGCATACGGGATGCGGAAATAATGGTTCATCGTCAACAGACCGGCGCCGGTAGACAAATGGAAATCGCCGACACGACGGAGGTGCGGCAGAGTTGTCTCGGTAGCGACCCGCCGCGTCTGCGTCTTGGTGCCGGCGAGCAGCGCGCGGACCATCGGGGCTGAAAACAGGATGGGGCGATCGGTCATGACCGCACCGCCTTCAGCGCTTCGTCGCGGGCTGCATTCAGTTCAGCCATGGCGGTATGCGAGCCGCCGGTGTCCGGGTGCGCCTTCTTGGCTGCCAGCCGGAAGAAATAGTCGATCTCGGTTGCGGTGACAGGAACGTTCGGCGCGATGCCCAGAACTTCACGCCAATGCCGCCGCGCGCCGGGCGCGGGCAGGGCTGTGAAACCTGCGAACATCTCGGCGACCGAAGATACTCCGTGCCGCTCGATCGCTCTGGTGGCCTCGATATGGGCTGCAATGGCTGCAATGTTCTGCGCCACCTTGGTGTAGGTGTCGCAAGGCATGCAGTGCGGCTTGCCTTGAAGCTGGAAATAGAGCGCGACACCAGGGTCCGACGGTTCGGGTTGGCCTGAACGCGGCAGACCATTGAGCCGCGTCTGAAGATTGGTGCTAACGACGGGCAGGATGGCGCCGATCCGGTCAAGTTCGTCTTGCAGTCTGGAAAGCGCATCAGCAACGCTCACGCCATGGGTCTGGAGATATCGCCCGTTGCTGCGCTTGATGTTGAAGCGACCGTCTCGTCGCGCTGCGGCAGGCTTGCGCGCGCGGCCCTCGGGCCATTGGAGCGGGAAGGCTGAAACGCTCATTCCGCCAACTCCTGTTCCTCAACACCGATCAAGCCGGCCAGATAGCGGCCGACCTCGACCGTGCCTTTGGTCGGATTTTCGCCACAGCAGTCCTGAAGCCGCTCGCGGATGGTTTTCGCCTTGGCGCGGACCAGAGCGGACTTGCCGCCGATCTCGTCGGTGAACACCAGGGCCTGACGGGTGAACACGTTCACCTCCGGCCCGACGGCAGCTTTCATCGTCTTGAAGACGCGGACGAGGAAAGCCTTGTCGCTGTCGGAAAGAGAAACGGAGGCCGGCGCCGCGGAATCGGGATGATCCGCTTCAAGGCTACCGGCCTCCTGGTCCGCCGCAGCGGGCACAGGTTCGGCAGCGACGGCTGGGCTGTCGGGGGACGGGGACGCGCCGTCGCTGCCTTGACCACCGACGCTGGAGCCGTCGGCGGGTTCATGTTCATCTTCGCCGACATCGGCGATTTCCTTCTTGAGCGTGGCCGGATCGATGCCGGTCATCCGCTGGATAAGGTCCATCATGTCGCGGACGGCCTCGTCGAGCTCCGGGTCGGTCAACTCGGTCAGGCTCTTGGGATAGGCCATGAACTCGCCGCCGACGGTCTTCGACAGGTTCACGATGCCGAGCGCCAGTTTGACCGCCTCGGATGCCTGATCCTTGTTCGTCCACGGCACGTTGCACTGCTTCACGACAAGACCGAGGATCGCAAACCACTTCCGCTCCATAACCCTGCCGCCGTCGCGCACCATGACAACGTTGACCGGTGTTCCCCGCCTGTAGGTGTCAAGGCGCTCTTGGTCGTAGGCGGTCGCCGGCACAAGCTTGCCGGCCTCGATGACCATCTTGAACGGAGGGCTTTCGTGCTTGGTCATCGCGCGACGTCCTCGGGAAGGCTGGCGCGCAATGCGGCAAGCCAGCGGTTGCGGTCCTCGGTGCGAGCGATTTCATCCTCGCGGTGCTTCTGGTGGTAGGAGAGATCGCGTTCGGCCTTCTCAATCGTTGCGGCCCGCCATTCGGCGCCAGCCAGTTTCTTCGGCGGCTCGGAAGGATAGTCGTCGAGCGTCACACCAAGCTGCTGGAGCATGAACTCCTTGATGCCTTCCGCTTCAGTCTGCCAAGCCATGACTGCCGCGCGCATATCGAGGCACCGGCGGTTGCGTTCGTTTCGCTCGCTCTCGTATTTGCGATGCGCGTCACAAGCCTCCAACCATTCGGCTGCCGCCATGTTGTCGCACATTTTTTCGGTGTAGTTCGGCACCGTCGCCAGAACTTCGCGCGCCTTGGCCAGGCCCTCATCATAGAATTTGGTAGACGGCTTGAACCGTTCCGGAATGGGTGCATCCCAAGGCTCATCTCGCATCATGATGCATGCGCCCATGCCTCGAGCGCATTGAAGCGCGAACTGGCGAAGGGTAGTGATCGTTCCGTCTACAACTGCTGCGGTATATCCGGTGGGCATCACTTTGCTCCCGCAATGCGCTTCTCAGCCTGCTTGCGGATAGCCAGGGCGATGCTCTGGTTTGTCTCGGCGTTCGGCTGGCCTTCGAAGCGGGAAAGAGGGTCGAACTCGGTCCAGACCTCCTCGACCGATGCGGCGTCGGACACGACGGCAAGCGCCGCCTCCAGTTGTTCAAAATAGGTGGTGTCGTCCACCATGGCATCATCGGTCACGTCGGGGGTGTCGCCATCGATGCCGTCGGCAACCGCGTCGACCGTGATCTCCCCGGTTTCGTTGTCGATGGTTTCGGACGGGCCGGCGATCTGCGCGGACGGCGAGACTGGCGGCTTCGGCGGGACAGGGCGCGTCATCGGCGTGACGTCGCGCATCTCGGCAATCTTTTCGCCTTCGTCCTCGTCGTAGATCCCCGAGAAGCCGAAGGCATAGCGGTTGCACTGGATGACCGCCTTGTGGCGCAGCATGCGCCGCTTCATCTTCCACGGGTCGGTCTGGCGGATGCACTCCGATAGGTATTCAGTGACGATGATCGGCTTGCTGCGATCCTTCCGGTAAATCCGGCAGGTGCATGAAATCGGGTTGCCCTGCTCGTCGTCGGTGAATTCGGTCTCCAGGCCGTCGAAGGCCGGGTGCGAGTTCATCAGGTTGAGCCAGCCGTCGATCGATACGATAGGAACGATGCCTCCGCCCTTGGCCGGGAAGGCATAGATTTCCTTCAGGATCGGATCGAGGTCATATTTGCTCGCGACAAGCATCAGAGCTGCGAACTGCTCATTGGTGTGGTTCGCCGGCATGACCGTGGCGCGCACGGTCTTCGCGAACTGCTCAGGGTCCATGTTGCGCTGGGCTGCCATTACGGCGATCAGTGACGGCTTGGCGTTCTCAGTTTTCGTGACGGCGTTCATGATCAAGCCTTTTCCGCTCGGGCGAGAGCGTCCTTGAGAGTGATGTTCATTTCTCGGGCGGCCCAGTCGCCGAACGGCTCGCGCTCATGCTCGTCCGAGCCAAGCGCGGCACGAAAGCCGCGGCACCAGCACAGGAGGTCCGCCAGGCCGGTCGACATGCTTTCGGCTTTGTCGCGGCGGATGGTGATAGTGATCTCGTCCATCACGCCACCTTTGCTTGTTCTTCGGTGACGATGCCTGGCACGGTGCGGCCGGCGTCAAGCGCGACCTGCGCAAGTTTGAGCATCACCTCGTCGAGCCTCGGGTGTCCGTTGAGGTAAGCGAAAAGCGCTGGCGGGTCGGAAATTTTGGTGGCCACCAGCACAAGCTTGACGCTGGCGGCCTTGCCATACGTCCCTTTGATTGGCGTGGGCATAGCGGCCACGGGGGCGGGCGCTGGGGCGATCGGCTCCGGTGCGGGCTTCCCTGCCTCCGCTGCCTTCTGGCGGGCTATGTCAGCCTCGCGTTCGGCGGCGCGCTGGCGACGAAGTTTTTCCGTCTCCCATTCGCCCATTGCCGCGCGGATGGCGTCTGCGGCTTCCTTGGCCGACTTGACCAGCGGCTGCCATTCCTTGTCGATCGCCTTGCCGGCTTCGAAGTGCGGCCGCTTCAGCGCCTCACGCCTCTTGTCGGCCTCGCCGGAAAGTTCGTTCAGCCTGGAGCGCAACGACTGCGCCTTGGTCAGCATCGCGTCGTCGGTGATCTTGGCGTAAGCGCTGGCGCCCTTCTTGGCCGCCTCGATCTGGTCGCGCAGGATTTCCGCCTCGCTGACATCGCCGCTGTTGTGGCCGGGCGGCGCCGGCGCGAGCTGCGCGGCAACCGTGGCGTCATCATCCGGCCAGCCGCCGCCGTCTGCGGCCTGCTGATAGGCCTCATAGGTGACCGGCATCCGGCAACAGAACGACCACAGTTGGCCGACGTCGACCTCTCGGCCGGCGCGGTAGGCAACCAATTCGTTCGATCCCTCGGGATAGAAGATTGCAACAGGGTCAAGGCCGCCGCCCTGGTTGCGTGTCCTGAAATAACCTTGGTGCGGTTCGTTCTCATGCACAGGCAGGCTCTTGCCGATTTCGGCCGGCGCCTTCAGCGCTTGCTGCCACCATGCCCAGCGGTTTACGAGCTTGGCGGTGACGTCGCCGATGGATTGGAATGTGTCCGTCATGCTGCAATCTCCACTTCAACAGCCGCCATCGCGGTCCGGTCTTCATCTGCAAGCCTGGCAATGCGCTCGGCTTCGTCTGGGTTGATGCCGGCGGTGAGGAGCAACAGGCGGTCCCATGCGATACGCTGGGCGCGGGAAAGGTCGATGAGGGCGAGTTCGGCGATGTGGTCGCGGGCCATGTCAGCCTCACTTCGTCGCTACTGTGACTTTGAGCTTGCTGGTGACATCGCTGATGGCCTGCTTGGTCGCGACCTCCAAACCCTTGGCTATTGACGTGTTGACGCTCTGAAAAGCGTCCTTCATCGCGCTCTCAATCGAGTAGTGAAGGTGCTTGTCGATCATGTATGCGACACGCGTGCCTTGGGCTCGCCATGAAAAGCTGTCCGTTCCCTTCGGCTTGCCTTCGTAACTGACCTCCTCCTGCATGTAGGCTTCGGCGCGCTGACAGAGGTATTCCTTGAAGGTAACAGGGTTGCCGACCTTCTCACCCCATTGGTTTGTCCGCTGAAGAACGAGGGTTTCAACCATCTCGTTCACGCGCGGAAGGACGTGCTTGTCAGCGAGGTCGTTTACCACTTGGTCGAGGCGGGCCTTGACCAAGGTGTTCAATTTCTTCGCGAAAGGACTCGTACCAAACCAGTCTTCGCCATCTTCGCCATCTTCGTCATAGCCGATGCTTGTGAGCATGTTCTGCGCTAGGCGGTCGACAAGCTTCTCTGCAAGCTTGTCTTGGTCGAGGCCGAGACTTTCCAAGGTAATGTCGGTCATGCTGCGGTTTCCTTATTTTCGGCTTCGATGCGGGCGGGGCGGCGTTCGCTCATCTGCCCGAGAGCGCTGGCGAGGGCGTCGTTGACAGTGTTCCCGTTGCCGCCAACGCAATCTCTTGCGTCGGAATCCTCATGGTCGTTCCAATGGAGGTAGACGGTGAAGGGCGTGACCTTGGCTTCGAGGTAGAGTGCGACAGAAACCGAAGTGAGACGATGCTTGGAGCAAAGGGCCTTCAGGCGCTTGTCCATCACGCCCTCCAATCATCAGAAGAAACCGCGTATTCCATGCCCACGGCATCCATCTTGGCCTCGGCCATCGACACGCCTTTGACGTGTTCGAGGTAGAGCGACAGCCGCCATGGCAGGAGCTTGCGGGCCTGATCGACCGTCTCGGCCCGGTGAAGGCGAACCGTCGGCGTCAGCATTTCATCAGCCTCGGCTATGGTCTGCATGTACTGCCGGCAGAACCGGATCGATTCCGCGACTTCCTGGCAGTTGATGCGCCATGCATCGCCAAGGCGGGCGTCAAATGTCGGGTTAGCGAAGGCTGTCTGGCTGTGGATGAAGGGAGCGTTCACGGCTTCTTTCCTTCTTGTTCGATGAGAGTTGGGATTAGCGCAGAAGGTGGCCACGACCGGCGTTCACCATGTCCTTGCGAAACTGGCTGTCATCGCGCCCGCCGCTCTCAGACAGGCTGTCCTGCTGGCGCTGGTAGGCGTCTTCCATCTGCGCGTCGTAATCGGTGTAGGCGTCCTGTAGGAGGTTCTTGGCCTCATCCAGCGAGCAGTCGAAATCCTTGAGGACTTCAACCAGGGCTTCGGTGATTTGCCAGTTGCGCGGTTTCATGCTGCCCTCCGGGAAAACCATTCGGTTTCATCTGGTCCGACGATGCTGTAGGAGTGTTGGAACAGGTCGTGCATAAGCTGATGCGCCAATTCGCCAGCACGTAAGCGAAGCTTCTCAGGATCGGACGGGAATCGCGGATAGTTGATTAGCCCGACGCGGACGCCAGCTTCCTCGCCGCCTGTATAGATGTAGCTGACTGGTTCGACGGTGACGCAAAGGCCGATGCCGAAGCAGTAATTGCGGCAACTCTGTCTTGCCTGATCGAAATCACCGGCAATGAAGATGTCGTAGCGGATCGTGGGACAGGTGTTCATGCTGCTTCCTCGACTGCATCGCAGTCTTCGATTTGGATTGATGCTGATTGGCAAATGATGCCGCAGGAAATGTCCGGCTCCGTGCCGTAATTGCCGAGGTCTGGCGGGAGCCGGTCCAGCGGGATGCGCTCCAACTTGCGAACGCCGTCTTCGACCCATTCGCGCTTGCAAATGGCGCGGCCTAGCTCGCGTTCGATCTGCGCCATTTCAGCGAAGCGCTCGGGGAAATCGACGCGGATTTTGTTCCAGTATCCGGCTTGGCCTTTGACGCAACCGATGCAATTGTTGTTGCGATAGCCAAGCTTGTACATGGTCGGCAGTTCGATGCCGGCGCGCTCGACTATTCCGAGACAGTCGTCATGGGTCAGGCCGCGCTCGTAGAGGATGGGCCAGAAGTCAACCAGAGGTTCCGACTGCGTGAGACGTTCGTGCCTTGTCTCGTATTCGTCCGCGCCGTAGCCGATAACCACCTTGTCGTTTGGCCTCTGAAAGCCAAGGCGAACGGAGCGCTTCAGTTCAGCGGTGCAGCGGGCACCGCGCGGGCCGACGAGGAAGCGCGTCTTACGAAACACGACATCGGTGTCGCGCTCGTATTCGTCGTTGCCGAGGATAAGCACCTTCTGGCCAAACCATGCTTCACAGTCGGCCATGAAGCGCCTATTGTCGGGATGCTCGCGCTTGAAGGTGTCGCAGTAGGCAACAACCACTTCGCGTCCATCCGCCGCCTGAATGGCAAGCTTCGTTGCAACAGCGCTGGCGGCTCCACATGAAAACCATGAGACGATCCGGGCGGTTTTCATAGCTGTCTCATCCCTTGTTCGATTGAGGTGTCAGGAAGCGGCGTAGATGACTGCGCCCGGCTTCACGTGAGTGGTGAGGCTATCGAAGCTCCAGCCCGTCAGGCGGCTCACGAGATAGCGGGCGTCGTAGTCGTCCTCAGCCTCGACCCGCATGACAAGATCGCGTGTGGCTTCCCGGCAGACAGTGAAGATGCGAGTTGCGGCGGCTGCGGTGTTCATGGTGTTGCTCCCGGTTGATGGGAGGAACGTAACGCCAAACGTGACAGATAGTCAATAGGGTTGTCACGCCTAACGTAACAAATATTTTGACACGTTACGAATCGCGTGCCAAAAGAGCCGCATTGATAGCGGCGACCCGGTGCAATCCCGGGCTGGTGAAGCCACAAGCGCGGGGGTCGTAAGCCCAACGGTGCTGCCAGAAACTGAGGGCCAGGTATCCGACAAGGACCTGTGGCGTGCGTCCCATCCCGGCTCCGGCCTTCAGGACACTGCCAAGCGATCTTCCTTCTTCAGGGCCTCTTGATTGGGGTCTTGGGGGAGGGGGGTCTTTGGCAGGAACCCTCCCCCACCACCCTTCAAAACCCGAAGAAATGCAGAGGGGAAAGGGTTAAGCGCTGCCCTTGTCTAGAATCGAGATAACCTCGTTCAAGAGTTTTAGAGCTTCCGCGCGGTCGGCATCATCGATCGAAAACGACCGTTCGAGCCGGGCCGATATTTCGGCGTTCATGCTGCGATCGTTTTCCACGGCGGCAAGCTTGAGCTGCTTCAAAAGGAGCGGCGGCACGCGAACATGGATTGTGAGGCGATCTGGCGGCATCCCGCGCTTATGGACGAAAGGTCCACAACCGGAAATAGCTCCACTCGCGCTATAGTTACCCCACTCGTGCTACCACTTATCCCCGCTATTCACAGCGGCGACGTTACAGTTTGAAATATTATGTTAAAACCGTACAAACGACTGTAGACGTATCAAAACGGTACATGTCGAAGTGCTGGTGAGTAGATTAGAAATAACTAAAACAAAAAGGGTTAGGGAGCGGGAGTGGCGCAAGTCGCGGTTATCAACAGGCGAGCAGTGGTTTCGGGAATATTTGCGGCGGCGGCAGTGGCCACGCCAGCTACCAGAGGACCAACGCCAGGTGATCAGGTCGAGAAAGACGCGGCGGCCCTGGCAGCTTCGATGAAGTCTATGCACGGCGGTGAATGGAGCGTCCGCATCGACCACTCCCTGCAACTGGTTCTGGTTATCAGCCAGTAAGCGCCTTCAGCACGCGCACGGCCTGGTCCCGGTTCTTGTCGTTGATCAGCCGGAGCAGATCCACGACTTCGCCATTCTTGGTCGGGTCGACCGCCAGAAGATCGATCGGCGTCACCTCCAGAGCCTCAGCTATCGCTTCGAGGATTTCCTGGGTGTAGGGCTGCTCATATTTTTCGATGCGCTGGATGTTGGCGTGCGATGTCAGCAGCTCACCGGGTTCGGTCTCCATGCGCTCGGCCAGGCGCCGCAGCGAGAGGCCGCGAAACTTGCGCCACTCCCGAATAAAATGTTTGCCAAGCTCTCGTTTTGCCATGTCCGGGACTATATCCCGACGCTGTAACGCCGTGGTCACGTTAGACGTTACAAATAATTCTTGACGCTTGTCACGGTTGGCGTTACACATACGTCCCATGGCTCACATTCACCCCCTGATCGAGTTCTCGAAACGGACTGGCAAGTCCATCACGGCAATTGCCAAGGACGCCGAGTGCAGCCGTATGACGCTGTACCGGATCATGGACGGGGCGAACACGACCACTGACCAACTCCGGAAGATCATCGCGGCCTGCGATGGCGAGGTGCCGTTTGAGGCGTTCATGGCAGCCGGCGAGGCGAAGTCGGAGCAGGCGGCATGAACAAGCGCCAGACCAAGCGCATGAAGCGGAATGCAGCAAAAGCGCCGCGCTGGCTGCGCGATGGCGCGGCCGCCGTGTTCGACCCGCAGGGGGCCAGGGCGCATCGGACAGCCAAACTCGGCACATTCGGAGCCGCCTCCGAGGTCCGTCATATCGATCCTGCCGAATACAAGCCGGCAGGTGCCGCATGATCCGCACCGCGCAGACAAGCCCGGCGCCGGCGGCAACCAGCCTCGCACGATACGATGCAGCATGCCGGGCGCTTTCGGAAGCCAAGACCATCGATGAGGTGAAAGACCTCCGCGATAAGGCCGAGGCGATGCGAGCCTATGCCCGCCAGGCCAAGAACAAGGACCTGGAGGCCGACGCGGCCGAAATCAGGATCCGCGCCGAGCGCCGGCTCGGCGAGATGATCGCCTCGCAAAAGGCGACCGTTGGGTTGAGCCAAGGTGGCCGTCCGGCAAAAACCGGTTCCGTCGTGGCACCGGTTTCTGCGAAGGCCACTCTGGCCGAGGCTGGCATCGACAAGAAGCTTTCCGCCCGTGCCCAGAAAATGGCCGCCGTACCTGAATCTGAATTCGAATCGATGGTCGGAGAATGGCGGGAACGAGTCGAGGCCGAGAACGAGCGGGTCACAACGAACCTCTTGGCGGCAGGCGAGAAGAAGCTGAGCCGCGACGAGAAGGAAGCCGCGCTTGCCGACAAGATGAAGGCGGCCGCAGAATCTCTCGGTCAGGGCGCGTTCGGTGTGATCCTGGCCGATCCACCTTGGCGCTTCGAACCCTACAGCCGCCAGACCGGCATGGATCGTGCAGCCGACAATCACTACCCGACGATGGATGTCGACGCGATCGCCAAGCTCGAAGTGCCGGCGGCCGCTGACTGCGCGCTTTTCCTCTGGGCAACCTCGCCGATGATCCGTGAAGCCCTCTTCGTCATGTCGGCATGGGGATTCGAATACAAGTCGCAGCTGATCTGGTTGAAGGATCGGATCGGCACCGGCTATTGGGCGCGCAACAAGCATGAGATCCTGCTTATTGGCACGCGCGGCGATATTCCCGCGCCATCCCCAGGAACGCAGCCGGAAAGCGTGGTCGCGGCAGCAGTCGGCGCGCACAGCGAAAAGCCAGCCGCCTTTCACGAGATCATTGAGCGCATTTACCCGAATCTTCCACGCCTCGAGATGTTCGCTCGCGCCAGCCGGCCAGGTTGGAACGGATGGGGCGCGGAGGCGGAAACCATTGCCCCTGACCCGCAACCCTCCAAGACTGACGGCGGGCAGTCTCCAAGCTTGAATGATGCCGGTGCAAAAAGCGGTGCTCCTCGCACCGTCGATCAGGGCGGCCTTGGGCCGGAGTACATTTGCGGCGAATTCAAGCAACAGGACGCCAGCGCATCGCAGGACCGGAATAAGCCGGTATCCGAAAGCGGGGCGGCCGCCACCCGCAAGCCATTGCGTCCTCATTGCCTCAATCCTGGGCTGTGCGCGGGGTCGGGGCGCGAACACTGCCACGCCTGCAAGAAGGCGATGGCCGGGGCTGAGGTGGTGGCATGAAGCCGCGGCATTCCCTCACGCCAGAGCAGAAGAAGGAAGCCGGAACGCTGTTCAAAGCGGGCTGGACCTATCTGCGGATCGGGGAAAAGCTGCGCTGCCATTACCAGACGGTGAAGCGAGCACTGGACCCGGAATACGCATCGTGCCGCTCGGAGCAAGCTCGGCATTGCAGGCGCAAACGTGCCAAGGGCGCGAAGCCAGTCAACCCGAAGCGTGAGCACGCCTTGTCGATCGACGTCAAGGCGGATGCCGCCGCTCGTCTCTCCGAAATTCCACCAGACACGCGCAGCCTGACCGGTCGCATGTTCGGCGATCCAATCCCAGGTGACACCCGCCGCGAGAGGTTCAACCATGGCTGAGAACAAAGTGCCGCGCATCTCGATTGCTGTCCCGGAAGCCTATCGGGCCCATCTGGAGGATATGGCAAAGGAAGCCGGCCTGACGGTCACCGGCATCATGTGTTCAATGCTGCTGGCGGTCGTCATCGACAACCGCGCGGCCCATGGCCTGCCAGCGCTCGACCGATCCGTCTTGAACCTCAGAGGCTCGCGAGCATGACCACGCTCGCTCTCCTACTCGGCATTGGAATTGGATGGACCGCTGCGCGCTATCGCATCGCGAAGCGTGAGGCCCAGGCGGACGAGCTTCGCTTCCTGCTCGCCCCGGTGGTCCAGCACTCCGTTGAAGACGCTGCGCGTCGGGCCGGGTGCTGAGAATGGGCAATCGTCGTTATCGCCAAACCGAAGTTTCAACTGGATCGGCCTCTGAGCCTGCAAGCGTGCGGTTCGATCCATTGAACATTCCTTTCCTACCATTTTCCGGCCCAGGTTTTGCGTCCCGGAACGGCTCCTTCAACGCTCATCAGAGTATTGAAGGAGTCACCCATGAGCGTGGAAAATTCACCCAAGAACGTGGAAAGCTCAGCCATGCAAGACGCTGATCTAGCCGCAAGTCTTCTTGATGAAGTGATTGGAATTCGCGGCATCCGCGAGCCGGTCAAATCCATGTTGGAACGTGCCTACAGCGAATTGCGCAAGCGTAACAATGCGTGGACGAGGCGGCGTGTTCGCGCCGTCTTCAACAAAGAAGCAAACCGGATCGACTACCGCGAAATCGAGGAGATGCGCGCTGTCGCCGAGGCGAGGAAACAACATGCGGCCTACAGAGAAGAAACCGCCCGTATTACTGCGCTGGCTTTCATTCGATCGCCGTCACCGGATCGCGGTCTGGATCCGAGATAGCGCGGCCGATTGGGCCGAATGGATTTGCCCGGAAATCTCTTTCAAGGACGGAGAGGACAAATGAACGCCTTCACGAAAATGCTTGTCGACGACCTCGATCGCTGGTCCGAGCCGGAGATCACACCAATCGCTCACCCGGTCCTCATGCTGGTGTTTCTCATCGCAATCGCGTGGGCGGCGGTGATTGGTGCTGGCTATGCCGCGTATCGGGCGTTCGAGCTTTTCGCAGCCTAACCCCCAACCAAGGAGCCTGAAACACCATGAGTGCAAAGCGCAAGGCAGCAGAGCCGCAGGCCGGCCACAACGTCGACGTCGGCGAGGCTGACCGCAAGGTTCTGTTCTTCATCGGTCGCAAGAACTATCTCGCCGCGCTCGCCGAGCAGAAGGCGGCAACAGCCAAGCTCAAACAGGTTGGCAAGGTCATCAAGGCCGATCTTGGCGAATATGGGCTTGACCAAATCAAGGCTTATGAGAAGGCCCAAACCCCGGAAGGCCTCGCCAAGATCAAGGCGGCGCAGGAAGCCGAGCGCCAGGCCCTGCGGTTCGCCGGTGTCCCGATCAACACCCAACTCGACATCTTCACCGACCGCATGCCGCTGGACGAGCGCGCCTATCGCGACGGCGAGGAAGCGGGCCTGCGCGGTGATACCCTGTCCAATCCCTACAGCGAGGCTTCACCCGAAGGGCAGGAATGGGCGCGTGGTTGGCATGACGGGCAGGGCGCTCTCTTTGCCGGCATCAAGAAGAAGGAAGACGCGGCGGCCGATGAATTGATTAAGGCCGGCGACGAGGATCCGGACTTTCTCGATGACGAAGACGAGAAGGATGAGGCCGCCTGATGTCGCTGATCCTCGGCCTCGACATCGCGACAGTGACCGGGTTCGCTTGGTATGAGCCCGGCTCCTCACTGTCGTCGATCAAGACCGGCCTCATCAAGGCGGCCGGCGACAATGCCGAGGAGAAGGCGGAATCGCTCGGCCGCCAGTTGCGCGACATGATCAAGGGCAACCGCCCCGACTTTGTGGCGATCGAGCAGCCGATGCGCAATGTCGTGTCGTTCAAGAAGACGCGCCAGACGCTTGCCGGCCCGGTCGACGAGCAAACCATCAACCCCAACGCCTTGCAGCTCGAGGGGCTGGTCTGCGCCGCAGTGGCCATCATCGGCGGTGGCTATGGCATTCCGTGGGAAACCATTCCGTCGTCGACATGGCGGAAACATTTCCTCGGCATGGGGCGATCACCAGGATTCGACCGCGCCATGTGGAAGCGGGCCGCGATCGAACGCTGCCGGGTTCTGAAGATCGACGTGAAGAATGCGGATGCCGCGGAAGCGGTAGGCATCGCGATGGCCGGCGAGGCCTGTCAGCGGTTCAAGATGGCGAGGGCGGCGTGATGGCTCGCATACTAGTTGCCTGCGAATATTCCGGCACCGTCCGGCGCGCCTTCGCCAATCGGGGCCATGATGCATGGTCATGCGATCTCCTGCCTTCCGAGGATCGCAGCAACAAGCACATTGTCGGCGACGCCCGCGACCTTTTGGGCGATGGCTGGGACTTGCTCATGGTCGCACACCCGCCTTGCACCCGGCTTTGCAACAGCGGCGTTCGCTGGCTCTCGGTCCCGCCGCCCGGCAGGACAGCAGACGACATGCAGCGCGAGCTACGCGAAGGTGCGGCGCTGTTCTCCGCCTTCTGGAATGCACCGATCGAACGCGTTTGCGTCGAGAACCCCGTCATGCATCGCCATGCCAAGGTGCTGATTGAGAACTACCGCGAGCCGGCGCAGTCGGTTCAGCCTTGGCAGTTCGGCCACGGCGAGACCAAGCGAACGTGCTTCTGGCTAAAGAACCTCCCGCCTCTTGTGCCGACCAACATTGTCGACGGTCGCGAGCCCCGCGTTCATCACGCCTCGCCCGGCCCGAACCGTTGGAAGGAGCGTTCCCGCTTCTTTGCAGGGATCGCCGAAGCGATGGCCGACCAGTGGGGCGGCCTGCCTGATGATCTATTCGCGAGGGCCGTCGCATGAACGCGCATCCCCGAGACTTCAAAGCGCCATTGCCTGACGCCATCGAGGCCGAGGCCGCGCTGCTTGGTGCCATCCTCCACACCAATGACGCCTATTGGCGCGTGGCCGGGTTCCTGAAACCCCAGCACTTCCATGAACGGCTGCATGGAACGCTCTACGAGGTGATGGGCACGATGATAGCCGAGGGCCGGCCGGTCAACCCGATCACCATCAAGCCCTATATCCCCGCCGAGGAGATGGTCGGGGAACTGACCATGTTCCAGTATGTGATCCGGCTGTTTTCCGAGGCAGTCACGACATCGGGCGCCTACGACTATGCCCGCGGCATCATCGAGATGTGGGCCAGGCACCAGCTCATCGCCGCGGCGAATGACCTCGACGCGCTGGCCCGCAACATGCCCGTCGATATGACGCCGGAGAAGATCATCGGCGCGACGGCTGACGAACTTACCCGGATTGCTAGGGAAGGGAACGAGCGCGCCGCCTCGCTGCAATATGGCGTCATCTTGCCGAACGCGGTCACCAAGGCGGCCAAGTCGAGCGGTGATGCCTCTTCGCGCATTCCCTGGTTCCTGCCGGAGATCACATCAGCGCTCGGCGATATCAGGCGCGGCAATCTTATCGGGCTGATGTCGGATTCGGGCGGCGGCAAGACATCCTTCAGCCTTCAGCAATGCCGCTTCGCCGCCTCTCAGGGCTTCAAGAGCGCATTCTTCTCCATCGAGGTGACCGACGAGGAGGCCGCGCTCCAAGCCGCCGCCCAGCAGTCGCATATCTCGCTGGGCCGTATCGACGCCTACACGCTCAACTCGAAGGAAACCGGCGACCTCGAGAAGGAGATGATGACCTCGACCGACCTGCCGTTCTACATCGTCGGCTTTGGTGAGTGCACGCTGTCCGATATCAGGATCAAGGCCGAGGCCATGGTCAAGAGCCAGGGTCTGGACCTGATCATCATCGACCACGCCAAGATGATCACGTTGCCCAATCCCAAGGACATGTTCGCCGAGCGCGTCAATGCGCTCTACCGCGGGCTGAAGGCGCTGGCCAAGACGCTGAACGTCGCCGTGGTCATCCTCATCCAGCGCAATGACGACTGGAAACGCCGGTGGCAGTCCAGTGGATCATTCACAGCCTTCCGGCCGGTCATGGGCGATGCCTACGGCGGCGGATCGATTAAGCAGGCCCTGGACGTCTGGTTTTCACTCTACCGGCCGGAGCCGCTGTTCCGCGAGATGATCCCGACCATGCCGCCGGAGCGGTTGTCGCAAAAGCAGATCGAGGACGGCGCGCTGACCAAAAAGCAGATCATGATCCAGAAGATGGATGAATCGCGCGGCAAGGCGGCCATCATCAACCACAAGCGCCGGCGCGGCGAGCCCGGGCAATCGCCCCAGATCGGTTTTGAAGCCGAGTTCACGCTGTTCAAGTCGCTGATGGAAGAGGCGCCGCCTTCATTCGAGGGGTTCGACTGATGAAAATGCCAACCGGTCTCAATTGCCCATCATGCGGCTCAGACCTGTCTACGATCATAGACACGCGGAAGGCTGAGAACGCCAAGATCCGCCAGCGTCGGTGCTTCAAGTGCTCGGAGGTCTACAGGACCATCGAGACCATCGCGAAAATCAGGATTGGAGGCAAAGCATGACAGCGGCGCTGGTTAAAGCGGCCAAGGCACTTATCGATTCCGTCACCTTCGACGTTTCGGGCGTCGATGGGCGCGGCGGCAACGGCGGTCTCACGTCGATCGAGACCATCCGAAAGTGTGACGAACTGCGGCTTGCCATCTATCGCGAAGAACGCGACGAGAAAGACGACAAGGCATGACCACATCCTTCCTGCCCGAATACAACGCTGTGCCCGTTCGTGGTGGCTATCGCGGTTCATACCGCCTGTTCGATAGCCAGCCGTTCCGGTTCATCCCCGGCTGCGAACCTTATCCGACCGCCGGCCAAGCGCTGACGGCCGCCAAGGAATACGTTCGCCTCCGCCTGAACCCGCCGATACGCGGCGAGGTCACGGAGGCCAAGGATGTGCTCGGCCTTGCGGCATGGCATGTCGAAAAGGCAGCACAGCGCGCGGCAGAGCAGGAGCAGGCGCTGGGCGCCATCATCGTCAAGGGCAGGCAGGTCAAGGTCGAGCGGAGGCGCGCATGAAGCTGGATCCGCGCGTCCAGGCCATGTGCGACGAGTTCGGCATCCGCATCGTCGAGAAGCACCGCTATCCGGAGCCGGGCGAGACGCGCGCGGTCGAAACGCTGGCCAGGATCATGCGCCGGCACGGGGAAGGGCACTTGCGCCTGGTCCTGTCGACGCTGGCCGAAACCGACAACAACAAGGGGCAGCTCGACGAGGTGCTGTTCTGGGCCGCGTCGGACATGGTGCGGGCATGCCCCGAGATCATCGAGCGCCGCGCCGGCGATTGGCTGGCCATGTGGGATGCTTGCCCGGTCGGCGAGCTCCAGTTTATTGCTCAGGATCTTCGCGGTGTTGTGCCACTAAGATTTGCCCTTGTCGGCATGCTATATGAGCGTGTGGTCAAAGCATTTGGCCCGCGGGCAATCCAGCCGGATTTGTTCGATGATCGCAGGAGATATTCGGCATGAGTAACGTCGTATCGCTTCATGGCGACAAACGCTGGAAAGCTGTTCTCGTCTACGACCACCAGAACGGTCCCATCACGATCGAGCACTTTTTGGAAGAAATTTCCGAGCTCCATAACGTCATTGAGCACGGCCCGGACTGGAACACCCTGATTACGTGCACGGTGACAATCAACCGGACGGACGGCGGCGAGGAGCAGAACAGCCAGGAAAAGGAAGCGCGCCATGAACATCGGTGAGATCGCGGAGCGCTTCATCCGCCAGGCTGAGATCGAGCGTGCCAGCCATGAGCACATCGGGCCGGCGGCGCTTCGTGCGCAGCAGCTGCCATATGTGCACACCTACACGGACAAGCTCGGCTGGCGCAAAGAGGTCGGCGACAAGCTCGACCCGAAGGCCGATCCGCTGGCAGACGAGCGCAAGGCGTTCTGGGAGCGCATCGGCATCATGCCCACGGCGCAGGAGCTCAGCGAACTGGAGGCGCTGCACGAATGGCTGCTCGCCGTCGGCAACGAGAAGGAACGTCGCGCCCTGCTTGCCTGGGCTCGATCTAAGGTCGGCGGCAAGTCGTTTCGGCGCTGGTGTTTCAAGGTCGAAGGCATCCATCCGAACACTGGTCGAGATCGGAAAAACCGCGCCTTGCAGCAAATTTCAGCCATTCTCGCCCGCAGGACGTCGCAGAATAGCGAAACGGCCGAAATCAGGCTGTTGCACCACACCCATGAAATCAGCGATGTTTCGGCTACGCTCGCAGAAGATGCGGGAGAACGAGACCACCTCAATTCATGGATCGCCGACGGCGCCTTCGCCAAGATCCTCTCATCCGAAAATGACGATTTCTCTTGGGCCGCCAAGCGCAATGAGATGCGCCGGCAGCGGGAAGCGCAGCGGCGGAAGGCGGCCTAGGCCAAGTGGTCGCGATCTATTGTAGCGATCACGCCCTCAAGAGCCGCAACTGACCGCTTCGACCTCTCAACATGGGCGGCGGTCATGTCAACTCGGCCCTTGGTTGGGTCGATGGTCCACATGCTGGTGATGCCGGCTTCGGCGTTTGCGATGAACCGGCGCTCGTCTTCGAGGTTTTCGACAAGCTCGGCTCGGAATTTGTTCCAATCGTCTTTCGTGGCGGCCATGGTTCCCCTCCCAAGTGAAGGCGGGCACCAAACCACCAAAAGCCACCATGCGCAAGAAAGCAGAGGGTTTCTTGACCAGCAATAAAAAGGCCAAGGCCTCCCCGAACAAGGGAGGCAGGCCGCCGGCGATAGAGCCTGATGCCAAGACGCTGAAGACGATACTCGGTCTCGGCAAGATCCAGGCGACGACGCGGGAATGCGCTGCCGTCCTTGGTGTGTCGCATCAAACCTTCATTGCCACCATGCAGCGGCATCCCGAGATCGGCGAAGCGCTGGAGGTCGGCAAGGAGCAGGGCAAGGTCTCACTCCGCCGGACGCAGTTCGCCTTGGCTGCGAAGAACGCCGGCATGGCCATCTTCCTCGGCAAGAACATCCTCGACCAGACCGACCGGCAGGACATCAATTCGTCCGTGACGGTCGATGTGACAGTGACGGACGCGAGGTCGAAGCTTGAACGTCTCATCGCTCGCCAGGCTGGCGCCGGAGCAGATACAGGCAGCGCTCGCAAGCCTCACTGACGACGAGTGCGAAAGCCTGCTCCATGATTGGAGGTTTCTCGCCCGGCCGAACCAGATCGCCCCGAGTGGTGATTGGCAGACATGGCTTGTTCTCGCTGGCCGCGGATTTGGCAAGACGCGATGCGGTGCCGAGTGGGCGAGGGAGCAGATCAAGGCTGGTGCCTCACGCCTTGGCCTCATAGCACCGACGGCATCAGACGCTCGAGACGTGATGGTCGAGGGCGAAAGCGGCATCCTTGCCGTGTGCTGGGCCGGCGACAAGACATTAGATGGCGATCTACTCGGCCGTCCGTCCTATGAGCCGTCCAAGCGGCGGCTGACATGGGCGAACGGGGCGATTGCGACGCTCTTCTCAGCGGAGGAGCCGGAACGCCTTCGCGGTCCCCAGCATGACGTGCTGTGGTGCGATGAACTGGCGGCATGGAAGTATCTTCGTGAGACCTGGGACATGGCTATGTTCGGCCTGCGTCTCGGCGATCGGCCGCGCACATGCATCACGACGACGCCGAAGCCTCTGCCGCTGATCAAGGAAATCGCCAAGGACGCGCATACGGTGCTGACGAAGGGATCGACCTTCGACAATGCCGGCAACCTTGCGCCGACCTTCCTGAAGGCGATCAAGGACAAATACGAGGGCACCAGGCTCGGCCGGCAGGAACTGAACGCCGAGATCCTCGACGATCTGCCTGGAGCGCTGTGGACCCGCGATGCGATCGATAAGAACCGCCTCCGCGACTTCCCTGATCTCCAGCGGGTGGTGGTAGCGGTCGACCCATCAGGCACCAAGGGGCAAAGCGATGACGGCGATGAAATCGGCATTGTCGTGGCCGGCAGAGGTGTTGATGGGCGCGCTTACGTCCTGGCTGACAGGACATGCAAGCTATCTCCTGACGGCTGGGGGCGCCGATCTGTCGATGCATATCATGGCCGCTGGTCGCGGACGCCAGACAAGGTGAAGGCCGACAGGATCGTGGCGGAGCGCAATTTCGGCGGCGCCATGGTCGAGCACGTCATCAAGACCATCGATGCGACCGTTCCCTACAAGGAAGTGACGGCATCGCGCGGCAAGGTCGCGAGAGCCGAGCCGGTGGCCGCACTTTATGAGCAGGGCCGGGTTTCACACGTCGGCTCAATGCCAGAATTGGAAGATCAGATGTGTCTCATCGCACCGGAGGGCTATGTCGGAGAGGGTTCGCCCGATCGCGCCGATGCGCTGGTCTGGGCGTTGACTGAGTTGATGCTCGACGGCTCGACCTTCACGTTGGCGCATATCTGATGGCTGGCAACATCATCACGCTTGCCAGGGACAGCCTGACCAACCTCGTTTCCCGCATGGGGACGGGTCGGGACAAGGCGGCGTCGAGCTATTACGCGTTCACGCCGCTGTCGGATGCGGAACTGCTCAACGCCTACCGAACGGCTTGGCTGCCAAGAAAGATCGTCGACATCCCGGCCTTTGATGCCGTCCGCGCATGGCGCGACTGGCAGGCCGAGGGAAACGTCATCGAACCGATCGAGGCGGAAGAGAACCGGCTTAATGTTCGCGGCAAGGTGTTCGAGGCCAAGGTAAGGGCCAGGCTCTGGGGTGGCGCTGCAATCCATATCGGGACCGGTGACGCTGATCTAGCCGCGCCGCTCGAGATCGAGCGTATCGGCAAGGGAGGGGTCAAATACCTCACCGTTCTGTCGCGCCGCCAGTTGAGCGCCGGCGAGATCGACCGCGACCCGGCGTCTGAGTTCTACGGCCAGCCGAAATTCTACACGCTGACCGCCGGTACAACTGCGCAGGTCCAGATACACCCGTCGCGGCTGGTCATCTTCCAGGGCAATGCGCAGCCGGATATCGATCTGGTCGAAGGCCAGTTGTCTTGGGGCGATAGCGTGCTCCAATCCGTGATGGACGCGATCAAGCAGGCCGATGGCACCGCGGCAAATATCGCCTCGCTGGTGTTCGAAGCGAAGATCGACATCATCAAGGTGCCGAACTTCATGGCGAGCCTCGCCAACGAGGACTACAAGGCCAAGATCCTCGAGCGATACACCCTCGCCAACACGGCCAAGGGCATCAACGGTACCCTGCTCCTCGACAAGGAAGAGGAATACGAGCAGAAGTCGGCATCCTTCGCCACGCTGCCCGACGTGCTCGACCGGTTCTTGCAGATCGTGTCCGGCGCGGCAGACATTCCCGCTACCCGTCTGCTGGGCCAAGCCCCGGCGGGAATGAACGCCACCGGCGAATCGGACCTGCGCAACTACTATGATCGCCTCTCCGCCATGCAGCAGGTCGAGATGACGCCTGCGATGCACCGGCTGGACGAGTGCTTGATCAGGTCCGCGCTCGGCTCGCGCCCGGCCGATGTCTATTACGAGTGGGCGCCGCTCTGGGGCATGTCGGAGAAGGAGAAAGCCGACGTCTTCAAGACGAAGTCGGATGCGGCGCGCGCTCTCGCTGGTGGAAATGGTCAATCACCGCTGCTGCCGATCGATGCGCTCAGCGAGGCGCTGGTCAACGCCTTCGTCGAGGATGGCTCGTTGCCTGGCTTGGAAGCGGCGATCGAGGAATTCGGCACGCTGGCCGAGCAGGAGCCTAGCGAGGAAGATATCGCGGCCGCGGCTGTTGCGGCGCCACCAGAGCGTAAGGCCGCCAACGATGCCGCGCCGCGCACCCTGTATGTGCGCCGGGATGTGGTGAACCGCGCTGAGATCGTCCGCTGGGCCAAGGCGCAGGGCTTCACCGACATTGTGCCCGACCTGCATGTGACCATTGCCTACAGCCGCACGCCGGTCGATTGGTTCAAGGTCGGCCAGTCTTGGTCGGAAAAGCTGGATATCGCAGCCGGAGGACCGCGCCAGATGGACAGGCTTGGGCCGGACGGCAAATACATCGCCCTTCTGATCACGGCCAATGAACTTGTCTGGCGCAACCGCGAGATCAGGGAAATGGGCGCGTCGTGGGATTGGCCCGACTATCAGCCGCACATTTCCATCCAGATCGGCGGCGAAGTCGACTTGAATAAGGTCGAGCCTTACCAGGGCAAGATCGTGCTTGGGCCGGAAATCTTTGAAGAAGTGAGGATTGACTGATGACCCATGAAACCGTCGATGCCGGCAACAAAGTCAAGACCGTCAGCAGCACATCCGACGAGCGCACCGTGAACAATACCATGCGCCACGCCTATCGCGTTCTCTCTGATGAGGAGAAGACCGCCATGCAGGAGATCAAGGACATGGGCCTCGCATTCCATGACCGGATCGCTGCACTCGGCAACAGCCGTGAATTGTCCCTGGCGAAGACGAAGGTGGAAGAAGCCGTGATGTGGACGGTGAAGCACATCACGGCTTAACCACTCTATCCCTTTTGCTTGGCGTGGATGAGTAACCGCCAGACAATAGGCGACTTGTTCGCGTGCTGATGATGGTTCTGAGGAGGAAGTGGATTGCCCTTATTGGCCGCGATCTCATCCCCGCAGTTCTTACACCTGTATATCCCAGAGTTCGGTGGCGCCGACCCTGGGGACCATTCATTGTCGTATGCGACGCTGTCTTCCTCCGTTAGGTATTCACCGTATTTGTAGCCCGCCATCCCGAATCTCCTTTTGTTGGCAATGGAGAGGCTGCACGATTTCCTTCGCGCTGGCGCGGCTAATCCGAGAGTTATCCATGCAATTCATCGACAAAGTATCTGTCGCGGGGACGCGCCAGACCGCTGACGGCTACCTAGTCGCCACCGCGCGCGCCGTGCGCACCGGCATCCAGCTTTACGCGGGACATGAGGTCGGCAAGCCGGATCAGGAGGTTGTGCGCGTCTACCGCGCCGCCGATCAGGTTTTTGCCCAAGACAGCCTCCAGTCGTTCTCCCACGCTCCGATCACCGTCGATCACCCCGACGAGGAGGTGACGGCCGAGAACTGGAAGGCGCTTTCGGTCGGCGAGGTCAGCACTGCCGCCAAGCAGGACGGCCAGTGGGTCATGCTGCCGCTGATCCTCAAGGACGCGGCCGCCATCAAGTCGGTGATGGATGGAAAGCGCGAGCTCTCCGCCGGCTACACCTGCGATCTGGACTTCACGCCCGGTGTGACTGCCGACGGCGAGGCATTCGACGCGCAGCAGCGCGGCATCAAGATCAACCACCTGGCGCTCGTCGATCGGGCCCGGGCCGGTTCAAAAGCTCGCATCGGTGACGGTGTGGGACCATGGGGCGCCGCCCCGATTTCAACCACTGACAAGGAGACCATCACCATGAGTGATGCACTTCGCACTGTGGTCGTGGACGGACTGTCGGTGACCACCACCGATCAGGGCGCCCAGGCCATTTCCAAGCTGCTCGCGGACTTGCAGTGCTCGGCGGCCAAGCTCGCCGATGCCGAAACGAAGCACCAGACCGCTCTTGCGGCCAAGGATGCCGACCTCGCCAAGGCCCACGCCGAACGCGACGCCGCCATCGCCAAGGTGCTGTCGGATGCCGATCTCGACAAGCGTGTCGCGGCCCGCGCCGACCTGATCACGAAGGCCAAGGCGATCGCCAAGGACGTCAAGACCGATGGTCTGTCCGACGGCGCCATCCGCAAGGCCGCCGTCACCGCTGCGCTCGGCGATGCCGCGGTCAAGGACAAGGCCGACGCCTACATCGACGCCCGCTTCGACATTCTTGTCGAGGACGCGGCGAAGAAGATCGGTGGCGCCGATCCGTTCCGCCAGGTCGTGCAGAACGGCCTCCAGACCAATGACGCGGCCGGCACTGTCGCCACCGCCCACCAGGCCATGACCGATCATCTCGCCACGGCCTGGCAGAACAAGAAGGAGGCCTAATCATGCCGGCAGTCCAGACTACCTATAGCGCCCAGCATGCGCGCTGGATCGAGGGCATGGTCCTCAACATGGAGCCGTCCGATATCGTGTCCCGCCTTTGCGAGGACGCGGAAGGCATCGGCTTCGGCAAGGTCGCGGTCCAGGGCACGGCTGACAACCAGGTCGTGGACAGCGAGGCCACCGTCAAGTTCTGCGGCATCGCGGTTCTGGATGCGACGCAGCCGACTGGCAAGTACGAGCAGTACGCCACAGCGGCAATCATGAAGAAGGGCGTCATCGTCGTCCAGGCTTCGGTCGCGGTCGCCGTCGGCGATCCCGTCTACTACGTGCCGGCGACGGGCGTTCTCACGAATGTCTCGACGTCCAACACCCTCATCGCCAATGCTCAGTGGGATACCAGCACCGCCGGTGCCGGCCTCGCTGCGCTGCGCCTCGGCTAACAGGAGCGGCCACAATGAACGCACACATCATGCATGACGCTCAGCAAGTCGCGATGAGCTTCCTTATCCGTCAGGCCACGCTCATCGAGCCGACGGTCTACGCGATCCGGTATCAGGACATCCAGTATCCGTCCCTGGTCCCGGTCGACACCTCCGCCCCGGAATGGATCCAGTCCGTCACCTACTTCTCGATGGACTCGGTCGGCCAGGCGCAGTGGTTCAACGGCAATGCGCACGACGTGCCCAAGGTCGAGCTGACCCGCGAGAAGTTCGAGACGACCGTCTCCATGGCGGCGATCGGCTACGGCTACAATCTCGAGGAACTGGGCACCGCCCAGCTGCTCGGGATGAACCTGTCGAACGACAAGGCTTCGGCCGCGCGCCGCATCGCCGAGGAGAAGATCGACAGCGTTGCCTTCGTCGGCGATGCCGGGAAGGGCTTCCTGGGTCTGGTCAACTCCACCACGCCGACGGCAACCACGGCGCCGGCGGACGGTACGGGTTCGGCCACGACCTTCGCGTCGAAAACGCCCGACCAGATCCTGCGCGACATCAACGGCCAGCTCACCGGCATCTTCACCGGCACGCTGGGCGCGGAGATCGCGGACACCATCCTCCTGCCGTATTCGGTGCTGCTCGACATCTCGACGCGCCGCATCGACGCGGTGAACCAGACCACGATCCTCGAATGGGTGATGAAGAACAACATCTATACGCTGGTGACCGGCCAGCCGCTCACCGTCCGCGGCATGTTCGGCTACCTCGACGCGTCGGGCGCCGGCAGCACCAAGCGCATGGTTGCCTATCGCCGCTCGCCGGAGGTGTTGAAGTTCCACATGCCGATGCCGTTCCGCTTCCTCCCGGCGTGGCAGACCGGGCCGATCAAGTTCGATGTTCCCGGCATCTTCCGTCTCGGCGGCGTCGACATCCGTCGGCCGAAATCGATCCGCTATCTCGACGGCGTCTGAGGAGGCGATGATGAAAGTCACCAACACCCAGGCTGGCCCTCGCGGTCTCAACACCAAGGATGGTCCGGTTCTTGTCGAGCCGGGCCAGACCGTCGATGTCGATCTGTCGGATGCTGAACTGAAGGTTGCCAAGGGCACCGGCTGGTTCGGCTTCGAGGGCGGCAAGACCAAAGCCGCGCAGACCGACGATACGGCCAAGGCCGTCCATCACGGCGGCGGCAAGTTCAACGTCGTGAAGGGCGATGATCTGCTTCTGTCCGGCCTCAACAAGGCCGATGCGGACGCCTTCAACGCCATGAGCGACGAGGACAAGACCGCCTTCATCGACGCCTCGAAAGGCGAATAGTACCATGGCCGGCTACGGGACCGATGACGCCCTCAAGGCATATTGGGACGCGGCCGGCTATACCTATGCGGCGGATGCCCCGTTTGCTGCTCTGCGGCAGCGGGGCAGCGCCTACATCGACGGCACATATGGGCTGCGGTTTTCGGGCCAGCCGACGGGTGGCATTGCCCAGGAACGGGAATGGCCGCGCACCGGCGCAACCGCCTATGGCGCCGCGCTCGCGTCCGACCTGATCCCGACAAGGGTTGAGCAGGCCAGCTATGAGGCGGCCTACATCGAATTGAAGAAGCCGGGATCGCTGTCGATCTCGTTCGACCCGTCCAAGAAGGTTAAGCGCCAGAAGGTCGAGGGCATCGAGCGCGAGTTCTTCGAGCCGACCGACGATGGCAACATCTTCGCGCCTGACGCGCCTGTCTCGACCATCATCGAGGGCCTGTTGGCCCCGCTGATCGGGCCAGTGTATGGCCTGCCGGCCATCATGGTGGTGTGAATGGCCGGTTTCTATGACGACATGGCCGAGATGGTCACCGAACTGCTCCAGCCAGACGCTGACGGCGGGCTAGGGCAGGGCACCGTGCAGTTGAAGCGCGAGACGCCCGGCGTTGTCGATCCTGACCAGCCATGGGTGCCGGTTGAGCCGACGGTGACGACATGGCCGCTCGATGCCGCGGTGCGCCGTGTCTCGCAGAAATATGTCGACGGGACGCTCATCGTGGCTACCGACAACCAGGTCACGTTCGCCGTGCCTGCCGTTATGCCCGTCATGACCGACCTGCTCGTCCTCGACGGTGCAGAACTGGCGATGAAGGATCTGCGCCCGATCCCGCCGGCAGGGACCGTGGTCGCGTATATCGCTTTCGTGGCGGGCTGATCGATGCTCGTCCGCCTCACCCCTCGTCAGCGCTTCGATATCCTCGTCTCGCAATTCGAGCCGGCTGTTCGCGCCGCCTTCATGGAAGCGATCGACGACATCACCAGCAACATCGTCCTGCGCCGGATCGTGGAGCGCCTGGAGCGAGGAGACATCAACGGCGCGATCGCGGCAATGCACCTTGACCCGACCGCCTTCCGGCCGCTGGATGAGGCGATCCGGGCGGCTTTCAACGGCGGCGGAGTGGCGACTGTCGAGGGCATGCCAACACTTCGCGATCCGTCCGGCCACCGCATCGTGGTGCGCTGGGATCCGCGCAATCTGGCGGCCGAGCAGTGGCTACAGGCTCATTCAACGCAACTGGTCACCGGCATCGTGCAGGACCAGCAGACCGCGATCAGGACGGCGCTGGAGACAGGCTTAAGCCGAGGCGACAATCCGACCAAGACGGCTGTTGCGGTCGTCGGTCGCGTTTCCACCGTCACCGGGCGGCGAGAGGGCGGCATCATCGGCCTGGCGGGTCCGCAGGCCTCATTCGTGGCCACCGCGCGCGAGGAACTGCTATCCGGCGATCCGGCGCAGATGAGGAACTATCTTGAGCGGAAGCGGCGCGACAAGCGGTTCGACAAGACCGTGGCCAAGGCGACCGCCGACGGCAAGACAGTCCCGGCCGCCATGGTCGACAGGATCACCGGCCGCTACGCTGACAGCTTGTTGAAGCTGAGAGCCGACACCATTGGCCTGCATGAGACCTTCGCTGCCTTGGGCGCCTCGAAAGACATCGCGTTTCGCCAGCAGATGGAGAAGGGCAATCTTCGGGCCGATGTGGTCACGAAGGGCTGGAAGCACACGCCGCAGGAGCACCCTCGAATGCAGCACGTCGCCATGCAGGGGCAGGTGGTGCCGTTCGATCAGTCCTTTACGGCGCCAGACGGCACGTCTATCCCGTATCCGCATGCACCCGGCGTGCCGACCAGGCACACGCTCGGATGCAAGTGCTTCGCAGAATACAAGATCGATTTCGTCGCCCAGCTGGTGCGGTGATGGCGTCTTTTGCCGCAACCGTCGGCGACTGGTGCGCCAAAGTGCCCAACGCGCTGGAGATCGTGTTCAAGGAATCGGCGCAAGAGCTTGTTTCGCAACTCGATCAGCTTCTCGCCGACGAGGTCTACGCGAAGCCGCAGCCGCCAGGGTACAAGCGCACCGGCTTCCTCCGGGCCTCGCTGATGGCGTCGACTTCGGCAATGCCGACGCTGTCGCGAAACAATCCCGGCGCACCAGTGCCGGCCGATCTAGGCGACGTCATCTTGGTCATCAATGGCGCTGATCTCGGCGACACGATCTATCTCGGCTACACGGCAAACTATGCAGCCTATGTCCACTATGGCGCCAACGGCACGACACCGCGGCCTTGGGTGACGCTGGTTGCGCAGCGCTGGGTCATGATTGTCGAGGCCAAGGCGGCCGAAGTGAAGCGCAGGCTGGGGCTCTGACATGCCGAGTACCGAAACCCAGATATGGCTAGCGCTGAAAGGCCGGGTGCAGACCCTCACGTTGTCGCCAGTCCTGCCGATCGCATGGCCAAACGAGGATTTCACCAAGCCGATCACCGGATACCTACGCGTCACCCACGTGCCGAACATCAACCGCCGGCTGTTCATCGGCTCAACCGATCCTCACCAGCGGATTGGCCTCCTCCAGATCGATGTCTTCGCCAAGAAGAACCAGGACGCGTCGGTCGCAGCGGAGATATCAGGGCACGTGGCGGCGTGGTTCCCGACCGATCTCCAGATGCCATACGGGGCGATATCACTGCGGGTGACCAAAGCCCCGGACGTCGCCCAGCCCATAGCTGACGATACCCATTGGCAGACGCCGGTGACGGTTTCTTACGAAGCTTTTGCCTGACGCCATAAGCCGCCCCTGGCGAGGGCACCCCACCTAAACTGAAAAGGAGGCAGCAATGCCTATTAAAGTGTCCCCTGTGGCGGGCAGCCGCTTCTATATCGGTTCCGCGCCCATCGACGTCCCCGATGTCGATGTCGTCGAGGCTGATTTCGCCAGCGTGTCATGGATCGAGGTCGGCCAGTACGAGACGATGGGCAATTCCGGCGATGCCGCCCAGGGCAACTCTGTCACGCTGCTCAACCGCCGGCGCACCTACAACTGGAAGGGATCGCGACAAGCCCCGCAGCGTTCCGACAATTTCGCTCTGAACGTCAATGATCCCGGCCAGTTGGCGATGATCGCGGCGGAGCAGACCGACTACAATTACCCGTTCCGCATCGTTCTGAATGGCGCCCCGATCCCGAAATCCGCGGCCGCTACCATCACGATCGCCGCGCCTGGTGTCGTGACATGGACCGCGCACGGTCTCGTGGCCGGTACTAAGGTCAAGTTCTCGACTACGGGCGCTCTGCCGACCGGCCTCGTCGCCGGCACGGAATACTTGGTCAAGGCTGTTCCGGACGCCGACACGTTCACGCTTTCCGCAACCAAGGGTGGCACCGAGATCACCACGACTGGGACGCAGTCTGGTGTCCACACCGCCACGACTGTTCCGACCGGTCCGGAACGGCTGTTCATGGGCATGGTGGCGGGCGCCGAGGAAGGCATGGGCGGCGCGAACAATGCCCAGATGCTCAACTGCACCGTGCTACCCAACACCAACTATGTCCGCGTCGCGGCGCTGGGCTGATAGGAGGTCACCATGAAAGTGTTCAATCGCGGCACCGAGGCTCAGAAGCTCTCCCATAAGGGCCAGGAATACCTTCTCGCCCCCGGCAATCACGTCGAGCTCGAACTTACCCATGCCGAGGCCAAGGCCATGCCGTCGCTCTTCGAGGCAACCGGGACGCCGATCAAGGCGCCCAAGGTCGAACCGGAGAAGAAGGCATGAGCAAGCCAGCATTGGGCGCCGGGAATGTCGATATCGAGCTCGACGGCGAGAAGGTGACGCTTCGCCCCTCATTGCAGGCGGCGCAGTCCATTTCGCGCCAGAGCGGCGGCATTTCCGGCGCCGTTCGTGCGGTCGGGCAATACGATTTCGACACCATCGTCGCCGTTGTCACGCTCGGCCTCGGTCTGACTGGCAACGAGGCCAAGGAAGTGCCGAACCGGGTTTATCGAACCGGCCTCACAGATCTGATCGGGCCGGTCTCCACCTATCTGACAATCATCGCCAATGGCGGGCGGCCGATGTCGGGAGGAGAGGGATCTGAGGACCCTCAGCAAAACGGATAAGCCTTGCCGAGTACTACGATGATCTGGCCGAGAAAGCCCTTGGCTGGCTCGGCTGGACTGAGGACCAGGCCCTCAAGTCGGACGTGAACGCCATCCTGATCGGTCTGAACGGGCGTGGCGACATGATCGATTCCATCCTGCGCGCCGTGTTCGGTGGCCGCGACGAGCCCGAGGTCGAGGATACCCAAGACGCTGAAATGACAGAAGCCAGGTTCGACGCAATGTTCGTGAGAGGGTGAGCCTGTGACCGTTGCAGAACTCGGCTATAAGATCGACAGCTCGCAAGCTGTCACGGCGAAGGCCAATCTTGAAAACATGTCGGCCGCCGCGACCAAGGCGGAGGCGGCGCAGAAGAGGCTATCGACCGCCTCCAGCGCGTCCAATGCTGCTTTGGCCAAGATCGCGTCCGGCGTCGATCAGGCGAACGCCACGCTGCTCAAGCTGGCGACACTGGCCGAAGGCGGCAATGCCTCTCTGGTTAAGCTCGTCGCGACGGCCGAGAAGACGAACACGACCCTCGCCAACATCGGTTCAGGCTCGGCCAAGGTCGTTACCGGCATTGGCCGAGTAGCCCCGGCTGCGGACAAGTCGACGAAGGCGTTGAACGACAATGCCAATGCGGCGCGACTCACCTCATCGCAGATGCTCAACCTCTCCCGCCAGGGCAACGACGTGATCACCATGTTCGCGCTCGGTGCGTCGCCAGTACAGATATTCGCCTCGCAGATCGGGCAGGTTTATGGCGCGCTGGAAGAAGGGCCGGGCGGGCTGCGAGGCTCATTAGCGGCTGTTGGGACCGCAGCCAAGTCGGCCGGACAGGCTTTGCTCGCCTTCATGGTGACGCCAGCCGGCCTTGCTGCTGGCGCCGGCGTGGCAGCCGTTGCCGGTCTCGCCACCTACATCATCTCGACGCGCAAGGAGGTGAAAGGCCTCGACGTCCTGCTGAAGGATCATGCGGCCGTTCTCAGGGGCATCGGCGACATCTATGGAACGATCGCGGACAAGGCCAAGGATGCGTTCTCGGTATCGAGCTTGAACGGGCTGCAACTGTCGTCATCGGCGACGCAGGCCGGTCTCGGCATCCAGGTTGCCAACCAGACCCAAAGCGCGATGTCGGATCTCGGGCGCTTCGTGAGCCCCGGCAAGAGCGCTGGCGGTTTCTTCAGTGTTGCCGGGGAGTTCCAGCCGTTCGCTGACGCGATTGAGCATCTGCGGAAAACCGCCAAAGATGGGACGCCCGACATCATCGGCTTCCGCAAGATGGTTGAGGACAAGTGGGCGCTTGACCCGAACAATGCCGCCTTGACGACCTCCGCCGGCAAGCTGATGGATTTGACAAAGGACGCGGATGCCGCGGCGCGCGCGCTCAAGCAGTTGCAGATTGCGCAGGAGGCTTTGGCGAAGGCTGTCGGCCCTGGTGGCCTACCTCTTCGGCGAGGCGCACTCAGCACCGAGAACATGGGCGCATATGAGCAGTACCAGGCCGCCGGCTCGGTGTCGGCCTCTCGTGCTCAGCAGGCATTCGATGCCCAGAGGCAGGGACTGTTTGCCCGATCCCCGGCGGAATTGGCGGCGGCGGCGCGAGCTCAGGCTGGCGCCCAGTACAACGACAACGAGAACCCAGCAGAGCGCGCGCGCCGGATCGACATGGCCGGCCAGCAAGCCGCCTTGGCCGCGCAGCACGCCTTGGACGAGGCACAGAAGGACCGGAAGCGCTCGCTCGACCAGACGCTTGCCTCCCAGCAACTCGATCTTGACCTGATCGGCAAGACCGCCGGCGCGGCCGAAGCGATGCGCATGCAGTTCCAGTTGACGCAGCAGCTTCGTGAAGAAGCGGCGCGCAACAATGTGCCCGTCGACCAGCAGGAACTCGACCTGATCAAGCAGAAGGCTGACGCCTATGGCGAGATGGCCGATCAGATCGCGCGCGCGCAACTTGGCAATGATCTGGCCTTTGAGCGGTCGCAGCAGTTTCTGAGCAAGGATGAGCAGACGATCGCCTCACGCCTTCGCGGCACCGGCATCGGTATGAATTCGCCGGAAGCCGGCCAGATGCGCGACATGACCAGGTTCGGCGAGGCGAAGGACATGGCGTCTGGGTTCCTCAACGGCTTCAAATCCGAGCTGCTGAACAGCGGCGGCAATATCGGCAAGGCGCTGGGGACCTCAATCCTGAACGCCCTCACGAACTCGATGGACAAGGCCTGGTCGAAGATATTCGATCAGCTTGCCACAGCCTTTGCGTCGGCGCTGACGGGACAGAAGCCGGGCGGGAGCGGTCTTGCCTCGGCCGGAACCAGCGTGGTCGGATCGATCCTTGGCGGGGCCAACGACAACTATGCCCCGGGCGCGGTTACACGCGCGCCGCTGGCCGCGGTCGGCTCTGGCGGCGTTGCCGCGCAGGCATGGAATTTCTTCAAGTCGAAGGGCCTTGCCGATCACCAGGTGGCCGGCATTCTCGGCAACATCAGCGCGGAATCGGCATTCAAGCCGACGGCGATCGGCGATGCAGGCAATGCGTTCGGGCTGTTCCAGCACAATGACCGCGCCCCGCAGCTTCTGAGCGCCATAGGCGGCAAGGGCAATCTCGGCGACGTGCAGGGTCAACTCGATTTCGCATGGAAGGAGTTGAACTCGTCCGAAAGCGGGGCGCTCACCCGTCTCAAAGCCGCCCCGGATGTCCGTTCGGCCACAGCGGCATTCGCCGGCTTCGAACGGCCTCGAGGCTTCTCGCTCGCCAACCCTGAAGGTGCAGACAACTTCTCCGCTCGCCTTTCCGGCGCTGAGCAGGCGCTCGACAAGTTCGGTGGCACCGCCGCTAAGGCGACCGGGAGTCTCGGTTCCTTGGGCGAGGGGATGGGGAAGATGGGCAGTGCACTCAGCCAGTTTCCCACGGCGCCCGCCGGCGGCGGTGGCGGCGGCTTGCTCGGATCACTGTTTGGCGGCTTGAGCTCCGTGTTCAGCGGGACCAAGGCGTTTAGCTTTCTCAGCGCCAATCCAGGCGGCTATGTCGGCCTCTATGCCGATGGCACCGAAAACGCGCCTGAGGGCTGGGCGTGGGTTGGCGAGCGCGGTCCCGAACTGAAGAAGCTCCGTTCTGGCGACGTGATCCGCAGCAACCCTGCCTCGATGCAGATGGCGGCAAACCAGAACCGCGGCCAGTCGCAGGGCAAGGTCGAGCTTCACGTCCACGTCACTGGCGCAAGCGGCGATGATCATGTCCGCACGCTGGCCAAGCAGGGCGCCCAAGAGGCGATTGGCGAGTATCACCAGGGCCAGGTGAATGGCGGTTTCGGTGACACACAGCGTCGCTACACTTCACAGAAAGGATAGGCGATGGGGTACATCAATCTCCCCACGCTCGACGTCAATTTCTTGAAGCCGGCTAGATTGTCCTTCGACACCAAGGGCGGCGGGTTGGAAGGTGGGCGCAACGGCCTCGGCGAATCGATCACGATCGAAACCAGCGGAGGGGGCGTTCTTGTCGGCTCCTACGAGAATTGTGTCGTACGGGCCCGCGAAGAGCATGAATACATCAATTGGATCGCGGCGCGCATGAACAGCTCGATCCGGTTTATGAATGTGCCGATCCTATCGGACTGGGTTGGGCCGTTCCCGGTCATGAACGGCGTCCCGCGGTCGGTCATCACTCGCATTCCACATTCGGACACGTCGCTTTTTTCCGATGGTGCTGGCTATAGCCAGGCGACGGTGTTCGGCACCATGGGTGCAACTGCGGCGCTCAATGCTGGCCAGATCACGCTGAACATCTACGGCGCCGAGCGCAATCTGCGCTGGTCCGACTGGTTTTCGATCTATCACCCGACCAAGGGATGGCGCGCTTATCGTTACTGGGAGAGTTCGGATCCTGTCCCGGTGACTGAAACCGTTGAGGGCGTGGCCTACACAGGTTCGCAATACGTGCTGTCGCTCGATCGGCCGCTGCGCGAAGCGGTGCCGGCAGGAACGCGAATCGAGTTCGCGCGGCCGCGCTGCGTCATGAAGTTCCCGTCCAGCTTCACGCTGGCTTGGGAGGCTGAGGGCTGGTGGCAGTCGACGCCCTCGATCCAGTTCGTGGAGGGCTTCTAGTCATGGCCTGGCAGGACCTGATTGGCTCCTACTCCGTCGACTATGTGCCTCAAGAGGTCGTCGATCGCATGGGATCGAGCCATATACTTGGCATCTTCTTCCGGCTCGACAGCGATCCCGGCCTGCATATCTGGGCAGGCGTCAACGACATCCCTGCCGGTTTCGACAGCCTCGACGAGGATGGCACCGTCTATCTCGGCGGTGGCAGGCTGCTCAACATCCCGACGCTCGAGGTGCTCGTCAACGGCCAGAGCTCCAGCGTGGAATTCGGGCTATCCGGCATCGATCCGGATACCGCCGCCAATGTTCTTGACACCATGCCAGACGTTCGCGGCAAGGATTTGAAGATCGGCTTCACCACGCTGGATGACTACTACCAGCCGACGACGCCGATCGTTGCGCTCTGGACCGGAACGGCGTCGCATCCAACCGAATCCATGCCGCCAGTCTCAGGGACGGACAACCCGACCACGACGCTGACGCTTGCCGTGGTTTCGGGATCAAACACCAGGTCGCGCGCCTCGCTGGTGCTTTGGTCAGGCCCGCACCAGAAGGCGATGTATCCGACCGACAAGTTCTGCGATGGCACCGCGCGTCTGGCGCGCGGCGTCGCGCCGGCATGGCCGAATTACTGAGGCACCCGATGACGCTGGAACAATATATCCGGTTGCCGCACCGCTGGCAGTGGGGGTTCACCGACTGCACGCTGTTCGCGGCGGATTGGGTCATCGAAGCGACTGGCAAAGATCCAGGCGCCGATCTGCGCTGCACCTACTTCGATGCCGACGGTGCGGAAGCCATCCTGCGGGCCGCCGGCGGCTGCGAAGCCCTCGTTGGGTCAAAGCTCGGTGCCCTGGGCTTCCAGCGCGTCCAGCAGCCACAGGACGGCGATATCGGCATCATCAGCGCCATGACCGGCTTCGACGCCGGCGGCATCGCCATCAAAGATATCCCGGCGATCAAGTTTGGCCCGCTCTGGGCGGTGATGTCGGCACGCGGGGCGATGGTGAAGCATCTAGACTGGACCGGCGTGGCATGGCGCATAGCGTGAACCCGTTCGACGATGCCTTGCGCCAGGCGCTGGCCAAGGTTTCGCGAGCGCGCACCTACAATCCCGGCATCGGCGCCTTCGAGACCGCGTCGACGCAGGAGATCATCGCTGACGGGTGGCATGGGGGATATCGTTGGCCCGTCCGCAAGGATCCGATCTTCACGCCGATCTTCACCGCCATTCTTGGCTCTGGCGGGTTCACGCTTTTCGGCACGACTGTCTCTTATGCGGCGATCGCCTCGGCTATTGCGACAACAGCCATCGTCGCCGGCGTGCAATACCTGCTGACGCCGAAGCCGCCGAAGCCAGAGGACGGCCGCGCGCCACTGACGCAGCCGATCCCTTACCGGTTCTGGGGCGTCGGGGAGGCCAGGCTTGCCGGCGCAATGATGCTTTGGGAAGCGGTCGACAACCGGATGTACTCGGTGCAGGCCATCGTCGGCCATCGCATCAATGCCTACACCGGCTACTACCTGAATGACGACAAGGTCGAGCTCGACGGCAACACCGTCATCAGTCCGGACGGCGACCGATACGCCAGTGCCGATCCTGTGCGCATCTACCGGCGACTGGGGCTGACGCCGGAAACCGCGATTGCCGAAATCGTAGATGATCTGGGCGCCGAAGGCGTCTGGACATCAGACCATCGAGGCGACGGCCAGGCGTCGGTCGGCATGACATGCCGCGCACCAGGTGCGGAAAACTTCCAGAAGCGGTATCCGTACGGCAAGCCTGCTCTGTCAGTCGTCGCCGAGCTCGCGCTGTGCTGGGATTTTCGCGATCCGGCACAGGACCCGGAAAACCCGGGGACATGGCTCTTCACCAAGAATTCTGCCCTGATTCTGGCGTGGCACGAATGCTTCAACCCGTTCGGCACCAAGCGTGATTTCCGCAAGGCGTTGCTGCCGGTTCTCGACATGTGGCAGGAAGAGGCCGACGTCTGTGATGAGGATGTGCCACGTGCCACCGGCGGCACGGAGAAGCGCTACGAGTGCGGCGGCTTCGACACCACTGACCACGACCCGAAAAGCGGCACAAATGCCATCCTCGCTTCCTGCGATGGCTGGATGTGCGAGCGCGGCGATGGCGCGCTGCTATTCGTCGCCGGCAAATTCAGGGAAAAGTATGTCGCCACGCTGACTGATGCCGATATCGTCGGCCACACCGTGCAGCACGATGTCCTGTTTGAGGAAGAGGTCAATCAGTTCATCCCGAAATTCACTTATCCGGCCACCGATTTCACGACGACCGACACGGACTTTTTCGAAGATACGCCGGCCCAGATCGAAGCCGGTCGCGTCTTGCCACAAGACGGCAACTATATCTGGGTGCAGCAATGGCGGCAGGCTCGCCGGCTCGGCAAGCGGGAGTTCGCGCGTCTGCGGGAGAAGAAGCGCGGCACGTTCGACGTCCGCTTCACCGGCATCAACGCCGTTTACGCGCCATGGGTCAGGCTGGCGACACCGCGGCGGCTGCCTTCGATGGATGGCAAGCTGATCGCCAACCGCCGGTCGGCCCTGTCGGTCTCGCGCGGCGGTTTTCAGATGACATGGATCAAGATGCCGGGTTCCGGACCGGAGATCGACGACTGGAACCCGGCGGTCGATGAAGGGGCTGCGCCACCCGTGCCGGCGAAGCCGGTTTCGGACGGCATCCCGAAGCCGATCATCGATACCGCGGCGGCAATATCCGGCAGCGGGACCGTCTACATCCGCCTCGCCTTGGTTGATCCGAACCGAAGTGATCTCACGCCGGCCCTGCGCTATCGCGTCGCCGATGTGGGCGGCGGTGTTCCTGGGGCCTGGATCGAGCAGAAATTCCCCGGGATCGCACCGGATGCCGGTCTCATCGTGCTGAACACCAATCCGGTTCCCGCCGACACATCGATCAACATCGAGGCCGTCTATATCGGGTCGAACGGCAGCTATGGCGATTACTCCGATAGCGAAACGGTGGTCTCCACCGTCGACAACACACCGCCGGCCGCCGTGTCGGGTGTGATTGCTACTGGCGGCGTCGGCCAGGTTGCCTTGACCTGGAATACCCCGAACTCCGGCAATTATGTCGCCACCAACATCCGTCGGAACACCGTCAACACTGAGGGCTCGGCAACCGTGGTCCGCACCGAATACGGGGCGCCGTCGTCGTCCGATGCCTGGACCGACACCGCGCTCGCCGCCGGCACCTATTACTACTGGCTGCGCTCGGTGAACGGCTCTGGCGTGGAAAGCACGTCCAGCGTCGCCACCGGCCCGAAAGTCGTCACCTAACCCCAGCCCGTCAAAGCCTCGTCCACGAATTTTCACCCTTGCCGTTCCGGTGGGGTCTCCAGCCCTGGAGCTTTCGCATGCCTGAACTGATGAATACGATCATGGCCGATGGGCCGTCCTCCAATCCGTCTCAGCCGGTCAAGGCGTTGTTGCGGGCATGGGGTACTTGGGTCGAGGGCATCATCACCGCCTTCCTGTCTAATGGCGGTCTCATCTATGACACCAAGGCGCACATGGACGCCGATCTCGCCCACGGCGCCAATTCGTCAGCATGGGTGGTGAGCGATGCGACGGTCGCCAATAATGGCATCTACCGCAAGCTCGGCGCCTCCGGGGCAGGATCCTGGACGCGCGTAGCTGACCTGCCATACAGCTTCATCGCGGCGACCGATGCCGGCGCCGGGACGGCCAACGCGATCGTGGCGACCACGAGCATTCCGTTGCCATCCGCGAATGGCGCGGCGCTCATCTCGTTGAACATCTTCGAGAACAATACCGGACCTGCGACCGTATCCTTCAACGGTGGCGCCGCGCTGACCATCAAGACCAATGCCGGCAATGACGTGCAGGCCAACTATCTTGTCGCCGGCATGATCGTGGCCGGCTACGTGTCCGGCTCGACATTCCGGCTCATCTCGGAAATCGGCACCGCGGCAGACCGGGCCGCCGCCGAGGCGGCTGCCGCCGCGGCCGCTGCCTCGGCAGCGAGCATCAACCTGCCAGCGATATCTGCGGCGGATGCGGACAAGGTTCTCATCATCAAGCCGGATGGCAGCGGCTATATCGCGGACAAGATCGCGGCGGCGAATGTTGTCGCAACCGCGACCGACCCACTCCGCATCACCATCGGCAATGTCACCAATCCGGCTCGATTCGGAACATGGGACAAGACTGGTGCTGTCGACGGAAGCGCCGCATTCACGGCGGCGGTGGCCTCCAATAAGTTTGTCGAACTCGGCGACGGTGACTTTAAGATTTCTACAAAGGCGGTGATTGCCAACAGTCAGCGTCGGGTCATTGGCGCGGGCAAGGCCATAACGCGACTGATAAGTTCCCACGCTTCAAACCATGTGATCGAAATTGCTGCCGGATTGAGCGACGTCATTGTCGAGGATTTGACGACGACCCGCATCGTTGCGCCTTCGGTCGGCGCGGCAGGCATCGGGGCGCTTGGGCAACTCAGCACATCATGCATTCGCAGGGTATCGAGCTTCGCAAGCTACTACGGCATGCTGTTGCTCAGCACTGGATATTCCCAGCTGCAAGATATCTTCCTGTCGAACAATACTGGCGATGGGCTGAGAATCCAGAACACTGCGGCATCGGGACCATGCCAGTGGTATATCGATGGTTTGCTCAGCCAGGCGAACGACGGTATAGGCATCAGAGTTCAATCGGTGGCCGGTCCAGCCGGTCTTCTGCTTGGCGACTGGCGCGGCGTCAGGACTTTCGCGAACAGCAGTTTCGGCATCGCCCTTCAAGGGCTCGTTGGCACGCCAGTCTATGGAATGCGCTTGCATGAGAGCTTCCTGGGGACAGACGGCAATACCGAATTGTACCTGGACACCTACGGATACGGGCACAAAATCCACGACGTCTTTATGGAGATAGCCGGGACTGGCCTTACAGGTTCAGCTCTTACAACGCCTGCATCCGGCGTCGGTTGGGGTATTTTGGGCACGGCGCATAACGATGATATCCGCGCTACGGACTGCACCATATCCGGGTGCTCGTCTGGCGGGTTCTACTCGGAAGCCACTCTAACCCGAGTTGCGACGACATTGTTCAAGTCGATGGGCACAGGCGTCAACATTGCTGATGGCGGCAAGTACCGCGAAAACGGCTGCGATTTCGTCTCCGTGACGACGCCACGAACGTTTGTCGCCAACCCCTACAACGCGCACATCGTTGGATCCGGGTCAAGCTTGGCCAGCACGACGGGAGCCAACCCGAATGCTACTCGCATCCCGGCAGGCGTCACTATCGGCGTGGCTACGGCAGGCGATCCGTTGGCCGGAGGCATGAATGTCGCAGCGGGTCTGTGGAAGAACAACACGGCATATGCGAACCCGTAAGAAACATTCAGGTTGTGTGTCCAATCTTCCCCGCGCTATAGAGCCACATCATCTTAGGGGGCGAGACGGCAGACATTGCTCAAGCACATCACGATCTTTCTGCCGATCCCGTATCGGGGCGGCTCTCTGCGTGTCACCAAAACCATTGCGCGCATGATCAGCAAAGGCAGCCAACATGCCGGAACACCGTGCCGCGTCAGAGTGGCGGTGCTGGCGGGAGAATACGATCTGGAGACCGTCTTTGCGGACCTCGTGAACGATGACATCGAGGTTCGAGAATTCTCTTGGCGAACGATATCTCGAAAAGAAGTGGCCGCCATCAAACGCAACCAAGGCGAAAGTGCTGAATTGGACTTCGATCAGTATCAAATTCCAGACGACGGAATTGATAACTGCATCGATTCTGATTGTTGGCTAATTGTTTCTGACCGTCTTGCAATGCCGCTGGCTCCTGTAAAACCGCACATCGTGTTCGCGACCGACTATATCCAGCGGTATATCCCAGGAATTTTTCCGAAGTCAGGGTGGGGAAAGATTGACCATTCGTTTCTTCAAGCCGCTCGCCTTGCCACCGCAGTGATCGCCACAACTCCCCAAACTATGCAGGATGCCATTACATATGCTGGCGTTCCGGCTTCGAAGGTACATCTAGCGCCGATGGATTTCGACCCGACTTGGATGTCAGTTGTGCACTCCGCCCAAGAACCAAAACGGCCGTACATTGTTTGGCCGACCAATCCAGCGCAGCACAAAAACCATGTCCGAGCAATTGATGCGCTGATCCGCTACTACGAGGAACTGGAAGGTGCTCTGGATGTCAAAATTCTAGGCCCAAACAGCCGATGGCTTGACCCCAAATTTGGTGTCAATGCCCAAGTGATGGCTATAGACTATGTCAGAGATCTGCGAACGAAAATCGCAGATTCGCAGGTCATCAGAAGACATGTGCAATTTCTCGGGGAGCTATCCGACGACCGCTATGCGGCTACGCTGTCCGGGGCCGCATTCCTGTGGCACCCCACGCTGATCGACAATGGAACTTTTGTCGTTGCCGAGGCCGCATGGTGCGGGTGCCCGTCTCTAGCAAGCGGCTATCCGCAGATGAGATACATCGGCGATAGGTTTGCTATCCCAATGGAGTTTTTCAATGCGTCTTCAGTACAAGGTATGGCGAACGCTTTGAAATATATGGAGAGCAAGGCCGATGAAATCAGGCTCAGGCTCCCGAGCCGAGAGTCGCTTGCAAGGCATTCCTGGCAAAACTACGCCTCCGAATATTGGGACATACTTCACAGGATATTCGCGTGAAAAGGCTTGGTGTTTTCCTTGGCTTCACTCCTAAGCAACTCGCTCCACATGAAGGGATATCAAGGCTCATCGCCTTCATTGTGAAGGGTGCGGTTCAGTCGAAAGGCATTTCAGTCACGATCGCGGGTCCGTCTTGGTTGAAGGGCGAGATCATCGCGTTGCTGGACGACGCAGGGATCGACCGCAAGAGCATTGACATCGTCACCACGGCGGGCGAGCCCTACATCGTTAAGATCTGGCGGCTATGGGCATACCTCCGAGCGTCACCTGACAAAGCACGGCCGCGGCGGTTTCGACTTAAGCGCCTGTTGAAGAAATCACTTTACCTGGTGGTATCGTGGCTCTCCACGACATCCACTGTCGTCTTCGTCCTCGGCGCCATTCTTCTGGCAGCTTTGGCTATTTCATTAGCCGTACCTGGCATTGTCGTCGCCTTTTCTTTGGCGGCGGTTTTTCTGGCAAAGCGAGGCAGTGGGCGCGTCATGCGCCATCCGCTCGCCTACCGACTATTGCGGAAGTACAGGGCCACAAAGAAGAGAGCGATAGTGGCGATGGGCATAGTCGACCGCGTCCGCGAGGCGGAGCTATCGCGATTGATACGCAAACTGAATCGGCGTAAAGACATCGATGTCTGGTATGTGCCGTCGATGTTTTGGCCGGAGGTTGCTGCGCTTAACAGCAGGGTGGTAATGGCGGCGCCCGATATTGTCTTCTACGAGCACCCAGCTCAGTACACCGGGGAGGACTTCGAGGGTTCCCTTGAGCGAATTACTGCGAGCCTGGCGGCGGCCGATCATCTGATCAGCTATAGCGACTACGTGAAGCAGCATCACATCGTAGAACAACAAGGCATCCCAGCCAGTAGGGTATCCGTGATACGCCATGGAATCATCGATACTCGCGACATCGAGGGGGACAAGGGGAGCAAAGAAGGAGCGCTCGATGTGCTTCACGGCTACCTAGATGAAAAAAAGAACATCCTGCCGGAATATTTGGACGGTTTTCGGTTCGACGATGTGCCCTTCCTGTTCTATTCCTCGCAGGTGAGGCCTCACAAAAACATCGAAGGTCTGATCGCCACGTATGAGAAGGTCCTTCGGGAGCACTATCGCCCGGTCAAGCTTGTACTCACTGCGAAGATTGCCGGGAATGAGCGCATCCGCGACTTCATTGCGGATCGTGGGTTGCAGCGAGACGTGATCTCTCTTCCTTCGGTGCCAAACAATGTGCTGGCAGCGCTGTATCGGCTAGCCGCATTGTCGGTGACGCCAACGATGTTTGAAGGTGGCTTCCCGTTCACGTTCTCTGAAGCCTACTCCGTGGGTACGCCATCCGTTATGAGCCGGATTCCTGCGGTGAGCGAAGTCATACAGGACAAGAAGCTGCTCGATCTAATGACTTTTGACCCGCGCGATCGGAAGGATATGCTGAGCAAGATATTGTGGGGGCTGGATAACAGAGACGAGTTGCTGGCTGCGCAGCGTCCGCTATTTGAAGCCCTCTCAGATCGAACCTGGTCGAAGGTGGCCGACGAGTATTTGGACCTGATGCTTTCCGTGGGTGCGAAATGAAGGGCAGCGACAAGGCCCCCGACTATGAGCAGGTCAAGGCGGCACTGGCCGCGCACCATGAGCTGATGGTTAGCATGCAAGCAGAGTCCACGGCCATGCAGATGGTTATGACCGGCTTGTTGATGGAACTAAATAAGCGGGAAGGTGGGAAGCAGGCGATCTCTGCCGCCTTCGATTTTGCCGCCGATGTCGCGGTTACGGTCGCAAGCGGCCCGCAAAAGCACATCACTCAGAAAAATGCGCTCGCTTTGAAGATGCTGGATCACTGGCGGAAGATGTTTCAGGCCTAATTCGGCCCGGCGCAGCACGTTCAGGATCAAGTCGGCGTCGTTGTGATCGCCGCTCTCCATCACCTGCCATAGGCCATCAACGCGCATGAGGCGCCCGCCGTCATAAGTGTGAATCTCGCCGGCAGACGCGGCGACCTCTTCGCGCATGCCGGCGCGTAGCTCCAGCCACGGCTTGGGCAGCGAAAACCAATCCCCTCGGGGTTCGTCGTATCTCATCCCTCTGGCCCTCCCCGGGGCCGACCATAGCCAATCATCATCCCGAAAGGAAACCCCATGGACACCTTGTTCAAGGGCGCGGCCGTGCGCCTGAAAGACATCGACATTCCGCGCATCGGCGCCGAGATCGGCGTGGGCGAGGACGAGCTGCACGCGTTCATGGATGTCGAGGCGGCCGGATCCGGCTTCGACGGCGCCGGCCGGCCCAAGATGCTGTTCGAGCCGCACGTCTTCTATCGGCTGCTTGGCAAGGGCGCGAAGCGCGACGCCGCGGTGAAGGCCGGCCTTGCTTACCCAAAATGGGGCATGAAGCCATATCCGAAGGACAGCTATCCGCGCCTGGTCAAGGCGATGGCGGTCGACGAGGCGACAGCGCTGATGGCGGCATCCTGGGGCCTGACCCAGATCCTCGGTGAAAACCACCGCGACGCCGGCTACACCTCGCCGCAGGCGCTGGTGACGGCCTTCATGGCGTCGGAAGCCAATCACCTCGAGGCGACGGTGCGGCTGCTCGTCGCCTGGAAGGTCGACGACGATCTGCGCGCGCACCGCTGGCCGGTTATCGCCCGCACCTGGAACGGGCCGGGCTACAAGCAGAACCTCTACGATACGAAGATGGCCGCCGCCTTCGCCAAATGGCAGAAGATCAGGGACACGCCGTTTGCGCCTTCGGCTGCGGCTGGTCCGGCAGTTGCAGCCCTTTCGGCGACGATCGACACGGCTGCCTCTGCCGACAAGGACACGATCGAGCGCGTGCAGCTGCAGCTAAAAGGTCTCGGCTATACCGAGGTCGGCAGCGTTGACGGCAAGGTCGGCACCATGACCGCCACCGCCATTCGCGCCTTCCGCGCCGAAAACGGCTTGCCGGCCGCCGACGTCATTGATGACGAGCTGCTGCTGGCCCTCCAGAAGGCGAAGCCGCGCCAGATCGCGCCGGAGCGCAGCAACGCTCCGGCTGACGTGGTGCGCGACAAGGTGCCGGAAGTGAAGGCCAACTGGCTGTCCAAGGTAGGAGGCTACATCTTCGGCATTCCGGCGGCGATCGGGGCGCTGGTCAAGCCGACGCTCGACAACATTCCGGCCGCCAAGGAATACATCGACCCGCTGACCTCGATCGCCAGCGACGTGCCTGGCTGGGTGTGGCTCGCCGGCGTTGCCGGCATTGCCGGCGCCCTGGTGCTGGTCGCGCGTCATGGCGAGCAGAAGGGCGTCGAGGCGTTCCAGACGGGGGCGCGGCGATGAGCGAGGTAAGGACGCAGCCGGTTGTCGCCCAACTGGTCGACACCATCATCGACGGCCCTGCCGGCAGCATCAAGTTCTATGACGCCGAGGGCCACTCGCCATCGGGCTTCCACTTCCAATGTCCTTGCGGATGCGGCGACATCGGCGCGGTGAAGTTGGCTGGCGCTGGCGCTTGGACGTTCTGGAACGGCTCCCGCGACAAACCGACCGTCAGGGAATCGGTGGCTCTCACGACGAATGGCGGGCCGCATTGGCATGGCTATCTCACCGATGGCGTCTGGGAGAGTTGCTGATGCTCGAGCTCCTCACCGTTGCACTGAAGAACTGGAAGCTGATCGCGCTCGGCGCGCTCATTGCCGCGGTGCCCGCAAGCTACCTGGTCGGGCACTGGAAGGGCGATTCCCAGGGTTATAGCCGCCGCGTCGCGGAAGTCGCGGCGGCGGATGTCAAAGCCGAACTCGAAAGGAAGGGCGACAATGCGAAGCTCGCTGGTATGTCTGACTATGATCTTTGCGTTTCTGGCCTGCGCGGGAGCGGCATGCCAGTCGACGCCTGCGACCAGCTGCGCGGGGTTCCTCAAAGCAAGCCTTAGCCCGGCCGGCACGGTGGCGCTGATCGGCGCCGACCGGCCTGGTTACGAGCGCGTGCTGGGCAACGACCGCAACGGCCAGCGCCGCGGCTGCTGGAAATAACGACAACAGTGCATCAAGGGGCTTGGGAACGTTGAGCGAGGATAACCAGATGCCGAACACTTCGGAGAAGATTGCAGACAACGTCCTTCTTCTTGCAATAGCGCGCGTATCGATGGCGCTCGCGATGCCGACGCTCGGTCTCATCGTCTTTTTCGGATCGCAATGGCTGGACGGGCGTATAGACGCCGTCACCAAGACGGCCAATCAGGCGAACGTTGCGGCCGACAAGGCCAACGATGTCGCCGCCAAAGTGAATGACCGGCTGATCGCGGTCGAGACAAAGCAGGTGCAGGACATGGCCGCCAACGAGCGTTTCCAGAACGGGACGCTGACCAGGCTGGACCGGGTGCAGGATAGCATTGTCGGCCTCTCAAACGCCGTTGCGGCGCTTACCGCCACGCTCCAGGCTGTGGCGGAGGAGCGCGCCAGGAGCAAGCCGCCGTAGCGCCCGACCATTTTCCCGACGCCAGCAATATGATCGCCCGTCTCGGCTCACGCCGGGCGGATTTATTGCGTTTTACGCGGAACAAACCGGCTGCTTGCCATGTTGCAGTCCCGGAAGCTTGGCGACGACAACTCCCCAGCTCCCGCAGCCCGTCTCGCTCCACGGCAATGGCTTCGAGACGGGCTGCTTGCGTTTTGGCTATGCCTTGATGTTCGGTGCCGGCGGCTTCACGGTCGCCTGCGGCGCCTGCTGCGGGAATTTGATCTGCGTCGCTGGCTTGTCGACCATCACGAGGGCATCGTCGGGCGCGGGGCGCTGCAACTTCTTCGCTTCCGACCAGGGCGCGGTAAGCCAGGTCTCGATCTCTTCCTGGCTCGTCAGGATCACCGGCATAGCCTTCTCGTGGATCGGCTTGACCAGCGCGTTGGGCGCGGTCGTCATGAAGCCGTAGAGCTCAAAGTCGCCCGGGCCATCCTTGACCTTGCGCACGCCATGCCAAGGCGTCCAGAGGCCTGCGAAGAAGAACAAGGGACGCTCCTCGTTCAGCGCGAACCAGTAATTCCGCTGGATACCGGTTTCGGGGTCTTTGTCGCCGGGCGTTGGGGACGGCTCGGCAAAGCTGGTTACAGGAACCACGCAGCGATGCTCGATCCCGACATATTGCTGCCAGTGGCCGTACTGGGGGTTTCGTATGTTCGTGGTGCCGTAGTCGGCAGCGCCTTTCACGCGCTCGGCAGGCGTCGGCATGCCCCAGAGAAGGTTGGCCACCTCGCGCTGCCCATCTTGAGCGTTCCGAACCACCGGGCCCGGCCTGTTCGGGTAGATGTCGAGCGACGGTTCCAGGTTGCCGAGGACGTCGCGCAGCGCGCTCGTCCACTGGCGTATGGCCTCCTGGCTGGTCGTGAGATTGTAGAGATTGCACATGTCTTGCCCCTAATTGCGCAGAATCTCGGGAACGCTCAAAGGCCCAAGGTCGAGGATGCGCTTGTATTCGCCCGTGCGGCGCCAGACACCCCGGATCTTCCCACCCTCTCGATCGCGTTTGGGATCGAACACGTCGCCGCCAAAATGGTCAAGGAAGGCCTTCGCCGCGGCGGGGTCGGCGAAGCAGTGGATGCGATAGTCCTCATATTTGCCGCTCGGCCATATCGCCTGCACCCGCCTTATCTGAGGCTTGACGCCGATGTCCTGGCAGAACTGCGTGATCATGGTCAGGTTCCGGTCCGTGCAGATGTCATCCGGCAAGGCAACCTGGTGCGGCCAATCCCGGTCGATGACCGATGGCGCCGGCGTGACGCGATTGCGTTTCGGCATCAGTGTATGGACGGCTTCTCGGTAGCTGCCTCTAGCGCATTGATTGCGTCGCGCACAGCTCGGCGCTTCGGTTCGATCGGCTCATCCGGGCGGAGATGGGAATGGGAGAGGGCGGCAAAGGCCATAGACAGGTCGCCAATAAGGTCGCGCATTGAAAGCTGGTCGACGACCTCGGCAGCAACCCGCCAAGCCAAAACCGCGTCCTCCCCGTTCAACGTGTCCTTGCCATCTTGCTCGAGATGTTCGCGAAGCATCGCCAGCGCTGTCGAACGATCGGCGAGTTGCGTCTCGGGATCGGTCAACAACTCGAGCCTTACCGATATGGGCTTGCGGCTCTCCGGCCAGCCGTCACAACAGGCCTCCAATGCTGCCCTATGAGCTTGCCCCCAAGCACTTGCGGCGCGGGACGCCGAATGGTCAGGACCATCTTCGGGCGGACCGTTGATGTCCCAACCTTCAACAACGAAGGCACCGTAAGCGGCTTCCTCGGCAGTGAAACCAGCGCGTTCTAGCGCTTCCTCTGCTGCCGCCAAGCCTCGCGAAATTTCCTCGGGCGATGCGCCCGGAACTGACAGAACGAGGTCCATGTCATCCTCCTGTGGCTATCCTGCCGATAGTGAACGAAAAGAGAACATTGGAGTCAAGCCCCTCTTGACGTGGCAGGAATATGTTCCTCATTTCAGGGTATGCCAGAGACCTACGCGCCCAAAAGACGAGACTATCCGCTGTCGAATTTGAACGACGGCATGCGCTTGGTGCGCATCCGCTGTCGCTACTGCAAGCGGACCCACTGCTACTATCCCTCGGACCTCATCCAGATATTCGGTGACGTCGATGTCGATTCCCTGATGGATAGAATGAAGTGCGAAAATGATCCAAGCCACGGTCGGCTCGATGTCGAGGCGTTCGCGCCGACGGGCAGGGAAGCCGTAGGACTGCGCATCCGTCGCCTGGTGGCTCTAAAGGTCCAGCGCGTGCCGATCTGGCGCGAAGACCCGGCGTGATGCGCTTAGAGCCAGCCCAACCATTGCAGCGCTCGGTATCCGATCTCCCCAAGGACAATGACCGGCACGAAGATCGCGGCGAGCCATAGGATCAGCTTGGTATCGCCAGGAAAGCGGGATGCCATTCCGCACCCTTTCAAAGGAAACATTGCGGAAACGTTGCAGCGCTCGGGATGCGCTTCGCCAAAAGCCACGTAAGCCTTTGTTTTTCTGGTCGGAGTGGCAGGATTTGAACCTGCGACCCCCTCGTCCCGAACGAGGTGCGCTACCAGGCTGCGCTACACTCCGTGACCAGACCGCGGGCTTATAGCCGCCGCATCTGGTTCCTGCAAGCGTCAATGGCAGCACTTCTGTCGCATTTCGCCAGCTTTCTTCGCGAGCCTGTTTCAGCGCCTCGAATAAACGCCGCTTAAAGGGCTTCCGTGGTAGGGCCCCGGCAAACGTTTGCGCGATTTGTGTTTCCAGCCGCCCGGAGATTTCCAGTCTTGACCCCCAGGATCGTTGGCGAAGCACGGCCCAACAGTTTCGGATTGCCGGAGCTTGTCGTGGTGGTGGAGAGCCCGGTATCGTCGCAGCGGCGCCGGCAGACGTTCGACGCGGTGCTGCGCCGTAGTCCGGAAGTCGGCGACTACAACCAGATCTTTTGACAAGGGCATCATGAGCCAGCGCATCGTCAGTTTCGTCATGAGCGGCGGCGTCGGCTCGCGGCTCTGGCCGCTGTCGCGCGAGGACAATCCCAAGCAGTTCCACGACCTTTCGGGCGACGGCTCGATGCTGGCAAAGACCTTGCGCCGGCTGGCGTCACGGCCCAGCGGCGATACGCCCATCTTCATGATCGCTTCCGAACGCCATGCCGAGCGCGTCCATGCCGATCTCGCCGGCATAAACCTTGCCGGCGGTGGGCCGCTGTTCGAACCTACCGGCCGCAACACCGCCGCGGCGGTGGCGCTGGCAAGCCTGCGCACGCTCGCCGAATTCGGTGACGAACTGGTGCTGGTGGTGCCGTCCGATCACGAGATTTCGACCGCGCGGCAATTCTGGCAGAGCGTCGAGGCGGGCACCGCCGCTGCCAGCGCCGGGCGGCTGGTGGTGTTCGGCCTCAAGCCGACACAGCCGGAGACCGGCTATGGCTACATCGAAGTCGCCGCCGAAAGAGCAGGCGTGTTCGATGTCTCGCGCTTCGTCGAAAAGCCGGACCTTGCCACCGCCCAGGCCTATCTCGAAGCCGGCAATTTCCACTGGAACACCGGCATCTTCCTGTTTCGCGCCGGCGCCATGCGTGATGCTTTCGCAGCTTTCGAGCCGAAGATCTGGCAGGCGACCGAAGCTGCCTACAAGGCTGCGACATCGGACCTTTCCGGCTTCTACATGCCGCTGGACCTCTACGGCGCCATTCCTTCGGTCTCGATCGACTATGCCATCATGGAGCGGGCAAAGGACATCGCCATGGTGCCGGCCAGCTTTCGCTGGAACGATCTCGGCTCCTGGCAGTCGCTGCTCGATGTCGGGCCTGCCGATAGCCAAGGCAATGTCATCGCCGGCGACGTCGTCGCCATCGATTGCGAGAATTCCTACATTCGCAGCGATGGCCGGCTGCTGTCGGCCATCGGCATGAGAGATGTCGCCATCGTCTCGACATCGGACGCTACCTTCGTCGCCCCGGTCAGCCATAGCCAGCACGTCAAGAAGATCGTCGAGCAGCTCGAAAAATCCGGCCGGTTGGAAACCCGCTTCACGCCTGCCCACGACCGGGTCATCGAAAGCGGCGCTTGGCGTCGCCGCGTCCATCACTGGCTGTTTCAGGAGACGCTTCCGCTGTGGTCGACATCAGGCGTCGACGAACGCTATGGCGGATTCCACGAGGCTCTTGGCTTCGACGCCACGCCGCTGATGAAGCCCAAGCGCATGCGCACGCAGGCCCGCCAGGTCTACGCCTTTGCGGTCGCCAAGCAACGCGGCTGGGACGGCCCGGCCGACCGGCTCATCGCCCACGGCATCGACTTCATGGCCGGAAGCGGCCGAACGGCAAGGGGCGGCTGGGTGCGTACCCTCGACATCGACGGTTCGGTCGCCGACCCGGTCGAGGACGCCTACGATCATTCCTGCGTGCTTCTGGCGCTGGCGCATGCCCACATGTCGGGCCATCCGGATGCGCTGCGGCTCGGCGAAGAGACCTTCGCCTTCCTCGATGCCCATCTCGAGGATAGCCGCATGACCGGCTTTCTCGAAACCTCGGACGGGCAGGGCGAGCGGCGCTCCAATCCGCACATGCATTTTTTGGAAGCCTTCCTCGCCTGGCACGAGGCGACAGGCGAGCGCGCTTATCTGCGCCGCGCGGCACGCATCATCGACCTGTTCCGCAACCACTTCTTCGATCCCGAAAGCTGGACGCTGGGTGAATATTTCGACGCCGGCTGGAGGCCCGTGGCGGGCGAGAAGGGTACCTGGACCGAGCCCGGCCATCATTTCGAATGGGCCGCGCTGCTTGTCGATTTCGCCGCTCTTAGCGGCCAGGCCGAACTGAGTGGCTTCGCCAGGAAACTCTATGCCTCGGCCATCGCCAATGGCCTCAACCGCGCCACAGGCCTTGCGTATGGCGCCGTCTCCCGGCAGGGTCTGCCGCTGGACCTGGTCTCGCGTAGTTGGCCACAGGCCGAAGCGGTCAAGGCGGCGATTGCGTTGGACGGTTCTGGCGGACCCGATCTCAAGCCGGAGATCGAGGAACGCGTAGGCCGGCTGTTCCGCTGGCACATCGACCCGGCGCCGCTGGGTCTGTGGATCGACCGCGTCGACGAGCGCGGCCGCTCGCGGGCATCAGATGTGCCGGCCAGCATTTTTTATCATCTCGTGTGCGCGCTCACGCAGTATCTGGATGGGACTGCCGAGAAGGGTGGCTGAGAAAGAGGCGCTGTCCCGACGACATTTTGCTCAATAAGGGCTGACCACATCCCCGGTCTCGACATAAACCGCCTTCATCTGCGAATAGAGCGCCAGCGCGGCCAGTGAATTTTCTCGCCCAATGCCGGATTGCTTGACACCGCCGAAGGGGATTTCGACCGGGGTCAGGTTGTAGGTGTTGATCCAGCACGTGCCGGCCCGCAGCTCGGCGATGACGCGGTGGGCGCGCGACAGGTCGCGCGTGAACACGCCGGCCGCGAGACCGAACTCAGTGTCGTTGGCGCGCTCGACCACCTCGTCCTCGCCGTCGAATTTCAGCACGCTCATGACAGGCCCAAAGATTTCTTCGCGCGCGATGCGCATGCTGTCGCTCACCCCGGTGAACACCGTCGGCTCGACGAAGAAGCCGCCTTCAAAACCTTGCAGCGAAGGCACGTTGCCGCCGCAGGCGAGCGTGGCGCCTTCTTGCTTGCCCGCCGCGATGTAGGAGACGACCTTCTCCTGCTGTGCCTTGCTGACCAGCGGGCCCATCTGGGTTTCGGCATCGAGTGGGTCGCCGATGCGGATCTTCTTGGTTCGCTCGACGAGCCGGTCGACGAAGCGGTCATGGATGCCCTTCTGGACGAAGACGCGCGTGCCGTTGGAGCAGATCTGCCCCGTCGAATAGAAATTGCCGAGCATGGCGCCGCCGACGGCATTCTCGAGATCGGCGTCGTCGAAGACGATCAGCGGCGACTTGCCGCCGAGTTCCATCGTCGCGTGCTTCATCTTCGAGCCGGCGAGCGACAGCACCTTGCGGCCGGTCGGCACCGAGCCGGTCACCGACACCTTGGCCACGACATCGTGGCTGACCAGGCTGGCGCCGACATCGCCATAGCCTTGCACGACGTTGAACAGCCCGTCGGGCAGGCCTGCCTCGCTGTAGATCTCGGCCAGGGCCAATGCCGACAATGGCGTGTTTTCCGATGGTTTGAACACCATGGCGTTGCCCATGGCGAGCGCGGGCGCGGATTTCCAGCCGGCGATCTGGATTGGATAGTTCCAGGCGCCTATGCCGACGCAAACGCCGAGCGCCTCGCGCCGCGTGTAGGCGAAGGCCCCGCCCAAATCGACAGCCTCGCCATTGTAAGCTGCAACCGCGCCGCCGAAATATTCCAGGCAATCCGCGGCCGATGGCGCATCCGCCACCAGCGTTTCCTGAATCGCCTTACCGGTGTCGAGCGTCTCGAGGCGGGCAAGATCGGCGTTGCGGGCGCGCAAGATGTCGGCGGCGCGGCGCAGGATGCGGCCGCGCTCCACCGGCTTCAGCCGCGCCCAAGCCGGTTGCGCGGCACGCGCAGCCTCGATGGCGAGTTCCAGCACGTTCGGCGTCGCCGAGCGCAGCAGGGCGATGGTCTCGCCGGTTGCCGGATAGATGACCGGCAGTGGCGCGCCTTGCTCGTCGTCTATGTAGCGTCCGTTGACATAGTGCGATGCCGTTGGCTGGGCGCGCATGGGCTTCTCCAAATCGTCTTAGCGGCATGCCGATCGTGCGGTTGCACGATCATGCTCTATCTGTCGGACGCCTGCCAGCGGGGATTGATCCATGGTTCCTGGTTGGAAGGCGCCAGCGGCGTGCGGCCGAGAATGTGGTCGGAAGCCTTCTCGCCAGTCATGATCGACGGCGCGTTGAGGTTGCCGTTGGTGACGCGCGGGAAGATAGAGGAATCGGCTACCCGCAGGCCCTCGACGCCGATCACGCGGCATTCCGGATCGACGACGCTCGTGACCTCGTCGGCGCGGCCCATCCGGCAGGTGCCGCAGGGATGATAGGCGCTTTCGGCGTGATCCCTGATGAAGATGTCGAGGTCGTCGTCCGATTGCACGTGGCTGCCGGGCGAAATTTCCTGGCCGCGGAAGCCGTCGAAGGCCTTCTGGCCGAAAATCTCGCGCGTCAGCCTGATGCAGTGGCGGAACTCGCTCCAGTCGTCTGGATGCGACATGTAGTTGAAGTGGATCACCGGTTTCGAATTCGGGTCCGGCGAGCGCAGTGTCACCGAGCCGCGCGATTTCGAGCGCATTGGCCCGACATGCGCCTGAAAACCATGCGACTTCGCCGCCGCCTTGCCGTCATAGCGCACCGCCGCCGGGATGAAGTGGTACTGGATATCAGGATAGTCGACCCCGGCGCGCGAGCGCACGAAGGCCGCCGCCTCGAAATGATTGGTGGCGCCAAGGCCGGTCTTGAAGAACAGCCACTGCGCCCCGATCATCGCCTTGGAAAACGGGTTGAGCACCGAATTCAGCGTGATCGGCTTTGTCGATTCCTGCTGGATATAAAGTTCCAGATGGTCCTGCAGGTTGCGGCCGACGCCGGGTCTATCGGCCACCACCGCGATGCCGTTTTCCCTGAGATGTTCCGCAGGCCCGATGCCCGACAGCATCAGGATTTTCGGCGAGTTGATCGACGATGCCGCGACGATCACCTCACGTCGCGCCTTAACGACTTGAATCTGTTTGCGAGCTTCGATTTCGACCCCGATGGCGCGTTGATTCTCGATGATCACCCGTCGCGCAAAGCCCTTGACCAGGCTTACGTTTTTGCGCCTGAGCGCCGGCCTCAGATAGGCTGATGCCGCCGACCAGCGGCGGCCGCCGAAAATGGTCTGCTCCATCGGGCCGAACCCCTCTTGCCTGGAGCCGTTATAGTCGTCGGTCAGTTCGAAGCCGGCCTGGCGGCCCGCTTCGACGAAGGCGCCATAGAGCGGATTTTTCCGCGTGCCGCGTCGCACGTGCAGCGGCCCGCCATGGCCCCGCCAGCCGTCCTCGCCGCCATCCGCATCTTCCATGCGCTTGAAATAAGGAAGCACGTCTGCAAAACCCCAGCCGGCGGCTCCCTGTTCGGCCCAGTGGTCGAAGTCGCGGGCGTGGCCGCGCACATAGACCATGCCGTTGATCGAGGACGAGCCTCCGATCACCTTGCCGCGCGGCGTCGCCAGCACGCGGCCGCCGAGATGCGGCTCGGGCTCGCTGGCAAAACCCCAGTCGTAGAGGCTCATATTGAGCGGGATCGACAGCGCCGATGGCATCTGGATCAGCGGCCCGATATCGGAGCCGCCGAATTCGATAACGATGACCGAGTGCTTGCCATCCTCTGACAGGCGATAGGCCATGGCCGAGCCGGCGGAGCCGGAGCCGATGATGACGAAATCCGCTTCAAGCATTGTTCATATGCGCCCATCGTTCATATGCGTGATGAAATCGGCGAGCGAGACATTGCCGCCGGTAGCCACCACAAGGACGGTCTTGCCGGCCACATCCACCTTGCCGCCGAGCAGTGCCGCCAGCGAGGCAGCTCCGGACGGCTCAAGCACCAGCTTCATCCGCTCGAAGGCGATTTTCATTGCCCGCCGCACCAAGGCGTCGTCGACAGTGATGCCGCGAACGCCGGCGGTTCTGACCGCCGCGAACGGCGCGTCGCCGGGCCGCCGCGACATCAGCCCGTCACAGATCGAATTCGGGGCGAGCGGCATGGTCTCGATGCTGCCATGCGCCAACGAGGCGCCCATGCCGTTGAAACCTTCGGGCTCGACGCCGATGATTTCTGTGGCCGGCGACAGATAGTGGAAAGCGAGCGAAACGCCGCCGATCAGGCCGCCGCCGCCGACCGAGCAGAACAGCACGTCCGCCTTCGCGCCCTTGGCAGAAAGCTGCTCCAGCGCCTCCAGCCCGGCACCTGCCTGGCCGGCCACGATTTCCGGATCGTCGAAGGGATGCAGCAATGTCAGCGCTTCGGTCTCGGCGATCTCGCGCGCCTTAGCGGCAGCGACTTCCTCACGCGCGCGCTCGCCGTGATCGGTAAGCACCACGCGCGCGCCGTAGCCTGCTGTGGCGTCGCGCTTGGCGGCCGGAGCGTCGATCGGCATGACGATGGTGACGGGAATGCCGAGCGCCTGGCCCGCAGCCGCCAGTCCTTGCGCGAAATTGCCGGAAGAATAAGCGACGACGCCCTTCTTGGCTTCGTCGGGCGACAGCCGCTTCAGCCGCCAATAGGCGCCCCGAACCTTGAACGATCCCGCCCATTGCAGCGATTCCGCCTTGACGAAGACGCGAGCGGCGCCGGTTTCCCTGGCGAGCGCCGCCGATTCCAGCAGCGGCGTGATCTGCGTCGCCTTGGCGGTGACCGCATAGGCTTGCTGCAGGTGGTCGAGTGAGGGGACAAGCGTAGTCATCATTCGCCTCGCGGATACCGCTTGCTCTCCTCGAGAGTGTCGAGGTTCATGTGGTTGCGCATGTAGCGCTCGGACGCTTTCTGCAGCGGCTGGAAATCCCAGGGGTAGTAGGCGCCGTTGCGCAGCGCCCGATAGACGACCCAGCGGCGCGCCTGGCTTTCGCGCACCGCAGCGTCGAAAGCGGCCATGTCCCAGCGCGCCCGCACCTTGTCCATGAACGCCGCGACCAGCGGTTCGTTGGCCGGATCGGCCGCGAGGTTTTCCCGCTCCAGCGGATCGGATTGGAGATCGAACAGTTGCGGCGCATCGAGCTCGCAATGGACGAACTTGTATCGGCCCTCGCGGATAGCCACCAGAGGCGCGTATGAACCCTCAGCCGCATATTCCATCAGCACAGGCGCGCTGCGCCGCTCACCGTCGATCAGAGGCAGCAGCGATTGGCCATCGGTCCATGGCGCGACGGCATCGATGTCGATGCCGGCGAGGTCGCAAAGCGTCGGCGTCACGTCGAGATTGGAAACCGGCGCTTCGATCAGCCCGGCCGCAACGCCCCTGCCGGCAATCATCAGCGGCACCCGCGCCGAGCCCTCGAAGAAGCTCATCTTGAACCATAGGCCGCGCTCGCCGAGCATGTCGCCATGGTCGGAGCAGAACAGGATGGTGGTGTCGTCAAGCATGCGCGTTCGCTTGAGGACGTCCAGGAGCTCGCCGAGCTTGTCGTCGACATAGGAAATATTGGCGAAATAGCCACGCCGCGAACGGCGCACCTGCTCAGGGGTGATCTGGAACGACGGATAATCGCTGGCGACATACAGCCGCTGCGAATGCGTATCCTGTTCGTCATACGCAATGAAATTGGTTTCCGGGTCGAGCGCCTGGCAATTTTCGTAGAGATCCCAGTACTGCTTGCGCGCGACATAGGGGTCGTGCGGATGTGACAGCGAAACGGTCAGGCACCAGGGCCGGCGCTCCTCATCATCCTGCTCCCGCGAAAGCTGGTAGAGCTTCTGCGTGGCGAGGAACACGACCTCGTCGTCATATTCCATCTGGTTGGTGGTTTCCGCAATGCCGGCCCCGGTCACCGAACCCAGATTGTGATACCACCAGTCGATGCGCTCGCCGGGCTTACGATAATCCGGCGTCCAACCGAAATCGGCGGGGTAGATGTCCGTGGTCAGCCGTTCCTCGAAGCCGTGCAACTGGTCCGGCCCGACGAAGTGCATCTTGCCCGACAGGCAAGTATGGTAGCCGGCGGCGCGCAGATGATGAGCGAAGGTCGGGATCGACGAGGCGAACTCGGCGGCGTTGTCATAGACTCCGGTGCGCGACGGCAACTGGCCGCTCATGAACGAGGCACGGCCCGGCGCACAGAGCGGCGAGCCGGTGTAATTGTTGCGGAAGCGCGCCGAGCGGGCGGCCAACGCCTTCAGATGCGGCGCGTGCAGGAAGTCAGCCGGCCCGTCCGGAAAGAAAGTTCCGTTGAGCTGATCGACCATGACGATCAGGAAGTTAGGGTGCTTGCGTGTCACTGCGTCTGCCGTCCGCTGAGTTTCGTTTCGAGATAGTCCTCGACCAATGCGATCGCGGTCGCGGCGTCGGGCACGCCGTCCTTGAGCGCGCGCCTGATATAGAGCCCGTCGATCATCGCCGCCGTCGCTTCGGCGACGCGGTCGGCCTCGGCTCGGGACAGGATGCCGGCCAGCCCGCTCATCAGGTTCGAATGCAGCCGCCGCGCATAAATTCTGAGCAGCCGGCGCAGCGCAGCCGATTTCTGCGCCTCGACATAGAAGGCGAGCCAGGCGGCGATCGTTTCGGCACGGAACTGGATCTCGGAGAAGTTGACGGCCACGACCGCCGAGACGCGTTCGCGTGGGGAACCGGTGGATTGAAGCGCGCGCCGCATGTCTGTGGTCAGTTCGGCCAGGATATGCCGCATCGTCGCGAACAGCAGCTCATCCTTGACGCCGAAATAGTGATGGGCCAGCGCCGACGACACGCCGGCGCGCCCGGCGATCTCCGACATCGTCACGTCAAGCGAGCCGCGCTCGCCGATCGCCGAGATCGTCGCGTCGATGAGCGCTTTGCGGCGCAGTGGCTCCATTCCGACTTTCGGCATGCTGTTCCCATTGTTTCGGTGAAGATTATTTTTTATTGACGGGTCAATCAACAAAAATTCAGCCCAAACAACAACCGATTGTCGGCTCTGGCTCATCCCGCGGACTGGAAAACGGTTCATTATTGAACAATATTGAGTGCTCAGGCCGCGATATGACGTGTTAGGATCCGCGGCAAATGGAGGTTGCCATGACCGCATGCATCGTTGGCTGGGCGCATTCGCGCTTCGGCAAGCTTGAAGGCGAAACATTGGAGAGCCTGATCGTCAAAGTGGCAACCGAGGCGCTCGACCATGCCGGCATTGGCCCGGACGACGTCGACGAGATTGTGCTCGGACATTTCAACGCCGGCTTTTCCGCACAGGATTTCACCGCCAGCCTTGTCCTCCAGGCCGACGACCGGCTGCGCTTCAAGCCGGCGACGCGCGTCGAGAACGCCTGCGCCACCGGTTCGGCCGCTGTCCGGCAAGGCGTCCGCGCCATCGATGCCAATGCCGCCCGCATCGTGCTGGTGGTCGGCGCCGAGCAGATGACGACGACGCCCGGCCCCGAGATCGGCAGGAACCTGCTGAAAGCCTCCTATTTGCCCGAGGATGGCGACACACCGGCCGGCTTTGCCGGCGTCTTCGGCAAGATCGCACAAGCCTATTTCCAGCGCTACGGCGACCAGTCGGATGCGCTTGCCATGATCGCCTCCAAGAATCACAAGAACGGCGTCGACAATCCCTATGCGCAGATGCGCAAGGATTTCGGCTACGAATTCTGCCGCCAGGAGAGCGAGAAGAACCCCTTCGTCGCTGGCCCACTGAAGCGCACCGACTGCTCGCTTGTCTCCGACGGTGCCGCCGCTCTCGTCCTCACCGACACAGCGACGGCACTGAAGATGCGCCGCGCCGTCACCTTCCGCGCCAATGAGCACGTGCAGGATTTCCTGCCGATGTCGAAGCGCGACATCCTGACCTTCGAAGGCTGCGAGCAGGCCTGGAGCCGGGCGCTCAGGAATGCCGGCGTGACGCTTGATGATCTCTCCTTCGTCGAGACGCATGACTGCTTCACCATCGCCGAATTGATCGAATATGAAGCCATGGGCCTGGCGAAGCCTGGGGAGGGCGCGAGGCTGGCGCTGGACGGCACGACCGCAAAGGACGGGCGGCTGCCGGTCAACCCGTCCGGCGGCCTGAAGGCGAAGGGTCATCCGATCGGCGCCACCGGCGTGTCGATGCATGTGCTGAGCGCCATGCAGCTCGTCGGTGAGGCCGGGGGCATCCAGGTGCCCAACGCCAAGCTTGGCGGCATCTTCAACATGGGCGGCGCGGCGGTCGCCAACTACGTTTCCATTCTCGATCGGATTCGGTAAAAGCGACCCGCATCCGCGGGGGCAACATGACAAATCCGGTTCTGATCGAAGTTCTGCGTGGCGCCATCGTCGAGAGCGCGCACCGAGGCGCGGTCGCGGTTTTCGACGCCGATGGCAAGCCGGTTCTCGAGATCGGCGACACATCGAGGCCGGTGTTTCCGCGCTCCGCGGTCAAGGCGATCCAGGCGCTGCCGCTGGTCGAAAGCGGTGCTGCCGATGTCTACGGCTTCGGTAACCGCGAACTGGCGCTGGCCTGCGCCTCTCATTCGGGCGAACCGGCCCACGTCGAACTGGCGCGGTCGATGCTCGCCAGGGCCGGGCTGGACGGGTCGGCGCTTGAATGCGGCGCGCATTGGCCGTCGAGCCACGACGCGACGATCGCACTCGCCCGCGCAGGCGGTTCCCCGAACGCCTTGCACAACAATTGCTCCGGCAAGCATTCCGGCTTTCTTTGCACCTGCGTCCATTCAGGCATCGAGCCTCAAGGCTATGTCAGGGCGGATCACGCCTTGCAGGAAATGGTGCGCGACGCCATGCAGGCGGTGACAGGAGCTCGCCACGGCGCCGACGAACGCGCAACCGATGGCTGTTCGATCCCGACCTACGCGGTGCCGCTCAGGAGTTTTGCGCTTGGCTTTGCCCGCATGGTGACCGGCAGGGGCTTCGCGCCCGGGCGCGCCAGGGCGGCAAAGCGATTGTTGTCGGCTTGCATGGCCGAGCCGTTCTTCGTCGCCGGCACAGGCCGCGCCGATCTCGCGCTGATGCAGGCGGCGCCTGGCCGAATATTTGCGAAGGGCGGCGCCGAAGGGGTCCATTGCGCGGCGCTTCCCGAGCTTGGCCTCGGCATCGCACTCAAATGCGATGATGGTGCCGGCCGGGCCGCCGAATCCATGGTGGCCGTAATCATCGCCCGACTGCTGCGCGCGGACGAGGTTTTGGCGGCGAAGCTGCTCGAAATGGCGAATGCACCCATCGAAAGCCGGATAGGCGCCACGGTCGGTGCGCTCAGGCCGACGGCGGCACTGGCCTGAGACAGACGTTTCTCAACTGACGTGATTGCGCTCGACGGTCAGATGCGGAAAGCCGGTATCGGCTGACGCGGCGAGATCGCCCGTGGCCGGATCGGCCCAGCGCTGCCCGACAATGGCGCCATTGCGTGCGCCGTCGATGACATTGTCGGAGATGATGGCGGTTCCGGCACCGTCGACCACGCTGACGACGATGCCGGTGCCCGCTTTGCGGATGATGTTGCCGGTGGCCACGACGTTGCGCAGATACGGTCCCCAGCCGATCGACATGCCGTAGAGCGGCACGTTCTCGATGACGTTGTTGGACACGGTGGTGTCGGCCTCGACGCCGATGCCAACGCCGAATCCCGGCGGGTCGGCGGGGTAGGGGCCTGATGTCGACAGGTTGCGCACGATGTTGCCCGAGCAAACACCCATGCGTCCGCCTTCGTTGAAATTGACGATCGAGATGCCGTTGGCGGCACCATCGACGATGTTGTTGCTGATAACGGCGCCCTCGAACGAGAATTCGGAATAGACCGCCGTTTCGCCGGAACGCATGCAAGTGTTGCTCGATACTTGCAGATTGCTGGCGCTGTTGGCGCGGATGGCGGAGAATGCGCAGTCCGAAACAATATTGCCGGAGACGATCACGTTGGCGGCGCGGAAGGCATTGATGCCATTGCCGTTCTGGCCAGTGCCGCCGCCGCGCGCCGCGATGCGTTCGATCCGGTTGCCGGTGACGATAGTGCCGTCCTCCGCCGCCTGCCAGCGGTGCACGAGGATGCCGCCATTGGCGCAGTCGGAGACGGTGTTGCCTGTGATCGCCAGCCCTGCGGCCTCGACCGAATAGATGCCGGCGTCCGCCGCTCCGGATATTTCCGTGCGCTCGACCCGGCCCGCCGCGTGCTCGAGCGCCAGCCCGTTCTTGCCGCTGCCGGTTATCTGGCAATTATCGACGATGAGATGCGCCACGCGGCGCAGATCGAGCAGTCCTTGCGCGTAGTCGCCCATCGAGCGGTTTGAGCCGTCGAGGACCAGGCCGCTGAGCTCGATGTGATCGGCTTGTTCGGCCATGAACAGGTGGCCGTCGCCACCATAGACGATGCGCGTTGCGCCAGGCACGCCGGTAAGGCGCACCCGGCCGGGCAGCGTCAGGTTGGACACGACATAGGTGCCGGGCTGCAGGAAAACCGGCATGTCGCGATCGCTGGCCTCGCGCAGCAGCTTGGCGAAAGCCTTGCTCTGATCGTCAAAGGTGCCGGGTTGCACGCCAAGCTCGGTGGCGTTGATCGATCCGCGCATCGAGGCTTTCTCGACGCCGGGCAAGCTCGCGGCGGCTGCCTTGCCCAGCGAAAGCCCGAACACGGCAAAACCGGCTGTCCGCACAAGCAGCTTGCGTCTGTTCAACATCGGCACAGGTCCTGGCTTTTGCCCGTCTAGTGGCAGGATTCGTGCCAGTCAGGCACCTGCGTCCCCGGCGAGGGGCAATGACTTGTGAAGTCGTGAGGGCGGGCATAAGTTCAAGCAATGAGCAGAGCCTTTACCCGCGAGGAAGACAGCGAAAACGCCATCGCAGGCGTCGGCGAACGGCCGATCAGTCAACACCGCAACCTGGTGACGGAGCGTGGCCTGGCAATGATCGACGAGAATCTGGCCGATCTGCGCGACATATTGGCCAAAGCCGAGCGGCGGGGAGACCGCGAGCGCATCGCACTGGTATCTCGCGACCTGCGCTATTGGACCGCGCGGCGCGAAAGTGCCGAGCTTTCGGTGCCCGAGCCCGGGAGCGACGTCATCCGCTTCGGCATGGGCGCCACGCTCGAAGCCCACGACGGCAAGAAGGTGCACTGGAAGATCGTCGGCGAGGACGAGGCTGACCCATCGAAAGGCAGCATTTCCCATGTATCGCCAATGGCGATTGCTTTGTTTGGCAAGAAGGTCGGCGATGTCGCCACCGTCAATGGCAAGGAATGGGAAATCGTCAAGCTGAGCGCGGGCGGCTGAACCCCAACATCAGTCCTCGGTCTTCACGAGGTGGTCGCGAAAAAATGCGGCGGCACCCGCTTCATCGATCTCGCCGGCGGCGATAGCCATCACGAATTCATAAAGCGTGCCGTTGTCCGCCGTCAGGACCTGACCGTTGACGATCAGGAAGGCGCCGGCGGCGACAATAGCCGTGCGTTTGTTGCCGTCGACAAAGGCATGATTTCTGGCAATGCCGAAGACATAGGCTGCTGCAAGATCTGCAATCGACGGAGTGCCGTAATTAGCCTTGTTCTCGGCCCGGGCCAGTGCCGATTCAAGTGCATTTTCATCCCGCAAACCTTGTGCGCCGCCATGCCGGCGCAATTGTTCGGCATGCATCGCCTCCACCGCGCGGCGCGACAGGAACTCCCAGTTCATTCGGCGAGCTTCTGAAGCGCGACCTTGTACTTGTCCATGACCTTGCGAGCAGCTTCCATCTGCCGCTCGAAACTATCGTCGACCGGTTTGAGGACGATGTCCTTGTCTGTTTCGAGAACCTGAAGCTGATCACCGGCTTTGAGATTCAGGCGGTCGAGTAGCTCCTTGGGCAGGATCACACCTTCGGAATTGCCGATCTTGCGAATGGTGGTGTTCATGCTGGATTGCTCCTGTTGCAACGTCAATTATAACTCGACCGCCGCACCGTTGCAACAGATATTATAACTTACGAATGGGAGGAAGGCCCGGACACACTCGTTGCCGATAACTCAGGACGCCAGCAGCCGGTCGATCAGCCGCTCCGCTGCTTGCGGGATCACGGTACCGGGCGGGAAGATTTCCGCCGCACCCGCTTGCAGCACGGCATCATAGTCCTGCGGAGGGATCACGCCGCCGGCAACGATCAGCATGTCGCTGTGGCCGAGCCTCTTCAGCGCATCCCTGAGTTCCGGGATCAGCGTCAGATGTCCCGCCGCCAGCGACGACGCGCCGACAATGTGCACATCCTGCTCGTGGGCGAGCTTCGCGATCTCCTCCGGCGTCTGGAACATGGCGCCGACGGTGACGTCGAAGCCGAGGTCGGCAAAGGCTGTGGCGATCACCTTCTGGCCGCGGTCATGTCCGTCCTGTCCCATTTTGGCGACCAGGATGCGCGGCTTGCCGCCGGTCTTCTTTTCGAACGCGCCGATCTTCTCCTGCAGCCGGTCGACGGCCGGATTGTCGCCGAGCGCCTGGCGGTAGACGCCGGAAATCGTCTGCACCGACGCGATGTGGCGGCCAAAGACCTTTTCCAGCGCCAGCGAAATCTCCCCGACCGTCGCATTGGCGCGCGCGGCGTGGATGGCGAATTCGAGCAGGTTCTCGCCGCTCTCGGCCGCGCGGGAGAGCGCTGCGAGCGCATTCTCGAGCACCGCGACGTCGCGCGTGCCCTTCAGCCGCTGCAGCTTCGATAACTGCCGGGCTCTTACCTCGGCATTGTCGATCTTCAAGACGTCGACTTCGATATCCGCACCGGGCCGGTGCGAGTTGACGCCGACCAGCACCTGCTCGCCTGAATCGATGCGCGCCTGGGTGCGGGCGGCGGCCTCTTCGATGCGCAGCTTGGGAATGCCCTTCTCGGTGGCCGCGGCCATGCCGCCGAGCGCCTCGACCTCCTCGATATGGGCAAGCGCACGCGCTGCCAGATCATGCGTCAGCCTCTCGAGATAAGCCGAACCGCCCCACGGATCGATGATGCGCGTGGTGCCGGATTCCTTTTGCAGGATCAGCTGCGTGTTGCGGGCGATACGGGCCGAATGATCCGTCGGCAGCGCCATGGCCTCGTCGAAGGAATTGGTGTGCAGCGATTGTGTATGGCCCTGTGTGGCGGCCATCGCCTCGATCATCGTGCGGATGATGTTGTTGTAGGGATCCTGCGCCGTCAGCGACCAGCCAGAAGTCTGGCAGTGGGTGCGCAAGGACAGCGAACGCTCGTCCTTCGGCGAAAAATTCTTCATCATCAGGCTTGACCACAGCAGCCGCGCCGCCCTGAGCTTGGCGACTTCCATGAAGAAGTTCATGCCAACAGCCCAGAAGAAGGACAGGCGCGGGGCGAAGCGGTCGATGTCGAGCCCGGCGGCGACGCCGGCGCGGGCATATTCGATTCCGTCGGCAATCGTATAGGCGAGCTCCAGGTCCGCCGTCGCGCCGGCCTCCTGCATATGGTAGCCGGAGATCGAGATCGAGTTGAATTTCGGCATGTGCCTGGATGTGTAGGAGAAGATGTCCGACACGATCCGCATCGAGGGCTTCGGCGGATAGATATAGGTGTTGCGGACCATGAACTCCTTCAGAATGTCGTTCTGAATGGTCCCTGCGAGATCCTTCTGCGCAACCCCTTGTTCCTCGGCCGCCACGATGTAGAGCGCCATGATCGGCAGCACCGCGCCGTTCATGGTCATCGACACCGTCATCTCGCCGAGCGGAATTCCGTCGAAGAGCTGGCGCATGTCGAGGATGGAATCGATGGCCACGCCCGCCATTCCGACATCGCCGGCCACCCGCGGATGATCGCTGTCATAGCCGCGGTGCGTGGCGAGATCGAAGGCGACCGACAAGCCTTTCTGGCCGGCGGCAAGATTGCGCCTGTAGAAGGCGTTGGATTCTTCCGCGGTCGAGAAACCGGCATATTGCCGGATCGTCCACGGCTGCTGGACATACATGGTCGGATAGGGTCCGCGCACGAAGGGCGGCATGCCCGGATAGGTGTCGAGATGCGGCAGCCCCTTGAGGTCGCCCTGATTGTACAGATGTTTGACGGCAAGGCCTTCCGGCGTCATCCGCTGGCCCTTGATCTCGACCGGCGCCCGCCGCGGCGGCGCCCAGCCGACCTGGCTGAAATCCGGAATCAAGAAGCGGCTCCGATCGCTTGATCGATGCGGACCGGAAACAGCGGCTCGCACATGACGATGCCTTCCGTGAAGGCAGGTCGCCGCTCCGCGGCCAGCGTCTCGACCGCGCGCTCGGTTTTCTGCGGATAGAGCGTGGCGCCGACGATGGCGCGCTCGCGGGATCGGAAGGCGGCAGCGCGCTGGGCGGCGGCGGTGCGAACGCGCTCCTGTATGCGTCCCTCCTGAAGGCTGGACAGCACGCCGCCCTCGGCCTCGATCGCCTGCAACTCGGCCCAAGCCGCTTCGCAGAGGCCAGCAGTGAGCGCTTCGACGCCACCGGAGCCGCAGGCGGGATCGGCGACCTGATCGATGTGGCTTTCATTGGCCATGATCAACTGCGCGTTACGGGCCACGCGGCGTGCGAAAGGCGCCGGCAGGCCATGCGCGACGGTGTGCGGCAGGATGGCGATCGAATCGGCTCCGCCCGCCGCCGCGGCGAAGCAGGCGATCGTCGTGCGCAGGATGTTGGTCTCCGGGTCTAATGCCGTCATCATCCGAAACGACGTCTCGGCGTGAATATTGGCCGTCGAAGTCGGGATCGAGCAGGCCTCCTGGACGCGAGCCCACAGCCTGCGCAAGGCCCTGACCTTGGCGATCGACAGGAACTGATCCTGGTCGGCGCTCAGCGCAAAACCGATATGGGGCGCTGCGTAGACGAGCGGTTGCCGCGCTTTCTCGAACATCCTGAGATAGGAGACGGCCGAAGCGAGCATGATGCCAAGCTCCTGCGCCTCTGTGGCGCCGGCATTGTGGAACACCCGCCCATCCGCCTCGAGCAGCACACCGGGCACGCCCATCGAAAAGAAATGTGCCAGCGATTGCGGCATGGATTCCTGCAGCGCCTCGATCGACATGCGCAACCGGCCGGTTCCGGCCAGGATCGCCGCCGGATCGATGCCGAAGGAGAGGTTGAGCTTTGCCGGGTCGGAGCGGCGCTTGCCAAGGAACGCCACCAGCCAGTCGGCCATGGGGCGGCTCCATGGGTGGGCGTCGATGCGGATCTGGACGCGGTTTAACGGGATGCCGTCCAGAACCGTCTCCAGCGCCTGCGCCGTTCTCGGCAGGCCGTAGCCGAAGGCGTTCGGGGCACCTTCGAAGACGAGCGACAATCCCGTCGCGCCCTGCGCGACGTCCTCCAGCGCCTGGGCTTTGGCGCGACCAATGCCGGGATCGTCGATGCGCTGGCTGACGATCCACGGCGATCCGGGGTTGGCGCGCACGATCGGCTCGGCCGCCGCCGCGCGCTCATAAAGCGGTTCCACGCGGATGCCGTCATCGGTGTGCGAGACCAGTTTTTCCTCGAAAGATGCGCCGGCGAGCGCCTTTTCAGCCAGGGCCAGCCATCGCTGCCGGTCGGCATTCGGAACTTCGTTATCCCTGGTCAAGGCTCCGGCGCTCATCCACTGTCCTCGTCACTATGCGGCCGCATCAGCCTGGAGCACTTCAGTCTACGGGTCCCGGTGCGATACCGCAATGCAATGCGCTTCCAAGACTCGAATTCGATCCCTCGAGCGTACACCAGCCTTCGAGCACGAAGCATGAACGATTGCCAAACATGGGCAAAATCCGCAAGCTCCAAAAAAGGCCATTTTCGCCGATCGCCATTGTCGCTGTGCAAGGCCCCCACTATACCTTCGGGCGAAGGGCTGGTTTTATACACAGCAGTTGCGGAGACCGGACATATGGCTGACGACACCATTTTCATCGGCGCCAGCCGCAAGCCCGACGACAGCTATCAGCGTCCCGAAAACCTGCTTTTGCACTATGGCAACCGTCACGGCCTGGTGACCGGTGCCACCGGCACCGGCAAGACGGTCACCTTGCAAATATTGGCCGAGGGATTCTCCAATGCCGGCGTGCCGGTGTTCTGCGCCGACATCAAGGGCGATCTCTCCGGCATAGCCATGATCGGCACGGCGCAGGATTTCCTGGTCAAGCGCGCCGAGCAGGTCAAGCTCGACCCCTATGACTTCCAGGAATTCCCCGTCATCTTCTGGGATCTGTTCGGCGAACAGGGCCACCCCATCCGCGCCACCATCTCCGAGATGGGCCCGCTGCTCTTGTCGCGGTTGATGAATTTGTCCGAAGCCCAGGAAGGCATCATGAACATCGCCTTCCGCATCGCCGATGAGGAAGGCCTGCTGCTGCTCGACCTCAAGGACCTGCAGGCGCTGCTCGCCAATATCGCCGGGCGCGCCGAAGAGATCAGCGCCCGCTACGGCAATGTGACGAAACCCTCGGTCGGCGCCATCCAGCGCACGCTGCTGGTGCTGGAACAGCAGGGGGCGGCGAATTTCTTCGGCGAGCCGGCATTGCGCATCGCCGACATCATGCGCACCACCCGCGACGGCCGCGGCGCCATCAGCGTGCTGGCCGCCGACAAGCTGATGATGAATCCGCGACTCTACGCGACGTTCCTGCTTTGGCTGATGTCGGAACTGTTCGAGGAGCTGCCCGAAGTGGGCGATCCCGACAAGCCGAAGCTGGTCTTCTTCTTCGACGAGGCACATCTGCTTTTCGACGACGCGCCGAAGGTGCTGATCGACCGCGTCGAGCAGGTGGTGCGTCTGATCCGCTCGAAGGGGGTCGGCGTCTATTTCGTCACGCAGAACCCTCTGGATATTCCTGAGAAGGTTCTGGCCCAGCTCGGCAACCGGGTCCAGCATGCGTTGCGCGCCTACACGCCGCGCGAGCAGCAGGCGGTAAGGACCGCGGCCGAGACGTTCCGGCCAAATCCGGATTTCGATTGCGCGACCGTGATCACGCAACTGGGCACCGGCGAAGCGCTGGTTTCAGTGCTGGAAGCCAAGGGCATCCCGTCCATGGTCCAGCGCACGCTGATCCGTCCGCCATCGTCACGACTTGGGCCCATAACCCCAGCCGAGCGGCGGAAGCTGATCCAGGAAAGCCCGGTGATCGGTCAGTACGATGAGGGTGTCGATCGCGAATCGGCTTTCGAGATGCTGCTGAAAAAGGCCAAGGACGCGGCGGATGCCGAGGCACAGCAGGCCGACGCCGGCCGTTCACGCTGGACCATTCCGGGCTTCGGCAATGATGCTCCGCCGCCGCAACCCGGCGGCAGACGCCCGCCTCAACCGCGCCCGTCCAACCGCCAGACGGTGGCGGAAGCCGCGATCAAGTCGGTGGTGCGCTCTGTCGGCTCGTCGGTCGGCCGCGCCATCGTGCGCGGGATACTCGGGAGTCTGTCGAGGGGCAGATAGGGAAGCGCGATCGCGCAACGGCCATGCAGGGATAGGCTGATGTGGAGGTGAAGGCGGCGAGTCGCCGCATTCACCCTCGCTCCCATCAGAAAATCGCGTCGCTCACCGCTTTCACCGGGCCAAGCAGCACCGATCCGTCCGGCACGCCGGCATCGATCGGGATGGCTTTGTGATTCGCGGTCGCCACCATGGGCTGGCTGGCGTCGCTGGTCACGATGACCGGGGTCTTCGAAGGCACGCGATCATATAGGTCTATAATGTCCTGGTTCATCAGGCGCACGCAGCCCGACGACACCGACTTGCCGATCGAACGCCATTCCGGCGAGCCGTGCAGCCGGTAGAGCGTGTCGACGTTGCCCTGGAAGAGATAGAGCGCACGTGCACCGAGCGGGTTTTTCAGCCCGCCCGGCATACCGCCATTGTCAGCGCTGTATTGCCTCAGTTCCGGCTGCCGGGCGATCATCTCGTCCGGCGGCGTCCATTTCGGCCACTTCTGTTTCCACTGGACGACGGCATCGCCCGACCATTCGAAGCCGGCGCGGCCGAGGCCGACGCCGTAGCGGATCGCCTGGCCGCCCGGACGAACCAGATAGAGGAAGTGGCCGGTCGTATCGACGACGATGGTTCCCGGCTTCTGGCCGGTCGGGTCGGGCACGATCTGGCGCAGGAATTGCGGATCGATCCTGTCGACGGGAATGGCCGGCACTTCGAAACCGCCATCGCTGACGGCGGCGTACATCGTCACGTAGTCGGCGAGCGGCGGCTCGACATAGGCCGGTGGCGGTGGCTCGACTGGCCCGGACCCGGTGGTGGCGCATGCGGAAACCGCGATCGAGGCGGCGCCCAGGGCTGCGGCATTGAGAAAGCCGCGACGGCTCAGGCGATAGGATTCGATTTCGGCTGGGAACATGGTTGCCTTCTTTAAGTCTGAAATCGCAACAAAGCATGAATATGCCGACCGTTGCGAGGGTGCCTGATCAACACTTGGGCGCGATAGGCGGTTCCGAATCTGGCCTCAAGGTGGACAAACAAAGGCGAAGCTGTGACCGCGTCGCCACTGTGGCGCTACGGTCACAGGAGCGAAAACCAGGATTACTTTTGGGCCGCATGCGTTAGCCACCTGTGACAAGGGCATCGAGCGACGGCAGGATCAGGGCCGGTGGAAAATCCCGATACTCCTCCGGCTGGTTGGAGCGGTTGATCCACACGGTGCGGAAGCCGAACTTGGTCGCGCCGGCAATGTCCCAGCGGTTGGACGACTGGAAGGAGACCGCACCCGGATAGAGGCGCCAGCCTGTCGTGACCATGTCGTAGACCGACGGATCGGTCTTGAAGCGCCGTACCGCATCGACGGAATAGATATCGTCCAGCACCTGATCGAGCGCCGCGGATTTAACGGCTGCCTCCAGCATTTCCGGTGAACCGTTGGACAGGATTGCCAGCTTGGCGCCGGACGCCTTCAGCGCCTTCAGCACGGCGGGCACTTCCGCATAGCAGTCCAGCCGCCAATAGGCATCCAGCAATACCGCCTTGAGGCCGGGATCGGCAGAGGGCACCTTGTGCAACGCGAAATCAAGTGCCTGCTCGGTGAGTTGCCAAAAATCGGCATAGGCGCCCATCAACGTACGCACCCAGGAATATTCGAGTTGCTTGGCGCGCCAGATCTCGGACAGCAACTGGCCGTCCGGTCCGATGGCGTCGGCGTGGCGGCGCACGGCGGCATGAACATCGAACAGTGTGCCGTAGGCGTCGAAAACATAAGCGGCGTATTGCATGGCAACAGTTTTGAGGCGAGGCGGGGCAAGGTGCAAGTCTTGATTGCAGCGCGCCGTCCGTGGCCTCAACAAAACTCCCCGATGCTGGTTGACGACGCCGGCCAAAGCGTCATCCAATGCTGCAACACGAGATTGGTCGGAACGGGACAAAGCAATGACACTGGCGGCTGCCGCACTTTCCGCGACATGGACTTTCGTCGACGGCGACTGGTACGAGGGCAATGTCGCCGTTTTGGGCCCGCGCAGCCACGCAATGTGGCTCGGCACCAGCGTGTTCGACGGCGCCCGCTGGTTCGAGGGCGTCGCTCCCGATCTTGAGCTTCATGCCGCGCGCGTGAATGCCTCGGCGATCGCGCTCGGTCTCAAGCCTTCGATGACGGCCGAGAAGATCGTCGGACTGACCTGGGACGGATTGAAGAAATTCGATGGCAAGACGGCTGTCTATATCAGGCCGATGTATTGGGCCGAGCACGGCGGCTATATGGGCGTGCCGGCCGATCCCGCCTCGACCCGTTTCTGCCTGTGCCTCTACGAATCGCCGATGATCTCGCCGACCGGCTTTTCCGTGACGGTTTCGCCGTTCCGGCGCCCGACTATCGAAACCATGCCGACCAACGCCAAGGCCGGCTGCCTCTATCCCAACAATGGCCGTGCCATCCTCGAAGCCAAGATGCGCGGCTTCGACAACGCCCTGGTGCTCGACATGCTGGGCAACGTCGCCGAGACCGGAACCTCGAACATCTTCCTGGTCAAGGACGGCCACGTCCTGACGCCGGCGCCGAACGGCACCTTCCTGTCCGGCATCACCCGCTCGCGCACGATGACGTTGCTTGGCGAGTACGGGTTCAAGACCACCGAGAAGGCGCTGTCGGTGCGTGAATTCCTCGAGGCGGATGAGATTTTTTCGACCGGCAACCATTCCAAGGTCATTCCGATCACGCGCATCGAGGACCGCAGCCTGCAGCCCGGGCCGGTGGCCAAGAAGGCGCGGGAGCTCTATTGGGATTGGGCGCATTCGACGTCGGCGGGCTGATCCGTCCAGACTTTTCGTCGCAATGCGCCCGGTTTCCGGAAACTGTGTGACAGTTCTCCGGAACCCGCTTAGAAAGAGCACCCGGCGCTTCACTTTTCGGAGTTGTCCGAACCCAATCCAGACCTATCTTAGTCCGGTATCGACACCGGATTTTCCTTGAGGGAGTATCTTCCATGGCTTTTGAATTGCCCGCTCTGCCTTACGACTATGAGGCCTTGCAGCCCTACATGTCGAAAGAGACGCTGGAATATCACCACGACAAGCACCACAAGGCCTATGTCGACAACGGCAACAAGCTTGCCGCCGAAGCCGGCCTTGGCGATCTGTCGGTAGAAGAGGTGGTCAAGCAGTCGTTCGGCAAGAATGCCGGCCTCTTCAACAATGCCGCCCAGCACTACAATCACATCCATTTCTGGAAGTGGATGAAAAAGGGCGGCGGCGGCAACAAGCTGCCGGGCGCGTTGCAGACGGCTTTCGACAGCGATCTGGGCGGCTACGACAAATTCAAGGCCGACTTCATCGCCGCCGGCACGACCCAGTTCGGTTCCGGCTGGGCCTGGGTTTCGGTCAAGGATGGCAAGCTGGCGATCTCGAAGACGCCGAACGGCGAGAATCCCCTCGTCCATGGCGCGGCGCCGATTCTCGGCGTCGATGTCTGGGAGCACTCCTATTACGTCGACTATCGCAACGCCCGGCCGAAATATCTCGAGGCCTTCGTCGACAGCCTGATCAACTGGGATCATGTTCTCGAACTCTACGAAAAAGCGAAGGCCTGATCGAGATTCAGAAAGCCCCGGCACCCCCGGGGCTTTTCTTTTTCTGTGCCGAGATCCCACAGCAAAGGTCTGCAAAATCGTCGGGGGAAGGGAATATTCCTCCCGCCACGTCCGTTAACGTCCTGTCCCGAAATGTCTTCATCACGGAGCCAATTGAATGAGAAAGCTTGTCGTCGCCATCTCTATGCTCGCGTTCGCCGGTTCGGCGGCCTTTGCCGACCCGATCCTCGACCGCCAGGCCCTGATGAAGGAGCGCGGGAAGATCGTCGGCGGCCTGTCGAAAGTGGTCAAGGGTGAGGAGCCCTTTGATGCCGCCGCCGTACTGACTGCGCTGCAGGCGCTCCAGGCGAACGCGGAAAAATTCGACGCCGACGTCCTGTTCCCGGCGGGCAGCGACACGGGCGACACCACGGCGGCGCCGAAGATCTGGCAAGACATGGCCGGCTTCAAGGCGACGGAAGACAAGTATCTTGCCGACGTCAAGGCCGCGGTCGCCGTGGCCCCAGCCGACGTGGAGTCCCTGAAGACGCAAATCGGCGTCATCGGCTCCGACTGCGGCACCTGCCACAAGGGCTACAGGGTCAAGAAAGGCTGATCGCCGGCCATGGCATGGCTGAGGAAGTTTGTCGGCGCCGCACTCGTGCTCGGCGGCGTCGGCGCGGTTGCCGCGTGGACGCTTTCTGCGCCGGTGAAGCTCGATGCGGAAACTATGGCCAAGCTCGCGCCTGGTGACGCGGCCAGAGGCAAGCGCATTTTTGATGCCGGCGGCTGCACCTCCTGCCATGCAAAACCCGGTTCGAAAGGCGATGAGCGGCTCGAACTTGTCGGCGGCCTTGAACTCAAGACCCCGTTTGGCACGTTTGTGCCGCCCAACATTTCGCAAGACCCGAAGGACGGCATCGGCGCGTGGTCGGCCGAGGATCTCGCCAATGCCATGCTGAAGGGTGTCTCGCCGTCGGGCGAGCATTTCTATCCGGCATTTCCCTATACGTCCTACGCGCGCATGAAGCCCGCCGACATTGCCGATCTCTATGCCTTCCTGAAGACGCTGCCGGCGGTTGCCGGCCGAGCGCCGGCCAATTCATTGAGTTTCCCGTTCAACATCCGTCGCGGCATCGGCTTGTGGAAACGGCTCTATCTCAGCGAGCAGCCTGTTGTGTCCCTGCCCGAAGGCGCGCCTGGTCCTGTGATTGCCGGTCGCTACCTGGTCGAGGGACCGGGTCATTGCGGCGAATGTCACACACCGCGTGACCTTGCGGGGGGGACAAAGAAGAGCGAGTGGCTGGCTGGAGCCACAGCCGCCGAAGGCAGCGGCATCGTCCCCAATATCACCTCCGGGGAGGGCGGCATCGGCGACTGGTCGCAGGCCGATATCGCCAACTATCTCGAAACCGGCTTCACGCCCGATTTCGATTCCGTTGGCGGGGCCATGGTCGACGTGCAGAGGAACATGGCCGAACTGGCGCCCGAGGACCGTGCGGCGATCGCGGCCTATCTCAAGGCGGTTCCGCCGCATCCGAACGGCTATCCGGCGCGCAAAAAACCGGCGAGCTGACTACGGGTGGCGATCGCCCAGGAAGTCGAAGCCCGCCGCGAAGAAATGATTGTAGTTGCAGGTCAGTTCCTCGCCGGCCGCGATGTCGCGCAACGCAAAGCTTTCCTCCGGCGAGGATACGTCGCAATTCGGCTCGTCGGCGTGGTTCATGTAGCGTGCATCGTCGGCCTCGAAGACGATGTAGTTCGGATCTCGCCTGTCCGGATAGGCATAGCGATCGAGATAGCTCTTCACCGGTCCTGTCTGGCTCTCATAGGTCCCGACCTCGATGAGCCGGTCGAATCTCGGATCCAGCTTCCAGATCATCGTGCCGCGGGAAATGGGATTCTTGGCAAAGACACCAATGCCCTGGATGGGGGATTTGTCGAGATAGACGTCGACGAGCAGCATGGCAGGCCCTTGTGCGATTGTGGGCTGTCATGGCCCGGGACAAAACGCGCCTTGGGTAGCGCGCGGGCATCGCAATTGCGAGCGAAAACCAGCAACACGGAATTCAAAAACCAATGATTGCCCGGCTCGCCGAGAAGGGGCGCCGGTCACCGTTTCGCGTCAGCGCTGCTGAAGCGCCAGCCGCACGCCCAGGCCGCAATAGATGCCGCCGAGAATCTTGCCCCGCCATTTCAACACCGTGGGATTTCGACGCAGGAAAGTGCCAAGCCCGCCTGCGCTCACCGCGAAAACCACTGTGCTGAAGAGGCCCAGCAGAACAAAGATGATCCCCAATACCGCCAGCTGGAGCATTACCGATCCGTTTTCGGGCCGGACGAACTGTGGCAGGAACGCGAGGAAGAAAAGCGCCGTCTTGGGGTTGAGCATCTCAGTCAGTATGGCTTGCCGAAACGCCTTGCCCGCTGAGATTGGGAACCTGCCGGCGGCGAGATCGGCCGGCGTCTTTTCCATGATCGCGCGAATGCCGAGATAAACGAGATATGCCGCACCGAGATACTTCACGGCGCTGAACAACACCGCCGATGCGGCGATGATCGCCGAGATGCCGACCATGGCCGTGAAGGTGTGAAACACGTCGCCGGCCGCGATCCCTGCGCCGGTTGCGATGCCGGCTTTGGTTCCCGAACTCGTTGCCCGCGCGACCGTCAGCAGCGTGGCGGGGCCGGGAATAAACACAAAACCGAGCACCACGGCGACATAGGTGGTCAATGTGGCCAGGTCGATCATTGCTCGCATCCTCCTCGGCGTTCGTCGCCGATCAAGTCACACCAGGGGCCGAAGGGCAATGACCGCTTCAGCCCTGCGGCCCTGTTGCCTTGCCTGTCACTTTCAAGGCGAATGAATATGTGTAGGCGATCTCCTCCAGCCGGGAAAACCGGCCGGACGCGCCGGCATGGCCCGATTCCATGTTGATCTTGAACAGGACCGGATTGTCGCCCGTCTTGCGCTCGCGCAGCCGCGCCACCCATTTGGCCGGTTCCCAATAGGTGACGCGCGGGTCGGTGAGACCGGCTAGCGCCAGGATCGGTGGATAGCCGAGCGCGGCGACATTGTCATAGGGCGAGTAGGCGGCGATCGTCCGGTAGTCGTCCGCCGACGCGATCGGATTGCCCCATTCAGGCCACTCCGGCGGGGTCAGCGGCAGGCTGGCGTCGAGCATGGTGGTGAGCACGTCGACGAAAGGCACCTCGGCAACGATGCCGCCGAAACAGTCCGGCGCCATGTTGGCGACCGCGCCCATCAGCATGCCGCCGGCGGATCCACCTTGCGCGACGATGCGGTCATGCACAGTGTAGCGTTCGGCGACCAGATGGCGTGCACAGGCGATGAAATCGGTGAAAGTGTTCATCTTGTGCGCCCGCTTGCCGTCATCGTACCAGCCATAGCCCTTGTCCTTGCCGCCGCGGACGTGGGCGATCGCAAAGACAAAGCCGCGGTCGACCAGCGAGAACCAGTTGGTGTTGAAGGCCGCCGGCACCGTGATGCCATAGGAACCGTAGCCGTAAAGCAGGCAAGGCGCGGAGCCGTCCAGCAGGGTATCGCGGCGGTACAAGAGCGAGACCGGCACCAATTCGCCATCAGCCGCGGGCGCCATCAGCCGACGCGTGACATAGCGCTCCTGGTCGTGGCCGGACGGCACCTCCTGGGTCTTGAGCAACACGCGCTCGCGGGTGCGCATGTTGTAGTCGAAGACCTGCGCCGGCGTCGTCATCGATGAATAGGTGAAGCGCATGATCTCGGTGTCGTATTCCAGGGATCCCGACAGGCCGAGCGAAAACGCCTCCTCGTCGAAGGAGATCAGGTGTTCCTCGCCGGTTGCACGGTCGCGCACGACGATGCGCGGCAGGCCCTCCTTGCGCTCCAGCCTGACCATATGGTTCTTGAAGCCGATCACCGACAGGATCAGCCGGCCGGCCTCGTGCGGAACCAGTTCCTGCCAGTTGGCGCGGATCGGATCGCTCGCCGGCGCCGTCATGATCTTGAAGTCCTTGGCCCCATCGGCGTTGGTCAGGATGAAGAAAATGTCGCCGCCTTCCTCCATCTCGTATTGAAGACCGGTCTCGCGCGCCGCCACCAGCTTCGGCTCGCCAAACGGCTCGCCCGCGCTCAGCAGCCGGTATTCCGATGTCTCGTGGTCGTTGATGGCAACCATGATCCATTCATTGGAACGCGTGCCGCCGACATTCATGAAGAAGCCGGGATCATTTTCCTCATAGATCAGCCGGTCGCTTGCCGGATCCTGCCCAAGCGCATGGAACAGCACCTTGGAGGGACGGTGGTTGGGGTCGAGCCGGGTGTAGAAAAACCCGTCATTGGCGGCGTTCCACACCCCCGAACCGCCGGTGTCTGGAACCGTGTCCGCGAGTTCCTTGCCGTCGGAGAGGTCGCGCACCCGAAGCGTATAGAATTCGGAGCCCTTGTCGTCGAACGCCCATAAAAGCTTGCCATGGTCGGCCGAATGATCGACGCCGCCAAGCCGGAAATAGGCCTTGCCTTCGGCCTCGGCATCGCCGTCGAGCAGGATATGCTGCGCGCCGCCGTCCCGCGGCATGCGGAAATAGCGCGGCTGCTCGCCGCCGAGTTTGAAGGAGGAGCCATACGCGTAGGGTCCGTCCTTCATCGGCACGGAAGAATCGTCCTCCTTGATGCGACCCTTCATCTCCTTGAACAGCCGCTTCCGCAAATCGGCCGTGTCGGCCATCAGTTTCGACTGGTAGGCGTTCTCGGCTTCGAGATGGGCGCGGATGCCCGCATCGAGCAATGCGGGGTCCCTGAACATCTCCTGCCAATTGTCGGCCCGCAGCCAGGAATAGTCGTCCGTTCGCGTGATACCGTGATGCGTGTCGAAAACCGGCCGCTTCTCGGGCGTTGGCGGGGTGACATCCGGGAATGCAGAAGTTTTGGTCATTGCGTCTCGCTTTGGAAATGTCCTGAATGGCCAATGAACACGCCGATCAGCGCGGGTTCAAGAGCCGGGTCTTATTGCTGCGCCGGGCTCCAGAAAGCGGGCCGGGAGGAGAAATAATGTATATCTATGCTCGCACCGTCGCGGCTCTCGCCGTCGTTTCCGCAACTATGGCCATCGCCGGCCAATCTCATGCGACCGTATTCGCCGCTTGGCAAGTGGCCAACGTGCCGTTCGGCGACACGCTCGACGTGCGCAAATATCCCTCGGGCACGTCCCAGAAACAGGCCGCATATCCGAACGGCACCGTTTTGCAGATGACCGGACGATGCACTGGCGGGACGAACCTGCTCGACATCGCCAATCAGCCGGCATGGAAGCAGCAGCAGGCGGTTCGCTATCGCTGGTGCGAAGTCTGGCATGATCCGGCGAAGAACGGCGGTTTTGTCACCGGGTGGGCCTATGGCAAATACATCGCCCCGTATTGAGTGATCCGAGCTGGTCGGCTGCACGACGCGTGAGGGCCGGCAATGGCCGAGGTGGGGCAACCTATGGTTTTGTGAAAGGGGGTGAGCAACCAAGATTGCCGGCGCGATCGCCAAGCAAAGCGAAGCACTCGGAGATGCTTTGTGAGTTAGCGCGAATGTAACGGTTAGCTAACGCTGCGTCACCGGTCGCTGGTTTCGCCTGCGAAATATCGAAAAATTACATCGTGCACGAAAGATTGAAGCTGATCCGAAAATATTTGATCAACATCGTTCAATATAGTGCAAGGATCGAATTGACTTACTTGCTAGGTAGGTTCATTGATGCCCCCGCGACACGAATCGCAGAAGCTCTGTCTGCACAAAATTCGTGCAATGCCTTGCCTGTAAAAAAGGGCGCACTAAACTAACTCTCGTTGGGGCCTGAAGACCATGGATATTGTCGAAACACCTTCCAGAAACAGCGACGCGCTGATCGAGCTGACCGCCGACGTGGTGGCCGCCTATGTCAGCAACAATCCCGTGCCGGTCGGCGAACTGCCGAACCTCATCTCCGATGTCCATGCTGCTCTCGGGCGTGTGGGCGGAACCGCCGAACAGCCGCCCGCCGACAAGCAGAAGCCGGCAGTGAACCCGAAGCGCTCGGTTCATGACGACTACATCGTTTGCCTTGAAGACGGCAAAAAGTTCAAGTCGCTCAAGCGTCACCTGATGACCCACTATGATCTGACGCCGGATCAGTATCGCGAAAAGTGGAACCTCGACCCGAGCTACCCGATGGTTGCCCCGAACTACGCGGCCGCCCGCTCCCAGCTCGCCAAGAAGATGGGCCTCGGCCGCAAGCGCAAGGCCCGCTAAGCATTTGCTGCCAGGTGAGTACACTTAGTATCGCGGAATGCGGCTCAAACGATAGATAGAGCCGGACGGACAGTTCAACCGGATCGATATCGGCGCCTTCGGGCGCCGTTTTACTTTGCCGGCCGGGCCGGGACAGAGCTGGTAACAGTGCGCGGTACGATGCGATCGGCTGATCGCGGAGGCGGTATCAGGCCGTCTGCTCGAGCGCGGCCTCTGCGTCGCGCCTGATGCGCTTGACCATCGAGCGAAGGCCGTTGGCGCGCTGCGGCGACAGGTGCTCGTCCAGGCCGAGCGCCTTCAGCGTCGCTTCCGCATCGATTTTCTGGATTTCGCTGGCGGTCTTGCCGGAGAACAGCGCCAGCATGATCGCCACCAGCCCGCGTACGATATGGGCGTCCGAATCGCCCCTGAAGGTGATGACCGGATCGCCGCCCGGTCCCCGTTCGGTGGTCAGCCAGACCTGGCTGACGCAGCCCGGCACCTTGTTGGCGGCGGTGCGTTCCTCATCCGGGAATGGCGGCAGCGCCTCGCCGAGTTCGATGACATAACGATAGCGGTCCTCCCATTCGTCAAGGAATGAGAAGTCGTCGCGGATCGTCTGGATCGTGGTCGTCATGACAGGGATATAGTCATCCACCGTCGCCGCGTCACGGAAAAACAAGGACACCGCGGGCGTCGAGAGGCAGACTGCCCGCGGTGCGCCGTCGAAACGGCTTAATTCTTTACCGGCAGGTTGACTGTCTCGGGCAAGACGACTTCTTCGGGAACGCTGCCGGTCATTGTGGAGATGTCGGGGCCGGCGGACTTGTCGTCCAGCATGGCGGCCGCGATCTTGGCGGTCTCCTTGGCCCTTGCGGTGATGGTGTGCATTGCCGACTTGCCGGTCTCACAGACATCGGGCTTGCGTTCGCAAATGCCGGCGATGTCGCCGACCGCGTCGCGGGCCGCGAACAAAGCCTGGATCGGGCCCACGCTTTCTTGACCCGGCTCGGAACCGACGCCCAGCGGCAGTGCCAGCAGCACCAGCGAAAACCAGAAAGCCATTCTCATCAGGAAGAACATGCTCGCCTCTTGTCGTGACCGGATCATGCATCCATGAGCATGACCTCTTTTGTGGGCGGGATATTGGCACACAGGCGCAAAGGACGGCTTGCGGGTTAGCCGAGAATTTTCTTCAAATTTGAGGCAAATTCGAAACGAAGCGTTTTGCTGTCGATTTGTCTCAGATTGGGACCATTTTTCTTATCATCCATTAGCCATACACCCCTTTGTTTCTATTGCGTTTTCCACAAAATCAGGCGGTCGGTGCACTGCCGCTGGCCACGCCGCGGGCGGTCCCTGCGGATAACCCTCCGTTTACTATGGTGGCATTTGCCCGCGTTTTTGGGCGCTCCCATCCCGATATTCGCCGTGGGCCGGGCCTTGGGTCGGCCCTGCCTTATCCATTCTTTAAAGGCTGGGTGCGAGTTTCAGAGTCAATCAAAACGATCTGCAAAAGCAGAGCTGTTCACGACGAGTGCGGGTGCGTTGAGTTGATGCCGATCAAGGCCAGATACGTTGAATTGCCTGGGGCAATGGCCGCCGGTTGTGAACGTATGGTCCATCCCTCCATTCTTGGGCTGGACGACCGCGAGCGTCAGCGTCGCTTTATCGGCGCCATGCTGGCCGCTCCGTTCTTTGCCGCCGGTGCCGCGGTCACGCTCGTCACGTCAGGCATGGGCGCAGCCGTCACCGTGGCCGCCATCTTCGCGGCCTTTGGTCTTTGCTGGTTCATCGCCTTGCTGGTGGCCGCGACCGGCAGGATGGATCTGGCCGGCCGGGCCGCGCTGGCGATCGCGGGACTTGCGCTCGCCGGTCTTGTTGCCGCTGCCGGCGGGCTGAGCTCTCCGGTCGCGATGCTTTTCGTGGCGCTGCCGTTCGAAGCCTGGTGGATCGGCGCCTCGCGCCGCGCAGCGCTGTGGGGAGCCGTCTGCGCCGTCGTCGCCATTCTGTTGCAGCCTGTGACGGCAACCGTCCTCCCGCACGCCGCGGTGCCGATCGCCGCGTGGCACTGGCTGCTGCCATTGGCCTGGGCGCTGACGCTGGTGCCGCGTATATCGGCGGTTCGCAACACGGCGGCTGCGGCCGACGTAGGGGACACCGGCGATCGTCTGGAAGACATGATCGACGCGGTGGTCCTGCGCGTCGCCCGCCATGGCGAGGTTATCGATGCCTCGGCAAAGGCGCGTACGCTGTTGAAGCTGCCCCCGCAACTGCTTTGCGGAACCGGGCTTTTCGATCGCGTGCATCTCTCGGATCGCGTCTCCTATCTCAGTGCCTTGGCCGACATGCGAGACGGGGCGCTGTCGCGCAGGCTGGAGTTGCGCGTCAGGCTGCCGCAGGACGGCAATGGACAGAATGGCAATGGCGCGGCAGACAACTATCGGCCGTTTTCGCTCGAACTGATGCGCGCTCAGGAGCAGGGCGACGTTTTCACGCTTGTGCTGCGCGAGAACGACGAGGTCGCCCGGTTGCGCGAAGACCTCGGCGCCGCCAATGACGCGGCCGCCGCCGCCGAAGTGGCGAAAGGGCGCTTCCTGGCGGTGGTGAGCCACGAACTGCGCACGCCGCTCAATGCCATCATCGGATTCTCCGACATGCTGCTGCACGAGATGTTCGGCGCCTTCAAGGATCCACGGCAGAAGGAATATGTCGGTCTGGTGCGCGATTCCGGCCAGCATCTGCTTGCCGTCGTAACCTCCATTCTCGACGTGTCGCGGATCGAATCGGGCGTCTATGCGACCGAACCGGAGCCATTCCGCTTCATGGAAGCCGTCGACATGTGTCAGCAGATGATGCGGCTCCAGGCGCAGGCCAAGAACATCGATCTCAAGGCGCAGATCGCGCCGGACGCCGGCGAAATCAACGCCGACCGGCGCGCCGTGCAGCAGATCCTCATCAATCTCGTCTCGAATGCGATCAAGTTCACGCCCGATGGCGGCGATGTCGTCGTCGGCGCCAAGCGGATCGGTTCGCGCCTGCATTTCTGGGTGCGGGACACCGGCATCGGTATCGCCGAGGAAGATTTCGCCAATCTCGGCAAGCCGTTCATGCAGATCCAGAACGACTATACCCGTCGTTTCGAGGGGACCGGCCTTGGCCTGTCGCTGGTCAAGGGACTGGTGGCGCTGCACGAAGGCACCATGTCGATCGAAAGCATGCCGGGCGAGGGCACCACGGTCACCATCAGCCTGCCGGTGAACGGGCCGAAAGGGCGGCCGGCGGACAAGGCCGGGGTGCTGACGATGCCGCTGGCCAGGGCGAAAGGGGACGGAAATGGCGCGCTCCGCAAAACAGCCTAAGGCGGCCAAGCGCCGCAGCAACGCCTTCCAGGACGGAGCCGTCGCCATCGGCGGCATGATTTCGCGCAATCCCGTCCTGGCGGGAGGGTCGACGGCATTCCTGGTGACGCTGTTCTACGTTTCGGCGAATGCGCTGTGGTACCAGCCTTTTCCGCATGCCGGCGCCTTCTTCGCGACCCGCAGCATGCAGGGCGTTCCGCACGCGGCCGCTGATGAGCCGGAGACCACCTTCAACATCGTGCGGCCAGGTACCGCGCCGGCGCCGGTCAAGGGCGATCCGGTGGTGGAGCAGGTGCAGGGCATATTGAAGGATCTCGATTTCTACGCCGGCACGGTCGACGGCATTTCCGGACCCAACACGCGCAAGGCGATCCAGGCCTATCAGCAGAAGGTTGGGCTCAACACGTCCGGCGAGATCGACGCGCTGCTGCTCGATCAGCTGGGCGCGACCCCGAAAACCGCCGCCGTGCCGAAACCGCAACCGCGTCCCGAAGTGTCGCAGGCGGTTCCAGTGTCGCTGCAGACCGATACGGCTTCCCAAGCGCCGGATCCTCGCATTGTCAAGATACAGGCCGGGCTCAAGGCCTTCGGCAATGACGACATGCAGCTCGACGGCGTCGTCGGCGCCCGTACCAAGGCGGCCATCAAGGAATTCCAGTCGCTGTTCGGCCTGCCGCAGACCGGCGAGCCCGACGAACTGGTCTATGTCAAGATGCGCGAGATCGGCCTGACCAACTGACGGCGCAAACAACGGCTCGCCCAGCGGTGTAAATACCGATAGATAGCCCGCATGCTGTCCGGACTTTTCTCATGCGCGTGACCACGGATCTGTGGGTATCGGCCCTGTTGCGTCGGGTTTTCGGCGCGGGCGGATTTGCCGCCGTGGTCAAGCGCGGCGCGACCGAAGCCGGCGCCGTGTTCGTCCTGACGCGGAGCCGGCTTGGTGAAATCGCTCTCTATGGGCCGGCGCCACAGACGAGCTACGATTCGGCCAAGCCCGACGACCGTTTCTTTAGCCTTCTCGCCACCGCCGCCGATGCTTCGGTGCTGGACGCCAGGCTGGAACGCGAGAAGAAATTCGATCCCGACATCTGGGTGGTTGAGATCGAGGCCGGCGCTGTTCCTGTCGAGGAGCTTATTTCCGTGAAGATGTCCTGAGGCCAGGGAAGGCCGCTGCATCGTCACTGTTCGACGCCTCGCGGCTGGCGCTGTTGGTGGGGGCGGCGTCGCGAACCACATCGGACAGGGTCACGGCCTTCCATTCCCGCACCTTGTCCAGCGCCGCGTCGCGGTGCAGGAGCCGGTAGCGATTGAGGAAGGTTCGGATCGCCTGCGGATGCGGAAACTCGCGGAAGTAGACGGCAACCGTGATCAGGAATGCCCGGTCCTCGCTGAGGTCGAGCGAGCGCAGCGCCGCCAGCAGCGGCATGTAATTCTGGTTCGCCGTCAGCAACCTGGCCGTCGAGAAATCGATATCGAGCGCGTCGGCGAGCGCGGTCTGGAAGAAGGCGGCGTTTCCGGTCAGCGCCGTCTCGCGCAATTTGGCATAGGTGTCGGCTCCGGTGAACGGATCGACCTGCGCCGCCTGCGCCTCCTCGCCGGTCCGCATCATGGAGCGCAGTCTGCGCCGCGCATTTTCGGCACCAACGCCCGGCGTCTGCTGCTTCGCCGCGCTGTCGGCGGCCGGCGCCTTCGAGGGAGCGGTTTGTGCCGGAGAGGCTTCCGCTTCCGGATCGCGCACCCGCACCAGCGTCGGCCTTTCCAGTGCCCTGATCAGATCGGCGATAGTCGGATTAAGGTTCTTGCGGCGCGCGATCGCGCGCGCATGCGGCAGCCCGTGCCGGCCGATCAGCGCAATGAGGTCGATGTCACTGACTGCGCGCGAGCGGATGAGCAAGGGGGCGGCGATGCCCACCGGCTCCTCGCACAGGCGCCGCACCAGCCCGGCCGGAGCATATTCGCATTCAGAGAGGGCCGCCGCCACGTAGCGGCGCGATTCGGCGGACACGTTGTCGAACAGCGGCAGCGTCAGATCTTCGAGCTGGCCAATTTCACGGCGGGATGGCCGGGTGAGCGAGCAGAACGCAGACACCGCTGCGCGGAACAGCCTTTCGGCCTTTCCTGATTCCGTCCCTGCCGCGATTTGCCTGAAGTCCGAAGATGACACGAGGGATACGCCCGATACTCTATACATGCTTGACCATGCTCGACCGGAACCGTGTCGGTTTCGCGATTGCCAAAAACAAAGATCAAGTTAGCTGGGATCCGTTAGCGCTCCGTTAACCCTCTGCCGGCCTTAATGATATTTGGAGGCGTTGCGTTGTGCTCCGGGGCAACCGAGAGGAATACGCGAACCATGGGCATGGTACTGTCTTTCGTGCCGAGAACGGCACCAACCAATCGAGCAAAGCAAACCACCGAAATACCGGCGGCGGTAATCATCTTTCCCGGCATCCGCTATGAGCGGTCCGCCGCGGGGGAAGCGCGGCCCGCCGGCCCTGACAAGCCGGGATCGCCACGCGCGCCAGTGCCGCGCCACTGAACGTTCTTGAGGCCGAGGCGCGAATCATCCCTGCGGCACCGCCCTTGATTGTTGTGATGCGGATTGTCCGGGCCGCGGTCTAAAAGTCCTGCAGCTCGCACGAACTCTGCTCCAGAAAGCGCGACACGATCGACTTCCAGCTGTCGTCCGGCACGAAGCTGCGGATGACGAATATGCCCTCGTCGATCGGCGCTTCGACGAAGATCGCTCCCTGAAGCTCCTCGGGAAGGTCCCTGCGTATGTCGATCATCTGCGCCGGCGTCAGCACCACGGCATCCAGCTTGCCCCCGGTCGCCGTGTGGTCGTTGAATGAATAGATGTTGTGGCCGTTGCGGTCATAGACAGACACCGACCAGAAGGGCACATTGCCCGGCGCCCTGATCCTCACCATTCCCTCATCGAGGTCGAACCGGCAAGCCGTCGCATAAAACAGCGGGTCGACCGATTTCACCACCGGCGCGCCGCCCGCCTCCGCATCGAGCCGGGTCATCCGGTAGAGATCCGACGTCATCGACAGCCGCGACCAGGCATCGCGTTCCGAGAATTCAGGCACCAGAAGCAGCACGACGATATGCACGATGCCGGCGCCGACGAGGCCGAGCAGGACGGCATGTAGAAGTCTGCGCGTCGCGGCATAGACACTACGCATCGCAGCCGACCTTGGTGATCTTGGGCAGCGAAACGTCCGACAGGCCGGTGCTGCTGGCGATCGGCGTGTCGTAGAATGTCAAAACGAAATACATCCTGCCGGAACCGTCGGTCAGCAGCCAATTGCCGGGCATCGGGTGATGGCCGACGGAAATGAGCACCGAATTGTCGGATTGGCGCAGCACGCCATAGGATTGAAGCGCGGCAAGCCGCGATTTGCCGGTCTCGACCACGCCGAGCGATTGGTCGGCGGCGTAGAGGGTCCAGAATCGGGCGGTCGGAAATCCGCCTTCGATCGTGTAGGTACATTCGCGCCTGAGTTCTCCGCCAGCTGCGTCCTCCTCGGCGACAAAGGACAGCCCTTCGGCGCGGCCGAGCGCGAGCACGCCCTCGCGCGCCACGCGGGCCTTGGAATAGGGGTCGGCTGCGGGTGTGCCGATATCGGGAAAGGCGGTCCACTGGCCGATCCTGATCGCCCCGACGCCGTCCTGCATTTTCAGCGCATACCAGACGCTGGCGCCGCCGCCGCCGATGGCTATGGCAAGCGAAAGCAGCGTCAGGAAGGCGTTCTTGAGCATGAAAGGCCGGGCGCATGAAGAATTGCCGCTCGGGGATATCGCGGCGCGGGGTCGTGTGGCAAGCCGCAGGACGCGGATTCGCAAGGTGTGGCTTTTCCATCTTCCCGAAGGCAGAAGGGAAGAGGCGCCGCGATCACAGCGCCGACAGCGTTTCGGGCGGAGCCGATGCACCGAGCCTGCGCGCCGTTTCGAACAGGTGGGTCATGTCCCTGAGCGTCTGTGTCGTCCGGCTGGACAGCACCGGCGGCCGTTCGGCGGCGGCATCGGCCGCTGCCTGTTCCTCGCTCTTCTTCTGCGCTTCCGCGGCCTTGGCCGCGATCTCCTCGTCGACGAAGGGCTTGTCGATGCCGGGGATAGGCTTGAGGTCGATGTTCTGATGCGCATAGACCATGAGCCGCTGCCACACCATCGCCGGCAGCGAGCCGCCTGTCATGTTCTTGGTCGGCGTGAAATCGTCGTTGCCCAGCCAGACGGCCGCCGTGTAGTTGCCGGTGAAGCCGACGAACCAGGCATCGCGGTAGGATTGCGTCGTGCCGGTCTTGCCGGCGACGACGATGTTGGGGATCTGCGCGCGCCTGGCGGTACCCATCGCCGGTACCGCGACAAGCATGGTGTTCATCGATTTCAGCGCCTGCTCGGACAGCACGCGATGCGGCGGCGGCGCATCCTTGGCGAAATCGTAGACCACCTCGCCGGTGCGGGTGACGAGCTGCGTGATGCCATGCCTGGAGCCGACGAAGCCGTTCTGCGCGAACACGCTGTAGCCCGTCGCCTGGTCCATCACGGTCATGCCCGAGGTGCCGAGCACCATGGTCTTGTGCGCTTCGAGCGGCGATTCCACGCCGAATGATTCCGCCATCGCCTTGATCGGCCCGATGCCGAGATAGTCCTTGGCAAGCCGCACGGGCACCGTGTTGATCGACTTGGCCATGGCCACGATCAGCGGGACCTTGCCCGCCGACTCGCCACCGTAATTGTGCGGCGACCAGTTGCCCCAGCTGATCGGCCCGCCTGATACGATCGAGTTCGGCGTAAAGCCGTGCTCCATAGCCGTTGCATAGACATAGGGCTTGAAGGAGGAACCGGTCTGGCGCAGCGCCTTGGTGGCGCGGTTGAACTGGCTGGCGCCATAGTCGCGGCCGCCGACGATCGCGCGCACCGCGCCATTGGTCTCGATGACCACCACGGCCCCTTCGGTGACGTTGTACTCCTTGCCGAACTGGCGCAGGTGGAACTCCACCGACTCTTCCGCCGCCTTCTGGATGTTGGCGTCGAAGGTGGTGTGCGCCACCAGCGAGTGCTGGCCGGGCTTGGCGATCTTCTTGACCTCGTCGAAGGCCCAGTCGAGGAAATAATCGGGGCTCTTCTGTTCGCCGCGGTCGACGACATCGGCCGGATGCAGTCTTGCCTGCAGCACCTGGCCCTCGGTCATGAAGCCGGAATCGACGAGATTGGACAGCACCACATTGGCGCGCGCGCGCGCCGCCGGCAGGTTGATATGCGGTGCGTATTTGGTCGGCGCCTTGAACAGGCCGGCAAGCATCGCCGCCTCGGCGAGGTTGAGGTCCTTGACGCTCTTGCCGAAATAGAAGTCCGCCGCCGCCTCGATGCCGAACGTGCCGCCGCCCATATAGGCGCGGTCGAGATAGAGCTGCAAGATTTCCTTCTTCGACAGATTGGCTTCGAGCCACAGCGACAGGAAGGCTTCCTTGATCTTGCGCTCGAAGGTGCGCTCATTGGTCAGGAACAGGTTCTTGGCGAGCTGCTGCGTGATGCTGGAGCCGCCCTGGACGACGGAGTTTGCCCGCACATTTTCGAAGATTGCGCGCGACAGGCCAAGAACGTCGATGCCGTAATGGTCGAAGAAACGCCGGTCCTCGGTGGCAAGCACCGCCTTGATGACATGATCGGGCATTTCGTCGACCGGCACGGAATCGCGCTGGATGATGCCGCGTTGGCCGATCTCGTTGCCATAACGGTCGAGGAAGGTAACGGCGAAGTCGCCCTGGGCGCGCCAGTCGCCGGCCGTGTCCTGGAAGGCGGGAATAGCCAACGCCAGCATGACGACGATGCCGCCGGCGCCAAGCGTGAAACCTTCGCTCAACAACTCGACGATGCCACGGCGCCAGCCGTTGACGCGAAAGCGCCGCGAGAAAATCGTCGCGCCCTCCCAGAACTGGCGCGCCTTGAACCCGATCTCGTAGAGAGAGGAATCGATCCATGCGTCGAGCGCCAGCAGCCGAGCGGCGATCGCACCTCTTCTCTTGCGTGGTTCAGGACTGACCATTCAAAAACCCGGACGGCTATGGCACGGCCTGAAAACCAAGCGGGCAGTTTCAGGGCGGCGCCGCCCTGACTATTCATCCATTTGCGGACGCCCACAAGGGTGGCGAGGACACACCTGCGGGGTTTGTTGATGGGGGCGGTTACAAACTGCCATTCACCCGCCTGACGCTGATCAGGCCGGCGAAGATGGGGGTTGCCGTTCCGGGCTCAGGCCGCCTCGCGCTTCAGCGCCTGCGCCATGCAGTGGATGCCGCCGCCGGTCTTGGAGATCTCGCTCATGTCGACGGCCGCCACTTCGAAGCCGCGCGCCTTGAGTTGACCGATCAGCGACTGGCTGGATGTCGGCGCGATCACCCTGTCCTTGCCCAGCGACATGAAGTTGCAACCGAGCGTCATCGTGTCCTGGAACGGCACGTCGATGATCTCGTGCCCTTTGCCCTTCAGCCAGTCGACGATCCCCGGCTCGGTGCAGGCGAGGCAGACGGCGGTGAGTTTTTCGGCGATCGGCACCACCATCAGGTCGATATGGACATAGTACTCGTCGATGAAGGCGATACGTGTTTCCCAGCCCTCCTTTTCGAACCAGGCCTGCACCTGCCGGGCGCCTTCTTCCTGCGTGCGGGCGCCGCCGCAGCCGATCAGCACCACGCCGTCCTCGATGACGTTGAAATCGCCGCCCTCGAAGGTGCCTGCGGTGACCATGTCGTAGATCGGGATGCCAAGTTTTTCATAGGTGCGAATGGCGGCATAATTCTCGCCGCGCCGCCACCAATTGGCCATGGCGGTGATGATGGCGCCGTAGGGCGTCATTACGCTGGAATCGCGGGAGTAGACCTGCATCGGCAGCTCCGGCGTCGGCTCGTGCCAGTGGATGTTGACGCCGAAATGCTCGTAGGCCGCGACCAGATCCTTGTGTTGCGCCTGCGCGATCTGCACGTTGCAGGGTGCCTCGCGCAGGTGTTTCCGCGACAGCGAACTGGTCGAGAGATGGCGCAGGAAATTGGGCGAGCCGAGCAGCACGTCGGTCAAGACGTCGGTCTCGTTGGCGAAACCCCACGATGTCAGCGGCTTGGTGCCGCCGGCCGGGTTGCGGCGCTGCAGCGAAAACGGCTCGGCGATGATGCGGTCATGAACGGTCATGCGGTTCTCCTCGTATGGGCGTTTGCGGTCATAGCTTGCTTGGTATCCACCAGTCGCGGCCGCGCGGCGTGGTGACATATTCCGGCCAGCGGAAGTTGATGGGCGGATCGTAGTCGCAGAGCGGGGCGATCCAGGTCGAACCGCCAATGCCGCCGCCGGTTCGGGTGACGAACTCGTCCATCGCCATGTCGCGCGCGGCCTTGTCTTCCAGCAGGCGAAGGGCGGATAGCGCGACGGTCTTCGCCGCGCAGATGACCATCGGGTCGATGGTCGCCGGGATGCCACTCAGCGCGTTCATCGCCCAGGCTGGAAAAACATGACCGTTTGCCGAACGCAGGGCAGGGCGGGCGACATAGAAACGCGCCGTCGGCGTGTGCCAGCTCATATCGGTGTAGTCGTCCGAGGTCGAGTTCACCTGCGACGGCGGCAGGTCGCGGCGCAGGATCGCCTCTGCCTCCTGTGGTGCAATCAGCCGCTCCAGCTCGTCGATGAAGGGGTTTTCGCTCGCCACCCCACCGACATTGACCTGGATCTCGCGGGCGATCTTCTTCGCCGCCTCGTCCCAGCGGGGCGGGCCGACGCTCGCCAACGCCTCATAGGCGATCCCGGCCATGGCATGATTGGCCAGCCCCGGCCGCGACTTCGAAACCCAGTGCCGTTCGTAGCGGCAGCCGCTGATCGCGGCGGCGGCCGAGGCGTTTCGGTCGAGCACGGCGGTGACCTGCTCGGCCATGGCGATGGTCGGAACACGGATCATGTACTGGATCTCGGCAAGGCCTGCCGGCAGATTGTCGGCGGTGGCCTGGCCCGCCGTCAGGATCGCCTCGCTGATCGACCAGCCGCCCTGGTGCGGCAGCATGGAATCGCGCAGCGCCTTGGAGGCCATGTACATCGTCATCAGCGCGTCGTTGGCGCCGGGCGCGCGAACCGCCGAATGTGCCTGCGGGATCGGGGCGCCGTCGCCGGCGGCGCGTGCCCAATTCTCGGGCTCATCGCAGATGAAGCGATAGATCATCGCGTAGGCAGCGCCGCAATGGGTGTCCCAGCGCGCAGTGTTGCAGAGCGGCAGCATGTAGAAGGGATGGAAGGAGATCATGCCGGCAAGGCCGTCATAATAGCCTTTGGCTGCATGGATCGGTTTCGAGCCGCGCACCTTCTCCGCCGGCTCGCCGGTGAAGCGCAGCGTGCCTGCAATGCCGTGGCGCTGCATGGCGGCCTTTGTGGCGAGCAGACCGCCCAGGCTGGCCATGCCCAGGCCCGAGTGCGGATCGGTATGGCCGCCGGCTTCGGAGCCGAGCCCTGGGCGGGGCCGCTTCACCGTGGCAGCGTCCTGGCAGTTGCCGGGCACGGCGTCATATTCGGCATACATGCCGATGGTCGGACCGTCCCCATTGGTCCAGTGGGCGCAGAAGGCCGTCGGCATGCCGGCGGAGCCTTCCTCGACCGAAAACCCCTCGCGCTTCAGCGAATCGACGTACCAGTCTGCCGACTGGTACTCGCGCCAGGCGGTCTCGCCGAAGTCGAAGATGGTGCGCGTCCAGGCCGACAGCAGCGGCTGGATGCCGTCGAGGCAGGCAAGAGCGGTTTCTTGCGCCGATGTCGTCACCGGTTTCTCCATGCGCCAAAGAAAGCAGTGAAGCGGCTCGCCAAAAAGTGATATGTTTTCCCGGTTCGTGCAAATTCGGTTCACCTCTTGAGAATTCCATCGACGCAGGCGCTGCGCGCCCTCGACAGTTTCGCCCGTCATGGCAGCGTCTGGCGCGCCGCTGACGAATTGCACCTCACCCGCAGCGCGGTCAGCCATCAATTGCGCTTGCTCGAACGCGACCTCGGCTTCGATCTGCTGGAGCGCATCGGCAAGGGCGTGGCGCTGACGCCGCGCGGCCAGCGCTATGCCGCGGACGTGCGCAAGGCGCTGACCGTGCTCGGCGACGCGGTGGCGCAAAACGCCGGCACCGGGGTCGGCGGCTCCTTCGCAGTCTCATGCACACCAGGCTTCGCCTCGCTGTTCTTGTGCACCCATATCGGCGAGTTCCGGCAGATGTATCCTGATGTGGCGCTGAGCATACTGACGCCCCGGCGGCTCGACGACGTCAGCAATCCGGACGCCGACGCCTTCATTGCCTTTGGCGTCGGCAACTGGCCGAACCGCGTGGTGGAACTGCTGTGCGAAATCTCGTTCACGCCGCTCTGCAGCCCGACGCTACTCAACAAAGTGGGCGGCTTTTCCAAGCCGGCCGACGTCCTGCGCGCCAACCTGCTGCATCTTGGCGATACGGAGGACTGGGCGCGCTGGCTGGCGCTGGCCAAGGTCGAGAACCCCGACACCGAGGGCGGCATCTTCTTTTCCGACATGAACCTCGTTTTCTCGGCGGCGATTGCCGGCCAGGGCATCGCCATGGGGGACGAGCTGACCAGCCGTCGGGCGCTGAGTGAAGGCCGGCTGGTCAAGCCGTTCGAGACCTCGATCCCGTCGCCGCGTTCCTATTTCCTGGTTTCCGAGCACGCCAAGGCGGGTCACCCTGTGCTGGAGGCGTTTGGGGGATGGTTGAGATCGAAGCTATCGGAAAACAGGCTGCGGACATATTGAGATCAGCCGATCTCCCTACGAGGGGTGAAATCGGCGGCTCCAGCGTCGCCGGTATTCACCATAGATGAATCAAATTTGCCGATCCGGCGAAAACTATTCGGTTGCGGTGAGCCTTCGCGCTGCCTACGATTTCCCAGCCACCAAGGAAGAGGCAGGATGCAGCAACCCGGCCGGGCCGCAGAGATCAAGGCGAACGGGATCGGCAAGAGCTTCGGCTCGTTCCGTGCGCTGGACAATCTGACGCTCAATATCGGCCGCGGCGAGTTTTTGACGCTGCTTGGCCCCTCCGGCTCCGGCAAAACCACCTTCCTGATGATCCTGGCCGGCTTCCTGCAGCCCAGCGAGGGCCGCCTGTTCAGCGACGGCGTCGATATTACCGACCGGCCGGCCGAGCAGCGCGCCGCCGGCATGGTGTTCCAGGGCTATGCGCTCTTCCCGCATATGAGCGTCGAGCAAAACATCGCCTTTCCCCTCAAGGTGCGCAAGAAATCTGCCGCCGAAATCAAGCGTAGCGTCGGCGAGATGATAGAGCGCGTCGGTCTGCTCGGCCACGAGAAGAAGCTGCCGGCGCAGCTTTCCGGCGGCCAGCAACAACGCGTGGCGCTGGCCCGCGCGCTGGTGTTCGAGCCGGGCGTGCTTTTGCTCGACGAGCCGTTCTCGGCGCTGGACAAGAGCCTGCGCGGCCAGATGCAGGCCGAGATGAAGCGCCTGCACCAGGAGACCGGCACCACCTTCGTCTTCGTCACCCACGACCAGAGCGAGGCGCTGGCGCTGTCCTCGCGTGTCGCCATCTTCAACCATGGCAAATTGTTGCAGGTCGGAGCGCCTGACGAGGTCTATGACCGGCCCGCCAACCGCTTCGTCGCCGAGTTCCTGGGCGAGATCAATATGCTGCCGCTGAAGGGCGTGCGCGTCGCCGACCATGGCGCGACCGCGCTCTGCGAAGACCGGGCAATCAAGCTGCGCGGCAACGCCGAAGCAGTGGATGGCAATGCCATCCTGGCGATCCGGCCAGAACATATGTCGATAGCGCGCGAGGCGGCGGCAGGCGAGAACGGCATAGCTGCCACCGCGATCGGATCGACCTATCTGGGCGCGGCGACCAAACTCGACCTTACGACACGCCAAGGTGCGAAGGTGACCGTCTCTGTGCCGAACGAGGTCGCGGCCGCGGCACTCAGCAAAGGCAATTCCGTCTGGCTGACCTGGCCGGCGGAAAAGGGTTTCCTCCTTCCGGACGGAGGGCAATGAGCACCGGCGCGGCCTGAATTCGCCGCACCGGATTCCGGGTTCGATCAACGAAAACAAGGGGAACTAACATGAACGATACCAAGAAACAGGCCATCGAAACGCTCTCCGAAAGGACAAGGCGCGGTGAGATCTCGCGCCGGCAATTCACGCAACTTGCAGGCCTCGTGCTTGCCGGCACGCCGCTGCTGCTGCGCTCGACCAAGTCCTTTGCCGCCGCGAAGGAACTGGTGCTGGTCAACTGGGGCGGCGACGCCATCACGGCTTACGACGCCGCCTATGGCCAGGCTTTCACCAAGAACACCGGCATCACCGTCAAGATGGATGGCTCCGGCCCGACCGAAGGGGCCATCGCGGCACAATTTAAAAGCGGTGCGCCGACCTGGGATCTTGTCGACGTCGACCCGTTCTCGGCCATCACGCTTGGCGCGCAAGGCATGCTCGAGCCGATCGACTACACAATAGTCGACAAGAAGAAGATGCGGCCGGGTTTCGGCTGGGATTACGCCGCCTCGACCTATTTCTTCTCTTATGTGATCGCCTACGATTCGCAGAAATACGGCAGCAATGCCCCGACCGGCATGGCCGATTTCTTCGACGTGAAGAAATTCCCCGGCAAGCGCTCCCTCTACAAATGGGGCGTGTCGAGCTGGGAGGCGGCTCTTCTCGCCGACGGCATCGCGCCGGCGTCGCTCTATCCGCTCGACCTCAAGCGCGCGCATGACAAGATCGCCGCGTTCAAGGAGAACGTCGTCGCCTATTGGGGCGGCGGCGCGGAAAGCCAGAGCGTGTTGCTCAACGGCGAAGCCTCGATGGCGATCGTCTGGTCGACGCGAGCCTCGCTGATCGAGCAGGATTCGGGCGGTCAGATCAAGTTCATCTGGGACCAGGGCCTGATTTCGCCCGGCGCACTGGCCGTGTTGAAGAACAACCCCGGCGGCAAGGACGCGGCGATGAAGTTCATCGCCAGCGCGCAGGACCCTGCAAAGCAGCTTGTCATGTTCGACAAGCTCGGTCAGGGCCCGGCCAACCCGGCTGCCGACGCTCTGGTTCCCGCCGACAAGAAGCGCATCAACCCGGTCGATCCCGAGAACATGAAGAAGCAGATCCCGCTCGACATGGACTGGTACGCCAAGAATTACGGGGCGGCGCTGGACGAATATACCAAGATCATCTCCGCCTGACCGGCGCTGGGCTGACATGAGAGGCGTTCTCTCGGATAGGATGGGCGCGGCGCTGTTGATGGCGCCGCTGCTCCTGTTCCTTGGCCTCGCCTATGCCTGGCCGTTCCTCGGCGTGGTGAAGTGGAGCTTCACGCTGCCGACGCCGGGGCTTGGCCAGTACGGCGCGCTGATAACCGACCCGCTGGTACAGTCGGTGTTCGTCCGCACGCTGCGCATCGCGGCGATCGTCACCGTTGTATCGGTTGCCGCTGCCTACGCCATCACCGTGGTCTGGGTGCGCGGCAGCCCGGCGCAGCGGGTGCTGGCCGAATTCTGCATCCTGGTGCCGTTCTGGATATCGGTGCTGACGCGCGCCTTCGGCTGGGTGGCGCTTCTCTCCAACCGCGGCCTGATCAACACCTGGCTGCAGTCGATCGGCTTCATTAGCGAACCGCTGACGCTGGTGCGCAACGAATTCGGCGTCATCGTCGGCATGACGCACTTCCTCATTCCTTTCGCCGTCTTTCCGCTGGCGTCTTCCATGCGCAGCCTCGACGAGCGTGTGCTGCTCGCCGCGCGCGGGCTGGGTTCCAGCCGCATGCGCACCTTCTGGACGGTGTTCGTGCCGATGACGCGCTCCGGCATCATCGGCTCCGCGCTGATCGTCTTCGTCTTCTCGCTCGGCTTCTTCGTCACGCCGGCGATCCTTGGCGGTGGCCGCAGCGTCATGATCGCCGAATTGATCTATCTCCGCATCTTCCAGAGCCCGGACTGGGGGCTGGGTGCTGCCATCAGCGTGGTGCTGGTGTTGTTCGTCGGCATCCTGATGGCGCTGCTCTTCCGCTACGTCAGACCGAAGCAATTGGTGTAGCCTATGCCGACCTATCGCCCCGGTCCCGTCTCGCTTGCCCTCGCCGTCATGGTGGCGCTGTTCCTGCTCCTGCCGCTGCTGGCCGTGATCCCGGTCTCGCTGACGCCCAGCCGGATGCTGGCGATGCCAACGGGCGAGTTGTCGCTGCGCCACTACCGCTCGCTGGTCGAGGATCCGCGCTGGCTTCAGTCCATCCTGCTCTCGATCAGGATCGGCATCGTCAGCAGTGTCATCTCGACGGTGCTGGCACTGTGCTTCAGCCTTGGCGTGTGGATGTTCCAGCCGCGCTTCACCGCGGCTCTGGTCGGCTTCGTGCTGTTGCCGATGGTGGTGCCGCCGGTGGTCTCGGCGGTGACGCTCTATTTCCTGCTCACCTCGATCTCCGGCGTCAGTTCCTTTTTCGGCTACGACACCTGGCTGGGTGTGGCCATGGCGCATTCGGTGATGACGGTGCCCTTCGCCACGGTGCTGATCCTGGTCTCCCTCAGCCAGCTTGACCGCCGTATCGACCTCGCAGCGCGTGGCCTTGGCGCCGCCGTCTGGGAGCGCGCCACGCGCATCATCATGCCCAACATCAAATTCGGCATCGTCACCGCGGCACTGCTGTCCTTCGTGCTCTCCTGGGAGGAAATCGGCGTCACGCTGTTCATCACCTCGGTCAACGCCATCACGCTGCCCAGGTTGATGTGGATGGGTCTGCGCGACAATATCGACCCGGCGATCGCGGCCCTTTCAGTGATCCTGATCGTCATCACCGTGCTGGTGCTTGCAGTGCGCAGCGTTGTGGTGCGGCTGCGTGGAGGACAATGACCGGGGGCCTGTCTGCCTCAGGGGATTGTCACAGGGGTAAAACTGCTAGCAGAAGCGCACCGAGACCCGGCCGAACCTGCCCAAATCGCCGATGACTTCGTCGCCGGCCTCGACATTTATCGGCGTCACGCAGGTGCCGGTTATCACCACTTGCCCCGGCTGGAGCGTTATGCCCAGCCCCGACAATTCGTTGACGATCCAGGTCAGCGCAACACGCGGATCGCCCAACACGGCTGCTCCTGATCCGATATGCTGCGACCTTCCAGAGACAGAAGCGGCCACCGGGTGCTTCGCGAAATCTACGTCACGCCAATCGTCTTCCGCCGCCTCGCCGATGACGAACAGATTGGCGCAGGCATTGTCGGCGATGAGCTGCGGCGCGCCGACAGCGCAGAAATCGTCATAGCGGGAGTCCGGTATTTCGATCGCCGGATGCAAACTCGCCACGGCGTCCACTACATCACCGATTTCATAAGGCGCCGGGCGAGGCGGCAACTGACGGCCGAACCGGAAGGCGAATTCGATCTCGGCGACACGCATCTTGCTTGTCGCCAGGGAAACGGAGCCACCGACCTCGACCGCCTTCTCGGCGAGGAGGCGCCCGGCCATCGGGCCGTCGACGTTGATATGCCGCTGGCCGGCCAGGCTGGTTGCCGCGATCTTCCAGCCGAAGAGCGGAGCCACTGAGCGATCCATGACGTGCGACTGGATGGCGTAGCCTTCGGCCCGCGTCTTCGGCCGCAATTCCTCGGGTATGGCGTCGAGGCGGGTGCCCTTGTCCCAATGGCCTACCAGGAGGCGCGACGCGGCCCTGGCCTTTTCTGGATCGAGCATGGTCAGCTCCTGAAATTAGGAAATGCTGCGCTGCCGGGTGTTGCTGATGCTTGCGGTGCGCAAAGGATACCCGCTATTCATCGTCGCTGACGAGATTGTCGGGAAGTCGTATTTTCGAGATCACCGACATTCATCATCGTGACAACGAATCGGCAATCGTGTTCGTTCGGTAAATGGCTATATATGGCAAAGCGTCTGGAGTGCGGAAGAGCTTCTGGCGAGCAGGGTCGATAGCGCACCGGGTGAGGGAGAAACGATGACGGCGCCCGGCGATTTGCAACAGGCACTGTTTCTGAGGCTAAAAAGCGATCCGTCCCTGTCGGCTCTGCTGGGCGGCGCCGGACTGCGCGAACAACCAACCGACAACGTCGCCTTTCCCTATGTGACATGCGGCCAGACCTGCGCCTTTGACTGGGACACCGGGGCCGAGAACCGCGACGATCAACTTATTACGCTGCATGTCTGGTCGAAGGCCCATGGCGAAGCCGAAACGCGGGCCATCATGGATGCCATCGAGGCGCGCCTTGCCGACGCGGTGCTGGAGGTCGGCGCTCGCGGCCAGACACGCCTGTCGCTCGAATTCAGCGAGGCGCGGTATGACGAGGAACTGCTTGTCCATCACGGCCTGCTGCGTTTTCGGGCGCTGACCCAGGAAAACGCCTGACGCGCGCTTTCAATATGAACGAAACGGAGTCTAGACTGGAACTTCATGGGTTTCATCGGGTTGGGCGGTGAAATCTCAATTTGTTTGTCTCGCATTGCAGGGGTGGCGAGCATGGTTTCAGCGGCGATCACCGTTCATTTCACGTTCAGCGCCGATGCGTTACAACGCTGGCCATGAGAACGCTTCGCTCCCATTTCCGAACCGCGACCCTGGCGCTCTGCGCGGGGCTGCTTGCGGTGCCGGCAAGCGTTGCGCCGGCAGCCGCGCAGGATGAATCGATTGTCGTGGCGGCGGCCGACTGCTACGCGATCGGCCAGCAGGTGGCCGAGCAGAATGGCGGGACGCTTGCCAAGGCCTCGCAGTCGACGCGAGGCGGGCAGCCGGTCTGCGTCATCGTCGTGCTCGTTCCGGGCAAGAACGGGCAGCGTCCGCGCCGCTCCGAGATCGTCGTCCCGCAGAACTGACCCCCCGTCGTTTCCCAGGCCGGCGGAATCGGCCTATAGCTGAAGCAATCGGTCAACAGGCAGTGGTCTTCGCATGCGCGTACTGGTCGTCGAGGATGACAAGGATCTCAACCGGCAGATATCGGATGCGCTGGTCGACGCCGGCTATGTCGTCGACCGGGCATATGACGGCGAGGAGGGCCATTTTCTCGGTGACACCGAGCCCTACGACGCGGTCGTGCTCGACATCGGCCTGCCGCAGATGGACGGCATCAGCGTGGTCGAGCGCTGGCGGCGCGGCGGCCGCAAGATGCCGGTGCTGATCCTGACCGCCCGCGACCGCTGGAGCGACAAGGTCTCCGGCATCGACGCCGGCGCGGACGACTATGTCACCAAGCCGTTCCACATCGAGGAGGTCCTGGCGCGGGTCAGGGCGCTGATCCGCCGCGCCGCCGGCCACGCCTCATCCGAACTGACCTGCGGGCCGCTACGCCTCGACACCAAGGCCTCGAAGGCCGATGTCGCCGGCGTGCCGTTGAAGCTGACATCGCATGAGTTCCGCCTGCTTGCCTACCTGATGCATCACATGGGCGAGGTCGTCTCGCGGACCGAACTGGTAGAGCATCTCTACGACCAGGATTTCGACCGCGATTCCAACACGATCGAGGTGTTTGTCGGACGGCTCCGCAAGAAAATGGGCATCGACATGATCGAAACCGTGCGCGGCATGGGTTATCGCATGCGTGAGCCGGAGGCGTAAGGCGGAACCGCTCCCTACCAACCCAACCGTGAGCAAGCGGCTCTCGCTGCGCTTGTGGCCGCGCTCGCTGACGTTCCGCGTCATCGCCTTTTCCACGGTCTGGGCGATCCTGACCCTCATCGTCATTTTCACCCTCATTACCACGCTGTACCGCCAGGCCAGCGAGCGCGGTTTCGACAGCCTACTTTCTGCGCATCTGTTCAACCTGATCGGCTCCATCGGCATTTCCGATACCGGCGCGCTCACCGGCGCTCCGGATCTCGGCGACCTCCGCTTCTCGGAACCGAATTCGGGCTGGTACTGGTCCGTCGAACCCGCTTCGGAAGGCGTGCACGGCAATCTCCACTCATCGTCGATGACCAGGACGATCCCGTCGCCCGATGTGGCGGACGTTCCCTTCAACGCCAATTTCCAGCGCAGCTACGCGGCGCAAGGCATCGATGGCGAGGAGTTGGTCGTGTTCGAGAGCGAATTCGTTCTCGATGCCAAGAACCGCGCCGCCCGCTTTCGCGTCATGGGCAACAAGACCGAACTGGAACAGGAGATCGCCACCTTCCAGCGCCGCCTCCTGACCTACCTTTCCCTGTTCGGCGTCGGCATGATCGCCATCAACGCCATCGCCATCCTGCTCGGCCTGCAACCGCTGCGAAGGGTCAGGGACGCGCTCGCCATGGTGCGCGAAGGCACCGCGCAAAGACTTGACGGCCAGTTTCCAGCCGAGATTGAACCGCTTGCCAACGAAACCAATGCCTTGATCGAGAACAACCGGCGTATCGTCGAGCGCTCGCGGACTCAGGTCGGCAATCTCGCCCATTCCCTGAAGACGCCGCTGGCGGTGCTGCTCAACGAGGGGCGGGCGCTTGGTGGCGCCAAGGGGCAACTGATCGCCGAACAGGCCGCTTCCATGCAGAAGCAGGTCGATCACTATCTCCAGCGCGCCCGCGTCGCGGCGCAGCGCGACAGCGTCGTCTACCGCACGCCGATAGCGCCGTTGGTGCAGCGCATGGTCAGGGTCTTGCAGAAGCTCAATCCGCAGACCAACCTGTCGTTGTCGCTGCCGCCGATCGAGATCGTCTTTGCCGGCGAGCGCGAGGACCTCGAGGAGTTGCTCGGCAATCTGCTCGAAAACGCGATGAAATGGGCGAAGAGCGCGGTTTCGGTTTCCGTCGTTCCCGTGGGCGACAAGGACGACAACATGTTCGAGATCGCCATCGAAGACGACGGACCGGGCATACCCGAGGAAAAAGCGCGCGAAGCGTTGAAACGCGGACGACGCCTGGACGAGACCAAGCCGGGCACGGGTCTCGGCTTGGCCATTGTCGCCGACCTCGTCAACGAGTATGGAGGCATACTGCTGCTCGAACGGTCCGGCATGGGCGGATTGAAGGCGGTAGTGCGATTGCGGAGCCTTCAGTGATGCCTTTCCCCGGCCGATCGACATTGACGGACTGGGCATGTTATGGCGGCGCACCGATTGGCTCCGTAGCCGGCCCAACGGCCAAATTTCCGACAAATATCAACATTATAGGCTCGCCGACTTCTCCGATGACGCGGCCCCCGGCTCATCCATGACAGGCTCCAGCTCAAGAAAACCGGTTGTTGGCATGAAGATTCGCGTCGCGCTTGTTTCCGCATTGATGGCCGTTTCCGGCTGCACCACCTTGGGCGGCAAGGCTCCCACCATCGCTGCGACGCCGGCCTCCACGCCACCCAGCAGCGGCAAAGTCGCCACGACGATCATTTCGGCGATGGGCGGCGGCCTCATCGGCGGGTCGGTCGGCAGCGGCCTTAGCGAAGCCGAGAAGCGCAGCGCGCTGGAGGCTGAATACAAGGCGCTCGAATACACCACGAGCGGCCAGAAGGTGACGTGGAAGGGCACCCAGGCGTCCCGCTATGGCGAAGTGGTTCCGGCTCAGCCCTACCGCGTCGGCTCACAGGACTGCCGCCAGTACACGCAGACCGTCTTTACCGGCGGGGCAGGCGTCACGGCGCGTGGAACGGCTTGCCGCAACGCCGATGGCAGTTGGACGCCGCTCACCTGACAGGCTAGCCGGTCCATTTCGGACCCGGCCGGTTGATGTCGATGAAGGTATGCGGCGCGCCCGCCGTCAAAGCGTCGCAGTATGCTTGTGTTGGCAGGGCAAGGCTCTGCCGTTATTGGAAGAACCATGCTGTTCTGGGTCATAGCCGCAATCCTAACGCTGGGCGCCAGCCTGGCGGTGCTGCTGCCGCTGGCCGGTGGCGCCAGGAGCGCGTCTTCGAGCGGCGAGCACGATCTGGAAGTTTATCGCGACCAACTGTCCGAACTCGACCGCGATGCCGCCCGTGGCCTGATCAAGCCTGCCGAAGCCGATGAGGCGCGCGCCGAGATCGCCCGGCGCATCCTTCGCCTCGACAATGCGGACCAGGCCGGCAGCGCATCCGTCGGACGTACATGCGTCGCGACGCGGCTTGTCGCCACCGCGGCCGTGCTGGCGGTGCCGCTGGTCAGTTGGGGCCTCTACATCAACATAGGCTCGCCCGATCTGCCCTCGCAGCCGCTCAGCGAGCGCCTGGCCAAGAATCCGGCCGACAGCTCGGTCGACGAACTTGTGGCTCGCGCCGAAGCCCATCTTGCCGCCAATCCGTCCGACGGCAGGGGATGGGACGTGCTGGCGCCGGTCTATCTGCGCATGCAGCGCTTTTCCGACGCGGTCGCCGCCTATCGCAACGCCATTCGCCTCGACGGCGACAGCGCTGTTCGCCGGGCCGGTCTCGGCGAGGCGATCGCCAGCGCGGCCGGCGGCATCGTTTCGGCGGATGCCCAGGAGGCCTTCGAGGCGGCCCTGAAACTTGACCCGGCCAATGCCAAGGCCGGCTTCTACCTGGCTATGGCCTTGGCGCAGGAGGGCCGCAGCAAGGAGGCGGCCGCGGCCTGGCAGGCGATGCTGGGCACGCTGCCGAAGGATTCGCCATGGCGCGGCGCGATCGAGCAGGCGCTGGCCAAGTCCGGTAGTTCCGGCGCCGGCAATGCAGGCGTCGCTTCGAGCGAGCCGGCAAACGGACCGACCGCGGGCGATATCGATGCCGCTTCATCGATGTCGCCGCAGGACAGGGAAGCCATGATCAACACCATGGTCGCCGGGCTCGACGAGAAGCTGCGGCAGAATCCGCGCGACCCGGAAGGATGGATGCGGCTCGTTCGTTCATACATCGTGCTGGGCAAGGCCGACCAGGCGCGCGAGGCGTTGAGCCGAGCTATTGCCGTCTTTGGAGCCGACAGTGACGAAGCCAGGAAATTCACCGCTTTTGCCGCTTCGCTCGGCCTGACGGCGACGCAATAGGGCTGGACCGGACAATGACACGCAAACAGAAACGATTGTCGGTGATCGCGGGCGGCCTGGCCTTCCTCGGCGCCGCCACCGGCCTGACATTCTATGCGCTCGGCCAGAAGGCGTCCTATTTCTACATGCCCGCCGATCTGGCCACGGCGACGGTGCAGCCGGGCCAGCGCATCAGGCTGGGCGGCCTGGTGGAAAAAGGCACGATCCAGCGCGGGCAGGGGGCGACAGTGGCGTTTTCTGTGACCGACACCCATAAATCGGTCAAGGTCACCTATACAGGCATCCTGCCTGACCTATTTCGCGAGGAGCAGGGGGTCATCACCGAAGGCACGTTCGGCCCGGATGGCGTCTTTGTGGCCGACAGCGTTCTGGCCAAGCACGACGAGCGCTACATGCCCAAGGAAGTGGCCGATGGGCTGAAGGCCAAGGGCGTTTGGCAGGAGAGCAAGAGTGAATAGGCAGGCTCGATATAGCCGGGTTGGCGATCATGGTTGAGACCGGACATTTCGCGCTGGTCCTGGCCTTCGCGCTGGCGCTGGTGCAGACGGTGGTGCCGCTGTTTGGCGCCCGCACCAACAATCAGCGCCTGATGGCGGTCGGCGCTCCCGTCGCGATCACCGGCTTTGCCCTGACGGCGCTGTCCTTCGCCGCACTGGTCAGCGCCTATGCGAGCTCCGATTTCTCGGTCGCCAGCGTCTGGGAAAATTCCCATTCGCTGCAGCCGATGATCTATAAGATCACTGGAACCTGGGGCAATCACGAAGGCTCGATGCTGCTCTGGGTGTTGATCCTGACCTTCTTCGGTGCGCTGGTCGCCGCCTTCGGCTCCAACCTGCCGGCGACGCTACGCGCCAACGTGCTTGCCGTGCAGGGTGCGATCGGCGCGACATTCTTCCTGTTTATCCTGGCAACGTCCAATCCCTTCGCCAGGCTTTCGCCGGCGCCCATCGAAGGGCGCGATCTCAATCCCATTTTGCAGGATCTCGGCCTCGCAGTGCACCCGCCACTGCTCTATCTCGGCTATGTCGGCTTTTCGATCTGTTTCTCGTTCTCGGTAGCCGCGCTCATCGACGGACGCATCGATGCGTCCTGGGCGCGATGGGTACGGCCGTGGACCCTGGTGGCCTGGATGTTCCTGACCGGCGGCATCGCCATGGGCTCGTACTGGGCTTATTACGAGCTCGGCTGGGGCGGCTTCTGGTTCTGGGATCCGGTCGAGAACGCCTCCTTCATGCCGTGGCTGGCGGGCACCGCGCTGCTCCATTCGGCCATCGTCATGGAAAAGCGTTCGGCACTGAAGATCTGGACGCTGCTGCTCGCCATCCTGACCTTTTCACTGTCGTTGCTCGGCACCTTCCTGGTGCGTTCGGGCGTCCTGACCTCGGTGCATGCCTTCGCCACCGATCCGACGCGCGGCATCTTCATCCTGTGCATACTGACGTTGTTCATCGGTGGATCATTGACGCTGTTTGCACTGCGTGCCTCGAGGCTGACGGCCGGCGGCCTCTTTCATCCGGTTTCGCGCGAAGGCGCGCTGGTGCTGAATAATTTGTTCCTGACCACGGCCACCGCCACCGTACTCGTCGGTACGCTCTATCCGTTGGCCGTCGAGGCCCTTTCGGCCGACAAGATTTCGGTCGGCGCACCGTTCTTCGACCTCACCTTCGGACCGCTCATGGTGCCGTTGCTGGCCATGGTTCCGTTCGGGCCGCTGCTGGCCTGGAAGCGCGGCGACGTCTTCGCCGTCGCGCAGCGCCTGATGGCAGCTTTCGCGGCGGCGCTTCTGGCAACGCTGGTCACCGCCCTGTTCATCAACGGCGCTTCGGTATTCGCAGCCCTTGGCGTGGGTCTTGCCGTCTGGCTGATCCTCGGCGCTCTCACCGACCTCGCTGTCAAGGCGGGGTTCGGCAATGTGGCTGCGAGGGTCATGGTCAGGCGCCTGCTCGGCCTGCCGCGCTCGGTCTTCGGCACAGCGCTTGCCCACCTCGGTCTTGGCCTGACCACGCTTGGCATCGTCGGCACGCTTTGCTTCGGCACCGAGAAGATCCTGTCGATGCATGCCGGGCAAACCGTCGAATTGTCCGGCCACACTCTGCGTTTCGTCGGGCTCCATCCGGCGCAGGGACCGAATTACAGCGAGGATCGCGGTCGCTTCCAACTGATCGGTGTCGGCGGCAGTCCGGTTGGCGAAATCAGCTCGGCCAAGCGCTTCTATCCGGTACGCCAGACGACGACGACGGAATCAGGCATCAGGACGATGGGCCTTTCGCAGCTTTATATTTCGCTCGGCGACGAGGGCAATGACGGATCGGTCGTGGTGCGCCTGTGGTGGAAACCGCTGGTGACGCTGATCTGGGGCGGCGGCCTGGTCATGATGGTTGGTGCGGCCATGTCGCTGATGGACAGGCGCCTGCGCGTCGGCGCACCCTCGCGCCGCCGCAAGCAGGCCGGCGCCATGAGCCCCGCGGGCCTGCCATGAAGGCGAAGTTGTCCATCGCGTCGCTCGTGATGGTGCTGGCGCTGTCCTTTGCCGGCACGGCGCTGGCGGTGAAGCCCGACGAGATGCTTGCCGATCCGACGCTGGAAGCGAGAGCGCGAGCGCTGTCGGAAGGGCTGCGCTGCATGGTCTGCCAGAACCAGTCGATCGACGAATCCGATGCCGATCTTGCCCGTGACCTGCGCGTTCTGGTGCGCCAGCGCCTGGTCGCTGGCGATACCGACAAGCAGGTGATGGACTATGTGGTTTCGCGCTACGGCGAGTTCGTGCTGCTGAAGCCGCGCTTCGACCTGCGCAACGCTCTGCTTTGGGGCACGCCGGTGATCCTGCTTTTGGCCGGTGGCCTGTTCGTCGTGCTCAGCGCGAGATCGCGCCGGACACTGGCGACAAAATCCCTCTCCGCCGACGAGCGGGCGGCACTGGAGGCGATCCTGCGCCGCGATTGAGTGCAGGCGGCGATCGTTCGCCAACATTACCAAAGTTTCATGCGTCGGAAATGGCGTCGTAATGTACGCCGCTCTAATTCTCTTCCTCAGGATGCCGACAAGGCGCGTCCCTTCGAAAAAGAGGATACGAGACCCCATGAATATTGCCCCCAATTCATATTCCCGCACCCGCAAGCGTCTCCTGGCTGCCGTCGCTTCCGTCGCCGTTGCCGGCGCGATCGGCGTTGGCGCATTGACCAGCGGGACCAGCCCCGTTCTGGCCGATGCCGTGCGCGTCGAGGCGCCGCAGGTCCCCAGCTTCGCCGATGTCGTCGAGCGCGTTTCGCCCGCCGTTGTCAGCGTCAAGGTCAAGGCCAAGGTCCAGCCCACCGCCGATGACGGCTCCGACGACCAGGACGGTTTCGACAATTTGCCCAACAATCCGCAGCTGCGCCGCTTTTTCAAGGAATTCCGCGGCTTTGGCGATCAGGGCGGCCAGAACGACGATGGCCACCGCCGGTTCGGGCATCGTGACCGCGGTAATGGCGAGCCGCGCCCGGTGGCTCAAGGGTCGGGCTTCTTCATCTCCGAGGATGGCTATCTCGTCACCAACAACCATGTCGTCGAAGAGGGCACCGCCTTCACCGTGGTGACCAATGATGGCAAGGAACTCGACGCCAAGCTGGTCGGTACCGACCCGCGCACCGACCTCGCGGTGCTCAAGGTCGAGGGTGGCGGCAAATTTACCTATGTCGACTTCGCCGACGACTCCAAGGTTCGGGTCGGCGATTGGGTCGTGGCCGTCGGCAACCCCTTCGGTCTCGGCGGCACCGTCACCGCCGGCATTGTCTCGGCGCGGGGCCGTGACATCGGCGCCGGTCCCTATGATGATTTCATCCAGATCGACGCCTCGGTCAACCGCGGCAATTCTGGCGGCCCGACCTTCAACCTCAGCGGTCAGGTGGTCGGCATCAACACCGCTATCTTCTCGCCTTCCGGCGGCAGCGTCGGCATCGCCTTCGACATTCCTGCCTCGACCGCCAAGCAGGTCGTCGAGGATCTGATGAAGAGCGGTGCCGTGCAGCGCGGCTGGCTCGGCGTCGAGATCCAGCCGGTCACATCAGACATCGCCGAATCGCTCGGCCTGAAGTCCAACAACGGCGCACTGGTATCCAGCGCACAGGACGACGGCCCCGGCAAGAAGAGCGGCATCACCGCCGGTGACGTGATCACCCAGGTCGACGGCAAGGATGTTGCTTCGCCGAAGGAGCTCGCCCGCCTGATTGGCGCCTATTCGCCGGGCAAGTCGGTTGACGTCACGGTCTGGCGCGACGGCAAGAGCCAGAGCGTCAAGGTGGAGCTCGGCAAGCTGCCTTCAAGCGACAAGCAGGCCTCGGCCGACGACAAGCCTGCGGCTCCGGCTAAGGCCGATACGCTCGCCGATCTCGGTCTGACCGTCACCAAATCCGAGAACGGCAAGGGTTTGGTGGTGACCGATGTCGATCCCGACAGCGATGCCGCCGACCGTGGCATCCAGCCGGGCGACATCATCACCGCGGTCAATTCGATGGAAGTCAACGGCACCGACGACGTCACCAAGGCCATGGACGAAGCGGTGAAATCCGGGCGCAAGGCCGTCCTGATGCAGATTACCCGCGACGACAACAACCGCTTCGTGGCGCTGCCCGTCGCCAAGGGCTGACAACGACTTTTCCAGTGCGGCGGTTTCAAACACCCCCGAGCCGCCGCACGGGAAGTATGGAGCCGAGCACGTTAGTCAGTCATCGTGCTCCCCTCCGGCGGCAGCGGGCTTCCCATCGCCCGCTGCCGCACTCACCCCGCGGGCCATGCGCTCAGGCTGAGCGAACAAGCGGAGCGCTTTGGTGGCAACGGCATGCCGGCAGCATGCTGGGACAGTAACACCAGAGAACCAAGACTTTATAGCGCGCGGCCTGGATCATCTTGATCGCGATGCGCTTTGGCGAAGGCTAAAATGCAGATGCCGGCTACTCAATCTTCCAGCGAAATCGCGTATAACGGTCCTATGAAGATTCTCGTCATAGAAGACGATCGCGAGGCTGCGGATTATCTGCAGAAAGCCTTTACCGAGGCCGGGCACACCGCGCATGTCGCGGGTGACGGCGAGACCGGCTTCGCGCTCGCCGATGCCGGCGACTACGACGTGATGGTCATCGACCGGATGATGCCGCGCCGCGACGGCCTTTCGGTCATCGCCGGCCTGCGCTCCAGGGGGAACGCCACGCCGGTACTGATCCTGTCGGCGCTGGGCGAGGTCGACGATCGGGTCACCGGCCTACGCGCCGGCGGCGACGATTATCTGACCAAGCCCTATGCCTTTTCCGAGCTGCTCGCCCGCGTCGAGGTGCTGAACCGCCGGGCCAGCGCCAAGGAAGCCGAAACCGTCTACCGCGTCGGCGATCTCGAACTTGACCGGCTTTCGCATTCGGTCAGGCGCGCCGGACGCGAGATCACGCTGCAGCCACGCGAGTTCCGCCTGCTTGAATATCTGATGCGCCATGCCGGTCAGGTGGTGACGCGCACCATGCTGCTCGAAAATGTCTGGGATTATCATTTCGATCCGCAGACCAACGTCATCGACGTCCATGTCTCGCGACTGCGCGGCAAGATCGAAAAAGGCTTCGACAAGCCCATCCTGCATACGATTCGCGGCGCCGGTTACATGCTTAGGGCCGGTTAGGCGGCGGCATGGCCCTTTCCGTGCCTGCCATCATGAAGACGACGGCTGCGCGGCTCTCGGCGCTCTATCTCTTGCTCTTCGCGCTCTGCGCCGTACTGCTTGTCCTCTACATGACCTCGCTTTCGGCGCGCATGCTGACCGCGCAGACGCAGGAGACCATCAACGACGAGGTGCTCGGCCTTGCCCGCGCCTACCAGCGCGGCGGCCTGCCGGTCCTGGTGCGCGTGGTGGAGCAGCGCTCGCGCCAGCCCGGCGCCAATCTCTATTTGATCGCCGACGCCAACGGCCAGATCCTGACCGGCAATGTCCAGAGCCTGGAGCCGGGGGTCATCGAAACCGAAGGCTGGACGACCGAGCCGTTCTCCTACCGTCGTTTCGGCGAAGGCGAACTCGACCGGCAGCGCAGCACACCTTCCGATCAGGCCACGCCGCAGGCCGGCGATACGGCGGTCCGATCCGAAGGCGAGAAGGGCCACAATGCGATCGCCCTGGTGCTGCGCCTGCCGAACCAGATGATCATGCTGGTCGGCCGCGATCTGGGCGAACCTGAGCGGTTCCGCGCCGTCATCCGCCGCTCCCTGATGCTGGCGCTCGGCATGATGGGGCTGGGCGGGCTGTTGATCTGGTTTTTCGTCGGCCGCGCCGCGCTGAAGCGCATCGATGGCGTTTCGGAAGCCAGCCGCCGCATCATGGGCGGCGATCTTTCGGGCCGGCTGCCGGTGACCGGCGCCGGTGACGAATTCGACCGGCTTTCCGAGAACCTCAATGCCATGCTGGCTAGGATCGCCATGCTCAACGAGGGGCTGAAGCAGGTTTCCGACAACATCGCGCATGATCTGAAGACGCCGCTGACCCGGCTGCGCAACCGCGCCGAGGCGACGCTTTCGGGCAAGCACAAGACGTCGGACTACCGCCAGGCGCTGGAAGGCACCATCGCCGAGTCCGACCAGCTCATTAAGACCTTCAACGCCATCCTGATGATCTCCCGGCTGGAGGCGGGTTATTCCTCCGAAAGCACCAGTCGCGTCGATCTGGCCGCAGCCGTGCGCGATGTGGTCGAACTCTACGAGCCGGTGGCGGAAGAGGCTGGCGTTTCGCTCGAAGCCGCGGTCGATGGCGCATTCCTTGTCGACGGCAACCGCGAGCTGATCGGCCAGGCGCTGTCCAACATCGTCGACAATGCGATCAAGTACTCGACCGATTCCACCTCCAAGCCGACTGTCCGCGTGACGCTCGAACGCACGCATGGCGAAATCAGGCTTGTCGTCGCCGACAACGGCCAGGGCATTCCGGACGATGCCGATCGCGCCCGGGCGACGGAACGGTTCGTGCGGCTCGAGAAGAGCCGTTCCCAGCCAGGTTCCGGGCTTGGCCTCAGCCTCGCAAAGGCGGTCATGACATTCCACTATGGCCGGCTTGATCTGTTGCCTAGTAATCCCGGATTATCCGTGGTCATGAGTTTTCCCGCGCGGGAGGATCATTGATGACGGCGGCTGCAAAGCGGACGGCGAAGGACTGGCTGTTGAAGCCCGCGGCAAGGCTTGCTCCTCTGGACGACAGTCGGGCCCGGCAGGAGCTGGCCGAGATCGCCACCTTGGCACGCGAAGAAGGATTGACACGGCTGGCGAAATTCCTGGCTGGAACGGGTGAGGCGCAGGACTTCCTAGCCGCTGTCTTCGACCTGTCGCCGTTCCTGCGTGACATGGCGCGTCGCCGGCCGCAGATATTGGATGGGCTTTTCGACCAGCCGGTCGAGGCCCGGCTGAAGGCGATCATCGTGGCGATCGACCGGGCATCGTTCTCCGAGACGATCTCCGAATCCAGATTGATGATGGAACTGCGGCAATGGAAGGCCGATGCGCATTTCCTGATCGCGCTGGCCGATCTGGCCGCCGAGGCCGAGACCTCGCTTACGGTGCGGCGGTTGAGCGACCTTGCCGATGCGTGCACGCGCGCCGCCGTCGATTTTCTGCTGCGCGACGCGCATGGCCAGGGCAAGCTGAAGTTGCCGGATCCCGCCAATCCCTCGAACCGGTCGGGCTGGATCCTGCTCGGCATGGGCAAGCTTGGCGCGCATGAGCTCAATTTTTCCTCCGATATCGACCTCGTGGTCTTCTTCGACCCGGAAGCGTCGGCCGTCGTCGATCCGCTCGATGCGACGGAGCTGTTTTCGCGGCTGACGCGCCGTCTGGTGCGCATCCTGCAGGACCGCACCGAACATGGCTATGTCTTCCGCACCGACCTCAGGCTGCGTCCCGATCCCGGTTCGACCCCGCTGGCGATCCCGGTCGAGGCGGCGCTGCGCTACTACGAGGCGCGCGGCCAGAACTGGGAGCGCGCTGCCATGATCAAGGCGCGTCCTGTGGCCGGCGATCTGGACGCCGGCACCGCTTTCCTCAAGGAGCTCCAACCTTACATCTGGCGCAAATACATGGACTATGCCGCGATCGCCGACGTCCACTCGATCAAACGCCAGATCCACGCCCACAAGGGGCATGGCGAAATCGCGGTCAAGGGCCACAACGTCAAGCTCGGGCGCGGCGGCATCCGCGAGATCGAGTTCTTCGTCCAGACGCAGCAGCTCATCGCCGGCGGCCGCTTCCCGGAACTGCGAGGCCGCGAGACCGTGCCGATGCTCGGCCAACTGGCCGCGCGCGGCTGGATCACCGCCGAGGCACGCGACGCACTGGCCCGGCAATATTGGTTCCTGCGCCGGGTCGAGCATGCCATCCAGATGGTGGCCGACGAGCAGACGCACACCCTGCCGGAGAATGATGAAGGGCTGGAGCGAATCGCGCGCATGCTGGGCTTTGCCGATGCGGCTGCTTTTTCCCTGGGCTTCCGCGCCTCGCTGCAGCAGGTCGAACGTCACTACGCGGCGCTGTTCGAAACCGCACCGGAGCTTTCGGCAGGCATCGGCAATCTGGTCTTCACCGGCGACGTCGACGACCCCGATACACTGCAGACATTGCACGGTCTCGGCTTCCAGCGAACGAGCGACATCTGCCGCGTGATCCGTGGCTGGCATTTCGGTCGCTACCGCGTCACCCAGTCGGCTGAGGCGCGCGAGCGACTGACGGAACTGACGCCGGCGCTGCTCAAGGCTTTCGGCCAGACGCGTCGGGCCGATGAGGCGTTGATCCGTTTCGACGAGTTCCTCGCCGGCCTGCCTGCAGGCATCCAGCTCTTCTCGCTGCTCCAGTCCAATCCGGCGTTGCTGAAGCTTATGGCGACGATCATGGGCGCCGCGCCACGACTGGCCGCGATCATCACGCGCCGGCCACATGTGTTCGATGGCCTGCTCGATCCCGCTCTTCTCACCGAATTGCCGGATCGTGGCTATCTATCGGCACGGCTTACCGCTTTCCTCGAAGGCGACCGCGCCTATGAGGACGTTCTCGATCGTTTGCGCATCTTTGCCTCCGAGCAGAAATTCCTGATCGGCGTGCGGCTGCTCGCCGGCTCGATCGATCCGGCCCGCGCAGGCCGCGCCTTTTCTGACCTGGCCGACCTCACCATTGAGGCCGCGTTGCACGCGGTTATGGCCGAATTCGAGGCGCGCCATGGCACAATCGCCGGCGGCGTGGTTTCGCTGCTCGGCATGGGTAAGCTCGGCAGCCGTGAATTGACGGCGGGGTCGGATGTCGACCTCATCCTGCTCTACGATCACGATGCGGACGCCGAGGAATCCGACGGTGAAAAACCGCTGGCGCCCTCGCATTACTACACCAGGATGACGCAGCGCCTCATCTCGGCCGTTTCCGCGCCGACCGCGGAAGGCGTGCTCTATGAACTCGACCTGCGGCTGCGGCCGTCCGGCAACAAGGGGCCGGTGGCCACCCACGTCGACGCCTTCAAGAAATACCAGCGCCAGGAGGCCTGGACCTGGGAGCACATGGCGCTGTCGCGGGCGCGCGCCATTGCCGGAGATGCCAGGCTCTGTACCGAGGTCGAAGCCGACGTTGCGGCGGTGCTCGGGCAATTGCGCGACGCAGCAAAGGTGAAAGCGGAAGCGTCCGACATGCGCGCCATGATCGAAAAGGAAAAGCCGCCGCGCGACCTCTGGGACATCAAACTCATTGCCGGCGGCCTGATCGATCTCGAATTCATCGCCCAGGTGGCCGTCGTCACGGGCAATGTCGAGTCCGGCCGCAGGGTCACGGCAACCGCGGAGGTATTGTCGCGCCTTGCGCCACAATTCGCAGCCGCCGATATCAGGGAGGAGCTTGGCGAGGCCTACCGCCTCTATCTGGCGCTGACCCAGATGATCAGGCTTTGCCTCACCGGCCAGTTCGAGCGGGACGATGTGCCGCCGGGGCTTTCGGATCTGCTTCTGGCGGTCACCGACTTGCCGGATTTCGGTGTGCTGGAAGCACATCTCAAGGAGACGTCGCGGAAGGTCAGGAAGGATTTCAACCTTCTGCTTCGTGCCGGGCGGCCGTGATCAACGGCCGTGCGGATCGCATCGGGGGTGACGATGCAACAGGAGAAGACCATGAGAAAGACAACCAAGCTCGCGTTCGCCTTCATCGCGTTGGCAGGAGCCGTCGGCACTGCGGCCTATGCCGAGAACATCAACAGCGCAAACATGCGTGAGCGCACGATGATGCGCCTCAACAAGGCGATGAAGGACAATGACGGCACCATCAGCTTCGACCAGTTCTCAAGCGTCATGGATTCGCGGTTGAAGAAGCTGGTCGCCGACAATGGTGGCAAGCTCACGGTGGAGCAGCTCGCCGCAGCGCTGGAAAAGGCCCGCTTCGAGCACATGGCCAGGCGCATCATCGCGCGTTACGACAACAAGGGCGACGGTACGCTGACGACGGACGACATCGCCAGTCGCGACAAGAAGCTCTTTGCCCTGCTCGACAAGAACAACGACGGAAAGATCAAGAAGGGCGAACTGCCAAAGGGCGGCCGCTTTGGCTTACACCGTCAGTGGGATGACGAAGGCAACGACGGCAGCATGCAATAACGCCTTCCGGCACGGGCTTCGGCGACATCGCCGGAGCCCGTTGCTTAAGCCGCGACCTTGACCACGGGCGTCGCCTTCTTCAACGGAATGCGCACCGACACGATCGTGCCGACACCTTCGGTTGAGCGGATTTTCAGGGCACCGCCTTGCAGTTCGGCCAAAGAGCGCGAGATGGCTAGGCCGAGGCCGGACCCGGCATGGCTCTTGGAGAACTGGTTCTGCACCTGTTCGAAGGGCCGTCCGAGCTTGCCGAGCGCCTCCTTCGGGATGCCGCAGCCATTATCCTCGATCGTCAGCACCAGCGCCCCTGAGGTATTGCGGGCCCTGACCGATATGTGGCCGCCTTGGCCGGTGAATTTCACTGCGTTGGACAAAAGGTTTATGACGATCTGCTTGATCGCTCGGCGGTCGGCAAACAGCGTCAGCGCGTCGGCGATGCGGGTCTCCACGGTGATCGCCTTCTGTGCGGCCTGCAGCGAGACGACCCTGACCGTCTCGCTGATCAGCGGGCCGAGATCGATCTCTTCGCGGTCGAGCGAGAATTGGCCGGCCTCGATTTTCGACATGTCGAGAATGTCGTTGATGACGCCCAGGAGATATTTGCCACTGCTGTTGATGTCGGTGGCGTATTCCTCGTAGCGCTCCGATCCCAGCGGGCCGAACAGCCCCTGTTCCATCAGCTCGGAGAAGCCGATGATGGCGTTCAAGGGCGTGCGCAGTTCATGCGACATGTTGGCCAGGAATTCGGACTTGGCCCGGTTCGCCGCTTCGGCGCGCTCGGTTTCCTTCATGTATTTGCGGTTGAGCTCGACCAGTTCGCGCGCGCGCTCCTCTTCGGCCCGGCGGGCGAGGCTGAGATCGTGTATGGTCGCCATCAGCCGGCGCTCGCTGTCGACCAGCTTTTCTTGATGCAGCTTGATCTGGGTGATGTCGGATCCGACCGAGACAATGCCGCCGTCGCGGGTTCTGAGTTCGTTGACCTGCAACCAGCGGCCGTCGGCCAGCTGCCGTTCGAACGTCGCGCCGCCCTGCGGTCCATTGCTGTTGGCAAGCCGCCGATCGGAAGCGAAAGCGAGCATGCGCTCTTCCAGCGTGGCGCGCACGGCGCCTGGCATCACGTCACGGTCCGAAAGGCCATTGTCCTTCTGGTATTTGGAATTGCACATGATCAGCCGCTCGGCGGCATCCCACAGCACGAAGGACTCGTTGATGTTCTCGATCGCCGTCCTCAGGCGCAAATCGGCTGCCTCGGAACGAAGCGCCAGGTGACGCTGCTCGGTGACGTCGACGGCGATGCCGATCAACTGGATTTCGGGTGCTTCCGGATCCATGACCTGCGCCCTTGCGCGCATCCATACCCACTGCCCGTCGGCATGCCGCATCCGGAACACCTGATCGATATGATCGATCTCGCGCGCGACGATCTTGTTGGCGAGCTGGAACAAGTCGCCATCATTGGGATGGATGATCTCGTCGACCTCGCCGAAGGACAGCATCGTGTCGCATGGCTCGTAGCCCAGCATGTCGTACATCGAGCGCGACCAATACATCTTGCCGCGCACCATGTCCCAGTCCCACAAGCCGCAGCGGCCGCGTACCAGCGCCATGTCGATGCGTTGATGCGCTTCGAGATAGATGCGGTCGGCCGCCTGCGCGCGCGCCGCCTGGCCGAAATAGGCATAGAGGATGATGATCAGCACGCCGGCCGTCAGTACGAACAGCGTCACATTCAGCGAGACTGTCTTGCGCCAGGCGTCGAAAACCGCGTCCTGCGGCACCAGCGCCGCTGCCGCGCCTTTGCGACCGTTCGTCAGGCTGACCGCTGCATACCAGTCCTGCCCGCCAATATCGACCTCCATCACTCCGGCGCGGTCGCCGAACATGAACAGAGGCTGGCCGCCCTGGGCGAGGCTATCCAGCGAACGGCCTTGCCAGGACATCGAGCGCGGCGTCACCGCGGTGATCTTGAAGGCGCTGTCGGTGATGACAAGAACGTGGCCGCGGCTCATCGCGCCCTGGCGGCTGGTCGTTTCCAACAGGTCCTGGATGGCGCCCGGCGCGGTGTCGGACGTGGTGGCCAGCGAACTCGCCAGTTGACCGGACGCCAGCATCAGGATCGCCTTGGCGTTGCGCTCGATATCGTCGCGTTCGTTCATCAGCGACAGGACGCGCAGCGCCGCGATCGCGATCAGGAAGATGACGATGAGAGCCGGTATCGATCGGCGCAGCAATGGCTCCGCCGCCAGAAGCCGCTTGTAGGCCGGTTCGGCGATGAGCCGCGTATTCCCGGCAAGGCCGTCGCCTCGCGGCGTCTCGCGACGCGCAAAAGCTATCCCTCCGGGCGCGCCCCACGCGTCCGCCTTCGCCATAAATGGCACTCCCCGATTTGCCTATGCTTGATGATCCGGTAAACGCCGCACTTCCGAATCGCCATTAAAGAATCAAAGGTGATTCGCCTTGTCCAGTGGTCCGGCGAAAAAAGATTAAAAATCGACTAAAATAGCGGCTTTTCCGCCAACCGAGCAGAGGCATGCGATGGCGATTACCGTGGAAAGGGAATAATATTAGAAATCACGCATATTCCGTGCGGGATTGCACATTGGGAGGAAAGCATGAATCGCAGAACTGCAATTGCTCTCGGCGTGTCAGCGGCAGCGGTAACGCCTTTGTTCGCCCTGGCGGCGTCGGTAAAAACGAGGACATACGGCCCGAAGGAGGGCAAGGAGATTGCGCCCGGCATCAGAGTGGTGGAGGTAGGCACGGGAAACTCAGACATTCCTGCCTACAAAAGCATCTCAATCGTCGATGTCGTGTTTCAGCCCGGCACACATGCGCCGGCGATGGTGATGGACAACGACATGGTATGCACCATCACTGCGGGCGAATTCACGATCAAGAAGGCCGACAAGGAGTTCAAGCTCAAGGAAGGCGACATATACACTTGCGCCACGGGCAAGACCGACGAGGCGACGAATACGAGCGCCGAGGTCGGCGTGCATCGCATCGCCATGTTGATACCCGCGTAGGGAGGCGGGAATCCGTTCGAGCAGCAGAAGCACAGCCTGACGGGCCGGTGGCGTTGCCTTGGCATTGCCGCCGACCACCATGGTGGCCGCTCGGGTCTGGCTCACGCCAGCGTACGCTCGACGATATCGCTTAAATCCGCCGACAGGTTTTCGGCATTGGCAATCGAAAGCAGCGCTTCCCTGGCCTTGGCCTGCCGGCCAGGTTCGAGCGAACGCCACGACCGGAGCGCCGTTGCCAACCTTGCCGCCACCTGCGGATTGCGTTTTTCGACCTCGAGCACGGTCTGCGTGAAGAATCGGTAGCCTTCGCCGTCGGCGCGGTGGAATCCGGTCTGGTTGGCACTGGAGAATGTGCCGATTAACGAGCGCACCCGGTTCGGATTGGCCATCGAGAAGGCCGGATGCGTGGTCAGGGCGCGAACCGTCTCCACCGCCTGCGGACCGGGTACGCTGGCCTGAATCTGGAACCATTTGTCCATCACAAGCGGGTCGGACGCATATGTCGCTTCGAAAGCCGCCAGTGCCTTGTTTGCCTCCGGCGAACCATGGTGGCGGTGCGCGAGCACGGTCAGTGCCGCCGCGCGGTCAGTCATATTGGTGGCCGACCGGAAGTGCTCCGCCGCAAGCCCGGCGCCATCTGACAGCAGCGAGAGATAATCGAGCATGACGTTGCGCAGCGCCCGCCGTCCGGCGGAAGCTGCGTCCGGGCTGAACGGGCCGGCGTCGGCAAGCCGCTCGTAGAGGCCGGCGAACGCGTCGCGGTTAGCCCTGGCGATTGCCAGCGCCAGCGCCTCGCGCGCAGCGAAGATGGCGTTGGGTTCGATGTTTTTGCCGATGTCGCGCGCTATGTCGGTCTCGCCCGGAAGCGAAAGCGCCAGCGCCCGGTAGGCCGGCTCCAGCGTCTCGTCGCTCGCGATCCTGCCGGCAAGCTCGGTCAGCCGCGCGGTGAAGCCAGGCTCGGCGCCGTCGAGAATCTGGCGGAAGGCCAAGATCAATGCATCCGTAAGCAGCGTGTTGAAGGTCTGCCAGCGCGAGAAGCTGTCGCTGTCGTGGCCGGCAAGGAAGAATTGGTCATCGGTCTTCTGCTCGACGGCAAGCGTTATCGGCGCCGAGAAGCCACGGTTCAGCGAAACCGCCGGACGCTCGGCGACGCCTGAGAAGCGCACCACATGCCGGCGCTTGCGGATGTGGATGATGCCGTCCTCGACGCTGGCGCCGTCGACCGTGTCATAGGCGACCGGCTCGCCACCGGCGCCAATCAGACCGAAGGCGAGCGGTATGTGCATCAGTCGTTTGCGGCTTTCCGACGGGGTCGGCGGCACCGATTGCTCGATTTCCAGAGTGAATTCCCGCTCCGCCCGGTTATAGGTCGAGCTCACCGCCAGGTTAGGGGTGCCGGCCTGATGGTACCAGAGCGCGAATTGCGACAAGTCGCGGCCGGACACCTCCTCGAACACTGTCAGGAAATCCTCGATCGTCGCCGCCGTGCCGTCGTGCCGCTCGAAATAGAGGTCCATGCCGGCGCGAAAGCTATCAGGCCCGAGGATGGTACGGATCATGCGCACCACCTCCGAGCCTTTTTCGTAGACGGTCGCCGTGTAGAAATTATTGATCTCGCGATAGCGGCGCGGCCTGACCGGATGCGCCAGCGGCCCCTGGTCCTCGGGGAATTGATGCGCGCGCAGCGTGCGTACCTCGGCGATGCGCTTGACCGCACGCGAACGTTGGTCGGCGGAGAATTCGTGGTCGCGATAAACGGTCAGCCCTTCCTTCAGGCAAAGTTGGAACCAGTCGCGGCAAGTGATTCTGTTGCCTGTCCAATTGTGGAAATACTCATGCGCGATGATCGCCTCGATATTGGCGAAATCGGCGTCCGTCGCGGTCTCCCGGTCGGCCAGCACATATTTGTCGTTGAAGACGTTGAGGCCTTTGTTCTCCATCGCCCCCATGTTGAAGTCGGACACGGCGACGATGTTGAAGACATCGAGGTCGTATTCGCGGCCGAATGCCTCCTCGTCCCATTGCATCGATCGCTTCAAGGCATCCATGGCGTAGCCGGCGAGCTTCTCCTTGCCGGGCTCGACATAGATGCCGAGCTCGACCGTGCGGCCGGACATGGTGACGAAACTGTCGGCGACCCGGCCGAGATTGCCGGCGACCAGCGCGAACAGATACGATGGCTTGGGGAAGGGATCGTGCCAAATGGCATAGTGCCAGCCATCGCCGAGATCGCCCTTGTCGACCCGGTTTCCGTTGGACAGAAGCAGCGGCGCCTCGTCGCGGCGGGCTTCGATCCGCACGGTGTAGACGGAAAGGATGTCGGGGCGGTCGAGGAAATAGGTGATGCGGCGGAAGCCCTCTGCTTCGCATTGCGTGCAATAGACGTTGCTTGAGCGGTAGAGGCCCATCAGCGCTTCATTGCCCGACGGCGCCAGCTCGGTCTCGATCGACAGCCGAAAGCGACGCGCCGCCGGGGGCCTGAGGATGGTCAGTCGGTCGGGCGTCACGGCAAAATCCGTCGGCTTGGCTTTCCTGCCGTCGATCTCGACGCGCCTGAGCGTCAGCCCGTCGCCATCCAGCACAAGCGGCGTAGAGGCCGCGACGCCATCCCGGCGCTCGACGGTCAAAATTGCCGTGACGATCGTCGCGCCTGGCGAAAGACGGAATTCAAGGTTCGTTTCCGGAATGAGATAGTCGCTGGGGCGATAGTCTTCGAGTTTGAAGACCTGGCCAGTGTCGGTGCGCATTCCTTGGTTCCTGTCTTTCCGGGCCTGTCCTGCCCGTCCAAAATTTTGAAGTCCGCGCTCTTTACACGAACCGGCGGCTCGACAAAACTGCGACAAGGTCTATTCAGACCTTCCTTTCCAGCATCGCGAGGCAGTCATGGCCGCCGTCTACGACGTCAGGCATATCGAGAGACCGGCAACGCCGGCGCGCACCTGGGCAACCACGCGGGAAGCGGCGGGAGCGTGACAGCAGGCCGCGACAACAGTGACAATACCGTAGGGCACAACACGCTCACCGGCATTATGCTGAAGATCGTCTCGGTGGCGGTCTTCGTCGGCATGTCGACCTGCATCAAGGCGGCGGGCACTGTGCCGGCGGGACAGATCGTCTTCTTCCGCTCCTTCTTCGCTATCTTTCCGATCATTGCCTTTCTGGCTTTCAAGGGAAATCTCGGCACGGCTTTCAGTACAAGCCGTCCGTTCAACCACATCGCGCGCGGCGTCGTCGGCGTCTGCGCCATGGGGCTCGGCTTCTTCGCGCTGACGCGGTTGCCGCTGCCAGAAGCAATCACGCTGAATTACGCCCAGCCACTGTTGGTGGTGGTGTTCAGCTCGATTTTCCTCGGCGAAGCCATTCGTGTCTATCGCTGGAGCGCGGTCGCCGTCGGCCTCGTCGGTGTGCTGATCATCTCCTGGCCGGAGCTGACGCTCCTGAGTTCCGGCGAGGCGCTCGATGACCAGGAGGTGCTCGGCGTCATCGCCGCATTGATAGCGGCGGCGATTTCGGCCGTCGCCATGCTGCTCGTGCGCAATCTCGTGCAAAGCGAGCGCACCGCCACGATCGTGCTTTGGTTTTCGGTCACCGCGAGCGTCATGGCGCTGCTGTCGCTGCCGTTTGGGTGGCAGGCGCTGACGCCGGGGCAGGCGGTCCTTCTTGTCGCCGCCGGCTTCTGCGGCGGCCTTGGCCAGATCCTGATGACCTCGGCTTACCGCCATGCGGAGGCATCGGTGGTGGCGCCGTTCGAATACACCTCGATGATCCTCGGCGTCTTGGTCGGCTATCTCGTCTTCGGCGATGTCGCCACGCTGAACACGCTGACCGGCGGTCTGATCGTCGTTGCCGCCGGCATCTTCATCATCTGGCGCGAACGTCAACTCGGCCTGGAACGCACCCGCACGCGCAAGGCCGCCCCGCCGCAGGGGTGATCAGCACCGTTAGGCCCGCTCTTTCGCCAATCTTACCAGCGCCGTCCGCGTCTGCTCGTCGGCCGGAAAGAAGGACTCGATCGCCAGCTCCGACAGCGTCACGTCCAGCGGCGTGCCGAACACGGTGATGGTGCTGATGAACGACAGCACCTGATCCCCATGGGCAAGCCGCAGCGGATGCACGATGCCGCTCGGCTCGACCCGCGCCGGCCGCCTACTCTTCGGGCCGGAGGGATAACCGCGCAACTCACGCTCCAGTTCGATCAGCACCGGATCGCCTGACGCGTCGTTCTGGTGCTTCAGGCGTTCCAGCAGGTGCGCCCGCCACTCCGCGAGATTGACGATGCGCGGCGCGACACCTCCAGGGTGCAGGCTGAGCCGCAGCACGTTGACTGGCGGCTTGAGCAGCGAGGGCTCGGAAACGTCGGCCAGGAACGGCCCAATGGCAGTGTTTGCCGAAACGAGGTTCCAGTGCCGGTCCACCGCGAGCGCCGGGAACGGCTCGTGCCCTCGAAGCACCGTCTCGACCGCCGCCATGGCCGGTGCCAGCGAAATGTCGGTCAGCGGCCTTTCGCTGAAGCTCGGCGCAAAGCCCGCCGCCAGCAAGAGCTGGTTGCGCTGGCGAAGCGGGATCGAAAGCTGCTCGGCCAGGTGTAGCACCATGTCGCGCGACGGCGCGGCCCGCCCGCTCTCGACGAAGCTCAGATGCCGCTGCGAGATATCGGCTTCCGTGGCGAGGTCGAGCTGGCTCATCCGGCGTCGCGTGCGCCATTCACGGATGAGGCTGCCGGCGGAGGTTTGAGGAGATATCATGAGGGCATGGTTAGGGCGACGGCAGGCGCATTTCAATTACCCGCGAGGTCATGGAGAGGTGAGCGCTCTTAGCTTCGCCTTCACCTCGAGAAAATCCCGCCAAGCCAGCTTCTTGTGCGTCGGCGTCCTCAGTAGATAGGCCGGGTGCAGCGTCGGCATCGCCGGAATAACGACGCCGGACGCTGTCGTGTGGGCGCGCCAGTTGCCGCGCAGCCGCAAGATGCCTTCGCTCGTATTCAGAAGGGTTTTGGCCGAGGGCCCGCCGAGATTGACCAGCACCTTCGGCTTGACCAGTTCGATCTGCCTTTCGATGAACGGCCGGCAGATCTCGGTTTCGTGCGGCGTCGGCGTGCGGTTTCCCGGCGGCCGCCAGGGGATGACATTGGCGATGTAGACGGATGTCCGGTCTAGCCCGATCGCGGCCAACATGCGGTCTAGCAGCCGGCCGGAGCGGCCGACGAAGGGCAGGCCTTCTATATCCTCGTCACGGCCGGGCGCCTCGCCGACCAGCATCACCGATGCATCCGGGTTGCCGTCGGCAAAGACCAGGTTCTTGGCGGTGAACTTCAGGTTGCAGCCGTCAAAAGTCGACATGTGCTGGCGAAGCTCGTCCAGCGTCGAGGCAGCCGAGGCCAATTCACGCGCCAGCGCCGCCTGCGCCTCGTCGGGTACCGCCGAAATGGGCGGGCGCGCCGGCGGAGCGTTAGGCACGGCGCTCGCATCGAGACGCGGTTGGGCGGGCCGCTCCGGTGCTCTGCTATCGCTCGGCGCGGCAGCCGGCATCCGCTCCGCCGGCTTGGGCGCGGCTTCCGCGAAGCGGTTCACCGGCGCGTCCTCCAACGCCTCGTCGACGCCCGCGCTGGCATAGAAGGCGAGCAGCTCGGCGATATCAGGTCGGCTGTTTGGGGAAGCGGCAGTCATGGCGCCACCATCGTTCGACTGGTCGCATATTGCAAGTTGGTGATTGGGGACATTGGCACAACCGGGCAATGACGGCCTGTCTGTGGCAGCGTCATACGCTCACCGCAACCTAACCCGTCGGTATGCGCGGGTCCTGCACCAGATAAAAGGTCCAGCGCGGCGTATAGTCGGTGATCAGGAATTCGAACCTGGCGGTCTTTAGCGGGTCGACCTTGCCGTTCTTGAACAGCAGACGGTCATACGGTTCAAAATCGCGGTCGAAATCGGCAAAATTGCTCGACCAGATATTGTCAGGCGTCTTGTTGCGCTGGTCGAACGAAAGCCCGTCGCCGAAGACGCTCGGCTGATTCAGGACCTCCTGAAGCTCGAACTGGAATTCGATCCAGGCCTGGCCGCTGTTGTTGAGCACGTCCAAGCGCAAATACATGATGCCGTTGGCGAACTCGCCCGCCTTGCCGAACGCCTGGATCGGCTTGGTTGCACGGATGGTCAACGTCACCGGCGTCGCTGAATTCAGCTCTTCGGTGATGACGAGCGGATCGTCCTTGGTGCCGGTGCCGGAAGCGCCGGTGATTTCGAACCCGCCAAGCTCGTCGGAGAAGGAGTAGGCACCGGTGGCCCAGACCTTCACCTCGTCTGCAAAGGCATGGACCGGCGCCAGCAGGGGGAGGGCCGAAAGGAACGCCCGGCAGGCCCTGCCGGGCGTCGATGGGAAGCGCGTTGATGAGAAGCCGCCTGGCCCAGGAATGCGCATGGTGCGAAGTATGGCCGATAAGCAAGCCGTCGAACAATTAAAAACGTACGCGTTGCGGGCAGGCCGGCGCAAAACGGGTGTCCTTCGGCACGATGCGCGACTTTTTGGCCAAATCCGCGTTGTCACAGACGCGCCGGTTTCCTGTCGCGACTTGATGCGCTATGCAGCGCATGAGCCAGCAAGATACGCGCAATAGCGACAAGCCAGTGCGGAGGGGTTGATGAGCGATATCGAACGCGAAAGCATGGAATTCGACGTGGTGATCGTCGGTGCGGGCCCGGCCGGCCTCGCCGCCGCCATCCGCCTGAAGCAAGTCAATCCCGAGCTTTCCGTGGTCGTGCTGGAAAAGGGCGGTGAGGTTGGCGCCCACATCTTGTCAGGAGCCGTCGTCGATCCAATCGGCATCGACCGGTTGCTGCCGGGCTGGCGCGACGAACAAGACCATCCATTCAAAACGCCGGTCACGGCGGACCATTTCCTGGTGCTTGGCCCCGCCGGCTCTTTCCGCCTGCCCAACATGATGATGCCGCCTCTGATGAACAATCACGGCAACTACATCGTCTCGCTTGGCAATGTCTGCCGCTGGCTGGCCGCCAAGGCCGAGGCGCTCGGCGTGGAAATCTATCCGGGGTTCGCCGCGGCCGGCCTGCTCTATAACGAGGAAGGCGCCGTCACCGGTGTTGTCACCGGCGACATGGGCGTCGAAAAGGATGGCACACACGGCCCGGGTTTCGCGCCGGGCATGGCGCTGATGGGCAAATATGTGCTGATCGGAGAGGGCGCGCGCGGCTCGCTCGCCAAGCAGTTGATCGCCAGGTTCAGGCTTTCCGAGGGCCGCGAGCCGGGCAAATACGGCATCGGCCTCAAGGAACTGTGGCAGGTCAAGCCGGAGAAGCACAGGCCGGGTCTCGTCCAGCACTCCTTCGGCTGGCCGCTCGATCTCAAGACCGGCGGCGGCTCTTTCCTCTATCATCTGGACGACAATCAGGTGGCGGTGGGCTTCGTCGTCCACCTCAATTATAAGAACCCCTGGCTGTCGCCGTTCGAGGAGTTCCAGCGCTTCAAGACCCACCCGGCGATCAGCGGTACTTTCGAGGGCGCCAGGCGGTTGGGCTATGGCGCGCGCGCGATTACCGAAGGCGGCTGGCAGTCGGTGCCGAAACTGTGCTTCCCGGGTGGCGCGTTGATGGGCTGCGCCGCCGGCCTCGTAAACGTCCCGCGCATCAAGGGCTCGCACAATGCCGTGTTGTCGGGAATGCTGGCGGCCGAGCATGTCGCCGAGGCAATCGCCGCCGGCCGCGCCAATGACGAGCTCTCCGCTTACGAAGCCGCGTGGCGGGCGACAGACATCGGCAAGGATCTGAAGAAGGTGCGCAACGTCAAGCCGCTGTGGTCGCGCTTCGGCACCATCGCCGGCGTCGCCATCGGCGGCCTGGACATGTGGCTGAACACTTTGTTCGGCTTCTCGCCCTTCGGCACGCTGAAGCATGGCAAGGCCGACTACGCCACGCTAGAGCCCGCCGCGAAGCACAAGAAAATAGACTATCCCAAGGCCGATGGCGTGCTGACCTTCGACCGCTTGTCCTCGGTGTTCCTGTCCAACACCAACCACGAGGAAAACGAGCCGGTGCATCTGCTGGTGGCGGACATGGAGCTGCAGAAGCGTTCCGAGCATGACGTCTTTGCCGGACCTTCGACGCGCTACTGCCCTGCAGGCGTCTACGAATGGGTCGACAAGGACGGCAATGCCGCTGCCGATCCGGCGGCCAAGGACGTGCGCTTCGTCATCAACGCGCAGAACTGCGTCCACTGCAAGACCTGCGACATCAAGGATCCGAACCAGAATATCGACTGGGTGCCGCCGCAAGGTGGCGAAGGCCCGGTCTATCAGAACATGTGAGCGTGCCCGGCCAAGCCGTCACGAAGAACATGCGAGCGGCGGCGGACTTGTCTGTCGCCGGCGACCGCCTGCCTCGATCAAGCCCGTTGAAGCCTTCCGCCGAGTGTGGTCTGCTCGGCTCCGACAAAGGAGGCGGACATGCGCCTGACCAGCCCCACGATGCTCGCCATGGCCTTCATGCTGCTTTGCGCATCAGCCGCGTCGGCGGGCACAAAGCTCACCGTTCACATCCGCACCTATGATGTCGTTGGAAATACCGGAGCCGCCCTTGTCGAGGCAATGGACCGGCTGGGACCCAAGCACGGCTATATGGCGCGTGCCATCGCCGAAACCGGTTACGCCGTGCATTGGGATCTCGATATTGTCCGGAAGGATGGTGCCTGCCATCTGCGGCAGGCCAACGGGACGCTGAACCTGACCTACACTTTCCCGCGGCTCTCGTCGGCAAGCCCTGTCCTGCGCGAACGTTGGGACCGTTTCATGATCGGCGTTCGCAAGCACGAGCAGACGCATGGCGGTATCGCGAGGCGTATGATGCGGGCCACCGAGGCCGCGCTTGCCGGCCTGCGGCGCCCGGACAACTGGTTCTGCACCGCCACGCATCTCGAGGCGCGGCGCCGGATCAAGGCCATCTATGTCGAATACGAAGCCAGGCAGAACGCTTTCGATGCGCGCGAGCATCGCGGCGGCGGGCCTGTCGAGCACCTTGTCGAAGCGTTGACCAAACCCTGAGAATGCCGAAGCATCAACCGCGCGGATTGTTTTCAAGGTCGCTCGCCGCGAGCGCGCTCTCATGCTCGTCATGGGGCAGCCTGTCGTCGGGGCGAAGCGAGAACTCCACGAGTACGGGAAGATGGTCGGAGCCGGTATCTTCCAGTCGCGTTGACGACAGAATGGTCACGCCGCCCTTGCTGAACGCCTGGTCGATCGGGAGGCCTGCATAGCGGCGCAGGAAGTCGGGCAGCTTCCGGTGAATCCAGGTCGACCCGGCCGACGGCATGACCGTCAGTCCGCCGAGAGCGGCGACGCGCCGCACCGCGGCGCTCCATGGCACCGCGTTGCAATCGCCGGCCATGATGGCGGTTTGGCCGAGCGATGAAAGCTGCTCCGAGAGTTCGCCGATCTGCCAATACTGTTCCCGCGGCCACGGCCAGCTGAGATGGATGGCGGCGACGTCGGCGCTCCTGCCGCCGAAATCGATGGTCGCAACGGCCATTGCGCCCCGGCGCTCGCAATGTGGCGCGGTGCCGGCGAGAAAGGGCCGCCGCGAGAGCAGCGCGACGCCGAATACGCCGTTGGGATAGGGACAGAGGATCCGGTATGGATAGGCGCTGGCGATGTAGCCAAGCTCCGTCGCCCACATCGCCGACACCTCGTCCAGGGTGATGACGTCGGGATTGGTCCGGCCGATCAGTGACAGCACTTTTTTCGGCGTCGGGTTGTCGTAGCGCAGATTCATCTGCAGCAGGCTGTAGACTACCTGGTCGGTGGGTTTGGCGACCGCCTGAACCGGCCACGGCCGGGGCAAGGCGGTCGAAGCGGTGGCAAGAGCGGCCACGGCAAAAACCAGGGCCGCGGCCGCTTGCAGGCGAAACGATGTCGCCAGCAGCGGCAGCGCGCAAAGCGCCATCAGCACGGCGAGGTGAATGCGGAAATGCGAAAAGGAATCGAGCGCCGGGTGCAACGCGCCTAAGAAGCCGGCCACCAGCGCGACCGAGAGCGTCATCATCACGATGAATACCAGTGAAGCCGCCATGTCTCGACTGCGTTTCATCGGATCAGATCTGCATGAGTTGCCAGCGATGGTCCTCGCCCGGTTATCGGCAAAAATGCGGCTCAATCAAGATAGCGAATTGCGGGCAAGATGGCGAATCGCCGGCAAGACGGCGAATAGCTCTGGCGGCGCGCAGATCGGCTACTGGAAGGCCGTTTCCGAAAAACTTCTGAGCTTGCGCGAATGCAGCCGCTCCATCGGCATTTCCGAAAGCTTTTCCATCGCCCGGATGCCGATGGTCAGGTGCTGCGCCACCTGTCGCTTGTAGAACTCGGTCGCCATGCCGGGCAGCTTCAACTCGCCATGCAGCGGCTTGTCGGAGACACACAAGAGCGTGCCGTAAGGCACGCGGAAGCGGAAGCCATTGGCCGCGATCGTTGCCGATTCCATGTCAAGTGCGATCGCCCTTGACTGCGAAAGCCGCTGCACCGGTCCGCGCTGGTCGCGCAGTTCCCAGTTGCGGTTGTCAATGGTGGCTACAGTGCCGGTGCGCATGATGCGCTTGAGATCGTACCCCGACAGGCCGGTGACTTCGGCCACCGCTTCCTGCAATGCCACCTGGATTTCGGCCAATGGCGGGATCGGCACCCAGACCGGCAGGTCGTCGTCCAGCACGTGATCCTCGCGCACATAGGCATGCGCCAGCACATAATCGCCCAGCGCCTGCGTATTGCGCAGGCCCGCGCAGTGGCCGAGCATCACCCAGGCATGTGGCCTCAGCACCGCGATGTGGTCGGTGATCGTCTTGGCGTTGGAGGGTCCGACACCGATATTGACCATGGTGATGCCGCCATGGTTTGGCTTCTTCAAGTGGTAGGCCGGCATCTGCGGCAGGCGCTGCGGCGCCACCCCTTCGCTCGGGGCGCTCTGCCCGGCTTTGGTGACCACGTTGCCCGGTTCGATGAATTCGGCATATCCGCCGCCGCCATTCTCCATCAGGTCACGGGCGCGCGCCACGAACTCGTCGATATAGAACTGATAGTTGGTGAACAGCACGAAATTCTGGAAATGCTGCGGCGTGGTCGCGGTATAGTGCGACAGGCGGTGGAGCGAATAGTCGATCCGCTGCGCGGTGAAGGGCGCCAGCGGCCTTGGTTCTCCGAACGCCACTTCGAACGTGCCGTTGGCGATCTGGTCATCTGTACCGTCGAGATCTGGCACGTCGAACAGGTCTCGGATAGGCCGCTGGATACGCTCGGCCGCCGTTCCGTCGACATGGGTGCCTTCGAGGAAGGCGAAATGCAGCGGGATCGGCGTTGTCGATTCCGAGACCGTGACCGCGACCCCGTGATTGCGCATGATCAGACGCAATTGCTCGACCAGATAGCTTTCGAACAGGCTCGGCTGGGTGATGGTGGTGGAAAAATGCCCCGGCGTCGGCATGTGGCCATAGGCTTGGCGTGAATCGATCTGGGTGAACGAGTTGGTCGTGACACCGATCTCCGGGTAGAAGGCGCGGTAGCGCTTGCTGCTGTCGCCGCCGGCGGCAAGCGCCGCGAAGGAGTCGCGCAGGAACTTGGTGTTGCGGCCATAAAGGGCTTGCAGCGCCGCGACGGCCTTTTCTGCGGTGTCGAAGCTCTGCCGGCCAAAAGGCTCGGGCATGACGACAGATTCGATGGCTTGGGGATAGATTCGCTTTTCCATGGCTCAATATAGAGATTTGGAAAGGCGGTTGGGAGGGGTGTCCCGATCGAAGGCGCAATTTATCCGCGCTGCAGGCTGACCAGCAGCACGAAACCGACGCCGGATTTCTTCAGTGCTGGCGCGTCGATCGTGGAACCGGCATCGGCACGCATCATCGGCACGGCCAGGACCGGCGCGGCAAGAAACGCCAGGATGAGCGCCGCCCGCGGCAGAAGCCGAACGGTTTTGAAGAGGTTGGCGGCGATGCGGTTCATGGTCTTTGCTTTTCTTTCGAGGTCTTGTGGTTGGTCAGGTCTTTGGTTTCTGTCTCAGGGGCGAAGGGTGGTCGGGCAGGCGAGGCGGCAGGTTCTGGAACTGGCCTCGTCCCAGGAACGGGCCGAACGGCCCGCTTCGGCGACGAGGATGGCGAAGAACATTCCAAACAGGCTCACCAGCAGGCAGACGATGGTGAAGCGGCGGGCGAGCATTGGTCGTGTCTCCTTCAACACGCAGGAGAATGCCCGGGCACGACTGAACCGGCTCTGATGCCGGCGTTCATCTGCCGTTCAAATTGGTTGATGGGTTTTGAGGCGGCGCTGGCCATAAGGAGCATGGCCGCCGGCACAGCACGCCAGGATCATGAAACGAAAACGGGGCCTGCCGGCCCCGTTTTCATGTCGCAAGGATTGGGTCGATCAGAGCTTGTGCCAGGTCTGGCTCTTGCAGATCAGCCCGCCGAGCACGCAGCCGCTCATTTTCAGCGAGGTGCCCGACAGTGTCGCCTTGCCGGAGTAGGTCTTGTCGTTTGCCGGGTCGGTTATGCTGCCGGCGTATTTGTTGTCGCCGGACGCCTTGAGCGAACCGATGGTCTTGCCGGCATATTTGCCGGACTTCAGCGTGATGGAAAATGAACCCGAGCCCCCGATGGCCGCGGTATCGCCGGCCTGCGTCTTCCAGTTTCCCTCGATCGGATCGGCCCAGGCCACACCGGTCAGGATCAAAGTGGCCGCCAGGGCCAGGCTTGCTTTTCGAAACATCTTTCCTCCCTTGGATACCCGGCAGGAGGCTCCGCCTCGCCGGTCTGCCGCTTACGCAAACGTAAGCTAATCCAGCTCCCCGCAAAACAAAAGCGGTGCCGCAGCGGAAGCTTTGGCAATTCAGATGCGCCGACGGAAGCAATGTCGGCAGGGAAATGAATGCATGCATGCGCGGCGTTTGTTTCGCGTGGTTAGCAGAGTGTTGATTCCGCCCGCGAAAATTGTCGTCAAATTTGGCGCTATCCGGCTGAATCGCTGGCTTTGTATCCTTAACGAATTTCCACGTTTACCTATTGTTTTAGCTTTGTTTTCCTCAAATTAAGCACGCCATTTAACGACGGATTCAAGCCTGAGCGGCATTCTCGAAAGCATCGAAAGAGCAGCCCGGGCAGACAAACGGAGGCAGCTCTCGGGAGCCAGACAGGGCCGGAAGAGAGGATTGAAAAATGGCACGTTTTGAAATGCTTGAAGCAGGCTTCGGCGCCATGGGGGCAACTGCCCAGGCCGACATTCTTTTCGAACTGGGGATGATGTATGCGACGGGCCGCGATTGCGAGACCGATGTCGTCGCCGCCCACAAATGGTTCAACATCGCCGCGATCAAGGGTTCGGCCCGCGCTGCGGAATTGCGTTCGGAACTGTCGGCTGCGATGTCGAAGGTCGAGATCGCCAAGGCGCTGCGCGAAGCCCGCGAATGGATGACGATGCACTGAATTTAGAGATAAGGCAGGGCGGCCTTCTGGTCCGCCAGGCAAGGACAAGGCCGCGGTAAGACGGCCACGTGACAAAACCAAGAACGCGGCACGCCCGACAGGGCCAGCGGCGCGGCGGCCATGATCCGGTTTCGGAAAGATCAGGGCCAGCAGGAAGACAGGGAAGGCGAGTTGGGTTCGAGTGCGGGGGCGCTTGAGAAACAGCTCGACAGGCAAAGCCGCGACCGGCCGGAACAAGGCCGGCGCGGCTTTTGCCTTTTTGCTCCAGAGATGCTCCGCAGGCCTAATCGAGCGCCGCCAATGCGCCTAGACAGGCCACACGAAGGATGAAATTGTCCGGCCTCTCTGGAAGAAGCGTGGCCGGGGCGGCCGCGCGTGAGTGGAGGAGTCATACCGCAATGAAAAAATTAAGTATTTTGAACGCGGCCATTTTCGGCCTGATGATGAGCGCGCCGGTCGCCTATGCCGACGACATCACCTTTTCGGTGGTCGGTCCGATGACCGGACAGCTCGCCACCATTGGCGATCAGTTCAAGCAGGGCGCGCAGGCTGCCGCCGACGCGATCAATGCTGCCGGCGGTGTCGACGGTCGCCAGATCAAGCTCGATATCGAGGATGACCAGTGCGACCCGAAGCAGGCGGTTTCGGTCGCCAACCGTATCGTCGCCAATGGCGTCAAGTTCATCGACGGCCACGCTTGCTCGGGTTCGAGCATTCCGGCTTCCGCCGTCTATGCCGAAGCCGGTGCCCTGATGATGAGCCCGGCCTCCTCGAACCCGGTGCTGACCGACGCCGCAGCGAAGGCCGGCTGGCCGACGATCATGCGCCTCTATACGCGTGACGATGCGCAGGGTGCCTTCATCGGCCCCTGGATCGCGAAGAAGTATGCCGGCAAGAACGTCGTCATCCTGCATGACAAGAGTGCCTACGGTCAGGGCGTTGCCGATGCGGTCAAGGCCACGATGAATGCCGGCGGCCTGAAGGAAGTGGACTATGAAGGCATCAATGCCGGCGAAAAGGACTATTCGGCGCTCGTCACCAAGCTCAAGGACCTCAAGGCCGACGTTGTCTATTTCGGCGGTTACCACCCGGAGGCTGGCCTGATCCTGCGCCAGTCGGCGGAACAGGGCATCAAGTTCCAGCTGATCATGCCCGATTCGATAGCCTCGCCGGAATTCTGGCAGGTTGCCGGCCCGGCCGGCGAAGGGACCATGTTCGTCTTCCCGTCGGATCCTCAGGCAAAGCCGGAAGCCAAGGCAGCCGTCGAGAAGATCAAAGCCGGCGGTTTCGTGCCGGAAGGCTTCACGCTATTCTCCTACGCCACGATCCAGGCCTTTGCGGAAGGCATCAAGCGTGCCGGCAGCGATGATCCGGCCAAGGTCGCCGAGGCGCTGAAGAACGGGCAGCCAATCAGCACGGTTGTCGGCAATGTCACCTTCGACGAGAAGGGCGACCTCAAGAACGCCAGCTACGACATCAACCAGTGGCACGACGGCAAGTATGCGCCGATCCAGCCGTAATCGCTGCCTATATCGATGAAATGGCCGGGCTCGTCCCGGCCATTTCATTTCTGCCTGTGTGTCTTGCCATGGACATATAACGGCGGTCGACATTCTACGGCGCCTCTCTCTGTCCGGCAGGACAGGGACGCTTGGCGTCCGGCAGCGAGGCTGTCAGCCTTGCATATCCTCGAACCGCACCAGCACGGTGCCGTCGGTAACCTGTGCGCCCTCGGTGGCGATCTCGGCGATCACGCCATCATGCGGCGCGGCGATGGTATGCTCCATCTTCATCGCCTCGAGGATAAGCAGCAGTTGCCCCTTCATCACAGTATCGCCCTTTGCCGCCCGCACAAGCTTGACCAGTCCCGGCATCGGCGCGCGCAAACTGCCTGACGCCGCCGCCGCATCATCGCCTCTGGCTAACGGGTCCGGCACCGCGAACGTATAGCCGACCGCGCCTTCGAATATCGTGATGTGGCCTGGCCAGCGGGCGAGGCGAGGAATGGCGCGAAGGTCATGCGAATTGGCGCTGTCATAGGGTGCATGGAGCGTCACCTGGGAACGCCGGTCTGGTCGTACCGAAACCCTTGCCAGAATATCGTCCTCGCCAAACTTCAGCCGGATCTGTCGTGCCATGCCATGGAAATGCGTGTAGCCGGCAAGCGACGACCATAAATCGTCCGATGGCGGCAGCGCGCCCGCCCCGGAGGCCGCAATGGCCGCGGCCGCGACCGTTTCGCCGCTCGGCGGCGCAATCTCGGTCAGCGCCTGCTGTTGCCGGCTTATCAGGCCGGTATCGACATCGCCCGCCGAAAAGTCCGGATCGGTCACCAGTGCGGCGAGGAAGGCGGTATTGACGATCGAACCGGCGACTTCGGTTCGCGCAAGCGCCGCGCCGAGTGCCTCCAGCGCAGCCGGCCTGTCCCTGCCATGCACCACCAGCTTGGCGATCATCGGATCATAATAGGGAGAAATGGCGTCGCCGGCCCGCACCCCGGTTTCGACACGCATGGCGGCCCCTTGGGGAACCATGTCGGGAAATTTCAGATGATGCAGCGTGCCGGTCGCAGGCAGAAACTCCCTTGCGGCATCCTCGGCATAGAGGCGCGCCTCGAAGGCGTGGCCGGCTAGCTTTATCTCGCCTTGCGTTTTCGGCAGCTTCTCGCCGGATGCGACCCGCAACTGCCATTCTACCAGATCAGTGCCGGTGACCATCTCGGTGACCGGGTGCTCGACCTGCAACCTCGTGTTCATCTCCATGAACCAGAAGCGGTCAGGCGTCAGGCCTTGCGAGGCATCGACGATGAATTCGATGGTGCCGGCACCGCAGTAGCTGATCGCCTTGGCGGCCTTCACCGCCGCCTCGGTCATCGCCTTGCGTAACGCCTCCGTCATGCCGGGGGCGGGGGCTTCCTCGATAACCTTCTGATGGCGTCGCTGCACCGAGCAGTCGCGTTCGAACAGATGGACGGCATTGCCGAAATTGTCGCCGAAAACCTGCACCTCGATGTGGCGCGGTTTGTCGATATATTTTTCCACCAGTACACGGTCGTCGCCAAAAGCGGATTTCGCCTCGCGTCGTGCGCTCGACAGCGCTTCGGAAAACTCGTCGGGGTGCTCGACCCGGCGCATGCCCTTGCCACCGCCGCCGGCCCGCGCCTTGATCAGCACGGGGTAGCCGATTTCGCGTGCCTTAGAGGCCAGGACCACGATCTCCTGTGCCTCGCCATGGTAGCCCGGCACGACGGGCACGCCGGCCTTTTCCATCAGCCGTTTGGCGGCATCCTTCAGCCCCATGGCGCGGATAGAGGCCGCCGACGGGCCGATGAAGGTGAGCCCCGCGGCCGCCACCTGGTCGACGAAATCAGGATTTTCCGACAGGAAGCCATAGCCGGGATGAACGGCTTGCGAGCCTGTCGCCAAGGCGGCCGCGACGATCTTGTCGCCGCGCAGATAGCTGTCGCTGACAGGCGAGGCACCGATATGTACCGCCTCGTCGGCCATCTCGACATGCAGGGATTTCGCATCGCCATCGGAATAGACGGCAACCGTGCGCACCCCCATCCTGCGCGCCGTGCGGATCACCCGGCATGCGATCTCGCCTCGGTTGGCGATCAGGATCTTTGTGAACATGAAACCTCCGTAGACTGCGTTCGCCTCGAGGAAGCAACGGCCTCACGGTATAGTTCGGCCATTTGTTCGTCGAAGCAGCAGAAGATGACGGTCTGCGGCGTCGTATTTCCGCTCAAGAAGCTATTTACGGCGCCGACTGCAATTGCTGCCGCCTCATCCCTCGGATAGCGGTAGATGCCCGTCGAGATCGCCGGAAAGGCGACCGAGCGGCATTCCTTCTCGGCGGCGATTTCGAGCGAACGCCGATAGCAGGAGGCGAGCAACTCCGCCTCGCCCTTGCCGCCGCCCTGCCAGACTGGACCGACCGTATGGATGACGTAGCGGGCCGGCAGCCGATAGCCCTTGGTCAACTTTGCATCGCCGGTCTTGCAGCCGTTGAGCGTGCGGCATTCGGCGAGGAGTTCCGGCCCCGCCGCCCGGTGAATGGCGCCGTCGACCCCGCCGCCGCCGAGCAGCGAGGAATTGGCCGCGTTGACAATGGCGTCGACATCCAACTTGGTGATGTCGCCCACGTTAATGCGGATCCTGTCCTGCACCTCGCCCATTTCACATCCTGAACACGCCGAAGCGCGTTTCCTCGATCTCCGCGTTGAGCGCGGCCGAGAGGCTGAGCGCCAGCACCTCGCGCGTCTTGGCCGGATCGATGATGCCGTCGTCCCATAACCTTGCGGAGGAATAGAGCGGGTGGCCTTCATGCTCGTATTTCATCAGGATCGGCTTCCTGAACTTCGCTTCTTCCTCAGCGCTCCATTCGCCGCCCTTGCGCTCGATACCCTCGCGCTTGACCATGGCCAGCACCGTCGCCGCCTGCTCGCCGCCCATCACCGAAATGCGGGCGTTCGGCCACATCCACAGGAAGCGGGGCGAGTAGGCGCGCCCGCACATGCCGTAGTTGCCGGCGCCGAACGAGCCGCCGATGATCACGGTGACCTTGGGCACGCGGGCGGTGGCGACTGCCATCACCAGCTTGGCGCCGTCCTTGGCGATGCCGCCTGCCTCATATTTGCGCCCCACCATGAAGCCGGTGATGTTCTGCAGGAACACCAGTGGAATCTTGCGTTGGCAGCACAGTTCGATGAAATGCGCGCCCTTCAGCGCGCTTTCGGAAAACAGCACGCCATTGTTGGCGATGATGCCGACCGGCATGCCGTGGAGATGGGCAAAGCCGGTGACGAGCGTGGTGCCGTAATTCTGCTTGAACTCATCGAACTCCGAACCGTCGACGAGGCGCGCGATCACCTCGCGCACGTCATAGGGCTGGCGCAGATCCGTCGGCACGATGCCGTAGATCTCATCTGCCGGATGAAGCGGCGGAATCGGTTTCTGGACGGCAAGGCTTACGGTCTTGTTCCGATTGAGGTTCTTGATGATGCGCCGGCAGATGGCCAGCGCATGCTCGTCGTCGAGCGCGTAGTGGTCGGCGACGCCGGAGAGCCGTGTATGGACGTCGGCGCCGCCGAGATCCTCGGCGCTGACGTCCTCGCCGGTGGCGGCCTTCACCAGCGGGGGACCGCCGAGGAAGATGGTCGCCTGGTTGCGCACCATGATCGTCTCGTCCGACATTGCCGGCACATAGGCGCCGCCCGCCGTGCACGAACCCATGACGCAGGCGATCTGCGGGATGCCTGAGGCGGACATGTTGGCCTGGTTGTAGAATATGCGCCCGAAATGCTCGCGGTCGGGAAACACCTCGTCCTGGTTGGGCAGGTTGGCGCCGCCGCTGTCGACCAGGTAGACGCAAGGCAGATTGTTCTGCAGCGCGATCTCCTGCGCGCGCAGATGCTTCTTCACCGTCAGCGGGTAATAGGTGCCGCCCTTCACCGTGGCGTCATTGACGACGACCATCACTTCCGTGCCTTCGACGCGCCCGATACCGGCGATGATGCCGGCGGAGGGAATGTCCTCGCCATACATCGACCATGCGGCGAACTGGCCGATCTCGAGAAAGGGCGACCCGGTGTCGAGCAATTGCGCCAGCCGCTCGCGCGGCAGCAGCTTGCCGCGCTCGACGTGTCGCTCGCGCGCCTCTTCCGAGCCACCGCGCTCGACGCTCGCGGCCTTTTCGGCGATATCGCCGACCAGCGCCCGCATGCGTTCGGCATTGGTGTGGAAGGTATCGGAGGAAGGGGAGATCTGGGTCCGGAGGACGGCCATGCTATACCCCCTCCGCCATGATCTCGCGGCCGATCAGCCATCGCCGGATTTCGCTGGTGCCGGCACCGATTTCGTAGAGCTTGGCGTCGCGTAGCAGCCGGCCGGTCGGATAGTCGTTGATGTATCCGTTGCCACCCAGAAGCTGGAGTGCGTCAAGCGTCATCTGCGTTGCTTTTTCGGCGGCAAACAGAATGCAGCCTGCGGCGTCCTTGCGGGTGGTCTGGCCGCGGTCGCAGGCGGCGGCGACCGCGTAGACATAGGCGCGCGCGGCGTTCATCGTCGTGTACATGTCGGCGAGCTTGCCTTGCACCAACTGGAATTCCCCGATCGCCTGGCCGAACTGCTTGCGCTCATGCACATAGGGCACTGCGACGTCGAGACACGCGGCCATCAGGCCGATCGGGCCACCGGCCAGCACCGTGCGCTCATAGTCGAGACCAGACATCAGCACCTCGACGCCACACCCTTCCTCGTGCAGCACGTTGTCGAACGGCACCTCCACATTATCGAAAACCAGTTCGCCGGTGTTGGAGCCGCGCATGCCGAGCTTGTCGAGCTTTTGCGCGACCGAAAATCCGGCAAAGGCCTTTTCGACGATGAAGGCGGTGATACCGCGGGCATGGCGCTCCGGATCGGTCTTGGCATAGACCACCAGCGTCTCGGCGTCCGGGCCGTTGGTGATCCACATCTTGGTGCCGTTGAGCACGTACCGGTCGTTGCGCTTTTCGGCGCGCAGCCTGAGCGAGACGACGTCGGAGCCGGCGCCGGGCTCCGACATGGCCAGCGCGCCGACGCGCTCGCCCGAGCAAAGCGGCGGCAGGAATTTCTCCTTCTGCGCCGGCGTTGCCCAGCGGTTGATCTGGTTGACGCAGAGATTGGAGTGGGCGCCGTAGGACAGGCCGACCGAGGCCGAGGCCCTTGATATCTCCTCAACGGCGATCACGTGCGCGAGATAGCCCATGCCACTGCCGCCGAACTCCGGATCGGCGGTGATGCCGAGGAGGCCGAGATTGCCGAGTTCCGCCCACAGATGCGCCGGGAATTCGTTCGAGCGGTCGATTTCCGCCGCGATCGGCGCGATCCTGTCCTGGGCGAAGCGCCGCACCAGCTCGCGCAATGCCTCGACATCCTCGTCATGCCCGAAGCTGAGCGTGTTCGTGTACATCCGGTTCCTCCTGCCGCATGACCCCCGAAAATCGACTTGGATTTTCGGAAAAGATCATGCGCGAAACTAAAATCCCACGGCGTCGTTTGCGCGTCCAAACGGATGTGCGGCGCTGTAGGTGTCGATCGTCGCGCCGACGAGCCGCATCGTCATCGAAAGATATGTCGCTGTGACTTCTGCGATCGACAGCCGCTCGCCCGGCCGGAACCAGACGATGACACCGGTCATCATCTGGATCAGCGCCATGGCGGTGAGGCCGGTGTCTTCGACGACGAACACGCCTGCCTCGGCGCCGTCACGCAGAATGGCGCGCAGTTCCTTCTCATAGGCCGTGCGCATCCGCAGTATCTGGGTCAGTCTTTCGGGCGACAGGCTGCGCAGCTCCATGTTCGAAACATGCGTCGCATGGCGGCGGGCGATGTGGAAGGCGATGTGGTTCTCGACATAGGCCGAAAGCCGGCTTGCCGGATCGGCATCGGCGGGCCGTGCGGCGTTCCAGGCTGCGATCAGCTCTTCCATATGCTCGCGCATCAGCGTGAACAGCAAATCCTCCTTGGTCGGGAAATAGCGATAAAGCGCGGCTGCCTGCACGCCTACTTCGGATGCCAGCTGGCGCATCGACATCGCCTCATAGCCGAGCCGCGCGATCAGGTTGACCGCCGCCTCGCGGGCTGCCGCCTCGGTCTTCCCGCCATCGGATCCTGTCGTGCGCGCCAAAAGAGCCTCCCTTGTTGCGAATTAATAAAACGAACGTTCAATTAATTCAAGAGGTATGCCGAAGCCGCATCAGGCATCGATCCGGAAGCCGGTAACAGGATTGCTGGATACCGCATCCTCGACGTCAACCCCGGAAACGGACGCTCCCGGCGGTCCTTTCCAAAGCCGGCCGATCATGGTCGAGACGGCTTCGCCTGTGCCGGCAATCTCAGCGGTCACCGAGCCATCCGCTTCATTGCGCACCCAGCCCGCAAGCCCAAGGCTGGCGGCCTGGCTTCGGACCCAGATCCTGTAGCCGACGCCTTGCACCTTGCCGTGGGCCCGCACACGCACTGCCTTGCGATCGTCAGCCATTGCGTCTCTCCCGAGGCTCGTCTGCTGGAATCTGGCGCAGGCGACGGGGAATGCAACAGGCCGGTCGAACGAGGATGGAGGGGGCCCGAGTCGAACTCGAATTTAATTGACTCAGTCCACTAAATTTCTAACACTGTGGCTATCATCATCCAAGGGCTGAACGCAGATGCTGGACCAACGCAGTGCTTTGGTGGCCGATATCAGGCACTTCAACCGTTTCTACACCCGCACTGTCGGCCTTCTCGACGAGACCTTGACGCAGAGCCCGTTCACGCTCACCGAGGCGCGCGTCCTGTTCGAGCTTGGTCATCGGGATCGCCCGGCGGCGGCGGAAATCGCCGGCGAGCGAGGCTTCCTTTCGGAGACATTCGACATCGATGTCGGCCCGGCCGCCTCCGACATCGCCAGGCAACTGCGTCTCGACGCGGCCTATCTGACGCGGATCCTGCGAAAATTCGCCGGCGAAGGCCTGACCGAGACCCGGACCGATCCGGTCGACCGGCGAAGGCGTATCCTGTCGCTGACGGCAAGGGGGCGGGCCGCCCTTGCCGGTCTGCAGGCCGCGGCGGACCGCGACACTTCCCGGCTTATCGAGAACCTGCCCGACCACAGCTTGGCCGAACTCGGCGACGCCTTGCGCAAGGCAGCGGAGCTGCTGGGCGATCCGGCGGCTGAAGGCCAGGCGGCGCCCCCCGTCGTGACGTTGCGTCCGCATCGCGTCGGCGACATTGGCTGGGTGGTTCAGCGTCAGGCCCAGCTCTATGCCGAGGAATATGGCTGGAGCATCGAGTTCGAAGCCTTGGTTGCCGAAATCGGAGCCGACTTCATCCGCAATTTCAAGCCAGGGCGCGATTTCTGCTGGATCGCCGAACGCGCCGGCCTCCCGCTTGGCGCGGTGTTTCTGGTTCACCAGGACGACGAGGTCGCGAAACTGCGGCTGCTGCATGTCGAGGCTGCGGCGCGCGGGTTGGGCATCGGCAAGCGCCTGGTTGCGGAATGCGTGAACCAGGCGCGCGCCTGCGGCTACATCAAGCTCGTTCTGTGGACGAATGACATTCTGGTCGCCGCCCGCGCGATTTATGAGCGCGCCGGGTTCAGACTGGTTTCACAGGAGCGCCATCACAGTTTCGGCAAGGAACTCACCGGCCAGAACTGGGAGCTCGATCTCTAACCGGCCGGCAAGTGTCGCCGCGATGGCAACGCTCGTTTAGTTTCCACGGGCGGCGGCCAGTGCGCCGGGCAGTTCCTCGGCAAAAATGTCAAGCTCGTGGTCCAGTCCGACGCTGACGCGGATGCAACGATCGAGCCCCGGCGCCATCGGCTTGCGGATGAAGACGTCGCGCGACAACAGGCCTTGCAGGATCTTCAGCGCGAAAGCGCCGTCGCGGCAGCAATCGATGGTGACGAAATTGGTCGCCGACGGCAGGGGCGTCAGCCCGTTCTGTTCGGCTATCTGCGCGATGCGCCGGCGCCCTGCCGCCACCCGCGCCACCACTGAATCCAGATAATCCTGGTCGGCGAGCGCCTCGACGCCCGCCACCTGCGCCATGCGGCTGACGCCGTAGTGGTTGCGGATCTTCTCGAAATCGCTGATCACCTGGGCCTCGGCGACCGCATAGCCGCAGCGTATGCCGGCAAGCCCGTAAGCTTTCGAAAAGGTGCGCATGCGGATGACGTTCGGCCGCGAGACGTCGATGGGCGGCAGTGCGGAGGCCGGCCCCAATTCTCCATAGGCTTCATCGAGCACGAGCATGGTGGTTTCCGGCAGCGCTTCGATGAAGCGCGTCAGCTCGGCCGCTTCCCACCAGCTCCCCATGGGGTTGTCCGGATTGGACAGATAGACCAGCGGCGCTTTCTCCCTGGCGGCCGCAGCCAGCAGCCCTTCCAAATCCTCGTGGTCGTTCGCATAGGGCACGGTGACAAGCCTTCCGCCGACACCGGCAATGTGGAAGTTGAAGGTGGGATAGGCGCCGAGCGAGGTGACCACCGCATCGCCAGGCGCAACATACATGCGCGCCACCAGACCAAGCAGGCCATCGATGCCTTCGCCGACCACGACGTTCTCGACCTTGAGATTATGATGCGCTGCCGCGGCCACCTTCAGGTCGTGATTGTCCGGATCGCAATACATCCACATGTCGCGCGCGATCTCGGCCATCCGGGCGATGACGCGCGGCGAGGGTCCGAAGCTGCTCTCATTGGCGCCGATGCGGGCGCGGAATGCACGCCCGCGCTCGCGCTCCTGCGCTTCGGGGCCGACAAACGGCACGGTCGACGGAAGCGCTGCAACGAGCGGCATAAGGGGAGGGCGCAGACGCATGGCAAAAGCTCGCGTGAGGGAAGGGGCTTCTTGCTAGCGCGGTCAGTAGGCGGGTGCAAGTTGCGCGCAATGAGCAATCGTTGCCGCCCGCCTGATCCAAACACCTGATGCATCCCAGAGCAATCATCGTCCGCTGCGGAATCGCGCAGTCGAAACTCCCAATGAAAAAACCCGGCGGTTGCCCGCCGGGTTTCTATATTCGAAGCGATAGCTGTTAGAACGAGCGCTGGAAGCGGAGCATGCCGCCGACGCTGTTCTTCTTATCGGCAGGCGTAAACGATGGGTTGACGAAGCCAGCATCGTCAAACCGGCCGGCATGGAGGTAGTCGACTTCGGCCGTGACGGTGAAGCCGGGAACGACGTCATAAGCAACGTTCGCCGCAACGCCGACGTTCTTCCAGTCGTCAGCAGACACCTGAAGGTTGAACGAGGTCTTCTCGTTGAACTTGTAGGTGCCGCCGCCCCAGACTGCCCAGTTGCCGCCCCACGCCTTGTAGAAGCCGCGACCATGGGCTTCGACAAAATTGCCGGCGTCGTCGTTGAGGTTGTCATCGGTGCCGTAGCCGCCCATGATGAACAGCGACAGTGCGTCGCTGACATTGACGTCCAAGCGAACCTTGCCGGCGACTTCCTCGTAATTGCTGTCATAAGCGACGACGCCGGTGATGGCGCCCCAACCCTGCGTATACTTCACGCCGCCGACGACATGCGGAACATAGCTGTCGATCGTGTCGGTACCGGTGCCTTCTTCGAGCGAGACCACGGCCGAGAAGCCATTGCCCGCGTCGAAGTAGTACTGGACGACGTTGGTGTCGAAATCGCCGTAAGGAACCAGCGTATCCTGGATCACGTTGCCGGCGTAGCCGACGAACGTATCGAAGGCCGATTCGTCCTTACCAACCCGGAGACCACCGAGCTGGATCCAGGCGAAGTTCAGCGAGACGTCCCGGTTGTGGGCGGCGTTGATCGGCTCGTCGAAGGCATTGTCGTCGCCGAAGTTGAAGCGGGTCTCGGTGTAGGTCTTCAACGTGCCGAGTTCGGTTTCCTGGCCGGTCCAGGTCTTCAGCGTGAAGCGCGTGTTCTTGTAGTAGGTGTTGTGGTCGTCGCCATCCTGGTGATCGGCAGCCTTCGCACCGTCGAACGAGCCGGTGTCGCCCACGCCGATGTCGTAACGGACATAGCCGCCGACGCGCAGGCAGGTCTCGGTGCCGGGGATGTAGAAGTAGCCAGCGCCGTAGACGTCGCAAATCTTGACGTATTCAGCGGGCTCCGGCTCGGCGACGACGACGGCGTCGGCGGCGCGCGCACCGGAAACTGCGATCAGGGCCGCAGCGGAGCCGAGAAGAAGGCTCTTGATGTTCATTTTCTGACCTCCAGTCAGAATCGAACGAAACAACCGTTTTGGTGGTGCGTGTTTTTGCAGCAAACAATTGGTATTGCTGCGTTTTTCCGGGAATCCCTGGGTTTTTTCACAAGGAAGGGGCATTCACCACAGACGTTTGCTGGCGAAGGCGTGCCCGGAACCGGATTTGAGATAACGCTCAATGAAGTCGCCTTGGCTTGATTCGAGAACGCCACATAGGTGACGATCTGCCATGGCAGGAACTTGGATGTGTGACTGGATTTTCCGTCATTGTGCTCGGCAAGCCGTCGCTTCAAGTCGGACGTGATGCCGACATAACGCTCACCGTCGGCAGTCTTGCTTTCCAGCAGGTATACATACCACACGACCGGCCCTCCTTTGCCAAGGCTTCGGAGGGCATCCTGCTTCGCGCTGAGGGTATTGCCAATCCTGCTTTTGCAAGCTTGCGGCCCTCCTTCGCCGAGGCTTCGGAGGGCATCCTGCTTCGCGCTGAGGTCTGGTCTGGGCTTGTCCTGCGAAGCTCGAAGAGCGAAGCAGGATGGCGGAGAGGATGGGATTCGAACCCACGAGAAGCTTTTGACCTCTACTCCCTTAGCAGGGGAGCGCCTTCGACCACTCGGCCACCTCTCCGTTGCGCCGCTGGATAAAGAAAAGCGCCGGCACAATCAACAAGCCCCAGCCAATATCTCGGAAAAAGAAGCCATTATACGGAAAAATAAGAACGCACCGGCCTGCGGCCTTCCGCGATGCGGCGGTTCTGCGGCGATTCCCTGGCTGGCGGCTCAAGGCCTCGCCATGATTCCGTCAGCCGATCGCCGGATTCGCCCGTAAACAAGGGGCTGGGGCGGGCCGAAGGTTAATGAGAGCTTTCTGAGTGAGGCCAAATCGTGTCATTTGTGCAACAACGCTGGGGGATAGCAGCCGCACAGCCCTTTCGCCGGTACGATCGTGGTTGAACCCCGTCTGCTCATGGGTAATGTCGATTTCGAAGGAGCGGCGCGGTGCGCATCTTTTTCGGTAGTGGGGATGGGGCAGGGAACGCTGTCCTTCAGCAAAGAATACCCAGACCCGTTTTTTAACTTTTGACTGGAGGTCAGAAAATGAACATCAAGAGCCTTCTTCTCGGCTCCGCTGCGGCCCTGATCGCAGTTTCCGGTGCGCGCGCCGCCGACGCCGTCGTCGTCGCCGAGCCGGAGCCCGCTGAATACGTCAAGATTTGCGACGTCTACGGCGCTGGCTACTTCTACATCCCCGGCACCGAGACCTGCCTGCGCATCGGCGGCTACATCCGTTATGACATCGGCGGCGGCGACGTCGGCACGTTCAACGGTTCGAAGACTGCGGACCACCAGGACGGCTCGGTAAATGATGCCTGGCACAAAAATGCCCGCTTCACGCTGAAGACCTGGACCGGCCAGGAAACCGAGCTCGGCACCTTGAAGACCTACACCGAGACCCGCTTCAACTTCGGCAACGACAACGCAATCGAGCCGTTCAACACCGCCCATAACAAGGACGTCTCGCTGAACTTCGCCTGGATCCAGCTCGGTGGTCTCCGCGTTGGTAAGGACGAATCGGCCTTCGATACGTTCGTCGGCTACGCCGGCAACGTGATCCAGGATACGCTGGTTCCTTACGGCGATTTCGACACCAACGTCGTCCAGTACTACTTCGACGCTGGCAACGGCTTCTCGGCCGTGGTCTCGCTCGAAGAAGGCGCGGGCGTTGTCGGCACGATCGACAGCTACGTTCCGCATGTCGTCGGCGGTCTGAAGTGGACGCAGGGCTGGGGCGCCATCAGCGGTGTCGTCGCTTATGACAGCAACTACGAAGAAGTTGCCGGCAAGGTTCGCTTGGACGTGAACGTCAACGACGCACTGTCGCTGTGGGTCATGGGCGGTTACGGCACCGATGACAACCTCAACGACGACGCCGGCAATTTTGTCGACGCCCATGGTCGCGGTTTCTACAAGCAGTGGGGCGGCAACTGGGCTGTCTGGGGCGGCGGTACCTACAAGTTCAACGAGAAGACCTCGTTCAACGCACAGGTGTCGTATGACGATTGGAAGAACCTGGGCATCGCGGCGAACATCGCCTACGACGTCGTCCCGGGCTTCACGGTCACGGCCGAAGTCGACTACCTCAATGCAGGCAGGTTCGACGACGCCGACTTCTCCAACTGGACCGGCGCCGACAAGAAGAGCAGCATCGGCGGTATCCTCCGCTTCCAGCGCTCGTTCTAAGGGCTGGTTCCATACAGGTGAAATCCAGCCCGGGCGCATCAACGCCCGGGCTGTTTTTGTTTCGTGACTGGATCAAGGCAAACAGAAGGAACAGGGGGTAACGGTAGCTGAATAGAGTCCGTGGGATGGTTTCGTGGGATCCGCTGATGGCGGATGAAATCACAACTGCGTGATTCAAATCTCTTGAAAGGACGCTCCCAAGCGGATAGGGCTGAATCTATCCCACTCGGGGGTGTGGCAAATGATGACGACCGAAGCGATTCAAGAGGGCGAGCCCTCCGATCATTTTTCGATGTTTTCTTCTCAGAACTCAAAGTTTAACTACACCTACAATAGGATACGAGAAGTAAAATCGCATAGGGTTGGAGATCTTTTTTCAGCATATCGAGATATATTGTGGGATGATGGGCGACATAAATACAATGTCAGCTCGTTCATCGGCGAGATAGACGAGATTCTGCTCGGGGAGCGTTTCAGCGCCTTTGACCAGAGTACCCTGGACAACCTTATCGGCACCTTGCGCCAGCGCGGCAACAGCAACGCAACCATCAATCGGAAGATGGCTGCCCTCAGCAAACTGCTGCGCAAGGCCTACAAGATGGGAGATATCCACAGCCTGCCCGAGTTCCGCCGCCAGAAGGAGCGGTCGGGACGGATTCGTTTCCTTGAAAGGGACGAGGAGGCCAGGCTGTTTGCTGCCATCAGGAGCCGCAGCGAGGATGCCTACCGGCTTTCCGTCTTCCTGGTCGACACTGGCTGCCGCCTTGGCGAGGCGCTCGGGCTGATCTGGAACGACATCCAGGAGCATCGCGTCTCCTTCTGGATCACCAAGTCCGGCCGCAGCCGCACCATTCCGATGACCGAGCGTGTCAAGGAAGTGATCAAGCTGCCTCCCGGCGAAGGCCGTCGGCCGAAAGGCCCGTTCACCACATTCAGCCAGGCTCAATACCGTGCCATCTGGAACGATGCGAAGGCCGAAGTCGGTCTGGCCGCCGACGATCAGGTGGTGCCGCACATTCTGCGCCATACCTGCGCCTCGCGTCTTGTTCAGGGCGGTATCGACATCAGGCGCGTGCAGATGTGGCTCGGCCACCAGACCCTGTCGATGACGATGCGCTATGCGCATCTGGCCACCAATGACCTCGACGGCTGCGTCACCGTGCTGGAAGTACCCCGGTCTGGCGGCGTCGACAGCATGAAGGCAGCGCCCGAACCGTCGCCTCGTGCTGCGGCGCGCGGTGCGTCAGACGAACCGCCTGCCGTGAAGACCCCGGCTAAGGCAATGAAGAAGGCCTCAAAGTCCCGATAAGTTCACGCTTTGAAGACGCTGTGGACAACCAATTCCGTGGATCTCCCGATCTGCGGGTTATTCGAGGCATGCTATTCCGGCTTCGGAACCTACCTTGGTCGCCCTGCTGTCGTTTGCCTCGCCGGCAACGGTTTTTAAAGGCGAGTCGGCAGCCGCTCGGCTCTGTCGAGGAAAGCGGCGATGTCGCCCGGCAAGGTTCCGGTTTCGAGAAAAGGGGCGTGACCCTGGCCTTCGACGGTGATCGTCTGCATTGCCGGATGGCGCTCCCGCATCTGCCGCTGTGTGCCCACCGACAGCAAACTCGAATTGGCGCCGCGTATGGCGAGCATGGGAAGGGCCGACAGGGCGTCGAATTGCGGCCACAGCGCCGGCAGCGGCTGCGTCAGGTCGAGATTTGCAACCGTGTCGACCAGCTTCGGGTCGAAATCCGGCAGCAGGCCCTGATCCGTTTCGCGGTAGAGCGCCAGCACCATGCGCTCCCAGTCCGCATCGGCGAGCGCTGAAAAATCCCGGCCGTGAACGCGGCGCTGGGCTGCCACTGCTTCGGCGAAGGTCTTCGGCTTCGGTTTGCGTTCGAGATACGACTGGATATGGGCAAGGCCGGCCGGCTCGATCACCGGTCCGATATCGTTCAGCACGATCGCTTTCAATATGGCCGGCCGCAGCGCACCCAGGACGTGAATGATCAGGCCGCCGCGCGAGGTGCCGACGAAGGCGGCTTCCTCGATTCCCAATGCCGCCAGTCCGGCAAGAATGTCGCCGGCTTCGACGCCGACATTGTAGCGGCTGACATCGGGATCATAATCGGACTGCCCGCGGCCGCGATAGTCAAAGGCGACGACCTTGCGTGGGCTTCCCGCTTTGCCGGCCAAATAGAGCGCGAGTTCGTGGAAGTCGCGTGCATTGCGGGTGAGCCCGGGCAGACAGACGACTGGCCAATGTCGCGAATTTGCGTCGCCATAGATCCGGGCATGGAGCTTCAGCCCATTGGGTCCCGCGTAGAAGAAATCGGAGAAACCTTCGCTCGCCATTGGAATGCTGCCCCTTGCTCTCGCCGGATGGTCCGTCTGCTACAGGCGAGGGAAGGGATGGTCAAATGGAGCAGTTACTTCTCCTCTTGCGGGCCGAAGGTGGCGAGGCCCTTCACTCAGCCAAGGCGAGTAGATCCGCGCGAGGCCAACTCCTCTCGCAAGGAAACGAAAGCCGTCAACTTCGCCCGTTCACAAGATCTCCCACAATGTCATACTTGCCGGAAATGCGCATTTTGTAGACCTCGTAGTTCTCCATCACGCGCTGTACGTAACTTCTTGTTTCCGTGTAAGGAATCCGTTCGATCCAGTCGACGACAGCGTCGATGTCCTTGCCGCGCGGATCGCCGTATTTCGCCACCCATTGGGCAGCGCGGCTGGGGCCGGCATTGTAGCCGGCGAAGGTCAGCACATAGGAGCCGTTGAAGCGGTCGAGCTGCTGGCCGAGGAAGGCTGAGCCCAGCGTCGCATTGTAGCCGGCATCGGTGGTCAGGCGTGCCTGAGAGAATTGCAGCCCGGCCTTCTTCGCCAGTTGCTTGGCGGTTGCCGGCATCAGCTGCAGCAGCCCGCGCGCGCCGGCGCTGGATATGGCGGCGATGTTGAATTCGCTTTCCTGGCGGGCGATGGCATAGGCCAGCGCCTTGCCCGAACCGGAAATATCGGCGCTATCGGGGATGACCCCCAAAGGATGCGACAGCGCGCCGACGTCGATGCCACGCGCGCCGGCGATCTTGCCGATCTTGAGCGACATGAAGTGGTTGCCCTGCTTTTCCGCCAGCACGGCCAACAGCGCCAGTTCGCCCGGGCTGGTCAACTGTCCTGCAAGGTCACGATAGAGCGTCTCGGCATAGCGGTCGTAGCCCGCCTCCTGCAACCGCTTGATGGCGGCGACGGCTTCGCGGCCGACGAAACTCTGGCGATCGGCGGCGCTCGGCGTGGGATAGGCGATGTTCAGCGCCGGGCGACCAATGCGCTCGGCGGCGAGCTGGCCGTAGAATGTCGTGCCGTAGGCCGCCGCGCGCGCAAAATAATCCTTTGCGTTACCCGGGCCACCAACTTCGGCGGCGCGGCCGAGCCAGTAATAGGCGCGCGACAATGTCATCGGTCCCTGGGCAAGGTCGGCGATGCGCGCGAAATGGGTTGCCGCAAGCCTGGGATCGTTCAGGCCGCGCAGAGCGTACCAGCCGGCATGGAATTCGGCTTCGGCGGCGTTCGCGGTGCTTTCGGCCGCATGCATGGCGACGATCTTGTAGGCAGCCTTCATGTCACCCTTGTCGACCAGCTCGCGCGACAGTACCCGGCGCTCCACCCACCAGGCATCCGGGTCGACCAGCGCTTCGCGATCCGTCGGCGCCTTCATCACGATGGCGGCGGCGTCGGCAATATTGTCTTGCTTGCGCAGATATTCGGCTTGCGCGAAGAAATAGCCGGCCGAACGCTGTGAAGGCGGTACCGCCTTGAGCAGCTTGGGGGTGTTCTTGTCGCCCTTGTCGGCCGCCGCCCAGGCGGTGGCCAGTTGCTCCGCTTGCGCCGGGCCGGCGACGCGCTGCGCCGCGCCGACCCGGTCGGCGTAGAACATGCGCTCCATGCGGAATCGGTGATCGGCGGCCGGGATCAGCCCGCCGAACTCCTTGATCAGCGCTGTCTCGTCCTTGGCCTCCAGGATCGCGGTGCGCCAGAACGGCACCAGCACCGAACGCGCCGCCTCTGCCTTGCCCAGCGCCATATAGGCGCGGGCAAGAAGCATCACGCCTTCGAATGTCTGCGGCTGGCTGCCGTCGAACGCCTGCACAACGATGTCGGGGGCGGGGTTCTCGCGATAGAGTGCGCGTTCGCTGTTCTTGCGCAGCGCGGTTGTCCCCGGCCAGTTGGGCAACATCTTCGCTGCGGCCGCGATGTCGCCGCTCGGCACCTTGTCGCCGCCATAAAGCGCGATTGCCCAGGCAAGGATGTGCTGGTCGAGCGAACGGGCGGGAAGGGCATCGCGCGCGGCGCGGGCACCGGGAATGTCGCCCGCCGCCAGTGCGTCCAGACCGCTCTTCAACTGCACGACGCTGTCAGAGAGGGCCGTATCGCGTGGACCCGCATCTTGCGAGCCTTGCATGCCGGGTATCGGGATGGCCGATGTCAACTGCACGTCGACGCTGCCGCCGATCGCCATCTCCGGCATCAGCGCGACGACCGCGCCCAGGAGCGCGAAAAGATGAGGCCGCCTAGTCGGCATCGTTCAGCCTTTACACATCACCAGCAGGCGCGAAAGCTTCGCGACCCGGACCAGACCGTAAACTTAGGTCATGAAGGGCCAGTTAACAAAAGGTTATCGAGGCCGTTCGAATTGCGTTTGCTGGCAGAATGGCAATGCTTGCCGCGCAACCATGTCGAGACTATGGTGCGCCGCCTCGCTTTCGGTTAGAAGGCGCGACATTAAGACCAGAGACGAAAATACCCATGCATATCGCCCAGAAGTGGCTACCGGTTTCGGGATAACGATATGCGTGAACAAAGAAGTCCCAAGGAGTTGGACGACATGCTGAGAGGCTCGCTGACCGCGCTCGTGACACCGTTCGAAAAGAGCGGGCGTTTCGACGAGAAAGCCTTTCGCGCCTTTGTCGACTGGCAACTTGCGGAGGGCACGACAGGCCTTGTTCCCGTTGGCACCACCGGCGAGTCGCCGACGCTGTCGCATGACGAGCATCGTCAGGTGGTCAAGGTCTGCATCGAGGCGGCCAGGGGCCGCGCTCCGGTCGTCGCCGGCGCTGGCTCCAACAACACCGCGGAAGCGATCGGCTTGGTCCAATATGCCGAACAGGCAGGCGCCGATGCTGCACTTGTCGTCACTCCCTACTACAACAAGCCGACGCAGCGCGGGCTCTATGAGCACTTCGCCGCCGTCGCCAGGGCAACCAAGCTGCCGATCATCATCTACAACATCCCGCCGCGGTCGGTCATCGACATGATGCCGGAGACGATGGGCCGGCTGGCGCACGACTTCAAGAATATCGTCGGCGTCAAGGACGCGACCGGCAAGGTCGAACGGGTTTCCGAGCAGCGTATGACCTGCGGCAAGGATTTCATCCAGCTTTCCGGCGAAGATGCATCCGCGCTCGGCTTCAACGCGCATGGCGGTGTCGGCTGTATCTCGGTGACGGCCAACGTCGCGCCGCGGCTTTGTGCCGAATTCCAGGAGGCGACGCTGTCCGGCGACAGCGCCAAGGCGCTGGAATTGCAGGATCGCTTGCTGCCGCTGCACAAGGCGATCTTTATCGAACCCGGCGTGTCCGGCTCCAAATATGCGCTTTCGAAGCTCGGCAAGGTCGAGAACGTGCTGCGTTCGCCGCTGGTCACAGTCGAACAATCGACGGCCGAAAAGATCGACGCGGCGATGAAGCACGCCGGCTTGATAAATTAGGGATGAGGCGCCACCTCTCCGCATTATGAATCAAGTCAGAAAAGCCGATCCCAACAACAAGACCGTTGCGGAAAACCGCAAGGCGCGGTTTTCCTATGAGGTGCTCGACACGATCGAGGCCGGCCTGGTGCTGACCGGCACCGAGGTCAAGTCGCTGCGCCAGGGCCAGGCCAACATCCAGGACAGCTATGCCTCGGTCGAGGGCGGCGAGATTTGGCTGATCAACTCCTATCTACCGGAATATCTGCAGGCCAACCGCTTCAACCACGAGCCGCGCCGGCGCCGCAAACTGCTGCTCAACAAGCGCGAGATGGCCAGGCTGTCGCAGAGCGTCGACCGCGAAGGCATGACCCTGGTGCCGCTGAAGATCTATTTCAACGACCAGGGCCGGGCCAAGCTGCTGCTCGCCGTAGGTCGCGGCAAGAAGCTGCATGACAAGCGCGAGACGGAAAAGCAGCGCGACTGGTCGCGTGAGAAGGGCAGGCTCTTGAAAGAGCGCGGGTGACCGCCACCAGGCGGTAGCCAAGCGGATAAGTGTTTGGCTTTCAGGGTTCTAGCCAAGGAGCCAGAATACCGGAGGGGACAGTCTTGAAGAACCGGATCATCCTCTGGGGATCGGTCAGCCTGGTTTTTGCAATGCTCATGGTCGCTGGCGGCTTCTTCTATTTCCATGCGTTTTCTCCGGATCGCGGCAAATATCCTGTCAGGGGCATCGACGTTTCGCATCATCAGGGCCGGATCGACTGGCGGCGCGTTGCCGCCGCCGACGTCGCCTTTGCAGTCATCAAGGCGACCGAGGGCGGCGATCATGTCGACGATGCCTTTGCCACCAATCTGCGCGAGGCTCGTGCTGCCGGGCTCGCTGTCGGCGCCTATCACTTTTTCACCTTCTGCCGGCCGGGCGCCGACCAGGCGAAGAATTTCATCGCCGTGGTGCCGCACGACCAGCCTTTGCTGCCGCCGGTTGTCGACATCGAGTTCGGCGGCAATTGCCCGCAGCGTCCTTCGCCCGAACAACTCGACACCGAACTCCAGGCCTTCCTCGGTCCCGTTGAAGCCGCCTTTGGCAAGAAAGCCATCATCTATCTGACCGACGATGCAGCAACGGCCTATGCAGGACAGATCGCCGCCCGTCCGCTCTGGCTTCGCTCACTGCTGCTCGAGCCGGGTCGCGACGATTGGGTCTACTGGCAGTACCACAACAGGGGCCGCGTCGAGGGCATCGTCGGTGACGTCGACCTGAACGTCCTGCAAGGAGGTCAGGAGAAACTGTCCGCATTGTTCGCGCCGGCGTTGTAAGCCAATTCCAGACCCTACGAATCCAGGAACGCCGCAATTTCCCTGAAAACGCTGACGAACATCGCTTCGGTCAGCACGCCGGTGTTGGTGTTGTAGCGCGAGCAGTGATAGCTGGAAAACAGCGTGATGCCCCCGGCCTCCTGCCGCCCGCCATGCTTGAAGGGATAGGCGGCGACGCGCTGGCCCAGTGCCCGCACGGTCGACTGGTGCGCGATCGAACCAAGTGTCAGTACGGCCCGCAAATTGGGAAACCGTGCGATCGTCGGCACAAGGAAAGTCCGGCAGGTGGCGATCTCGGCGCCCACAGGCTTGTTCTCGGGAGGCACGCAGCGGACGGCGTTGGTGATTGCCGTTCCAACGAGCTCCAACCCATCGTCAGGCCGTGCCTTGAACTCGCCGCGCGCCAAGCCGTGCGCGATCAACGTGCCGTAGAGCAGGTCGCCGGCATAGTCGCCCGTGAAAGGCCGGCCCGTGCGGTTCGCTCCGCGCAGGCCGGGCGCAAGCCCGACGATCAGCAGCCGGACCGAATCGTCGCCTTCGGGCGGCAGGAAGGTCGGAACCGGCGCGTTGAACCACGATGGCTCGCGTTGCCGCCACTCGGCAATGAAACCGTGCAGCCGCGGACAGAGCGGGCAATCGCGATCGGGTTCCGGGGAGGCGGCCAGATGTGCGGCCAACGCAGCCGCCCTCAGTACTCGTCCTCTTCCGTCTCGGCCGGTTCGGGTCGGCGCACCGGCCTTTCGGAGGGATCGCGGCCCACCTCGTTCTTCAACGTCATCAGGTCGATGAAATGGTCGGCCTGGCGACGCAGATCGTCGGAGATCATCGGCGGCTGCGAGGCCATGGTCGAGACAATCGACACCTTGCGCCCGCGCCGCTGCAGCGCCTCGACCAGCGTGCGGAAATCGCCGTCCCCGGAGAAGATGACATAGTGGTCGACGACATCGGCCAGTTCCAGCGCATCGACGGTCAATTCGATGTCCATGTTGCCCTTGATCTTGCGGCGGCCGGTCGAGTCGGTGAATTCCTTGGCCGGCTTGGTGACGACCTTGAAGCCGTTATAGTCGAGCCAGTCGATCAGCGGCCGGATCGAGGAATATTCCTGATCCTCGACCAGGGCGGTGTAATAGTAGGCGCGCAGCAGGTAGCCGCGTTTCTGGAAGCTCGACAGGAGCTTGCGATAATCGATGTCGAAACCGAGCGCGCGCGACGTGGCGTAGAGATTGGCGCCGTCGATGAACAGGGCGATCTTTTCACGGGGGTCGAACATGGAAAAATTCCTTTTCGAAATAAGCGGCCGTCAAAACGAAATGCGACTATCAGTAGGGTTCGCAATAAACCGGCTGACCTTACGCTTTTCGAAATAACGCCAGTTTTGTGGCAATCCAAGGGTTCGTTGCCGCACTGCAAGCAATTGTGATCGCCGGGTTGGTACCGGCGCACCGGAGCTCGACCGAAACCGGCTTCGGGGGAAATCCGACAAAGCAATGACAGATCGGCCGTTCTCCGGCCTCGGCATTCCATAATGCTTGTATTTCCGCGGCGTTCGGGTTATTGACCGCGCCTGTTTTCCATTAAATCCAGGCATGAAAGGGGCAATCCATGGCCCGCGTAACCGTTGAAGATTGCATCGACAAGGTCGACAACCGCTTCGAGCTGGTGCTTCTGGCCGGCCACCGTGCTCGTCAGATCAGCCAAGGCGCGCAGATCACCGTCCCGCGCGACAATGACAAAAACCCGGTCATCGCACTGCGCGAGATCGCCGACGAGACATTGTCGCCCGACGACCTCAAGGAAGACCTGATCCATTCGCTGCAGAAGCATGTCGAGGTCGACGAGCCCGAAGCCGATGGCGAGGCGATCGCCGATCAGACCGGCGCAGCCGTCACGGCCGCCGATACCGATGATGCGGAGGACAACATCGCCTTCGATCGCATGACCGAGGAAGACCTGCTGGCCGGCATCGAAGGCCTGGTGCCGCCGGAAAAGAGCGACGACTACTAAGACTGCTTTGCGGAGGCGCCTGGAACAATCTTCCGGCACTTCCGTCCCGGCAGTTTCGTGGCTATCTATGACATGCGCCGTGCAGCAGTGCGGCGCATGATTCATTTCATCGCCGAGAGATTCCGCCCATGATGCGTCAGTATGAGCTTGTCGAGCGCGTCCAGCGCTACAAGCCTGACGTCAACGAGGCGTTGCTCAACAAGGCCTATGTCTATGCCATGCAGAAGCATGGCCACCAGAAGCGCGCTTCCGGCGACCCCTATTTCTCGCATCCGCTCGAAGTCGCCGCCATCCTCACCGAGATGCACATGGACGAGGCGACGATCGCCGTTGCCCTGCTGCATGACACGATCGAGGACACCACGGCGACCAGGGCCGAGATCGACGAACTGTTCGGGCCCGAGATGGGCAAGCTGGTCGAGGGCCTGACCAAGCTGAAGAAACTCGACCTCGTCTCCAAGAAGGCCGAGCAGGCCGAGAACCTGCGCAAGCTTCTGCTGGCGATCTCGGAAGACGTGCGCGTGCTTCTGGTCAAGCTCGCGGACCGCTTGCACAACATGCGCACCCTCGACCATGTGCCGGAAGCCAAGCGCCTGCGCATCGCCGAGGAGACGATGGATATTTATGCGCCGCTGGCCGGGCGCATGGGCATGCAGGGCATGCGCGAGGAACTGGAAGAGATCGCCTTCCGCTACATCAATCCGGAAGCCTATCGCGCCGTCACCGCCAGGCTCGCCGAGATTTTCGAGCGCAACAAGGGTGTGCTGTCCGAGATCGAGAAAGCGCTGTCGGCGCTGTTCGAGAAGCATGCGATCAATGCAGGCGTCAAAAGCCGGCAGAAGAAGCCGTGGTCGGTGTTCCGCAAGATGGAGGCCAAGGCGCTCTCCTTCGAGCAATTGTCCGACATTTTCGGCTTTCGCGTCGTCGTCGACAATGTCGAGGACTGCTATCGCGCGCTTGGCGCCATCCACACCGCCTGGTCGATGGTGCCCGGCCGTTTCAAGGACTACATCTCAACACCGAAGCAGAACGATTACCGCTCGATCCACACCACCATCGTCGGGCCGTCGCGTCAGCGCGTCGAGCTTCAGATCCGCACCCGCGAGATGAACAAGATCGCCGAATATGGCGTCGCCGCCCATTCGATCTACAAGGATACCGGCGGCAAGGCGAACGGCACGGCCCATTCGATCTCGAAGGAAACCAATGCCTATGCCTGGCTGAGGCGCACGATCGAACAACTCGCCGAGGGCGACAATCCCGAGGATTTTCTCGAGAACACCAAGCTGGAACTGTTCCAGGATCAGGTGTTCTGCTTCACCCCCAAGGGCATGCTGATCGCGCTGCCGAAAGGTGCCACGCCGATCGACTTCGCCTATGCGGTTCACACCGATGTCGGCGACACCTGCGTCGGCGCCAAGGTCAACGGCCGCATCATGCCGCTGATGACGGAGCTGAAGAATGGCGACGAGGTGGAGATCATCCGCTCCAAGGCGCAGGTGCCGCCGGCCGCGTGGGAATCCGTCGTCGTCACTGGCAAGGCGCGCGCCGCCATTCGCCGCGCCACCAAGAACGCCATCCGCAAGCAGTATTCGGGTCTCGGCGCGCGCATTCTCGAACGGGCTTTCGAGCGGGCCGGCAAGAATTTCACCAAGGAAAACCTGAAGCCCGTCCTGCACCGGCTGGCGCGCAAGGACATCGAGGACGTGCTGGCGTCCGTCGGCCGCGGCGAATTGGCGTCCACCGACGTCATGAAAGCCGTCTTCCCAGATTACAAGGACGAGCGCGTCACGCCGGCGGCGCCCAAGCAGCGCGAGGAAGGCTGGTCGAAGATCCGCAACGCCGCCGGCATGCTGTTCCAGATCCCGGGCCGTGCCGCGCGCAAGGACAAGGACCAGCCGCGCGACGGCGCGGTGCCGATCCGTGGCGTGCGCGGTGACCTGCCGGTGCGTTTCGCGCCGGAAGGGGCGGTGCCTGGCGACCGCATCGTCGGCATCGTGCAGCCGGGCACCGGCATTACCATCTATCCGATCCAGTCGCCGGCGCTGCAGGCTTTCGACGACCAGCCCGAGCGCTGGATTGACGTGCGCTGGGACATCGACGAGCGCACCAAGGAACGCTTCCCCGCGCGTGTTTCCGTCACCGCCATCAATGCACCGGGATCGCTCGCCGACATCGCTCAGGTCGTTGCCTCGAACGATGCCAACATCCATACGCTGTCAATGGTGCGCACCGCGCCCGATTTCACCGAAATGCTGATCGATCTCGAAGTCTGGGATCTGAAGCATCTCAACCGGCTGCTGTCGCAGCTCAAGGACAATTCGAGCGTCAGCGATGCACGGCGTGTCAATGGCTAACTCGGCTGATCTACACGGGGATAGACGGATGAATACGGACGAAGTGCTGGATATTTTTCGCCAGGCTGGTGCTGTCCTGGAGGGGCATTTCATCCTGACGTCGGGTCTGCGCAGCCCTGTCTTCCTGCAGAAGGCGCGCGTGTTCATGCATGCCGATAAGACCGAGCGGCTGTGCAAGGCGCTGGCCGAAAAGATCCGCGCCGCCGTGCCGGGTAAAATCGACTATGTCGTCGGCCCGGCCATCGGCGGGCTGATCCCGGCCTACGAGACTTCGCGCCATCTTGGCGTGCCGGCGATCTGGGTCGAGCGGGAAGGGGGCGAGTTCCGGCTGCGCCGCTTCGAGATCGCGCTCGGCGCGCGTGTCGTCATTGTCGAGGACATCGTCACCACTGGATTGTCTATCCGCGAGACCATCGACTGCCTGCGCGAACTTGGCGCCGAGGTCACGGCGGCGGCCTGCATCATCGACCGCTCGGCGGGCAAGACCGATGTCGGCGTGCCGCTGATCGCCCTCGCCGAGTACGAGGTGCCGGCCTATCCGGCCGATCGGCTGCCGCCGGAACTCGCCGCCATACCGGCGATCAAGCCGGGCAGTCGCAATATCTGAGAGGGGCGGGATGATCATCAGTATCGATCATTTCGTGCTGACGGTGGCCTCACTCGAGGCGACCTGCGCCTTTTACCAGCGCGTTCTGGGCTTTAAGCGCATCGATACGCCGGGCCTGCCGACAGCCCTGGCTTTCGGCAACCAAAAGATCAATGTCCACGAGGTCGGCCGCACCTTCGAGCCGAAGGCGAAGTCGCCGACGCCCGGAGCCGGTGATTTCTGCCTGATCACCGATCGGCCGCTCGGCGAACTCCTCGCCAGTCTCGAAGCCGATCGTGTGGCGGTGGAACTTGGACCAGTAGAGCGGATCGGCGCACGCGGCCGCATGATGTCTGTCTATTTCCGCGATCCCGACGACAATCTGATCGAGGTCAGTGAATATCTGGAATAGCCGCCGTTAAATCCGCGCGAGATCGAGCAGCATTGCGCAGCGCCGGCTCACCGGCATGCCGTGCGCGGCTTCCTGTCTCAGCCACCCGGCGAGCCGCGCATCGATCTGCGCATCCTCCAGGACGCGGAATCCGAACTTTCGGTAGAACGGCACGTTCCAAGCAACATCGCGAAATGTCGTCAGCGTGATCGTTGCAAGGCCGCGCCGCCTGGACTCCTCGATGACGGTCTCCAGCAGGGCTCGGCCGATGCCCGAGCCTTGCCACTCAAAACGAACGTCGAATTCCAGGATATGCAATGCATCGTCCTCAACGCTGGCGCTCAAGAAGGCGATGGCGCGGTCGCGCTTGTCCGTGGCGACCCAGCATGTGCCCTCCGTGGTCAGCGCGCGGTGCCGCTCGACGCTCATATTGCCGTCTTCGGCGATCCAGGCGAGGTCCGGTATGGAACGAAACGCCAGCCCGGCGGATTGCTCGATATCGGGCAACTCTTTCGCCTCGTCGTCGCGCGCTGGTCGAATGGTGGCCATGCCGGCCGTCCTTCTTTTCCTCAGTTTCGCCTCAATGGCGATCTTGTTACCCCCTGCGGCAGACCATCGCGGCAGCGTTTCGTTGTTCCGAAGGCAGCCTGTCGCTATATCAAAGTCGTTGTTGCCTTTCTGCGCCCCGGAAGCGCAAGATAAGTTGCTGTGACCTGGCTTGGGTGGCAGGACGGCGGGTATTGGTAGATCAGGAATTGGAATAGAGTGCTTTTTCGACGCCGCGAGCCTGATGGCCTCTTGGAGCGGGTGCGTACCTATCTATGGCCGCGCCGGTCGTTTTCGCGCTCGCTGCAGTACTTCTCCAAGCGCATCCTGCGGCTGAAGGCCACGCCGCATGCGGTGGCGGCCGGCGTCGCCGCTGGCGTCTTTGCTTCGTTCTTTCCGGTGGGTTTCCATTTCGCCATTGCCGCGGTGCTGTGCTGGCTCATAGCCGGCAATCTGGTGGCGGCCGCACTTGGCGCCGTATTCTTCGGCAATCCACTGACGTTCCCGCTGCTGTGGGGCGCCTCCTGGGAGACCGGCAAGCTCATCCTGCACAGCCGCCTGCCGGCGCACGGCCCGCCAGCACATCTGGGCGAGATGCTGCACAACCTTTCCTTCGCGCAATTGTGGGCCCCGGTGCTGAAGCCGATGCTGATCGGTGCGATACCGCTTGGACTGGCCTTTGGGGTTCTGTTCTACGCCATCACGCGCTGGGGCATGAACGCCTTTCGCGAGCAGCGGCGCAAACGGCTGGCAGAGCGCGCGGCCCGCCATGAGCAATCGTCTCACCCAAACGCAAGCATCGGTTCCACCGCGCGATGATCATCGGCATCGGCAGCGATCTGATCGATATCAGACGCATTGAAAAGTCCTTGGAGCGCCATGGCCAGCGCTTTATCCAGAGAATCTACACCGAGGTCGAGCAAGCCCGCTCCGAAAACCGTCGGGCGCGGGCGGCCTCCTACGCCAAGCGCTTCGCAGCCAAGGAGGCCTGCGCCAAGGCACTGGGCACCGGCCTGGCGCAGGGCGTGTTCTGGCGCGACATGGGTGTCGTCAATCTTCCGAGCGGCGCGCCCACCATGGCACTGACCGGTGGCGCCGAGGCGCGGCTGAACGCGATTCTGCCAAAGGGCCATCGGGCGATGATCCATCTCACCATCACGGATGATTTTCCGCTTGCTCAAGCCTTTGTGATCATCGAAGCGTTGCCCGTCGAACAAGCGCCACATTGATTGCATCTGACCACCGGCATGACGTTGCCCAGCGCGCGCCGAGACTCTATACCATCCAACGCACAATCGAGGACGACATGAGCGTGGCTGAAAAACCCCAGAAGAAATCCGGCGGGCTTGGCGAAACCGTCAGCGTCATCGTCCAGGCGCTCTTGCTTGCCTTGGTCATTCGCACGCTCTTGTTCCAACCCTTTTCCATCCCGTCGGGTTCGATGCGGCCGACGCTGCTCGAGGGCGACTATCTCTTCGTCACCAAATGGTCCTACGGCTATTCCCGTTATTCGCTGCCCTTCGGCCCGGACATCTTCTCGGGCCGCATCTGGGGCTCCGAGCCGAAGCGCGGCGATGTGGCTGTGTTCAAGTTCCCGCCAGACCCGTCCGTCGACTATATCAAACGTGTGGTGGGCCTGCCTGGCGACAAGATCCAGGTGAAGGACGGCCAGCTGTTCATCAACGGCGTCGGCGTGCCGCGCGTGAAGACCGGACAGATCGACAATCCCGACATCACCGAAAAGGATTATCCGATCGACGTCTATCGCGAGACGCTGCCCAACGGCGTCAGCTACGACACGCTGGATCTGTCGCCGAACTCGATCGGCGACAACACGCGCGAGTTCGATGTTCCGCCCGGTCACTATTTCATGATGGGCGACAACAGGGACAACTCCGCCGACAGCCGATTCTCCGTCGGCTACGTTCCGGCCGAAAACCTGGTTGGCCGGGCCAACCTTGTTTTCTTCTCGATCGCCGGCAAGGCGAGCCCGCTCGAAATCTGGAAGTGGCCGTCGCTTATGCGTGCTTCGCGCCTCTTCCACTTCGTTAATTAGGGTCATGGCGGCGACAAGACGGCTGACCGCCGACGCGCTCGCCGAAGCGCTGGTGGAGCGCACGGGCCATGCCTTTGCCGACCGCCGGCGCCTGCAGCGTGCCTTGACCCATGCCAGCGCCCGCGGCGCCAATGCCGGCACCGACTATGAGCGCTTTGAGTTCCTGGGCGACCGGGTTCTCGGCCTCGTGGTGGCCGATATGCTGCTGGCCGCGTTTCCCGATGCGGCGGAAGGCGAATTGTCGCTGCGGTTCAACGCGCTGGTCAATGCCGAGGCGCTGTCGGAGATCGCCGAACATATTGGTCTGCCGGAGCTGATCCGCGCCGGATCCGACGTTCAAGGGCTCGAGGGACGCAAGCGCGTCAATCTGCGCGCCGACGCGCTGGAATCACTGATCGCCGTGCTCTACCTCGACGGAGGGCTGGAAGCGGCGCGCGCTTTCATCCACAAATATTGGCAGCCGCGCTCGCAGGCGTCGGGTGCCGGCCGACGCGACGCCAAGACCGAGTTGCAGGAATGGGCGCATCAGGCGGCAAGCGCCGTGCCCGTCTACCGCATCGATAGCCGCGAGGGGCCGGATCACGATCCGCTGTTCACCGTCAGTGTCATGGTTGGTGGGTTCCAGCCGGCTGTCGGCAGCGGCCGCTCCAAACGCGAGGCCGAGCAGGCCGCCGCCGCCGCCCTTCTGATTCGTGAAGGTGTCTGGATCGATCAGGGAGACGCGGCATGACAGCCACGGAAGACACGGTTCCGGCCGCGCCTGCGGCCGTTACGCATTCCGGCTTCGTAGCGCTGATCGGTGCGCCCAATGCCGGCAAGTCGACGCTGGTCAACCAGCTTGTCGGCGCCAAGGTGTCAATCGTCACCCACAAGGTGCAGACGACGCGTGCCATCGTCAGAGGCATCGCCACGCACGACAACGCGCAGATCGTCTTCGTCGATACGCCGGGCATCTTCAAGCCAAAGCGGCGTCTCGACACGGCAATGGTGACGACAGCCTGGGGCGGCGCCAAGGATGCCGATATCGTGCTGCTCCTGATCGATGCCGAGCGTGGCATTAGAGGTGATGCCGACGCCATTCTCGAACGCCTGAAGGATGTGCGCCAGCCGATGGCGCTGATCCTCAACAAGGTCGACCGCGTCAAGCCGGAGGCGTTGTTGGCGCTGGCGGCAGCAGCGAACGAAAGAGTGCCGTTCAAGCGCACCTTCATGGTTTCGGCGCTGACCGGCTCCGGCTGCAAGGACCTTCTCGATTACCTTGCCGAGGCGCTCCCGGTGGGGCCCTGGTATTATCCGGAAGACCAGATCTCCGATCTGCCGATGCGCCAGCTCGCCGCCGAGATCACTCGCGAGAAGCTCTATCTCAGGCTGCATCAGGAACTGCCCTATTCCTCGCACATCGAAACCGAGAAATGGGAAGAGAAGAAGGACGGCTCGGTGCGCATCGAGCAGGTCATCTATGTCGAACGCGACAGCCAGAAGAAGATCGTGCTCGGCCACAAGGGCGAGACCATCCGCGCCATCGGCCAGGCGGCGCGTATGGAAATCGCCGGCATCCTCGAGCAAAAGGTGCATCTGTTCCTGTTCGTCAAGGTGCGCGAGAACTGGGGCGACGATCCCGAACGCTACCGTGAGATGGGGCTCGAGTTTCCGCACTAGGATGGATGGATAGCAAGTCGAACATCGACGCAGCTTTGGTCAGCCGGTTGATCGCGGCGCAATCTCCTCGCTGGAGGGATCTTGCGGTTCGGCCGATTGAACCTGGCGGATGGGACAACAGAAGCTTTCGTCTCGGCGACGAGATGACCGTTCGGTTGCCCAGTGCCGCCGCCTATTTCCTGCAAGTGGAGAAGGAACATCGCTGGCTGCCGAGGCTGGCGCCGCTGTTGCCGCTGCCCATCCCTATACCGCTGGCGATGGGAGCCCCGGCCGAAGGCTATCCGTGGCATTGGTCCGTCTACAGGTGGATCGAAGGTGAGACTGCAAAGCGCGAGCGTATCGCCAACCTGTCGGAATTCGCGGCGGACCTGGCCGGCTTTCTGATTGCGCTGAAGCGGATCGACCCGGCTGGCGGACCGGGGCCGGGCCAACACAATTTCTTTCGCGGCGGGCCGCTGAACGTCTATGACGGGGAGACGAGACAAGCGATCGCGGCGCTCGACACCCGTATCGACGCCGGCGCGGCAAGCGCTGTCTGGGAAACGGCTCTTGCCGCCCCTTGGCAAGGCCCGCCCGTCTGGTTCCACGGCGATGTCAGCTGGGGCAATCTTCTGGTTGAACACGGCAGGCTAAGCGCGGTGATCGACTTCGGCACCTCCGGCGTCGGCGATCCCTCATGCGATCTGGCGATTGCCTGGACGTTGTTCGAGGGGCAAAGCCGTGAAGTGTTCCGCGCTGGCCTCGGCGTCGACGACGCGACCTGGGCGCGCGGCCGCGGCTGGGCACTATGGAAGGCGCTGATCACCGCCGCCGGCGAGATAGACGTCAACTCGGCCGAGATCGAACAATCCTGGCGCGTCATCGACGCGGTGCTGGCCGACCACAAGCGCCGGTAATAACGACCCAAACCGTTGGCTGGCGGCTATCGACCAGGGACGCCGAGGCTCCGCTTGGGTCGACTTCTCAGTTGGCCAGCGCGGATTCTTGCAGACGAGTCCGTTGACGTAGGGTTGATCTTCCCATCATGGCCCATGGCCCATGGCCCATGGCCCATGGCCCATGGCCCATGGTCCGTCGCGGCGTGCCCGTGACGCGCTGAAAAGACTCCTTCGAGGGGATAGGCTTCGGGTTCACGTGGCTGGGGAATGGTTAGGTAGAAACGACCACGGAAGTGGATTTATTTAAGCGAAATTTCTCAAACAATCGGTATCCGTGGAATATCATCATAAAATTGGAGCATACAGGGAATTATTACGGAAATATGACAATGTTCCACTTGTGCGGTTCCGTAATTTGAAGTGAATTCTCCAGTGATATTTATGCAACACGGATTTAATCTATGTCATCAATCCCGAATGTTTGTGGAATTGTCATTGAAGGCGGAAGATTGATGGGTATGTTCGCCGCGAAAAGGGGACGCGGTGCGGGCCTTTTTCGTTGTGGTGAGGCGGGAAAATATATCCGCCAACCAAAATCCGAAGCCATTTTTAACTTTGACTGGAGAGGTCAGAAAATGAACATCAAGAGCCTTCTTCTCGGCTCAGCCGCGGCACTGATCGCGGTCTCCGGCGCTCGCGCCGCCGACGCTGTCGTCGTCGCCGAGCCAGAACCCGCTGAATACGTCAGGATCTGCGACGTCTACGGCGCCGGCTACTTCTATATCCCCGGCACCGAGACCTGCCTGCGCATCGGCGGCTATCTCCGCTATGACATAGGCGTCGGGGACAGCGGCACGCTGGATGGCGTCAACAACGTTGCCGATCACATGGACGGCGATAGCCACGACACCTACTACAAGAACATGCGCTTCGCGCTGAAGACCTGGACCGGCCAGGAAACCGAGCTCGGTACGTTGAAGACCTACACCGAGACTCGCTTTCAATTTGGCAACAGCAGCGGCGACTATGAGACTGGCGGCACTGGCTGGCAGGCCGGCAACAAGGCGACGACCCTCAACTTCGCCTGGATTCAGCTCGGCGGCCTGCGCGTCGGTAAGGATGAAACGGCATACGATTCGTTTATCGGCTATGCCGGCAACGTCATCCAGGACACGATCATCCCGTACGGTATCAAGGATACCAACGTCGTGCAGTACTATTTCGACGCTGGCAGCGGCTTCTCGGCCGTGGTCTCGCTCGAAGAAGGTACCGGCGTCAACACGATCGACAGCTATGTTCCGCATGTCGTCGGCGGCTTGAAGTACAAGGGCGACTGGGGTGCGGTCACCGGCGTCGTCGCCTATGACAGCAACTACGAGGAAGTGGCCGGCAAGGTTCGCTTGGACGTCAATGTCGGCAAAGAATTGACGCTGTTCGTCATGGGCGGCTACGGCACCAACGACAACATCAACGACTTCGGCACGGGCCGCACCCAATACAAGCCGTGGGGCGGAAACTGGGCGATCTGGGGTGGCGGCACCTACAAGTTCAACGACAAGACCTCGTTCAACGCCCAGATCTCCTATGACGACTGGAAGAACCTCGGCGTCGCTGCCAACGTCGCATACACGATTGTGCCCGGTTACACGATCACGGCTGAAGTCGATTACCTCAATGCAGGAAAATTCGACGACGCCGACTTCAACAACTGGACCAAGGCCGACAAGAAGAGCAGCGTCGGCGGCATCCTCCGCTTCCAGCGCTCGTTCTAACGGATCGACTGACCCCACCAGACCCGCCCGCAGCTATGCTGCGGGCGGCTTTTTATGCACCCTTGCGAGAGCCAGCCCAGGCACCAAGCCCGTACCTTGATTTCGCCACCCGATCGGTGAAATGCTCCAGGCATGGAATGGCGCGACGAGGGAATCATTCTCGGCACCCGCAAGCATGGCGAAACCAGCGCCATCCTCGAGGTGATGACGCGTGCGCATGGCCGCCATCTCGGCCTCGTGCGTGGCGGGCGCTCGCGCAAGCAGCAGCCTGTTCTCCAGCCCGGCAACCGTGTCGACCTGCTTTGGCGGGCGCGCCTTGATGAGCACCTCGGCACGTTCCAGGCCGAAGCGATCGAGATGAATGCGGCCAGGTTGATGGAGAGTGCGGTCGCCGTGTATGGCCTGCAGACCATGGCCGCGCATCTGCGCCTGTTGCCCGAGCGCGACGCCCATGGCGGCCTCTACGAGGCGCTGTCGGTGATGATCGTGCATCTCGATGACGTCGATGCGGCCGGCGAACTGGTGGCCCGTTTCGAGCTCCTGATCCTCGACGAACTGGGTTTCGGTCTCGATCTCAGCCAGTGCGCCGCGACCGGCACGCGGCAGGATCTTGCCTATGTCTCGCCGAAATCGGGCCGAGCGGTGTCGCGGGAAGCCGGCGCGCCTTGGCGCGACAAGATGCTGGCGCTGCCGGCCTTCCTGCGTGGCTCCGGCCTGCGCGCCGATCCGGCGGCGATCCAGGATGCCTTCCGGCTCACCGGCTTCTTCTTCACCCGTCACGTCTACGAGCCGCGCGGCATCGAGCAGCCGGACGCGCGCTCCGGCTTCCTCGCCGCGCTGCGCAAGCACCACACGACAAAAGGCCTGTCGGGAGAAACCGCCGCGAGAGAAATCATCACATGAGCGAAGTGGAACTTTATCCAGGCCGGGTCTCGCCGCTCGGCCTCGGCACCATTCCGCATGCCGACATGCTTGCCTACACCGGCCTGGAACTTTTGCAGCGCATCATCGATGGCAAATATCCGGCGCCGCCGATTTCCTTCCAGCTCAGCTTCGCGCTGACCGAAGTCTCGGAAGGCCGTGCCGTGTTTCGGGGTGTGCCGAACGAGCGCCACCTGAACCCGTTGGGGGGCGTGCATGGCGGCTGGGCGGCGACACTGCTCGATTCGGCGCTTGCCTGCGCCGTGCAGACGCTGCTCGCAAAAGGCGAGGCCTATACGACGGCGGAATTCAAGGTGAACCTGACGCGGCCGATCACGCCCAGGACCGGAGAGGTGGTCTGTGAGGGCAAGGTTATTCACAAGGGTCGCACGCTGGCGGTATCCGAGGCGACGTTGAAGGATGCCGGCGGCAAGTTGCTGGCTTTCGGCACCGAGACATGCTCGATCTTCCCGGCCGCCAATCTGGCGGCACGATAAGGATCGTCCAAACACGCACTGGACGACCGGTGAGAACAGCAGGCGCCTATCCGGCTTTTTGCCGTTCCACGAAATCGTCCAGGATCGCGCGCTGGCCTTTGAGTATCTTGAGACCGGCCTCCAACTCTGAAAACCAACCGGCCCGGTCAACTTCGGGAAATGCCTTCATGGATCCCGACCTTGGCGGCCACTCCATGGTGAACATGTTGCTTCTGATGGCATCGGTGTCGACATCGGCCTCGACGCTCCACGCACTCACGATCTTGCCGCCAGGCTGCCGATAACTGCCGACAGGCTGGAAGTCGCCGTTGATGGCGACGCCGAGTTCTTCTTCCGCCTCACGTCGGGCGGCTTTCAACTCGTCCTCGCCTTCGTCGACGAGCCCTTTGGGGATCGACCATGCCCCCTCATCTTTTCTTGCCCAGAATGGTCCACCCGGATGGACGAGCAAGAACTGGAGGGCCCCGGCGTTTCGCCGGTAGATCAGCAGTCCTGCGCTTCGTTGCGGCATGCGTATTCTCATGACATCGCTTGGAGAACCCTTTGCGGCCAAGGTATCATAGGCCACCGGCTGCGGGTTTGGCAGGCAATGTTCCGGGAACCGGCCATTCGCAACCGATGCCGAGGGCCAATAGGCGCAAGCCGCTGGCTTTCGACGCCGAAACATGCTCGATCTTTCCAGCCGCCGATCCGACGCCGTTGGTCGTTTGCAGGCCACATTTGATTGTCAGTAGCAACTGGTCTGGTTTGGGGGAGCCGCCATGTTTGAAAGCCTGATCGGCCTTGTCGCCATCATCGCGCTGTTCGTCATCATTTCGCGCCAGCAGAGCCGCATCGGACTGATCGAGCGTGAGCTAGGCGCACTGCGGAGCCTCGTCCTTTCCGGCGCCGTGCCGCCTCTCGCCAAGCAGTCCGAACCGGCGGCGACCGAGGGCCAGCCGGCCGAAGCCGTTGTTGCTGCGGCCGTGGTCGTTTCGCCAACGGCCAGCGAGGCAGCCACCGGGCAGGCGCTGCCGGCTCTGGAAACCGACGCCGCGACGGACGAGGTCAAGCCGGGACCATGGACACCAGGCGAGGCGGCGCCCAAGGTAGCCGAGCCTGTCGCAGCGGTGAAAGCGCCCGGCAAACCCGATATCGAAACGGCGCTCGGCACCCGCTGGGCGGTCTGGGTCGGCGGTTTGGCACTGGCGCTGGGCGGCCTGTTTCTCATCCGCTACACGATCGAAGCCGGAATTTTCGGCCCCGGTGTGCGGCTAACCATGGCCGGGCTGCTCGGCCTTGTGCTGATTGCAGCCGGCGAATTCATTCGCCGCACCGGCTTCAGGGTGCCCGTGCAAGGCGCCGCAGGCGCCTACATCCCGGCGATCCTGACTGCGGCGGGCGCCTTCATCCTGTTCGGCGCCGTCTATGCCGCACATGGCATCTACGGATTTATCGGGCCGGCGCTCGCCTTCACGCTGCTCGGCGCCATCGGCATAGCGACGATTGCCGCCGCCCTTGTCCACGGCCAGGCGCTGGCTGGTATCGGCCTAGTCGGCGCCATGGTGACGCCGATGCTGATTGCCTCTCAGGCGCCCAATCCCTGGGCCCTGTTCGGCTATCTGGCGATCGTGCTTGCCGCCAGCGGCGTCATTGCCCGCATGCGCGATTGGAAGTTGCTGATGACGGCGGCCTTTGTCGGTACCGGCATCTGGACGATCCTATACATGACCGATGCGCCGGGCGCGAATTTATCCGTGATCCTGTTCGTGAACACCGTCACGCTGGCCGTGCTCGCCTTCGTCTGGCTCGGCCGCCGCAGCGACGAAGGCGGATCAGCCACGGCTTTCGACTGGCCGTCCGTCGCGCCGGGCCTGTTTGTTGCCCTCTCGGCGCTGGGCCTTTCGGTCGATCCGGCCTTCGTCGCTGCCGGCGATGCCTTGCCGGGAGCCGTCGTGCTCGCCGCGATGGTGGCCGTCGCGCTCTACCGCCCCCCGGCGCTGCCACTGCTCTATGCGGCGGGACTGGTGACGGTGCTGATCTATCTCGGCATCATCCCGCCGACTTCGATCGCTTCTGATTTTTCAGGCGACGTCTTGGGCATCGATGCCGTGCCCCTGGCTACATCGAACGCACTGACCTTGCGCATCGGTGTTGCGCTTGGCCTTGTCTTCATCGGCGCCGGTTTCTGGGCCGCCCGCAAATTTGCCGCCGCGACCCACTTCCGCGCTGCGTCATGGGCGGCGTGGGGCGTCATCGTGCCGTTGGTCGTCCTGCAGGCACTCTGGTTCACGTTCGGCAATCTCGACCGCGATCTTGCCTACGCCGCCGTGGCGGCGCTGCTGGTCGTGGTTTTCGCTGCCGGCGGCGAGTGGATCGCGCGCGGCGAGCAACCGCCGTTGCAGGGCAGGGCGGCCGTATCCTTCGCGCTCGGCGGAGCCGCGCTCGCAGGCCTGCTGATGCTGCATATGGCCTTCAGTTCCGGCTGGACAACCATCCTGCTTGGTGCGGCCGCAATCGTGCCGGCGCTGGCCACACGCTGGCGTTCCTATCCGGTGCTCGGCTGGATTTCGGTCGGCGCGGTCGCGGCGGTGCTTGGACGTGTCATCTTCGATCCGACCGTCGTCGGTGCCGGGTTCCTGTCGACGACCCCGGTTTTCAACTGGCTGCTGCCGGGCTATGGCGTGCCGGCGCTCGCCTTCGCTTTCGCCGCCTGGCAACTGGCCCGCACCACCGACGGCCGGCCGCGCCTGGCCATGGAAGCTTCGGCGGCGCTGTTTGCACTGCTGACGCTTGCCATGCTGGTGCGCCACGCCATGCATGGCGGTGTCCTCAACAGCGATGCGCCCACACTTGCCGAACAGGCCATCTACACGCTGATCGCGATCGGCGCCGGCGCCATACTCGTGGCCATCGACAGGCGCTCGCCAAGTTCCGTGCTACGCTACGGGTCCATGGCGGCGGGCGTGATTTCGGTCGCCTTCATCGTCGTGCAGCATTTCCTGGTGCTGAACCCGCTTTTCACCGACGAGTCGACCGGGCAGATCCCGGTCTTCAACCTGTTGTTCCTCGCTTATCTGCTGCCGGCGGTCGCGGCCGGAGGGCTTGCGCTCTATGCCCGCAACAAGCGGCCGAAATGGTATGCCGCCATGCTGGCGCTGGTGGCGGCACTGCTTGCCTTCGCCTATGCCACGTTGTCGGTGCGGCGCCTGTTCAAGGGCGAGTTCATCGGCTTGTGGAGCGGCCTTGGCCAGTTGGAAACCTACACCTATTCGGCACTCTGGCTGATCATCGGCGTGGCGCTGCTGACCGCCGGCGTCTGGCTGAAATCACAGGTGCTGCGCATCGCCTCGGCCGCATTGATCGCGGTCGCCGTACTGAAGGTGTTCCTCTTCGACATGTCGGAGCTGGAGGGTGTGCTTCGCGCACTGTCCTTCATCGGCCTTGGCGCCGTGCTGATCGGCATCGGCCTGTTTTACCAGCGGCTTTTGACCAGGGCGGCGAAAGAGACTTGAGGGTTAGCATTGTTTGAATATTCAAAATGGAATATATGAATATTCCACGGGAGATATTCAAATGCCGCTCTATATCCGCGACGATGAGGTAGATGCTCTGGCGACGAAATTGCAGCGCGAGACGAATGCGCCGAGCAAAACGGAAGCCGTGCGAACCGCGCTTTTGCACGAACTTGAACGAAGCCGCGCCCGCAAACCGCTGCGGGAGAGGATTGCCGTTCTTCAAGCGCAAGCAGCGGCGTTGGGGCCGTCCGACACCACCTTCGACATCAAGGCATTCATGGACGAGATGTGGGAAGACTGATGTTTGTCGACGCATCGGTTGTCGTTGCAATTCTCGCCAAGGAATCGGGTTGGGAGGAATTGCTGAAGCGGATCGCCGACGTCGACGGTCAGCTGTACATTTCAGCGCTTGTTCGGCTCGAAGCTACGCTTGCCCTCGGGCGAGTGAATGCCGGTGCCAAAAAGCCGACTCCCGAAATGCTGTCTGCGGCGCGCGATCTGGTCGATGCGTTCATTGTTGAGATCGACGCTCGCAATGTAGCCATCAACGAGGATATCGGGGGGCGCGCCATTGATGCCAGCATCCGGTACGGCAAAGCGGTCGGTCATCCGGCTGACCTTAATTTTGGTGATTGCTTTTCCTACGCCTGCGCCAAGGCTCTTGATGTTCCGTTGCTCTTTAAAGGCAATGACTTTCTCAAGACCGATTTGGCGTAGTTGGCCTCCTATTGATTGCGGGAATAAACCCGCCGCTTCCATCGTTACATCATTGCTTGGGTGACCGGGGCGGTGGACCGCTTCGCACTGGCTGCTTGCGTCGCGCCGCGAAGGCGCGTTCAATCTGATGAATAGGGCAATTCCGAAACCAGCGGTCATGGACGAAAAGAAGGCAGCAATCCTCGGCGAAATACCGCGCCTGCGCAGCTACGCACGCTCGTTGTTGCGCGACCGCGACGCCGCCGACGATCTCGTCCAGGACTGTCTCGAACGGGCCCTCATGCGGCTCGACAACTGGCAGACGGGAGAAAGCCCCAGGAGGTGGCTGTTTACGATCATGCATCATTTGTTCATTGACCAGATGCGCAAAGTGAACCGGCGCGGCGAAGCCGCGATGCTGTCGCTGGAAGCGGGCGAGGCGGTTGCACAGCCGGCCGAGCAGGTGGAAAGCATCGCCTCGCGCGAGATCGTCGACGCATTGCAGGCGATCAGCCCCGACCGCCGTGCCGCACTCGTCATGGTCGCGATCGAAGGCTTTTCCTATGCCGAGGCCGCCAACATCCTGGGAGTGCCGGCGGGAACGCTGATGTCGCGCATCGCGCGCGGGCGCGAGGAGTTGCGCGGACTGCTGGACGACACGGCACGCCGCCGTTCGATAAGGATCGTCTAGAAATGATCCGCCGCGATTTCTCCGAACGCGACATCCACATGGCACTCGACGGCGAGTTGCCGGCCGATGAGCGCGCCGCCTATGACGCATGGCTCGACGCCACTCCCGAGATGAAGGCGAAAAGCGCCCGTTTCATCGCCGACAGGACGGCATTGCGAGATGCCTTCGCTGGCGTGATCGACGAGCCGGTGCCGGTGCGGTTGCGCAAGGTGGTGCTTGGCGAGACGCCAGCCAGGACGCCAATGCCACGCTCGCGCTGGTGGCTTGCCGCCGCCGCTGCCGGTCTACTGGCCGCGGGCGGGCTTGGCGGCTACTTTGCCGGCAGCGACGGTATTGGCCGGGAAGATCAGGCCGAGGATCAGTTGGCCGAGCAGGCGATCGCCGCGCATGTCATCTATGCCGCCGAGAAGCGGCATGCGGTGGAAGTGCCGGCAAGCGACAAGGATCATCTGCTGACCTGGCTGTCCAACCGGGTCGGATTGAAGCTGGTTGCGCCGGACTTGACCGGCAGCGGGTTCCAACTGGTCGGTGGCAGGTTGCTGCCGGCTGGCGAGAGCAAGGCGGCAATGCTGCTCTATGAAGACGACAAGGGCGAGCGCATATCGCTCTTTGTAACGGCCGAATCGGTGGAGAACGCCAGGGGGACCTACGCTTCGGCGCAAGCCGGCCCGCAGGCCGTCTACTGGCTGGACAAGGGCTATGGCTGCGCTGTCGTCGGCTCAGTGCCGCGCGAGCAATTGGCCATCGTGGCCAAGAGCGCCTACAGCCAGCTTCTGGCCGGCCTGGCGAGTTGAACAGCATCGTTTTTTGGCGCCGCCGCCTACTCGAAAACGGTGACCTGGTTCAAAGCCTTTGTCCTCCCGGGCTGGCGCCGAATCTGTCACAATTCGGCCCTAATCGAGGTGCGATAGCGCTGGATGGGCGCTGCCGTTCTGGGCTGGTGTCTGGACGTTTCGAATAGGGCCTTCATCACAACCCAATCGAGGTTTTCCAAGCTCGCATGCCTGCCGAGATCCGCACGGCCCGCGCGACTGACGTCGATGATCTCGCCGCCATCGAGAAAGCTGTTTTCTCCAGCGACCGCATTTCCCGTCGCTCCTTCCGACAGTTCATCGAGCGCGAGACCGCCGAGACGCTGGTCGCCGAAAGAGATGGCCGCGTCGCCGGTTATGCGATTGTGCTGTTTCGCAAGGGCAGCGGCGTGGCGCGCCTTTATTCGATCGCCACCAGTCCCTTTTTTGGCGCCCTCGGCATCGGCCGCCGGTTGCTAACGGCGGCGGAGGAGGCGGCCTTCGAACACGACCGCATGATGCTGCGCCTAGAAGTGCGGGAGGATAATGCCCGCGCCATCAGCATCTACGAGCGGGCCGGCTACCGCAAGATCGGTCGCGAACCCGATTACTACGAGGACGGCGCCACGGCGCTGCGCTACGAGAAGACTTTGCGCGGCGAACTTCCGGCCGCCACCAGCGTGCCGTTCTACCAGCAGACCTGCGAATTCACTTGCGGTCCCTGCTGCCTGATGATGGCCATGGGCAATTTCGATCACGACTTCGTACCGGACCCGGTCAGGGAAATTCGTCTTTGGCGCGAAGCGACGACCGTCTTCATGATGTCGGGCCCGGGTGGCTGCGAGCCGTTCGGCCTTGCGGTCGCCGGCTATGAGAGCGGCCTTGCGGCCGAGATTTACGTGTCTTTCTACGGCGCGTTGTTCCTCCAGTCGGTGCGCAGCGCGGACAAGCGCCGGGTGATGGAACTGGCCCAGGTCGACTTTCGCCGACGCGCGGAACTTTACGGCATCCCGGTGAATTACCGTTCATTCACCATCGACGACATTCGCGCCGCGATCGCGAAAGGAAAATTGGTGCTGGTGCTGATCAGCGGCTTCCTGATGTTCGGCAAGAAGGTGCCGCACTGGGTGTTGGCCATCGGCGACGACGGCGACCATATCCTGATCCACGATCCCTGGGTTGAGGACGAGAGGCAGGAGACCATCCTTGATGCCGCCAACATTCCCGTGCCTTACGGCATCTTTATGAACATGGCGCAGTTCGGCCGCGACGGACTGCGCGCCGCCATCACTCTGGGGAAGCGCTGATAACAATGACCTGGGTTATCTTAACTGGCCGGCAGAGCGATCTCGACCAGGTGGCGACACCGCACAAGATTATCACGAACCGCGACTATCTCGCGCATCCGGCGCTGTTTCGCGGCCAGCGTCCCAAAGTCATCAACCTGTCGAACAATTACGGCTACCAGAGCCGCGGCTATTATGCCTCTCTGCTGGCGGGTTCGCGCGGCCACAAGGTCATCCCGACCGTCGAAACCATGATCGATCTGTCGGAGCGCAAGCTTTACGAACATGCGCTGCCCGAACTGGAACTGGCGCTCAACAAGTGCCGTAAGGATCTTGGCGGCGCTTTTCCGGCGAAGGTCTGCATCTTCTTCGGCATTGGCCCGTCCAAGGTGTGGGACCGATTCGCCAAGCTCCTGTTCGACTGGTTCCGCGCGCCGGCGCTCGAGGTCCACATCAAGGATAGTGCCGAATGGGCCTCGATCCGCAAGATCGGCTTTCATCCCCTGGCGCGCATGACCGAGGAGGAGGAGAGCTTCTTCCTGCAATGCCTGGACACCTATACCAATCGCGAATGGCGCGACACCAAGGGCCGCACGCCGGCGCGCTACACTTTCGCCACGCTGGTCGATCCGCATGAGGAATTGCCGCCCTCGGAAATCTCCTCGCTGCGCTACTGGGCCAGGATCGCCGAAAAGATGGGCGTCGAAATCGAGCCGATCACCAAGAGGGACCTCGCCAAGCTCGCCAATTACGACGCGCTGTTCATCCGCGAAACCACCTCGATCTCCAACCATACCTATCGTTTCGCGCGCCGCGCCCAGCAGGAAGGCATGCCGGTCATCGACGACCCGCTGTCGATGATCCGCTGCACCAACAAGGTCTATCTCAACGAGCTGATGGCCTACAACAAGGTGCCGGTTCCGCCGACCGTGATGATAGCCGGCACTTCCGACCTTGAACTCGCGGCGCAGACGCTGGGTTTTCCGCTGGTGCTGAAAATCCCGGATTCCTCCTTCTCGCGCGGCGTCAAGAAATGCGCCAATTTCGAGGAATTGAAGACACTCGCCACCGAATGGCTGGAGGATTCCGATCTTCTGATCGCGCAGAAATTCATCCCGACCGAATATGACTGGCGTGTCGGCGTGCTCGGCGGCCAACCGCTGTTTGCCGTACATTACCTAATGGCCAAGAAGCACTGGCAGATCGTCAACCACAAGGCCAGCGGCAAGCCCGACCAGGGCGGCATCAAGACCTTCACGCTGAAGGAGACGCCGCCCCATGTCGTCGAGACGGCAGTCAAGGCGGCGCGCTGCATCGGCGACGGCCTCTACGGCGTCGACCTCAAGGAGACCAAGGACGGCGTCTTCGTCATCGAGGTCAACGACAATCCCAACCTCGATCATGGCTGGGAGGACTCCGGCGAGAAGGACGAGGTCTGGGTACGGCTGACGCAATGGTTCCTGGAACGTTTGGAGCGGCCGGGCCGATAATTATCCGATTGGGGCAGAGATGCTGTTTTTGGTGACCGAGGATTTTCGCGGCTGCGACCGCAAGGAGATCTACCGCCGCTTCCGCGATTACGGTCGCCTGAACCCCGAGGAGCTTCTGGTGCACCATAGCTGGATCGCGGCGGACATGAGCCGCTGTTTCCTGCTGGTGGAGACCGACGACGTCACGCTGCTGCAGCGCAGGGTGATCGAGTGGGCGGATCTGGTGGAGTTCGAGATCGTGCCCGTGGCGGCGAACAAGGACATGGTCGAGGCATTGAGCGGGCACCTCTGACCATCGCCGCTTGCCGGCTCAGCGGAGCGCCGGCGAGCCCACCGCGCGCTGGCATTCATCGACCAGCCAGTCACGGAACGCCGCCACGACGTCCCTTCTTGCGCTCCGCTGCGGAATCGTCAGGCAATAGGGCTGGCGCAGCGCAATCGCCTTGGCGACAGGCCGGACCAGCCGGCCGTCCTCCACGGCCTCGGCGCAATAGATCCCTTGCGCCAGCGCCACGCCCAGTCCCGAAATGGCGAGGTCGAGCGCCGCGCGCGAGGAGTTTGCCGATAGGCCGCGCTGAATGCCGCGCCCAGGCGCGATGCCGGCCGCCTCGAACCAGCTGCGCCATGAGGGAAAGGATGCGCCGGTCGGTCCCCAGTCGGTGTGGATCAGGGGCAGCCCGGCGAGCGGACCGCCATCCGCCTTCAGCACGCTGGCAAGCTTTGGCGCGCAGACGGGATAGACCGCGTCCTGGACAATGTCCTCGATCGGGTGCTCACGATAGTGCGGACCGTAGGAGAGCCTGACGTCGATCAGGTCGCGGTCGAACGACACCGGGTCGTCATCGCCCCTGAGAGATATGTCGACGGCACCGTGGATGGCGATGAAGCCGGCAAGGCGCTCGGAAAGCCAGCCCATGGCCATGGACGGAGGGACCGAGACAACGAGCCGCGGGCGGAACGCATCGCCTGCAAGCTGGCGCGAGACGCTGCCGATTTCCTGGAAGGCCATGGTCAATCGAGGCAGCATCTCGACGCCAGCCTCGCTCAGGACGACACGCCGGTTGGCGCGGTGGAAGAGCTTGCGGCCAACTTGCTCCTCGACGATGCGGATGAGCTGGCTGACTGCGGCGGCCGAGACCGATAGCTCTTCCGCCGCCGCGGCGAAGCTGCCGGTGCGCGCAGCCGCCTCGAAGGCCTGAAGACCTCGCAACGATGGCAGTGCAACCATGGCGGTGACCAAAAAGATAAGCTCAGCTTATCTATATTGCAGAAATCCTCGTTGTTAGAAAGGTTTCTTGCTGGGGTATGCTGACCGAATGAATTCAATCAGCCGGAATGCCCCTATGGATCATCGTGACGTGATCGCCTCGCTGACGAATGAGGAGCGCAGCCGGCTAACCGGCAAGTCGGATGGGCCCGGCCTTGTTCAGCTCGCTTTCCACCTCGGCGCGATCCTGCTCCTCGGATCGTTGATCGCCGCCAAGGTGCCGTTCTGGCCGCTGCTGATGCTGCCGCAAGGCATACTGATCGTGTTCCTGTTCACGCTGCTGCATGAGACGGTGCATCGCACGGCTTTCGAAAGGCAATGGCTGAACGACGCAGTCGCGCGTGTCTGCAGCCTGGCGATCGCGCTGCCGGCCGACTGGTTCCGCTATTTCCATTTCGCCCATCACCGTTTCACACAGGATCCCGAACGCGATCCGGAACTGGCTTTCCCGAAGCCGGAAACCTGGCGGCAGTACCTGGTCCACGTTTCCGGACTTCCAGTGTGGTTGGGGCATTTGAAGACGCTCTACGCCAATGCTGTGGGACGTTGCCAGGACAGCTACGTGCCCTCCAAGGGGCGTCCGAAGGTACGCGCCGAGGCGCGCGCGATGATTGCCTTCTACGCCGTCGTGCTGATGCTCGCGCTGTGGTTCAAGGCGAAGGTGCTGCTCCATGTCTGGATCTTTCCCGCGCTGCTCGGCCAGCCGTTCCTGCGGCTCTACCTGTTGGCCGAGCATGGCCGCTGCCCCTTCGTCGCCAACATGCTGGAGAACACCAGGACGACGCTGACCAACTGGGCTGTGCGCAAGCTTGCCTGGAACATGCCCTTCCATGCCGAGCATCACGCCTATCCGGGCGTGCCCTTCCACCGGTTGCCGGAGTTTCACGCGCTGATCGAGCGGCATCTGAAGGTTGTCGAGCCGGGTTATATCGGCTTCCATGAAAAATACATCGAGACGCTGCGCTGATTTATGGCGTCAGCCGGTCTGGCTGCGCACCGCGCTCGATTTCAACAGGTGCTGAATCTCCGCCGCCTTTGACGGCACGCCGATCAGATAGCCTTGCGCCTCCACGCAGCCGTTTCGGCGCAGCATGTCGAGCTGTGCTTCGGTTTCCACGCCTTCGGCGGTGACGGTGATGCCCAGTTCGGCGCCCAGCCCGATGATGGTGCGCACGATCGCTGCGGTATCGAGATTGCCGATGTCGGAGATGAAGGAACGATCGATCTTGATCTTGTCGACGGGAAAGCGCCTGAGATAGCCGAGTGAGGAATAGCCGGTGCCAAAGTCGTCGAGCGCGATGCGGATGCCGAGTTCACGCAACTGTCGCAGCGTCTTCAGGACGGCTTTGCTCTCGTCCATCAGCACGGTTTCGGTGATCTCCAGTTCCAGTCGTCTGGCCGGCACGCCCGAAAAGGCCAGGGCAGAGATGACGCTGCGAGCAAAGCCGCCGCTTTTGAGCTGCACGGCGGAGACATTGACCGCAATGCGCAGGCCAGGTGGCCAGGCTGCCGCCGTCGCACAGGCCTTTCGCAGCGCCCATTCGCCAAGCGGCACGATCAGCCCGGTTTCCTCGGCGACCGGAATGAATTCGTCCGGCGCCACAGTGCCGCGCGACGGCGAATGCCAGCGCATCAGGGCCTCGGCGCCGACAATCTCGCCCGAAGCTATGGCCATGATCGGTTGGAAATCGAGATCGAATTCCCGGCTCGGCAGCGCCGTATCGAGATCGGCTTCGAGCGCCCGGCGCGCGCGCACCGTGGCATCCATGCCGGGCTCGAAGAAACGGTACAGGTTGCGCCCTTCGCTTTTTGCCCGGTAGAGCGCCATGTCGGCGTTTGTCAGCAATGTATCGGCGTCCCTGCCATCGCCGGGAGAAAGCGCGATGCCAACGCTGACGCCAACATGCATGTCCCGGCTCTTGTCATGAAATGGTTTGGCGATGGCCTCGACAATGCGTTTCGCCAGTTTTTCCGCGCTCGCCAGGCCCTCGACGTTGAATTGGACGATCACGAACTCGTCGCCGCCAAAACGGGCGACGATATCTGCGTCGTTGTCCACGCAGCGCAGCAGTCTTGCGGCCACGCCTTTCAGCAGCCGGTCGCCAGCCGGATGTCCCAGCGTATCGTTGACGACCTTGAAGCGGTCGAGGTCGAGCGAGAAGATTGCCAGCGGTCCCGCGGCCGCATCCTCCAGTGCCCGGTCGAGCCGGTCGCGAAACACCGAGCGATTGGGCAACCCGGTCAGCACGTCGTGATGCGCAAGATGGGTCATGCGCTCCTCGGCAAGCCTGCTCTCGGTCACGTCATCGAAAGTGGCGACCCAGCCGCCGCCGCTCATCGGCCGGCGGGCAACCATCAGCGTTCGTCCGTCGGCGAGCCGGCGGGGGGTCGACCGCGTCTGGCCGGCCAGCACGCGAGCCTCGGTCCTCGAAACTTCGTCCTCGACATCTATGGGCGCATAGACCCCAAGGCGCACCAGCCGTTCGAGGAGTTCGCGGTGAGTCATGCCGAGCGGCAGATCCATCTCGGTCACACCATAAAGCTCCAGGATGCGCTGATTGCGTACGATCAGCCTGCCGCCGGCGTCATACATCAGCAGGCCCTGCGACATGTTCTCGAGCGCCGCGTCGAAGCGGCGATGCTGTTCCTTGAGATCCTGTTCGGCGCGCCGCTGCTCGGTGATGTCTTCGTAGATCGAAACCCAGCCGCCCGATGCCAATGGCCGGTGCGAGATGCTGATGATGCGTCCATCAGAGAGCGCCTCCTCATAGGTCGAGGGTTTCGCTCCATCGATATAGGGCTTGCGGATGGCGTAAAGTTCTTCGGCGCTTTGCGAGGCGATGCCGACATCGACGCTGTGCCGCAGGATGTCGATGAAATGGATGCCCGGCTGCGCCACGTTGGCGTCGAGGCAGAAGATGTTGATATAGTTGCCGTTGCAGATGATCATGCGCTCGTCGGCGTCGAACATGCAAAGACCATGCGACATGTTCTCGACGGCGGCCGAAAAGCGTTCGTTTTGTTCGCGCAGTTCGTCTTCCATATCACGACGATCCACGCCTTCGGCCCCCTGTTCAGGGACGGTCGAACCATCCTTGTCGTCAACGACGGGCATGAGGCGTGCCTGCGGCTCGTGATCGAACACCGCACTGTCGGCTGTTCCGGTTAATTTAGCGTTTTCTACCCTACCGCCGTAGCAACCTTGCGCCGCGACTTCTCGATCGCGGAAAAACGCTTCAGGAAGGCATTCTGTGCCCAGGTTACCGAGCGCGGCGTGAAATCGAAGCGCTCGGCACTGAAGCCGCGTGGACGACCGAAGAACTCGGTCGCCTCCGCGGTCGAAAAGCCGGCGAGCAGCGTTGCCTCGAAATAGGCGGCGATCTGGTCCGCGCGCTTGATCTCCTTGCGCAGGCCGGCGCCTGGTTCCGGCGGTAGCGAGAAGCGCAGATGGATGGCGCGCTGCAAGCGCAGTTCACAGTCCTTATAACTGCCGCCCATCACCGATTTGAACGGCGAGATCATGTCGCCGATTACATATTCGGGCGCATCGTGCAGCAATGCCACAAGCCGGGCGTCCGCCGGCGCATCGGGCATCAGGTCGCAAAACAGCGCTTCCACCAGCAACGAATGCTGGGCGACCGAGAAGGCGTGCTCGCCGCGGGTCTGGCCGTTCCAGCGCGCGACGCGGGCGAGCCCGTGGGCGATGTCCGAAATCTCGATATCGAGGGGTGAGGGGTCGAGCAAGTCGAGCCGGCGGCCGGACAGCATGCGCTGCCAGGCGCGTGGCGGCGCACCGATGCGGTCGGCCGCCATCAGGCCTCCTCCGTGCCGGCGGCTTCCTGGGGAAAGCTGAATTTGGCGAAAGGTGGAATGGCAACCGTAACCGGCACGTCTCCGGCCAGGATCGGCTGGCCGGCGTCGAGCGCTGTCTTGACCCTGTCGATACGGGCGATGCCGAGGCCGATCGTGCCGGCATTCGAGCCGAGAGTGCCCACCGATCGCCCGTCGACGGTCAATTCGGCGCCGGCCTCAGGCAAGGCCCGTTCGGCCCTGACGATCAGCACCCGCCGCCTTGCCGTGCCACGATGCTGCATGCGCGAGACGACCTCCTGGCCGACATAGCAGCCTTTCCTGAAGCCGACGCCACCGGTCTCGTCGAGCAGCACGTCATGCGGGAAGGCGTCGCCGAGCTGGTAGTCGGTGCCGCTCTCGGCAATGCCATGCGCGATGCGCAAGGCCTGCCATGCGGCACCGTCGTCAGTCTCTTGAGCGCTGCCATAGGAGCGGGTGACGCTTTCATCGCGAAAGCGCCGGTCGGCCAGCACGGTTGAATCCTTTTGTGAGGGAGCTGACTCATTTCCCCAGGCAATGGAGACAAGCGTCTGTTCGGATTTGGCAATCTCGACCTTGGCGCGCAACTTGTACAGCATCAGCCGGCGTACGAAATCGTCAGCGATGTCGGCGCGGCATTCGAGGCGGAACGCGTTTTCGCCGGCCCGTGAGATCAGGAAGTCAAACAGGATCTTGCCTTGCGGTGTCAAAAGCGCGCCCGGTTTTGCCTCGCCGGCGCCGAGCGCGTCGAGGTCGGTGGTCAGGATGTTCTGCAGGAAGTGTTCGGCATCAGGGCCGGAGATGGAGATGAGCGCGCGGTCTTTCAGCAGGGCAAAGGGCATGGGGCGAATAAAAGCCTGATCTTGCAAAACGGTTGGCCATTACGTAAGCCGCTGACACTCCCCCCGCAAGAGATCGATCAGCATGGCCAACACCTACGACCTCATCCTGACAGGCGGCATGATGGTCAACCATGACGGCGAGGGGCAACGCGATGTCGGCGTGAAGAATGGGCGCATCGCCGCCATCGGCGATCTGCGCCAAGCCTCGGCCGGCGAGACGATCGACTGCCGGGGCCTGCATATCCTTCCGGGCGTCGTCGACAGCCAGGTGCATTTCCGCGAGCCGGGACTGGAGCACAAGGAGGATCTGGAGACTGGATCTCGGGCGGCGGTGCTCGGTGGCGTCACCGCCGTGTTCGAAATGCCCAACACCAATCCATTGACCACCAGCGAAGAAACGCTTGCCGACAAGGTCCGACGCGGCACCGGCCGTATGCACTGCGACTTCGCCTTCTGGGTCGGCGGCACCCGCGACAACGCCAACGATGTCGCCGAGCTCGAGCGCCTGCCGGGCGCGGCCGGGATAAAGGTTTTCATGGGCTCGTCCACCGGCGACCTGCTGGTCGAGGACGATGAAGGCGTCGCCTCGATCCTCAGGAACACCCGCCGCCGCGCCGCTTTCCATTCGGAAGACGAGTTCCGGCTGCGCGAACGCCTTGGCGAGCGCATCGGGGGCGATCCTTCATCGCATCCGGTCTGGCGCGACGAGATCGCCGCCTTGCGCTGCACCGAGCGGCTGGTGCGCGTCGCGCGGGCCGCCCGTGCCCGCATCCACGTCCTGCACATCTCCACGGCCGAGGAGATATTGTTCCTCGAACAGCACAAGGATGTCGCCACCTGCGAGGCGACACCGCACCATTTGACACTGTCGGCGGACGACTACAAACGGCTCGGCACGCTGATCCAGATGAACCCGCCCGTCCGTGCCCCGCGCCATCGCGACGGCGTCTGGCACGGAATCGCGCAAGGCATTGTCGACGTACTCGGTTCCGACCATGCCCCGCACACATTGGCCGAAAAAGCAAAACCATATCCGGCATCGCCCTCGGGCATGACCGGGGTGCAGACGCTGGTGCCGATCATGCTTGACCACGTCAACGCCGGCAGGCTGACCTTGCAGCGCTTCGTCGATCTTTCAAGCCACGGCCCGCAGCGCATCTTCGGCATGGCCAGGAAAGGCCGTATCGCCGCCGGCTATGATGCCGATTTTACAATTGTCGACATGAAACGGCGCGAGACCATCACCAATGCACAAGCCGGCTCGAAGGCCGGCTGGACGCCTTATGACGGCAAGGAAGTCACCGGCTGGCCGGTCGGCACTGTCATTCGAGGCCAGCGCATCATGTGGGAGGGCGAGATCGTGACGCCGGGCCAGGGCAGGGCAGTGGAGTTCTCCGAAGCGCCCTCCGCGTAGCTATTTCACATCATTGGATTTCTTAGGCACGATCTACTAAATTGAGTGGTTATGCGCACAGATATCACGCCAATGATTGTCCCCGCTGAGTTTCCGGAGCTACACGCACTCGTCTGGAGCCGCGATGCAACGCGCCCGATTCCTGCCGAGGAAGCTTTCGCCATCTACGAGCGCAACTGGCGGTTTGTCGATCAAGAGCGCCTTACAACATCTGAAAGGCTGCTTATCCAGAACCTGGCGGAAAAATTCGGCCAGGGCATTCTTTTGACCACTGGCTGAAGTTTCGTTTCCTTCCTGATTTCTCCGCAACTGGAATATTCACAAGAACATACGCGAGCGGAAATCATGAAGGAATTCAAGAAGCCCGAACACCGGATCATCGCTGAGGCTCTCGGCTTGATGGACCACCATCTCCTGACCGCGAACAAATGCTGGTTTGGGGGTGGGACGGCGATTGTCATGAAATTCGGCGAGTACCGACGATCCCTGGATGTTGATTTCCTGTGTGCCGATGCCGATGGTTATCGTGAATTGCGGACCCATGCGGTCCAACGAGGGATCAGGGCATTTTTCCCCGAACCCGTCGAAGCCGTCCGAGATTTCCAGATCGATCAGTATGGTTTGAGGACAATCGTAAGATTGCAGGGCCAACCGATCAAATTCGAAGTGATCCGCGAAGGGCGCATCCAACTTCAAGGTCATGTCGACAATGATCTAAAGGTGCCCGTCCTCGTTGCAGCGGACATGTTTGCCGAGAAGCTGCTGGCCAATGCCGATCGGTGTCAGGATCGCGCGACCGCATATCGCGATGCCATCGATCTTGGGATCTTGATTGGCATCTATGGACGCATCCCGGCGCAGGCTCGCGTCAAGGCGCAGACCGCCTACGGCCCTGATATCCAGAACAAGGTTGCCTGGGTCGCAAACAAGCTTCAGGACCAGGACGAGCTACGCAACGCTGCCGAAGTCCTGCAAATGAATCCCGACATGGCCACAAAGGCGATCTCGGCTCTTCGGGATGAAGCTATCCGCCTATGGCCCGATGCAGGCATTCGCCGAGACGATCCGCACGAATAGGCACTCGCGTGTCCGAGTTTCAATCCCCTGCGACGAAAAACGTCCATTGCCCAGCGGGCGTGATGCCGACGCGGTAGAAGATGTAGGCGCCGAACTGCTTCATGTCGTCGAAGTCACTCGCGGTGACGATCTTGAACAGCTCGACCCGTTGCCTGGCGTCGAGCTTGTCCAGGGGTAGAGCGAAGAAATACGGCCAGACATAGAGCTCTTGTGGCGTGCCGGCATCGACATGGACATAGCCGGCATTGAGCACCTCCTCCAGTATGGCAAGAATCTCCTGGCCATCCTGGTCGCCGGAGAGCCCCTTGAGGAAGGTAATGGCGTCGCCATCTATGTCGGTCAGTGACAATTGGGTCATGCCGTCGCCCTTGCCGATCAAAGGCCTCAGTCTTTCGACGTCGCCGCTCTCGCAGGCTTCGATGATCAGGTCATGCATGCGCCGCACCGGTTCAGGCAGCTTGCCGAGGTCGTAGACGACCTCCGGCGTGGGCGCGTCGGGATCGACGCGCGGCCTGTTGGTGGCACCGTCGCCGTTCGGCGGGGTGACCGGCTCGGCCTTGTCCGGAGTGGTTGGCTGGCTGGTCGAAGATGGCGTTCCGACCGGATCGGGTATCGGCACGGTGCTTCCCGGCGACGACACGTCGTCGTCCACCATCGGTTGGACCGGCGACGGGAATTCTTCGCGCTTGATCTCGCTCAGCGCATAAGCGGGGCTGCTTGTCAGACACGCAACCAAGGGAATTGCGGCACTGCACGCGGCGAAACAGATGCAAAGGACCAAGCCGCGCGGCTTGCCTGACATCGAAAAATCCACTGCCCGTTTCTCCCTGCTTCCGGGCATGATGCCCGAGCGGCATTTGCCGTCAAAGAACCGGACGTCGGTTCAGTGCCGCAGCCGTTCGGGTTCGAAGGCGCCAGCAATGACCTTTTCACGCATGCGGTCGAGCAGGGCAAGGGCCGATGTCTCGCCGTTGGCGCGCAGCATTTCGCCGAACGCGGTTTCAAGCGCCGCTTCGGCGATGATCTCGGGTTCTATGCCTGCCGAAAGACCTTCGGCCCAGGCCTCGCTGTGGCTCTCCACCGCGGTCAGGCGCTTTTCTTCCCTGACCAGCGCGTCGATGTCGTTGACACCATGTTCCATAAGCGATGTCCACCCTTGCAAGCAGCGATCCGTCGATGGATCAGGCTTGATCTGTTCCGTTTACACGCAGCCGCAAATAAGTCTTTGTAAATACGACATTTTTTTGATCGTTCTTTACAGGAGGCCGGTTGCGCTTGCGAAGCTGCATTCAATCCTGGTCAAACTTAGCCGATTAGGCGTGCCTGCGGGGTGAAAACCTTCAGTTTGAGTTAATTCCACATCCGCGCGCTAACGTTTCATTAACGCTGTTGCATAAGCGCAACAAAAGGATTGCACCATGACAGTTCTCGACACAAGCTGGATATGCCCGCAGTCGTCGCCAATGGACCGGATATCTGTTGATGAAGGCCGGATGCGCTCTTGCGAGGGCACTTTGGGCGATATGCGCTAGTTGCCGTAGCGCGAGGCGATGTCGCGCGACAGGGTCTCGCCTTCCTTCATGTAGCGGCCGATGGCTTCGGTCGCCGACGCGGTGCATTGCGTGTAGGTGCCGCCGAATGAGCGGTAGCCGCGATTGAAGCTGGCGATGAAGCGGGCGCGCCGTTGCGGATCCGGGTTCTCCGATTCGAGCAGCTTCTGCATCTCGCCGCGCCACTGGTCGCCCTTTTCGCCGCACAGATTGCGCAGGAAATGCAGCGACCCCAGAACCTCCGCCAGCCGCATCAGCCCCGGTTCGAAGGGTGCCTCGGCGCTGAACGCCGGTCGTGCCGCCACAGGGCTGACGGCAAGGCATGTCGCGAGAAGGAGAGGAAGGCAACGCATAAGTCAATCTGGCCAAACAATTTGCCGCCTGCAAGGCGATTGTGCCGGGCGAATTCCGGATTTCAGGGTCGCTCAGGGGTTTGCGACGGCCGTCCGAGCAGTTCCTCGGCGACCGCGAGCACCGAACCGGCAAGCGGCAGATCAGCCATTTCGGCCAGCGTGTAGAAGGCGGCGGTCTCGGCGTCGTCGCTGGCCACGGCCTCGCCGCCGGCATGGGCCGCACCGAATACCGTCAGCAGGTAATCGACCGGATGCCCGTCGAGCGTGCCGTCGATGAGGATTTCGCGCAGCCGTCGGTAGTTTTCGGCCTGCAATTGCGTCTCCTCCAGCAATTCGCGCCGTGCCGCCTGTTCCAGCGTCTCACCGGCTTCGACCTTGCCGCCCGGGAATGCATAGAACCCTTGCGAGGGTTGTCGCGCCCGCTTGACCAGAAGCACGGCGTCGCCGCGCACAACGGCGACCGAGACCGCGGGAATGACTTTTCGCACTTCGTCCATGGATATCCGATCGCCCTGATTTACGGCAGCCTGTTGTGGACCGGCCGACGCCGGACAGCTTTAACGGTTGCAGTGCAACTGTTCCATCGCCACTTTCGAAACCGGACATCAGGACCAATAGACATGTGCGGACGTTTTGCCTTGACCGCGACACCGGACCAGACAGCCGCTTTCCTCGGGCTGGCGGAGGTGGAGCAGTTTCCTACGCGCTACAATATAGCGCCGACGCAGCCGGTGCTGATGGCGATCTCAGGCCCGCCGCGGGCGCCGGGTTCCAACCTGCCGGACCGCCGGCCGATGCTGGTGCGCTGGGGCCTGATCCCCGCCTGGGTAAAGGATGTCGGCGAATTTCCGCTGCTGTTCAACGCACGCTCCGAAGGCGTGATCGAAAAGGCCTCGTTCAAAGCCGCCATGCGCCATCGCCGGGCGCTGGTGCCGGCATCAGGTTTTTACGAATGGCGCCAGGCGCGGCCCGGAGAGGCGGGCGGCAGGAAGGGGCAGCCTTACTGGATCAGGCCGCGGCATGGCGAGTTGGTCGCCTTTGCCGGGCTGGTTGAAACCTATGCGGAACCGGGCGGCTCGGAGTTGGACACCGGCGCCATTCTGACGGTCGAGGCCAATGCCGACATCGCGCATATCCATGACCGCATGCCCGTGGTGATCGCACCTGAAGACTTCACCCGCTGGCTCGATTGCCGCGGACTTGAGCCGCGCGACGTCGCCGACCTGTTGCGGCCGGCGCAACGCGACTTCTTCGAAGCGATTCCGGTCTCCGACCTCGTCAACAAGGTCGCCAACACCGGGCCGGAGATTCAGGAGAAGGGGGAGATCGGGCCCGAGCCCGAGAAGGTCAAGCGCCGGAAACCCGGCGCGGACGACAGTCAGATGACGCTGTTTTAGCAGGAACTCTGTTCGAGGTGCGGTTTGGCGCCTCGTTCCGACCCTTGGGCCGATCGCGCACTGCTTCAGGCAGCGCGGGGCGATACGATTTTCTGCACCGGCTTTTTCTTCTTCGCAGTGTGGAGCAGGGCGGCGACGATCGCGGCCGGGCCGATTGCGCGATAATGGTTTGCCAGCGCTGGTTGCTTGGCGCGGTTGGCTTCCTGCTTGCTTCGAGGCATGTGTCTCTTCCCAGATAACGTTTCCGTGTCTGCGTTTGGCGGCCGAATCCGACCAAATCGTGACGCAGGTTGATCTAGCCGGCGTATGTTTCATGACTGTGCCGACATGTTTAATAAAATGTTTCAGTGGCTGATTCCGTGTGATCGGGCGACGCATTTGCCAGTTCTGGCGTCGTTTTTCTCGGGATAAGCGACTTGACGGCAACACTGGCCAAGGCGATAAAGCCGCCTATGAAAACGTCTTTCGCCATTTGTGGCATTTGCATTATTGGCTAGCTTCGGGCTGGTCCGGACGTTTTCGCCTCATCTTCCCCTAGATTGGACAAACGCCCCGGCCAGCAGGCTGGAGTCCGTTTTGCGCCTCGGCGCGGAGCTGGCTTCATCCAGGCAAAAGTTCTGAACCGGAAAGGCATGAAATGTCTGACGCACCGAAGGGCCTGCGCCTCTACAACACGCTGACGCGCGCGAAGCAGGATTTCGTCCCGATCGACGCGCTGAACGTGCGCATGTATGTCTGCGGTCCGACCGTCTACGACTTCGCCCATATCGGCAATGCCAGGCCCGTAATCGTCTTCGACGTGCTGTTCCGGCTGCTGCGCCATCTCTATGGCGAGACGCACGTCACCTATGTGCGCAACATCACGGATGTCGACGACAAGATCAATGCACGCGCACTGCGCGATTTCGGCAGCGAGATATCAGCCGGCAGACTGTCGCTTAACGAGGCGATAAGGCGGGTGACGGAGAAGACCGCGGGCCAATTCCACAAGGACGTTGCGACGCTCGGCTGCCTGGAGCCAACAGTCGAGCCGCGCGCCACCGAGTTCGTCGAGCCCCGTGCCGACGGCAAGGCAGACATGATCACCTTGATTCAAAGCCTGATCAAACGCGGCCATGCCTATGTTGCCGCAGGCGAAGTGCTGTTCGACACCGCTTCGATGCCCGACTACGGCCAGTTGTCGAAGCGAAATCTCGACGAGCAGCAGGCCGGTGCTCGCGTTGCAGTCGACGCGCACAAGAAGAATCCTGGCGACTTCGTGCTGTGGAAGTTGTCGTCCCCGGAGGAGCCGGGCTGGCAGAGCCCATGGGGCAGGGGCCGGCCGGGCTGGCACATCGAATGCTCGGCCATGTCCGCCGCCTATCTGGGCGAGGTCTTCGATATTCATGGCGGCGGTCTCGACCTGATCTTCCCGCACCACGAGAACGAGATCGCCCAGTCACGCTGCGCGCACGGCACCGATGTGATGGCCAACATCTGGATGCACAACGGCTTCCTGCAGGTCGAAGGGCAGAAGATGTCGAAGAGCCTCGGCAATTTTTACTCGATCAACGAGCTGCTGGAGACCGAAACGTTCGGCGGCCGCAAATGGCCCGGCGAGGTGCTCAGGCTGGCTATGCTGATGACCCATTATCGCGAACCGATCGACTTTTCCGTGCGCAAGCTCGAGGAAGCGGAGAACACGCTGCGCAAGTGGAAACGCGCGGCCGATCTGGCGCCGGCGGTCGGGCAATTGCCGGACGAGGTCGTGCAGGCGTTGTCGGATGATCTCGCCACCTACGCCGCCTTCCAGGTTTTGACCCAGTTGGCCGGCGAGGCGGTCGACTTCAGCGGCGATGGCGAAAACGCCGCAGCGGCCTCGCTGAAGGGTGCGCTTGCCTTCCTGGGTTTCGATGTCGGGGCGGCCAAGGTCGACGAAGCCGCGCTCGCCAAGGCGATCGCCAGGCGCCTGGAATTGATCGCCGCCAGGAACTGGGCCGAAGCCGACCGCATCCGCGACGAGTTGTTGGCGCAAGGCGTGCAACTGAAGGACGGCAAGGACCCGGTCACGGGCGCGCGTGTGACAACGTGGGAGGTGAAGCGGTGAGGGCGCTGCAGAGCATCGTTTCAAAGTTGGCGGAGGCTTTGATGACGGCTATCAGCGGTTTCGCTAATCTTCAGCGTGGTGTTGTCTAGCCATGGGGCACGACCTCGTTCCCGCACGCCAGCGCAAGAACGCAAAGTCCATGCGTCGCGTCATGACCGACGCCGAATTAAAGCTATGGAATGAACTTCGCGCTCATCGGCTGATGGGGCTAAGCTTTCGCCGGCAGGTGCCGATCGGCCCCTATATCGTGGACTTTGCTTGTTCAGCTCATCGCCTCATCGTCGAAGTCGACGGCAGCCAGCATGCAGACGCTGAGCACGCGGAACGCGACGAGGCACGGACCGCCTACTTGACATCCAGCGGCTGGACCGCCCTGCGCTTCTGGAATGATGACGTGATCCGGGATATCGACAATGTCTGTCAGCACATCGTGATTGCGGCCGGCCTGGCTGGCGCGGAAATGCCGGAACCAGCAACGGAGGAGTTCGTTCCATGATCGACCATCTCGGCATCGACGTTGCTGACTTTGACGCTTCGAAGGCTTTCTATGACAAGGCGATGGCGCCGCTTGGGGCCTCGCTGCTCCATATGGTGCCGCTGGAATACACCGGCGGCGCCAAGGTCGGTGGCTACGGCCGCGATCGGCCGGTGTTCTGGCTCCAGGAAGGCAAGGAGGGCCAAAAGGCCCGCCAGCACGTTGCCTTCACCGCGCGCAGCCGCGCCGAGGTTGATGCTTTCCATGCTGCCGCTCTCGCCGCCGGCGGCAAGGACAATGGCGGGCCGGGCCTGCGCCCGCACTATCATGCGGACTACTATGGCGCCTTCGTGTTCGATCCCGACGGCAACAATGTCGAGGCCGTCTGCCATGATGCGGAGTGACCTGCCATGAGCCTCGACAACCGGCCGATCTACACCGGCGGCTGCCAGTGCGGCGCCGTGCGCTTTCGCGTCGAGGGCGCACTCGGCGATGCCTCGGTCTGCCATTGCCGCATGTGCCAGAAGGCGAGCGGCAATTTCTACCTTCCGCTGGTCTCGGTGCGCGGCGCCAAGGTGGACTGGACGCGCGGCGAGCCCAAGCGCTTCCGCTCGTCGAACGCTGCCTGGCGTGGGTTCTGCGCCGAATGCGGAACGCCGCTGACTTTCGAGGCGCCGGACGGCATGGCGCTGGCGATTGCCGCCTTCGACGCTCCGGCTGATATCGCGCCGACCATCCAATGGGGCACCGAGGCAAAGCTGCCTTACGTCGATTCCATTCCAGAATTGCCGGGCGAGGATACGATGGCGGATATGGGTTCGGCCCCCTATCTGGCAGAGCTTGTCTCCTACCAGCATCCCGACCACGACACCGAGCAATGGCCGCCGGAGAAAACATCATGAGCGAGACCATTCGAACCGGCGGCTGCCAGTGCGGCGCCGTGCGCTTCCGCATCAAAGGCAAGCTTGGACGCCCGTCCATCTGCCACTGTCGCATGTGCCAGAAACAGTTCGGTTCCTTTTTCGGCGCCCTGGTGACAGCGCCGAAGGACGGCGTCGAATGGACCCGTGAGGAGCCGAGCTATTTCCAGTCCTCGGTCAACATCGATCGCGGTTTCTGCGCCCGCTGCGGCACGCCGCTGACCTACCGCCAGCCCGGCGGCCTGGAGATCGCCATCGGCGCCTTCGACGATCGCTCCGACCTGGCGCCGCAGATCCAGGTCAATTACGCCGGGCGGCTGCCTTGGGTGGAGACGATCTTCGAACAGCCCGTCCACCAGGATCCAGACTATTACGCAAGGCAGGAGGAGATCATCTCCTTCCAGCATCCCGACCATGAAACGACGGACTGGCCGTCCAAAGGTTTGCAACTATGAGCTCTGAACTGCGCACGCTTTATCCCGAGATCGAAGCTTTCGAGAGCGGTATGCTCGACGTCGGCGACGGCCACCAGGTCTATTGGGAACGCTCCGGCACCAAAGGCGCCAAGCCGGCGGTATTCCTGCATGGCGGGCCGGGCGGCACCATCTCGCCAAAGCATCGGCGGCTGTTCGATCCCGATCTCTACGACGTCATCCTGTTCGACCAGCGCGGTTGCGGCAAGTCGACGCCGAATGCCTCGCTGGAGGCCAACACCACGTGGCACCTGGTCGCCGATATCGAGCGCCTGCGCGAAATGGCCGGCTTCGACAAATGGCTGGTCTTCGGCGGTTCCTGGGGTTCGACGCTGGCGCTCGCCTACGCCGAGACGCACCCGCAACGCGTCAGTGAGCTCGTCGTACGGGGCATCTATACGGTGACCCGCCCCGAACTCGAATGGTACTATCAGTTCGGCGTCTCCGAGATGTTTCCCGACAAGTGGGAGCGCTTCCTGGCGCCGATCCCCGAGGCCGAGCGCGGCGACCTGATGGCCGCCTATCGCAAGCGGCTGGTGGGGTCCGACAGAAACGCGCAGATCGAGGCGGCCCGCGCCTGGAGCCTGTGGGAAGGCGAGACGATCACGCTTTTGCCCGAGCCGGAGACCAGCGGACCGTTTGGTGAGGACGACTACGCCGTCGCCTTCGCCTGCATAGAGAACCACTACTTCGTCCATGCCGGTTGGCTGGAGGAGGGACAGTTGCTGCGCGATGCCTGGAAGTTGAAGGACATTCCCGGCACCATCGTCCACGGCCGCTACGACATGCCGTGCCCGGCACGCTACGCCTGGGCGCTGCACAAGGCCTGGCCGAAGGCGGATTTTCACCTGATCGAGGGTGCCGGCCATGCCTATTCCGAGCCAGGGATATTGGACCGGCTGATCCGGGCGACGGATCGGTTTGTGGGGAAAAACTGATGTCGGCGCTCACCCCCCTCTGGCCTGCCGGCCATCTCCCCCTCAAGGGGGGAGATTGGCCATCACCTGGGGTTTCGCAAATTTTCAGCGCCGCAGGTGATGGCGGGACATTCGAACTGCCGATCTCCCCCCTTGAGGGGGAGATGTCCGGCAGGCCAGAGGGGGGCGTTCAAGCGCCCACAGGACGATGAAAAAGCAACGCCTCTACCTCTTCGACACAACACTTCGCGATGGCCAGCAGACGCCCGGTATCGACTTCTCGGTCGAGGACAAGATCGCCATCGCCAAGCTGCTCGACGAATTCGGCCTCGACTATGTCGAGGGCGGTTACCCCGGCGCCAACCCGACCGACACGGCCTTCTTTAGGGAGAAGCGCACCGCGCAGGCAAAGTTCGTCGCCTTCGGCATGACCAAGCGGGCGGGGGTGTCGGCTTCCAACGATCCCGGGCTTGCCGCACTCGTCCAGTCGCGGTCGGACGCCATCTGCTTTGTCGCCAAGAGCTGGGACTATCATGTCCGTGTGGCGCTCGGCTGCACCAATGAGGAGAATCTGGAGTCCATCAAGGCCTCGGTGGAAGCCGCCATTGCCGCGGGGAAGGAGGCGATGGTCGATTGCGAGCATTTCTTCGACGGGTTCAAGGCCAATCCGGATTATGCGCTGGCGTGCGCCAAGACCGCTTATGATGCCGGCGCGCGCTGGGTGGTGCTGTGCGACACCAATGGCGGCACGCAGCCCTCGGAACTACGCGCAACCGTCGAAAGGGTCGTCGCCGCGGGCATTCCCGGCGACCATCTCGGCATCCATGCCCATGACGACACCGGTCAGGCGGTGGCGAATTCGCTGGCCGCGGTCGAAGCGGGCGTGCGCCAGATCCAGGGCACGCTGAACGGCATTGGCGAACGCTGCGGCAACGCCAATCTGATCTCCATCGTGCCGACGCTGGCGTTGAAGCCGGCCTTCGCCGACCGTTTCGAGACGGGGATTTCCGCCGAGGCGCTTACCGGCATTTCGCGCTTGTCGCGCGCCTTCGACGAACTCTTGAACCGCGCTCCGGAGGCGCAGGCGCCCTATGTCGGCGCTTCCGCCTTCGCCACCAAGGCCGGCATCCACGCTTCGGCGCTCGCCAAGGAACCTGCGACCTACGAGCATGTGCCGCCGGAAGCGGTTGGCAACCGCCGCCGCGTCATGGTTTCCGACCAGGGCGGCAAGGCCAATTTCCTGGCCGAGCTGAAGCGGCGCGGCATCGATGTGCCGAAGGACGATCACCGGCTCGACGCATTGATATCGGTGGTCAAGGAGCGTGAGGCCTCCGGCTATGCCTATGAGGGCGCCGACGCCTCCTTCGAGCTCCTGGCGCGCAAGATGCTGCACGGCTTGCCCGAGTTCTTCCACGTCACCTCGTTCCGTTGCATGATCGAACGCCGCTTCGATGCCAATGGCCAGTTGAAGACGGTGTCGGAAGCGGTGGTCAAGGTGCTGGTCGAGGGCGAGGAGAAGATGTCGGTGGCCGAGGGGCACGGCCCCGTCAATGCGCTCGACATCGCACTGCGCAAGGATCTCGGCAAATACCAGGGCGAAATCGCCGATCTGGAACTCGCCGACTTCAAGGTGCGTATCCTCAATGGCGGCACCGAGGCGATCACTCGCGTTCTGATCGAATCGCATGATGCGACAGGTGCCCGCTGGTGGACGGTCGGCGTTTCCGAAAACATCATCGACGCCTCGTTCCAGGCGCTGATGGATTCCATCATCTACAAGCTGATGAAGAACCGGGACATGGCGGGTCTGGTGGCGGCGGAGTAAGTTTGAACCATCAGCGAAAGTCCATTGATCCATCAGAACTTTGCGATGGTCTTGCCAAGGTTACTGGGCCATAGCGTTGGGCCATGGCCGCTGAAGCAATTACCCAGGACGCAGTTTCAAAAGCCCGCCGCGGCTTCCTGCTGGCGCTGGGTGCCTATTTCTTGTGGGGTTTGCTGCCTTTCTACATGAAAGCGGTTGCGCACCTGCCGCTTGCCGAGGTGATTGCCCACCGCATCGTCTGGTCGGTGCCGATCGCCGCCGCGGTTCTGGTCTGGGCCGGCCGCACGGCGGATTTCAAGGCGGCAATCCGTTCGCCCCGCACGATCGCCATGGCGGCGCTGACGGCGGCGCTGATCTCGGTCAATTGGGGCGTCTACGTCTGGGCGATCGCCGTCGACCGCACCGTAGAAACCGCCCTTGGCTATTACATCAATCCCCTGGTCAGCGTCGTGGTCGGCGCCCTGCTGCTCGGCGAGCGGCTCGATCGGCTGCAGATCGCGGCCGTGGTGCTTGCGGCGATCGCGGTCGCCGTGCTGACGATCGAGGCTGGCAAGTTGCCATGGGTATCGCTGGCGCTGGCCTTTTCCTTCGCCGCCTACGGTTTTTTCCGCAAGACGCTGCCGATCGGCCCCAGCCAGGGTTTTCTGCTCGAAGTGCTTCTGTTGTCGGTGCCGGCCTTGGGTTATATCGCCTGGCTGATCGCCACCGGACAGGACCATTTCGTTTCCGGCAACGGCGTCGATGCGGCGTTGCTGGCCGGTTGCGGGCCGGTGACCGCGGTGCCGCTGCTGCTGTTCGCATTCGGCGCCAGGCTTTTGCGTCTCTCCACCATAGGTATCATGCAATATATTGCGCCGACCATTGTGTTCCTGATCGCCGTGCTGATCTTCAAAGAGCCGTTCGACACCACCCAGGCTGTCGCCTTTGCCCTGATCTGGGCGGCGCTGGCCATGTATTCCTGGTCGATGCTGGCGACGGCGCGCCGGGCTACATCTGCCCGAGCCGCCTGACGAAGAGATAGGTCGCTCCGGCGATCAGCATCGAAACCGCAGTCACCACCCAGAAGCCTATCGGCGTGTTGACCAGCGGCAAGCCGCCGACATTCATGCCGAACAGGCCCGAGATGATCGTCATTGGCAACAGCACCGCGGTCATCACCGACAGCACGTAGAGCAGCCGGTTCGACTGCGTCGTCAGCTTGGCCATCAGCTCGTCCTGCAACAGCCTGGCGCGCGCCTGCAACTGCTCGCCATCATAGTGCAGCGTCTGCGCGCGGTGCGAAAGCCGTGCTGCCATGTCGTTGATCGAATCGGGCAGGTCGTTGCGGTGCGAATGGTCGAGATGGCGAAACAGATTGGTCAGGGTCGCCATCTGCCGGTGAATCACCACCAGGTGCCGGCGCGCATCGACGAGCGCCTGCCGCTCATTGTGCCATGCGTCGCAGACGATGCGGTCCTCGATGCCGTCGAGACTGTCGCCAAGTGCAGCGAGTTCCACCGCCATGCCGTCGAACGACTGGCCCACGACCGCCTCGATCAGCTCGGCCGGCGAGCGAAACTTGCGCGAGCCGTTCTCGATCGCCTTGCGGATATTGTCGACCGACTGCAAGGGCTGCTTGCGGGCGCCGACCAGCATGGTGTCGTTGAGGGCGAAACGGAAATGGCCAAGCCCGCCGGCTTCCGCCGAATAGTCGTGACGCAGGTCCGGCAGGTCGCCGTAGAGCCAGTCATCCTCGAGGTCGATGTGGCAGCCATGGCTGGCGGACAGGAAGGCCTCGCGCACTGGCGCCGGCAGGGCCTGTTCGGCGGCGATCTCGTGGCGTGCGCGCATGTCGGAAAGCTGGTAGCTGCGCCACGTCCATTGCGCGCCGGCGGCATCCTTGGTGCGCAGGCCGTCGGCGGTGAAATGATAGATGAAGAACAGCCCATGCTCGTCTGGCAGGTAGGGCGACAGGTCGGTGCCTTCCGGGGCGAGAGCAGTATCCATGGTGTAGTGCCGGATGCATATTTCGAGCATCGCACCGCTTGGCGGCGCGTGATTGCAACATCTAGCATGGGCGGCGGGGTTTCGTGTGACGGTTCCTTGACAGCCGATCACACTCTCTCGAGCGGCCGCGTCAGTGCGGCGGCGCCTTTCGCCGCCACCGCATTGCGACTGCCACACTTAGCGCTTCGGACCGAAACCGGGATAAGGGTTCAGCGGCACGATTGCGGCAATGTCCATCATGCCGGCCTTGACCAGCGGCAAGCTGCCGAGATGACTGCGCACGTCGGCATCGCTGGCCGCCTCGAACATCATGCCGCTCCCGGGAATGTCGCCACGGTTCCAGACCTGGCGAACCGCGCCCTGGGCGTAGAGCGTGCGCCGCTGCTCGGCCTCGCCGGGCAGCAGCGGCGCGAAATCGGCATCGGTGAATTTTTCGGTGTTGCGGGTGAGGAGGGCAAAGAACTGCATGTCGGTCTCCTGTTTGTCAGCGGTAGGTGACGGCAGGTATCGCGCTGGATGGTCAGACTGTCCAAGACTGATTAGGCTAAAGTTGAGACTTTTGAAGACTTGATGCCGCGCGGAGCAAAAAATGTTCGACTTGCGCCAGATCCGATATTTCGTCGCCGTCGCGGAAACCGGCAATGTCGGTCGCGCCGCCGAGCTGCTGCATATTTCGCAGTCGCCGCTGAGCCGGCAGATCATGCAGCTTGAACAGCAGCTTGGCGTAACCCTGTTCGAACGGGTAAAACAGCGCGTCCATCTCAATGCCGAGGGCCGCGCCTTTCTCGCCGAGGCCCGCGCGCTGCTGTCGAACGCGCGCCGGCTGGAGGAACTTGGTCGAAACCTTGCCAGCGGGTCTGTCGGGCGTCTTGCCATCGGCTATGTCGAAGGCGCCGTGCACGCCGGGCTTGTCGCCGCGATGCTGCGCCAATTCCGCCGCGACCGGCCGGATTTTCATCTCCAGTTGAGAAGCCTGCGCTCGGCGGCGCAGATCGAGGAGCTGCGGCAGCGGTCGCTGGATCTGGGCCTGGTCTATTCGCCGCCCGCCGCGGACGATCCCGATGTCGCCAGCATGCCGCTGCGCCACGAGCCGCTGGCGCTGGCGATGCCCGAAGGCGATCCGCTCGCCGAAGTGGCCGATATCCAGCCGCACCATCTCGACGGCCGCGTCTGGATCACCGTCGTGCGCCAGCCCGACGACACCAATCGCGGCCAGTTCCTGGCCGCCTGCGCCAAGGCGGGTTTCCTGCCCGATATCGCCTATGAGACGGCGGACCCGTTGACCTCGCTCGGCCTTGTCAGCGCCGGCCTCGGCCTTGCCACCGTCCAGTCGAGCCTGCGCATCGCCGCGCCGCCCGGGATCCTGTTTCGGGACCTGCCATGGTTTGAGCGCAAGGTCTCGATCCATCTCGCCTGGCGGCGCCAGGATCGGCGGGCGGTAATCGATGATCTGCGGCTGGCCGGCAGTAGGGCAGTAGGGCAGTAGGGCAGTAGGGCAGTAGGGCAGTAGGGCAGTAGGGCAGTAGGGCAGTAGGTTCTGTCTTCAGCTACAGCCTTACATCTTGTCTATCACCGACTGCACGCCCTCCGTCGGCGCATCGACCGAGGAGCCTGCCACCATGATGGCGGCGACGATTGCCTCGGGGTCATTGACGACCAGCGGCTTGACCCGCTGTGCGGTGTGAATGAAGCCTTCGGTTGCCATATGGTCGATAAGCGCCAGCATCGGATCCCAGAATCCGCCGACATTGCCGAAGACGATCGGCTTGCGGTGATGGCCAAGTTGCGCCCAGGTCATGACCTCGACGATCTCCTCGACTGTGCCGATGCCGCCCGGCAGCGCCACAAAGGCGTCGGATTTCTCGAACATCTTATGTTTGCGCTCGTGCATGTTTTCGGTGATCACGAGCTCGTCGAGCCGGTCTAGCGCGGTTTCGGTTGCTTCCCTGTTGATCAGGAAGCGGGGAATGATGCCGGTGACCTTGCCGCCGGCCTTGAGCGCGCCTTCAGCGACGGCGCCCATGATGCCTTTGGTGCCGCCGCCATAGATCAGCCTGAGGCCGGAGCGCGCAAGCGATCGCCCGAGCAGGTGACCAGCCTTGACATAGGTTTCATCACGGCCCGGAGACGAGCCGCAATACACGCAGACGGATCGAATCGTATTCATGCCGATGATTGGTGATTGGGTCTGAAAGCGCGGTCAAGCCCTAAGGGCCGAGAAGTCCGGGCTTTTTCTTGTCGGTGATGGTAAAACAGGCTAGACCGGCGTTAGGTGGCTAAGGGGCAGGGAAGTAGATGGCGATCAATCCGTTGAAGGCGTTTCTGTTCGCGGCGGGTGGGACCGTTGCGGTCGCGGGAACCGCCTATGTGTCGGGCGCGCTCGACCCATATTTCAATCGCACGCCGCCGGCGGACGTCGCGGCGCAGGCTCCGCCTGTGGCGCCGAAGCCGGCCAATCCGGGCACGGAAGCGCGGCTGCCGCAGGCTGCGGCACCGTCCGCTCCCACCTCTGAGGCAACCGCGCCTGCCGTCGCGGGTCCGATCGCCCCGACCTTCGACGTGGTGCGCGTTGAAGGCGATGGTTCGATCGTCGTCGCCGGCAATGCGGCGCCCAATTCAAAGGTCGAGATCCTCAACGGTTCGACCGTGATCGGCTCGACGGTCGCTGGTCCCGATGGCGCCTTCGTCATCGTGCTCGATGATCCGCTGAAGCCCGGTGACTATACGATTGCCTTGCGCTCCACCGCCGGCGATGTGGTGACCGCTTCGGCCCAGACGGCCGTCGTCTCCATTCCCGCCAATGCGAGCGGTCAGGTGCTGGCCATGGTCGAGGAACCGGGCAAGCCGGCCGAACTGCTGACCGTGCCCCAGCCGCAGACAACACCGGAAGCGCCTGCAGCCGCGGCTCCGGCGCCAGGCGCGTCCGCCGCCATCGAAGCAACGCCTGCTCCTGCGGCGCCGACAACGCCGCCCGCGCCATCCGTGGCCGAACCCAAGATCGTCGTCGAAGCGGTCGAGATTGACGGCAGCAAGATTTTTGTCGCCGGCCTCGCCGACCCGGGCCGCAAGGTGCGCGCCTATGCCAACGACATCCTGCTTGGCGAAGCGCAGACATCGCCGAATGGCCATTTCCTGGTTGAGGCGAGGCGCGACGTACCGGTCGGCAGTTACACCATCCGTGTCGATGGCCTCGATGCCGACGGGGTGAAGGTGGTGGCCCGCGCCGCCGTACCGTTCGAGCGCGAACCGGGCGAGGCGGTCGCCGCCGTGGCGCCTGCTGGATCCAAGGCGGCCGATGCAAAGTCTGCCGAACCGTCGGCTGCCGCTGAAGCGCCCGCCAACCCGGCGGAACCGGCTCCGGCCGATGCAGTGGCCACGCCGCCTTCCGATGTGGCCGAGACTGTTTCACCTAAGCTCGAACATGCCAACGGCGCCGTGATCATCCGCCGTCACGACACGCTGTGGCGGATTTCGCGGCGCGTTTACGGCTATGGCATGCGCTACTCGACCATCTATCTCGCCAACCAGGACCAGATCCGCAATCCCGACCGCATCTGGCCGGGACAGGTGTTCAAGGTCCCGCCACGGTCGAAGGAAGGCGAGGCCGCCGACCTCAAGGCGATGGGTGACCAGATGACGACGCATTCGGCGAAGACGGAGTAGGCAAGCGTCAGCGGGGCGGCTGCAAGCCGTTCCGAAGCCGATCCTTCGCAGCCCTCCGCCTGCAATCTCCCCATCCGGCCAGCTTGCCTCGTCATCGTTCATCGTCTATCGCCGATGAACGATGACCGAATCCCTGCCTGAACCGGACCGCGCGACGAGCGCGCCAACCTCTTGCACCACCGACAGCCACTCCATCGCGGCCCGCTTCGCCGCGCTCTCGCACCCTGCGCGCATCGAGATCCTGAAACGCCTGTCCGCCAGCGGTTTCTGCTGCTGTCGGGACGTTGTCGACCATCTCGATCTCGCCCAGTCGACCGTCTCGCAGCATCTGAAGATCCTGGTCGAGGCGGGGCTGGTGCGCTTCGCGCCTGACCGCCAGCGCTCGCGCTACGAGGTGGACCAAGCCGCGCTTGCCGGCGTGTCGGCTTCGCTGAGCGCGCTCGTCGTTTCCTGCTCGACCAGCCGCTGACCCTCTCACCCAAAAGGCAAGAAAAGTGGCCGAAAAAACCGTCTCCGCCGATTCCCCGACCTTCAAGACGCTGCTTAACCTCTGGCCCTATATGTGGCCGGCGGATCGTGCCGATCTGCGGGCGCGCGTCACCTGGGCGACAATTCTGCTGGTGGTTGCCAAGCTGACATTGGTCGCGGGACCCTATTTCTTCAAATGGGCGACCGACGCCTTGGCCGGTGACGGCAGATCGACGCCGCCGCTGCCCGCCTTCCTGCTCGCCCCAGTCATGTTGGTTGTCGCCTACAATGTGGTGCGGCTCGTGCAACTCGGCTTCAACCAGTTGCGCGACGCGCTGTTTGCCCGCGTCGGACAGTACGCGGTGCGCCAGCTTGCCTTCCGCACCTTCGTCCACATGCACCAGTTGTCCCTGCGCTTCCATCTCGAACGGCGCACCGGCGGCTTGTCGCGCATTATCGAGCGCGGCACCAAGGGCATCGAGACGATCGTGCGCTTCATCATGCTCAACACGGCGCCGACCATCCTCGAATTCGCGCTGACCACGGGCATCTTCGCCTACACCTATGGCTGGAAATACGTAGCCGTGGTGGCGGTCACCGTCTGGCTCTATGTCTGGTTCACGGTCCGCGCCAGCGACTGGCGCATTTCGATCCGCCGCGACATGAACGACAGCGACACCGACGCCAACACCAAGGCGATCGACTCTCTGCTCAATTTCGAGACGGTCAAATATTTCAACAACGAGGCCATGGAGGCCGAGCGCTTCGACCGCTCCATGGCGCGCTACGAGATGTCGGCGACGAGAATCTGGACGTCGCTCGGCTGGCTGAATTTCGGCCAGGGCGTCATCTATGGGCTGGGCACGGTCATCGTGATGTGCATGTCCGCGCTCGAAGTGCAACGTGGCACGCAGACCGTCGGTGATTTCGTCTTCATCAACGCCATGCTGATGCAGCTCTCGGTGCCGCTCAATTTCATCGGCTTCATCTACCGCGAGATTCGCCAGGGCCTCACCGATATCGAGCAGATGTTCGACCTGCTCGACGTGCCGCAGGAGATCGTCGACAAATCTGATGCCAGGCCGCTCGCGATCGAGGCCGGCAAGGTCGAATTCCGTGACGTGCATTTCTCCTACGACCCGAACCGCAAGATCCTGAAAGGCATCAGCTTCGAGGTGCCGGCCGGCAAGACCGTCGCCATCGTCGGTCCTTCGGGCGCGGGCAAGTCGACCATCTCGCGGCTGCTGTTCCGCTTCTACGACATCCAGTCGGGCCAGGTGCTGATCGACGGCCAGGATGTCAGGGAGGTGACGCAGGAGAGCCTGCGCGCGGCGATCGGCATGGTGCCTCAGGACACCGTGCTGTTCAACGACACCATCGCCTACAACATCCGCTACGGCCGCATCGGCGCCAGCGAGGAGGAGGTGCGCAAGGCGGCCGAACTCGCCCAGATCGGCCCCTTCATCGAGCGGCTGCCCGAGGGTTACCGCTCGATGGTCGGCGAGCGCGGGCTGAAGCTTTCCGGCGGCGAGAAGCAGCGCGTGGCGATTGCCCGCACCATCCTCAAGGCGCCGCCGATCCTGATGCTCGACGAGGCGACCTCGGCGCTGGACAGCCATACCGAACAGGAGATCCAGGCCGCGCTTGACCTGGTCAGCCGGGGCCGCACCACCATCGTCATCGCCCACCGGCTGTCCACGGTGATCACGGCCGACGAAATCATCGTGCTCAAGGACGGCCAGATCGCCGAACGCGGCACACATGCCGATCTGATGCGCAAGCACGGGCTTTATGCCTCGATGTGGGACCGCCAGCGCGAGGCGACCGAAGCCGAGGAGCGTCTGCGCATCGCCCGCGAAAGCGACGAACTGGGTGTGGTGGTGCGCAGGCGCACGTCGGAGCTGTCGTAGCGGCGTTGGCTATCTCCGTCGCTTTCGCCAATCAGCGTGTGACCGAAATGTAAGACGGCCATCCCGCGCCAGGCGAGGAAACAGCGACGCCCAGCACCTGACCAGTGCGGGCGTCGCTCGACATGTGGTCGAAGCCGCGCCACTCGGCTGCGGTGATGAACAGCGTCCTGCCGTCGACACCGCCCAGCATGCAGGCGAAGCAGCCGCGATCGGCGGTCACGGTCTGCAGCAGCTCACCGCCTTCGCGTACCTGCGCACAGCGCTTGTTGGGAACATCCGCGTACCAGACCGTCCCTTCGGCATCTAGGCAGATGCCATCGGGATAGCCGTCGAGATCGGCCCACACCCGCCGATTAGCCAGAGTGCCGTCGGCGGCTATGTCGAAGGCGGTCAGCCGGTTGGAGTGGGATTCGGCAATGATCAGCGTCCTGTTGTCCGGGGTCACAGCCATGCCATTGGCAAACGCGATATTCTCAGCCACTTGCCTGGCCGTCCCGTCCGGCGTGATCAGCACGATCGTGCCCGGGCCGAAATGCTGGCCGGGTGCCGGCGCCGGGCCGCCGCCATTGACATAGATATTGCCGCGCCCATCGACGACGATCTCGTTCCAGGGGCTTTTCGAGAGGTCGCGCAGATCGGCATGGGTGACGAGCCTGCCATCCACCTCCTGCCTTAGCAGCAGGCCTTCGCGGCCTGAAATCACGAGCAACCTGCCATCCGGCAGCCAGTCGATGGAGTAGGGCAGGACCGCTGGCACGGTGAGCATCACCCTGCTCTTGCCCTCGTCGCTCACGGCGACGATCTCTCCGGTACCCCAGTTGCAGAGCCACAGGCGTCCCTCATGCCAACGCGGCGATTCCCCGAAAGCGAGGCCCTTGGCGATAATCTTGGCGTTCTCGGCAACGGATGACATTGGCTAGCTCCTTGGCTGCGTGACCCACGTCACCGTTCCGAAGGCGTCGCGGGGCACTGTCCTGTCAAGGACGGGCGAGCGTATGGCTTGCCGACATGGCGGCCGACAATTCTAAAAGGCTACTGCGCGCCCTTCCCCCCATTGTCGCGTTGCGGGCAGAGGGTGTTTCGGTTATTGAGGCCGGACCTGAAACAGGGACTGCCCCATCCCATGAGCCTTGTCGATACGGTCAAGAACGCGTTCGTACCGATCCATCGCGAGGGCTATCCGTTCATCGCCGCGTTCGGCGCGGGCACGCTTTTCCTCGGCTATTTCTCCTCGATCCTGTTCTGGATCGGGCTCATCCTCACCGCCTGGTGCGCCTATTTCTTCCGCGATCCCGAGCGGGTGACGCCGGTCGACGACCGTCTGGTGGTGAGCCCCGCCGACGGCGTCATCTCGGCGGTCGGCCCGGCCGTGCCGCCGCGCGAGCTTGGCCTCGGCAATACCGAAATGACCCGGATATCGGTGTTCATGAACGTCTTTTCCTGCCACGTGAACCGCGCCCCGGTGCGCGGCAAGATTTCCCGCATCGAGCATCGGCCCGGAAAATTCCTCAATGCCGAACTCGACAAGGCAAGCACCGAGAACGAGCGCAACGGGCTGGTCATCGACAGCCCCAACGGCACCGTCGCGGCGGTGCAGATCGCCGGCCTCGTGGCGCGGCGCATCGTCTGCTGGGCCGAGACCGGCGGCTCGATCGCCATCGGCGAGCGTTTCGGCCTGATCCGCTTCGGTTCGCGCGTCGATGTCTTCCTGCCGGAGGCGGCGACCCCACGGGTGGCCGTCGGCCAGACGGCCGTCGCCGGCGAAACGGTGCTGGCGGAATTCGGCGGTATCGCCGCCACGCCTCTCGTGCGGATCTCCTGACCGGTGGGCGCGCCGTTCAAGAAATTCGAGGCGCATGCCAGCGGCGGCCCGCGCATCCGCGAAATCCCGATGCGCATGGTGCTGCCCAATCTGGTTACGGTGCTCGCCATCTGTGCCGGCTTGTCCGGCATCCGCTTCGCTTTCGAGAACCGCTTCGAGCCCGCGGTGGTCATGGTGCTGCTCGCCGCGTTCCTCGACGGCATAGACGGCCGGTTGGCGCGAATGCTGAAGGCAACGTCGAAATTCGGCGCGCAGATGGATTCGCTGGCCGACATCGTCAATTTCGGCGTCGCGCCCGCGCTGGTGCTTTACGCTTTCCTGCTCGACCGCGCGGGATCGCCGGGCTGGATTGCCGCCCTTTTGTTCACCATCGCCTGCGGCATGCGGCTCGCCCGCTTCAATGTTCTTGACGAGGAAAAGGCCGAGCGGCCGGCATGGCAGACCGAATATTTCGTTGGGGTACCGGCGCCGGCGGGCGCCGTGCTGGTGATGCTGCCGCTTTATCTGTATTTCCTGCGGCTTGGGCTGGAGCCCGGCCGCCCGGCCGCCTTCATCGCCACCGGCTTCACCGTACTGGTCGCCTTCCTGCTGGTCAGCCGTTTGCCGGTCTATTCGGGTAAGAGCGTCAAGGTGCCGGGTGACAAGGTATTGCCGGTCATCCTGGGGGTCGTGCTCTACATCCTGCTCTTGATGACCTATCCCTGGTACACGCTGACGGCCTCCGTCGCCGGTTATCTCCTCTTCCTGCCCTTCAGCGTGCGTGCCTATTCGAAGCGCGCCAGGCTGGAAGGCGAGCAGGTGCCGCCTTCGGATATAGGATAACGCTGTTATCCCTCTTTGAAGGCGGGGATGTCGCCGAAGGCGACAGAGGGTGCATTTGAAGGCCAGCGCTTTGCGCCCGGGCCTGCGATTTAGGCGAGACGACCCTTCAGGCCGTTCGCCTACGCCGCCGCACTCAGCCCCAGACGATCGATGGCCAGTCTGCGGGCCGACACGTAGTCGGTCTTGCCCGAGCCCAGCGCCGGGATCTCTTCCACCTTGACGATGTCGTTGGGCACCATCAGTTCGGCCGCCCCGGCCTTCTTGCCGAATTGGCGCAGTTCCTCGGCACTCGCATCGTCGGCGGTGGTCACCAGCACGATGCGCTCGCCGCGCCGTTTGTCGGGCACCGCCACGGCGGCATGGCGCTCTTCCGGCCACAGCGACTGCACCAGCATCTCGACCGCACCCAGCGACACCATCTCGCCGGCGATCTTGGCGAAACGCTTGGCCCGGCCGCGAATGGTGATGAAGCCCTCGCGGTCGACCGAGACGATGTCGCCGGTGTCGTGCCAACCCTCGAGCCGCTGCAATTCGCCCGGTCGGTCGGCGGTCATGTAGCCCATCATCATATTCGGGCCGTCGAGCCACAGACGGCCGGCGCCATCGATGCCGTCGACGGGTTCGAGCTTCATGCGGATGGCCGGCAGCAGCCGCCCGACGGTGCCGTCGCGGCTATGGATGGCGGTGTTGACGGCAACCACGGGCGCGGCCTCGGTCAGCCCAAAGCCTTCGATGATCTCGGCCTGGAAACGCTCCCGATAGGTGCGGCGGGTTTCCGGCTTCACCGCTTCGGCGCCGGCGACGACGAAGCGCAGGCTGGAAAAATCGCCGTCCTTGGCGGTGCGCGCGTAATTGGCGAGGAAAGTGTCGGTGCCGAACATGACCGTCGGCTTCACCTTACGGGCGATCTCGGGGATGATCTTGTAGTGGAGAGGCGAGGGGTAGAGGAACAGCTTTACGCCTGTAACCAGCGGCAGGATGGTGCCGCCCGTCAGCCCGAAGGAGTGGAACACAGGCAATACGTTGAGCAGGATATCGGCCGGCGAGATGGTGATACGGGCTTCCGCCTGCATTGCGTTGGCGTAAAGATTCTTGTGCGACAGCACCACCGCCTTCGGCGTGCCTTCCGAACCGGAGGTGAACAGGATTACCGCGGGTTTGGCTGCGTCCTGACGCTGCAGCGGCCAGCGCCACAGCAAGGCGGCGGTAAGCTTCTCCAGCGCCGTCACGCTTGCGCGTGTATTCTCCAGCCAGAGAAATTTCGCGCCGCCCTTTTCGACCGCCGCGACGATATCGCCGAGGTCGGCCTTCTCGATGAAGGCGCGGGAGGAGACGACCGTGCGGATCACCGCCGTGCGGATGGCGGCGGTGACGCTGGCCGGACCCGCGGTGTAGTTGATCATCGCGGCCACCCGACCGGCCGAGAGCAGCCCGACCAGGGACAGCACCACGCCATTGGCGTTGGGCAGGAGCAGGCCGACCGCTTCGCCGGGCGCCGTCACCGCCTCGAAACGCCTGCCCAGCACGCGCGCGCCGATGAACAGTTTTCGATAGCTGAGCGCGCCCGAGACGACGTCCTCGATGATCGGATGGGATGCGCCGACCCTGGTTGCGGCATCACGCATGGCCAAGAACAGGCCGCGATCGAGATCGGCGGCTGCGAAGCGCGCCTCGGCGAAGCGGTCGAACAGCGCGTTGGTGTTCGAGGCCTGCTCGGGAATGCGCGCCACCAGCTCGGCGATGGTCATTGGTTCCAATGCGCTGATCGACAGGCGCGGGAACCAGCGCCGGGGCACGATGCTGGCCGGCGTCAACGAGACCGGAAGGTCGCGGGCGCCGCCGACGAAGATCGGCACGATGCGGGCATCGGCCTGCATGGCGATGCGGGTGACAGCGCGAAACAGCCGGAACGACTTGACGTCGGGCTCGACCGCGTCCGGCAGGTAGACGGCAAGCCGGCCCTTGCCCTTCAGCACGCGCACCAGCCTGCGGCTGACGAAGACGTGTTCGGCGTTGAAGGCGATGGTGCGGCCAAGCTCGCGCCACGGCTCCAGCCATGGCGCCCTGGCCGAGGCTCCGTCGAGGATGTGCAGCGTGTCGTCAGGCAGCAGCGACAGCATCAGCGCCGGTTCGAAGTGCGACTGATGTGAGATGACATAGATGACTGGCGCCGCCGCATCGCGCGCGATTGCGATGCGGCTGTCGCTGATCCGGTAGGCGAGCTTGAACGGCACGTAGAGCAGCGCCTGGGCAAAGCTCAGGCCGAGGCGGAACTTTTCCACTACCCCGATCAGCAGCCAGGCCACGACCAGACCCGCAAGCAGCGCCAGTGTCAGGATCATGCCGCGTCTCTCCCAACGTTCCTTGCACCTCGGCTCTGCGGCCGCTTCGGCAAGAACCTAGACGATGTGCGGGCAAGGTCAATGCGCAAGGGCCTCTTGCCGCCTCTCACGAAGGGAAGGCAAAAGCGGCATCCTTTACGCCGCCTTCAGTCTCCCGCTGATGAAGCGGAATTCCTGCGTTTTGCCGCCAAAACCGTAGGCGGCGGCCGGCACTTCGTGGACGAAGGCGTAGCTTTCTTCGTGCACGGACCCGAGCAGGCGCCCGAAGGCGGCGAAGATCGCCTTGAGATAGGCTTCCAACTCGAGCTTGGTGTTGGTGCTGTCGACCACCTTGATGTCGAGCCAGAACGTATTGGTCCCATGCTCGGCCAGCGACGTGCCGCCGGCGAACCAGTGCTACGGATCGAGATAAGAGACGGCAACCGCCGTTATGGTCGGATCCTTGCGAAGGTGCGTGGCGGTGAGTTCGGTCGCCTCCTTGGCGATCCTGGCGGACAGCGTCGCGTCGGGCTTCCCGGTGACGCTGACGTTGATGATGGGCATTGTCCTTCTCCTTGGTTCTGGCGGCCTCAGTCAGCCGATGACGCAACTCTGTCACCAACCAGGAAACATGAAAATCGAATTGTTTTCAGAGAATACTTCGATAATATCGAATTATGAAAACGCTCGATCCCGACCTCTTGAGGACATTCCTCGCCTTCGCCGACGGCGGCTCGCTGGCGCAGGCGGCCTCTATCGTCGGCCGTTCACCGTCGGCTGTGACGGCGCAGATGCAGCGGCTGGAAGAGGCTGTCGACGAACCGCTGCTGGCACCGCAGGGCAGGGGCCGCAGCCTGACGCCGACCGGTGAGGAGCTTGTCGGCCATGCCCGGCGTATCCTTGCAGCGCATCGTGAAGCCTGGCTCGGCCTGAAGGGCGCAAAGGCCGACGGACGCATCGCGATCGGCACGACGCAGGATTTCGCCGACAGCGGCTTGCCCGATCTATTGCGTGCTTTCGCCGAAAGCCATCCGCGTGTCAGGATCGAGCTGCGCGTCGGCCGCTCCGCCGAGCTGGCGCAAGCCCTTCAGGGCGGTAGCCTGGATCTGGCGGTCGTTATGCGGCAGGCGGCGACGCCGGACGAAATCGGCATGTTGCGCGAGCCGATGATGTGGCTCTGTTCGCAAAAAGGGCTGGCTGCGCGACAGGACGAATTGCCGCTTGCGCTGCTCGATCCGCATTGCGGCTTCCGCGAAGCGGCGATCTCGGCGCTCGATTCGGCCGGCCGGCGCTATCGCATCGCGGCCAGCAGCGCGAGCTTGGCCGGCCTGCGCACGGCGGTCAAGGCCGGCATTGCGCTGACGCTGCGCACCGCGCGCTTTGCCCATTCCGGCATCGTCGAAGCACCGCGCACGTTCGACCTGCCGCCCGTGCCCGTTGCCGAATTCGCCATCCGGCTGCGCGCCGATGCCGAGAACCCGGCGCGGGATCTGGCCGCACTGCTCGGCACCGGCCTGGCTGTGCCAGGACTTTTTGGCTGACGGCCGCCTGTCGTCCCGCGCGGGCCAAAGAAAAAGCCGACCTTGCGGTCGGCTTGGAGTAGGACGGACCGAGGGGTTTGGGGGGACTCGGGGGGTGGTCCGTCGGCTCAACAATGCCTGAACGGGATGATGGTTCCGTGACTGCGCAAATTTTTTTTGGCTCGGCTTTCACAACGGCCCTGGCGCTTGTTGCGGCTTTGCCGACAGCCAGTCGCGGCCGGCATGGGCAAAGACCGCGCAAAGCACGATCGCGCCGCCGATCATGCTGGCCATGGGCGGTATCTCGGCCAGGAAAAGGAACGCAAACAGGATCGCGAACGGCACTTCGGCAGAGCCGAGCAGGCCGGATTCAGCCGCCGGGATGAGCCGCGCGCCTTCCGTCCACAGGATCGAGGAGAGCGCAAAGCTCGAGCCGAAGGCAACGAGCAGCACGGCATCCCTTGCCGAGACGGCAAGCGGGTCGGTGACGAACCAGCCGAGTATGAACAACAGCAGGGCCGAGACCGCGCCTGCCCAGACCGCCGGCGTGTCGCGGAAGGCGCGCACCATGATCATGTAGAGCGCGCTGCCGATCGTCATCAGCAGCGCCAGCCCGTCTCCGAACAGATTGCCTGTGCCGAAGCTCGACCAGACCATGACCGCGACGCCGCAAAGCGAGAGGGCGGCGGCTAACATCGTCTGCAGGCGGAAGGGCTCGCGCACCAGCAGGAAGGCAAGCAGCGCGGCAATGAAAGGCGACGTCGCGTAGATGACCGTGACATTGGCGACGAAGGTGAATTTGAAGGCGCAGATGAAGGCGATGCTGGCCAGCGCGCCTTCCACCGCCAGCAGCCAGCCGCGCCAGCCGAGCCGCAGCGTTTCGCGGTTGCCGGAGCGGTGGCGGCGCCACAGCACATAAAGGCTGATCAGGATCGAGCCGACGAAACCGCGCCAGCAGGTGATGGTCAGCGGATCGGCATGGATCGATTTGGTCAGCACGCCGGTCAATCCGAACACCGCCGCCGACGACGACACCAGGATGATGCCAAGTGTCCGTTCTGCGGTGTCGGTGGCGGCTGCTACATCGGTCATGAAAGCCAATTTACGTGGTTCTGTCCTGACATCGTAGTGTCAGCAGTCTGGCCCGTCACAGCCGTTTGCGGAAATGCTCGCCGCCGACGATCAGGAGCCCTGCGGTGATGATGAGAGCAGCGCCGAAAAACACTTCGCGACGCGGCACGTCGCCCCAGATGGCGAAGCCGAGCGCGAAGGCCCACAACAGCGAAGTGTATTCCAGCGGCGCGATGATCGAGGCCGGCGTCCGTTTCATGCCTTCGAAGAGAAGATACTGCGCCAAGCCGCCGAGCGCGCCGACGCTGGCAAGCAGAAGCAGTTCGCTCCAGCCGGGTATCTTCCACCAGAGCAGCGCGGGCACCGCCGAGAATATCAGGAAATAGAAATTGTTGAGCATGAGCTGGATCATCGAGCGCTCGGCAAGTGCTGTCTTGCGCAACAGCACGATGGCGATGCCCCACAGGAAAGCGGCGGCCAGCACCAGCAGCACCGGCACGGACAGCCCGAGATGGGCAGGGTCACAGGCGACGAAGACGCCGGCGAAGCCGATTGCCACCGCCAGCCAGCGCAGCATTGGCACTTTTTCGCCAAGCATCACCACCGAAAGCACGGTGACGATGATCGGGGCCGCGTAATAGACGGTGGTCAGTTCGGCGAGCTGCAGGCTGCGCGCGGCATTGTAATAACAAAGCCACGCCGCCAGGGTGAAGACGCTGCGCAACAGCATCGGCCACACGATCGGCGACCGCGCCGTCTCCGCATAGAGATGCCGTCCGCCGATCGCCGCGCAGGCGGTCAGTATGGTGATGCTGCGGAAGAACAGGATCTGCCAGACGCTCATGCCGGCTACCAGCAGCTTGATCGAAGCGTCCTGCGTCGAAAAAAGCAAATAGGCGGCGCCGGTCAGGAGGATACCGGCGAGAACCCTTTCGCGTGTTTCGAGAATGGCGACATCGGCCATGCGACAAGCGGCCTTGTGTGAAAACGGCTCCGGCCCCTGTCGGCTCCGCTCCCGCCAGCTATAGGGGCGAAACCTTGCATGGCGCTGCTCCAGCGCCGTGCTTGCGTTGGGGCAGGGCCGATCCCGATGCGGCTTCTGGCGCGGCGCGACTGATTGGTTTAGCATCGTCTCACAAAGCCGGCGCGTAAGGTTCGGCGAGCCAAGGGAACGGCGCGGATCAGGAAGCCAGCGCTCGCATAAGAGACGCCATTCGCATCATGCGCGGTGGGCCTGACAGCTGGCACTTACGGATATCGAAACGCCGACATCAGGGGGAGAACGCAATGCAGAAACTGCAATCGCAAGGCGTCCATCACATCACGCTGGTCGGCGCCGGTCGCCAGACATCGATCGATTTCTGGGAAGGCGTGCTGGGCATGCCTTTCATTTTCGAGCAACCCAACCTCGACAAGGCAGCCGAAAGCCATCTCTATTTCGATCCGGGCGACGGGCGGCTGATCACCATCTTTACCGACGAGACCCGCACGCCGGCAAAGCGCCGCACCCCGACGGATACCGGCTGCGTCCACCACATCGCCTTTGCCGTGTCGCGCGTGACCTTCCTGCAGGCGGTCGCCCGGCTTGACGAGCGCGCCATCAAGCACAGTGGCGTCAAGGACCGCGGTTTCATGGATTCGATCTATTTCGAGGATCCGCTTGGCCTGCTGATCGAACTTGCTTCCTACCGTTTCGAGCCGCCGGCCGGCTTTAGCCATGCCGACGTGCTGATGGAAGCGCACAAGCTCCGCGTCGCGCGTGGCGACTACAACATTGCCGAGGCGCATCTGGCCGACGCCATCCAGGCGCTGGTCGAGCGCTCGCGCGCGAGTTTGTCGGCCGACAGGACGCCGCGCAATCCGTATTGATTTTTGAATAAGCAAAGGGAGGAACACATGGCAAAGACAGCGACGAAGGGTGCGAGGAAGCCGGCAGCTAAGGGCACACCAAAGGCTATGGCAAAACCAGCAGCAAAAGCTTCAACCAAGCCGGCGCCAAAAATATCGGCAAAGCCTTCGGCCAAGGCGGCGTCAAAAGCAGCAACCGCCGGCAAAACCGCGTCCAGGACCAAGGGGAAATCGGCGAAGAACCCCGCCCTGATGATCAGCATGCTGAAGCCCAGCGTCAACAACATGACGGTTCGGGTGTTTGCCCGCGCCGCCGGGCTGGACCATGCCGAGGCCGACGCCTGGGGCAGCACGCGTTCGCCCGAATTCATGGCGCGCAACCCGGCCCATCTGACCCCGATGATCGAGGACAGGGGCCTGCCGCGCGGGGTGCTTTGGGAAAGCTGCGCCATCATGCAGTATCTCGCCAACAAGCACGGGCTGGAGAAATTCTACCCCAAGGCGCCTGCCAAGCGGGCGATGATCGACAGCGCCATGTTCTACCTGATCGGTACGCTCTATCCCTATGTGGCGCGCGCCACCTATCCGGCGCTCGGTTTCCCGCAATATGCCGGAGAGGTCGGCCACAGCGACGCTCATCCCGACAGGAAGGCCGAGGCGCAGAAGGCGGCGATCGCAGCCATCTCCGAACCGCTGGAGGTGTTCCACTCCTTCTTCAGGGACGGCAAGCCCTTCATTGGAGGCAAGAACCCGTCTATCGCCGATATCCGCCTGGCGGCGACACTCGAATTTCTCGCCGTCATCGACTATGCCCTGCCCGAATGGGCCAGCGACTACATGGCCGCGATGGAGAAGAAGCTCGGCAAGGCCTATGCAGACCCGGCCAGCGACGTGCGCGGCTACATTGCCCATGTGAAGTCACAGCCACGGGTGTGAGATCGCTTCGGCGCCGCAGGCCGGTTGAAGGCAGCCGGCGGCCAAGATGAACTGCGATGTCCTTCGCGGCTCCTTTGCCTGGAGGACAGAGGAGCGAACTGTCCCGCCAGCGTATCGCGGACTGCCCGTCACTCCGGTGCTACCAAGCGACGCTTACTGCGTCGCTTGGTAAAGCTCCGCCGCCGCTGCCTTGAGCGCCCGCCTTCCGTCCGGCCTGAAATACATCATGTGTCCTCCGTCCAGCACATCGACGCGGATGGGCTTTGCACCGGCGAGCGTCGGTACCTGGTTCACCAGATAGCGAGATGCCAGATAGGGCGTGACGAGGTCGGTGTAGCCGTTGACGATGACGACGCCGAGCGCGGGATTGAGCGAGCGCGCCCGCTGCAGATCGTTCATCACGCCGGCATAGCCCTGCCGCGATGTGCCGTAGTCCCAATTGCGGCTGATCTCGCCATTGAGCAGCCGGTAGCTGACATCGGTGTGGTAGTTCAATTCGTCGCGGGCATAGCCGACAAAAGCCGAGGTCAATGCTGGAACGCTGCGGTCGAGCACAGGATCGGGTCCGGCGGTGCGAGCGCTATCAGGAGCGATGTCGGCCGTGCCGATCATGGCGTCATAGGGGCTGAGCACCTTGCTTTTCGAGCGGGCAAACTCCCTCGCGAAAAGGCTGGTCGGTATACGCGCGAAATTCCGCTGCACGAGGTCGAGGGGCAGGCCGGTGATCTCGGCCACCCGCTGGCTCGCCAGCCGCCCGCCTTGCTCCAGCCCGCTGGCCAGCGCCGTGAGGTAGTCGCCAAGCGCATAGCGCTCGACCGCGGCCAACTGCGCCCGCAGCGCCTCGCCGGTAACGCCGTCGGCACTGAGCCGCACCGAAGCCAGCGAGGGGAGTTCGAGAGCCCAGTGCAGCGGCTCGAATTCGTCGGGTTGCACCAGCATGAATTCCAGCGCCGGCGAGATCAGCACGATGCCGCTCGGGCTAAGGCCGACATCTTCCTGCAAAGTCCTGGCCAGCAGTGCCGCGCGAAACCCGCCATAGCTTTCCCCGGCAAGGAAAAGCGGCGAGCCGCTGCGGCCGTTCTGCGCCAGATAGAGCCGGATGAAGGCGCCGATCGAGCTGGCGTCCTGGTTGACGCCCCAGAAATCGTGGGTGTTCTGCCCGGGAGCCTCGCGGCTGTAGCCGGTGCCGACCGGATCGACAAAGACGAGGTCGGTCATGTCGAGCCAGCTGTCTGGATTGTCGACGATCTTTTGCGGTGGCGGCAGGAATTCGCCATCGGCTCCGGTCGTGATGATGCGCGGACCGAGCGCACCGAGATGCAGATAGGCGGAAGCCGCCCCGGGGCCGCCATTGAAGACGAAGGTAATGGGGCGTGGTGCCGTTTTTGCCGCGTCGGCCGGTGGCCGCAGCGTATAGGCGACATAAAAGATCTCCGCCGTGACGTCGGCCTTGCCTGAAAGCAGCGACAGCGTGCCGGCCTCGGCCTGATACTCCAGCTTGCGTCCGGCAACCGTGATCGAATGGCTGGTGACCTGCGGCGGCGGCAGCAGCGACAGCACACCGCCGGTCGGTGCCGGCCTCTCCGGCGTTTCAGCCAGGACAGGCTGTGCGAAGGCAGCAAGCACCAGCAGGATGAGAGAGATCAGTTTCAACTTGAACGGCATGACGCCTCCGCGAGAACGCTTGTCGCATAGCTATGGCCGATGCGATCGAAGTCAAAGGAAAGGCTCGTCCGGCTGAAGACGGATCGCCTGCCATCAGGCAACGAATCCGGGTCAACGGTTCCGTGCAAGCCTTCTCGGCGCGCTATTGAGAGAGCATTGAATGAAAAAAACCGCCTGTACGGCGGGTCCGTGGCGCAACTCAGCACCATAACCAGAAATGTACCATAGCGGCCTTCACCCTGTCAAGAAAAAATTCCTATCAGGAGAAACCGTTGGCACACCCGACTGCCCATCGCCAGCCCTTGTTGACCCGAGTCGGTCACCAGAAAATGGGACGACGGCACTCGCACGGCTCAGACGGTCTTTGAGACCTCGTCCGTCAATGTCCATCTGGGAAAGTGGTTGCGCGCCTGTGTTCCAACGCGATGATTATGTTTGCTTTCCGGTGTGATCGGGGCAAATCTCGGTCGGTTGGCGCATGCCAGCGCCAGAAACAATCGTCGAAAGGGCAGCGAAATGGACGCCACCGCACTGAAGGCCATGCAGGCGCCGCTGAAAGAGACCTATCGCGATGATGCTTCGCGCGCGCTCATCACGCTCAGGGCCAGAGGCAGTCTCGATGACCAGTCGATCGCCTGCAAGGTCGAGACGGGCAGGGCTCTAGCGATTGCCGGTCTGCATCCGGCAACGGGCGGCTCGGGGCTCGAGCTTTGCTCGGGCGACATGCTGCTGGAGGCACTTGTGGCCTGCGCCGGCGTGACGCTCAAGGCGGTGGCGACGGCGCTCGAATTCAAGCTCGGCGCCGCCACGGTCGAGGCCGAAGGCGACCTTGATTTTCGCGGCACGCTTGGCGTTGCCAAGGATGCGCCGGTCGGTTTTCGCGCCATCAGGCTGAATTTCAGTCTCGACACCGATGAGCCGCAGGAGCGCATCGATTCCTTGCTGAAGCTGACCGAACGCTACTGCGTGGTGTTCCAGACCATCAACCAGAAGCCGGAACTGACGGTCAGCGCACGGCGCTGACGCCGCATCGCGCCTTACTGCGCTGCCGGTTCCTCCGCGTCGCCCTCATCGGTGAAGGGTGACGCGCTCGGCACGCATTGCAGCGACCAGCCGGTCGGGGCCGGCTGCTTCTGGTATTCGGTGATGGCGGCGGTGCATTGTTCGCGCTTGTCGAACGTGCTGGGCAACACGACCATGCCGCCTTGCGGGCCGGCGATTACCAGGTACCAGACCAACGCTACGCTCGAAGCCATGGGAATTTCCTTGCTCTGCCCAGCCGGGCTTGTTGTGGGAATCTATGCGATCCTATCAACTCTGCGGAAATGACGAAAGCATGACCGCGACTCAGCTTTCCGCCGCCACATCACAGCCGCGTGATGTGGCGGGCGGGCGGGGTCTGGTCAATTCGTTGCGAAACAATAGAACAAGCCGTCGCCGCCGGTGCCTTTCAGCGCCTCCTGGCCGCAGCCGCCGCGCGAAGCATGCGAAGAGTTCCAGGATTTGGCGGCAGCTGAATCGTCGAGCCCGGTGCGGTCGTGATGGCCCATCATGGCTGCCCCTTCCGTGCCGCTCATCGTCCAGTCACCGCAGGTCTGGTCGGCGATCCTGGTGCCGTCGGGTTTCGAGCCGGTCAGCATATCGTGGCGGTTCGGCGTGTCGCCGCGGCCGTTGACCATCTCGCCTTTCTCGGTGAGCGCCGTCTGCTTGGTGATGCCGTTGGCATCGCCGTGCAGCGAGGCGACGTCGTCGGCTATCTTGATGCCCTTGGCATTCACCCACGGTCCCTTGCCGATGCGGTCGCGCGCATCCTCGGTGCTGGTCGACAGGTATGCGGCCCAGGTCTTGCCGGTGACGCCGGCTGCTTCCGCCAGCGAGGCGCAATGCGCGTCGGCGCCCTTCAGGCCGCCGAGGTCGGCCCCCTTGCCCGAGCCGACGCTGGTGACGAAGAAACTCATCTTGGCATCTTGTGACAAGGCTGTGCCGGCGGCCAAGGCGGAGATAGTGGCGGTGGCGGCGATGAGAATAAGTCTGCGCATGTCGGTCCTCCGGGTTTGAGCTTCGAATGTACATTCGAGGAACGCCGCCCGGAGCCGAATTCTTCCGATAAAAAAGATGCGGCTATTCCGGCTGTCGGTAGGCGACGAAACGGTTGTGCTTGGCCTGGAAGATCAATCCTGTCTCTTTCAGGTCGGGGCTTGCCAGCGGCACGATGCGTTTGGCGATCTCGGAAGGATGCGGCAGCGTTTCCGGGTCCTCGCCGGGCACGGCCTGCGCGCGCATCGCGGTGCGGGTGGCCCCCGGATCGGCGGCATTGACGCGCAACGGCAGGCTCTGTGTCTCATGCGCCCAGGAGCGCATCATCGTCTCGACCGCCGCCTTGGAAGCCGCGTAGGGCGCCCAGAAGGCGCGCGCCGAATGTGCGGCATTGGACGACAGGATGATGGCCCGGCCGGCGTCGGAGAGCCGCAGCAGCGGGTCGACCGAGCGGATCAGCCGCCAGGTCGAGGTGACGTTGATGGTCATCACCTTCTCGAAGGTTTTGGCCTCGACATGGCCGATCGGCGAGATCACGCCGAGCACGCCCGCATTGGCGACGAGAATGTCGAGCTTGCCCCAGCGCTCATGGATGGCGCCGCCCAGGCGGTCGATGCCGGCCATGTCGGCAAGGTCGAGGGGCACCAGCGTCGCTTCGCCCTTGCCGGTTTTGGCGCGCTCGGCCTTGATCTGGTCGTCGAGTTCTTCCAGCCCGCCCACGGTGCGCGCCACGGCAATGACGTGGGCGCCGGCGGCAGCCAGTTCCCTGGCGATGAAGTAACCGATGCCGCGCGAGGCGCCGGTGACGACCGCAACGCGGCCGGAAAGGTCGAAGGTCATGCGATAGATTCCGGAAATATGGCTATGGCAACTGGCAGTGCGGCAATCCTATGCGCCGCTCGTCGCCAGCAGCGACAGCGTGCGCACATTGTCGTGGCCTTCGAAATCGAGCAGGCGGGTCGGATACTGGCCGGTGAAGCAGGCGTCGCAGAATTGCGGCTGCTCGTTGTCGCGGTTGGCCTCGCCGACGGCGCGATAGAGTCCGTCGATCGACAGGAAGCCGAGCGAATCGACGCGGATGAATTCGGCCATCTCCTCGATCGACATGCGTGATGCCAAAAGCTTCGATTTTTCCGGCGTGTCGACGCCGTAGAAGCAGGAGGCCCTGGTCGGCGGCGATGCGATGCGCATGTGCACTTCCTTGGCGCCGGCGTCTCGCACCATCTGCACGATCTTCTGGCTGGTCGTGCCGCGCACGATGGAATCGTCGACCAGCACGACGCGTTTGCCCTCGATCATGCGGCGGTTGGCGTTATGCTTCAGCTTGACGCCCATGTGGCGGATCGAATCGCCGGGCTGGATGAAGGTGCGGCCGACATAGTGGTTGCGGATGATGCCGAGCTCGAAGGGAATGCCCGCGGCTTGCGAAAAACCGATTGCCGCCGGCGTGCCGGAATCCGGCACCGGCACGACGATGTCGGCCTCGACGGGATTTTCCTGCGCGAGTTCCGCGCCGATGCGCTTGCGCACCTCGTAGACGTTGCGGCCTTCGACCGAAGAATCCGGGCGTGCGAAATAGACATATTCGAAGATGCAGAAGCGGGTTTTCTGCGGCTCGAACGGGAACAGGCTCTCGATGCCCTTGGAGGTAACGACGACCATCTCGCCTGGCTTCAGGTCGCGCACGAAACGCGCGCCGATGATGTCCAGCGCGCAGGTTTCGGAGGCCAGGATCCAGGCACCGTCGAGGTCACCCAGTACCAGCGGGCGGATGCCGAGCGGGTCACGGCAACCGATCATCTTCTTGGCCGTCATCGCCACCAGCGAAAAGGCGCCCTCGACCTGGCGCACCGCATCGATGAAGCGCGAGTTGAGATCGCGCTCCTTGCTGGTGGCGACGAGGTGCAGAAGCGTCTCGGTGTCGGAGGTCGAGGAGAAGATCGCGCCTTGCTTCTGCAGCGCGCGCTGCACGGTCATGGCGTTGGTCAGATTGCCGTTATGGGCCACGGCAAAACCGCCATCGGCCAGTTCGGCGAAGAAGGGCTGGATGTTGCGCATGCCGGCGCCGCCGGTCGTGGCGTAGCGCGTGTGGCCGATGGCGCGATTGCCTTGCAGGCTGTCGATGACGCGTTGCTTGGTGAAGGTGTCGCCGATCAGGCCGACATGGCGTTCGACATGAAACTGGGTGCCGTCGTAGGAGACGATGCCGGCCGCTTCCTGGCCGCGATGCTGCAGCGCGTGCAGGCCGAGCGTGACGATGGCCGCCGCGTCCTGCCGGCCGAAAATGCCGAACACGCCGCATTCGTCGTGGAAGTGATCGTCAGCTTCCGCGGAAAGCACGTGGTCTGCGTCTGCCATGGGGCTCAAGCTCCGCTAAAATCGCCATATAAGGCGACAGCGCCGTAAAAGCAACGCGCCCGGCGATGGTTCACGATCACCGCCAGTCTCGGGCGCCTGTTCTGCGGCGCTCGATCACTCATCAATTCGCCGGCGCCGCCGGGGCCGGATTGGCCGGTGCGTTGTCCGCGGGAGGCGTTCCGGCATCGCTGTCGTCAGGAGCCGGCGCATTGGCATCGTCCCCTCCCGCCGGGGCATCCGTGGCCGGTGCGTCCGGTGCGGCGGGCGTTTCGGCGGCCGGCTGATTCGGATTGAGCTTCTTGAGGATGGCGTTTTCCGGATCCTCGGGCAGCAGGCTTTCGAGCTTGGCGCCGATCTGCTCCAGCAGCGGCCGCGACTTGGCCTCCGTGACCCAGGCCGGTGCCTTGGCGCCGGCCAGCCAGTTGAAGAACAGCAGGGCCACGGCGACCACCAGAATGCCGCGGGCGGCGCCATAGAGGAAGCCGAGCGTGCGGTCGAGCGCGCCGATGCGGGAATCGATGATCCAGTCGGCGAGCTTCATGGTGATGACGCTGACGACGATCAAAGCGATGATGAAGACGACGCCGGCGGAGGCCGCCATGGCGATCTTTTCATTGTCGATGTAGGGTTTCAGGTAGGGCAGGACGGGCTTGTAGAAAAAGAATGCCGCCGCGGCCGCCGCCGCCCAGGACACGATGGACAGGACCTCGCGTGAAAAGCCGCGAACCATGGCGAGCATCGCCGAGACCAGGGTGAAGCCGACGAGAATTCCGTCAAGCAGCGTTATCGGCATCTTTGTCGCCCCACTCCCTGTCGCTCACCACCAGGTGAGCCCGTCATTCTTCGTCGTTGGCGCGGCTGCGCCGTGAGCCGGCTATGCGCGCCACGAGGTCGGCGAGCTCGGTGGGCTGGAAAGCGCCGGCCCCGATTCCTCCGGCAAGTTCCTCGCTGCCCAAGGGCAGAACCGCGCTTGCGAAACCCAGCTTTTCGGCCTCCTTGAGACGCTGCTGCGCATGCGCAACCGGCCTCACGGCGCCAGAAAGGCTGATTTCGCCGAAATAGACGCAATCGGCGGGAAGGGCAAGACCGGTGAGCGAGGAAACCAGTGCGGCCGCCACCGCCACATCGGCCGCGGGCTCGGAAATGCGGTAGCCGCCGGCTACGTTCAGATAGACGTCCTGTTGGCCGAAGCGCACGCCGCAATGCGCCTCGAGCACCGCCAGGATCATCGACAGCCGGGCGCCGTCCCAGCCAACGACCGCGCGGCGCGGCGTGCCGAGCGAGGAGGGCGCGACCAGCGCCTGGATTTCGACCAGCACCGGCCTTGTGCCTTCCATGCCGGCGAAAACCGCCGCTCCCGGCGATTTCGCGTGGCGCTCGCCGAGGAACAGCTCGGACGGATTGGCAACCTCGCGCAGCCCCTTGTCCGACATTTCGAAGACGCCGATCTCGTCGGTCGGCCCGAAACGGTTCTTGACGGTGCGCAGGATACGGTAGTGATGGCCGCCTTCGCCCTCGAAATAGAGCACGGCGTCGACCATGTGCTCGACGACGCGCGGGCCGGCGATCTGGCCTTCCTTGGTGACATGGCCGACGAGCACGATCGCAGCACCCGTGGATTTCGCATAGCGGATCATCGCCTGGGCGGCCGCACGCACCTGGGTGACGGTGCCGGGCGCCGAATCGGCGAGGTCGGTCCACAGCGTCTGGATCGAATCGAGGATCACCAGGTCCGGCCGCTTGCCATCGGCGATCGTGGCAAGGATATCCTCGACATTGGTCTCGGCCGCAAGCTCGACCGGTGTGGAAGCGACGCCGAGGCGCTGCGCGCGCAGCCTGATCTGGGCGACCGCCTCCTCACCCGAGACATAGACGATGCGGTGGCCCCTCGAGGCAAGGGCAGCAGCAGCCTGGGTGAGCAGCGTCGACTTGCCGATACCGGGATCGCCGCCGACCAGCAGCGCCGAGCCGCGCACGAAGCCGCCGCCCGTGGCGCGGTCGAGCTCACCGATGCCCGACACGATGCGCGGCGCGTCCTCGATATCGCCGGAAAGCGTGGTCAGCACCACCGCGCGGCCCTTGCGTGCGTTGCGCGTATTGGCCGGCCCGGAACCGATGCCGCCGGACGTACCTTCCTCGACCAGCGTGTTCCATTCGCCGCAGGCGTCGCATTTTCCGGCCCAGCGCTGATGCACCGATCCGCAGTTCTGGCAGATGAACTGGACGCGGGATTTAGCCATTAGCGAGGCCTGCTTCGGGATCGCCGATGCTGGATAGGTGGGCGGGACAGAGGGGGTTTGACGGAGCGCGACGGTGAGTCAAAAAGTTACTCAAACCTTTCCGCGATATGATGTTCCTCCGCCAGATCCGAGAAGCGGGTGAATTCGCCGTGGAAGGCGAGCGTGACCGTGCCCGTCGGTCCGTGACGCTGCTTGGCCACGATCACCTCGGCCTTGCCGCGCATCTCGTTCATCTCGTTTTCCCACTTGATGTACTCGTCGGTGCCGAGCTTCGGCTCGCGGTTCTTGAGGTAGTATTCCTCGCGGTAGACGAAGATCACGACGTCGGCGTCCTGCTCGATCGAGCCGGATTCGCGCAAGTCCGAGAGCTGCGGGCGCTTGTCGTCGCGGCTTTCAACCTGTCGCGAGAGCTGCGACAGCGCGATGATCGGCACCGCGAGCTCCTTGGCCAGTGCCTTGAGGCCGGTGGTGATCTCGGTGATTTCCTGCACGCGGTTCTGCGAGGCCCTGGCGCTGGAGCCCTGCATCAGCTGGATATAGTCGATGACGATGAGGTCGAGGCCGCGCTGGCGCTTCAGGCGCCGGGCGCGGGCCGAGAGCTGGGCGATCGAGATGCCGCCGGTCTGGTCGATGAACAGCGGAATCTTCTGCATGGTCTGCGAACAGGCGACCAGCTTTTCGAAGTCCATTTCGGTAATCTCGCCGCGGCGGATCTTCGAGGAGGAGATTTCCGTCTGTTCGGAGATGATACGGGTCGCGAGCTGTTCCGACGACATTTCGAGCGAGAAGAAGCCGACGACACCGCCATTCGCCGCCTTGAACGACCCGTCGGCCTGCTGCGCCGGCACATAGGCCTCGGCGACGTTGAAAGCGATGTTGGTGGCGAGCGACGTCTTGCCCATGCCCGGACGGCCGGCAAGGACGATCAGATCGGACGATTGCAGGCCGCCCATGCGGCGGTCGAGGTCGCGCATGCCGGTGGCCAGCCCCGACAGATGCCCGTCGCGCATGTAGGCGGCATTGGCCATATCGACCGCGGTCTTGACCGCATCGGTGAAGCTCTCGAAACCGCCGTCATAGCGGCCGGTTTCGGCCAGCTCGAACAGGCGCCGTTCGGCATCCTCGATCTGCTCGGACGGCGACATGTCGACCGGCGCGTCATATGCGATGTTGACCATGTCCTCGCCGACGGTGATCAGGGCGCGGCGCGTCGCAAGGTCATAGATGGCGCGGCCGTAATCTGCGGCGTTGACGACCGTGACGGCTTCGACCGCCAGGCGCACGACATATTGCGCCACCGTCATGTCGCCGACCTTCTCGTCGGCCGGCAGGAAGGTCTTCAGCGTGATCGGCGTCGCCACCTTGCCCATGCGAATGAGCTCGGCCGCGATCTCGAAGATCTTGCGATGCAGGGGTTCGTAGAAGTGGCTGGCCTTCAGGAAGTCGGAGACGCGATAGAAGGCATCGTTGTTGACCAGGATCGCGCCGAGCAGCGCCTGTTCCGCCTCGATGTTGTTCGGCGCCTCGCGATAGAGCGGTTGCTCCGCCACGCCGAATTTCCGCGCTGCCTCTGCCATGATGTCCCCGATTTCGATCCCGGTCTCTCGATATCAGAATCGGAAAATTGAGTGCTGACTTATCTGCAACAGTTATCACCCAAGCAGATTTGATGCCCACTGTTCACAGAAACAAAAAACCGTCCACAGGACAGTATTCCCGTGCCCTGATTCCGATTGACTCGACAAGGTGCTGATTCTACGCGACGGTTTGGAACAAAGCAAGAACGATCGTCACCCGAATCCCTACGCTGTATCGAGCACATCGCCCCAGTCCGACCGCCGTGCCGCCTTGAACAGTTCACCGTCACGCTTGCTGAAAAGCGTCTCTCCGGCACTGCCGTCCGGCCGGCAAAGCTTGAGCGCCGCCTTGCCCGAGCCGGTTTTCGGTGGCGCGATCACCCGCGCCGCGCGGACTGGCGCCGGCTGCCTCGAAGCCGCGACATAGATGAACTTCTCGTCCTCCCATGGCACTTCGGCGTCCTTGGCCAGCCGGTGCAGGCGCGAGCGGGCGACGCGCCGCGAAAAGTGGCACCAGTCGGGCGGGATGAGCGGGCAGGGGGCTTCGTGCGGGCAAGGTGCCAGCACATGCGCGCCCGCTTCCATCAGTTGCCGACGAACCGCGAGAACACGCTGCCAGCCCGCCGGCGTGCCCGGCTCCACGATCAGCAGCGTGTCTGTCGTGAGCTGCCACAGCCGATCGACCATTTTGGGCAGTGATGCCGGTGCGATCTCGTCCAGCACATAGGCGCAGGTGACCAGGTCCGCCGGCTGCAAACCGTCAAGGTCGATGGTCACGTCGCCGGCCTGCCAGGCGATCCGGGCAGCGATCGCATCGGCGGCAAGCGCCTCGCCGACCTTGCGCACCGCAGCACTGGCTTCCAGCAAAACCGCCTGTTGAAGACCGGGCCACAGGTCCGCCGTCGCCCAAAGCACCGTGCCCGGGCCGGCGCCGACATCGAGCAGGGTTTCCGGCGCGAATTCCGGCTGCGCTTCGTTCACCGCGTCGAGACTGGCGCGGACGGCGGCATAGGTCGCCGGCAGCCGCGTCGCCAGATAAGCCTTGACCGCCATATCCTGCGCCATATGCAGGCGACCGTCGCGCATCTCGGCGCGGTAACGGTCCGACAGGGTTTTCGCCGCCTGCCTGAGCACCGGTAGCGGCACATTTTCGAGGGCACGATCGACAGCCTGTCGAAGCGGGGCAGGCAGTTCCACGGCTCATGCCCCTCGTGGTGCGAGCAGGATGACAGAGGCGCCCACTATGCAGAGCGCCGCCCCCGCAAGGTCCCACCGGTCGGGACGCACGCTTTCCACCAACCAAAGCCAGGCCAGCGACGCCGCGATGTAGATGCCGCCATAGGCGGCATAGGCGCGGCCGGCCGCGCTGGTGTCGACCAGGGCCAGAACCCAGGCGAAGAGAACGAGCGAAACGAAACCTGGCAGCAGCCACAGCGGCGATTTCTCCAGCCGCCACCACGCCCACACCGAAAAACAGCCAGCGATCTCGGCGAGCGCCGCGGCTGCATAGAGGAGGTAGGTCATGAAAAAGGCCTCGCGACGATCACGAGGCCTTTTTCAGGGCACGAGCCGGGAATGGCAAGCGCCAATGCGGCAAAGCGGTCTGTTCCTATTCCGCCACCTTGCGGCGCCGGGCGGGCTTGACGGCCTCTTCGACCGGAGCCGCTTCGCGATGGCCCATGTCGCGCATTTCGAGCGCCTTTTCACATTTGACCATATAGTCGCGCGCCATCGGCAGGGTGTCGTTCTTCCTGGCAAGCTGGATCTGGAAGATGACCAGATCCTGCCAGCGGAAGGCGGCTTCCGAGGCTGCCAGATAGAATTCCCACATGCGGCAGAAGCGTTCGTCATAGATCGCCTTGGCCTTGTCGCGGTTGGCGGCGAAGCGCTGGCCCCAATGCTTCAACGTGTCGGCATAATGGAGCCGCAGGATTTCGATGTCCGTGACGACGAGGCCTGACTTCTCGATCGCCGGCATGACTTCGGAAAGCGCGGGAATGTAGCCGCCCGGGAAGATGTATTTGCGGATGAACGCGCTGGTCGCCCACGGCACGCCGGAGCGGCCGATCGTGTGCAGGAGCATGACGCCATCAGGCTTCAGCAACGTCGCGCTCTTGTCGAAGAAAGTGCGGTAGTGATTGACCCCGACATGTTCGAACATGCCGACCGAAACGATGCGGTCGAAGCGTTCGTTGAGTTCGCGGTAATCCTTCAGCTCGAAGTGAACGTGGTTTTCCAGGCCCTGGGCATGCGCCCGGTCGGTGGCGACGCCGTGCTGCTCGGTCGACAGTGTCACGCCCTGTACGTCGACGTCGAAGGCCTTGGCAAGGTAGAGGCCTAGCCCGCCCCAGCCGGAGCCGATGTCGAGCACCGTCTGCCCGGCCTTCAGCCTGAGCTTGGCGGCGATGTGGCGCTTCTTGGCTGCCTGCGCCTCGTCCAGCGTCATGTCCGGCTGCTCGAAATAGGCGCAGGAATACTGCATGTCCTCATCGAGGAAGAGCCGGTAAAGGTCACCCGACAGATCATAGTGGCGCTGCACGTTGCGGCGCGAACGCGACGCGGTGTTGATCTGCTGCAGGCGGCGGAAAGCGTGGCGCAGGCCTTCGATGGCTTTCGACCACGTCGCGTCGATGCCGCCGCTGCCCATGTTCTGGAAAGCGATGCGCATCAGGCCAAGGACGCCGCCCTCGAGGATGTCGAGTTCGCCATCCATGTAGGCTTCCGGCACGGCCAGCATCGGATCGAAGGTAATGGCGCGCTCGGCGTGCCTGGTTTTGATGTGCAGGTGCACCGGCTCGCCGCTGCCGTCACCGAACACGAATGTCGTGCCCTGTGGGCCGGTCACCTTGAGATTGCCTGTGCGCACCAGGCGGTCCAGAACGCGTTTCAACAGAATATTCATGACCCAAATGTCCCCTCTCGGTCAGACAGGCTGTCCTACTCTGCATCAATATATAGGGTTTCGAAAAGTTCCTTTTGGCACAAAAATGCCCAGGTGGTGAACCCGGGCATTGGTCCAGTCTGGCTTGAACTGCCAGTCTGATTGGAGCTGCCAGTCTGATTGAACTGATTGAGGCCGAAGCCGAATGCGGCGCGCCGGCAGGCGCGCCGCGCCGATGTCAGGCGTTCTCTTCGCCGCCCTCGAACTCGGCGTTCGGGTCGAAGAAGTTCTCCGGCCGGGCATTGTCGTTGATGTCCTCGCCATAGATGGCCTCGGCGGTGGTCAGCGTCTCGCCCTTGGCCTGCCGCTCGGCTTCGTCGGCCGTGCGGGCGATGTTGAGCGTGATCGTGACCTCGACTTCCGGATGCAGCGCGATCGCCACATTGGTCACGCCGATGGTCTTGATCGGCTGGTTGAGCTGTATCTGGTTGCGGTTGACCGAAAAGCCCTCTGCCGTCAGCAGGTCGGCGATATCGCGCGTCGACACCGAGCCGTAGAGCTGGCCGGTCTCGCCGGCCGAGCGAACGGCGATGAAGCTCTTGCCGTCGAGCTGTTCGGCGACCTGCGAGGCTTCGGACTTCCGCTCGAGGTTGCGGGCTTCGAGCTGCGCGCGCTGGCCTTCGAACTTCTTCTTGTTGGCTTCGTTGGCGCGCAGCGCCTTGCCCTGCGGCAACAGGAAATTGCGGGCAAAGCCGTCCTTGACCTTGACGGTGTCGCCCATTTGGCCGAGGCGGGAAACGCGTTCGAGAAGAATGACTTCCATGGTTTTGTTCCTTTTGGTTAGGGCGCCAATCACGGGATCGGTGCGAAATTCTTTGGAACAGGTCAGGAAGCAAAAGGGCGTTGCCGCCGGTGTCGCTGTCCTGCCTGTCGCGGCAGTTAGAGGCTTTTGGCCTCAACTCGGGATTTGATGCGCAACCCAGCGGCGCCCGTCGCCGTGGAAGAGAAGCGGGCGGCGGAGCCGCCCGCGTCAAGGATTAGCGAACCACGTAGGGCAGCAGGCCGAGGAAGCGGGCGCGCTTGATCGCCTTGGCGAGCTCGCGCTGCTTCTTCTGGCTGACGGCGGTGATGCGCGACGGCACGATCTTGCCGCGCTCGGAAATGTAGCGCTGCAGGAGGCGCACGTCCTTGTAATCGATCTTGGGCGCGTTGGCGCCCGAGAACGGGCAGGTCTTGCGGCGGCGATGGAACGGGCGCCGGGTCGGGATCTGGTTAATGTCGACCATTATTCTGCACCCCCTTCAAAGCCTTCGCGCGGACGGCGCGGACCACGATCGCCACCGGCGTCGCCGCCGAAGCTGCGTGGCGGACGATCGCCGCGATCACGGTCGCCGAACGAGCGCGGACCACGGTCGCCGCGGTCGCGGTCGCCGAAGCCGCCGCGTTCCGAGCGCTCTTCGCGCTTCTGCATCATGGCGGAGGGACCTTCCTCATGCGCATCGACCTTGATGGTCAGGAAACGCAGCACGTCCTCGGACAGGCCCATCTGGCGCTCCATTTCGTTGAGCGCTGCCGGCGGGCAGTCAAGATCCATCAGCGTGTAGTATGCCTTCCGGTTCTTGTTGACCCGGTAGGTGAGGGACTTCAGTCCCCAGTTCTCGACCCGGCCGACGGACCCGCCATTGGCGGAGATGACGCCCTTGTACTGTTCGACAAGCGCATCGACCTGCTGCTGCGAGAGGTCCTGCCGGGCAAGAAACACATGTTCGTAAAGAGCCATTATGTCTTTTCGCCTTTCTTCGTTTCTCTCCCGGTTCCCGGCGGCAAAAGCCTCTGCAACTTCTCTGACCCGCCAGGAGCGGGGAAGAAAGGAGCATGACGAGACGGTCGAGAGCGGAGACACGGGAGGCGGAAGCGCTTCTGGCTTCACGCGAAGGTTTTCGAAAACCTCCGGCCCTCCGTTCAGCCCCCAGCTGGGACCGGCAGATTGGCGGCGTCTATATAGCAATCCACGTGGAAGGCAAGAGCAGGCGGCAATCCCGGATGTCGCAGGGCCGGAAAACCGGCATGTGCGGCGATAGGACTCCGTGGTTCCCGGAAACCAGGCCTTAACCACCATGACAGGTTGTATGGGGTTGCGGCCCCGGCATCAACCGCCGATTCATCATGTCTGGCGCAAAAAGCGGCATCCCGCTGTCAGCAACGGGCTAGGCATTTCCGGGGGTAAGGATGCTTCTCAAGAAATTCTGGCGCTCGAAAAGCGGCAACTTCGCGCTTTTGCTCGGGATCGGCTTGCCGGCCATCCTGTCGGCGGTGGCCTTCGCAGCCGATGTCTCCACCATCATGCGGGCCAAGAGCAACCTGCAGAATGCGCTCGACGCGGCAAATCTCGCCTCCTCGCATCTCGGCGATCTGGACATCACCCGCACCGACGCCTTCAACCGCTATTTCCAGGCCAACGTAGCCGGACATGGCGAACTCACAAATGCGCGGGCCACGTTGACGGTCGACAGGGGCGTCAACTTCGTCAAGACGAAGGCCGTCGCCTCGGCTGACGTCGATTTGAACTTCGCCTTCCTGCTCGGTGAGAGCAGGCACATCGTGGTCGATGCCTCGGCGGTCGAATCGAACAACCAGCTCGAAGTCGTGCTGGTTCTGGACAACACCGGCTCGATGGCCGGCGCCAAAATTGCTGCCCTCAAGACAGCGACGGACAATCTGCTCAAATATCTGGAAGCGGCGCAATCACCGACGCGCAAGGTCCGCGTGGCGCTGGTACCCTTCGTCACGGCTGTCAATGTCAACGGCGACGGGTTCGACCCGTCCTGGATCGACATGGACGGCAAGTCATCCACCAATGGAATCAATTTCCCCGTCATCAACGACAAGCGTCCCAATCATATGGCGCTGTTCAGGCAGTTGATGAAAGATCCGGCCTCTGCCGCCAAATTGACGGGGTGGAAGGACGGCAAGGGGGAGGATACGGGTTGGAAAGGCTGCGTCGAGGCGCGGCCTGGTGTCCTTAATATCGCCGATACGCCGCCTGATCCACGTTACCCTGACACTCTGTTCGTGCCTTATTTCGCGCCGGACAGTCCGGGAAAGGGGACGAGACCTTCCAGCGGCTATTCAAACGATGCCTATCACTACAACAATTCCTTTATCGACGACGCCCCTGATGAGGCCAAACTTGCTCGGAATGGCGGACTGAATATTCTCGGAATAGACCTGAGCGGCTTGCTTGGAAGTGCTGCCGGGCTTTTGCGGGGTGATCTTGAAACAGTCGCCAAATATGTGGCGCCGCAGAACACCGCCATTGCCACCGCGGTCACAAACGATCCAAACGCCTTGCAATTGACGGTGGGGCCAAACCGGTCCTGTCCCTCGCCAATCGTCCCCTTGACCGAAGACTTTACAAAACTTCGCAACGAGGCCGCCAAGATGCTTGCATGGGCGGGGTCCGGCACCAATGTTTCCGAGGGCCTGGCCTGGGGCCAGCGGGTGTTGTCGCCGGGTGCGCCATACGCCGAGGGTACGCCTTGGAAGACGCCTGGGGTGAGCAAGATCGTCATGTTGCTCACCGACGGCGAGAATGTCGTCTACGGCGCCAGCAACGAGACGACCAAGTCCGACTATACGTCCTATGGTTTTCTCGCGGGCTCAGACTATGGCGCTGCCGGTCGGCTTGGATCGGACAACCAGACGACCGCCGCGCGCAATGTCGACGGATGGACCAAAAGCGTCTGCACGCAGCTGAAGAAGCAGGGCGCCGAAATCTACACGATGGTGCTGCAATCCGACACCGCCGCCAACCGCACGCTCTACAGCGCCTGCGCCTCGGATCCCAGCGACTACTATGCCGTCAACGATCCAAACAAATTGCCGAACGTGTTCCAGCAGATCGCCAACAAATTCTCGAAATTGCAACTGACGAATTGAACGCTCGACCCCGCTGGGCGGCATCCTGGAAGGATGCCGCGAATTTCAGCTCATATGGGCGACGACCTTGTCCACCGTTTCGGGGAAGAAGTCGGGCGCCGCGTGGCGTTTGCCGAACATCATGTCGTATTGCAGCAGCCGGAAGTCGCGGATCGCCGGGTCGATCTGCTTTTGCCGCGCCCAATCGGGCGTGGCTTCTCCCGCCGGCGTCAGCAGCAGATTGCGGTCGACCACGCGGTAGCGTTCGCGCATCTCGCCCAGGAAGCCGGTATAGTAGGGGTGGGTGATGCCGGCCGTTTTCAGGATGTGATAGGGCAGGAAGGCGGGGCTGACGGCGCCCATGTCCTTGGCAGGGCCTGTGCGGTTTGACCAGATGACCAGTGGCGTCTGATGATGCTCCAGCGCCGCCTCGGCGGAAGCCTCCTTGCGCGGCGCGACATTGTCCTTCATGAACCCGGTCTCCACATAGACAGGCCCAAGCGGCGGCAGATGGTCGCCGAAGAAGGCGATGACGGTGGGGCGAGAGCGTTTCTTTGCCCATTCGATCAGGCGTTCGAGACCGCGGTCCGCGTCGGCCGAGCCCTCGGTGTAACTCAGCAGCGATTCACGCGCCCATTGGCTGATCGGCGCCTGCACGGTGTGGGTCGGGTTGTAGTAGCGGTTCGGCTCGTAAGGGCCGTGGTTCTGCAGGCTGACGGCAAAGAAGAACACCGGGGCATCGCTGGCATCGGCCTCGCTGATGATCTCGTCCGTCATCGCCGCGTCGGATGCCAGCGGCCCGCGCTTTTGCATCGGCGGCAACGTCTCTTCCGATCTGAAGTCGTCGAAGCCGAAATCGGCATAGACCGCGCCGCGGTTCCAGAACCAGTTGGTGCCCGGATGGATGGCGCGCGCCCTATAGCCCTCCCTCTTCAGGAAGGTCGCCAGCGACGGCGTCGGCGTGCGCACATATTGCTGGTAGGGGATGCTGCCGGCCGGCAGGAAGGCGTTGGAGAAGCCGGTCAGTGCCTCGAACTCGATATTGGCGGTCATGCCGCCGAATTCGGGTGAGAACATGGAGCCCGAACGCAGCGCCCGCACGTTGGGGATCGGATCGGGCGTGATGGTGACCCCGGGCAGCTTGGTCGGATCCCAGAAGGATTCGCTCATGACGACGATGATGTCGGGCTTTTCCTGTGGCACCGAGGCGGTCACCTGCGGCCTGTCGATGGCCGCGATCGCCTTTTCCGAATAGCCTGGCGGCGCCGAGACATGCGCCATCGGCACGTTGAGCGCGAAGGCGAGCGCAAAGCCGTTGGAGGCGTAATTTTCCTTCTGGTCCCACATAATCGGGATGATCTGCAGCCGGTCCCGGGTCCACGAGAAGGTGGCATAGTCCATGATCGAGACGAAGAAGGCGAGCAGCGGCACCGCCAGCGTCAGCCGGGCGAGACGGCCCTTGCGGCTGAGTATCGGCACCTTTCGACGCCAGACCCGCCAGCCATAAATGAGCAGCGACAGGCCGGCGACGATGCCGACAACCATGGCAAGCGCAGTCATCGGGCGGTCACGCACCAGAAGCGGCAGCAGCGCCACGATCTGGCGGGAGTAGAGGAAATCGGTCGGGTAGAGGGGATCGCCGAGATAATGCGATTTCTGGTGACCGATGAAAGCCAGGGAGAGCGTCAGCGGCGCGACGATCATCAGGCTTTGATAGCTGCGGCCGAAAACGGCATCGAGGCCGACCAGAACCAGTGCGAACACCACGATCGTGGTCCAGCCCGGCTTGAGCGGCTGCAGGAAGAAGGAAACCGTGCCGGCGAAGTCGCCGCGCACGATCAATTCGATGGCGAACACCAGGACGGCCGCGATCAGCAGGCTGGTCAGCCCATAGCGTATGGTCGGCCACTTCCGTCCCGGCAGGTAGCCGGTGGAAGGATCGTCTTCCAGAAACTGTGGCGCGGCTTTGCCTGCGCCTTTCGAAATCCTAGCCACTTTAACTTCCCCACCCAGCGACAGACCCGTCACTCGATTGTCATGGAATTGTCACGCAAAGCTAGCGCCTGTGGCGGAAATAAGAAGAGCCAGCAAACGATTCGTGAGCGGTTTTCATCAGGAGTGATCGCCAAAAAGCCTTTTGGAACAGGCACTCGGCCGGCAAAGCTGCCAAGGGGCCGGGTCGAACCGGGCTTGACTTGGCAGGCCGCGTTGCGTCACAGGCAGGAAAATTCGTGTATCAGGCAAGCAGAACCGAGCTTTGGGAGCCCACACATGGCCGTTGCATTCACCTTTCCGGGACAAGGCAGCCAGGCTGTCGGCATGGGCAAGGACCTCGCCGATGCCTTCCCCGAGGCGCGTAGGGTTTTTAACGAAGTCGACGACGCGCTCGGCGAAAACCTGTCGAAGCTGATCTGGGAAGGGCCGGAAGAGACGCTGACGCTCACCGCCAACGCGCAGCCGGCGCTGATGGCCGTATCGCTGGCCGCGATCAGGGCCTTGGAAGCGGGCGGCTTCTCGCTGAAGGACAAGATTACCTACGTCGCTGGCCATTCGCTGGGCGAATATTCGGCGCTTGCCGCCGCCGGCTTCGTCTCGGTTGCCGATGCCGCCAGGCTGCTGCGCATCCGCGGCAATGCCATGCAAGCGGCGGTGCCCGCCGGCGAAGGCGCCATGGCGGCGATCATCGGACTGGAGCAGGCCGATGTCGAAGCCGCCTGCGCCGAGGCTGCCAAAGGATCGGTCTGCCAGATCGCCAACGACAATGGCGGTGGCCAGCTGGTGATTTCCGGCGCCAAGGCAGCGGTCGAATTGGCTGCCAAACTGTGCACGGAAAAAGGCGCCAAGCGAGCGCTGATGCTGCAGGTCTCCGCGCCCTTCCATTCGGCGCTGATGGCGCCCGCCGCCGAGATCATGCGCGAGGCGCTGGCCGGGGTAACCAAGAACGCGCCTGTCGTGCCGCTCGTCTCCAATGTCACGGTCACTCCGACCAGCGATCCCGAAATCATTGCGCGCCGTCTGTTCGAACAGGTGATCGGCCGCGTGCGCTGGCGCGAGACGGTGGAGTGGTTCGGCGCGAACGGCGTCACCACGCTCTATGAAGTCGGCGCGGGAAAAGTGCTTTCAGGGCTGGCCCGGCGCATCAACCGCGAAATCGCCACGGCATCGGTCGGTTCCGCGGCCGAGGTCGAAACCGCACTGGCGGCGCTCGGGTGAGGCGCCGCGTGTGAATTTGATGGCGCGGCTTGTATCGCTGAAGATATTCCGTTGGTGATGGCAATCGGATACCCGCGAGACGTATACAGATAAGGTTGCTCGCTGAGCTTCCGAAACCAAAGAGGAAAACACATGTTCGAACTGACCGGCCGCAAGGCACTTGTCACCGGCGCGTCGGGAGGCATCGGCGAGGCGATCGCCAGGGTGCTGCATGCGCAAGGCGCCATCGTCGGCCTGCACGGCACGCGCGTCGAGAGACTGGAGGCGCTGGCCGCCGACCTGGGCGACCGGGTGAAGCTGTTTCCGGCCGACCTGTCGAACCGCGACGAGGTCAAGGCGCTCGGCCAGAAAGCGGAGGCCGATCTCGAGGGCGTCGACATCCTGGTCAACAATGCCGGCATCACCAAGGACGGGCTGTTCGTGCGCATGTCGGACGCCGACTGGGACAGCGTGCTCGAAGTCAATCTGACGGCCGTGTTCAGGCTGACGCGTGAGCTGACCCATCCGATGATGCGCCGTCGCCACGGCCGCATCATCAACATTACCTCGGTGGTCGGCGTCACCGGCAATCCCGGCCAGACCAACTACTGCGCCTCCAAGGCCGGCATGATCGGCTTTTCCAAATCGCTGGCGCAGGAGATCGCCACCCGCAGCATAACCGTCAACTGTGTCGCCCCGGGCTTCATCGAATCGGCGATGACCGACAAGCTCAACGACAAGCAGAAGGAGGCGATCATGGCCGCTATCCCGACGCGCCGCATGGGCACCAGCGCCGAAGTGGCGTCCGCCGTCGCTTATCTTGCCTCCAACGAGGCCGGCTACGTCACCGGCCAAACCATCCATGTGAACGGCGGCATGGCGATGATCTGATCGGGTCGGCCAAAGCATGCATTTCGGGCCGGGCCCGGGCATTCGCGGTGGCTTTGAGACGGCGACAGGCAACGCCTGGGCGGGCTGTGAAAAGCGACCATTTCGGCTTGGACGCCCACGATTTTTCGTGTAATGCGGCCCGCAACCCGGCGGTTCGGGCAAAAACCGGTCTGCGGCCATTGCGTTTCCGGCGGGACCATCTTTCAGCTTGATTAGCGGCATTCCGCCCGCTAACGAAGACAGACAACCAAAAGACGAGGATGCCCCAAATGAGTGACACCGCAGAGCGCGTCAAGAAGATTGTCATCGAGCACCTGGGCGTCGATGCCGACAAGGTGACGGAGCAGGCGAGCTTCATCGATGATCTGGGCGCCGACAGTCTCGACACGGTCGAACTCGTCATGGCGTTTGAAGAAGAATTCGGCGTCGAGATCCCCGATGACGCGGCTGAAACCATCCTGACGGTGGGCGATGCCGTGAAGTACATCGACAAGGCTTCGGCCTGACGCTTTCCGCAGTCATCACCGGGGAGGACCTGCGATGAGGCGTGTCGTCGTCACGGGCCTTGGGTTGCTGTCGCCGTTCGGCATGGGCTTCGAGCACAGCTGGAAGGAACTTCTGACCGGCCGCAGCGTCGCCAAGCGCATCACCGAGTTCGAGGTGGAGGATCTTGCCTGCAAGATCGCCCATGTCGTTCCGCGTGGTGACGGCAGCAACGCCACCTTCAATCCCGAGGCGGTGCTCGAGCCGAAGGAACTGCGCAAGATCGGCGACTTCATCCTGTACGGGATCGCAGCCGCCGACGAGGCGCTGAAGGATTCCGGCTGGCAGCCGAAGACCCATGCCGAGCAGTGCGCCACCGGTGTCCTGATCGGTTCGGGCATTGGCGGCATCGAAGGCATCGCCGAGAACGCGATGATCCTGAAGGAGCGCGGCCCGCGCCGCATCAGCCCCTTCTTCATCCCCGGCCAGATCATCAATCTCGTCTCCGGCCAGGTTTCGATCCGGCATGGGCTGAAAGGTCCCAACCATGCCGTCGTCACCGCTTGCTCGACCGGCGCGCATGCGATTGGCGATGCTGCCCGGCTGATCATCTGGGGCGATGCCGACGTCATGGTCGCCGGCGGCGCGGAAGCGCCGGTGACGCGACTGTCGATCGCTGGCTTCGCTGCCTGCCGTGCGCTGTCGACCGAGCGCAACGACGCGCCGCAAACGGCTTCGCGGCCCTATGACCGCGATCGCGACGGCTTCGTCATGGGCGAGGGCGCCGGCGTCGTCGTGCTTGAGGAACTCGAGCATGCCAAGGCGCGCGGCGCGAAGATCTATGCGGAAGTGACCGGCTACGGCCTGACCGGCGACGCCTATCACATCACCGCACCGGCTGAAGATGGCGACGGCGCATTCCGTTGCATGACGGCGGCGTTGAACCGGGCAAAGCTGACGCCCGCCGATGTCGATTACATCAACGCGCACGGCACTTCGACCATGGCCGACACGATCGAGCTCGGCGCTGTCGAGCGGCTGGTCGGCAATGCCGCATCGAAGATTTCGATGTCGTCGACCAAGTCGTCGATCGGCCATCTCCTCGGCGCGGCAGGGGCTGCCGAAGCGATCTTTTCGATCCTCGCCATCCGCGACAACATCGCGCCGGCGACCATCAACCTTGACAATCCGGAGCGTGAGACCGCGATCGACCTGGTGCCGAACAAGCCGCGTGCCCGCCAGATCGACGTGGCGTTGTCCAATTCCTTCGGCTTCGGCGGCACCAACGCTTCACTGGTCTTCCAGCGCTACAATGGCTGACCGTCCGCCTGCCGGACGGCGCTTCGGCGTGTCGTCAATTTTGCCATATTCGCCCCTACTCTGCCGCAGGGGATTCGTTGAGAGATCAAACGGTAGGGCGAAATGAACACAAATCCGGCCGGCAACGGAGAGTTCGGGCAAGGGCAGGCGACATCGGGGCCGATCGTACCGAAGACAGCCGCCGAAGCCTTGCGGCCGGAGGCCGGCACGCCGCCGCCGAAGCGCTCGCGTGCTTCGCGCAGTCAGGTCGTCGTGTTCATGAACTTCGTCATCTCCTTGGTGATGCTGATGGTTCTGGCGGCGGGTATCGCGCTTTACTTCGGCAAGCAGGAATTCACCGAGCCCGGCCCATCGGCCAATGGCGACACCTTCCTGGTCAAGCCGAACACCGGCGTCCAGGATATCGCCGACCAGCTCGAGCGGCGCGGCCTGATCAGCGACGCCCGCATATTCCGTCTTGGCGTTAGGGCCTTCGGCAATGATTCGGCGCTGAAGGCCGGCGAATACGAGATCAAGCCCCGGGCGTCCATGCGCGACATCATGGAATTGCTGAAGAGCGGCAAGTCGGTCATGTACTCGCTGACCATTCCCGAAGGGCTGACAGTCGAGCAGGCGCTGGCGCGCATCGCAGGCGAGCCCGCCTTGAGCGGCGACATGCCGGCCACCGTGCCTCCAGAGGGCAGTCTCGCCACCGATACGCTGCGCTTCACGCGCGGCGCCACGCGCCAGCAGATGATCGACAAGCTGCTGGCCGACCAGAAGAAGCTGGTCGAGGAGGTCTGGCAGCGGCGCGCCGCCGACCTGCCGCTCGCCAGCATTGACGAGTTCGTCACGCTGGCCTCGATAGTCGAGAAGGAAACAGGCAAGGGCGATGAGCGCTCGCGCGTCGCCGCGGTCTTCCTGAACCGGCTGGCCAAGGGCATGCGCCTGCAATCCGATCCGACCATCATTTACGGTCTGTTCGGCGGCAAGGGCAAACCCGCCGACCGGCCGATCTATCAGTCGGACATCCAGAAGCCGACGCCCTACAACACCTATGTGATCAACGGCCTGCCGCCGACGCCGATCGCCAATCCCGGCCGCGCGGCGCTGGAGGCGGTAGCCAATCCATCAAAGACCGACGACCTCTATTTCGTTGCCGACGGCACTGGCGGACACGTCTTCGCCGCCACGCTTAACGAGCACAATGAAAACGTCGCGCGCTATCGAGCCCAGCAGAAGAAGCAGGTCGACGACGCGGCCAAGGCTGATGCCAAGGTGGAGGGGCAGACCGACGCGCCCATTGACGGCGACGCAGGGGCGGCCCAGTAGCGGCGCACGGTTTTTCCAGCTCGTCCACGCTGGTTGAAGGCAGGAGCGTTTGGATTTATCGGGGCGCCTCGTAAGCCGATTGGCAGGCGGGCATTCGGCTTTCTGAAGGTGCGCGAGGCCGGATCACGCAGTATCCGTAATACGCGCCAGGGGGTATGCAGGCACGATGAATTTGCAGAGCATGACCGGGTTTGCGCGTGCTGTCGCCGAACATGACGGCACCTCGATTGCCTGGGAGGTCAAATCCGTCAACGGCAAGAGCGTCGAGGTGCGGCTGCGGCTGCCGCAGGGCTTCGAGCGGCTGGAGCCGGCCATCAGGCAGACGCTTCAGAAACGTTTCGCGCGCGGCAATTTTCAGGCGACGCTGACCATCACGCGCGCCGCCGGAATGCAGTCCCAGCCCGTTGTCAACGAGGCCTTCCTCAAGGACCTGGCCGGGCTCGCCAAGCGGATCGAGGAACAATTTGGTGTTGCTCCTGCGACCGCCGACGGATTGTTGTCGCTGCGCGGCGTGCTCGATATTCCCGAGACCACCGAAACCGAGGATGTGCGCACGGCGCTCGACAACGCCGTCATGGCGGCACTCGAGGTGGCGCTGGAGGGGCTGGAGCGGTCCCGCCAGGGTGAGGGCGCGGCACTTCGCACGCTTCTGCTGGGCCACATCGACGCCATCGAGGCGCTGACGCTGGGCGCTGAAGCGGATCCGTCGCGCGAACCGGCGGCCATCCGCGAGCGCCTCGCCGAACAGGTGCGGCTCTTGATGGATGCTTCGGCCAACCTCGATGTCGGCCGCTTGCACCAGGAAGCCGCCTTCCTCGCCACCAAGGCCGATATTCGCGAGGAGATCGACCGCTTGAAGACGCATGTGACGTCCGGTCGTGCGTTGCTTTCCGGCGGCGGCGCCATCGGACGCAAGCTCGATTTTCTGGCACAGGAATTTAACCGCGAATCGAATACGCTGTGCTCAAAGTCGAACGCTGCCGCGGTCACCGCCATTGGACTGGAACTGAAGGCCGTGGTCGATCAGTTCCGTGAACAGGTCCAGAATCTGGAGTAGCCGATGGTCGCCAGGGATTTAGGGTCCCGCATTCGCCGCCGGGGCCTGATGCTCGTGCTGTCGTCGCCGTCGGGCGCGGGCAAGTCGACGATTGCGCGCAACCTTCTGGAAAGCGATTCCAGCCTCGAATTGTCGGTCTCCGTCACCACCAGGCCTCGCCGCGGCTCGGAGATCGAAGGCGTTCACTATCATTTCCGCACCATGCGCGAGTTCGAGCGGCTGCGCGATTCCGACGCCCTGCTCGAATGGGCGGAGGTGCATGGCAATTGCTACGCGACACCGCGCGAGCCGGCGGAACTTGCGCTGGCTCAAGGGCGCGACATGCTGTTCGACATCGATTGGCAAGGTGCCCAGCAGCTCAAGGAAAAGATGCGCGCCGACATTGTCTCGATCTTCATCCTGCCGCCGTCGATGAAGGAGTTGAAGGCAAGGCTGAAGCGCCGCGCCGAGGACCAGGAAGCGGTGATCGAGACGCGGCTGAAGAACGCGCGCAACGAGATCGAGCACTGGAAGGAGTATGATTTCGTCATCGTCAACGATGATCTCGATCGCGCCTTCGCCGAAGTGCGCGGCATCGTTGTCGCCGAGCGGCTGCGGCGCGATCGTCGGCCCGGCTTGTTCGATTTCGTCTCGGGACTTTTGGACGAGAAGACGAGCTAGCACTTTGCTTTGCCCACGAAGATGGGCCGGCGGACAAGCCGAAGGCCGGCAGCACCAAACGATGTGCCCGGGCAGGTCGCGCCTGTCCTGCAAGATGCGCTTTTCGGCGCCATAAATCAGACAATTGACGAAGAGGGCAACGCCCCTAGTTTCTCCCGCACGAACGCGTGCGCGGCGCCGGTAACGGCCGGGGCGGCAGCGTTTCAGCGTACCGCCATGAGGGAGAGCAGATCTTGAAACGCTTCTGGCTGGGCGTTCTTGCAATCGTCATTGTCTGCGGCGCCGGATTTTTCGCCTATGCCTGGAAGCCGGCAATCGATCCTGTCGAGCCGCCGCAACGATCGTCGTTCGACCCGGCGTTGATCGAGAAAGGCGCTGTGCTGGCCTCGGTCGGCAATTGCACCTCCTGCCACACCAGGCCCGGTGAAAAGTCCTATGCCGGCGGGCTCGCCGTGCCGACGCCGTTCGGCACCATCTATTCGACCAACATCACGCCAGATCCGCAGACCGGCATAGGCCGCTGGTCGCAGGCAGCCTTCAACCGCGCCATGCGCGAAGGCGTCGACCGCGAGGGCAGGCATCTCTACCCGGCCTTCCCATTCGATCATTTCACGCGTGTCTCCGATGAGGACAACCGCGCGCTCTACGCCTATCTGATGACGCGCCAGCCGGTGAACAACCCGCCGCCTCCGAACGAGTTGCCTTTCCCGCTCGATATGCGCCTGGTGCTGGCCGGCTGGAAGCTGCTGTTCTTCGACAGGGGCGCCTATCAAAACGATGCGTCGCAAAGCACGCAGTGGAACCGCGGCGCCTATCTGGTCGATGGGCTCGGTCATTGCGGCGCCTGCCACACGCCGCGCAATCGGTTCGGCGCGGAAGAGAAGGGGTCGCACATGGCCGGCGGCGAGGCCGAAGGCTGGACGGCCTTTGCGCTGGAGGGCACTTCACCGGCGCCGATACCGTGGACGCATGACAGCCTGTTTGCCTATCTCAGGCAAGGCTGGCATGCCGACCACGGCGTCGCCAATGGTCCGATGGGCGAAGTGACGGGCAATCTCGGCCGGCTTCCCGATGCCGACATCGACGCCATGGCCACTTACGTCATGTCGCTCATGGGCGAACCATCCGCCGAACGGACGGCCGCCGCGCAGGCCATCCGCGGCCGCGCCGCGGCCGACCCGGCGTCGACCGCCGGCGTGGCGCCGACATCCGCCGATACGCCGGCGGCGCGTGGAGCCGTCATCTACCAGGCGGCATGCGCCACCTGCCACGACGGCGGCCGTCCGCCGCCTTTTGGCGGTATCAATTTCCATCTGTCGAGCGCGGTCAACGCGCCAGATCCGCAGAACGTCATCAACACCGTGCTGTTCGGCCTGCCGGCGGCGGGTGGACGCCCGAGCGCCATCATGCCGGGATTCGCAGCGACGCTGAAGGACGACCAGGTGAATGACCTGCTGGCCTATCTGCGCGATGCCTTTGCCGGCAAGCCGGCCTGGCAGGATGCGGCGGCCAGGATCGCCGACACCAGGAGTGGAAAATACCGGGTCAGCGTTCGGCCCTCGGACGGCATCGAGCGCGGCCCGGACAATGTAGGAGCGAAGGACAGATGATCAATCTCAACGTCAACGGCATCTCCCACGACGTCGACGTCGATCCGGCGACGCCGCTGCTTTACGTGCTGCGCAACGATTTGAAGCTGAACGGCGCCAAGTTCGGCTGCGGCCTTGGCCAATGCGGCGCCTGCACGGTGATGGTGGACGGCAAGCCCGTCTTCTCCTGCCTGACGCCAGCGATGCTGGTGGAGGGCCGCGAGGTCAAGACCGTCGAGGGCTTGGGCACGATCGAGAACCCGGGTCCGATGCAGAAAGCGTTCATCGAGGAGCAGGCGGCGCAATGCGGCTATTGCATCGCCGGCATGATGATGCGGGCGCAGGCGCTGCTCGAGGCCAAACCCGATGCCGGTGACGCCGATATCAGGCAGGCGCTGGAACCTAACCTCTGCCGCTGTGGCACGCATATGCGCATCCTGCGGGCAGTGAGCCGCGCGCGCGACCTGATGAAATCGAAATCGGCCGGCTTGGCGCCGGCCGCGGCCGCAGGGAGGGCATGATGAACGCGCCAACCTTTCCCGACCTGACACGACGCGGCTTTCTCGCCGGGACCGGCGCGCTGGTCGTGTCCTTCACCATTCCCGTGCAGGCTCAGGAGGCCGCGCCCACGGCGCAGACGCCCGCGACGCCGGCGCCGGCCAAGAAACTGCCGGGCAGCCTTGCCGATACGCCCTCGCTCGACGCCTGGATCAGGTTGGATGCCGACGGTTCGATCACCGTCTTCACTGGCAAGGCCGAGCTCGGCCAAGGCACCAGGACGTCGCTGCGCCAGATCGCCGCCGAAGAACTGGAGGTCGAGCCGGCGGCCATCAAGCTCATCACCGCCGATACCGCGCTGACGCCGAACGAGGGCTATACCGCCGGCAGCCAGACGATCCAGAACAGCGGCACCGCCATACGCTACGCCTCGGCACAGGTGCGCCAGATCCTTATCGCTAAGGCCAGCGAAAAGCTCGGCGTTCCGGCCGACCAGCTCAAGGCGGCAAGCGGCAGGATCACCGGGTCGGACGGGAAGTCCGCGGGCTATGGCGAACTCGTGGTGGCGGATTTGCTGCATGTGGACGCATCGGCCGACACGGCGCTGAAATCGCCGGACAGCTATCACGCGATCGGCAAGCCGTTCGCCCGCGTCGATATTCCGGCAAAGGTGACGGGCGGCGAGGCCTATGTGCAGGACATGCGGCTTCCCGGCATGGTGCATGCCCGCGTCGTTCGCCCACCAAGCTATTTGGCCAAGCTCGTCAGCGTCGACGAGGCCGCCATCAAGACGATGCCGGGCGTGGTGGCGGTGATCCGCGACGGCGACTTCCTGGCCGTGGTGGCCAGGCAGGAATTCCAGGCGGTCCAGGCCATGCGCGCCATGGCCGCCAAGGCGAAGTGGCAGGAGCAGCCGGCCTTGCCGGACCAGGACAATATCCCCGCCTTCCTCGAACGCTCGGTCGCCGAGGTCGGCACCGTGACCTCGGTCGGCGCGGACACGGCAGCCGGCGCAAAGACGCTGCAGGCGCAGTTCACCCGCGCCTACCAGATGCACGGGTCGATCGGCCCCTCGGCTGCCGTTGCCCTGTCGGACAAGGGTCTCATCACGGTGTGGACGCACACTCAAGGCGTTTATCCAGACCGCAAGGCGATTGCCGAGATGCTCGGCGTCGGACCGGAAAAGGTGCGCTGCATCCACACCGAGGGATCAGGCTGCTACGGCCACAATGGCGCCGACGACGCGGCGGCCGACGCCGCGCTGATCGCGCAGGCGCTGCCCGGCACGCCGGTGCGCGTGCAGTGGATGCGTGATCAGGAGCATTTGTGGGAGCCCTATGGCCCTGGCATGCTGACGCGCGCCAGCGCAACGCTCGACGCCGGCGGCAAGATCGTCAACTGGCACTATGACCTGTGGAGCAACAGCCACGGCACGCGGCCGGGAACGGCAGGTTCGCTGATCGCCGGCCGGCTGGTGGCGAAGCATTTCCCGCCTGATCCGGCCAAGCTGCAGATTTCGCCGCTCGGCAACGGCGACCGCAACGCCATCCCGCTATACGACGTGCCGAACCAGCGGGTGAACTGGCATTTCGTCGCCGACATGCCGGTGCGCGTCTCGTCGCTGCGCGGTCTCGGCGCCTACTGCAACGTCTTCTCGATCGAAAGCTTCATGGACGAGCTGGCGCTCGCGGCCGGCGCCGACCCGGTGGAATACCGGCTGAGGCACATGAAGGACCCGCGCGCCAGGAAGGTGATCGAGGTTGCGGCGCAAAAATTCGGCTGGAGCAATGATCCTATGCCGGAGGGCCGCGGTCGGGGGTTCGCCTTCGCCAAGTACAAGAATCACGCCGCCTATCTCGCAGTCGCGCTTGAAGCGGAGGTCGATCGCGACAGCGGCGCCATCGCCATCTCGCATGTGGTCTCGGCGGTCGACTGCGGCGAAGCGGTGGCGCCGGATTCGATCATCAACCAGACCGAAGGCGGTATCTTGCAGTCGCTAAGCTGGACGCTTTACGAGGCCGTCCATTTCGACGGCACCCGCATCCTGAGCGCGGATTGGTCAGCCTATCCGATCCTGCGCTTCAGCGCCGTTCCGGACAGCGTGGAAGTGCATGTCGTCGACAATCCCGGCACGCCCTATCTCGGCGTCGCGGAAGCAGCGCAGGGCCCGACAGCCGGCGCGATCGCCAACGCCTTCCGCCATGCGGCGGGAAAACGCATCTATGACCTGCCCTACACGCGCGAGCGCGTGAAAGCGGTGTTGGGCGTGTAGTTCGAAGCATGCGCCCGACAAGGATCGGATTGCGCCGCGCTTCCACGGCCGGCGGCATTACACCGCATTGGTCAGCCGCACGAACTCCTCGACATCGAGCGTCTCGGCGCGCCGGGTCGGGTCGATCCCGGCGCGTTCGAGCAGGGCCTCGCCGCCGAGGCTCTTCACGCTCTGCCGCAGCATCTTTCGGCGCTGGCCGAAGGCGGCTTCCGTGACGCGGCCGAGTTTTTTCACGTCGGCGCATAGCGGTGTCACACGCGGCTCGAGATGGACCACGGAGGAGGTCACCTTGGGCGGCGGTGTGAACGCCTGGGGCGGCACGTCGAACGCTATCCTGGCCTGCGTGCGCCACCCCGCCAGCACGCCGAGCCTGCCATAGGCTTCGCTGCCAGGCGCGGCGACGATACGCTGGGCCACCTCACGCTGGAACATCAGGGTCATCGAGGCATAGAAGGGAGGCCAATCCGCGACGGTCAGCCAGCGGACCAGCAGTTCCGTGCCGATATTGTAGGGCAGGTTGGCCACGATCCTGACCGGACCGCCGTCTCCGGCGGTCGCGGCAAGCGTCGGGAAGTCGATCTTCAGAGCGTCGCCGGAAACGACCTCCAGCCGTCCGGGATAATGGGCCGATATCTCGGCGAGGGCCGCCAGGCAGCGTTCGTCGCGCTCGATGGCGACGACCTTGCGCGCGCCGTTGAAAAGCAGGGCCCTTGTCAACCCGCCAGGGCCGGGGCCGACCTCGATTACGGTCGTCTCCGCCAGGCTGCCGGCGGCGCGCGCTATCTTGCCGGTCAGGTTGAGGTCGAACAGAAAATTCTGGCCCAGTGCCTTCTTTGCCTGCAAACCGTGGCGCTCGATGACCTCGCGCAGCGGCGGCAGCCCATCCATGCTCATGAGTTGAGCCTCATTGCGTGACAAGTTTGGCGTCGGTGTCGGCCAGCTGCCGTGCAAGCCGCAGCGCCGCCATCAGGCTGTCGGGCCGGGCGATGCCCTTGCCGGCGATATCGAAGGCGGTGCCGTGGTCGGGCGAGGTGCGGATGAAGGGCAGGCCGAGCGTGACATTGACCGCTTCATCGAAGGCCAGCGCCTTGGCCGGTATCAGCGCCTGGTCGTGATACATGCACAGCGCCACGTCGTAGCCGGCCCGGGCCCGGGCATGGAACAAGGTATCCGCGGGCAACGGCCCGAACGCGTCGATGCCTTCGGCTCGCAGGATCTCGATCGCCGGTCGGATGATGCGCTGGTCCTCCAGGCCCATGGAGCCATCCTCGCCCGCATGCGGGTTGAGGCCGGCGATGGCGAGCCGTGGGTTGGCGATGCCAAAGCGGTCCCTGAGGTCGGCGGCGGTGACCCGCGTCGTGGCGAGGATCAGGTCTGTGGTCAGCGCCTTCGGCACTTCGGCCAGCGCGATGTGAATGGTGACGGGAACGGTGCGCAGGTCGGGGCCTGCCAGCATCATCACCGGCATCGCTTCCACGCCGCTGTGGCGCGCCGCCAGATACGCCAGATATTCGGTGTGGCCAGGAAAGCGGAAGCCGGCGTCGTAGAGCGGCTTCTTGGCGATCGGGCAGGTGACGACGGCCGCGGCGTCGCCGGCGAGGCTGGCGGCCACCGCCCGATCGATCGCTTCGATGATGCCCGCCGCATTGGCCGGGTCCGGCTGGCCGGGGCTGTCGATGAAGCGGGCAGCCAGCGCAACGACCGGCAGTGCGTGGCCAAAGACCTCGCTTGCCTGCGCTGGCGTCGTTTCCTCGATAGGCAGCGAAACGCCGAGGCGGCGCGCCCGCGAGGCGATCAGCGCGGGATCGGCGAGGAGATAGAAGGGCGGAAGGGCCGCGGCGGTACGCGCCAGAAACGCGGCAATCGCGATTTCCGGCCCGATGCCGGAAGGATCGCCGACGCTCAACGCCAGCGCGCGCATCGCCCTGTCCACCTCAGCGCTTGACGATGCGGGCTTTTGCCTTCAGCTCGTCGACATATTTCTTGCTGAGATCGTCGGCCGCCTTGTCGTTGGAGCCTTCGCTCTGGAACACCATCTGGGCGACCTTGTCGTCCGACACCTCGCGCGACGAACAGATGCCGATGAACTCGACACCGCGCTCCGTTTGGCGGGTAGGCGTGGCGCCGCCAACCTTGGTGGCCTTGATCTGCTCGGCCCAGTCCGGCGGCAGTTGCGGCGCCAGCACCCGGCCGAGATCGCGAACCGTGACGTCGATCAGGCCCTTGGCGAACTGCCGCGTCGTGTTGCAGCCATTGAAGCGGGCACGCATGGCGTCGGCTTCGCGCTTGCGCTTGCCCAGCGTCGCGCTGCGTTCGGCCGCCGGCACGACGAAGATGACCTGCTGGAGCATGTATTCAGTGGCGCTCGGCTTGGAGCCGCCCTTGTCGAGCATGCGCCTGACCGCGTCCTGCTCGGTCACGCTGCCGCCCTCGCCGGAACGGTACCGCGCGCTCAAGGCCTGATTCCAGGCCATCTGGGCGCGGATGAACTCCTTGAAATGGCCCTTGCTGACGCCGGACTTTTCCATGACGCCGTCGAGCTGGCTGAGCTGCATCTTGTTGCTCGAGGCAAAGCGCTGGTACGCGGCCTCGACCTGCGCGTCGCTGATGTGAATCCCAAGCCGTCTGGCTTCGGCCATGCGCAAGGTCTGATCGATCATTTCCTGGCCGGCGTCGCCCTTCTTGCGCTGCAGCTTGAGGAAGGCGGCGCGATGCGCGATGTCGCCGCTGGTGATCGGTATGTCGTTGACGACGTACTTGATCTCGCTGGCGAAAGCCGGCGGCGTGATGACGGTCATCGACACGGATGTCGCCACCACAAGAAGCGCCAACCCTGCTGAAAAGAGGTATTTCCTCATCGCAAACATCCCAATTCTATCCCGGTCCCGCCCAACTTCATCCTTCTTCGGGGTTTGTGAAGTCCCTGCCAGCCCTATGCGGCGAAACGATGTCGCGGGCTACTGGGTGGTATCGAAGGCGCTGCTCGACGATCCGAAATCGCCGAGGGTGCGGAACGACAGGTTGAAGCCGATGCTCTGCGTCACCTCCCTGGTGTTCAGGTCGCGCGACTGCGAGTACGTCATCAGATAGGTGAAGCAGGAATCATTGTAGGCGAAACCGACCCCGTCCTTGACCAGCAGGCTTTCCTCGAGGTCATAGGTTCCCGTCCCGAACACGCGCCAGTTCTCGGCAAGATGCGTGGACGCGCCGAGCGTGACCTCGTGGCGGTCGGTGGTGAAACCATAGAGCGGCTGAGCCTGGATGAAGGCGTATTTGGCGCTCAGCGACACCGGCAGGCCGGAATAGGCGGCCTTTACCTCGGCGCGGCGAACCTCGAAGCTCTGCTCGTCGAAACGGCCGCTGACCGAGGCGGCGAACCCGTTCGGGCTGCTGACGCCAAACAGGCCGACATAGTCCGACTTGGTGTTTTCGAGGCCCGAATAGGCGCCGACATTGACCAGGTCCGGCGCGTCGAAGGAGTTCTCGCCGCCGATCTGGTAGGACTGGCCGAAGATGGCGTTGGTGCCCCAGCCGTTGATGTAGGAACCGGAATAGCGCAGGCCCACATTGGCGCGCGAGCCGCCTTCGATGCGGTCATAGCCGGAGAACTTGTCGCGCTCGAACAAGGTGCTCGCGTCGAAAACCATGCTCTGCGCATCTTCGTTCGGGACGGCAAGGCCGCCGACATATTGTTCGTTCGGGCGCAGGAAGACCTGCGCCATCGGCTCGAACACATGACTGGAGCCGCTGGCCATCGAAAACAGCAGCGGCCAGCTCATCTCGAGTCCGGCGGTTGCCATATAGCGGGCGAAAGACGAGCGCATATCGTCCTGCTCGCCCAAATTCGTCGCCATCTGGTTGACGGCTGCGAGTGAAGCTGATGACGCGTTGACATAGTCCACGTCGCCCTGCAGCGCCAGCAAGGGTGTCAGCACCAACCCGTCATCGGTGACAAATGACCGCTTCCACTCGGCTTGGGCGGTGAGCCGGCCGGATTCGCCCTCGATGCCGCGCACACGTTGGGTGCCTGAAGGGGGGAAGTAGGGGGTGAAATAGGTCTCGTCGAGGTCATCGCGGCGGATGACGCGCGAATTGACGTTGAACGACAGCTGGCCGCCTGCGACCGATGTATCCGGAATGTAGGCATAGTCGAGCGAGGGCAGCACCCAGGGCTGCTGGCCGCTTCGCGCAGCGATGCTGCTGTCGAGCGTGTTTTCCTGGACCTCGAAATGCATGGCGCGCAGGTCGAAATAATTACGGCCGTCGAGCCCCGTCAGGTAAACCGACGACTGGTGAACGTACCCGTTGTATTTGTCGATGGCGTAGGTATTCGAGAAGTTCTTGTCGGTCTGCAGCAGCACGTCCCAGCCGAAATTCCAGCGCGAATTGATGGCGAACTGGCCTTGTGTGCCCATCATGCCGCGGAATTTGTTGGGATCGCCGGCCTTGCCCGAATCGATATTGCGGCCGGCGGCGTCGATGAAGGCGTCGGGGTCTCGTTGCTGAATCCCCGCGATCTTCAGGCTGTATTCGCCATTGTTGAAGCGCTGGCGCCACTCGGCCTCACCGAGAAAGCCCTGCTTGGTAAAGCCGGTGCCGGTGACGGTCAGGTCGTAGGTCGGCGAGAGCGCGAAATAATAGGGGACCTTCACTCCCACGCCCAGATCGCTTTTGAAGATGATGCCGGGGATCAGGAAGCCGCTCTTGCGCTTCACCGTCGGGTCGGCGATCTCGAACGCCGGCAGGTAGGCGAGCGGGAAGCCGAAGAATTCGAAATTCGCGTTCTCGAAGCGGACCGTCTTCTTCTCGCCGTTCCAGATGATCTTCCTGGCCTTCACACGCCAGGTCGGCGCCTTGTCGGGCTTGTCCTCGCACGGTTCGCAGGCAGTGTAGACGCCATTGTGGAAGGTGGTCAGCACGCCGCCCATGCGTTCGGCGCTTTCGGCGGCGAAATAGGCCTTGTCGATGGTTTCGACGCGGAGCGCGTTGACGAAACCGTCGGCGAAGTCGTCGGTGATGTCGATATGATCCGAATTGATCTTGGTGCCGTCGCTATTGATCACCTCGACATTGCCGCTTGCGACCATGCGCTTGGTGTTGCGGTTGTACTCGACCTTCTGCGCGACAAGTCGGTTGCCGCCATAGTCGATCTGCACGCCGCCGACGGCGGTCACGGTCTGATTGTCGTTGTTATAGACCAGCGTATCGGCCGCCAGCAGCATCTGCGAGCCGGACGGCACCTTGGTCGCCATGTCGCCGACATCCTGCGCGATCGCAGGCAGCGGAACCGCGCATGCAAACAGGCATGCCAAGGCGGTCGCCGCATAAAGGCGCGCCAAACCGGCCTGCCTGTTACTGGGCAAAAAGGCCTCCCTCACTAGCCGTCTTCCTTGTATAGCAGGAAAGTCACCCCGAAGAACATAGCTACCACGACCGGCACCCAGGCAGCTACGACAGTCGGCACGAACCCCGCCACGCCGAATGCCTTCACCAGCACCGAAACGACATAAAGCAGAAACCCGGCAACGACGCCACCCAGAATCATCGTTGCCGATTGCCCCATCCTCGCAAATCGCATTGAAACTGTTGCCGCAATCAGCGTCATGGCGACGAGCAGGAACGGCAACGCCACCAGCGAATCGAACTGCATGGCAAAGGCATTTGCCTTGAGACCGAAAGAACGGGCAACCTCGATTTTTCCCGGCAGATCGTAGAATGGAATGGTCTCCGGGCGCGCCAGCCGCTCCTGCACGAATTCGGGCTTCAGATTGGTCGGCACGCGATCGTTTGCCGCAGGCTGGATGGTGCCGTTCCTGAAGGTCTTGACGTCCTGCAATTCCCAGTAGCCGTCCCGCAGGTAGGCGCGCGCGGCATCCTTGCGCTCGACGATATCGCCTTGCGGGTCGAGGATGAAAAAGACAGCGTCAGCCATCTCCAGGCCCTGATTGAGGATGGCGCGCGCTCCGATGATGGTGTCTCCGGAGCTGGTTTTCTGCCGGATCCAGGGCGCGGCGTCGGCCGACACCGTATTCGACTTGCCCGAGCGCAACTGGGTTTCGATCTGTTCGGACCAGGAAAAGGCGTGCGCTGCGAGCGGGTTGATGAGACCGACCGACAGGACGCCGAACAACAGCGCTCCGATGCAGCACGGCAGAAGGAACTGCCAGGCCGAAACGCCGGCTGAGCGCGCTATGACCAGTTCATACCTGCGGTTGAGCGAGACCAGCGTCGCCATCGCCGAGAAGAGACCGACAAACGGCACGGTCTGCAGCATGATCATCGGCATCCTGAGTCCGGAAATGGCCAGCGCCGTTCCATAGGTGAAGCCGGGCAGGCCGGTCGTGCGGCCGGAAAGCTCGGTGAAATCGATCAGGAACACCAGCGCAAGCAGGCCGATGAAGAACCACACGGTGATCGTGACATAGCGGAAGAAGAAGTAGCGTCCCAGCGTCCAGCCCATCAGCTGACCCCCTGGCCCGAGGCGCTGCGCCTGGACAGGCGCAGCTTGACGGCATTCCAGGCTTCAGCCATCCGGCTGGCGAGATTCGTCAGCCAATCTGCCCAGACCACTGGCAGTTCCATCGTCCGGTTGGATGCGATGAACCAGATTGCCACCGCCGACGACACGATGGGCACGCCGTAGACCATATACGCATATTGCGGAACCTCATCGGCCTTGCTGGCGGCGAAAAAGCCCAGCCAGCGCACGAACAGCGATATCGCGATGGCCGTGATCAGCGGATTGACGCGCGCCTCGCGATGCGAGCGTGCGTCTCCGGCGACCGCGAGTGCGATCAGGGCGAAAACCATGGAATAGAGCCATTCCGAGAACCGCTGGTCGACCTCCGCCCGGTATTCGTTCGGGCGCTGCTGGTAGACCTTGTCATTGGCACTCGGGTTGAGCAGGTACTGGGTCGTCTGGTCTTTTGGCATCAGCGTCACCTCCGACGCTGCCGCCATGAAGGCCGACATGTCGAAGGCATAGGAGGTGAAGCGGATGACCGAGAGGTCGCCGGTCAGTGTCTTTCGATGGATGACGCCGTCATTCATCATCAGCACCTTTTCGCCGCCGCGTTCGATGATGCTGCCGGTCTTGGCATAGTAGACGAGGTTGACGCCTTCCTCGCGCGAATCCGCGACGAAGATGCCGCCCAGCCGGTTGTCGGGAAGCCGCTCGCCTATCTGCAGGAACAGCCCGTCATCGATCTTGCGGAATGTGCCCTCCTGGATGATCAGCGACAGAAGATCCGCGCGTGACTCCGCCACCAGCATCCGGTTCTTCTGGCGCGCATAGGGGTCGATGCCGTTGTCGACGGCGAAGGAAAAGACGCTGGCTGCGGCCGCGAGAATCATGATCGGCCGCACAATGGTCCAGCGCGAGGCGCCCGCTGCGTTGACGACGGCAAGCTCCGAATCCGAATTCATGACGCTGAGCGTCTGGGCAACCGCCACCACGAGCGCGAAGGGCACCACGATCGGAATGATCGAGGGAAGAATGAGGGCCGCAACCTCGAAGAAGGTCAGCGCCGACTGGCCGCTGTCGGTGACGAGGTCGATCTTGGCCAGCACCTGCGTCGTCCAGACAATGGCCAGCGTCCAGGCCAGCGCTGCAATAAAGACCACGAAAGCGCGGCGCATGATGTAGCGTTCAACGACCTTCATGAAGGCTTTTCTCAATTTTCTCGAACGGCATCATGCCACCGGATAAGGGTAGCCGTCCGGCGACGCCCGCACAACTGGCTGCGTCGGGCTCTGTCAGGCAGACGATCCGGTTCCCGTCCCACATCGCGCGCCACGTTGGGCCGGAGTGTCGGCGGGATTGGATAAGAAAGGGCGAACATCGATGGTTAACAACAGGTTGCGGCCAAAAAGCGGAGCCGTGCCGCGACGAATCGCCGTCGATTCATGTGCCATATGGGGAGCCCGTTTGGCAAAGTCTTGCCAAATGCCGGAAAACGACCAAATGTCGCGGATCGCTTCCAACCGCTTCGCGCGAGCCGCGCATTCCCCGAAAGCAGGACATGATGAACCAGAGACCCTCGATCGCCTTCGCAAAATTCGCCGCGCCGCAGACCGCCGCGAACAGAAGGGGGACGGTCTTCGTGCTGGCGGCGGATGATGGCGGCCTGAGCGAAACCGCCGCGGCGTATGATCCCGGCAAGACGCTGGAACGGGCCTTCCCTGTGGCCGAATTCACGGCCAAGTTCGCCAGCGTGGTGGAAGTGCTGACGCCACAGGCAAGCTCGCTCGACAGGCTGGTCGCGATCGGCGCCGGCAAGGTGTCGGGGCTCGACGAATACGCCTGGACGAAGCTTGGAGGCACCATCGCGGGGTCGCTACGCAAGGCGACGGACGTGGCGGTGGTGCTCGACGTGGTCGGCGCCTCGTCAAGCGGTGCGCAGGCGGCCAGCCTTGCCGCGGGTATTCTTCTGCGCAGCTATTCCTTCGACAAGTACAAGACCAGGAAAGACAAGGACGATGGCCAAGGCGACAAGGCCGAGCCGAAAAAGCCGGCCAAGATAACCATCCACACCGCCGATCCGGCGGGCGCGAAGAAGGCCTTCGCCGAGACCGAGGCGGTGATCGACGGCGTGCTTTTGGCGCGTGACCTCGTCAACGAGCCGGCGAACGTCCTGGGACCTGTCGAGTTTGCCGCCCGCGCCAAGGAACTGGAGGCCCTCGGCGTCAAGGTCGAGATCCTGGCCGAGAAGGAAATGAAGAAACTCGGCATGGGGTCGCTGCTCGGAGTCGCGCAGGGCTCGCCGCGCGGCGCCCGCATGGCCGTCATGCAGTGGAACGGCGGCAAGGCCAAGGACAGCCCGGTCGCCTTCATCGGCAAGGGCGTCACCTTCGACACTGGCGGCAATTCGATGAAACCGGCATCCGGCATGGAGGACATGAAGGGCGACATGGGCGGGGCCGCGGCTGTGACCGGGCTGATGCATGCGCTCGCCGGCCGCAAGGCGAAGGCCAATGTCGTCGGCATCATTGGGCTTGTGGAAAATGCCGTCGACGGCCATGCGCAGCGTCCCGGCGACATCGTTACCTCGATGTCGGGCCAGACCATCGAAGTGCTCAACACCGATGCGGAGGGGCGCCTGGTGCTGGCCGACGCGCTCTGGTACTGCAATGACCGCTTCCAGCCGAAGTTCATGGTCAATCTGGCGACGTTGACCGGCGCGATCATGGTCGCGCTCGGCCAGCACTATGCCGGCCTGTTCTCCAACAATGACGAACTGGCGGAACGCCTGGCGACAGCCGGGCAGTCGACGCAGGAGCGACTGTGGCGCATGCCGCTCGGTCCTGAATATGACAAGCTGATCGATTCCAAGAATGCCGATATGAAGAACATCGGCGGCCGCTATGGCGGCGCCATCATCGCCGCGCAGTTCTTGCAGCGCTTCGTCAAGGACACGCCCTGGGCGCATCTCGACATCGCAGGCACTGCCATGGGGGCGCTGTCGAACGAAATCAACCAGTCCTGGGGTTCCGGCTTTGGCGTGCGGCTGCTCGACCGGCTCGTGCGCGACCACTACGAGAGCTGATCGGGACCCATGGCCGATGTGCTGTTTTATCACCTGACCGAATCGACGCTGGAGGATGCGCTGCCCGGCCTACTTGAGCGCAGCGTCGATCGCGGCTGGCGCGCCGTGGTGCAGACAGGCACCGAGGAGCGGCGCGACGCGCTCGACCAGCATCTGTGGACGTTCCGTGACGATTCTTTCCTCGCGCACGCCACTGATCGCGAAGCCCATCCCGCTGAACAGCCGATCCTTTTGACCACCGGCGAAGGCAACCCGAACGCGGCGCAGATACGCTTCCTGGTGGACGGCGCTGCGCCGCCGGACCTTGGCGGCTACGAGCGCGCCGTGTTCCTGTTCGACGGCCACGATGCGGCCCAGGTCGAGGCCGCCCGCGGGCACTGGAAGACGATGAAAGACGCCGGCCACGCGGTGACGTATTGGCAGCAGACGCCCGACCGCCGCTGGGAACGCAAGGCCTGAGGGACGTCAGCGGCGGCTGATCACTGCCTTGTTGATAATGTGGATCGCGATCATCGAGCCGGAAGAAACCTGTCGCTCGTCACATGAGCAGCCTTACTTCTTCCCCTGCGGATGGATCGTCTCGCCGCGTTTGAGCATCTCGACAAAAGTCTCGATCTTCTTCCTGCGCCCGGCTTCGGTCTTCATGTTGTGGATACGGAAGGCGAGCGCGAAGCGGTTCTGCGCGCTGAGTTTTTCGAGCATTTGCCGAGCCTCTGGCTCGGCATCGATCGCGGCCTGCAGGTCATCGGGAATTTTCATGTCCTTGCCGCTGGCATAGGCACGCGCCCAGCGGCCATCGGCCTTGGCGGCTTCGACCTCGGCGAGCCCATGCCGCGTCATCCGGCCGTCGTCGATCAGCCGGGCGACATTGTCGATGTTGATCTGGCTCCAGATGCTTTTCTTCGTCCTCGGCGTGTAACGCTGCAGGAAGCTCTTGTCGTCGAGCCCCTTGCGCACCGCGTCGATCCAGCCCCAGCACAGCACGACCTCGATCGCCTCCTTTGCCGAGATCGACTTCAGTCCCGAGCCGGTCTTGTGGATTTTGATCCAGACCTCGGTTTCCCTGTCATGATGCTCGCCGAGCCAGGTATAAAAGCTCTCGGCGTCCTCGAATTCGTGCACCTTGTCGGGGTCGACCTTGACCGGCGCCATTTGCGGCCTCGTCCATGCTTTGCGATTGCACCTTTCAATGCGGCATTTCCCGCTGGATGACAATCGAAGGCGAAGATCATGGCGCTGCCCGATGACGGCGGTTCTGCGGTGGCCCGCAGGCGCGGACCACCGCAGGGTCGTTTCACTGCCCGCCCATTTCCTTCTTGAACGTGTCGAAATCGACCTGCATGCCATTGAAGATGGTGCTCCAATGGCGGGTCAGCGCCGCCATCGCCACCGCCTCCTGGATTTCCTCATCGGTAGCGCCGGCGCGCTTGGCGTTTTGCGTGTCCGACCAGATGCAGTAGTTGCACGGGATCTGCGCCGCCACTGCCAGCGAGATCAATGACTTTACCTTTGGCGGCAGCGCCGTCTTGTCGCTGAGTTCGATGGCCTTGACCTCGGCCCAGGCGCCGGGCAGACCGGCTTTGGGAAGTTGCTTCACAAAGCTCGGCACGCCGCCCATGGTCGACTGGATGTCCTTTATGGTTGCATCGTAGTCGTCGGCATAGGCAGGGGCCGCGGCGAGGACGCAGGCCACGGCGGTTAGAGCCAACGCACGATGGAGGGACGAATGCACGGATTTGGCAATGCGATGGTGTGACATGTTTTCCTCCTCTGGTCTTTGTTAGCCTTACTGTGTAAGGTGAAGTGAAAAATGAACCTTACGCTGTAAGTTGTCAAGCGCGGCCATGGACTCATCGATCAAAAAAAAGCGAGCACGCGGACGGCTGTCCCGCGAGATGATCGAGGATGCCGCTTTCGAGGTGATCGAGAAGGAGGGCCTTTCCGGTTTTTCGATGCGCAAGCTCGCCGCCGTGCTCGGCTGCGAGGCGATGAGCATTTATCATCACTTCCCCTCGCAAGCGCACCTCTATGAGGCGTTGGTCGATCGCCAGGTCAGCGGGATGGTTATCCCCGACGACAGCATGCCGTGGCGCGACAGGATTCGGATGGTCATGCATGAGTTTCGCCGTGTTGCGAGGGAGCACCCGGCCTTTGCGCCATTCCTTGTCGTCTACCGGATGAATTCGCCGCCTTGCCTTGCGATGCTGAACGGCGTCATCGGCCTGTTCGAGGCTGGCGGTTTCGGCCCGGAACTCAGCGCCAGGCTGTTTCGCACCGCCAGCTATTATCTCATGGGCGCGATCCTCGACGAGACCGCGGGCTACGCCAAGGGCCCGTCGGCGGTGACCACCGTCGACGACGAGCAACTGGCGAAGGATTTCCCCAGTGTCATGGCGGCCGGGACCTATTTCGACACCGGCGGTTTCGACAAGACATTCGAACTCGGCCTCGACATGCTATTGGACGAAATGGAGCGCCTGCGCGACAGCGCCAATGCAGCCTAATTGTCCGGCAACGTCCGATTACAAGGTGATTCCCTGAATGCGCTTTCTGTTCCTGTTGATCCTGCTCGCCGGCATCGGCGTCGGCGCCATCTATCCATGGGCGATGACTAATTTCTCCGGTCACCAGATCGGCAGCTGGCGGGTCTATGAGGGCGGCCGCTTCAGGCAGGTCACAGTGCCGCTTGCCGCGCGCGATGCGCCGGTCAGGGTGCTGGTCGACTTGACCGCGAGGGCCGAGCGCATCGTTTCGCAGCAGCGCACAGTGCTGACGCTGACAGCCGCCTCCGGCGGCCGCACGGTGCTTGCCTCGACGCTTCAGTTCAATCATTCCGACAATCCGCGTCAGGCGAGCCCGCAACTGCCCGACAAGATCTTCCGCGATGAGGCTGGCGTGATCCGGACCGTCGGCCCCGGCCCCTATGTCTTCACCGTCGGTCCCGGCGACGCCGACGACATCCCGATACGCGCGGTCGATCTTGTCTTGCGCTCCGGTGTGGGCGAGACCGACAGCCGTGCGCGACCGGTTGGCTTCGCGCTGATGGCGATCGGCTTGATCGGCTTCCTGCTGTCCTTGCGTTCTGCCGGCGGCCGGCCGCAAAATCCGAATTCACAGCCACCGCCGCCACGTTGGGGCAGGGGTTCCACATGAACTATCGCCACGCCTATCACGCCGGAAATTTTGCCGACGTCCTCAAGCACGTCGTGCTGACGCGGCTGCTTGAATATCTGAAGCAGAAGGACAAGGCGTTCCGCGTCATCGACACTCATGCAGGCATCGGCCGCTACGATCTGTCCTCGCCCGAGGCGCAGAAGACCGGCGAATGGCAAGGCGGCATCGGCCGGCTGGTCGATGCCGCGCCCGAAGCCCAGGCCGCAATGCTGCTCGCGCCCTATCTCGACGCGGTGCGTGCGTGCAACGCAGACGGTCAATTGAAAAAATATCCAGGCTCGCCGCTGGTCGCGCGGCACCTTCTGCGCAAGCAGGACCGGCTATCGGCGATCGAGCTGCACCCGAAGGATGTCGCGAAGCTGAAGACGGAATTCGCCGGCGATTTCCAGACAAGGGTGATCGAGCTCGACGGCTGGCTGGCGCTCGGCGCGCACCTGCCGCCGAAGGAAAAGCGCGGACTGGTGCTGATCGATCCGCCATTCGAGGAAGAGGGCGAGTTCGGCCGCCTCGTCGACGGGCTGGCGAAGGCGCACAAGCGCTGGCCGGGCGGCATCTATGCGCTGTGGTATCCGATCAAGGACCGCAAGGCGGTGATTGGCTTCCGCAAGGCGCTGAAGGAAACCGGCGTTCCGAAATTGCTCGACATCGAATTCGAAATCCGGCCCGCGTCGCAAGCGCCCAGCCTCGACGGCAGCGGCCTGGTCGTGGCCAACCCGCCCTTCACGCTGGAAGGTGAATTGCGCATTCTCCTGCCGGCCCTGCACAAATTGCTGGTCTTGGAAAAGCCGGCGCACTGGACGCTGAACTGGCTGGCAGGGGAGTAGCAGCGGGATGCAGGCTGCGAGCGGCGTCCTTACAGATGCGCCAAGACAAACAGTTAAAGCGGGTCTGCGGCCGGCCCGGCTCCGCTCCGCTGGAATTGGTGGCCGGCTTCTGCCTCGCCATCGGCGCCGCGGTGCCCTATGCCGCCGGCGCGCTCATCCTGTTCACGGTGGCGGCGAACCTGCTCGTCCTGCCCTTCTGGCGCCATCACGGGCCGGAAAGGCAGGCGTTGAGGTCCGCCTTCCTGGTCAACATCGCCGTTATCGGCGGGCTGCTGCTGGCGGCGCGCCCCGGCTGATGGCCGGCGGCCACGCCCTGGAAACCATTGTCAATGCAATCGCTTGACCGCCGCCCGGCGAATCCCGCACAGTGCGCGCAATCGACCTTGAGAGGCTGCCATGACTCGCTTCGCCCGCTCCGCCCTTGCCGCCCTGATCTCGCTCTGCACGCCATTTGGCACATCGCTTGGCTTCACCCAGGCGGCGCAAGCCGCCGATCTTGCCGTCTATTCTGACGAGGACAGCGGCATTTGCGGCGAGGCCTGGGTGCTGAACAAGATCACCAGCCGCTTCTCCTATCAGGTGCGACACGTCCCGCACCTGCCGGATGTCGCGATCACCGATTTCCACCGCATCCACCAGCACCGCTACTTGCCGGCCAGCGAGGAATGGCCGATCGGCCGTCGCTATTGCGGCGCCACGGTCGCCCTGTCAGATGGCCGCGACCGCGCCATCTGGTACCTGATCGAGGAAGGCCAGGGCTTTGCCTCGATCGGCGACAATGTCGAATTCTGCGTCTCGGGCTTCGACCGCTGGATGGTCTACAACGGCCGCTGCCGCATCCTGCGCTAGCGGGCGGTTTCCAGTCGATTTCGTTGGTGCCTGCGGCCTAAGCCGCGGGCCTTTTCTGCGACTCGGGTATCGGCCCTGACGAAAATATGTGCCGCGCGGCACGCGCCGACAATGTTTGCCAATCGCAGTGCTATTTCCTGCCTCGCGTCGCCTCGGCTTCACCGATGATCTTTCGAAGAAAGGCAACGTGACCGCGAAAAGCGCGCCGCCCGATCGTCGTTGCTCTGATCCGTGTCCGCGGCCGCCGCCCGACGAAAAGCTTTTCAACATCGACGTAGCCCGCTTTGGCCAGCGTGTCGAGATGCGCGCCGAGATTTCCGTCGGTGGTTTCGATCATAGCCTTCAGCTGCGTGAACTCCAGCGCCTCGCGTCTTTCCAGCGTGTTCAGGGCGGCCATGATCCTGAGCCGTGTACTCTGATGGATGATGTCGTCGGCACTCATCAATTGGCTCCAATGCTGCGGACCTTGAGCTGTCACCCTATGGCTCTGCAGCCTCGGGCAGTACTAACCATTCGCCTTTGTGAACGACATCGAACACACTTGCCAGAATACTCTGGCATGCAGAGTAATCTGTCAATTCAGTGATGAAGCCAGGCTTGACAAGGTGATCTCCAGATCGGCGCATCGCATTGCACTTGTAATCCGAAGGGACCGGTCGCCTGCAAAAGATGATCATTCTCTATAAGCCGAAGCTCATGATATTCGCGGCCGAAGATCAATGCGTGAAGCTACTTGCTGATCTTTGCAGCTTCATGGCAGGCGCGCCCACGCAGCGCATCGAGAATGTCGATGCCAAATTGCTGGCGATATCGGAAGATAACGCCATATTTTTGCGATGATGAGTGTGATCATGTGTCGATCGCAACGAAAATTTAAGCTGAGAAAATCATATCATTGCTTCGCTGGCTAGCGAGGCGCGAGTCAGATAAGCATGACACGCCGGGCCATTAACGGTCGTCGGCATAACGCAAGGGGCATCGCATGGCTAAGCAGTCATCAAAAGCGCCGGCATCCAAGGCACCGGCAAAGAAAGCACCTGTAAAAGCGGCGGCGGCGAAAGCCACGACCGCAGTCAAGAAAGCAGCACCCGCTGCCAAGCCGAAGGCGGCAGCGCCGAAGGCAAAGGCGGCACCGGCCAAGAAGCCGGCAGCCAAGGCCGCCGCGAAACCGGCGGCGAAGAAGGCAGCGCCCGCCAAGGCCAGCGCCGCATCCGCAAAGAAGGCTGCACCGGCCAAGAAGGCCGCTCCGGCAAAGAAAGCCGCTCCGGCCAGGAAGCCGGCTGCCAAGGCCGCGGCCAAGCCCGCTGCAAAGAAGGCAGCCCCTGCCAAGGCTCCGGCCAAGGCTGCCGCGGCGAAGTCTTCGGCACCGGTGAAGAAGGCGGCGCCAGCCACCAAGAAAGCAGCGCCGGCGAAGGCCGCGAAGAAATAGTCACGTTTCTTCGCGCCGGGGACCGTGTCGGCAGAAATGAGGGCAGGTGCCGTTGAGGCCTCGCGCCCTCTGCTCTGGCATTGGGGCGCAACGAGAGGGGCGGACGCCAGATATCTTTCGCAGTTCCCAGGACTTCGCCGCAGGGCGAAGTCCGGTGGGCTTTTGTTGCCCGCGCCATCACGCGGCGACGGGACGATCGTTGGTCTTGTCCGGCCTGTCGGAGTGTTGCCGTCATCACATGTGGCGCATCCTGATCAAGGCGTACAAGAGACCAGGGCATGCAGGAGTGGTCGCCGGCTGCTGGCGGCTGGTTTTTCCGCTTCTGGCTGTTGCGCGGGGAAGGGCGCCCGGTCAACAGTGACGGGCTGCCAACAGGAACCCGATCATGCCGAAGCTGCTTTACGCCTCCACGTCCCCCTATAGTTCCAAGGTACGAATGGCGGCCCTTTATGCCGGCATCGCGGTCGACCTGGCGCCTGTCAAGACCGAAGACAAGCCGGCCGAACTGATCGGCGCCAATCCGCTGGGCAAGATCCCCGTGCTGGTGCTCGACGACGGCCGCTCGATCCACGACAGCCGAGCTATCACCCAGCAGCTCAACCGGATGTCGAAGAGCGCGCTGTTTCCGCGCAATCCCGACAAGCGGCTGGAAGCGGAAGTGCTGGAAGCGTTGGCGGACGGCATCTGCGACTGTGCGCTGTCGATGGTTTATGAGCGCCGCACGCGGCCCGAGGAGATGGTCTACCAGCCCTGGCTCGATCGCCAGTGGGCGAAGATCACCGCCGCGCTCGATCTACTCAACGCCAATCCGCCGAAACTGCCGAAGAAGATCACCGCCGGCCAGATGGCGCTGCGCGCCTGCCTTGGCTACCTGGCGCTGCGTTTCGCCGGGAAATGGGAAAAAGGCCGCAACCGGCTGGTCCGCTGGGCCGCGCGCTTCGATGAGAAATTCCCGGACCTGAAGCCCTGCGTTCCCGCGTGAGCGGCCGACAATAAAAAAGCCGGGCGCGAGGCCCGGCTTCTTCGTGTCGTGGCTTGAACGACTTAGAACTTCATACCGACGCCGAAGGTGACGCGGTTGTCGGTGGCCTTGACCTTGCCGATGCCATCGAAGTCCTTGCTGCCGAAGTCGGTGTAGCGGTATTCGACGCGGCCGAACACATTGTCGGTCAGCTTGATGTCGGTACCAAGACCGGCGGTCCAGCCGATCATGGTGGCGCGGTCGCTGGCGCCGAGGACGCTGTCCTCCACCTTCAGGCTCCTGCCGGCGAGACCACCGGTGCCGTAGAGCAGGATTTCCGGGGTCACAGCGTAGCCGAGACGGGCACGCAGCGAGCCTTCGAAGCCGGCCTTGGAATCGATGCCATTATCGTCGCCCTTGACGCCGTTGTAGCCGAGTTCGGCTTCACCGCCGTAGACGAAGTTCTCCTGCTGCCACTGATAGCCGCCGAAGACGCTGCCGATGAAGCCCTTGGTATCGGTTTCAACGTCGAAATCCTTTTCCTTGGTACGGCCGCTGAAGCCATAGCCAAGATTAAGACCGGCATAGGGGCCGGCCCAGGACGCGACGGGCAGTTCGGCGACCGGGGCAGGCGCCGGCGGCTCTTCCTGGACCACATCGGCGGCATAGGCAGTTCCACCGAGGGCGAAGAGCCCGAGCGCTACGGCCAGCGGCCGTGCGAATTTGAGATTGGCTTGCATTGTTGTTTACTCCTTAAGCCACAGGACACAGGCTTGTTCTTACGATCGCCCATCAACCCGTCCGGGGGGTGAAACGGATCTGGCGTTCGTCGGTTCCAAATGTCGTGTCGAAATACGGCTGAAGCGAACCTGAACTTGGGTCATTCCCCGGCGCGAATGAGGCAGAAATTTGGCGTTGCATCTTCGCAACAGCGAAATGTCAGCAGATTGGCCGTGCTGCACCGCAGGTGGCTTGGTGCAAGGAGTCCAGCCTCCTATATTGTGTTGAGGCCGGCTCATTGCCGGCCGGCTCGAGATGCCGAACCGGCCGTTTCGCCACAATGTTGCCGCAGCTGCGAACGCCATTTAACGGGTGGCGGGCCATAATTTGCCGGCGCCCTCCTTCGCGCCGAAACCGAGGATTGACAACAGATGAGCAAAGCCACCGCGGCGCTGGTGACGGGCGGGGCAAAACGGATCGGTAGCGCGATTGTCGAGGATCTCGCCGCCCACGGTTTTGCCGTCGCCATTCACTGCAACCGCTCGCGCGATGACGCGGATGCGCTTGCCCAGCGGATCAACCGCGCCGGCGGCCACGCCGCCGTGGTCGCCGCCGATCTGACCGACATGGCCGAGGTCGGCGACCTGGTCGGCCGCGCCGAAGCCGCGCTCGGGCCGATCTCGCTGCTGGTCAACAACGCTTCGCTGTTCGAGGACGATTCGGTTCTTGATTTCGACTGGCAGGGCTGGGACCGCCACTTCGCCATTCATGTGAAGACCCCGGCGCTGTTGGCGCAGAACTTTGCCCGGGCCCTGCCGGACGGGCGGGAGGGGCTGATCGTCAACATGATCGACCAGCGTGTCTGGCGGCCGACGCCGCGCTACTTCTCCTATGCGCTGTCGAAGTCCGCCTTGTGGACGGCAACCCAGATGATGGCGCAGGCGCTCGGCCCGCGCATCCGCGTCAATGCCATCGGTCCCGGCCCGACCTTGAAGAACGCGCACCAGGACGACAGTGACTTTGCCGCGCAACTCGCCGGTCTCATTTTGAAACGCGGCCCGCAATTGCCGGAATTCGGCGCCACAATCCGCTATCTCTGGGAAGCCCGCTCGGTTACCGGGCAGATGATCGCGCTTGATGGCGGCCAGCATCTTGCATGGCGCACACCTGATGTGACAGGCATGACGGAATGAGTCCCGCAGAGCAGAAACACAAGATGCGTGGCGGCGCCGACGATCTGCCTCCCGAAATCGACGTCGAGGACGAGGCGGCGGAGGAGATCGTCGAACCGGCCGGCCCGGACGTCGCCTTCACCGCCATCGACTGGACGCCGCATGCCGGCGATGCCGACGGCATGGTCGGCGCCGAAGTGATCCAGACGCTGGTCAAGCGGCTGCCCAATGCGCCGGGCGTCTACCGCATGATGAATGCCAATGGCGACGTGCTCTATGTCGGCAAGGCTCGCAGCCTGAAGAAGCGCGTCACCAATTACGCGCAAGGCCGCTTCCACACCAACCGCATCGGCCGCATGGTGCGCGAGACCGCGACGATGGAGTTCGTCGTCACTCGCACCGAGATCGAGGCGCTGCTGTTGGAGGCCAACCTCATCAAGCGGCTGCGGCCACGTTTCAACGTGCTGATGCGCGACGACAAGTCGTTTCCCTACATCCTCTTGACCGGCGACCATGTCTCGCCCGGCATCTACAAGCATCGCGGCGCGCGTTCGCGCAAAGGTGATTATTTCGGCCCCTTCGCTTCCGCGGGCGCGGTCGGCCGCACCATCAATTCCTTGCAGCGCGCCTTCCTCCTGAGGAGTTGCACCAACTCCTTCTACGAGAACCGCACGCGGCCTTGCCTGCTCTATCAGATCAAGCGCTGCGCCGGTCCGTGCACCGGCGAGATTTCGCATAGCGACTATGCCGAGCTGGTCGCCGAGGCGAAGGATTTTCTTTCCGGCCGCAGCCAGAAGGTGAAGACCGAGATTTCGGCCGCCATGCAGCAGGCCTCGCAAGACCTCGATTTCGAGCGCGCCGCCATCTATCGAGACCGGCTGGCGGCACTCTCGCACGTGCAGAGCCACCAGGGCATCAATCCGCAGACCGTCGACGAGGCCGATGTCTTCGCAATCCATCAGGAGGGCGGCCAGGTCTGCATCCAGGTGTTCTTCTTCCGCACCGGCCAGAACTGGGGCAACCGCGCCTATTTCCCGAAGGCCGATCCGGCGCTGGAAGGCGCAGAGGTGCTGGGCTCGTTCCTGGCGCAGTTCTATGACGACAAGCCGACGCCGCGGGCCATTCTGCTGTCGCACGCCGTGGAGGACCAGGAACTGTTGGCCGAGGCGCTCTCGACCCGCGCCGGCCGCAAAGTATCGATCTCGGTGCCGCAGCGCGGCGAGAAGAAGGACCTGACCGACAACGCGTTGCAAAATGCCCGCGAGGCGCTCGGCCGTCGGCTGGCCGAAACCTCGACGCAGGCCAGGTTGCTCGCCGGCTTCGCCGAGACCTTCGGGCTCGAAAAGCCGCCGGTGCGCATCGAGGTCTACGACAATTCGCACATCATGGGCACCAACGCTGTCGGCGCCATGGTCGTCGCCGGGCCGGAAGGTTTTGTGAAGAACCAGTACCGGAAATTCAATATCCGCTCGACCGAGATCACGCCCGGCGACGATTTCGGCATGATGCGCGAAGTGATGGAGCGGCGGTTTTCACGATTGCTCAAGGAGCATGGCGATGTGACGCCCGACGATGCCGCGGCAGGCGAGGCGGACAGCGATGAGGGCGACATGTCGGGCGGCTTCCCTGCCTGGCCCGACGTCATCCTGATCGATGGCGGCCAGGGTCAGATGAGCGCCGTGCGCAAGATCCTCGCCGATCTCGGCATCGAGGACCGGGTCGTGGCCATCGGCATCGCCAAGGGCCAGGACCGCGACGCGGGCCGCGAGCGCTTCTTCGTCAAGGGCAGGGACTCGTTTTCGCTGCCGGTACGCGATCCCGTACTCTATTTTGTCCAGCGCCTGCGCGACGAGGTTCACCGTTTCGCCATCGGCTCGCACCGGGCCCGCCGCAAGAAGGAGATGGTCAAGAGCCCGCTCGACGAGATCGGCGGCATCGGCCCCAGCCGCAAACGGGCGCTGCTGATGCATTTCGGCACCGCCAAGGCGGTCGGTCGCGCGGCAATCGAGGACCTGGTAAAGGTCGACGGCATTTCCGAGCAGGTGGCCAGACTGGTTTACAACCATTTTCACGAGAACTGATGCATGTCGCCCGAAAGCGACCATCGGCTCCCGGGCGAAGCAAGGAGCGGCGCGGCGTAGCCCGCGAGATGACAAGATTGGCCTATTTTTGCTGGCCAATCGATTTTGGCCTGTTGACCCCCTACATCAGCTTCTGATTTGAGTACGCAGGCAGAAAGAGTTCCCCCGGATATGGCTCAGCGCGCGTTCAACCTCCCGAACATCCTCACCTACGCCCGCATTATCGCGGTGCCGCTGGTGGTGCTGTGCTTCTTCCTCGAGGGGCATCTGAAGTCGAGCGACTTCGCCCGCTGGTCGGCGCTGATCATTTTCCTGCTGGCGTCCATCACCGACTATTTCGACGGCTATTTCGCCCGCGCCTGGAAGCAGACCTCGAACATCGGCAAGATGCTCGACCCCATTGCCGACAAGCTGCTGGTCGCGACATGCCTGCTGCTGCTTGCCGCTGACACCGACCGCCATGCCGGCATTGCCGGCTGGTCGCTGTGGGCGGCGATCATCATCCTGTGCCGCGAAATCCTGGTTTCGGGCCTGCGCGAATATTTGGCGGCGCTCAAGGTCTCCGTGCCGGTGACGCAGCTTGCCAAATGGAAGACCACTATCCAGATGGTCGCCATCGCCTTCCTGCTCGCCGGTCCGGCCGGCGACAAGATTTTTCCGCTGACCACACAGACCGGCCTGGTGCTGTTGTGGATCGCTGCCCTGGTCACGCTTTATACCGGCTATGACTATTTCCGTGCCGGCCTCAAGCACATCATGGACGAATAGGATGACGAAGCTCATCTACTTCGCCTGGGTGCGGGAGCGAATCGGCAAGCCGGACGAAGACGTGGAATTGCCGCATGGCGTCGACACGGTTGCGGACCTGTTGCGCTGGCTGAAGTCGCGCGGCGAGGAATACGACCATGCGCTGCAACATCCCGACGTGATCCGCGTCGCTATCAACCAGGAACATGTCGAGCACGGCGAAAAGATATCTGGCGCGCGCGAGATCGCGCTGTTTCCGCCGATGACCGGGGGCTGAGATGGCCGGCGCGGTCGTACCTGTCGTGCGCGTCGAGGCGCAGGATTTTGACGTCGCCGCCGAAATCGCCAGACTGACGCAAGGCCGCGCCGACATCGGCGCTGTGGTCACCTTCTCGGGCCTGTGCCGTGACGAGCAGGGGACGCTCTCGGCCCTTGAGCTCGAGCATTATCCGGGCATGGCAGAGGCCGAAATCGCCCGCATCGCGGCCGAAGCGGTTCAGCGCTGGCCGCTGCAGGGCATCACCGCCATCCACCGTCATGGCAAGATCCGGCCAGGCGAGAACATCGTGCTGGTGGTGGCGGCCTCCGTGCATCGGCAAGCCGCGTTCGAGGCGGCGAATTTCCTCATGGATTATCTGAAGTCGCAGGCTCCCTTCTGGAAAAAGGAGCATCATGCCGACGGCTCCGAGGGCGGCTGGGTCGAGGCCAAGGAGAAAGACGAGCAGGCGGCAGGGCGCTGGAAAAGGCCACCGTCCGAATAATTTTGCATCAGCCACGCATTGACCGCAATCCTTTGGCCAATTCGTTGTTGGTCAGCCTGGGCTGTGGCCAGCCCGGGGAAGGGAGATGGTCGTGCTGGACAGGATAGCGGAGTTCTTCGTCTTCGGTTTCGTGCCTCTGGTCGTCGGTATACTGGCCGTGCCGGAACTCTCCGTGGCCGCCGAAAAAGCCCTGAAAGGCGAGGTGACCTACCGCGAGCGCATCGCTTTGCCGCCCAATGCCGTGCTCTCGGTCCAGCTTGCCGATGTCTCGTTGGCCGACGCGCCCGCCAAAATCGTCGGCGAACAGAAGCTGACGCCGGCAGGCCAGGTGCCGATCAGCTTTGCGGTCAAATTCGATCCGTCCCGGATCCAGCGGCGGATGACCTATGCGTTGCAGGCCCGCATCACCGTCGGCGACAGGCTCCTGTTCATCTCGGATGAGCGCCATCAAGTCGATCCGCTGACCGATGCGCCGCAAACAATCATGCTCAAGATGGTGACGCCAAGTCCCGAGCCCACTGCTTCCGTTCTCGATCAGCTTTGGCTTCTCGATTATGTCGACGGCGTAGCCATCACCGCATCGCAAGCGACATTCCGGGTGAGTGAAGCAGGCAAGGCCGACGGCAACGGTCCCTGCAACAGCTATTTTGCCACCGCCAACCTCGATGGCCAGAAGATCGCGATCAGCGACATCGGCTCGACCTACAAGGCCTGCGCGCCCGAGGTGATGGCGGAGGAAAAGGCGCTGTTCGAGGCTCTGGCAAAGGCGGCTTCGTATAAAGTCGATGCCGGCAAGTTGACCATCGCCGACGGGAACGGCCGCGAAATCCTGCGTTTCAGCGCCGCGAGCTGATGCCGTGAAAGGGCTGTCGGCGGAGGTCAGCCGCTCATTTTTTCGAACACGGCGCCATAGTGGTAGGGCGGCACGTCGACCAGCTCGATGAATTTGAGGCCGGCCGCCTCGACGGCCGTGATGGTCTGTTCCGGCGATATCCTCAATTCGGTCTTCGGTCCGCGGGGCTCGCCGAGCACCGTGGTTTGTTCACGCGGCTGCTGATGCCAGTTGACGACAACAAAGCGTCCGGCAGGGACGAGCGCTTCGCTAACGGCTCGCGCCAGCCGTGGCCGGTCCGGCACGCCGTGGAAGGCGTTTGCCATGAAGATGAAATCGACGGGGCGGGATATCAGGCTCGCGAGTTCATAGGCATCGCCCGCTACGAGATCGAAATTCCTCGTGCCGTTTTCATTGAGCCGGCGACGGGTGACGTCGAGCAGGTCGGTATCGATATCGATGCCGACGACATGGCGGGCGACCCTGGCGATGGGCAACGCAAACCAGCCGTCGCCACAGCAGAGGTCGGCCACCTCCATGCCCGGCTTCAGTCTCGTTGACGAAAGCACGGCACCGGGGTCGGGCCACAGCACCTCCCACCAGCCGCTCGATGGCATCTCGGTGCCCTGGAAGAAGCCGGGAATGGTGCTGGTCATGCTTCGCCGGCTCCCTGTGCCTGACCGACTTTAGCGCGGGCAAGGGTTCAACGGCAGTGCCGGATCGATCCGTTTCAATGAAAAAGGCCGGCAATCCGCCGGCCTTTTTCGGTCACAATGCCAGGGTCGGCTCAGCCGACGATCTCGGTGTCGGAGAACCAGTACTTGATCTCCTGCGCGGCGGTTTCCGGCGCGTCCGAACCGTGCACCGAATTCTCGCCGATCGACAGCGCATGCACCTTGCGGATGGTGCCTTCGGCGGCGTTGGCCGGGTTGGTGGCGCCCATCACCTCACGGTTCCTGGCAATGGCGTTCTCGCCTTCCAGCACCTGCACGATCGTCGGCGCCGACGACATGAATTCCACCAGCTCGCCGAAGAACGGACGATCCTTGTGGACGGCGTAAAAACCTTCCGCCTCACGGCGGCTCATCCAAACGCGGCGCGAAGCGATGACGCGCAGACCGGCATCTTCCAGCATCTTGGTGATGGCGCCGGTGAGATTGCGCCGCGTTGCGTCCGGCTTGATCATGGAAAAGGTGCGTTCGAGCGCCATTGGGTCGTCCTTGTCTGGTTGGATTGGGAGTGGCGGGCTCTATACAAGCCGGCCGGCCCATTGCCAAGAGGAAGTCGACAGAGGTGTCGACGGGGGAAGTCGACGCCATGCGCGTTTGCGTGCCGGGCCGATTATCGGCGATGCCGCCGCCAGCCCGAGATCGGACGGCTGCAATATTAGGCTTTGCTTGCTATAGTCGCATGTCGGCGCCGCGCTGAGGTCGGCCCGGATGGAGACCATGACCATGACAGACGATCGCCAGGAGCGCATTCGCAGCCGCGCACATCATATCTGGCAGGAAGAAGGGCAACCGGCCGGACAGCATGAGCGCCATTGGCAACAGGCGACGGCCGACATCGACCAGGAGGATGCAGGGTCATCCGCGTTGAAGAAGCCGGCAAGAAAGGCGGCCGTCGCCGGCAAGGCAAAAACCGCGCCCAAAGAGGCCAAGACCGCGGCCAAGCCCGGCAAGCCAAAAAAGGCGGCCAAATAAGACCTGGCCATAGCGGAGCCGATGGCTCATCGTTAGCCCTGCCGCAAGATCAGGCGCTACGGTTCACGCGGCCGCCGCAACCGTTCGACCCAGCCCGCCATGCAGGTCGAGGCAGCGGGCGAACCACTGCGCCACGACATCGTGGTCGTCGAGCAATGGGTAGGGCGAGGCGACGCGTGCCCATTGCAGCGCACCGAACACGATATAGTCGGCGAACAGGGGCGAATCTCCGCCGATGAATGGCTGATAGGCGAGCATCGAGCGCAGCGGCTCCAGCGAAGCCCTGAAATTGCCAAGCCCGGCGTCCCGCGCGGCCATCACCTCTTCCAGGCTCTTGCCCAGGCGCTGCTCCCGGCTCTGGCGGAAATAGGCGGCGTTCTCCGTATCCTGCATGGCATAAAGGTCCATGATCGCGGCGGTGGTCACATAGGGATGGATGGTCAGTTGCGACCAGCGCTCGATGAAGCGCGCCATGGCCTTGCCGCCTTCGCCGCCAAACAGCGACGGCCGGTCCGGATAGGTTTCGTCGAGATAAAGCGCGATGGCGAAGGAATCCGCGACGACCGTCTCGCCGTCGCGGATCACCGGCACGAGTTTCGATGCGCCGCCCTCGACGCGGGGCACTTCGAGAAAACGCGTCGGCACCGCGCTGATCTCCAGCCCCTTATGCGCCAGCGCCATCGTCGCCTTCCAGCAATGCGGGCTGAAGGGGCGGGTGGCGTCGCGTCCGACGAGATCATAAAGCAGAATGGTCATTGGCGGCGGCTTCCTTGCGGTTTAGGTATCCCGCAACGCCTCGACACAGGCCGGCGGGAGAAAAGATGAAACGGCACTTCATGATGTTTGCGGCCTATAATCAATGGGCCAATGGCCGCATCTACGATGCCGCCGCCGATCTCGACGAAGAGGAATTCAATCGCGACGTCGGCGCTTTCTTCGGCTCGATGAAGGGCACGCTCAACCATCTCCTGGCCGCCGATCGCATCTGGATGAAGCGCTTTACCGGCGAGGGCGATGCGCCGACGGCGCTGGACGCCATACTGTACCAGGCGTTGCCGGGCCTGCGCATGGCGCGCGAGGCGGAGGACCGGCGGATCGTCGACTGGGTTGGCGGTTTGAGCGACAAGGCGCTGTCGGGCCGCTTTATATACATGACGGTATCGGACATGCGCACCGTCTCGCAACGGCTGGCTCCGGCGCTCGACCACGTCTTCAACCACCAGACCCACCACCGCGGCCAGGCCCATATGATCCTGACGGTTCTGGGCCGCCCTTCCGTGCAGCTCGATCTGGCGCATTTCCAGCGCACCGAGGAAGGGCGCGCATACGCCTGATTTCGGCCGCCGGCTGCGATAGAGCAGTTTTCACCGTTTCACGGAAACTGCGAACTGAGGGCCGAAAGACGTTGGAGCGCGTTATGACCGACGACGCGTGTTTTACAGATATTGGCCTTCCAACCGGGCCGCCTAAGTCTGCCGACCCGAAAAATTAGCTTTTCTAGTTTGCACGGAGCCGATTTCCCTAAAAAATATTTGACTGCAAGTCTTGATTCGTTTTGAGATTTGCTGGTCCGTTTGGGGGACGCGGTTAAATAAATGCATCGACGAAATTCTTCTCTGGGGTAGATGATTTTGTCGCAAATAGGGTGAAAGATTTGTCAAATATCGAGGATAAGACCGTTATCGAGCTGACCGCTGACATTGTCTCGGCCTATGTCGGCAACAACCCGCTGCCGGTTTCCGGCCTGCCTGACCTGATTGCCAGCGTCAGTGCCTCGGTGCGAAAGCTCGGAGGTGCCGTTGTCGCGGAAAGCCCAAGCCTGGTTCCTGCGGTGAACCCGAAGAAGTCGGTTTTTCCCGACTACATCGTCTGCCTGGAAGACGGCAAGAAGTTCAAGTCGCTCAAGCGGCACCTCAGGACGGACTATGGGCTGAGCCCGGATGAGTATCGCACCAAATGGGGCCTGCCGCCCGACTATCCGATGGTCGCTCCGAACTACTCAGCGACACGGTCAGCGCTGGCGAAGTCGACGGGACTTGGCCGCAAGCCGGCAGCGCCGGCCCCCGTGGCCAAGGCGACAAAGCGCGGCAAAGCCAGCGCCTGAGCGCGGCCGACCGCAGCCGGAAGCCTCTGAGCTGCGATGTTGACGGCGCCATTGCGCGCGCCGTTTTCATGCCTTGCGTGGCCAACCGGCCCGCAAGGTCTTGCGAAGCGCCGGTCTCCCGTGCAAAAGCGCGGCCATGCTTATCATCAACGACCTCTCGCTGCGCATGGCGGGGCGCTTGCTTCTCGACCATGCCTCGCTGACCTTGCCGGCCGGCACCAAGGCCGGACTTGTCGGCCGCAACGGTACCGGCAAGACCACGCTGTTCAAGGCTATAACAGGCGATTTCCCTTCCGAGACGGGCTCGATCAGCCTGCCGAAGAACACGCGGATCGGCCAGGTGGCGCAAGAAGCGCCCGGAACCGAGGAGCCGCTGATCGAGATCGTGCTCAAGGCCGACCTCGAGCGCACGGCGCTGCTCGAGGAGGAAAAGACGGCGACCGATCCGCACCGTATTGCCGACATCCATATGCGGCTGGCCGATATCGACGCGCATTCGGCCGAGTCGCGCGCCGCCACCATCCTGGCCGGTCTCGGCTTCGACGACGCCGCGCAGCGCCGTCCGGCCTCCTCGTTTTCCGGCGGCTGGCGCATGCGCGTGGCACTCGCTGCCGTGCTGTTTTCCGAACCCGATCTTCTGCTGCTCGACGAGCCGACCAATTATCTCGATCTCGAAGGCACGCTGTGGCTTGAGAACTATGTTTCCAAATATCCGCACACGGTGCTGCTGATCTCGCACGATCGCGACCTGCTTAACCGCGCCGTCAATTCGATCGTCCATCTCGACCAGAAGAAGCTGACCTTCTGGCGCGGCGGCTACGATCAGTTCGAACGCCAGTACACCGAGCAGAAAGAACAGCAGGAAAAGGGCCGTATCAAGCAGGAAGCCGCCCGCAAGCATATGGAATCCTTCGTCGAGCGTTTTCGCGCAAAGGCATCCAAGGCAAGACAGGCTCAGTCCCGCATCAAGGCGCTTGAAAAGATGAAGCCGATCACGGCCATCGTGAACGACACGGTGCGGCCATTTTCTTTCCCGGAGCCGGTGAAGTCGGTGGCCTCGCCAATCGTCGCGCTGAACAATGTCAATGTCGGCTATACCCCCGGTGAGCCGATTCTGAAGAAAATGACCTTGCGCATCGATGCCGACGACCGAATCGCGCTGCTTGGCGCGAATGGCAACGGCAAATCGACCTTCGCCAAGCTTCTGTCCGGTCGCCTGAAGCAGGAGACCGGCACCATGACCGTGGCGCCCGGGCTGAAGGTGGCGATCTTTGCACAGCACCAGCTCGACGATCTCAGGCCTGAGGAAAACGCCTACGAGCATGTTCGCAGGCTGATGCCCGAAGCGCCGGAATCGAAAGTGCGCGGCCGTGTCGCCCAGTTTGGGCTCACCACCGAAAAGATGAACACGGCGGCGAAAGACCTGTCCGGCGGCGAGAAGGCGCGGCTGTTGATGGGGCTGTCGGCCTTCGAGGGGCCGAACCTGTTCATCCTTGACGAGCCGACCAATCATCTCGACATCGACAGCCGCGAATCCTTGATCCATGCGCTGAACGAGTTCCCCGGCGCCGTCATCCTAATCTCGCACGACCGCCATCTCCTGGAAGCGACGGCGGACCGGCTGTGGCTGGTCAAGGATGGCGCGGTCAATCCCTATGACGGCGACCTCGAAGATTACAAGACGCTGGTCACCGGCGTGTCCGGCGACCGGCGCGAGCGGCGCGAGGCGGAAAAAGCCTCGAAGGCCGACCGCCGCCGCGAGGCGGCCCAGCGCCGCGCCGCCTTTGAGCCGCTGGCTAAGGAAATTCGCGCCACCGAAGCGCTGATGGACCGCATACGCAAGCGCATCGACGGCATCGAGGACGAACTGGCCAATCCGGCGATCTACGAAAAGGACCCGTCGACGGCGACAAGGCTGGCGAAGGAGCGATCGCAACTCGCCCAGACGCTCGCCGGCCACGAGGAAAAGTGGCTGACCATGTCGGCCGAATACGAGGAAGGCACGGCGGAGTAGGGAGAGCGCCGCTTCCTTCTCCTCTTGTGGGAGAAGGTGGCCTCGCGAAGCGAGGTCGGATGAGGGGTGTTCCAGGGAATGCCAACGCCTCATTCCGGCACGCACCCCTCAACCGTCTCGGCACTGCGCGCCGATCCACCTTCTCCCACAAGGGAGAAGGGAAGGCGCCATCTGGCCCTACACGCCTTGCCCGAAACCCGCTAAACAAACCCCATGAACCAGCACGCCAGCCTTCGCATCGGCCATTCGGCCTGTCCGCATGATTGCCCGTCGACCTGCGCGCTCGAGGTCGAGTTGCTTGACGGCAACCGCATCGGCCGCGTCCATGGTGCCAAGTCCAACAACTATACGGCCGGCGTCGTCTGCGCCAAGGTTGCTCGTTACGCCGACCGCGTCCACCATCCCGACCGCTTGCTGAAGCCGCTGGTGCGCAAAGGCGCCAAGGGCGAGGGCGCCTGGCAGGAAATAAGTTGGGAGGCGGCGCTGGACCTCGTCGCCGAAAAGTTCATCGCGGCCGAGGAAAAATACGGCTCGGAGACGGTCTGGCCCTATTTCTATGCCGGCACGATGGGGCTGGTGCAGCGCGACGGCATCGAGCGGCTGCGGCATGCGAAGAGATATTCGGGCTTCTTCGGCTCGATCTGCACCAACCTGGCCTGGACCGGCTGGATGATGGGGGCGGGCGCGCTGCGCGGTCCCGACCCGCGCGAAATGGCCAAGTCCGATTGCGTGGTGATCTGGGGCACCAATGCCGTGGTGACCCAAGTCAACGTCATGACCCACGCCATCAAGGCACGCAAGGAGCGCGGTGCCAGGATCGTGGTCATCGACGTCTATGAGAACGCCACGATGAAGCAGGCCGATATGGGCCTTGTCCTGAAGCCTGGCACCGATGGCGCGATGGCTTGCGCGGTTATGCATGTGCTGTTCAGGGAAGGCTTGGCTGACCGCGCCTATCTCGAGAAATACACCGATGACCCGAAAGGTCTGGAAGCGCATCTGCGCACACGCTCACCCGAATGGGCGGCCGCGATCACCGGATTGACTGTGGCCGAGATAGAGAGTTTTGCCCGTCTCGTCGGCACGACCAGGAAAACCTATTTCCGCCTCGGCTACGGCTTTGCCCGCCAGCGCAACGGCGCGGTCAACATGCATGCCGCCTCCTGCATCGCCGCCGTCACCGGCGCCTGGCAATATGAGGGCGGCGGCGCCTTCCATTCCAATTCCGGCATCTTCAAGCTCAACCAGGAGGTGCTGGAGGGCACGCGCATGCGCGATCCCTCGATCCGCTTTCTCGATCATTCGCGCATCGGCCCGGTGCTGACGGGGGCGCCGGATGCGCTCTATGGCGGGCCGCCGGTGACGGCGCTGCTCATCCAGAACACCAACCCGGCCAATGTCGCGCCCGAGCAGCGACTGGTGAAGCAGGGTTTCTTGCGTGAGGATCTGTTCACCTGCGTGCACGAGCAGTTCATGACCGACACGGCCAAGCTCGCCGACGTCGTGCTGCCGGCAACGATGTTCGTCGAGCATGACGACATCTACAAGGGCGGCGGCAACCAGCACATCACGCTCGGCCCGAAGCTGATCGAGCCGCCGGAAGGGCCGCGCACCAACCATTTCGTCATCGAGCAATTGGCTGAGCGCCTCGGAGTCGCCGACAGGCCGGGCTTCGGCCTCACCGAACAGCAGCATATCGACATCATCCTGGGCAAGCGCGGGTTGGGCAGCTTTGCCAGCCTGAAGGAGCAGAAATGGGTCGACCTGCAGCCGGATTTCGAAACCGCGCATTTCACCAAGGGCTTCGGCCATGCGGACGGCAAATTCCGCTTCCGCGCCGATTGGACCGGACAAGCCGCCCCCAATAGGCCGCCGAAAAGCATGGGCCTGTTCGGCCCGGTGGAGCAGTTGCCGCAATTTCCTGATCATGTCGACCTGATCGAGATTGCCGACGAGGCGCATCCGTTCCGGCTGGCTACGTCGCCGGCACGCAACTTCCTCAACTCGACCTTTTCCGAAACGCCGGTGTCGAAGGCCAAGGAAGGCCGGCCGGAATTGCTCTTGCATCCCGACGATGCCGCCGCACACGGTTTGGCAGAGGGCGATCGTGTCGAACTCGGCAATGCGCGCGGCGAGGTGGTGCTGCATGCGAGGCTGTTCGACGGCATCAAGCGCGGCGTGGTGATCGCCGAAGGCATCTGGCCGAACAGCGCGCATGAGCGCGGCGAGGGCATCAACGTGCTGACTGGCGCCGATGCACCCGCACCCTATGGCGGCGCGGCATTCCACGACAACAAGGTGTGGCTGCGCAAGGCAAGCTGAGCGGCCTCAGCTCATACCGGCAGGGTTTCGGCCGTCCTTTTTCTGTTCTGCCGGAGACGAATGTCGTCGGCGATCGCCTGGGCTTCGATTCCGATTTCGCGCAGCAGGCCGGTGACCGAATTGTGGAAGCCGACGAGATAAAGACCGAGTTCCGAAGCGCGCGCATTGACGCCGCTGGCGCCAGGCTCGACGCCGGGCTGGAGGAATTTGGCATAGGCTGGGCGGTAGCCGGTGGCGAAGATGATCGCGTCGAAGTCGCTGTGACGACCATCGACGAAACGGGCGCCGCCCTCTGATATCTCGGCAATGTCGGGCGCGACCTTGATCGCGCCTTCGCGGATCTTGCCGATGGTGCCGACATCGATCACCGGGATGCGCGACGCCAGGGATATCTGCTCCAGCAATCCCTGCTTGGGCCGTTTGAGCCCATATTTCTCCAGCCTGCCCAACACCAGATCGAGGATGATAGGGAACGCGGCGTCATTGACGCGTCGCGGCCCCAGGCGCGTCGCCATGCTGACGACCTGGATGGGCACCCCGAGCAGTTCGCGCGGCACGATATGGACGCCGCCGCGCACGGAGATCGTCGGATGCGCGCCGCCTTCCGCCAGGTCGAGCGCGATCTCGGCGCCGGTGTTGCCCATGCCGATGACCAGCACCGACTGGCCGGCAAACGGCGTGTTGTTGCGGTAATCCGCGCTGTGCAGACTTTTGCCCTTGAAACTGCCGGCGCCGGCGAATGCCGGCATCAGCGGCTCGGCATTGTATCCCGAGGCAATCACCACATGGGAAGCGCGCACGGTGCCTGATGTCGCTTCGACGCCCCAGCTTCTGCCCTGTCGGCCGATCGCCCGCACCGCTTCTCCAAAGCGGGGCCGCAGATCGAAGCGTTGCGCATAGGCATCGAGGTATTCGACGAACAGATCACGTGGCACATAGCGCGGATAATGCCTGGGGAAGGGCACGAAGGGCAGGGATGAATAGCGCTTGGTCGTGTGCAGGTGGACGCGCTGGTAGTGGCGCCGCCAGGCGGGAGCGGGCTGCTGCTCTTTTTCAAGCAAGATGAAGTCGACCCCGGCCTGCCGCAGGCACGCGGCAACGGCCAGGCCCGCCGGCCCGGCACCGATGATCGCAACCGGGGTGGTGTCGTGCAAGCGCGCCTCCCGCCGCTAATTCGCGATGCGGAGAATGGCGAAAGCATGCCAGACATGCAACCTGATCGCTCATCCCGGCAGCGGCACCGTCAGGCCGACCTTGACGCGGTCCATGGCCACGAAGGTGCGGAATTTGCGGACATTGTTGCTGTTGAAGAACAGGCGCCGCGTCAGCGCCTCATAGGCGCTCATGTCGGCCACCGTGATGGCCAGGATGAAGTCGGCCTCGCCTGTCACATAGTAGCACTGCTGGACTTCCGGCGCCGCCAGGAATTGCCGCTTGGCCGCGTCGATCAGTTCGGTGCGTTCGCTTTCGAGTTCGACCTCGACGAAGATGGTGATGGGCTGGCCGACCGCCGCCGGTTCGATGACCGCGACATTGGCCGCGATGACGCCGGTCTGTTGCATGCGCTTGATACGGCGCTGCACCGCCGGCGCCGACAGGTTCACGGCCTCGCCGATCAGTCGCTGCGGCGTCGTGTTGTCCTTCTGCAGCACGGCGAGAATGGCGAGGTCGAAACTGTCGAGCGAGGCTGGCAAAGCGGGCAATGGCATGTCCTGAAGAAACAAACTTGCATTTCGGCACCTTGAATACAGCGCTTTTTGCGCCTGCCTTGCAATATAGTCTCGTCGTCAGCCAAGGAGGCCTTGATGTTCCTGCTCAACCGCAATGCCTTGCACGGCAGCCCACTCGATCCGGTCGACGCCGAAACGCTCGGGGTTGCGGGGGCCGACGCGGCCGAGCGTTTCCTGTCCCATCGCGACAATCATCAGGAGACGCCGCTGCATGCGCTGCCGGCGCTGGCCTCCGAACTGGGCATTGGCGCCATCCACCTCAAGGATGAGGGTTTTCGCCTCGGCCTCGGTAGCTTCAAGGCGCTTGGGGGCGCTTATGCCGTCGTTCATCTGGTGCTGGAGGAAGCCGGCCGCCGGCTTGGCAGGCCGCTCGGCATCGCCGATCTCGATCAGCCCGATGTCAGGGCGGTCGCCGCCACCATGACGATGGCTTGCGCGACCGACGGCAATCACGGCCGCTCGGTGGCACAGGGCGCGCGGCTTGTCGGCGCGAGGGCGGCGATCTTCGTCCATGCCGGCGTCAGCGACGAGCGCATCACGGCTATCGCCCGCTACGGCGCCGAGATGATCCGCGTCGACGGCAACTACGATGATTCGGTCAGGCAAGCCGCACGCGTCGCGGCGGACAAGGGCTGGACCGTCGTGTCCGATACGTCGTGGCCGGGCTATGAGCGCATTCCAGGCCTCGTCATGCAAGGCTACACCGCGATCATGCGCGAGGCGCTGCGCCAGCTCGGCGAACCGCCCACCCACATCTTCGTCCAGGCCGGGGTCGGCGGCATTGCCGCTGCCGTGGCTGGCCATCTCGCCATCGTGCTCGGTGATGCCAGGCCGGTCTTCACCGTGGTCGAGCCCGCACGTGCCGCTTGTATCTTGGGCGCCGCCAGGGCTGGCCATCCTGTCAAGATCGCGCATGGCGAAGCGACTGTCATGGCGATGCTCGAATGCTACGAGGCGTCGCCTGTCGCCTGGCGCGTGCTGGCGCGTGCCGCCGATGCCTTCATGACCGTCGACGAGGAGGATGCGGTCGCTGTGATGCGGAGGCTTGCGCGGCCGGCCGGCGGCGATCCGGCCATCGTTGCCGGCGAAAGCGGCGGGGTCGGCCTGGCCGGACTGATCCGGGCGCTGGCCGACAACAAGGCCGAACTCGGCCTCGACCGGCTCTCGCGGGTGCTGGTCGTCAACACCGAAGGCGCAACCGATCCCAGGCGTTATGCCGAACTCGTCGGCGTGGCCGCCGCGGACGTGCTTGCGGGCAAGGTACTTTCTGGAGCAACGCCATGATCTCGGTCGACGCGCGGCGGCTGCTTGGCCGTATTCGGGACCTCGGCGCCATCGGCCGCGACGGCGAGGGCCGGCTGGTGCGGCTTGCCGCCTCGGACGCCGACCGGCAGGGCCGCGACCGCTTCGTCGGCTGGTTGCGCGAGGCGGGGCTCGAAGTCGCCATCGACCGCATGGGCAATATCTTCGGCATCTGGCGGACGCCTGGGAATGCCGGGCAGGCGCCGATCCTGATAGGCTCGCATATCGATACGGTCATAGATGCCGGCATTTATGACGGCTGCTACGGCGTGCTGGCTGGGCTGGAGGCAATCGAGACACTGAAGGCGTCAGGCTTTGTCCTGTCGCGCCCGTTGGCCGTCGCCGCCTTCACCAATGAGGAAGGCGTGCGCTATTCCCCCGACATGATGGGCTCGCTGGTTCATGCCGGCGGTGTTGCGATCGACGAGGCGCTGGCGGCCGTGGGGACCGACGGCAGCGTGCTCGGGCAGGAACTGGCGCGCATCGGCTATGCCGGCGACGAGCAGCCGGGCTTCCTCAAGCCGCATACCTATCTCGAACTGCATATCGAGCAGGGCCCGGTGCTGGAGCGCGAAGGCGTGCCGATCGGCGCGGTGGAAAACCTGCAAGGCATCTCCTGGCAGCGCATCACCATCGACGGGGTCGCCAACCATGCCGGCACCACGCCGATGTCGATGCGCAGCGACGCCGGCCATGCGGCCGCCCGTGTCGTCGCCTTCCTGCACGATCGTGCCAAGGCTTCGAACACGCCGACCGTCGCCACCGTCGGCACGATGCTTTTCGAGCCCAACGCCATCAACGTCATTCCCTCGCGAGCGGTCTTCACCATCGACCTGCGCGATCCTCTCGAGCACCGGCTGCAGGCGGAGGAAGCAGCACTCGCCGCTCACCTCGAAGAACTCGCCGCCGCCGAAGGCGTGACGATCTCGGTCGAGCGGCTGGCGCGCTTCGAGCCGGTGATCTTCGACAGCCGCATCGTGGAGCTGATCGAGGCCGCTGCCATCAGTCGCGGGCTGGTTTCGAAGCGCATGACGTCCGGCGCCGGCCATGATGCGCAGATGATGGCGCGTATCGCACCTGCCGCGATGATCTTCGTGCCGAGCGCCGGCGGCATCAGCCATAATCCGCGCGAATACACCGAGGATACCGAGCTCGTCGCCGGCGCCAACATTCTGCTCGATGTCGTCACCCGACTTGCAACCTAGTTTGAGAGGGGCGGAGAAATGGCCAAAATCGATCTCGATGCCTTGAAGCAGGAGATGACCGGCTGGCGGCGCGATCTGCATGCCCATCCGGAATTCGGGTTCGAGGAAAAGCGCACCGCGGCCTTCGTCGCTGCCAAACTGCGCGAATTCGGCCTCGACGATGTGACCGAGGGCGTCGGCGGCACCGGCGTCGTCGGCACGCTGAAGCGCGGCAGCGGCAACAGGGCGATCGCGCTCAGGGCCGATATGGATGCCCTGCGCATCACCGAGCAATCGGCTGTGGCCTATGGCTCGCAGAATCCCGGAATCATGCACGCCTGCGGCCATGACGGCCACACCACCATGCTGCTCGGCGCGGCGAAGCTGCTGGCCGGGGAGGGCGGGTTCAACGGCACGGTGCGCTTCATCTTTCAGCCGGCCGAGGAGTGGGGCAGGGGCGCGCTGGCCATGCTCGACGATGGGTTGATGCGCCGCTTTCCCTTCGATGAGATTTTCGGCCTGCACAATCTGCCCGGATTGCCGATTGGCCATTTCGAAACCCGCCCCGGCCCGATGATGTCGGCCGAGGATATCTTCGAGATCGTTCTGAGAGGCCTCGGCGGCCACGCTGCCGGGCCGCAGGACGGCCGGGAGACACTGGTCGCCGCTTGCGCGCTGGTCACCAATCTGCAAACCATCGTCTCGCGCCGGCTGAGCCCGGCCGACATATCGGTGGTCTCGGTAACCGAGCTGATCACCGACGGCACCCGCAACGCGCTGCCCGGCCTTGCCCGTATCCTGGGAGACGCCCGTAGCTTTCGCCCCGAGGTCAGCGCCGAGATCGAGAAGCAGATGCGCACCATCGCCGCCGGCACCGCCGCCGCCTACAACGTCACCGCCGAGGTCGCCTACAGCAGGGAATTCGTGCCGCTGCACAACGACGCCGAATTGGTCGACGAGGCCTTTGCAGCCGCCGGAAACGTGTTCGCGCCCGAAAGCGTCGCCGTCGCCCGCGAGCCGATGACCGGCTCTGAGGATTTTGCCCGTTTCCTCGCTCACGTGCCCGGTTGCTTTGTCTTCCTCGGCAATGGCGACACGGCGCCGCTGCACAATCCGAGCTACGACTTCAACGATGACGGCCTGCTGTTCGGCACGAATTTCCACGCCGCCGTCGTCAGGCGGCGATTGGGAGCATGAACGGCCGCGGTCTTTCCGGAATTTTGCGGGAAGCCAAAGGGGTGGAATCCCCATGACGCTACGGCAAGACTCAGCTAACATCCACATCGCGGCGGACCTGATATCCGCCTGGCCGGCGCTATCAGGCACCTCCCAAGCGGCGCCGGCCGTCCTCTCCAGGCTGTGCTTTGTGCTGTCCCGCCGTGGTCCGCGGCGTTGCTGCACGCATGTCAACTCATTTGCCGGTCTTATCGGCCACAGGATTGCCGTCGGCGTGCGGGTTTTCCGCTGCCGGAGCCTTGGTTGGCGGGACGTTGTTGTCGCAGGCCGACACGGCCAGAACGATCAGCAGAAGGCCTAGGGAGAGCTTCTTCATCGCTACCTCCTCTCGTCTGACAACGAGACGACTTCCGTTTGGTTGCGACGATCAAGCCGAGGAACAAAAGCTCATGTCTCCGGTTGGATCAGGCAAAGGAGGACTGCTGGATGATCCGTCTGCTCTTGGCCTGCACCATCGCCTTCGTCACTTACCGCCTCGCGCGCAAGCTGATCGAGGACGTACCCGACACCGTCGATCCCCTGTTGCTGCCGGTCCCGAAGAATGATCGGGAGACATTGCGCAGGCAGTCTGCGGCCATGGGTGTCGATCCGGAACGCTGACCTGTCGACCCTGAGCTCGCCGCGCTGCTTCCTTGTTGCGAACAAAGCGGAAACGATGCTTGATGGGCGATGAACCTTGCCGCCCATGATTCGACATTTCGGGAACCGACCGACCAGCCCGCTTACCTCGCAAGGCTGAATGATGCCCAGCGCCAGGCCGTCGAGCATGGCGACGGCAGGATCGCCGGACCGCTGCTGGTCATTGCCGGCGCCGGCTCGGGCAAGACCAACACGCTGGCGCATCGCGTAGCCCATCTCATCGTCAAGGGCGCTGATCCGCGCCGCATCCTGCTGATGACGTTTTCACGTCGCGCCGCCTCCGAAATGGCCAGGCGCGTCGAGCGCATCGCCGGCGAGGTGCTCGGCCGTGACGCCTCGATCGTCACTGACGCGCTGACCTGGGCCGGCACCTTCCATGGCATCGGTGCACGGCTGCTGCGCGATTACGCGCAGGAGATCGGCCTCGATCCGGCTTTCACCATCCACGATCGCGAGGATTCGGCCGACCTGATGAACCTGGTGCGCCACGAGCTCGGCTTCTCGAAGACGGAAGCGCGCTTTCCCACCAAGGGCACCTGCCTTGCCATTTATTCGCGCGCCGTCAACGCGCAGGCGCCGCTCGGCGAGGTGCTGGGCTCCGCCTTTCCGTGGTGCGCCGGCTGGGCCGAACAGCTGAAGCAGCTGTTCGCCGGCTATGTCGAGGCCAAGCAGACGCAGAACGTGCTCGATTACGATGACCTGCTGCTCTACTGGGCGCAGATGACGGCCGAACCGGAGATAGCGACGCATCTGGGCGGGCGCTTCGACCATGTGCTGGTCGACGAATACCAGGATACCAACCGGCTGCAGGCCTCGATCCTCATGGCGCTCAAACCCGATGGCGCCGGGCTGACGGTGGTCGGCGACGATGCGCAATCGATCTATTCGTTCCGCGCCGCCGAGGTGCGCAATATCCTGGACTTCCCAAACCAATTCGCGCAGGCCGCCGATGTGGTGATGCTGGAGCGCAACTACCGCTCGACCGACACCATTTTGGCCGCCGCCAATGCGGTGATCGGCGAGGCCTCGGAACGCTTCACCAAAAATCTGTGGTCGGAACGCAAATCCGCCGCCAAGCCGAGGCTGGTGACTGTACGCGACGAGGTCGAACAGGCCAATTTCGTCTGCGAGGCCATCCTGGCCGAGCGCGAGGCCGGCACGGCGCTGAAATCGCAGGCGGTGCTGTTTCGCGCCTCGCACCACAGCGGGCTGCTGGAAATCGAGCTGACGCGGCGCAACATTCCCTTCGTCAAGTTCGGTGGGCTGAAATTCCTCGATGCCGCTCATGTCAAGGATGTGCTGGCGGTGCTGCGCTTTGCCGAAAACCCGCGCGACCGCGTCGCCGGATTTCGCGTGCTGCAGCTTTTGCCGGGCATCGGCCCCTCGGCCGCGGCGCAGGTCGTGGAGACGATGACATCGGCGCTGGACGAGGCGATGGGCCTTGCCGGCTGGCGGCCGCCGCAGCGCGCGGCGGATGACTGGCCGGGCTTCGTCTCGCTCTACTCCGGCCTGCGTGCCGGCGCCAAATGGCCGGCCGATCTCGAACAGGTCAGGCTCTGGTACGAGCCGCATCTCGAGCGCATCCACGAGGACGCAACCACGCGCCGGGCCGACCTTCTGCAGCTCGAGCAGATCGGATCCGGCTACGCTTCGCGCGAACGGTTCCTGACCGAGCTGACGCTCGATCCGCCGGACGCGACCAGCGACCAGGCCGGGCCGCCGCACCGCGACGAGGATTATTTGATCCTGTCGACCATCCACTCGGCCAAGGGCCAGGAGTGGAAGAACGTGTTTGTGCTCAACACCGTCGATGGCTGCATTCCGGCCGATCTCGGCGTTGGTACCAGGGAAGATATCGAGGAGGAGCGCCGGCTGCTTTACGTGGCGATGACAAGGGCCAAGGACAGCCTCAACCTGGTCATGCCGCAGCGCTTCTTTGCGCATGGCCAGGCGGCGCGCGGCGACCGCCATGTCTATGCCTCGCGCACGCGCTTCATCCCGGCCTCCCTCCTTGCGGCATTCGAACAGACGGTATGGCCGGCAGCGCAAGCAGCGCCGGGCAGGGCGCCCCGGCCGGAGATACGCGTCGACATTGGCGCGCGCATGCGCGGCATGTGGAAATAGCCGCGGCGATGGCGCCAGTCAGGATCGCAATTGCCGGTGCGCTCGGCCGCATGGGGCGCCAGATGGCGGACGCCGTGCAGGCCGACTCGCGGCTGGCGCTTACTGCCCGCTTTCATCGACCGGGCATTGCCGGCGATGGCCTGGTCAGCCGCGACGAGGCGCTCGGCCTGGCCGATGTGGTCGTCGATTTCACCACGCCGGCGGCATCGGCCGATCTGGCGAGAGCCTGCGCCGGCCGTCGCGGGCCTGCCATGGTCATTGGCTCGACCGGTTTCGATGACGCTGAATTGGCAGCCATCGCCGATGCCGCGAAAACCGTTGTCATCGTACGCTCCGGGAGCTTTTCGCTTGGGCTGAACATGCTGGTCGGATTGGTCGAGCAGGCGGCGAGAGCGCTCGGTCCCGCGGACTGGGATGCAGAGATTTTAGAGGCGCATCACCGCCACAAGATCGATGCGCCATCGGGCACCGCCCTGATGCTCGGCCAAGCCATTGCCGACGGACGCGGCGTCGAACTCAATGCGATGGCGAGGCGTGTTCGCGACGGTGTCACCGGTGCGCGGCCTGCCGGCGAGATCGGCTTCGCGATGCTGCGCGGCGGCAGCATCGTCGGCGAGCACAGCGTCAGCTTCTGCACCGGGGGCGAGATCGTCACCCTGTCGCATGCGGCCGAGGACCGCGTCATGTTCGCCCGTGGCGCCATCGCCGCAGCCCTCTGGGTGGCCGGGCGACCGCCCGGTCAATACGGTATGCGCGACGTCCTTGGCTTTGGCGCTTCCTGACGGGCCAGAACCCGCCGCTTTCCATTTCTCCAGTCGGCAAAATGACTGAAAGCTTGCGCCTGCCGCGACCGGAGGCGAAGCCTCCGCGTGGAGAATGCGGCGCGCCTCTTGGCGCGTCCTTCAGCCCGTTTGCAAGCGACAATGTCGACCCAGCCGCAAAGCAAACGCCCGGATGCGGCCACTTGCGCGGGCCTTACGTAGATAAGACCGAACCGTTCGGTTCGATTTATGTTGACGGACCGTACATCAAACGGTGAACGTACGCTCTGCGCAAACGGGTGGGCTCAATGGAGTTTTCTCAATAAACCGTTGGTTCAACAAGATAAAATTGTGGCAGCCAGCGATGTCGTTTCAATTTCAAGGGCCGTCCCACAGCTTTTTTGGCACATTTTCGTGACTGGAAACGACAACACCGCAGACCCATCTCGGGGTGGTCCGAGCGACGCGAAATCCTCCCAAGGGCACGCCACTAGACGGACAGAACAAACATACTGGAGTAACCAAAATGACCAAGATCGCTCTTACCGCCGCTGCCATCCTCGTTGCCACGGGCACCGCTTTCGCCGGCAGCGACAATTATGGTTCGGCCAACGCCAATCAGCCCGCCGCCGCTGTTGACCATTCCGTCACCGCTTCGACCTCGAAGACGAACGGAACCGTCCAGGCCCCGGCTTCGCAGGGCGCCGACCGCAACCTTTTCGGCCGCTAATCGCGACTGCCGACATCAACCAACTTGAACTCAGGAGTAAAGAAATGACCAAGATCGCTCTTACCGCCGCCGCCATTCTCATTGCCACGGGCACCGCCTTTGCCGGCAGCGACAATTATGGTTCCAACAATGTCAACCAGCCGGTTGCCAACCAGTCGACCTCCAACATCGACACCACGCATACCGGCTCGATCACCAAGTCCATAAAGGCGCAGGGCGACGCGAATGCCAACGTGCCGGCTCAGTCTGGCCAGGGCATCTGGGGCCGTTGATTCTGTAAGTCTTCGACCACAAAGAGCGGTGGGCCTGGCCCGCCGCTCTTGTTTTTTGCGCATGACCAATCCTCCAAGCTCGGCAGAAAACAATCCGAGCCCAGGAATAAAACAGGAGTGCCTGGGGTCTTGTCCTTAGCGGAACCGTCCTCCCAAGACGCCGCCTAACGGATGAATCCAGGAGATTGAAATGAACAAGATCGCCCTCGCCACCGCCGCCATCCTCGTTGCGACCGGCAGCGCCTTTGCCGGCAGCGACCATTATGGCTCCGACAATGCCAACCAGCCCGTCGCCCCGATGGGGGGCGTGGACCACCTTGTCACCGGCGCGCTCAAGGATACGGGCATGGCCGGCCACGAGACAGGCGATGCCAAGACGAAGCCCACTACCGACTGGCCCGAACCCGGCCAGGGCATCTGGGGCAACTAGCGGCCCGGGCGCGCAGTGGCCCTGGTTGCCCGCTCAACCCTGGATTTCTAGCGCAGATCCTTCAGACGCAGGCAATGCGTCAGCCGCGCGGACGACAGGTTGGACCAGTCGCCCTGGAAAACGAGGCGCGCAAAGGCTGCCGTTGGAAATTTTCCTTCGAGCCTCCTGCGCGCCTTGGCCTCTGACCCTGGCCCGGCAAGCTGTTTCGCCAGATATTGCAGACCGGGATTGTGGCCGACCACCAGCAAGCTGTCGTTCGACGGATCGGCTTGACGAATCTGGCTCAGAATATCCGTCGCCGAGGCTTCATAAAGCGCCTCGGAGAACGCGACTCGTGGATGCGCTGGCAACTCCGCGTCCACCAGCCGCCAGGTCTCACGGGTGCGCAGCGCCGGCGATACCAGCGCCTGGTCCGGCAGCCACCCGCGCGCCGCGAGTTCGCGCCCTATCAATTGGGCCGCCTTCAATCCGCGTTCGGCGAGCGGCCGGTCGAAATCGGGGAGGTTGGGATCGTCCCAACTCGACTTGGCGTGGCGCAGCACAAACAACTGTTTCACGATACTCCCGGTCGAATGGCGGATGCAGATGGAGGCAGGACAGCTGCTGGTTCAGGCAATTTGCTTTTCGGCGGCCTCGCGCAAGACTTCTTCTCCCCACTGGTTCAGGCTCTTGCCTGCGAGTTCCGCTGCCATTGCAACTTTTGAATGAACCGAGGGGTCAACGCGCAACATGAGATTGCCGGAATAAGGTCTTTGCGGCGACTTACCGATTTTCGCGCAAGTTTCGACATAGTCGTCCACGGCTTCATGGAAGGCGGCTTTTAGCCCCGCGACAGTTTCTGAATGGAAGGATACGCCGTCTCCAATACCGGCAATACGGCCGAAGAAAATCTCGTCATCGTCATCATAATCAACACGGGCCGAATAGCCCTTGTAGGTCATCGCATTCATGGCTTCACTCCGATCCTCAACAAGAATTGGCGAGCATCCCGTACTTGATATCGCTTTGCTTCCTTTGAAGGGTGTGGCCGGTGGAACGTCTCGACTTCGCTCTTAAAGACAAAACGCACGCGTGAGCCGCTTCCTTCGATCACCTGGCAACCAACGGCGACCAGCAAGGCTTCGACGGCAATCCATTCGATACTGCCCGAAACTGGATCGGTGAACATCGCTTTGAGCACGCGCCTATGCTTGCTGTTCATGCAAGCATGAGATAGGCGGGTGCGCCAAAGTTTGCAATCAAATTATGACTGCAAAAATGCCTACGGCGTGATCCGCGCCAATTGCTCGAAATCGATTTCCTCGCGCAGCGGGCTCGGCGCAATGATCATCGAGGTTGCGTTTTCGGCATCGTCGGCGAAGCGGGCAAACACGGTGCGGCCCTTTTCCATCCGAGCCTTGCCCTCGGCGACCAGCCCCAGCGCCAGCGGATAGAGCTGGTGTTCGACCTTGAGCACCCGTGCGGCCAGCATGTCGGCATTGTCGCCGACCATTACCGGCACCGCCGCCTGTGCGATGATCGGGCCGTCATCCATCTCGGACGTGACGAAATGCACCGTGCAGCCATGAATGCGCATGCCCGCCGCCAGCGCGCGCGCATGTGTGTCGAGCCCCTTGAAGGCCGGCAACAGCGCGGGGTGGATGTTGATCATGCGGCCTTGCCATTTTTGGACGAGGCCGGTCGTCAAAATGCGCATGTAGCCGGCCAGCGCCACGATCTCGGCGTTGAAGGCCGTGAGCGCGGCATCGATCGCGGCGTCATGCGCCTGCTTGCTGGCATGGTCGGCCCGGGAAATCACCTGGGTGGCGATGCCGCGCGCCCTCGCCATGCCGAGGCCGGCGGCATCCGCCTTGTCGGAGATAACGCCGACGATTTCGGCGGGGAAAGCCGGGTCGCTGGCGGCGGCGATCAGCGCCGTCATGTTGGAGCCGCGCCCCGAGATAAGAACGACAGTGCGTTTCTTCTGTGCGCTCATAGACCGATCGAACCCCGATAGATGACGCCGGCGTCGCGGCGCGGCACGATCCGGCCGATCGGCGTCACCGTCTCGCCGGCTTCCTGCAAGACGGCAGCGACCTGCGCCGCCTGGCCGGACGCCACCGCCAAGATCATGCCGATGCCGCAGTTGAAGGTGCGCATCATCTCTTCGGGCGCCACACCGCCGGTCTTGGCCAGCCATGAGAACACAGGCGGCACGTCGATGGCGTCGAGATCGAGCTCGGCCGAGAACTCCTTCGGCAGAACGCGCGGAATGTTTTCGGGGAAGCCGCCGCCGGTGATATGGGCCAGCGCCTTGATGCCGTGCGTGTTGCGGATCGCCTTCAGGATCGATTTCACATAGATCCGGGTCGGCTCGAGCAGCGCCTCGGCCAATGTGGCCTCGTCATTGAAGGGAGCCGGATCGGTCCATGCCAGGCCGCTGGTCGCAACGATGCGGCGCACCAGCGAAAAGCCGTTCGAATGCAGGCCCGACGAACCCAGCCCCAGCAGCACGTCGCCCTCGACGATGTCGTCGGTGGGCAGAAGCTGGCCGCGCTCGGCCGCGCCCACGGCAAAACCGGCAAGGTCATAGTCCTTGCCGTGATACATGCCGGGCATTTCGGCCGTCTCGCCGCCGATCAGCGCGCAGCCGGCCTGCCGGCAGCCCGCGGCGATGCCGCCGACGATCGCCGCACCCTGGTCCGGATCGAGCTTGCCGGTGGCGAAATAGTCGAGGAAGAACAGTGGTTCGGCACCCTGCACGACGATGTCGTTGACGCACATGGCGACGAGGTCGATGCCGATCGTGTCGTGCTTGCCGGCGTCGATGGCGATCTTCAGCTTGGTGCCGACGCCGTCATTTGCGGCGACCAGCACCGGGTCGGTAAAGCCGGCGGCCTTGAGGTCGAACAAGCCGCCGAAACCGCCGATCTCGCCATCGGCGCCAGGCCGGCGCGTCGCCTTGACCAGCGGTTTGATCTTCTCGACCATGAGATTGCCGGCATCGATGTCGACGCCAGCCTCGGCATAGGTGAGCCCGTTCTTACGCTTGACTGTATCGCGCTTCATATCTGGCTTGTCGCTGTTTCCTTTGCGGCTCTTCGCATGAACGGTTTCGGTCCGCAAGGAAAACGGCGCTGAAACTGCCGCTCCCCACCAGGGGAAGCTCGGCAGCTTCTCTCTTGCGCCCATCCCCCGTCTCCATCATCTATCGTTCAGACAGAAGCGACGGGACATGCGCTTGACCATCCCCAACCTGATCACAATCATGCGCCTTGTCCTGGTGCCTGCCGTGGTGCTGGCCATGCTGCAGGCGCGCTGGGATTGGGCCTTTGCCGGGTTCCTCGTTGCCGGCATCTCGGACGGCGTCGACGGCTTCATCGCCCGCCGGTTCAACCAGCATTCCAAGCTCGGCGCCTATCTCGATCCGGTGGCCGACAAGCTGCTCCTGGTTTCCGTGTTCGTCGTCCTGGGCTTCATCGGGCAATTGCCGCTGTGGCTGGTCGTCACCATGGTGTCGCGCGACGCGCTGATCATTTGCGCGGTGCTGTTGTCCACCGTGATGGCCCATCCCGTCGAGATGAAGCCGCTCCTCGTCTCCAAGGTCAACACCGCCATCCAGATTGTACTGGCGGCGCTGGTACTGGGTGAGCTTGCTTTTTCGATCCATCTCGATCCACTTCGTCCCGCCCTCATAATGCTGTCCGGGGTCTTGACCGTGGCTTCGGCCGCAGCCTATCTCGTGGCTTGGCTGAGGCATATGAGCGGCTATGGCGAAGGCTCCACCCCGGGCACCTGACAAAGAAGCTGCGGCGAGCGCGCCGGCGGCAGCCGGTGATGATCCATCCGCCGGATTCCGCCGGCAGATCTTCTTTTGGCTTGCCGGCGTCGCCGCGCTCGCGCTTTTCCTCTATGTTTTCAGCGCCATCCTCTTGCCCTTCGTGGCCGGCATGGTGCTCGCCTATTTCCTCGATCCCGTGGCCGACCGGCTGCAGCGGCTCGGCCTCAGCCGCTTCATGGCAACGGTGGTCATCCTCATCACCTTCCTTGTCGTGCTGGTGCTGGCCTTTGTCATCCTCATCCCGGTGCTGGCGACGCAGATGGCCGATTTTGCCGGCAAGTTGCCTGAGTACCTGACGCGGCTGCAGAGCCTGATCACCTCGTTCGATCCAAAATGGCTGGAACAGAAATTCGGCGTCAACGCCAATGGCCTGCGCGACGGATTGAACTCACTGCTGACATCCGGCTTCGGTCTGCTGACAACCGTGTTCACCTCGATATGGAGTTCGGGCGTGGCGCTGGTCTCGGTGATCAGCCTGTTCGTGGTGACGCCGGTGGTCGCCTTCTACATGCTGCTCGACTGGGACCGCATGGTGGCGGTGATCGACAGTTGGGTGCCGCGGGACAATGTCGCCACGGTGCGCGCCATCGCCAGGGACATCAACACGGCAACGGCCGGCTTCGTGCGCGGGCAGGGCACGCTGTGCCTGGTGCTGGGCGCCATGTATGCCACCGGCCTGACGCTGACCGGTCTCAATTTCGGCATCCTCATCGGCCTGTTCGCCGGGCTGATCTCCTTCATCCCCTATGTCGGTTCGCTGACCGGGCTGGTGCTGGCCGTCGGCGTTGCCTTCGTCCAGTTCTGGCCGGACTGGACCATGGTCGTCGCGGTCGCGGTGGTGTTCTTCATCGGCCAGTTCATCGAGGGCAATATCTTGCAGCCGCGGCTGGTCGGCAAAAGCGTCGGCTTGCATCCGGTGTGGCTGATGTTCGCGCTGTTTGCCTTCGGCGCGCTGTTTGGCTTCGTCGGCCTGCTGATTGCGGTGCCTGCATCGGCCGCGGTCGCGGTGCTGGTGCGCTTTGCCATTGCGCGTTATCTGGAATCGCCGCTCTACAAGGGTCACGGCAAGGCCGTGCCGCCATTGCCGGCCGATCGTCGCAAAGGCATCAATCCATGATCCGGCCTGGCCGGGTCGCGCGGCTGAGCCTGGCATGAGCGACCAGAGGGCCGACCCGCCGCGCCAGCTGCCGCTCGATCTCGGCCATGGCACCGGCTATTCGCGAGACGAACTCGTCGTCTCCGGCACCAACAACCAGGCAGTGGCGCTGGTCGACCGCTGGCCGGACTGGCCCTCGCCGGTGGTCGTGCTGGCCGGTCCGGCCGGTTCCGGCAAGACCCATCTGGCCTCGATCTGGCGGGCACGGGCGGATGCCGTTCAGGTCGACGGGCACCGCGTTGGCGACAGCATTGTAAATCTCGGTGCCCGGCCGGCGCTGATCGACGACGTCGATACCGGCACAGTCGACCAGCAGGGGCTGTTTCATCTGATCAATGCGGTACGCGGCAGCGGCTCGCATTTGCTTTTGACGGCGCGCCGCTTTCCCTCGGCCTGGGGCGTCACGCTGCCGGATCTGGCGTCGCGGCTGAAGGCTGCGGCAACCGTCGAGATCCACGAGCCCGACGATCTCCTGCTGGCAGGTGTCATCACCAAGCTGTTCGCCGACCGACAGGTCGAGGTCGAGCCGCATGTCGTGCAATATCTGGTGCGCCGCATCGAGCGCTCCCTGGCGACGGCCATGCGCGTGGTGGAGCGGCTGGACCGCGCCGCGCTCGAACGCAAGACGCCGATCACCCGGGCGCTGGCGGCTGAAACCGTCAGCGCCATGGACGAGGGGCAGGGCGAGTTCGAGGTTTAGGGCGCGATGGTCGGCCGGCCAGCAAACGGTGGTTTCCATGTCCCTTTAGCCGTCCCATTTCGGGAAACAGAAGCTGGCACCGATCTTGCGATACAAGCTTGCCGGCTAACCCCGGTCCTGATTGCGTTCCAAATCAGGTTGTAGGCTCGCCGGGAGTGGGGCGGTTGGGGTTCTCGCCCGGCGAGCTTACCTTCATGTGACTTCAGTCACCCTCACTATTGCTGCGCGTTCGGCTTGCCCGCGCAATGCCAAGCTAGGTGAGAGAAGAACGGGTATTCGTCAATTGACGGATACCCAAAATGGCGACGGGGCCACCGAGTCGCTGAAATGCCGGCGCTCGGTGAACTCCGTGGCTGAGGCGAACGAGCCATATGCCCGCTGCTTGACGTTGATCTCGTCAGTTGGCCTTCTTCGCCTTGTTCACATAGTCGTTCGTGTACGTCTGCGTGATATCGATCTTGGCGTTGGCCACATCGGGCGAACCGAGAGAGAAAACGTCGAGCACGGCCTGCGCGCCTTTTGGATCCATGAGCCCGGTGGTCGAATACATGGGGATCGCATTTTTCAACGCGGCCAGATAGGCGTCCTTGTCGCTGCCGATCAGATTGTCGGGGATCTGGGCCATGATCTCTTCGGCGCTGTGGGAGTGAATGTAATCCAGCGTGGCAAGCATGGCATTGGTCAATCCCTGCGTTGCTTGGGGATGCGCGGCCATCCATTCCGGCCGGGTGTAAAGCGCTCCGCCGGGATAGTCGCCTCCGAATACCGCCTCGGTATCTTTCTGGGTGCGCGTGTCCGCCAGGATGGTCAGGTCCTTATGCCTGGCCTGAAGCACGGTGACGGCCGGATCGAGCGTCACCACGGCGTCGATCTGCCCTTGCTCCATGGCGGCGACGGCGGTAGCGCCCAGCCCAACGCCGATCACGGCGGCGGATGTCGGGTCGATGCCGTTCTTCTGCAGAAGGAACTTCAGGAAGAAGTCGGTCGAGGAACCGGGAGCGGTCACGCCGACCTTTTTGCCAGCAAGGTCCTTCACTGATTTGATCTTGCCGGTCTGGTCCGGCGCCACCGCCAGCACCAGTCCCGGGAACTGGTCGTAAACGACGAAGGATTGCAGGCGCTGGTTCTTGGCGGCCAATTTCACCGTGTGATCGAAATAGCCGGACACCACATCCGCGCTGCCACCCAATACTGCGGTCAGCGATTGAGAACCGCCCTTGAAATCGACGAGGTCTGCATCGATACCGGCTTTTTCGTAAGCGCCGATCTGTTTGGCGAGCACGGTCGGCATGTAGCAGAGGCATGATGCTCCGCCGATCGAAATGGTGACCTTTTCGGCAGCCCCCACGTCTGTGGCCACCGCGAGCAATACGACGGCGGCGGCCGCCAGTTTCGAAATGATCCTCATGATCTCCTCCTTGAGCGGAATTGGGGCCTATCGGCCTGGTTTCGAGAATTCAGGCCGCCAGACAAGCAGCCTTTTTTCGATCAGCGTGACGATCCAGTCGATCAAGAGCACAAAAGCGGCGAGGACGAACATTCCGGCAAAGACGCCCGCCACGTCGAACACGCCTTCGGCCTGCTGTATCAGATAGCCTAGTCCGCCGGCCGCACCGAGATATTCGCCGACCACGGCGCCGACCACGGCAAATCCGACGGAGATATGGAGCGATGAAAACACCCAGGACAATGCCGATGGCATATAGACGTGGCGCAGCAATTGCCGTTCGTTCATGCCGAGCATTCGGGCATTGGCCAGCACCGTCGTGTTCACCTCCCTCACGCCCTGGTAGACATTGAAGAAGACGATGAAGAAAACCAGCGTCACGCCCAAGGCAACCTTGGACCAGATGCCGAGGCCAAACCAAAGCGTGAAGATCGGCGCCAGCACGACGCGGGGAAGCGCATTGGCCGCCTTTACATAGGGATCGAAGACGGCCGCAAGTCTCGGCTTGCGGGCAAACCAGAAGCCGATCGCGATCGCTGCCAGCGAGCCGATGGCGAAGGCCAGCATGGACTCCCACAGCGTGATCCACAGATGATGCCAGATCGTCCCGGTGGCAAACCACTTCCATATCTGGCCTGCCACCGCCAATGGGGTCGAGAAGAAGAAGGAAATATTGTTCGGATCGCCGATCAGGTGCGTCGTCGACGCTGCCTGCCAGAGCGCGATGACGATGACGGCCACGGTTAGCTGTGCGAAAAGCAGCGTCGTCCTTTTCATCGGATCGCTCCTTCTTCAATCTCGCCGTAAGCCTTGAGCACTTCCTTCTTCAGCATGTGCCAGATGTCTCGATGCAATTCCTGGAAGCGCGGTTCCAGCCTGATTTCCGAAATATCGCGTGGACGCGCCAGCGGGATTGGAAAGTCGCCGATGATGCGTGCCGAGGGACCGGCTGACATCACCACCACGCGATCAGCCAGCGCGATCGCTTCTTCGAGGTCGTGGGTGACGAACATCACCGCCTTGCGGTCGTCCGACCACAGCTTGAGCAAAAGGCCGCCCATGATCAGCCGCGTCTGTGCGTCGAGCGGTCCGAAGGGTTCGTCCATGAGGATGATCTTGGGGTCGCGGATCAGCACCTGCGCAAGAGCAACGCGCTTTTTCTGGCCGCCTGAAAGCATGTGAGGGTAGCGCTCGCAGAAAGCAGCCAGGCCGACGCGTCCGAGCCATGCTCGCGCGCGTTCCTTTGCTTCGGAAGAGGGCACGCCTGCCACTTCCAGCCCGATGGCCACATTGTCCAGAGCGGTCTTCCAGGGCATCAATGCATCCTGCTGGAAGAGGTAGCCAGCCTGTCTGTTGAGACCGCGAAGCGGGGCGCCGAACACACGGACGCTGCCTGCCGAAGGCTCGAGAAGCCCTGCGCCGGCATTCAGCAGCGTTGACTTGCCGCAGCCCGTCGGCCCAATGATCGCCACGAATTCCTGGTCGCCGACTTTCAGATCGGCGCGGGCGACCGCCTGGAAGCTACGCCCGGCCGCCAATGCGAAATCTATGGTCACTCCATCGAGATCGACCGCGATCCCGGTTCCGGCTGGCGGCTGTCTGAATTTTGTCTCCGTGCCGCCCGTGGCGGTTTCCGTCGTCATGCCGAATGCCGCCCTGCGCCGAGACGGGTGGGTGTCCAACTGTCGCTCATGGTTCCTCCGTGAGGGCTTTAGCGGAGACCGTCGATGTCCGATGGTCATCTGTCGCCCCACACCGTGCCGTGTTCCGGCTCACAATAGTCGATGCGGTGGAGCAGGCAACTTTGCCGTCCGCGGCTTTTTGTTGCGACCGTGACATGCAGCAGCAAAGACAACTGGCCGCGCGGAGATTGCCGACAGCCCCATTCTGCACCCGACACATTGCCATTCGCAGGCGCCAACGGCCCTCGATTGCCTTTTCTGTGAAAGGTGGTCGGAGTGGAGAGATTCGAACTCCCGACCCTCTGGTCCCAAACCAGATGCGCTACCAGGCTGCGCTACACTCCGAACGGTCTGTTGCCTATTCATTTCAGTGTTGCATGGCAAGTGCAAAAACCTGCAAGTGCAAAAACCTTGCCGCCGTCCGCATTGCGCAGTAATGACGGGCGAAGAGGCGGCCATGCTGCCTTGCACAGCAATGAGGTGGTCATGTCCGCGCGCATTTTCAGTCCAGCCAAAACCGCGATGCAGTCCGGCACGGCCAAGACCGGCCATTGGGTGCTGGAATTCGATCCCGAGATGCGCAAGAAAATCGACCCGCTGATGGGCTACACCACTTCCGGCGACATGAGGAGCCAGATCAAGCTGACCTTCGACACGCGTGAAGAGGCCGTGGCCTATGCCGAGAAGGAAGGGCTCGCCTACCGCGTCGAAGAGCCGAAAGAGCCCAAGCGCCGCCAGATTTCCTATGCGGAAAATTTCCGCTATGACCGCAGGACGCCCTGGACGCATTGACCGGCAAAGCCCGGGCGGGCGCCAGCGCAGACATCTTACCGGCTCCGAGCCGGCCAGCGGTCCCGTAGCTCAGCTGGATAGAGCACCGGCCTTCTAAGCCGATGGTCACAGGTTCGAATCCTGTCGGGATCGCCAATAATTTCAATGGCTTAGCTGCTCCGGACGTGAGAAATTTCAACGCGGGCAGGAATCCGGTCGGAACTTTTCATCCCTTCTCGTCTTCACGAATGCGCTTGCCGGCGCGACGGCGGCACGCCGCCGCCGCGGCGCCCTTTCCGTATTATTTCGTGACCTTGTCGCGCGGGAACCTTCGTAACGATCACGCGTTCGGGGCCTTGTATTCGCGGTCCCTCATAAAAGTAAGCATTCGGGCTGCGAATGGCGGGCAAAACAAGCATGGGTTGGGGAAGGAGAAAACCGCGTCATGTCGAAACGTGAAATTGGAACGTCGCCCGCCTTGGGGCGACGGATCGCCGAGCTCAAAGCCAAGATGCAAACCGCCCGGATTTCCGACCATGAGCTGAAGACCTTCCATAAGGTTGCCGCCATCATGGGAGCGGGCGAAGGCTCTCTAGGCCTGGATGCCGACGATCTGATCGCGGCATCCTTTGTTGCAGAGACGCTGGGCGAATCGGCGCCCAACGGCTGACGGCAGGACCCTCCTGTCGTAGGTCCGGATCGATCATCCGGACAAATCTTCGAGACGCAGGCCGGAGGCGGCCGCCGGTCCGGCGGCCGTAACCCTGCAACCTCTGCCGTCGAATTGGAGGGAAAGTCTTATCGTTTTGTTTGCGTTGGCGCGTCATAGTAGACGCGGCTAACGGAGTTGAAGAGATGAAGCTCGACCTGTCGCCGACGAGTTGGGGCAGGGTGATCGCCGTCACCGCCGCCGGCACGGCGTTCTTCATTGGCGTGGCGTTTTTCGTCGATTCGTTCAATTTCCCGTATCTTTCGCCCGAAGCTGTGTGGCGGGCTCAGCTGACCGACATTCTGTTGCCCCTGGTGCTGGGTGGATCGTTTCTCTTCTTCCTGATGTGGAAGATACGCCAGTTGGCCATTGCCCAGCGCGATCTCACCGTCGTTGCCGCCACCGACAGCCTGACGGCGGTGCTCAACCGCGGCGCTTTCTCCATGCTGGTCGAAGCCTATCTCGAACAGGTCCGCAAACAGGCGTCGGCCAATTCCGGTGCGCTGCTGATCATCGACGCCGATCACTTCAAATCGATCAATGACCGGCTTGGGCATGACTGCGGCGACCAGGCGCTCAAACTGATCGCGCAGACGATCAAGGATCAGCTCCGCGGCACCGACATCGTCGGCCGCATCGGCGGCGAGGAATTCGGCGTGTTTCTTCCCGGCGTCGATCCCTCGCAATCCTGGCTGGTTGCCGAAAGCATCCGCCGGCGAATTCGCGAGGTGGAATTTTCGCCGGGCGGCCGGTCCTGTCCGCTTTCCGTGAGCATTGGCGGTACCGCCTTTAACGGGCCGACCACCTATGAGGAGATATTCTCGGCAGCCGACAGGCGGCTCTATGCCGCCAAGTCAAATGGACGCGACCAGGTCAGTTTCGATCCGATGGTTTCCCAGCAAACGCCGCCAGCCGCGACAATCACGGTTCATTGAGGCGGATCCGGCCAGCCACCGGCGCCGGGGGCGCGTCGCTGGGGATTTCTGCAGCCATCACGCAGAAGGTATTTTCGCTTTGCGCGCCGCCCGCTAAAGGTGGTGGCCACAGCTCCGGCCGGGGCTGAATGCATCGGGCAGGGCCTTCTTCGCATGACATTGATGGGCGCGGCGGCACTGCTGATCCTGGTCCTGACCTATGCCGGCGTCGCCGTCGGCCGCATACCAGGCCTGCGCCTCGATCGGGCGGGGATCGCACTGCTCGGCGGGGCCGCGATGATAGCCATCGGGGCGATCAGCCTGGAGGATGCCTACCGCGCCATCAATTTCGACACCATCACGCTTTTGCTCGGCATGATGATCGTAGTGGCGCATCTGAAGGTCTCGGGCGCCTTTCGCGGCCTCGGTGCCATCGCGATCGAGCATGCGCATGCGCCGTTCATGCTTTTGGTTATGGTGACCCTGCTGACCGGCCTGCTGTCGGCCTTCCTGGTCAATGACGCCATCTGTCTTGTCATGGCGCCGATCGTCGTTCACGTCACCCGCGCCATCAAACGCAATCCGGTTCCTTACCTCATCGCGACCGCCACCGCGTCAAATTGCGGCAGTGTCGCCACCATCACCGGCAATCCGCAAAACATGGTCATCGGTGCGCTGTCGGGCATCTCCTATCCGGCCTTTTCAGCGGCTCTGGCTCCGGTTGCGCTGTTTGGTCTCGTCGCGGTCATCGCCATTGTTCGCATCGTCTACCGCACCGAATTCGCGCGCAACGGCGAATTGACGCCGCAGGTCTCGCGCGGCCGCATGCATCGCCGCCAGGTGCTGAAAGCGGTGGTAGTTTGCATCGGACTGGCCGTTGCCTTCTTCGCCGGTGTGCCTGTCGCCAAGGCGGCGCTCATCGGCGGCGCCATCCTCCTGCTCACCCGCGCCATCAAACCAGAGCGCATCTATCGCGAAATCGACGGGCCATTGCTGTTCATGTTCGCCGGCCTGTTCATCGTGGTTGCCGGCGCCGAACGAACGCTGCTGACACCGGACATCGTCGCATCGGCCAAGAACCTCGGGCTGGACGACGTCTGGCGCCTGTCGGGCTTCACCGCGGTGCTCTCCAACATAATGAGCAACGTGCCGGCCGTGCTGGCGCTGCGGCCCTTCATCCCCGGCCTGGAAAACCCCGAGCGCGCCTGGCTGGTCGTCGCCATGAGCTCGACGCTGGCCGGCAATTTCACGCTCCTGGGCTCGGTCGCCAATCTGATCGTTGCCGAACAGGCGCGCGCCGCCGGCACGTCGCTGTCGTTCGGCGCTTTCTTCAAAGTCGGCCTGCCATTGACGCTGCTAACGCTGGCGGCTGGCACGGCATGGCTGGCGCTCTGATCCCTGGCGCGACTGTTCCGTGCTGAATTGCTCCGGAGTGACGGGTGCTCCGGAGTGACGGGGCTTGGTATTTGCGGCCAAGTCCCGCCACCGGCCCAGATTTTCAGGGCGCCACTACCAATCGGCCTTTCATGTTGGGATGGAAGCGGCAGAAATAATCAACCGCTCCCGCCGTCTTGAGGGTCAGTTTTCCCTTCGCCTTCGGCGGGATCATCACCTCCCAGCCGCCCTTCACCGTGGCCGTGTGGGCGAATGCGTCCTTGTTCACCCACTCGATCGTGTCGCCGACCCTGGCCTCGACGCTTGCGGGCGAGAAGACGAGCTTGTCGATCGTCACCTCGATCGTCGCTGCCGGCGCCGGGCCGGCGGCAAGCACCAGCGCCAGCCAGGCAAGGAGCGGTCGGATCAGCACGGCCGCTTTCATTTCAACATGCCGGCGACATGTTCGGCATGCTGCTCATGCCCCTGGAAGATCTTGAGGCCGGTTTCGAGCAGGCTCTTCAGCTCGGCATTGCTGGCCGACGGAATGAGCAGGGTTTCGAGCGCTCCATTGACCTGCTTGTGGTAGGCCACCTCGTTTTCGATATAGGCCTTGTCGAAGGCAGCCCCTTTCAGCTTGGCGAGCTTGGCATGTTCCTCTTTCGCCGCCTTGGTCAGCGCCTGGCTGGTGGCATTGTCTTCCGGCTTCACCTTGAGCTTCTTGAGCAGGTCGAGCGCCTGCTTGTTCACCGCTTCGTGGTCGCGCTCCATGTCCTTGGCGAAATCGACGACTTCCTTGTTCTTGGATTTCTTGATTGCCTGCTTGGCCGCCTCGATGTCGATCATGTCGGCTGTGTAGGCGATGTGGGCGATCTGCGGGTCGGTCGGCTTGTCGGCAGCTTGCGCGAATGGGGCAGCGCCAAGCAGCAAGAGGGCGGCAAGCGCTGCGGTGTGTCTGATAAGCATGGCATCTCCTTCCGCCCGACAGCCTGGGCAGCGGGCTTCATCTGGGTTGACATTCATTGGATGAGGATGGCGCGGAAACGTTCCCGACAAATCGGCGAAAGATCTGGCTTTGAAGATCACCCCTCGAATCCGAGCCGCTTCATCACGGCCTGCGTCAGCCGTTCGCAGCGCCGGCCGGCGAAGGGGAAGGCGTCGAGCAGCACCGGCCCGATCTCGTCGTCCAGCGCCTTGCGCAGCAAAGCGCGGGCGCGGTGCAGTCTCGTCTTGACGGTCTCGGGCCGCACGCCGAGCAGGTCGGCGGTCTCCTCGATGCTCAGGCCCTCGATGACGCGGGCCACGAAAACCGCGCGATAGGCGTCGGGCAGGCTGTCGGTCGCCCGCTCGACAAGCCCGAGGATCTGCCGCTGCGCCATCGTCCGCTCCGGATCGTCGCTTGGGTTGAGGGGAAACCGGATGATCTGCGCTTCCGGGTTTTCAGGCATGGCCACGGTTCGCCGTCCTTTGCGAAGCCGCCCGAGCGCCTCGTTGATGACGATGCGCGACAGCCAGGTGGAAAGCGAAGCATCGCCGCGATAGGTGCCGAGATTGGTAAAGGCCCTGACATAGGCCTCCTGCACGATGTCCTCGGCCTCGCTGTCATTGCGCACCATGCCGCGCGCCAGTCGGTAGAGCCGCTGGTTGTTCAGCTTCATGATCTTGCGAAAGGCATCGCTGTCGCGGGCAAGCGCGCGGGCTACGAGCCGGAGCTCGTCCGTCGCTGTTGATGTTGCCGTCAGCGCAGGCATGTGTCCTCCATCGATCCTTGCACGAAAGATTGGATGCAGGTTTCGAAAAAAGGTTCCCGAAAAATCACGCCAGGCGATCCGCCTGGCTGCCTATGCTAGCACTTTGGCCGGCTCCCTGCCGGTGTTTTGCATCCGCGCCGTCGCGGCCAGCAGATCGGTTTGCGTGATCAGCCCGAGGATGTGGTTTTTATCGTCGACGATGATGACGGCGTGACTGCGCCCGTCGGTCAGCACTGGCAGCAGCGCCATGGCGTTCGAGCCGGCAGTTGCGGTTGCCGCCGGCGAGATCACGGTTCCGACCGTGCCGGCCGCCAGCGTCAGTTCCCGCAAGCCCACGGTTCCGGCCAGCCTTGCCTCGGCATCCACCACCGGCAAGGTTCGTATGTTGTGGTCAAGCAGCAATTGGCGCGCAGCGGCGGCTGGCGTGTGCTCGTCCACCGAGATGACGTCGCGCGACATGATGTCTTGGCACCGCAACGTCGCATGCTCGCGCACCATGGCCTGCAATTCGACCTGCCGCAGCAGCCGGTCGAGATCGCCCCGATCGATGTCGAAGGTCTCGTCGAGCGCTCCAAGCGCGGCGTCGATGTCCTCGGAGCGAAAACCGACACGCAATTGCGCCGGCGGATCGATGGTGCCGTGACTGTTTACCGGCGCCGGGGCCGGCACGTGCGGGTAGTTGCGCCGGGCCAGCTTGTGGAAGCCGTAGCCAAGCGCCACCAGCAGCATCGAATTGACCGCCACCGGCACGAAAGGAAAAAGGAAGCCGGCGCTGATCACGGCTGGGCCGCCGAACACCGCGGTCAATGCCGCCGCACCCCCGGGTGGATGCAGGCAGCGCGTGAACGACATTGCGGCAATCGCCAGCGCTACCGCAATACCGGTGGCGAGCACCGGCTGGTGCACGAATTGCACCACGATCACGCCGACAAGCGCCGAGATCGTGTTGCCGCCGATGATCGACCAGGGCTGCGCCAGCGGGCTGGCGGGCACCGCGAACAACAGCACCGCCGATGCTCCCATTGGCGCCACCAGCAGCGGCACATGTGGCCCGCTACCCAGTGTGAGTCCGCTGATCGCGCCAGTCAGCGCAATGCCGATCATCGCACCGACGCAGGCGATGATGCGTTCGCGCAGCGTCGCGCCGGCAAGAATGGGAACAAAGAGGCGGAACGCCATGGGCAGGCTCTTGGTGCGGTGGCTGGGGAATGATTTCCGCTGCCGCAATGAAGCGGAAGCCGGCAATTTGGAAGTCAAACAAATCCGCAAAACTGCGGATGGGGAGAATAATATTGCCGACATGGCCGGACCGGGGGGGCCGCGTGCGGCCCCGGTTTGCTCAATCGCGTCAAGGCCTTGCAGGCGTTGCTGGTATCGGTCCGAGAGGTCGCGTCAGGCCGCTGCGGCGGCGGTGAGCCCGCGAAGAATATCGGTCATGAGGTCCTCGACATCCTCGAGGCCGATCTGGAGACGAATCAACGGCCCTTCATAGGGGCCCTTGGCAACGACGCGGTCGCCGAGCCAGACCGGCACGGCAAGGCTCTCGTAACCGCCCCAGGAGTAGCCGAGACCGAAGATCCGCAATGCGTCGAGGAACGCGTGCTGCTGTTTCTGGCCGCCGCCGGCAAGCACGATGGAGAAGATGCCGCTGGAGCCGGAAAAGTCACGCTTCCACAGCGCGTGGTCGGGATGACTGGGAAGGCCAGGGTGGAGCACGCGCGCCACGCCCTTCTGGCCCTCCAGCCATGCCGCGATGGCGAGCGCGCTGCGCTGATGGTGATCGAGGCGCACCCCCATGGTGCGCAAGCCGCGCAGCACCTGGTAGACGTCTTCGGGTCCGGCGCAGCAGCCAAGCGTGCAGAAGCTTTCATACAGCTGTTTCCAGCAGGCCTCGGTGGCCGACACCGTACCCAGCAGCACGTCCGAATGGCCGGCGGGATATTTCGTCGCCGCATGGATCGAGATGTCGACGCCATGGTCGAGCGGACGGAAATAAAGCGGCGTCGCCCAGGTATTGTCCATCATGACGATGGCACCGGCGGCGTGCGCGGCCTTGGCGATGGCTGGTATGTCCTGCACCTCGAACGTGTTTGAAGCCGGCGATTCCGTGAACACCACCTTGGTGTTCGGCTTGATCAAGGCGGCGATGCCCGCGCCGACGCCGGGAGCATAATACTCGACCTCGACGCCGAGCCGCTTCAGCATCGTATCGGCGAAGTTGCGCGTCGGATGATAGACGCTGTCGACGATCAGCAGGTGGTCGCCCGCCGAAACGAAGGCAAGCAGCGGCACCGTCACCGCCGCCAGGCCCGACGGGACCACGATCGTGCCGGCCGACCCCTCCAGCGCGTCTATGGCCTGGGCCAAGGCGTCGGTGGTCGGTGTGCCGCGCGTGCCGTAGGTGTATTTCTGGTCCCGTCCAGCCATCGAGGCGGCATTGCGGAACAGCACCGTGGAGGCGTGCACGACAGGCGGATTGACGAAGCCGAAATAGTCGTGCGGGTTGTTGCCCGAATGGGCAAGCCGCGTGTTGATGCCCATTTTGCCAGTCACCGGCTCGTTGCCGTCTTTTGCCATTCGTCGTCGCCTTTTTTGGTAAGCCGCTAGCCATAGTGCGGCGACATGGACCGCGCAACAGCCGGCTTTCGCCAGGACCCCGACTTCGAATGTGCCAATTGCCGGAGCCGCCGCAGGCCGACTGCAAGCGTAATGCGCGGCCAGAAAGCCCGCCGCCGGCAGCGGCATGCGTCGCCTTGATAGCGCAAAGCGCACCTCACCATGACCCAGATCCAGCCAGAGGGCGCAGACATCGGCACGCAACCGGCCGGCAGAGCACAGTAACGCAGAGTAATCGGGCGGATGGATTTTTTGCGGACAGAGCGCAGCCTGGCGTAGGGCGAGCTTCGCCGGCTTTATTCGCGCTTCTGACTAAATTGCGGGCGCGTTTGTCTGCGATTCAGGCAATTGCGGCAAACGATTTTCAAACCCATCTGAATTCGGTCATTTTCCTTGACCTCACAGGAATTATCGCCTTCGATGCTGTTCGTGAATGGGAGGCGGCGCGTCGACTGCGATGCGGAGTTCCGGAAATGGGCCGGAACGAAAAGCTGCGTTCACGCGGGAAAAAAAGATCAGGTTTGCCTGAAAACAGAAAAGGGTCTGTGGGTCATGAAACACATTGCAATCGGCATCCTTGGAGCCGCCGCGCTTGGAGCCGTGGCTTCAACGGCTTCAGCCACCACGCTCGACACGGTCAAGCAGAAGGGCTTCATCCAATGCGGCGTGTCGACGGGCCTGGCCGGCTTCTCGGCGCCGGACGACAAGGGTGACTGGCAAGGCATCGATGCCGATTTCTGCCGCGCCGTGGCGGCCGCCGTCTTCGGTGACGGCTCCAAGGTCAAGTTCACGCCGCTCAGCGCCAAGGAGCGCTTCACCGCGCTGCAGTCGGGCGAGATCGACATCCTGTCGCGCAACACCACCTGGACCATTAACCGCGACACGGCACTTGGCCTGAACTTCATCGGCACCACCTACTATGACGGCCAGGGCTTCATGATCAACGCCAAGAAGCTGCCGGGCGTCAATTCGGCGCTTCAGCTGTCCGGCGCCGCCGTCTGCGTGCAGAGCGGCACCACCACCGAGCTCAACCTCGCCGACTACTTCAAGGCGAACAAGATGGAGTACAATCCGGTCGTTTTCGAGAAGCTCGAAGAGGTCAACGCAGCCTATGACGCCGGCCGCTGCGACGTCTACACCACAGACCAGTCGGGCCTTTACGGCATCCGCCTGACGCTGGGTGCGCCGGCCGATCACGTCGTGCTGCCGGAGATCATCTCCAAGGAGCCGCTCGGACCGGCAGTGCGCCAGGGCGACGACCAGTGGTACCATATCGTCAAGTGGACCTATTTCGCGCTGCTCGATGCCGAGGAACTCGGCATCACCAAGGCCAATGTCGACGAGATGAAGAACTCGGCCAGCCCTGAGATCAAACGCGTGCTCGGCCAGGAAGCCGACACCAAGATCGGCACCGATCTCGGCGTCTCCAACGACTGGGTCGTCAACATCGTCAAGGCGGTCGGCAATTACGGCGAAATGTTCGACCGCAATGTCGGCTCGGGCAGCCCGCTGAAGATCGCCCGCGGCATCAACGCGTTGTGGACCAAGGGCGGCCTGCAATACGCTCCACCGATCCGCTGATCGAAATGTGATCCGGAAGGCAGAACCATCTGCCTTCCGGTTTCTCTTTCACAGGGGACGGTGATATGGCATCGCAGGAAGTCCTTCGCGAGGATACAAGTCGCGGCTCCTTTATCAACGACCCGAAAGTCCGCAGTCTCTTCTTCCAGACACTGGTCGTCGTCGTTCTGTTCGGCTCTGTCTGGTGGATCGTGCAGAACGTCATCGACAATCTGCAGCGTCTTCACATCGCCTCCGGTTTCGGCTTCCTCAGGGGCCGCGCCGGATTCGACATCTCGGACACGCCGATCGCCTACACGTCCGATTCGACCTACGGTCGCGCCATCATTGTCGGCCTGATCAACACCATCATCGTCGCCGTGGCCGGCATCGTCACCGCGACCATTATCGGCTTCGTCATCGGCATCGGCCGGCTGTCGCAGAATTGGCTGATCCGCAAGATCTGCACGGTCTATGTCGAGATCTTCCGCAACATCCCGCCGCTGCTGGTCATCTTCTTCTGGTATTCGGGCGTGCTGGCCGTGTTGCCGCCGCCGCGCGAGAGCTATAACCTGCCTTTCGGTTCCTTCCTCAACCAGCGCGGTTTCTATTTCCCGCGCGCCGTCTGGGGCGAGGGCTCATGGCTGATCTTCGTGGCGCTCATCGTGGGTATCGCCATGGCCTGGTTCGTCGCCCGCAAGGCGCGCCAGCGGCAGATGGCGACGGGTCAGCAGTTTCCCGTGTTCTGGACGTCCGTCGCGCTGATCGTCGGCCTGCCGCTGCTCGCCTATGCGCTGAGCGGCTTTCCGCTGAGCTTCGATTTTCCGAAACAATCGACCTTCAACCTGACCGGCGGCTTCCAGGTCAAGCCGGAGTTCCTGTCGCTCTATCTGGCGCTGTCCTGCTACACGGCGGCCTTCATCGCCGAGATCGTGCGGGCCGGCATCAGGGGTGTCAGCAAGGGCCAGACCGAGGCCGCCGCCGCACTTGGCCTGCGCTCGGGATCGATCCTGCGGCTGGTCGTGGTGCCGCAGGCCATGCGCATCGTCATCCCGCCGTTGACCAGCCAGTATCTCAACCTGACCAAGAACTCCTCGCTGGCCATCGCCATCGGCTATCCGGACCTGACGGCGACCGCCGGCACGGTGCTCAACCAGACCGGCCAGGCGGTCGAGGGCGTGCTGATCATGATGATCGCCTATCTCATACTCAGCCTGGTGACCTCGGCCGTGATGAACGTGGTCAATGCCAGAATGGCGTTGGTGGAAAGGTAGGGCCATGCAGGAACACGACATGTCCTGGGTGCGCACCGAAATGGCCCTGGCGGAGGCGGCGCCGATCAGCGAGCGTGGCCTGTATGCCTGGGTCCGCAAGAACCTCGTCGGTTCGGTCGGCGACACCATCCTCACCATACTCGGCATCATCATCGTCGCCTGGGTCCTGCCGCAGGTCATCAACTGGGCCTTCATCAATGCCCAGTGGACCGGGCCGGACCGGACCGTCTGCGCGACCGTGGCGCAGGGCGGCATCCAGCCCGATGGCTGGAGCGGAGCCTGCTGGGCCTTCGTCAACGCCAAGTTCGGCCAGTTCATGTTCGGCACCTATCCGGTCGAGGAGCGCTGGCGGCCGATCCTGGTCGCCATGCTGTTCGCGGCGCTGCTGGTGCCGATGCTGATCCCCAGCGTGCCGCGCAAGGGCCTGAACGCCATCCTGCTTTTCCTGGTGCTGCCGATCGTCGCCTTCTTTCTTCTGGTGGGCGGCGTGTTCGGTCTGCCGCATGTCGAGACGTCGCGGTGGGGCGGACTGCTGATCACGCTCAGCCTCTCCTTCGTCGGCATCGCCGTGTCGCTGCCGCTGGGCACCGTGCTGGCGCTCGGCCGGCGCTCCAAGATGCCGATCGTCAAGATGCTGTGCATCGTCTTCATCGAAGCCGTGCGCGGCATCCCGCTGATCACAGTGCTGTTCTTCGTCAGCGTCATGCTGCCGCTTTTCCTGCCGGCCGGCGTCACCTTCGACAAATACCTGAGGGCGCTGATCGGCGTGTCGCTGTTTGCCGCCGCCTATATGGCGGAAGTGGTGCGCGGCGGCCTGCAGGCGATCCCCAAGGGCCAATACGAGGGCGCCGATTCGCTCGGCCTCGGCTATTGGCAGAAGATGGGACTGATCGTGCTGCCGCAGGCGCTGAAGCTGGTCATTCCCGGCATCGTCAACACGTTCATCGGCATGTTCAAGGACACCAGCCTGGTCCTCATCATTTCGATGTTCGACCTGCTCGGCGTCGTCAAGCAGAACTTCTCGGACGCCAACTGGGCGACGCCGCAGACCGCGAAATCCGGTCTCGTGTTCGCCGCCTTCGTGTTTTGGCTGTTCTGCTTCGGCATGTCGCGCTATTCAATGTATACGGAACGCCGGCTCGACACCGGTTACAAACGATAAAAAGGGGATTGGTTCATGGCCACCGAAAACGCCGTCAGCGCGGAAGAGATCAAGGTCAATGCCGCGAAGATGCACATCTCGACCACCGATGTCGCCATCGACATCATCGCCATGCACAAATGGTATGGCGAGTTCCATGTGCTGAAGGACATCAACCTCAAGGTGATGCGCGGCGAGCGCATCGTCATCTGCGGCCCGTCCGGCTCCGGCAAGTCCACCATGATCCGCTGCATCAACCGGCTCGAAGAACACCAGAAGGGCAAGATCTTCGTCGACGGCAAGGAATTGACCAACGATCTCAAGAAGATCGACGAGGTGCGCCGAGAGGTCGGCATGGTGTTCCAGCACTTCAACCTGTTCCCCCACCTGACCATCCTGGAGAACTGCACGCTGGCGCCGATCTGGGTGCGCAAGACGCCGAAGAAACAGGCCGAGGAGATGGCCATGCATTTCCTCAAGCGCGTCAAGATCCCCGAGCAGGCCAACAAATATCCGGGCCAGCTCTCCGGCGGTCAGCAGCAGCGCGTGGCGATCGCCCGTTCGCTGTGCATGAACCCGCGCATCATGCTGTTCGATGAGCCGACCTCGGCACTCGACCCGGAAATGATCAAGGAAGTGCTGGAGACCATGGTTAGCCTTGCCGAGGAAGGCATGACCATGCTGTGCGTCACCCACGAGATGGGCTTTGCGCGGAAAGTCGCCAACCGGGTGATCTTCATGGATCAGGGCCAGATCGTCGAGCAGAACACGCCGGCCGAGTTCTTCGATCACCCGCGCCACGAGCGCACGAAGCTGTTCCTGTCGCAGATATTGCACTGAGCGCTGCTTCGTCGAAATGGAAGGAGCCCGGCCGCGCCACGGTCGGGCTTTTTCACATTTGGCCGATCGGATCGTTTCGATTGAAACGTGATGGAATCGCAAGAACTATGCCCGGATGAGAAAACGCCTTCGTTTCCTGGCCGTGCTGGTGGCCGCGGTGGTGCTGGTCGCGGCACTCGGCACACTGGTGCCGCGACCACTCTGGCCGGCTGCCGCGGCCGGCGAGGGCGCCAGGCACATTCTGGTGCTGAGCAATCCGATCCACACCGACATCGCCATTCCCGTCGATGATGGCGTGCGCCGGCGCTTTCGCTTCCTCGCCGCTGCCGGCCAGCCTTCCGACGCGCCCGAGGTGCGCTACATCGTCTTCGGCTGGGGCGGCCGCGCCTTCTACCTGGAGACGCCGACTTGGTCGCAGCTGAAGGCGATGCCCGTATTCAAGGCCCTGACGCTTGACGCTTCAGTGATGCATGTCGAGGTCGCCGGCAATATCTCCGGACCCGATGTCGCCGGCTTCGACATCCCGGAAGACCGCTTTGCCGCGTTGCTCGACTTCATCGATGCGAGTTTTCAGCAAGGACCAGGCGGGCCGATCGTCATCGCAGGGGCCGCCTATTCCGATTTCGACCGCTTCTATGAGGCGAACGGCCATTTCAATGCGCTGGCCGGCTGCAACACCTGGACGGCCGCCGCCTTGCGAACCGCCGGCCTGCGCACGGGTTGGTGGAACCCGCTGCCGGTCTCGCTCGGGTGGTCGTTGAAGCTGTATAATGGTAGGTAGCGCAGATAACGCCAACGCCTCGTTCGAGTTCTAGGCCCGCCATCCATAAAGCCAGTCCAAATCCGCGGCGAGCTTCTCCGGCGTCCGCATTTTCAGGAAAAGGTTGCGCGCCAACGCCACCGGACCCCAGGCATGCCAGGCAAGGCGGTTGAGGGCGCCGCGACGTGCCACTCTCACGACGCGCGGCCGGCGCAGGCCTTCCCAGATTTGAAGACTTCCGGCGAGATCGGCAGGGGAGGCGGCCATGACGTCGGCAAGCGTGGCGGCATCCTCGATGGCCATCGCGGCGCCCTGTGCCGCGAACGGCGTCATGGCATGCGCCGCGTCGCCGACCAGTGCGATGCGGCCCGACCTTACCCATGGCGGCTTCTGATCGACCGTATGGACCGGCCAGGCCGCCCAAGGGCCGGCCAACTCCGCAAGCCTTGCCAGCGCCGGCGCGGTGCGGCGCATGGCGCCGGCCAGGATTGCGGGATCGGCATGGCCGGACCAGCCTTCGGCGATACGCTCGCCCCTGGTGAAAGCGACGAGATTGATGGCGCTGCCCTTGCTGACGGGATAGGCGACCATGTGAAAGCCGGGATGCAGGAAGGTGGTGACGCAGTCCGGCGCACCGATCTCTGCAAAAGCTTGCCCGGCAGGACTGTCTGCGCTGACGGTTGCCCGCCAGGCCAGTTCGCCGGAGAAGTGGCTTTTCGCAAGCCTGGTTTTCCTTCCTTGGTCGGCAAGTCCGCGCATCGACGACCAGACGCCATCGGCGCCGACCAGAAGGAAACCTTCCGCCGCGACGAGCCTGCCACCCACATCGGCTGCCGCGGTGACGCCTGAACTGCTGATCGTGACGCTGCCAAGGCGCGCACCAGTAGTGAGATGAACATCGGGCATGGCAGCCACGCGCGCCATCAGCGCGTTTTGCAGGTCCGCTCGATGCGCCACGAGGTAGGGCGCACCCCAGCGCGCCTCGCCGGCTCGTCCAAAAGGTACGCGCGCCAGTTCGCCCAAGGTTGCCGCATCCTTCAGCACCACGGCTTCCGGCCTGACGGCATTGGGAAGAAGTGCGTCGAGTACGCCGAGCTCACGCAGGATGCGTGTCGCGTTGGGCGAAAGCTGGATGCCGGCGCCCGCCGCTTCTAGGCGCTGCGCCTGTTCGAAGATCCGTACGGGATAGCCCCGCTCGGCGAAAGCCAGTGCCGCGGTCAGCCCGGCAATACCCGCCCCGGCGATGATGACTTGCCGGGACTGTGCGTCTGCCATTGGCCGGGCCGCTGGAAGTCAGGCGGCCTGGTCGATGTAGAGGCAGCCGGCCGGCAGCGTTTCCATCGCCGTCAGCTTCGGCGAATAGCGGTAGAGCGTCGAGCAGTAGGGGCAGACCTTCTCATTGTCGTCGCCCATATCGAGAAACACATGCGGATGGTCGAAAGGCGGGTTGGCGCCGGTGCACATGAATTCCTTGACTCCGATATCGATCGCCGGATGGCCCGCATCGTTCTGGAAATGGGGAATGGAACCGCCTGCCATCGTCGTCTCCTTTAGCGCAGTCTGCTCAGCGTTTGGATCATAACCGGCCTGTTTGCAAGTTCGATGAAATGAAACTGTCGCAAAAGCCTGTCAGAGGATAAGTTAAGCCGGTTAACCGGCTGGAGCATCGCGGCCAGGCGCAACAGCCTGGGCGCCGCCCGAAAGCGGCGAAGCAACCAGACGTGGGAAGAGCAGGAACCATGAACGAACTGAAGCCGGTCCAGAGCGAGTTCATCAATGCGGAAGCGGCAAGCCCGGAAGGCAATCCGGATCGTTTCGTCAATCGCGAGTTCTCCTGGTTGCAGTTCAACCGCCGCGTGCTCGAGGAATCGCAGAACACAAACCATCCGCTGCTGGAGAGGGTACGTTTCCTGTCGATCTCCGCGGCCAATCTCGATGAGTTCTTCATGGTGCGCGTCGCCGGTCTCGCCGGCCAGGTTCGCGAAGGCATCGTGTTGAGAAGCCCGGATGGGCGTACCCCCGAGCAGCAGCTCGAACAACTGCTTCGCGAGGTCGAACGGTTGCAGGAAGACCAGCAGAAAAGCCTCTCGGCGCTGACCGTGCTGCTCAATAAGGAAGGCATCGAGAGTATCACCCGCGACGCGCTGACCAAGGACGAGAAGGCCTGGCTGGAGGAGCACTTCCAGGACCAGGTGTTTCCTGTTCTCACGCCATTGTCGATCGACCCGGCGCATCCGTTCCCGTTCATCCCCAATCTCGGCTTCTCGATGGCGCTGCAGCTTCGCCATCGCAAGAACGGCGAGGAGATGAGCGCGCTCTTGCGCTTGCCGGTGGCGCTGAAGCGTTTCATCCGTTTGCCGGACCGCAAGCACCATGTCCGCTTCATCCCGCTGGAAGAGGCGGTCGGCCTTTACATCGGCAAGTTGTTCCCGGGTTACGAGGTCAAGGGCTCCGGCACGTTCCGCATCATTCGCGACAGCGACATCGAGGTCGAGGAGGAATCGGAAGATCTCGTGCGCCTGTTCGAGACCGCGCTGAAGCGCCGCCGCCGCGGCTCCGTCATTCGCATCGAGTTCGACATGCTCATGCCGGCCGAACTGCGCGAATTCGTCGCCGGCGAACTCGGCGTTTCGTCGAGCCGCATCAGCGTCCTGACCGGCCCGCTGGCGCTCAGCCAGATTTCTGAGATCGTCGCCGTTGCCCGCGACGACCTCAAATTCACGCCCTACAATCCGCGTTTCCCCGAGCGCATCCGCGAGCATGGCGGCGATTGCTTCGCCGCTATCCGCGAGAAGGACATCATCGTCCACCACCCCTACGAATCCTTCGACGTGGTGGTTCAGTTCTTGCGTCAGGCGATGGCCGACCCGGAAGTGGTGGCGATCAAGCAGACGCTTTACCGCACCTCCAACGACAGCCCGATCGTGCGTGCGCTGGTCGACGCGGCCGAGGCCGGCAAGTCGGTGACGGCGCTGGTCGAACTCAAGGCCCGCTTCGACGAGGAGGCCAACATCCGCTGGGCGCGCGACCTCGAGCGCGCCGGCGTCCAGGTCGTGTTCGGCTTCCTCGAGCTCAAGACCCACGCCAAAATGTCGCTGGTGGTGCGGCGCGAGGACGGCAAGCTGCGCAATTATGTGCATCTGGGCACCGGCAATTACCATCCGGTGACCGCGCGCATCTACACCGACCTGTCCTTCTTCACCACCGATGCAACGATCGCACGCGATGTCGCCCAGCTTTTCAACTTCATCACCGGCTATGCCGAGCCGACCGCCGAAATGCGGCTGGCGATCTCGCCCTTCACGCTGAGGAACCGTATCCTGCGGCACATTTCCGATGAGGTCGCCCACGCGCTCGAGGGACGGCCGGCACGCATCTGGATGAAGATGAACGCCCTTGTCGATCCGATCATCATCGATGCGCTCTATGACGCCAGCCGCGCGGGCGTCGAGATCGACCTCGTGGTGCGCGGCATATGCTGCCTGCGGCCGCAGGTGCCGGGCCTGTCGGAAAACATCAGGGTCAAGTCGATCGTAGGCCGTTTCCTCGAGCACAGCCGCATCTATTGCTTCGGCAATGGCCACGGCCTGCCGTCGGACGAGGCCGTCGTCTACATCTCCTCGGCCGACCTCATGCCGCGCAATCTCGACCGTCGCGTCGAGACCATGGTGCCGATCACCAACCCAACTGTGCATGAACAGGTGCTGGGCCAGATCATGCTCGGCAACATCATGGACAATCAGCAAAGTTTCGACGTATTGGCTGATGGAACCTCCCGGCGCGTCGTGCTCGAGGAGGGCGAGGAGCCGTTCAACGCACAGGAATATTTCATGACCAATCCGAGCCTGTCGGGACGGGGTGATGCGCTGAAATCGCATGCGCCGAAGCGGATCGCGCAATTCAAGCGCCGCAAGAAGAACGCCGCCGCCTGATGCTGTCCGATTCCCAGGGCCGGCTGCAGGATCGCCGACCGCTGTCCATCATCGACATCGGCTCGAATTCGATCCGCCTTGTCGTATATGAGGGGCTGGCGCGCTCGCCGACCATGCTGTTCAACGAAAAGATGCTGGCGGGCCTCGGCCGCGGCATCGTGTCGACGGGGAAGCTCGACCCCGAGGGCGTGACACGGTCGATGGAGGAGTTCCGCCGCTTCCGCGCGCTCTCCGACCAGGCCGGTGCCGAGCACATGTACGTGCTGGCGACCGCCGCCGCGCGCGAGGCCGTCAACGGCCCCGATTTCATCCACCGCGCCGAAGACGTGCTCAAGACCGAGATCCGCGTGATCAGCGGCCGCGAGGAAGCCTATTATTCCGCGCTCGGCGTCATCTGCGGCTTTCATCCGGCCAACGGTATTGCGGGCGACCTCGGTGGCGGCAGCCTTGAACTGGTCGACGTCAACGGCGAAGCGATTGGCGACGGCATAACATTGCCGCTGGGCGGCCTGCGCCTGCAGGACATGGCCAAGAATTCCCTCACGCAGGCGGCGAAAATCGTGCGCGACGAGCTGGGGCGGGCGAAGCTGCTGAAAGGCGGGCAAGGCAGGCCTTTCTATGCCGTTGGCGGCACCTGGCGAAATCTCGCCCGGCTGCACATGGAGATGACCAACTATCCGCTTGGCGTCATGCACCACTACGAGATCGGCGTCGAAAGTGCCGCCAATTTCCTGCGGCAAGTGGCGAAAGGCGAGATCGAGAAGATCAAAGGCATCGAGGGTGTTTCGAAGAATCGCCGCTCGCTCCTGCCTTACGGCGCCATCGTGCTGCAGGAAATCATGGCGGCGATGCAGCCGTCGAAGATCATCGTCTCGGCGCTCGGCGTGCGCGAAGGCTTCCTCTATTCCCTGCTCGACCAGGCCGAGCAGAAGGCCGATCCCCTGATCTCGGCATCGGAGGAACTCGCCCGGCTGCGCTCGCGCTCGGTCACCCATGCGCATGAACTCGTCGACTGGACGGCCAAGACCTTTGCCGCTTTCGGCATCGACGAGACCGAGGACGAGGCGCGCTACCGCCACGCGGCGGCATTGCTGGCCGACATCGGTTGGCGCGCGCATCCCGAATATCGCGGCAAGCAATCGCTCAACATCATCGCCCACGCCTCCTTTTTCGGCGTGGACCACCCTGGCCGCGCCTATCTAGCGATGGCCAATGCCTATCGGCACGACGGCATCTTCAACGAAGCCATCGCGCCCGAGATCAAGGCGCTGGCGACACCGCGCTATCTGGAGCGGGCGCGGGTGCTGGCGGCATCGATGCGCGTCGTCTACCTGCTGACCGCCTCGATGCCCGACGTCATGCCAAGGCTGAAATGGGAGCAGCGCGGCAATGGCGTGCTGGCGCTGGTCTTACCGGCATCTCTGGCAGATCTCTATGGCGAGCGGCCCGCCGGGCGCTTGGCGCAACTGGCGCGAATTACCGGCCGCCGCCTGGTACTGGCGGTCGAAGGCGGGCCGAGCGTTTCGGTGAAATAGGTACGGCCAACTCCATCGCGCCACTTGTTCAGCGGATTCGCGTTTGAAGACCGGCTTCACCCACTCCGTCTTGGCTTCGCCAAGCCACCTCTCCCCCCTCCGGAGGGAGAGGAAGGGCGCCAAGATTGGCGAACGAGCCCTTCCTCTACCCCGTCGATCGGGGAAGAGGGTGTCGAGCGCAGCTCGACGGAGGGGGGGCGACTTGGCTCGGGCGTCGACTTGGCTCGGGCATTGAGAGTTCAACCCGGGGCATATGTCTGGTTGGTTCCGGGCCTGCCCTTGGATTTAGGCGATATCAAACCGCAGCCCGCCCGTCGACCGACCAGGCGCCGGCGCCGGCCACGGCGAGCGCCAGAAAGCCGCCCGATATCGCGATGTCCTTCATCAGCATCTGCTGGTGCAGGAAGGCAAGCGTCGCATCATCGGCGCCCTGGCCGTAATGGCCGATGAAGCCGGCAACGATGCAGAAGGCGGCCAAAAGCAGAGCCACGATCCGGGTCTGGAAGCCGATGAGTATCAGCAGGCCGGCGATCAGCTCGAACAGGCCCGTGCCCCACGCGGCGAGCCCCGGGAGCGGCAGGCCAAGGCCGGCGAAATAGCCCGATGTGCCGGCAATGTCGGCGAGCGCATGGAAGCCTGACGGTACGAACAGCGCGGCAAGCAGCAGCCGCGAAGCCAGAAGCAGTGCGTTGCGAGGCATGGTCACCTCCGTTGTCGGTTGGCCGGTTTGGGCCTTTACCCACCCGGACCGATCGATCCTACCACCAATGCCCCGGCAAATCCGGGCGCTGAATTGAGGCTTCTGGACCGACAACGAAACAGTGGCGCGGAAAATTCCGTGCCACTGCTGTCAAAGACGGGGGAGGGAAGTTCAGCCGCGCTTGGCGTCGACCGAATAGGCGCCGGCGCCTGAGGAAGCCAGCACGAGGAAGCCGCCGGTGATCGCCAGGTTCTTCATGAAGTTGATCATCTGCATCTGGTCGGCCCAGCCGGTGTGGGCGACCAGGGCCGTGGCGACGGTGAAGATCGCCAGCACCCAGGCGGCAATCCGGGTCTGGAAGCCGACGAGAATGGCCAGACCGCCGAGCAGTTCGATGAGGCCGACGACGATGGCCGTCACGGTCGGCAAGGGCAGGCCGAGGCCGCCGAAATAGGCCGCGGTGCCGGAAAGGGCGCTGAGCTTGCCGAAACCGGAAAGCAGGAAAATGACCGCAAGCAGGATGCGGCCGAGCAGGATGGTGACAGAACTGTTGGACGCGGTGCCGGTGCCGGCGAAGGAAGTGTTGGTGGACATGGTGGCTCTCCGAATGGGGTTGATCACCCGTCAGATAGACCATGCTGACTGTTCACCAAAGCCGCCTGTCTGGCGACACATTGTTCACAGGACATACGTTTCCGTGAACCGGTGAAAGACGGAAATTCGTGTCGCTCGATGCGGTGGCGGGAGGATATTCTCCCGCCGAAAAATGCTTTTATCCCGGATGGGTCATATCTTCGGGCCGCACGAGCCGGTCGTAGTCGGCTTCGCTGACCAACCCGGTGGCCAGCGCTTCCTCGCGCAGCGTGGTGCCGTTCTTGTGCGCGGTCTTGGCGATCTTGGCGGCGCTGTCGTAGCCGATGGTGGGCGCAAGCGCCGTCACCAGCATCAGCGAGCGGTCGAGGGCCGCCTTGATGTTGTCTTCGCGCGCCTCGATGCCGACGACGCAATTGTCGGTGAAGGAGACCGAAGCGTCGGCGAGCAACTGCACCGACTGCAGGAAGTTGTAGGCCATCAGCGGGTTATAAACGTTGAGCTCGAAATGGCCCTGGCTGCCGGCGAAGGTGAGGGCTGCATTGTTACCGAACACCTGCACGCAGACCTGGGTCATCGCTTCGCACTGCGTCGGGTTGACCTTGCCCGGCATGATCGAGGAACCCGGCTCATTTTCCGGCAACGACAATTCGCCAAGGCCGGAACGCGGGCCGGAACCGAGGAAGCGGATGTCGTTGGCGATCTTGAACAGCGCTGCGGCAGCGGCGTTGATGGCGCCATGTGAGAACACCATGGAATCATGGGCTGCCAGCGCCTCGAACTTGTTCGGGGCAGTGACGAAGGCGATGCCGGTGATGGCGGCGATGCGGTCGGCCACCCGCTCGGCGAAGCCGACGGGCGCGTTGAGGCCGGTGCCGACGGCGGTGCCGCCCTGCGCCAGTTCCTGCAGGCCGGGCAACGTCAGCTCGATGCGCTTGATCGACGAAGCGACCTGCGCGGCGTAGCCCGAGAATTCCTGGCCCAGCGTAAGCGGGGTGGCGTCCTGCGTGTGGGTGCGGCCGATCTTGATGATATGGTTGAACTCTCTGCTCTTGGCGGCGAGCGCCTTGTGCAGGTGCTTCAGCGCCGGCAACAGGTCATGCACGATGCGCTCGGCGCAGGCGATGTGCATGGCGGTCGGGTAGGTGTCGTTCGACGACTGGCTCATATTGACGTGGTCGTTCGGGTGCACCGGCTTCTTGGAGCCCATGACGCCGCCCAGCATCTCGATCGCCCGGTTGGAGATCACCTCGTTGGCGTTCATGTTGGATTGCGTACCCGAGCCGGTCTGCCAGACCACCAGCGGGAAATGGTCGTTGAGCTTGCCGTCGATGACTTCTTGAGAGGCTTCGACGATCGCCTTGCCGATCGCCGGATCGAGCCGCTTCAGCTCCATATTGGCTTCCGCCGCCGCCCGCTTGACGATGCCGAGCGCGCGCACGACGGATGCCGGCTGCTTTTCCCAACCGATCTTGAAATTGCCGAGCGAACGCTGCGCCTGCGCGCCCCAATAGCGGTCGGCGGCGACCTCGATGGCACCGAACGTATCGGTTTCGGTTCTGGTCTTGGCAGCGCTCACGGCAAGTCTCCGGTCTGTCGATTTGGGCAACGGCGTATCGCGTTGCACAAAACGCATCAAGCGGAGATTGCGGGCGGTGAAGATGCAAATCGGTTGAAGACGGAGCCAATCTCCCCGCTCGTGGGGAGATGCCCGGCAGGGCGGCGGGGGCGCGAAGGAACGCTATCTGTCGTCATTCAACTGCGTTCAGGTTAGAACAAGCGCGGAAGTGCAATCGAATGAGAGATCGGCGGGACAGCGCCCCCCTCTGGCCTGCCGGCCATCTCCCCCACGAGGGGGGAGATCGGCTGTCCACTCACTCCGCCGTATACCCGCCGTCCACCGCAAAGACGCCGCCCCGCCTCTGATCAGACGCCGTCTCCGGGCGGACTGGAGATCAGCAACAAAGCCGCGAGCGCGATGTCGCCGACAGGCGCACGGTTTCGGTTGGTCTGGCCAGGTCATGTCGGACGGCGTGCGAGAAGGCCTGCCATGCAGGCGAGGCGGCAAGCGCGGTTTCATGCTGGGCGTGCGCTTCTTCGCCATCAAAACCCATCACACTGATGAAAACATTCTCACTCGCTCGCACCGGCAGGCGTGGAAAGCTGTTTTCCGCGTGCTCCGTGACGAAAGCGGCGAGCAGCCGCGCACCGGGTGACGCCGTCATCGGCGCCAGCTTGGCCTCGAAGCGGCTGGCGAACGCGGCCTCTGCGCCCGGCCGCAAATGATAAATCCGAATCACGACCATCCCTGACAGCGGCGTGCTTCTGCCTGGCTTTTCGTCGGCAGCCAAGCCCGCGCGCAATGCGCCGGAGAGATCGAAGCCAGCCCCGGTCCACGCAGGTTTGAGCAGCAGCACATCGTCGGAATCGATCATCGTGGCGTTGGCGGCATTGCGGCGCGCTGCCCATACCGGACCGTCATAGAAGGCGCTCAGGGCGCCTTTGCGCACCTCCATGTCCTCGAAGCCGCGCAGCCAGACGAACATGTCGGGGCGATCGAGATCCCGGAATTGGCCGATGATGGTCATCCCGGCCTCTTCCTGGCCTTCGATCAGCTTGCCGTCAAAGAGGTCGATAAGGGTATCGCGTTTGCCGGGTTTCAGCGTGTACTGCCGCAGTTCGACGACCGGGGAGGCGAGCGCTGCTGTCTCCGATGTGGCACTCAGGGGCAGGCTCATAAGCTCGTCTCCAAAAACAGGGTGATCATCCTGTTTTATAAAACAGACCGGTTGTCCTGTTTTGTCAATCTGCTAGCTTCTTTTTCTTCCCTCCTGGAGGGGCACGGTGGAGATTCCCGATGACAGGGCATGCCCAGAAGCGCACCAATGATCCCGAAGGCATGCGCAACAGAGTGCTCGATGCCGCGCAGGAGTCCTTTCAGGTACGCGGCTATCACGCGTCCAGTCTCGGCGATCTGATGGCGGCGGCGGGTGTCAGCGGCGGCGCGTTGCATCATCATTTCCCGACCAAGAAAGCGTTGGCGCTGGCGGTGATCGAAGAGCGTGTGGCCGCGGCGGTCGAAGAGACATGGATGGCGCCTTTGCGGGCGGCCGCTTCGGCGCGCGAAGGCGTGGGTGCAGCCTTCGAAGCCGTGGCGGCGGAACTTGAGCAACAAGGCTTCGTGCGCGGCTGTCCCCTCAACAACCTTGCACATGAACTGTCGCTCGTCGATGCCGAATTGCGCGCCGCCCTTGCCGGCATTTTTGCCGGCTGGCGCCAGGCGATCGCCGACAAGGTCCGGGCTGATCAGCAGGCGGGCAGGGAGCAGGACACCGACCCGCAGCGTTTCGCCGCCCTGGCCGTCGAGGCCTATTCCGGCGCGATGTCGATGGCCAAGACGGCGCAGGATGCCGGCATGTTGCGCGATTGCCTGGCGGGGCTGGAGCAGAATGTCGCCCAAGCTTCGCCCATGGCCGCAACGAGGCGGCGTCGCAGGATATTGCTGCCACCGGGAAACCTTTGATGCCGAGGACGGGAACGATCCCTACAACTCAGTTCCGTTCTGGGGGAGGGCAGCAGCCGTGGACCGGGCGCTGAACTTTACTGCTGACCGGTGTCCGTGCTGAACTTCAACCCATGATGAAGCGCTTCTCACCAAAATCGGTATCACGACGCCGTTTTCTGGCGCGGGCCGCCGGTCTTGCCACGGCCCTTGCGCTTCCACGCCCGGCGCTCGGCCAGACCGGGCAGCGCATTCAGCCTGTCGACGCCACCTTCCTGTTCATCGCCGATGTCCATGCCTGCCGCATGGCCAGCGGCTTGAGTCCCAATTGCCAGCAGGAAGGCAAGACCGACGCTGCCTTGCTGCGCAATGTGGCGGCTCTGAACGGCATTGGCGACAAGACATGGCCCGTCGAGATCGGCGGCGTCCCGACGGGCCTACGCTCCGCCGGCAGCCGAATCGGCACGCCGCTCGGCCTCGTCATCGGCGGCGACATGACCGACGATGGCGGTGGTCAGATCACCCAGCCGAGTGAAGGCACGCAATTGCTGCAATTCAGCCAGCGTTACCAGCAAGGCATGGGGCCTGACCGCGTGCATGTTCCAGTCTATGTCGGGCTCGGCAATCATGACCTCGACCAAAACGGCCCGCGGCATCACGTTGACTGGTACCGGCGCGAAATGCGCGACTATGTCGAAGTCAATCACCGTGCCGGCGTGTTCTTCAAGCCACCGGTTCCAGCCACCGACTACGATGTCGAGACCGACTGCTATGCGTGGGACTGGGGCGGGCTGCATCTCGTCCAGACCCACCGTTTCGCTGGCGACACCGGCCATGGCGCGGACAGCAGCCTGCCCTGGCTGAAGCAGGATCTGGCGACCTATGCGGCGGACGGCCGCCCGGTCATCCTGTTTCAGCATTATGGCTGGGATAATTTTTCGACTGAGCGATGGGATCCCGCCAAAAAGGCGTTCGACGACGACGGCAAGGGGCCGCCGCATTGGTGGAGCGATGCGGACCGTCAGGCACTGCTTGCGGCCCTGAAAGGCTACAACGTGATTGCCATCTTCCATGGCCATCAGCACGAGGTGCCGATGATCTATCAGCGCGACGGCCTTGATCTCTTCAAGCCAAAGGCGGCCTATATGGGGGGGGTCGCACTGGCGCGGGTCACCAATGATGGCATGGATGTCGTGCTGGGCGAAGCCAGCGACGATCACGGCGGGGTCACATTCACCAACGCCTTCAGCAAACCGTTCCAGACATGAAAGCCCGCAGCGGCCTTTTCGTCCCGGACGCTGACTGACGTCGACCTGGCAGTGCGCTCGGGCCTCGGCCTCCGCTACGAGATGCCGCCGATGATGACCGCCGCGATGTAGGGGCCGAAAGAAAACGCCCCTCGCACCTTTTATCGTGCGGGGGGCGTCTTTGCCGTTCGCTTTTCCTTCGATTGCTCTCGTGAATTGCTGACGACAACCATGAAACGTGCTTCGACCGAAATGGCTCCCGGCGCGTCCAGATTTTTTTAGGGCCGCTTTGTTCAGTGCCCGATTGGCGTGAACCGTCGCGGCGGGTGAGCCAAGAATTGACATGGCCGTTTAAATAGCTTACAAGACCTTTGTCGATATTTGTTGACTGACTTTTGTTATCCGCGCTTTGCAGCGCGCCTTTGACGAACTTCCCACATCAAAAATCGAGACAAACGACGTTGTGCATCCGCATGACGGCGAACGAGTATTTGCCATGGAAAGGGTTCGTCATGAGCACCGGCACAGTTAAATGGTTCAACGCCACCAAAGGTTTTGGTTTTATTCAGCCTGACGACGGCTCTGCCGACGTTTTCGTCCACATCTCGGCCGTAGAGCGCGCCGGCATGCGTGACATCGTCGAGGGCCAGAAGCTCGGCTACGAGATGGTCCGCGACAACAAGTCCGGCAAGATGTCGGCCGACCAGTTGAAGGCGGCCTGAAAAAGGATTCAGCCTTCCCGGTGACCACGGATGTACTGGCACTGGTGAATGGCGAATTCGGGCGCATGGCGGCGGAAACCTGAGTTTTCGCACGCTGCGTGCCGGAGCGTCCTGTGCATCCACTGGATGCGCGACGCTCTCATGGAAGGTCAGGCGGTGCCTGGCCTTTTTCACTTTGTGGGTCTCGCCGCCGAAAATGCGCTGCGCGTCGGCCTGAACGTGCTAAGGGACGCTCCAGCAAGTTGAATCCGCCGCCCCAATGCTTTTGTGCGTGGGTCCTGACTGAAGACCGGTCTTGCCCTATCGGCACGAGACTCCTGACAGGAGAAAGATTTTGACCGCCAATTCGAAAACAGCTGCTGATCAGGCAGTGCCCTTGTTCAGCAAGACGCAAACCCAGTCGATGTCGCTCAACCGCATCATTTCCGAACGCGATGCCCTCACCCAGGCGCGTGAAGCCAAGACCGCGCGTTTGCGCGAACTGCGCCTGGAAAAAGAGGCAGATGAAATGGCTGCGGCGGCCGCACAGGCGGCGTTGCCGAAACGGGCCGGAAGACGCTGATGGCGACGAAGCGTGTGCCGGCGACACCAATCGCCGCTGATGCGACCATCGCCGATATGGTCGAAACATTGGACAAGCCAGTCGAATATGTCCGGCGTGTGCTGGAAAAACTCGAACGCTGCAAGCGCGTCCATGGCGATGCACAGGTGCGCGTCGGCGTGCGGGGCCGCGCCGAGTGCCCGAACTATTTGATCGAATATGTCCGCCAAGACGCCAAGACCCGCGAGCCGGTGACCTATCAGGACGCCGCCTACAGCGGCAGCACGCATCGCGAACTGGCGCCGCATCACATCGCGGAGGCGAGGAACTGGTCGCCTGAGGAAATGAACATAACGGCGGTTTCGGCCCTGATCGGCCGTTTGCGCAGTCCGCGCGCACCATCGCGCTTCGCCGACGAGGACTGAGATGGCCATAAAATTCTCCGCCAAGGATCACCCGCCGGCGCCCGCCGCCGCTGCAAAGCCGGTCAAGCCGGGTGCCGCGCCGAAGGCCGATGTAGCTGTCGAGGCCGCGACCGATCTATTCAAGTCGCCGACCGAGGCGCCGTCGCGCAAGGCAGGCAAGAAGAAATAGCGCCTTGCCGCAAGACGCCGACCGCAATCTGCTGTGCAGGGACCGTTCTCGTTGGTGACCGTGGCAAGCCTTTCATCGCCCCAACGAGGCACCGTCCCGGCATTTGATTGCCAGAGCTGCGGCGCCTGTTGCTCCTACTCGGCCGAGTGGCCGCGCTTTTCCACCGAGGACGACGCGCAGCTCGACCGTATCCCGGACAAGTATGTCGCGGCCGATCTGTCGGGTATGCGTTGCGAGGGCCCGCGCTGTTCGGCTCTCTGTGGCGCAGTGGGCAAGGCAACCGCTTGCGGCATCTACGAGTTGCGCCCGGATGTCTGCCGCGCCTGCATGCCCGGCGACGAGGATTGCCTGATGGCGCGTCGGGCGCATGGGCTGCCTGTCCTCTGATCTGACGGCGCCGCGGCTTGTGCGCGGGGATTTCGCTGCTACGCTGCCCGCCGGGCAGCACAGCGGAGAACCAAATCGTGAGCATCGAATTCTTGTTGACGTCGCTGATCGTGGTGGCTTCGCCCGGCACCGGCGTCCTCTACACGCTGAGCGCCGGGCTTTCCCGCGGCGCCCGCGCCTCCATCGTCGCCGCTTTCGGCTGCACGCTCGGCATCATCCCGCATATGGCTGCCGCCATCACCGGCCTCGCCGCGCTCCTGCACACCAGCGCGGTCGCCTTCGAGACGCTGAAATATCTGGGCGTCGCCTACCTCCTTTACATGGCCTGGAACACGCTGAAGGAGAGGGGTGGTCTGAACGTCGAGGACAATGTCGCGCCGCGCTCCACCGGCAAGGTGATTGCGAGAGGCATCCTCGTCAATGTGCTCAACCCGAAGCTGTCGATCTTCTTCTTTGCCTTCCTGCCGCAGTTCGTCAGCACGACCGAGCCGCACGCGCTGTCGAAGATGCTGGAACTGAGCAGCGTCTTCATGCTTTTGACCTTCGTCATCTTCGTCGGCTATGGCATCTTCGCCGCCTCGATCCGCAGCCATGTCGCGTCGCGGCCGAGGGTGCTGACCTGGATGCGCCGCACGTTCGCCGGCGCTTTCGTCATGCTCGGCGCCAAGCTTGCGCTGGCGGACAGGTAGAATTCGTTCGCCTCGCCTTGGCACGAAATCGATGCCGAACAATGAGAAGGCGAGCCTTGGCCCGCCTTCTTTTGTTCTTCAACTCCGGACTAGCCGGCAATCATTTGTTCGCGCCGCCGAGCGCCTTCAATTTTTCGCAGAACGGGGCATACGGCTTGCTCATCGCCGCATCCTGACATTCCTTCATCATCATGGCTTGGTCGTCCTTGGACATTTTTGCCCAGGCGGCTTTCATCTCGGCGTCGGATTTCATCGTCTTCATGCTCGCATCGGTGAAGAACGGTTCCATCATCTTGGGCGAGTCGAGCGCTCCGGCAAGTGCCGTGCCGCTGAGAACGGTCAACGCGAGTGCTCCAAAGCAGGCGGTTCTGATGTTCATGACATTAGTCCTCCCTATGGTCTTTCTCGATCGTCGAATGGCGGTCGGACTCTATTCCTAGCACAAACCGATGTGTATTAGGAGTAACTCATATGGTGAAGCCGGCCTATCCCTTGACGTAGCCCATCGCCTCGACGATCCGCCCGCCCTCGACGCGCATCAGATTGACGCCGCGCAGCGAATTGCCGTCCGCCATCCAGTAGCGCCAGCGGATCGTCGCCCGCTCGCCGGCGACGAAGGTCTCCTCGATGTCGAAGCGCGTGCCGGGCTGGGTCGCGATCGCCGTCCATAGCCCGACGCAGGCCGCCTTCCCGGCATGGCGCGCACCGTCCGGTGCCGGCACGGTGTTTTCAATCACGCAGTCCTCGCCCACCAACTCGGCAAGCGCCGACGGATCGTCCAACTGGAACACATCGTTGAAGCGCCGCATGATCTCGGCTGTCCGCCGCGACTCTGGATGACTGTCCATGATGCTGCTCATCTCGTACTTCTCCTGATTCATTGTTGCGCGGCGGTACCCACGAGGGTCGCCTTGAGGTTGATCTGGGCCACGCCGGCCAGCGCGCGCGAAACGAGACAGCTCGCCTTGGCGGACTGGGCAAGGCGCTCGAACTGGTCTTCGGCGAGCCCCGCGACGTCCACCGCCGTTTCAAGGTCGATGCGGGTGATGGTCGGCCCGGCCTCGGTCGCTCCGAGGTGCACCCTGGCGATGGTGCGGATGTCCCGGGGAACATGACCTCCCTGGCCAAGGATGAAGGTCAGCGCCATCGAGAAACAGCCGGCATGCGCGGCCGCGATCAGTTCTTCCGGGTTGGTGCCGGGGCCGTTCTCGAAACGCGACGGAAAGGAATAGGCGCCTTCGAACACACCGCTTCCGAGCCGCAGCCGGCCTGAACCTTCCCTCAGCGTGCCTTGCCACTCGGCCGAAGCTTCACGAATTGTCATTGCTGTTCTCCCTTCTGGTTCGATCGATATGAAAGATCAGGCTCCGTCGATGACGACCTTCCCGAAGACGTCGCCCTGCTGGAAATAGCGGTAGGCGTCGCGGGCCTCGGCGAAGGGGAAGACCTTGTCGATGACCGGTCTCAACCGGTGCGCCGAGACGGCGTTGAGCATCGTTTCGAGGTTTGCGCGGCTGCCGACGAACAGACGGCCGATTGTGACGAGGCTGCGCTGATAGACGGCGCCCGGGATCTGCACCGTTGCGCCCTTCGCATCCTGAATGGTGAGCAGCACGATGCGCCCGTAAAGCGCGCTGGCGATCAGCGACTGCGCGAAGGTCGGCGGGCCGCCGGTTTCGACGGCAAGGTCGATACCGCCGGTCTCGCCACGCACCATCGCCCCCCATTCCGGCATGTCGGTCGAGGACACGACGAGGTCGGCCCCCATCGCCCGCAGCTTGCCGACCTTCTCGGCGCGAGAGGTGACGGCGACGACGCGGCAGCCGAGCAGCTTGGCGAACTGCAACGCGAACAGCGAGACGCCGCCCGAGCCTATGGCTAGAACCCATTGGCCGGGCTTGGGAATCTCCGCCCCGGTCAGTGCGTCCCAGGCTGTCAGGCCGGCGCAGCTCAGCGTTGCCGCCTCGCGCCAGTCGAGATGCTCGGGAAGTCGCACCGCCCATTGCTCGTCAAGCACGGCGTACTCGCCGAGCATGCCATCCAGCGTGCAGCCGAGCTGGTCGATCAGTCCGGCATTGATGCGGCCATCGATCCAGCGGGCGAAATAGCTGCCGGTGACACGGTCGCCGACGGCAAAGCGTGTGACATCATCGCCGATGGCGACGACCTCGCCGGCGCCGTCGCTGAGCGGAACGATCCCGCGGCGCGGTGTCAAGGGGTAGGTGCCATTGAGGATCATCGTATCGCGTCGGTTGAGCGAGGTGGCGCGCACCCGCACCACGATCTCCTGGGGCCTTGGCTCCGGTCGCACCTCTTCCCGCATCACCAGACATTCGGTTCCGCCCAAACCCTCAAGACGATAGCTGCGCATTTCGGCTCTCGATTATATAGACTGATCTACATATTATGTAGACCAGTTGTCATATTTCTGGCAAGGCTTATAAGGATCTCTCCTGACAGAGGTTGACATGGCGAACGATACGAGAGCCCGCATACTCGAAACGACCGGATTGCTGCTCAGGCGGCGCGGCTATCACGGCACTTCGCTCAATGACATACTGAGCGCCAGCGGCGCCCCGCGCGGCTCGCTCTATTTCCACTTTCCCGGTGGCAAGGATCAGCTGGTCGTCGAAGTGACGCGCGCCAGCGTGGCTGAGGTGACTGAGAGGCTTGGCGCCGAGCTGGCGGCGGAAAGCGATCCGGCGGTTGCCGTTCACCACATTTACCAGTCGGTCGCTCGCATGCTGGAGGACAACGAATTCTCGCTCGGCTGCCCGATCGCGCCGGTCGTGCTCGATGCGCCGAACGACGTGCCGGACTTGGAGGAAATCTGCCGCTCCGCTTTCGAGCAGTGGATCGGCCTGCTGCGCCAGGCGTTTGTCAGGGCAGGGGTGGTCGAGCGCCGCGCACGGGCGCTGGCGCTGTTGGTCGAGTCCTCGCTGGAAGGCCTGATGGTGATTGCCCGCGCCACCCGCGATCGCTCATCGATCAACGTCGTGGCCGATGAGGTGGCTACCCTGATCGAGCAGGCAGTCCTCGCCGGCAAGGCGACGCGGCAAGCGGAGAGCACTGCTGTCTGACGCTGGTTCCAACCGACTACGCTGAAGCAAAGCCTGAATGTGCAAAGAAAAGGGCGGCATCGCTGCCGCCCTTTCCGCATGCATAAAGCAGATGGCTGGATTAGAAGTCCATGCCGCCCATACCGCCCATGCCGCCGCCGCCCATGCCGCCAGGCATGCCGCCGCCAGCCGACTCCTTCTTCGGAGCCTCCGCGATCATGGCTTCGGTGGTGACCAGCAGGCCGGCGACCGAGGCCGCGTCCTGGAGAGCCGTACGCACGACCTTGACCGGATCGACGATACCCATGGCGATCATGTCGCCATATTCGCCGGTCTGGGCGTTGTAGCCGAAGGTCGCGCCCTTGTTCTCGAGGATCTTGCCAGCAACGATCGATGCTTCCGCACCGGCGTTGGCAGCGATCTGACGGGCCGGGGCCTGCAGTGCGCGGCGAACGATGTTGATGCCGGCGGCCTGGTCGGAGTTGACGCCGGTGGCCTTGAGGTTGCCCGAAGCGCGCAGCAGGGCCACGCCACCGCCGGCAACGATGCCTTCTTCTACGGCCGCGCGGGTCGCGTTGAGGGCGTCATCGACGCGGTCCTTCTTTTCCTTCACTTCCACTTCGGTCGCACCGCCGACGCGGATAACGGCAACACCGCCGGCGAGCTTGGCCAGACGCTCCTGCAGCTTCTCCTTGTCGTAGTCCGAGGTGGTCTCCTCGATCTGCTGCTTGATCTGGGCAACGCGGCCCTGGATCTCGGCCTTCTTGCCGGCGCCGTCGACGATGGTGGTGTTCTCCTTCGAGATCGACACCTTCTTGGCGCGGCCGAGCATGTTGAGGCCGACATTCTCGAGCTTGATGCCGAGGTCTTCGGAGATGACCTGGCCACCGGTGAGGATGGCGATGTCTTCCAGCATGGCCTTGCGGCGATCACCGAAGCCCGGAGCCTTGACGGCAGCGATCTTCAGGCCACCGCGCAGCTTGTTGACGACCAGCGTGGCCAAGGCCTCGCCTTCGACGTCTTCCGAGATGATGAGCAGCGGCTTGGAGGTCTGCACGACCGCTTCCAGGACCGGCAGCATGGCCTGCAGATTGGAGAGCTTCTTCTCGTGGAGCAGGATGTAGGCGTCCTCGAGATCGGCAACCATCTTATCGGGGTTGGTGACGAAGTAGGGCGAGAGATAGCCGCGGTCGAACTGCATGCCTTCGACGACTTCCAGCTCGGTCTCGGCGGTCTTGGCTTCCTCGACGGTGATGACGCCTTCGTTGCCGACCTTCTGCATCGCTTCCGCGATCATCTTGCCGACCGACTCGTCGCCATTGGCCGAGATGGTGCCGACCTGGGCGACTTCCTCGGAGGTCTTGATCTTCTTGGCGGCCTTGCCGAGAGCTGCGACCACTTCGGTCACGGCCAGGTCGATGCCGCGCTTCAGGTCCATCGGGTTCATGCCGGCGGCAACCGCCTTGTGGCCTTCCTGGACGATCGACTGCGCCAGAACGGTCGCGGTCGTGGTGCCGTCGCCGGCGATGTCGTTGGTCTTCGAAGCGACTTCGCGGACCATCTGCGCGCCCATGTTCTCGAACTTGTCCTCAAGTTCGATTTCCTTGGCGACGGTGACGCCGTCCTTGGTGATGCGCGGTGCGCCGAACGACTTGTCGATGACGACGTTGCGGCCCTTGGGGCCGAGCGTGACCTTCACCGCGTCGGCGAGGATGTTGACGCCGCGCAGCATGCGCTCACGGGCGTCGCGGGAGAATTTTACGTCTTTGGCAGCCATGTTCAACTCCTGGCAGGGGCTCGGATCGAGCCCGAAGATTTAAGATTCAGTTGATGGGAAGGCCGATATTCAGCCGATGATGCCCATAATGTCGGATTCCTTCATGATCAGAAGGTCTTCGCCATTGAGCTTGACTTCGGTGCCCGACCACTTGCCGAACAGGATGCGGTCGCCAGCCTTGACGTCCAGGGGCACGAGCTTGCCAGCTTCGTCGCGGGCGCCGGAGCCGACGGCGATGATCTCGCCTTCCTGCGGCTTTTCCTTCGCCGTGTCGGGGATGATGATCCCGCCGGCGGTCTTGGATTCGGATTCGACCCGGCGTACGACCACGCGGTCATGAAGCGGGCGGAACTTCGACTTTGCCATGTTTTCTTCCTCGATGAGAACGGTGAGAAACAGTTCCTCCGTCCGGCGAAGCCGGACAATCTACAAAGCCCGGCGGTACCGGACCTGTGGTTAGCACTCACCCAGGGCGAGTGCTAACGTGGCGGTGAAATAGGCTGCTGGCTGGCGAGAGTCAAGGCGCGCGCGAGCGGGCAGCGGCGCGAAATTTTGTTTTCCGCGAAAGCCCGCTCGCAGAACGTGCCAGTTGCCGCTGGCCTTTCATGCGAAATGCGCCGGTTCCTCCCGCAATCGACGGCAAAACAAGGCGCGGAGGGGTGCTCTGCCGCTATCGGTCAGAGATCCTGCCGCCCGATACTTCGATACGCAAGACGTGTCGATGTCACGGGAGAGGGGCGCGAAAGCCGCCGCCGAAAACTACAGAAACAATCTCAGCTGCGTATGGATGATGGACCTGTAGTCGTCGATCGTGCGGCGGCCTTCCTTCTCGTCCTGCGTCAGCGCTAGCCGCACGACGCCGCCGGCAAGCTGGAAGATCAGGAACACCACGCGCGCGAAGTCTTCGCGCCGGTCGGGCCGCAGCATCGGAGCGACGTGGTCGCAGAACATCTTGGCCTGGTGCCTTGTCTCAGCAATGTCGAGGTTCTGCAGCGCCTTGTCAGCCTGTATCGCGTTCTGCAGATCCTGGATGGCCGGGTCGTCGGCCACGCGCCGGTAATAGTCCTCGATCATGCGGTCCGCGGCAGCCGTCACGTCCTCAAGCCCACTTATTTCGGCGATGATCTCGCCGAAGCGTGCGCGGCTTTCCTCCGAGAAGCGCTCATAGAGCATCGCCAGGATCGCCGATTTGTTGGGGAAATAATGGTAGACGGTGGCGATCGGTCCGCCCGCCAGTGCGCCCACTTCCTTCATCGTCACCGCGTCGATGCCTTTTTCGCCGATCAGCCGCATGGTCGTCGAAAGGATCGCGTCGATGCGTTCGCGGCTCCGCTCCTGCTTGGGCCTGCGCCTCGGCGCCGTCGCCATCCGCCTTGCTTCCGCCATGCGCCCAATCTCTCGCGAGAGCTTCAAAATTCCCGGTTGACAAGAAACATGATCAAGTATCAGTTTCGTAATGCTGACAAGTTGTCAGCTTTTTTATCGCACTGCAAGGACGTTGGGAGGCGCCTCGTGACTGCGACGCAAGCCGTACAAGCGGAAAATGGCGATTGGCTGGTCGGCAACCCGACCGGCGTCGAGCTCGGCTCCGCATTATGGATCGGCTCGGTCGGGCTGCTGATCCTCGGGCTTCAGCCCGTGCTGCTTGGCGCGCTCTACACCGAGGGCCATGTCAGCGGCGATGAACTGGCGCTGGTCGCCACGGCGGAGATGATCGCGATCGCCATCGGTTCAGCCGTGGTGACGATGCTGCTTTCCGCGCGCAACATGCGCTGGAAAAGCGCCGTCCTTTTGATCCTGCTGGCCCTGGCGAATGTATGGACCGCCCATGCCGCAAGCGCCAATGCGTTGATCGCGGCCCGCGCCATCGCCGGGCTGGCTGAAGGTGGTCTGGTCGCGATCGCCACCGAACTGATCGCCCGTTCGCGACGGGCGGAGCGCATCGGCGGCTATTTCGTGACGCTGCAGACCCTGGCGCAATGTGCGCTCGCTCTGCTTTTGGCACTCTATGTCATTCCCAAGGCAGGGTCGTCCGGCGGCTTCATCGTGCTTGCCGTCGTCTGCGTCGTTTCGCTGGCGGCCGCTTTCACCGTACCCGGTGACTACGCCGACCTGCCGAAAGAGGAGAACCTGGCCAATGTGCTGACGGTTCCGTCGATCACCGCGCTATTGTCGGTCTTCTGCTACTTCATATTCTTCGGCGCGATCTGGGCCTTCCTGGAACCGCTCGGTGCGCAATATGGGATTGATAGCTGGACCGTCGGTCTGATCGTCTCGGCCAGCCTGGCGACGCAGGTCCTGGGCGCGATGACGGCGACCGTGTTCGAGGCGCGCATCGATTACCGCATTGCCATTACGGCCATCGGTGCCGTCGCGCTGGTCTCCTCCCTTGTTCTTGCCAGCGCACCTGGCCTGACGACATTCTGGATCGCCGCCTTGGTCATGGGCTTCATCCTGTTGTTCATCGTACCCTATCAGATCCGGCTGGCGATCACGGCCGACGAGACGCGTACCGCCGTGCTGCTGGTGCCGGCCGCACAGCTCTTCGGCCTGGCGATCGGGCCGGTGGCGGCGTCGCTGCTCATCAATGGCAAGGATTTCCGGCCCGTGCCGGAATTCGCCGCGGCAAGCGCGTTTGCCAGCGTGGCCCTGCTTGGCCTGTTCGTGGCCACTATGCGCCGTCGGCGCGTCTGACGGGACGGCTAGATGTCGACGATCACCGCGCGGAACTGGAGCAACTGGTCGGGCTTCGTGCGCGCCGAGCCGAAGCTGGTCGCCACTCCAACCGACGCCGGCGAGCTTGCCGATCTGGTGCGCACGGCACCTGGGCCGCTGCGCGTGGCGGGTGCTGGCCACTCCTTCACGCCGCTGGTGGCATCGCAAGGCTCGATCGTTTCCCTGGAGAAGATCGAGGGGCTGGTCTCGCACGATGTACAAAGCCATCGCGCGCGGGTGCGGGCAGGGACGCGGCTCGGCCCGCTGATGCACATACTGCAAGGCCTGGGCCAGGGCCTGCCCAATATGGGCGACATCGACCGTCAGGCGATCGGCGGCGCGCTGGGCACCGCCACCCATGGTTCCGGGCTGACGCTGGGCGCTTACCACACCCGGTTGGAGACGGTGCAGATCGTGGACGGGCGGGGCGAGTTGCGCGAATTCGATCGGACCCGCGACCAGGACATGATCCATGCGATGGGCGTTGCGCTCGGCGCCTTCGGCATCTTGACCGAAGTCACGCTGAACAACATCGCGACCTACCGGCTGCGCCGCCGCAAATGGGTGCTGCCGATCGCCGACATGCTGCGCGATTTCGAGACGATGATGGCCGCGCACCGGTCGGCCGAATTCTACTACATTCCGTTTTCCGGCTACGCGCAGTTCATCGCCAGCGACCTCAGCGACGCGAACCCGACCACTAGGCCGACCGACGACGACGAGGCCGGCCTGGCGACACTACGCAAGCTGAGCCGGGGGCTGCGCCGGCTGCCGTGGCTGCGCCGCTCTTTGATCCGCGGCGCCGTGAAGAAGGTGCCGGCCGAGGATTATGTGCAGGACTGGCTCAACGTCTATGCCAGCGACCGCCAGACCAAGTTCAACGAGATGGAGTATCATCTGCCTTTCGAGGAGGGGCCGAAGGTGATCACGCCGATCATCGAGCTGACCGAGAAGCACTTTCCGGAAGTCTATTTTCCGATGGAGGTGCGCTCGGTGGCACCCGACATGTTCTGGCTTTCGCCCTTCTACAAGCGTCTGACCTGCTCGATCGCCATTCACCACGATGCCGCCAACGACCCTGAGCCCTTCATGCGGGCGGCCGAGCCGATCTTTCGCAGGCATGGCGGCCGGCCGCATTGGGGCAAGATGCACAGCCTGAAGGCGGCGGATTTCAAAAAGCTCTATCCGCGCTGGGATGATGCGATGGCTGTTCGGCGAGACATCGATCCCGAGAACCGTTTCGTCTCGCCCTACATGGCCGGCCTGTTCGGCATCGGTCGATGAGCGGCTATTTCACCACGCTGTCGGATGCGTTGAGGGCGGCCGGCGTCTTTCAGCCTTGTCTCGTGCTCGACCGCGACCGGCTGGACCGCAACATCGACCTGGTGAAGCAGAGACTGGCGCCCGGCCTTGCCATGCGGCTGGTCGACAAGTCGCTTGCTTGCCTGCCGCTGCTTTCGCACATCGCCGAGGCGCTCGGCACCCATCGCTTCATGACGTTTCATCCGCCGATCACAAGGGCCGTGCTCGACGCTTTTCCCGATGCCGACATGCTCTATGGCAAGCCGATGCCGGTCGGCGCGGCAAGGCAAGCGATTTCAAGCGGCACCGCCGACTGGTCGCGCGTCTGCTGGCTGATCGACAGCGAAGAGAGACTGGCGGAATACGGCGCTCTGGCCGCCGAACTCGACGTCGGGTTGCGCATCGCTTTCGAGATCGATGTCGGGCTGCATCGGGGCGGGTTCGCGGAACCGCGCGCGCTGTCGAAGGCATTGAACGCGCTGCCCGCCCGGCTGCGCTGCGAAGGCGTCATGGCCTACGAGGCGCACGCGCCGCACATTCCCGGTCTGTTCGGCGGTCCCCAAAAGGCGCTGGCAGAGGCGTCGCAGCGGGCCGCGGCATTCATCGCGGCTCTCGGCGAGGACCAGCACCGAACGCTGAACATCGGCGGCTCGAAGACCGCGTTGCTTCATCGTGGCGGCATGGCCAACGAAGTGTCGATCGGGTCGGCCTTCGTGCTGCCCGGGGATTTCGATACGCCCGGCCTCGACGGCTTCCAGCCCGCGGCCTTCATCGCCACGCCTATCCTCAAGGTGGTCGAGCCGATGCTTCCAGGCCCGCCGGCGGTCACCCGCCTGCTGCAGACGATCGGCCGGTTTCCGCGCAAGGGCTGCTATCTCTATGGCGGCAAATGGATGGCCGAACCGGTGTTTCCCGAAGGCATGGAGACCAATGGCCTGCTTGGCCTTTCCTCGAACCAGCAGTTCATGGGCCTGCCCGGCGATGCCACCACCAGGTCAGGCGACTACGCCTTCCTGCGTCCGACGCAAAGCGAGGCGGTGCTGCAGCAGTTCGGATCGATCGCGGTCTTTTCGGGCGACAGGCTCGTGGACCGCTGGCCCGCGCTGCCAATGGGGTAGGGCATGGTGCCTCGTTATGATGAGGCCAAACCAGACGCTTCGATGTAACAGACCGACCGTCAACCCAAAGCCACGATGCGCTGGCGGCCAGCAGCCGCATGCTTGGAACAGTCAGCGAGCCTATCCGCCTCCAGACGGGGTCATCGTTGACCGGCCTTCTCGGCGAGATATCGAGTAGCCAACGCGATTGAATTGGGGATCGGTGTCGATCCTCTATAGTTGGCAATTTGGCGCCTGGAGATTTCCAACTGGAGCGCCATCCCCTCAAGCGAGAATTTCAGCAGATCGTCCATGATATGGCGGAATTCCCGGTTCTCCATACCAATTGAGGGCAGGGTATCGATCCATTCGGCTGACAACTCGATTCCCCCGTCCCACTCGATTGCATTGCCGTCTTCGTTAACCCGCATGGTTCCAAACAGCTCGTCATCGTCGCGAAGCGGAATGAAGTGTCGATGGCTATTCAACACTGGATTCAGGTCAACCGTATTGGAGCGGCCGTCTCGCCAGGTGATGCGCACGCGGCGGCCATCAATCATGGTGACCGAGGCGATCCTGGGGAGCGGATTGCCGACTGTTACGATATCGTCAACCATTGAGGCGGGTCCATTCATTGCGCAACTCCTCTTCATGCGAGTTAGCCCAAGCGATTACGGCATCGAGGTCTTTGCGACGCATTTGGCCACGCAACACGTTCCATGAGCCAATCCTGATCAGGACTTCATACTTACCCTTCAACGCGTGAAAGTGAGGCGGGTTATGGTCATCCGCAAAGACCTGAATCTTGATGCCGTCGAGAACCTTCAAAGTGGGCATGTGGCTGTTCCAGCGCGCCAAACTTAATGCAGAGGGTGCACTAAATCAAGCGAAAGTGCACTGGGTGCACCAAAGCGTCGCATTTCATCAGTTTGATCGATATTGCGCGTGACGTAAATCGACGACCCCGGCCCTGCGTTCTCGTCCGCGCGGCCGCCGTTGTCGCTACCGGATTGAGCTCGGACGGTCGCGCCGAACGGCCGGCCTTGGGTAGCGTTTCAGCGGTAGCGCGCCTGGTTCCAGCGGTGGCCGAGCAGCGACAGGATGATGATCAGCCCGTTGAAGAACTGCACATAGAAGCCGCTGAGGCCGGCGGCGACGACGCCGGTCTGGATGAACGCCACCGTCAGCGCGCCGATGGCGCCGCCAAGCACGGTACCGATGCCGCCCCAGGTCGGCGTGCCGCCGACGAACACCGAAGCCAGCACCGGCAACAGATAGCCGTCGCCGGCGGTTGGCCACCAGGTGAAGTTGATCATCGTCGAGAAGGTGCCGCCGATCGCGGCCCCGATGCCGACAAAGACGAACACCTTGACCTTCACCCGCTTGACGTCGATGCCCATCTGCTGGGCGCTGTCGGGATTGTCGCCGACCACCTTCACCTGCGCGCCGAAGCGGTGGCGGTTGTAGAGCAGCGCGGCGAAGACGACGAAGGCGAGCGCCCACAGGATCTGCACCGGAATGCCGTAAACCTGGCTGGAAAAGATCGTATAGGTCCAGCTTTGCCCGAGCGTCGGCAGCGCGGTCGACTTGCCTTCGTTGATGATCTGGATCAGCCCGCGCAGCAGGAAGTTCATGCCGAGCGTGGCGATCAGCGACGACAGGCTGCCATAGACGACCAGCACGCCGACCAGGAAGCCGAGCAGCATGCCGGTGGCGAGTGCTGCGACGATGCCGAGGAAGGGATCGTAGCCGGCCTGAACGACCAGCGCGAAAACCCAGGAGGCAAAACCCATCGTCGCCGGAAACGACAGGTCGATCTCGCCGGCGGTGACGACAAAGACCAGCGGCACGACCACGAACAGCGCGACCGGCAGCGTGGTCAGCACGGAGCTGTAAAGAAACCAGGTGGTGAACACGGTCGGATTGGCGATGGTGAAGGCGACCATCATCACCGCGAACACGCCGAGCGTGCCCAGCGCCGCGCGATTGTCGAGAACGAAGCCGCGCAGCAAATGATCCGACGGATGCTTCCATGCCGCTTCGCCCATTTCGGCATGGGGCGAGGTGGCTTGGCGATTGGGTTCCGCGATGTTGCTCATGGCCTTGTGTCCTCCGCGCGCTGGGCTTCGCCCAAGCCGGGCAGTCCGCCGGGATGCGCGAGGTCTTCCATGAAATTGACGAGCATGTCGGCCGACTTGATGTCGCGCTTGTCGGCCTGCAGCGCCACAGTGCCACGATCGAGCACGACGAAACGGTCGGCGATGTCGAAGACATGGTGGATGTTGTGGCCGATGAACAGGATCGAGCGCCCGCTCGCCCGCACCTGGCGCACGAAGTGGAAGACCTTGGCGGTCTCGGTCAGCGACAGAGCCGTTGTCGGCTCGTCGAGGATGATCAGGTCGGCCTGCTTGTAGATGGCGCGCGCGATCGCCACGCCCTGGCGCTCGCCGCCGGAAAGCTGGCCGACGACGGACTGCGGCGTGAACACTTTCGAAGTGAAGCCGATCTCGCGCATAAGCCGGCTCGCCTCCCTGATTTCGGTGCCGACTTTCAGCCAGCCGAGGAAGCCGGTGAGTTCGCGTCCCATGAAGATATTGCGCACGATGGTCTGCTGCACGGCCAGCGCCCGGTCCTGGAACACGGTCTCGATGCCGGCGTCGCGCGAGCGCGCCGCGTTCCAGCCGGTGACCGGCTTGCCGCGAACGAGGATCTCCCCGCTGGTCGGCTTGACCGCGCCGGCGAGGATCTTGATCAGCGTCGACTTGCCGGCGCCATTGTCGCCGATCAGTCCGACCACCTCGCCGCGGTCGACGCTGAGATTGACCCCGCCAAGCGCATAGACCTGGCCGTAGGATTTCGTGATGTGGCGCAGTTCGATGATGCGTTCGGCCATCGGGTCCTCGCTTGCTTGTCGCATGCCGGCCCTCGCCGGCGGTCCCGCCGGCCGGGCCTGAGCCCCCGGCCGGCGGCTTGGGAGATCAGCGCAGTGCCTGCTTGGCCAGTTCGGCGACGATCTTGTAATTCTCAGGCGTGACGAAGCCGGCGCCGGTATCGACATTCATCGGTGCCAGCCCCAGCACCACTTGTTGGCAGAGGCTGAGGATCGGCAGATAGCCCTGCATGAACGGCTGCTGGTCGGCGGTCAGTTGCACCCAGCCGCCCTTGAAGGCTTCCACGATCTGCGGGCTGGTGTCGAAGCCGAAATTGAAGATGTCGCCCGGCTTCCGGCCCGCCGCCGTCATATAGGTCTGGACGTTGCCGAGCATCTGTCCGCCGGGGTAGCCGACGGCCTTCACGCCGGGGTTGTTGAGCAAGGCGGCGGTGATCACCGGGATCGCCAGATTCGGATCGGCTGCCCACTCGGTTGCGGAATTGATTTGAACGACATCGATGCCGGCCTCTTTCAAGGCGGAGACGGTTCCTCGCTCGCGGGCGCCGCGGCTCTCGTTCTCGAACGGGCCGATCATGATTGCCTTGTCACCGGCCTTGAGCTTGGCCAGCTTGAAGGCTTCCGCGCCGAGCGCGCGGCCCTGCTGTTCCTGCTGCGCGCCGACATAGCCGCCGCCGAAGGCCGTCACCACCGTCGGCACCGGCACGTTCTGGTACATCATCTTGATGCCGTCCTTATGCGCTTGTTCGGCCAGCGGCATGATGGCGGCGTCGCCGGGGTGGCCCATCATGGCAATACCGTTGGGCTTGACGGCGACCGCCTCGCGCAGCTGCTGGACCATTTTTTCGATGTCCCAGCCTGAGAAGATGTAATCCACTTTCGGTCCGAGATCGGCCGCAGCCTGCTTGGCGCCATTGTAGACAATGGTGCCGAAAGCGTCGCCCTCGGCGCCGCCGACGAAGAAACGGATGTGGACGTCCTTGCACCATTGCGCGTCGAGCGCCTGTGCCGGCAAGGTGGAGATGGCGGCGGCGAGCGCCGTGGCGGTCGCCACCACGGTCGTGCGCAGAAGTGTCGTTCTCTTGGCGATGCTCATGCACGTTCCTCCCTTTTGTCCTCGCGAGCGAGGGTTTCCACATCTGCTTCGGCAATCCCGTCCGGCTCCTCCCGCCGGCCAATCCTCACGTCGGGTTCGGCAGGTAGCTCAGGCCTCCCCTGCATTGCTGGAGGTATTCCAGCGCGCGGACCTGGCCTGTCATTTCAAGATCGTCGCGATAGACCGGGTCGTGCCAACCTTCGATGTCGATGGCGCCCTTGTATCCGGCCAGCCGCAATTCGCTGATCACCCGCGTCCAGTCGCTGTCGCCGAAGCCGGGCGTGCGCATCTGCACGAAGGGCAGGCGGCCGAAGACGCCGTGCTCGCGTATGACATCCCAGCGCACCGTCGCGTCCTTGCCGTGGACATGGAAGATGCGATGCGCCCATTTGCGGATCTGCGGGATCGGGTCGATCAGATAGACCAACTGATGGCAGGGCTCCCATTCCAGACCCAGATTCTCATCCGGCAATTCGTTGAACATCAGTTCCCAGGCGTCTGGATTATGGGCGATGTTCCAGTCGCCGGCGGCCCAGTTGCCATCCATGGCGCAATTCTCGAAGGCGATGCGCACGCCCTTGTCGGCCGCGCGTTTGGCCAATTCGCCCCAGACTTCGCGGTAGCGCGGCAGGCTGTCGGTCAGCGGCTTGCCGCGGATGCGGCCGGTAAAACCGCTGACCAGATTGGTGCCGAACAGATGCGCGCTGTCGATCACCGTTTCCCAGGCCTTGAGCACGCCGCGGTCGGTGTCGCCGCTCTCGAGTGGATTGCCGAACACGCCGATCGAGCTGACGCTGACATCGGCATCGCCGATCGCGTCGCGGATCTCGCCGGCGAGCCGCCCCAGGTCCTTGCCGCCCAGCGTCTGCCAGAAGAAGGGCTGGACGCTCTCGAAACCGAGCGGCAGGATCTGCCTGACATAGGCGGCCAGGTCTTCGAGATTGGCCCGCACCATGGTGCCGATCCTGATGTCGAGAAGCGGGTCCGCCATGGTCATCCTTCCTGCCTGGGGATTTCGATCCGGCGTCCGGTCTCGGCGCTTTCGATCGCCGCGAAAACCATGGCCAGGCTCTTGATATTGTCGGCGCCGCGCGTCTCCGGCTCGGTGCCGGTTTCCACGGCGCGGACGAAATCTTCCATGACGCCGAGATGCCCGCCGATGCGGTCGGCAGGGTCGAGCGGCGGCACCGCTACCGGCACGACCTTGTCGAGCAGGCCTTCGCGTTCCGGCAGCACGGCTTCGGCCTTCAACTCGTCATGACCATCCCAGGTCAGGCTGCCGCGTTCGCCGACGATGCGCCAACTGCCTTCCCAACTGGTGCGGAAACCGTCGGCGCACCAACTGCCGCGATAGGTGAACATCTTGCCCTGGCCGAGCTCGAAGGTGGCGCTTGCCGACGATCCCTGCCGGTACCAGGAATTGGCCGGCTCCCATTCCCGGCAATACACTTCGGTCGGCTCGCCATCGACCATGTAGCGGGCGGCGTCGAATGTATGGATCGCCATGTCGAGCAGCAGCACATGGCGCATGCCTTCGCGGAAACCGCCGAAATGCGGCGCAATGAAAAAATCGGCATGGATGCTGGTCGCAGCGCCGATGGCGCCGGAGCCGAGGAAGCGCCGGATGCGCCGGACGTTGGCGACGTAGCGGCGGTTCTGCACCACGGCATGGATGCGCCGGGCGCGCCGCGCATCGTCGATGATGGCGCGCGCATTGTCCGGGCTGTCGGCCAGCGGCTTTTCCGTCAACAGATGACAGCCATGGGCAAAGGCCGAATTCGCCACGGCGCGACGGGCGGCAGGCACGACCACGTCGAACACCGCATCGGGTCTGGTCTGGGAGAGAACGACGTCGAGATCGGTCCCGATCGCGACCCCGGCGAGGTCGTATTCGCGTGCCCGCTGGCGCGCCCTGTCGGCGTCGAGGTCGACGAGACCGACGATCTTGACGGCAGGGGATTGGCTGATGGCCTCGAGCCAGGTTTTGCTCATGGCTCCGCACCCGACCAGGACGACGTGCATCATCCAGCGCTCCTCCGGCCAACCCCTCCTGGCTGGCACCCACGGCAGTCCGTAAATGACTTCCGTAAACGTTTACGATGACACACCCGATGGCATATATTGTCAATCGGATTTGTACCGTCGGCTCTGAAACGCCTTGGCCGCACGACCGGCTGGTGCTAGCCAGAAGCAGGAGGGGGAGGTCTTGGCGTCCAGCATTCACGATCTTGCGCGGCACCTGAACATTTCGATCGGTACGGTCTCGCGCGCGCTTAACGGGCGCGCCGACGTGAACGCCGAGACACGCCAGCGCGTGCTCGAGGCGGCCCGGAAGCTCAATTATTCACCGAACCACTCGGGCAGGAACCTACGCCGCGGCACCACCCATGCCGTGGCTTTCATGCTGCAGCCGCATCCGGGCGACCAGCAGTATGGCGAGCCGTTCTTCATTCCGTTCCTCACCGGACTGCAAGCGACATTGGCCGAGTGCGGGCTGGACCTGATCATCGTCATGGGCGCGCCGGCGGATTATCAGCAGGAGCGGCTGCGCCGCGTCGTCGAGACGCGTCGTGCCGATGCCGTCGTACTGGCCTGGACGCGGCGCGAGGACGATCGCATCGACTATCTGAGCAAGGCCGGCTTTCCCTTCGCGACGCTCGGCCGAAGCCGGTCCGGCGACGACAGCTATCCCTCTCTGGATCTGGATTTCGAGAAGGCGGGCGCCGATGCGGTCGACCGGCTGGTTGCGCGTGGCCACCGCCGCATCGCCGCCATCCGGCCGTCGCTTGACCTGAATTTCGGTTATCTGTTTCTGGAGGGTTATTGCAAGGCGCTGCGGCGGCACGGCATCGAAGTCGATCCCGGCCTGATTGTGGACGGTTTTATCAACGAAGCCGGTGGCTACGCGGTGACACCGCAAGTCATGCGGTCGAAGGATCCGCCGACCGCGATTATCTTCAACAACGACTCGATGGCGCTCGGCGGCTGCAAAGCGCTCGCCGAAATGGGGATCAAGCCCGGGCAGGATGTCGCGGTGATCGTCATCGTCGACACGCCGCTCTGCCGTTATTTCTCGCCGGCGCTGACCGGCTTTCGTCCGAGCCTTGACCCGATGGGGCGGCGGCTCGGCGAAATCCTGCTCGCCTCGCTCCCGGCTTTCGCCGGCGCGAAAGGGCCAGAGATCATTCGCGAGGTCTGGCCGCTGGAACTGGTGGCGCGCGATAGTGATTGACCACAAGTTTGTATCGTTATAACGGAACATGCATCGACCTTGCCTCGACGCTGCCTGCATCCTAGGCTGCGACTCGTGATGGTCCCCGCGCCGCAAGGCGAGGGGTGAAAAGGGAACATGGTGAGGCCCGATTTTCGGGTCGAAGCCATGGCTGCCCCCGCAACTGTAAGCGGCGAGCAAAATCCGAGAAGCCACTGGCCGGCAAGGCTGGGAAGGCAGGATGGCGCAACGACCCGCGAGCCAGGAGACCTGCCATCTGCATGAGTTGACCGGACGGGGTGTGCCGGGAGGAGACGCAGGTTTCGGTCTTGTCGACCGGTTCAAGCCAGCTTCCTTCCGTCGCCATTTTGAAAGTGACGGAAGTTGGACGGCTCCATCGATCGCATACATCGCATTGCCATGCATCGCATCGTCGTGTGCACGCTTTGCCGCGATATCGCCACCGAGGTGAATTCAGGCCAGCGTCCGGCAGGACTGGCAAGCAAGACGCTGGCCCGTATTCCGGCAGGCCCTGCAAGGAATTGCCCATGACCGCGCCGCTTCTCGATGCCCGCGACCTGGCCGCAGCGGCGGATGGCCTGCATCTGGTGCATCCGGTCAGCCTTTCGGTGGCGGCGGGCGACCGTCTCGCCATCATCGGTCCCAACGGCGCCGGCAAGACGACATTGCTGCGCATGCTGTCGGGCATGCTGCGGCCGAGTTCGGGCGAAGTGAAGCTCACCGGGCGCCTGCTGGACAGGATTTCGACCGCCGAGCGGGCGCTGCACATCGCCGTCGTCGGCCAGACCGATCAACCGGATCCACGGCTGGCGGTGATCGATTATGTCGAGCTCGGCCGGGTTCCGCATACCGGCCGCAGGCACAGGAGCGAGGAACGCGACATTGTCGTCGAGGCGCTGCGCCGGACCGGGCTGTTGCCGCTGCTTGGCCGCACCATCGGCTCGCTGTCGGGCGGCGAGCGCCAGCGCGCCCAGCTTGCCCGCGCCATCGCACAGGAGCCGAAGATCCTGTTCCTCGACGAGCCGACCAACCATCTCGACCCGCGGGCGCGCAGCGAGTTGCTCGAACTGGTTGCAGGCCTCGGCATGACCGTGATCGCGGTGCTGCACGATCTGGCGCTGGTGACGCCTTTCGCCACCAGGGTCGCGGTGATGAGCCATGGCCGGTTGCATGTGCTGGCGCCGCCACGCGAAGCACTCACTCAGCAGCTGATCCGCGAGATCTTCGGTGTCGACGTCTTTAGGTTGCGCCACCCGACGGAGGACCGCGAGCTGACGGTGTTCGAGGTTCCGAACCGTGCCGCGCCATCTTCGTGAGCGAAGCCATTTCCGGCAGATCCTGTTCAACAAGGAGCAACATCCGTGAAACGCCTTGCCGTGTCTCTTGCCTTCTCCCTGCTCGGCTCTACGGCCTTCGCCTTTCCGGTGACGGTCGACAGCTGCGGCAAGCCGCTGACCTTCGACGCGCCTCCAAAGCGCGCTGTCATTCACGATCTCAACATGGCCGAGATGGCCTTCGCCCTGAAGCTGCAGCCGTCGATCGTCGGCCTGACCGGCATCACCGGATGGTACAAGGTCGGCCCCGAATTCAAGGCCGAGCAAGGCTCGATCCCGGAACTGGCGCCCAAATATCCGACGCTGGAAAACCTGGTCGCTGTCGAGCCCGACTTCTTCTTCGCCGGTTGGTACTACGGCATGAAGCCGGGCGGCGAGGTGACGCCCGATACGCTGGCGCAACACGGCATCAAGACCCTGGTGCTGACGGAAAGCTGCGTCCATCTCGACAAGAACCGCCCCGCCGCTTCGATGGACCTGCTCTATGGCGATGTCGAGAAGCTGGGCAAGATCTTCGGCAAGGAGGCCGAAGCGGATAAGCTCGTCTCCGGCTGGAAGGCGCAGCTCGCCGAAATCACGGCCAAGGTCGGCGCCCGCAGGGGAACGCGCGTGTTCCTCTATGATTCCGGCGAGGACAAGCCGTTCACATCAGGCAAGTTCGCCATTCCCAACGCCATGATTTCCGCGGCCGGCGGCGACAACATCATGGCCGACATGGACACCAGCTGGGGCAACACGGATTGGGAGACGGTGGCCTCGCGCAATCCGCAATTCCTCATCCTGCTCGACTATCAGGATGGCGGCGGCTACCGGAAGCTGCTCGATTTCCTGAAAGCGCATCCGGCAATGAAGGAGACGGACGCGGTCAGGAACGAACGCTTCGCGGCGCTTCGCTATGCCGAACTGACACCCGGGCCGGCCAATATCGACGCGATCGGCAAGATTGCCAGGGCGATGCATCCGGAAGCGTTTTAACCGGGAACATGACTTTGCGGCACAAGGCATTCCTATTGGCCATGACGGCGGCGGCGTTGGCAATCGCCGCGTTCGCGCTGCTGTCGATCGCCTATGGCTCGACGATGATTCCGTTGGGCGACGTCGTTGCAGCACTTGGCCATGCGATCGGATTGAAGGGGCATGACGTGTCCGGCCCGGTCGGCAGGATCGTCGTCGACCTCAGATTGCCGCGCATAATCCTGGCCATCTGTGTCGGCGGCGGCCTGGGCGTGGTCGGCGCGCTGTTACAGACGGTGACGCGCAACGATCTTGCCGATCCGTTCCTGTTCGGCCTCTCGTCGGGAGCCGCCGCCGGCGCTGTCTCCGTCATCACCGTCTTCGGCGACAGTTTCGGGATCTGGACGCTACCGATCGCTGCGTTCACCGGCGGTATTCTGGCGGCTTGCGTTGTGCTTTTGCTGGTTGCGCGGGTGAGGGGACAAGGCCCCGAACGGCTGATCCTCGCCGGACTTGCGGTCTCCTTCATGTTCACCGCATTGACCAATTACCTGGTCTTTGCCGGTGACCAGCGCGCCGCCCATTCGGTGCTGTTCTGGACGATGGGCGGGCTCGGCCTTGCGCGGTGGGACAATATCTGGCTGGGTGCGCTTGGGGCCGGCACGATTGCGGCGTACGGGCTGTGGAATCATCGCCGGCTGGACGCTTTCCTGGCCGGCGAAAATGCCGCCGAAAGTCTTGGCGTGCCGGTGGCGCGAATGCGACGGACGACGTTTCTGGTCGCCGCTTTTTCGACCGCGATCCTGGTTTCGGTCGCTGGCGTCATCGGCTTCGTCGGCCTCATGATCCCGCATCTGTCGCGGCCGCTGGCCGGCGCGCTGCATCTGCGCCTGATCGTAAGTTGCGCGCTGTTCGGGGCGGTGCTGTTGCTGGCAAGCGACCTTCTGGCGCGCACATTGCTGCCGCCGCAGGAACTGCCGATCGGCATCATCACCAGCTCGCTCGGCGCCTTCTTCGTTGTCACCATGCTGATCCGCAACCGCTTGTAATGGGTGTCGCGGCGGCCGAAATCATCGGACGCAGCCATGATTGTGCTGCACGGCTGCCATGCACGTTTGCCGGCTTCTGGAACAATGCCGGACTTGAATGATAAGCACGCTTATTATATATGCCACTCATGGTTTCCGAAGGCGTAGACAGATTGGGATTTTTGATCCACGACGTGCAGCGGCTGATGCGAAAGCGCTTCGAAGCGCGCGCCAGCGGCCTTGGCCTGTCCTCGGCGCAATGGCGCCTGATGGTTCGCGTCGCCAAGGAAGCGGGCGTTTCGCAGGCGCGGCTTGCCGAACTGCTTGAAATCGAGCCGATCAGCGTCTCGCGGCTGGTTGACCGGATGGAGGAGGGCGGCTGGATCGAGCGCCGCTCCGACGCCGCCGACCGCCGCGTGCGCATGATCTTCCCAACTCCCAAGGCAAGTGCCGCGTATGCGGAGGTCAAGAGCCTCGCCGGCGAAGTCTATGAGGAGTCGCTGACCGGCGTTTCGCCGGACGATCGCCGCGTCCTGATCAGGGCATTGGATGCGATGGCACAGAATCTCGCGGATGGCGATTCACCGTCCTGCGACAAGGTCAAGAATACGGAAGGCGCAGCAGCATGAACGCGGTAGCCAAGGTCGACGAAAACGCCGCCAAAGTGGAAATGGAAGCGCCGCAGCAGCCGGCCGCGGCCCCTGTTACAATGACACCTCCGGCAGAGCCGGCGCCGGTGCCAAAGAAGAAGCGCCGTCTCGGCCGCTTCTTGTTGATGTTCGCACTGCCGGCGGCGTTGGTCATTGGTGGCGGCTATGTCTGGGTCACTGGAGGGCGCTACCAGGAGACGGAGAACGCCAACCTGCAGCAGGCCAAGGTATCGATCGCCTCGGATACGGCGGGCCGCATCGTTCAGGTCGCCATCTCGGACAATCAGAGGGTGAAGCAAGGCGATCTTCTCTTCGCCATTGACCCCGAGCCTTACCGGATCGCACTTGCGCAGGCCGACGCGGCGGTGGCAGCGGCGCGGCTCAACGTCGAGCAGCTGCGTGCCGCCTACAGCCAGGCCATGGCGCAGGAGAAATCCGCCAGCAGCGAAGTTGCCTATGCCCAGTCGCAATACGACCGTGCCGCCGATCTCGCCCAGAAAGGCATCAATGCCAAGTCTTCGCTCGATGAGGCCAGGAACGATCTCGATAAGGCAAAGCAGCAGCTTGCCGTCGCCGAACAGGGTATCGTCAGCGCCAAGGCGGCGCTTGGCGGCAATCCCGATATCGAGACCGACAAACATCCGACCGTGATGTCGGCGCTCGCCGCGCGCGACAAGGCTGCCTACGACCTAGCGCAGACCACCGTGAAGGCGCCCGCCGATGGCGTCGTCTACCAGGCTGCTTCCTTCAAGGTCGGCCAGTATGTCGGCTCCGGCACGCCGCTGTTTTCGCTGGTCGAGACCGGCGATACCTGGATCGACGCCAATTTCAAGGAAACGCAGCTGACCAATATGAAGCCGGGCCAGAAGGCCGAAATCGTGGTCGACACCTATCCGGGCAGGACCTTCGAAGCGACCGTCAAGGCCATCGGCGCCGGCACCGGCGCGGACTTCTCGCTGCTGCCCGCCCAGAACGCTACCGGCAACTGGGTCAAGGTCACCCAGCGTATTCCGGTCCGTCTGGAGCTGAGCGATCCCGACGCCAAGATGATGCTGCGCACAGGCATGAGCGCGGCCGTTACCGTCGACACGGGCGTGGCGCGCGGCCTGCCTGGCATTTTCGGCCACGCCACGGCTGGCGAGGTCGCGAAGTAAATCAGCGGAAGCCCGCGGGGATCATGCGGGTGGACGCACTGAGCAGGGGGATTGGTCTGATGGGAGGAGTTAAAGGGTCAGCCTTCGGGGCAAACCGCATCGCGGCTTGATCGAAAGCTGAAATCTTCGACACGGACCCGTCGGTCCTCATGTTTCCGGGCGGCAGGCATCCGCTCAATCGAGACTTTCGGTCGATGTAACCCCCACATCGATAATCGCGTCCCACCGCGATGAGGGTCTCTCAACGGAAGGCTTTGCCGCCCGGAAACCCTGTGTACACGTTTTTGTTACCGGCTGGAAGTTCCGCATCATGAGCACGCCAGAACCTTTCAAAGAACTGCCGCATCGTGGCCTGATCACGGTTGCGCTCATGCTGGCGACGATCATGCAGGCGCTCGACACCACGATCGCCAACGTCGCGCTACCGACCATGACCGGCGATCTCGGCGCCTCGCCCGACAACATCAACTGGGTGCTGACCTCCTACATCGTGGCGGCGGCGATCATGACGCCGGTCACCGGCTGGCTTGCGGACCGTTTCGGCCGTAAGGAACTGTTCCTGACGGCGGTGGTCGGCTTCACCATCTTCTCGATGCTGTGCGGCCTGGCCTGGAGCCTTGAAACCATTGTGTTGTTCCGGCTCATGCAAGGCGTGTTCGGCGCCGCGATCGTGCCCCTGTCGCAGACCTTCCTGCTCGACATCAACCCGAAGGAACGCCACGGCCAGGCAATGGCCATCTGGGGCGCCGGCATTATGCTGGGGCCGATTCTGGGTCCCACGCTTGGTGGCTGGCTGACCGAGAATTTCAGCTGGCGCTGGGTGTTCTTTATCAACCTGCCGGTCGGCATCGTCGCCTTCCTCGGCATGGCCGCTTATCTGCCGGCCATTGCGCGGCGGGTGCGAAGCTTCGATTTCTTCGGCTTCGCCATGATATCGCTCGGCGTCGGCGCGCTGCAGCTGCTGCTCGATCGTGGCGGCGAGGTCGACTGGTTCTCGTCGGTCGAGATATGGATCGAGCTTGGCCTTTCGATAACCGGCTTCTGGGTGTTCATCATCCATACGATGACCGCGGAACATCCCTTCATCGACCCCAAGATCTTCCTCGACCGCAATTTCGTGACCGGGCTGGCGTTCATCTTCGTCATGGGCGTGCTCATCCTGGCGAGCATGTCGCTGCTGCCGCCGATGCTGTCGACCATCTTCGGCTATCCGACCATCACCATCGGCATCGTGATCGGGCCGCGCGGCGTGGGGACGATGATCTCGATGCTCGTCGTCGGCCGGCTCATGAGCAAGGTCGACGCCAGAATCCTCGTCGTCATCGGCTTCCTCCTGACCGCGCAGTCGCTCTACACGATGGCCGGCTTCTCGCCTCAGATGGACAACTGGCTGATCATCACTTCCGGCATCATCCAGGGCCTGGGAATGGGAATGGTATTCGTGCCGCTGTCGACGGTGGCCTTCGCCACGCTTGACGTGCGCTTCCGCACCGATGCCACGGCTTTGTTCAGCCTTGTGCGCAACCTCGGCTCGTCCATCGGCGTATCGGTCGTGACGGTGCTCATGGTGCGCAATACACAGATAAATCACGCCGAGCTTTCCACCTTTATCAATCCGTTCAACCCCAATCTGTGGGCGGTTTCGCCGGCGGCGGCCGGCGGCGACCAGATGGCATTGTCCCAGGTCGACAGGATGGTGAACATCCAGGCGATGATGATCTCCTACGTCAACGACTTCAAAATCCTGATGATAATGACGCTGGCCGCCATTCCGTTCGTGATCCTGCTGCGCAAGCCGAAGACGGCGCCGGCTGGCGGCGCGCCGGCGGCACATATGGATTGATATTCGCCGACGGCTGTCCGCTGCCGGCGATGGCTTTGCTACCTTCCGAGCACCAGGGCCCAGTAGCGGAGGCCGGGGTCGCGGCCGTCGCGGACATAGGCAAGCCCGAAACGGCTGAAGTCCGGGTCGAGTATGTTGCGCCGGTGGCCGGTCGAATGCATCCAGATATCGAACAGTTTCTGCTGGTCGAAGCGGCCTTCGGCGATGTTCTCGGCCGCAGCGCCGTGCACGCTATTGTCCTTCATGCGCGAGGCGAAATCCTTGCCCCAGCCGGTGGTGTGACTCATGCGCGTCCGCGACGCCATGTAGCCGGCCTGCTGCAACGCTGCCTGTTCGAGCTGGGTGTCCGCGGTCAGCGGAGTCCGCCCGGCCGCAGCGCGCAAGTTGGCCAGGGTGGCCGTGGCGGAGGAAGAGACACCTGCGCCCTCACCGGTGGGCACGGAAACGGTGGTGCAGGCGGCAAGCCCGGCAATGGCCGCAAGGCCGATCAGCAAGGAGCGCCTTGTCCGGCGCGGTTCTGGAGGGAGGTCGATGACAGTGTTCATTCCTGCCTGCATAGTCGCGATCATGGCTTTTGACGGGCAAGCCGAAAAAACTGTCGAGGAAATTGATGCCTTGGCCTTCGCTGATCGCACCGCGCAGTCTTGAAGCGTTGCGTTCGGCCATCCAGCTCCGAATGGCCCATCATCCGAGAAATCCGATGCCGAAGATCGCGCGGCTTCTGCCGGGCAGCGATGACAATCCCGTGATGGCCTGTCCGGAACCATCGATTTGGCGACAGCCCCTGGCAAATCGGGTATGCTGTTACATCTACTAGTGGCAGCTACGGGCGGCCATCACGGTGGTGACCGCCCCCGACAACGGGAGGAAGCTTATGGCCAGCTTTCATGTCATGGCGGACGCGCGCGGAATGCATGTGCAGCCCACGGTGCGCCACATCACCACATCGGACCTCTGGGATGCGCTGCGGCTCGGCGCTGAGGATTTCTGGGCAAAACCGTCTCACTACGTTTTCCTGTGCCTGATCTATCCCATCGTCGGCCTGATCCTGACGCAGTGGACGTCTGGCTCCAACGCCATTCAGCTCGTCTATCCCTTGATGTCGGGTTTCGCCCTTGTCGGCCCTTTCGCCGCGCTCGGCCTCTACGAGATCAGCCGCCGGCGCGAGCTCGGCATGAACACCAACTGGCGACATGCCCTCGATGTCCGCCACTCGCCGGCGGTGCCTTCGATCGCGGTCATCGGCATCATGCTGTTCGTGCTGTTCCTGTTGTGGCTGTTCACCGCGCAGTCGATCTACACCAGCCTGTTCGGCGACCAGCCGCCGGCTTCGATCGGCGCCTTTGTCCGCGACGTGCTGACGACCAGCAAGGGCTGGACGTTGATCCTTCTCGGCAACGCCGCCGGCTTCGTTTTCGCCGTGATCGTGTTGGCCACCACTGTCGTCGCCTTCCCGCTGCTGCTCGACCGTGACGTCGGCGCCGTTTCGGCCATAGAAACCTCGGCGCGGGCGGTGATGGCAAATCCGCTGCAGATGGCTCTTTGGGGCCTGACGGTCGCGGTGCTGCTGGTGATCGGTTCGATCCCGCTGTTTGCCGGGCTCGCGGTCGTTATGCCTATCCTTGGCCATGCCACCTGGCACCTCTACCGCAAGGTGGTGGAACCGGAGCGGACCCAGCAGACAAGGCGGCCGATGTAGACCAACGCCGGGACCGCCGCCCTCAGCGCTGTGCGTCGGTCGCCATCTTCAGCGCCAGCGCCGTCAGCACCCCTCCCATCATCCAGCGCTGGATGACCAGCCACAAAGGCCGCCCGGCGAGAAACGCGGCGATCGAGCCGGCCGTCACCGCGATGATGGCATTCACGGTCAGGCTGATCGAAATCTGCGTCGCGCCGAGCACAAGAAGCTGAGACAGGACATGGCCTTTGCCAATGCTGATGAATTGCGGCAGCAGCGACAAATAGAGCACCGCCACCTTCGGATTGAGCAGATTGGTCATCAGGCCCATGGCGAACAGCTTGCGCGGCCCGTCTTTCGGCAGGTCGCGCACCTGGAATGGCGAGCGTCCGCCCGGCTTCACGGCCTGCCAGGCCAGCCACAGGAGATAGAGCACGCCGGCAAAGCGCAGCGCGTCATAGGCGAAGGGCACGGCCAGCAGCAGCGCCGTGATTCCGAATGCCGCCGACAGCACATAGAAGAGAAAACCGACGGCGACCCCGCCAAGCGAGATCAACCCGGCCTTCGGCCCTTGCGACAGGGAGCGCGAGATCAGGTAGATCATGTTTGGACCCGGCGTCAGCACCATGCCCAGGCAGACCAGCGCGAAGGCGAGGTGGTTGGCGGTATCGGGCATTGTTCGTCCCCAGGCGTGCCGCGATGGATGCGGTCCAGCGTGCAGCCATTATGTGCCCGTTGCGGCAGGCGCCCACAAGGGCTTGGCGGCGTCGGGCGTTGCGCCAGAGTTCGGTTAACCGACCACGCGCAGGTTCGACAATTCGTTGCCGATTTCCTTGAAATCGTTCGACAGGCTGGCGCCCGTCGCATTCCAGAACAGCTTGGCGGGTTTGCTCGGATCCGCCGGGTCCTTGCGGAAGCGCGAGTCCGACGAGCATGATTTCAGCGCATCGATGGCGTTCTTGTCGGTGGTCTTGGTCGTGGACAGGTCGAGAGCCACCGTCATCACCATGATGTCGGCCGCCTTGGCGTTGTTGCAAAGCGTCGTCATCTGCTCGTTGAGCGCGCTGGTGTAATTGCCGTTCGAATAGTCGAACTGGCCGATGGCGCTGGATGTACCCATGAACAGGCGCCCGACCGAGGTGCCGGCATAGCCGGGCTTGAGATAGCCGTAGGACGCGTAGGTCGACTTCGAATCGGCGGGGTCGGAATAACTGAGCGAGGAAGGCGTGTAATAGGTGTTGGCGCCGTCGGTCAGCACGATCACCACCTTGTCGTTGCCTTTTTCTGTTTCCGGGCGCCCCTGCGTGAACGGCTCGCCGCTCGAGACCACCCGCCAGCCCCAGCCCATGCCCTCGGGAACATTGGTGCCGCCATCCGGCTGCATCAGGTCGATCGCGGCTTTGATCGTAGCGAGCCCATCGGCGACGCTGACGTCGGTCAGCGGCGTGATCGGGTTGGTAGTGCAACTGTAGTTCGGGCCGTTGCCTGCGGGCAATACTGGTGCATCGATCGGCCGCGGCTGGAAATACTTGGTCATGTTGCGCAGCCGGGCTTGGCCGCTGCTGCTCGAAGGATCGTCGTTCCACCAGCTGTTGATGGCGCCGTAGGTCTTTGGCGCGGCTTCGTTGGGATCCTGCGTGATCTTCCAGTGATTGCCGGGTTCATCCGGGGCGAACATCGGCACGAACATCGTCGCCGGATCGCCCACGCCTATTCCGGTGTTGGCCGAGCCGCCGGACGGCGGGGCGTCGTTGACATTGTAGGGGTAGGGCCGGGCTTCGACACAGCCTTGCCAACTGGCGAATGGGCCGTAGGAATCGACATAGTCGTATGCGTCGTAACTGCGCTTGCAGGTATTGTTCCAGTTGTATTCAGCACAAACAACGTGCTTGCTGTTTTTAACACGCTCATGGCTGGTGACGACCTTCATGTCGCGGTAGAGCGAAAACCGGGTCAGCATCTGGCCTTCCTCGTCGCCCCAGCCGGTGCCGCGCTTGTACCAGATGCCGTTGGTCTGCTGGGCGTATTTGTTGGCGGCGTTCAGCGTCGACCAGTCGAAATTCTCGTTCGACACCGGCGACAGGCCCTCGGTGTCCATCCAGGACGCATTGCCGTTGCCAGGACCGACATTGACCGAGGCGGCAAAGGGTACGAGGCCGAACTGCACCGGCTTGTCGACCTGCTTGATCATCGCGGCCTGTTGGGCAAGCGTGTCGACCAACTGCTTCGCCGCGGTCTTGAGGAGATCGATGCGCTTCTGCCCCGAGCCGGTTCCGGGCGTGACCATCGATCCGGAATTGTCGAGGACCAGCGCCACTTCGAGCGTGTTCTTCAGCCGCACCTCCGAGCATGCGGTGAAGCCGATATTGGTGGCGCCGGTGCCGCCGAGCAGTATCTTCGCCGTTGGCAGGAAGTAAGGATTATAGGTCAAGGTGCCGCAAAGCTTCATTGTTCCGCCGCCAGCGGCGTTGCTGGGCAAAGTGAGGTTGAGCGTCGTGTTGGCGGCATCCACATCGTTCAGATTGGCGTTGAAGAAGTCGAGCGCATAGGCCCTCAGCTGGTCGTCGGTGGCGCCTTCCGTCACGCGGCGTGCCGTGGCGAAGTTGGCGGCGTCGAGCGCGTTCAACACCGTCTGCTTTTGGCGGTTCATTTCCGTGAAGTCGACCGCGAGCGCCAGCCCGCCCATCAGCGGGACCATCGCGAAGGCCGTCATGAGAGCATAGTTGCCGCGCCTGTCGCGGCGGAACTGACGCCAGATTTCATGCATGTCTTGCAGCGGCCCCCGCCGGCGGATTCTCGATCGACGCCAGCTTTCCACAAAACGCTGAAGGACGGGTTTGGGAAACCGCTCGATTGCTTGGTTCGCGCTTCACCAAGCACTAACCAATCTGGAGCGGCCCCCCGGTGCCTCCAAAAAACGACACCCCGCCGGATGCAGGGCGTCGACGTGGAATTCGTCGGATCAGCTGACGATGCGCAGGTTGGACAGCTCGTTGCCGATCGCCTTGAAATCGTCGGACAGCGTTGCGCCCGTCGAATTCCAGAACAGCTTCATCGGCTTGCTCGGATCGGTCTTGTCCTTGCTGAAGCGGGAATCCGAAGAACAGGCCTTCAGCGCATCCATCTGCGTTTTCTCCGCTGTCTTGGTGGCGTCCAGATCAAGCGCGATGGTCATGACCATGATCCCGGCGGCCTTGGCGTTGTTACACAGCGCAGTGAAATGCTCGTTCATCGCTTTGGTGTAGTTGGCGTTGCTGTAATCGTCCTTGGTGACATCCGTTCCGAGGAACATGCGGCCGTAGCTGTAGCCGTTGCTGTAGGGGACGACGTAACCGAGAGCCGAATAGATCGCCTTGCTGCCAGCCAGGTCGTTACCGCCAGAACTCCAATTGGTTCCAGAGTAGGTCTGCGCCGTCACCGAGGTCGGCGTGTAGTAGGTGTTGGCGCCGTCGGTCAGCACGATCAGTACCTTGTCGTTGCCTCTTTCCGTTTCGGGCCGGCCCTCGGTGAAGGGTGCCGTGCTGGAAAGGGTCCGCCAGCCCCAGGCCATGCCTTCCGGCACGTTGGTGGCGCCGTCGTCGGCCATGGCATCGATGGCGTTTTTGATCAAAGTTGCGCCGGCTGTCGTGGAAACATCGGTTAGTGGCGTAATTGCCGTCGTGCTGCAGCTTGTATTCGGCCCGGCGTCCATGCCGTAGGCCGGCGTGACCTTGTTCACCCAGTCGAAATATTTTGGCATGTAGCGCTGGCGTGCGGCGTCGGACGCGCCTGAACTCACTGGGGCGTCGACATCCCAATTGTTATTGGCTGGCCTTGAAGAGCTATCGACGCGGTCGGTTTCGTCGGGCGCGAACATCGGCACGAAAAGCGTTGCAGGCAGTGTTGTCGATGCAGCTGTGTCCTGGATATTGTATGGATATGGGCGCGACTCGACGCAGCCACCCCAACTCGCGACCGGCGCATAGGTGAAGGTCGCGTTCGATGCACAAGTACCGTCCCAATTCTTGAGACTGCACGCTGAAATGCGTTTCATCTGTTTGTAGATCGAGAACCGGGTCAGCGGCTGGTCTTTCTGGCTCGCGTCCCAGCCGGTGCCTTTCGCGTACCAGATGCCGGCAATCTTCTGCGCGTATTTGGTGGACGAAAAGGACGAACTCATGGTCGTCCAGTCGAAATTCTCATGATGGATAGGCGATATGCCGGTCGTGTCCATCCACGCCGCCGAAGCGTTGCCCGCACCGACATTCACCGAGGCGGCAAAGGGAACGAGGCTGAACTGGACCGGCTTGGTGACCTGTCTCATCTGCTGGGCCTGGCCGGCCAACTGGTCGACCAACTGCTTGGCGGCGCTCTTGAGAAGGTCGAACCGCACCTTGTTCGAGCCTTTGCCGAGCTCCTTCATTGAACCGGAATTATCAAGCACCAGCGACACTTCCAGCGTGTTCTTCAGGCGCACTTCGGAGCAGGTGCTGAAGCCGATATCGGTGCTGCCGGCGCTGCCGCCCAGCAGTAGTTTAGCCGTCGGCTCGAAATAGGGCTTGTAGACCAAGGTCGCGCAGAGCTTCAGCGTCCCGCCGCCTGTGTTGTTGTTGGGCAGCGTCACGGCCAGCGTGGTGTTGGCCGGATCGATATGCGCGAGATTGGCTTCGAAGAAATTCTTGGCATAGGCCACGGCGTCGGCGTCGCTGGCGCCGGCAACGATCTGCTGGGCCGTGGCGAAGCCGGCCGCGTCCAAGGCATTCAAGGCGTTTTGCCTTTGGCCCACCATTTCCGTATAGTCGACGGCGATAGCCACGGCGCCCATCAGCGGCACCATGGCGAGCACGGTCATCAGCGCATAATTGCCACGCCGGTCGCGTCCGAATCTTCGGATCATTGTCACAGCTGCCCCGCCAAATCGATAGTCAGTGGGGACGGTGTCATAAATCGTTAAATTTCAGGTTTCTGGAATATGTCCAAGGTCAGGCTGCATTTTCAAAGCTCGTTAACCAACCAGTGAACGGTGGTGGATGTCGGTACAGGCGGGCGAAAGCTGGTGACAGGCTGGGCCGGTTCGGATAATTCCAACCGGCTGCGGCGAACCGTCGGCTGCGGCACCGCAACGATCATGACTGAAGGATACGGCATGGCGGCCTCGCCTGACATCATCGGTTCGCTCGAAGACGTGTCGAAGAACTATTCGGCCATTCTCTGCGATGTCTGGGGCGTGGTGCACAATGGCGAAACGCATTTTCCCGCGGCTGCGTCGGCGCTGGCGGCTGCCCGTACGGCCGGCATTCCCGTCGTCCTGATCACCAATTCGCCGCGCCGCAGCGCCGACGTCGTGGCCCAGATGAACGTCATCGGCGTTCCCCCATGGGCCTACGACCGCGTGGTCACCTCGGGCGACGTGACCCGCGACCTGATCGTGGAAGGCCCGCGAAAGATCTTCCATGTCGGCGCCGAGCGAGACTTGACCCTCTATGACGGGCTCGACGTCGATCTCGTCGAGGAGTTCGAGGCATCCGGCGTCGTCTGCACCGGCCTGTTCGATGACGAAGTGGAGAAGCCCGAAGATTATGCGGAGCTGCTGCGGCGGCTGCGCGCCAGGAACCTGCCTTTCATCTGCGCCAACCCGGATATCATGGTCGAGCGCGGCGAACGCATCATCTGGTGCGCCGGCGCCCTGGCGCGCGACTACGCACAGCTCGGCGGCCGCACGCTGATCGCCGGAAAACCTTATGCGCCGGTCTATGATGTGGCGATGAAGGAGGTGGCGGAGATCCTTGGCCGGCCGGTCGAGCGCCGCCAGGTGCTGGCCATCGGCGACGGCATGCTGACCGATATCAAGGGCGCGGCCGACAACGGTTTCGACGTTCTCTATGTCTCAGGCGGCATTCATGCCCGCGACTATGGCGATGCATCGCAACCGGATCCCGCAAGGCTCGCCGCGTTTCTTGACAGGCACGGCTATCATCCAGTGGCCGTCATTCCCAGGCTGCGGTAGATGGCGATGGACGCTTTCCAGCACCTTTCGGCAACCGCTCCGCTGCCCGCCGATTTGCGCGGCGGCGTTGTCGCGATCGGCAATTTCGACGGTGTCCATCGCGGTCATCAGGCGGTGCTCGAACGGGCATTGGCGGAGGCGCGGCGGCGTGGCGTGCCGGCGCTGGTGCTGACTTTCGAACCGCACCCGCGAAAGATATTCAGGCCCGAGATACCGCTGTTCGTGCTGACGCCGCCGCCGATGAAGGCGCGGCTCCTGTCGCTGCTGGGCTTTGCCGCGCTCGTCGAACAGCCTTTCACGCGCGACTTCGCCTCGCTATCGGCGGAAGCCTTCGTGACCGACGTGCTTGAGAGAACGCTTGGCATCACCCATGCCGTGACCGGCTTCGATTTCCATTTCGGCAAGGACCGCCAGGGCGGGCCGGCCTATCTGATGGCGGCTGGCGAGCGCCATGGCTTCGGCGTCACGCTGGTCGATGCATTTCGGGACGAAAGCGCCGAGGTGGTTTCATCGAGCCGCATCCGCGCCTTGCTTTGCGAAGGCGCGGTGGCCGAGGCCGCCGGCCTGCTCGGCTATCGCTTCACGGTGGAGAGCGAAGTCGTGGGCGGCCAGAAACTGGGGCGAACGCTCGGCTTTCCGACCGCCAACATGAGGCTTCCCGCCGAGGCCACCCTCAGGGAAGGCATCTATGCCGTTCGCTTTCGCCGCGCCGACGGAAGGCTGCATGATGGCGTTGCCAGCTTTGGCCGCCGTCCGACCGTCGACGATGATGGCGCGCCGCTTCTGGAAACCTTCGTCTTCGATTTTTCCGGTGACCTCTATGGCGAGATCTGCCAGGTGTCGTTCTTCGGTTACCTGCGCAGCGAGGTCAAGTTCGACGGGCTTGATGCGCTGGTCGCGCAGATGAAGCGCGACGAGGCCGAGGCGAGAGCACTGCTGGCCGGCGTCAAGCCGCTTTCGCAACTCGACGCGGCCATGGCTTTTTGAAGCATGGTCCCGAAAAGTGGAGTGCGGTTTTCGGGCAAGATCATGCTTTAACAAAATGAGCATGGTCCCGAAAAGTGGAGTGCGGTTTTCGGGCAAGATCATGCTTTAACAAAATGAGCATGATCCCGAAAAGTGTCGCCCGGTTTTCGGGTTAGATCATGCTCGAATCAGACGTTACTTTTTCAGCGCCAGACCGACGGCGATGAAGGTCCAACCCTGGAAGATCAGGTCGATTGCCAGGAACAGGCCGAGCACCCATACGCTGTTGACCGGCCAGCCCATAGCTATGATCAACCCGGCGATCACGCTGATGGCGCCGGCCGCGACGATCCAGCCCCAGCCGCGCTCAGGCCGGTGGCTGTAGCCGACCCAGGCGCGCAGCACGCCGGAAGCGACAAGCGCGACGGCCAGCAGGAAGGTCAGCACCGCCGAGGCCAGCAGCGGGTTGTCGAAGGCGAAAAAGCCCGCGACCGCGTAGAGCAATCCGCTGAGCAGCCAGTAGAAGAAGCGGCCCCACGTCTTGACCGCGAAGGCATGCATGATCTCGATGATGCCGGCCACCAGCATCAGCCACCCCACGACATAGACGGAAGCCACCGTGGCGATGAAGAGGTTGCCAAAGGCAATGCCGCCGAGGATCAGCAGCAACACGCCCAGACCAACAAACCACCTCCACTTTCCTCGCGTCTGTCCGATCGCGTTCTTCAGTGCATCGCCGTGCAAGGTCATGTCGCCACCTCCATCGAGGACCGCCAGCAGGGAATGAAGTTACCCTTGGTGCCGACCCGCGTCCAGCCGACGGCGGCCGGATGGTGAGCAATGCGAGCCGGACGTCTCGACCTTAAATCAAATTTTACCAAAGCCTCTTCAAAGCTGTGACCGAAAGACAGTCGTATCGTGTTAATGGGGTAGTCATGAGTCCGGTCGGGAAAATTTCTGCAGCCTTGGCTACCGTCATGCTGGCTACCTCGGGTGCGGCCGATGCCGGCGAGGGCGCCTTCGGCTGGCTGTCCGGCGATTGGTATCTGACGGTCGGCGCCACCGGCATGGTGGCGCCCAATTTCGAGGGCGGCAAGAAGTACCTGCTCAGCGCCTCGCCGATCATCTCCTTGGGCAAGGCTGGCCCGGCGGCCCGCTTCACCTCACGCAACGACAACATTTCGCTGGCGCTGGTCGATGACGGCGGCGTTCGCGCCGGCCTGACCGGCAAGTTCCTGTTCTCGCGCGACGATGGCGATGCCGACGAGTTGAAGGGCCTCGATCCGGTCCGCTGGGGCGGCGAGGTGGGCGGCTTCTTCGAATTCTATCCGACGGACTGGATACGTGCGCGTGCCGAGCTGCGGCACGGCATCCGCGCCCATAACGGCTTCGTCGCCGACATCGCCGCCGACGCCTTCTACGATGTGACGCCAACCGTCAGGATCTCTGGCGGGCCGCGCGTCTCGTTCGCCTCCGCCAAATATTTCGACGCCTATTACGGCGTCGACGCGCAGGAAGCCGTGGCCTCGGGGTTGAACCAGTATAATCCCGGCGGCGGCCTGAAATCGGTCGGCCTTGGCGGTGCGGTGACGTGGAAGGTGACCGACCCGATGACCGCCAGCCTGTTCGGGGAATATTCACGCCTCGAAGGCCCGGCCGCCGATTCCAGCCTGGTCAAGGAGCGCGGCGACCGCAACCAGTTCATGATCGGCGTATCGACGACCTATCGCTTCGATTTCAAGATGTAGCCGGTATCGGCCTTATTCCAGCAATCGCGTATCGATCTGATGACTTGTGGTGCCGACGATGGCGATGCCTTCGCGTTCCAGCAAGGCGGGATTGAGAATATAGTTTCTGGCGAAGGGAACGATCACGCAAGGAACTTCCATGACTGGATGGCTGGCGGCACTGACAAAATCGCTGCCAATCTCGCGTGTCTTGGCCGGATTGTCTTTCCAGCCCTCGGGCAAATCGGGGACGGCAATGGAGACGCCGTCAGGCACTTCGATTTCCAGGAGCTGGAACGTGGGCGGCAAATCTTCCACGTCGACATGAACGAGAATTTCAAGAAGCGCCGTGGCGGGATGATCCGCGCAGTACACAATGGCGGTGCCCTTGATGTTCCAACGGCCGGAGCTAAGCATGCCGCCCCGGCCGGACAGGTCGGCGAAGTTGGAGATACGCCATAGACGCATCGTCAGGCGAAAATGCCATAATCGATGCGATGCAGTTCCTCTTCCACCAGGGAAGCACCGGTTTCCGACTGCAGGAGCGTGATAGGCGCTTCGTTGAGCACCCGGCTGCGTTTGCGCAACCAACGTTGCGCTTTTTCGTGGTCTCCGAAAACACGATCCGCCATTGTGGAAATGCGCTCGATGCGCATGACGCGATCGGACTCGGCAATACTCAGTTTCTCATTGCGTTCTTTCCTGCGCGCCAAAGTGCGCCGCGATCCTACGATCTTGTAGATTTCGTCATTGCTGAACCCACGGTGGCGGAGTTCTTCCACCTTGGTGAAGCTGACCAGGAATTGCCCCGTTGCGGCATCCCGGACCAAGCCATCCTGCGCAAGCTCGACCTTCTCCTTACGGGCGGCCCGTCTGGCAGCCGGCACGTGGACCTTGCGATGCGGATTGGACATGACGCGCCTCCGGTGCCATTTGCCCAAACATATATGCGCAATTGGCACAAGCGGCAAGGCGAGTGCCTTGGAGTTCGGGCTTTCCAAGCTGGCCCACCTCGTTTAAAAGCGCGGCCATGACAGTGGTCTCGCGTTCCGTCGCGATTACGATACGAATTACCAGCCCGGTGTTCCGGACGGCCTGAGAGCTGTCGGAGCCGCCGGGAATCTTGCGCGCGACCCCTCGCGCTTTTTCCAGATCATGATAGTTCAGGCCCGAGCTCCCTTGCCGCCGGGCAATCCACAATGGCAGACCAATGACCGATACAGCTGAAACGATCGACTATTCCAAGACGCTTTACCTGCCGCAGACGGATTTCCCGATGCGTGCCGGTTTGCCCGAGAAGGAGCCGGTGCTGGTCAAGCGCTGGCAGGAGATGGATCTCTACCGCAAGCTGCGCGAGGCCTCCGCCGGTCGCCCGAAATACGTGCTGCATGACGGCCCGCCTTATGCCAACGGCAACATCCATATCGGCCATGCGCTGAACAAGATTCTCAAGGACGTCATCAACCGCTCCTTCCAGATGCGCGGCCGCGACGCCAATTACGTGCCCGGCTGGGACTGCCACGGCCTGCCGATCGAATGGAAGATCGAGGAGCAGTACCGCGCCAAGGGCAAGAACAAGGATGAGGTGCCGGTCAACGAGTTCCGCAAGGAATGCCGGGATTTCGCCGCTCACTGGATCGGCGTTCAGGGGGCGGAATTCCAGCGCCTTGGCGTCATCGGCGACTTCAAGAACCCGTATACGACCATGGCCTTCCACGCCGAGGCGCGTATCGCCGGCGAACTGTTGAAATTCGCCATGTCGGGCCAGCTCTATCGCGGCTCCAAGCCGGTGATGTGGAGTGTCGTCGAGCGCACCGCGCTCGCCGAGGCCGAGATCGAATACCAGGACTACGAGTCGGATACGATCTGGGCGAAGTTCCCGGTCGCCAGTCTGGTGCGCCCCGTGGCTGACGGAGAGGCCGCACTGACCGAGGGCGCTCTCGATCTGCTGCAGGCCCATGTCGTCATCTGGACGACGACGCCTTGGACGATCCCCGGCAACCGTGCCGTCAACTATTCGCCGCGCATCGACTACGGTCTCTACGAGGTCACGGCAGCCGAGAACGCCTTCGGCCCGCAGCCGGGCGAAAAGCTGATCTTTGCCGATACGCTGGCCGAAGAGGCTTCGGTCAAGGCCAAAGTCACCTTGAATCGTCTTCGCAGCGTGTCGGCGCAAGAGCTTGGAAGTCTTACGCTTTCGCATCCCTTCAAGGGTCTTGGCGGCGGTTACGAGTTTCCGGTGCCCATGCTTGCCGGCGACCATGTCACCGATGATGCGGGCACCGGGTTCGTTCACACGGCGCCGGGCCATGGTCGCGAGGATTTCGACGCCTGGATGGACGCGGCCCCGGACCTGCGCGCGCGCGGCGTCGACACCGCGATCCCGTTCACCGTCGACGATGCCGGCTTTTTCACCAAGGACGCGCCGGGCTTCGGTCCGGATCGTGAGGGTGGCGCGGCGCGCGTTCTTGACGACAACGGCAAGAAGGGCAATGCCAACCAAGCGGTCATCGATGAGCTGATCAAGCGCAACGCGTTGTTCGCGCGCGGTCGGCTGAAACACTCCTATCCGCATTCCTGGCGGTCGAAGAAACCGGTCATCTTCCGCAACACGCCGCAATGGTTCGTCCACATGGACAAGGACCTCGGCGACGGCACGACGCTGCGCAGCCGTGCGCTGAAGGCGATCGACGACACCCGTTTCGTGCCAGGGGCGGGGCAGAACCGCATCCGCGCCATGATCGAGGAACGGCCCGACTGGGTTCTGTCGCGCCAGCGCGCCTGGGGCGTGCCGATCGCGGTCTTCGCCGACGCCGACGGCAATGTGCTCCAGGACGAGGCGGTCAACCAGCGCATCATGGACGCTTTCGAGAAAGAAGGCGCCGATGCCTGGTTCGCCGCCGGTGCCAAGGACCGTTTCCTCGGCAATTACGATGCCTCCAGATGGAAGCAGGTGACGGACATCCTCGACGTCTGGTTCGATTCAGGCTCGACCCACGTTTTCACGCTGGAGGATCGTCCCGATCTCAAATGGCCGGCCGACGTCTATCTCGAAGGCTCCGACCAGCATCGCGGCTGGTTCCACTCCTCACTGCTCGAAAGCTGCGGCACCAGGGGCAGGGCGCCCTACGATACCGTCGTCACGCATGGCTTCACCATGGACGAGGACGGCCGCAAGATGTCGAAGTCGCTCGGCAACACCGTCGTCCCGCAGGACGTGATCAAGCAGTCCGGCGCTGATATCCTGCGGCTCTGGGTGGTGACGACCGACTATTGGGAAGACCAACGGCTCGGCAAGAACGTGCTGCAGACCAACATCGACGCCTACCGCAAGCTGCGCAACACCATCCGCTGGATGCTGGGCACGCTCGCCCATGACGATGGCGAGGAGGTGCCGCTGGAAGGGATGCCGGAGCTGGAACGGCTGATGCTGCATCGCCTCGCCGAACTCGATGAGGTGGTGCGCCAGGGCTACGATGCCTTCGAGTTCAAGCGCATCACCCGTGCGCTCCTCGATTTCATGGTGGTCGAGTTGTCGGCCTTCTATTTCGATATTCGCAAGGACGCGCTCTACTGCGATGCGCCGTCGAGCGCGAAGCGCAAGGCCTCGGTGCAGGTGGTGCGCCACCTTTTCGACTGCCTGGTGAGATGGCTGGCGCCGATGCTGCCCTTCACCATGGAAGAGGCCTGGCTCGACCGCCATCCCGATGCCGTCTCGGTGCATCTCGATCAGTTCCCGGCGATCCCGGAAAACTGGAAGAACGAGGCGCTGGCGGAGAAATGGCGTAAGGTGCGGCAGGTGCGCCGCGTCGTCACCGGTGCGCTGGAAATCGCGCGTGCCCAGAAGGTGATCGGCTCGTCGCTGGAAGCGGTTCCCGTCGTCACCATCGACGATGCGGCGCTCGAGGCGGCGATATCGGATGTCGACATGGCCGAAATGGCGATCACCAGCGATCTCATCATCGCCCATGGCGAGGTGCAACAAGGCGCCTTCACGCTCGAAGACGTCAAGGGCGTCGCCGTGGTGATCGAAAAAGCCGAGGACCGCGGCCTGGTCAAATGCGCGCGGTCGTGGCGTTACACCGCCGATGTCGGGCAGGATCCTGCCTTTCCCGATGTCTCGGCGCGCGACGCCGCCGTGCTGCATGAGCTTAGGGCGCTCGGCCGGCTTTGAAGGCCAGGCATATCGGTGCACAAATGCCACGCCGGTCGGTGCAAATCCGTCCGCGCGTTGCCCTTAACGAGTGGTTGAGGTAAACACGCGAAACTCCGGAAGACAAATTGTCGCCGGATTTTCGGCGCAAGTGCTTGGACGATGGGGACCGGACCTTGGGACCGGCGGCGATCGAGAGGCTGTCTAGAGTGGGACTTTTTGGCATGACCGAGAGATTTAACGCGCGCCTCGCGCTGTTGGCGCCGCTTGTCGCATCGGGGCTCGCTCTGTCCGGCTGTGTCGGTTCTCCGACCTACGGCACCGACAAGACCGCCGGCGAACAATTGGCCGGCGATCTCACGGGCGCTTTTTCGTTCGCGCCGAAGCGCAAGGAACACATCGATTACAAGCCGCGTCCCACCCTGGTGAAGCCCGCGCCTGGTCAGAAGGAAACGCTGCCGGCGCCACAGGATAGCATCGAGACCGCAAGCGCCGAATGGCCAGAATCGCCCGAGCAGCGCCGTGCCCGCCTGCGCGCCGACGCCACCGCACACCAGGATGATCCGTCCTACCAGTCGCAGATCGTCGACGACGTGCAGACGGATCCCGCCTCGGTGAAGAAGGCAATGGAAGAATCCGGCTCGAGTCACCCGCCGCGTTGGACGCCTGCCGATTCCGACAAGGGCCGCGCCGCCGATATCCAGCGCCGCCTTGCCGAAAGCAAGCAGGGCGATCCGAATACCCGCAAATATCTGAGCGAACCGCCCCTTGCCTATCGCGTCGCATCCGGCACGGCGCCGCAAAACGAACTCGGCGAAGACGAGTACAAAAAGGAACGCCGCCTGAAGAGAGAGGCGGAAGGCAAGAAGGGTGGCTGGTTCGACTGGCTGCCGTCCCTGTAAAAGCGGGGCGCATTTGCTTTGCTGACGGGTGTCGCACCCCGTTCAGTCGCGGCGTTCCCGAAAGAAATCCTTCAGCAGCAGGGCCGATTCGGCCTCCGCGATGCCCGCATAGATGTCGGGCGTGTGATGGCAGGTCGGCGAAGCGAAGAAGCGCACGCCGTTGACCACCGCGCCGCCCTTTTCGTCCGCGGCGCCAAAGTAGAGCCGGCGCAACCTGGCGAAGGAGATGGCGCCGGCGCACATGGCGCAAGGCTCCAGCGTCACATAGAGATCGTGTCCGGTGAGCCGCTCGCTCGACAGCCTTCGGCAGGCTTCGCGGATGGCCAGCATCTCGGCATGGGCCGTCGGATCGGCAAGCTCCCGGGTGCGGTTGCCGGCACTGGCCACGACCGTGCCGGCGCTGGCGATGACGGCGCCGACCGGCACTTCGCCGCGCGAGGCTGCCGCTTGCGCCTCCTCCAGCGCCAGCGCCATGAAATCGGGCCGCTTCACGCGGGTTTCCATTCCGATTATCTCCTCGCCACTCGACGGTGATCCTGTTATTGAGCGCATAACCTCGAAAATCGGGTACGGTTTTCGGAAATGATCATGCGCCAAATCAAAAATGCTACAGCGTTCGTTGCGCGCCCGAAAGGATGCGCCACGCTGTAGCAGCGCAAACGGACAAAGGCCACATGGACGACAACGACAAGAAATCTCCGCGCCAGAAGGGTCCGGGCAAAAGCGGTCCGAAACCGGCGGGCGCGCGTGGGCGCGATGCCGGCAAAGGCGGGAAGCCAGCCTTCGGCGCCAAGAAACCGTTTGCCAAGCGTGGCGACGGCGGCAAGCCCTTCGAAAAGCACGAAGGGCCGCGCAAACCCTACGCGCCGCGCGGCGAGCGGCCGATGGCCGCCGATGGCGAACGGCCCCAGAAGCGTGAGTACAAGCCGCGCGAAGGCGGCGAAGGCGGGCGCCCGGAGCGGCCCTTCAACAAGGATCCGCGTCCGCAAGGCAAGTCTTATGAAAACCACGAAGGCCCGCGCAAGCCCTATACACCGCGCGGCGGGCGGCCAATGGCGGCTGAAGGTGCGGCGGGTGAAAGACGCTTCGATCGTCCTAAGCGTGATTTTGCCGATCGGCCCAAGCCCGACTTCTCTGACCGTCCGAAGCGCGATTTCGCAGACCGTCCGAAGCGCGATTTCGCTGCCGACCGGCCGCAAGGCGGTTTCAAGTCCCGTCCCCGTCCTGCGGAGGCGCCCGAGGAAGCCGGCGAGCGGATCGCCAAGCGGCTGGCTCGCGCCGGGCTTGCCTCGCGCCGCGACGCCGAGGAGTTGATCGCGGCCGGCCGCGTCAAGGTCAACGGCCGGGTTCTGTCTTCGCCGGCCTTCAATGTGATGCCGGGCGACATCATCCATCTCGACGGCATGGAGATCCCGCCGATCGAGCGCACTCGGCTGTTCCTGTTCCACAAGCCTGCCGGTGTCGTGACCACCAACCGCGACCCCGAGGGCCGCAAGACCGTCTTCGATGTGCTGCCGGCTGAATTGCCCCGGCTGATGACCATCGGCCGGCTCGACATCAACACCGAAGGCCTGCTGTTGCTGACCAATGATGGCGGCCTGTCTCGCGTGCTCGAACTGCCGGCCACCGGCTGGCTGCGCCGTTACCGGGTGCGCGTCCATGGCAAGGTCGAGGAAAGTGCGCTTGCGGGTTTGCGCGAAGGCATTGCCGTGGACGGCGTCTTCTATGGCGCCATCGAGGCGAGCCTCGATCGCGAGCAAGGCTCGAACGCCTGGCTGACCATCGGCTTGCGCGAGGGCAAAAACCGCGAGGTCAAGAACATTCTCGGCGCGCTCGGCCTCGACGTGACGCGGCTGATCCGCATCTCCTACGGCCCGTTCCAGCTCGACGAGCTCCCCGAAGGCCATGTGCTGGAGATCAAGGGCAAGGTGTTGCGCGATCAGCTCGGCGAACGCCTGATAGAGGAATCCGGTGCCAATTTCGATGCCGAGATAACAAAGCCGTTTTCCAACCTGCCGGTGCGGCGGGTCGAGCCGCGGCGCGAGGAGGCCGAGCGGCCGAGATTTTCGCGCGAGGGTGACCACCGGCCGATCGGCGAGGGCGGCCTGATCAAGAACCGCAAGCGCCGCGAAGGCAGCCGTGACGAGGCGCTGGGCAAACTGTCGACCAGCCCCGACAGAGGCGCGAGGCCGGAAAAAAGCTTTGGCGACCGCGGCCCGAGACCCGAACGCGGTAGCTTCGGCGACAAGCCGCGCGGTGGTTTTGGCGGCAAACCGGGCGGCAAGAAATCCGAGCGCGAGCAGCGGCCGATCGAGCCGCCCGGCCAGCGCAAGGCCAATGTCTGGATGGCGCCGGGCGCGCGCCCAATCGGCAAGGGCAGGGCGGAAGCGGACGCTGCCAAAGCCGCTGAGGCCAAGGCCCGCAAGGCGTCTTTCAAGCCGGCCTATGGCAAGCCCGGCGGCAAGCCGGGCGGCCCCAAGCCGTTCGGCAAGCCGCGTGGCGAACGTCCGGGTGGCGGCGGCGAGCGGCCGCGCGGCGGTTCCAAGGGTCCAAGGGCGAAATGAGGATCGTCGGCGGCGAGTTTCGCGGGCGCCCGCTGGCGACGCCCCGCGGCAGCGCCATCCGCCCCACCACCGACCGCACCCGCGAGGCTGTTTTCAATGTGCTGGCGCATCGCTTTGCCGATCGGCTGCAGGGCGCGCGCGTGCTCGACCTGTTCGCAGGCACAGGCGCGCTCGGGCTCGAGGCGCTATCGCGCGGCGCGTCCTATGGCGTCTTCATCGAGGAGTCGGCCGAAGGCCGCGGCCTGATCCGCGACAATGTCGAGGCCTTCGGCCTGACCGGCCGCACCAAGATATTCCGGCGCGACGCGACGGCTCTGGGCGAGGCCGGCACGCTGGCGCCGTTCGACCTCGTTTTCGCCGATCCACCTTACGGCAAGGGTCTTGGCGAACGCGCGCTGAGGTCGGCCAAGCAAGGCGGCTGGCTGCGTCCCGGCGCGCTGTGCGTGGTCGAGGAGGCAGCGGCGGCGCCTTTCGAGCCGGGACCGGGATTTTCAGTTGTCGACGAGCGCCACTATGGCGAGACGCTGATCCGGCTTGTCGAGGCCGCCTGAGTTAAGCTTCATTTGCGGGCGAAGATGGAATGCGAGCCCTCTTCCCAGGGGAGCAGGTCGTGCCATGCCAGTAATCAACAATTCACTTTCACAACATCGGCTCGCCGCCTATCGTCCGTCATGAGAAACCGGAGCCATTGATGACATTTCAGGCTGAATGGCTGCGCAAGACGCTCTTGGCCACATCGCTGGCTTTGGTCATTGCCGGACTGGCCCCGGCGACCTTCGCCGCCGACAAGCGGCCGGCCGAGTTCAAGGTAACGGATTTTCTGCTCGACAATGGCATGGAAGTGGTCGTCATTCCCGACCATCGCTCACCGATCGTCACCCATATGGTGTGGTATAAGGTGGGCAGCGCCGACGAGCCGCCAGGCAAATCCGGCATCGCCCATTTCTTCGAGCATCTGATGTTCAAGGCGACGGCCAATCACGCCGCCGGCGAGTTCGACCGCGCCGTCTCCGACATAGGCGGCTCCAACAATGCCTTCACCTCCTACGACTACACCGCCTTCCACGAGACGGTGGCGCCGTCGGCGCTCGAGCTGATGATGAGCTTCGAGGCCGACCGCATGCGCAACCTCATCCTCACCGACGATGTCATCAAGACCGAGCGCGACGTCATCCTGGAGGAGCGCCGTTCGCGCATCGACAACAGTCCCGAGGCGGTGCTCGAAGAGGAACTCGACGCCACGCTGTGGCAGAACCAGCCCTACCGAATTCCGGTCATTGGCTGGATGCAGGAGATGGAGCAGTTGAACCGCACCGACGCCATCGCCTTCTACAACAAATACTACCAGCCCAACAACGCGGTGCTGATCGTGGCCGGTGACGTCGAGCCCGACACGGTCAAGGCTCTGGCCGAGAAAACCTACGGCAAGATCGCGCGCGGGCCCGACCTGCCGCCGCGCGTCCGCCCGGTCGAGCCGGAGCAGAACACCAGGCGCACGGTGACGCTGTCCGACGCCCGCGTCAGCGTGCCGAATTTCTCCACCCAATGGGTGGTGCCGTCCTACCACACGGCCAAGCCCGGCGAAGCCGAGGCGCTCGACCTGCTGGCGGAAATACTGGGCGGCGGCAACCGCAGCCGGCTGTATCAGGCGCTGGTGGTCAGGCAAGGCATCGCTTCCAACGCCGGGGCCTATTTCCAGGGCACCATGCTGGACGACACCAACTTCACCGTCTATGGCACGCCGCGCGGCGACGCCAGGCTCGTCGATGTCGAGGCGGCCGTCGACGCGGAGGTCGTGCGCATCGCCAGGGAAGGCGTCACCGTCAAGGAGCTGGACAAGGCCAAGGACCGCTATGTCCGCTCGATGGTTTTCGCCCGCGACAAACAGGATTCGATGGCCAATATCTATGGCGCCGAGCTTGCCACCGGCGGCAATGTGCAGGACATCGAGCAATGGCCGGAGCGCATCCGCAACATCACTCCCGGCGAGATCAAGGCCGTCGCCGCGCGCTATCTGGTGCTGGCCCGGTCGACGACCGGCTATCTCTTGCCGCAGCAACAGGCGGGGAATTGATGATGAAGAGCGAGCAACACGGCTCTTTCCCGTCTCCCAAACGGGGAGAAGGGAGGGCACGCGCAGCGCTTGTCACTTTGCTCCTTTCCATCTTCTTCCTGGTCCTGCCGGCGCTTGCCGCCCGCGCCATGGACATCCAGCAGGTCACCTCCCCCAAGGGCGTCACCGCCTGGCTGGTCGAAGACTATTCGGTGCCGATGGTGGCCATCCGTTTCGTCTTTGGGGGCGGCTCGACGCAGGATCCGCCGGGCAAGGAAGGGCTGGCCAATCTGATGACCGGTCTGTTCGACGAAGGCGCAGGCCCTCTGGACAGCGACGCCTTCCAGGTGAAGCTCGACGACGCCGGCGCCGAGATGAGCTTCGAGGAGACCCGCGACGGCATCTACGGTTCCATGCGCATGTTGGCCGAGCAGCGCGACGAGGCGTTCGACCTGCTGCGGCTGGCGGTCAACGAGCCGCGTTTCGACCAGGCGCCGATCGATCGCATCGGCGCTCAGATCCTGTCCGGCATCATCGCCGGAGAGAACGACCCCGACACGATCGCGCAGGACAGATGGGCGCGCGCGCTCTATGGCGATCATCCTTATTCGCGCTCCGATCAGGGCACCAGGCAGAGCATCGCCGCCATCACACGGGACGATCTGAAGGCGCTGCACAAGGCGGTCTTCGCGCGGAGCGGGCTGCATGTCGCGGTGGTCGGCGCCATCGACCCGGAAATGCTGAAGAAGAAACTGGACATGGTGTTCGGCAACCTGCCGCAGAACCAGGCGCTCGCTCCGGTTGCCGACGTCGAGCCGAATCTGGCGCGGCATATCGAGGTCGACTACGACCTGCCACAGACCTCGCTTCAGCTTGCCTGGCCCGGCGTGAAGCGCAAGGCGGCGGATTTCTTCCCCGCGGTTCTGATGAACGAGATCCTCGGCGGCGGCACTTTCACCTCGCGCCTGTTCCAGGAGGTGCGCGAGAAGCGCGGGCTGGCCTACAGCGTCAATTCCTCGCTGATCAACCAGGATCATGCCGACGCGCTGATCGTCACCACCGGCACGCGATCGGACCGGGCCGCCGAAACCCTCGGCATCGTGCGGGACGTGGTCAAGCGGCTTGCCGAAGACGGCCCGACCGACGCGGAACTGGCGGCAACCAAGAAATACATGATCGGCGCCTACGCCATCAACAACCTGGACTCCTCCAGCGCCATCGCCGCGACCCTGGTCGAGCTGCAGCTCGACGACCTCGGCGTCGATTACATTCAGCGCCGCACCGGCCTCATCAACGCAGTGACACTCGACCAGGTCAAGGCCGCGGCGAAGAAGCTTTTGTCGGCCGAGCCGACCATCATGGTCGTCGGACCGCCCTTGGCCGGAGCCAACAAGGGATGAGCCTCACCTTCGGCATCGCCTTTGGCGGCGGCGGCGCGCGCGGTCTGGCGCACATCCATGTCATCGAGGCGCTGGACGAACTGGGCATCAGGCCGGTCGCAATCGCCGGCTCGTCGATCGGCGCCATCATGGGCGCCGGCATGGCCTCCGGCATGACCGGCAAGGACATCCATGATTATGCCCGCTCGATCCTCGGCCGTCGCGCCGAGGTGGCGAGCCGCATGTGGCGGGCGCGGCCCGGCACGATCGCCGAGGCCATGCAGGCCGGCATCCGCGTCAGCCAGTTCAATGTCGAACGCATCCTCAAGGCATTCCTGCCCGAAGCCATTCCCGAAACCTTCGCCGAGCTGAAAATCCCGCTGAAGGTGACGGCGACGGACTATTTCGGCCACAAGCTGGCCGTGTTCGCCGAAGGCGACCTGCATTCGGCGCTCGCGGCGTCAGCGGCCATTCCTGCCGTGTTCCGCCCGGTGATGCGCGACGGCCGGCTGCTGATCGACGGCGGCATCTACAACCCCGTGCCCTTCGACCTTATCGAGGATGATGCCGACATCATCATCGGCGTCGACGTGGTCGGCGCGCCGGAAGAGGCCGACCACAGGCGGCCGACCTCCGTCGACCTGATGTTCGGCGCCACTCAATTGATGATGCAGTCGATCATCGCCAACAAGCTGAAGCAGTGCCAGCCCGACATCCTGATCCGCCCGGCGGTGTCCAAATACCGCGTGCTCGACTTCCTCAAGATCGAGGTCCTGATGACCGAGACGGCGGATATCAAGGACCAGCTGAAGCGCGAGGTGGAGAGGGTTGTGGAGGCTAGGGAAAGTGCTGCTGTCGAGCAAAGACGGGGAAAGCAGACCGGGTGACGCGAGGTCCACACGTTGCCTCACGTCACCGCTATAGTTTTGATCCCGAAAGCCAGGCGCCCTCCAGTCCTCTCTGGAAGAAGGGCACTCTAACCGATTACGATTTCGCCAGCACCGGCGCATACTCCAGCGCCACCACCCCATTGCTGAATGGCTTGGCGGAAATCAACTCAAGCGACACCGGATCGCCGGCCGGAAACAGCTTTTTGCCTTGGCCAACGGTGCCGGGGTAGCTCAGCAGCCTGACGCGGTCGACCAGACCATGGCGCAACAGTTCCTGTGCGACGCTGAGGCTGCCATGCACATAGATGTTGCCGCCGCTACCTAGCTTCAGTGTCCTGACCGCCTCCGGCAGCGGCCCCCTGAGCAGCTCGGCCGGTTTCCAGTCGAGCACCTTCAAACTGCTGGACGCGACGTATTTCGGCAGCGCGTTGAACCGGTCGGCGAAGTCTCCGGTTTCGCTCGGCCACGAGCCGGCGAAAATCTCGTAGGTTGTGCGTCCCAAAAGCATGGCGCCGCTGTCAGCCAGCTCGTCCTCCTTGAACCTGTTCATCTCGTCGTTCCAGGTCACGCCAGGCAGTTTCTCGACTTCGGCGATGCCATCGACGCTGATGAATTCGGTGACGATAAGCTTTCTCATTGGCGTTCTCCTTCTTCACCCAAAGGACGAACTGCGCGAGCCATTTGCGACAGCTCTGTAAAAATCCGGGGAAGTTTATCGGAGAGGGGAGTTTCTCAAGGTAGAGTAAGCTCCCAAGATCGAGTTTTGGTGCTACATCTCCACGGGTATCCCCCAAGCTGCAGGAAGATAATGGGATTCGGGGTCTTCATTCACCGGTCAGATTCGATCTACGATGACAGTCCCGCTGAGCGATATCAGTTTCCTAGCCAGTATCTGCGTCGTGTGGAAGCATGCGTCGGTGACTGGATCATCTACTACGAACCTAGCAAAGTAGACGATACCCGTGGCTATTTCGCCGTAGCCAAGGTCCAGCAGGTTCTCCCAGATCCAGTAGCGCTTGGTATGTATCTGGCTCTGATTGAGCCGGGAACCTACCTCGATTTGGCCACTCCTGTTCCCTTCAATGGGACGGATGGTCTCGTTGAACGCGGCCTGCTTAACGACCAAGGAAGGATTTCTGCTCGCGCCCAATCGGCCGTCCGACCAATCAGTCCAAGCGACTTCAATCGCATTATCGATCTGGGCTTTGACGACCATGAGCCGTTGCTGCCACGTGTGGATCAGATCGGCATTTCATCCGGGTTTCAGGACGAAAAGGCTCCATTCCAGTTCGAGGAGGGCCGTAGTCGTGTAAGCTATATCGGATCGCGAATTGTGCGGGATCGCATTTTTCGTCGCGTTGTCTTGCGCGCCTATGACGAGCGTTGCGCGATCTCAGGTCTCAAGTTGATAAATGGCGGCGGCCGGGCGGAAGTTTCTGCCGCCCACATTCGACCGGTTGAAAAGAACGGACCCGACATCGTCAACAATGGCATCGCGCTATCCGGCACAGCGCATTGGATGTTCGATCGCGGATTGATCAGCCTGTCCGATGATCTGGAAATACTGGTATCAAGGCAGGTTAACGACCTGGAGAGTGTGCAGGGATTCATAAACAGGAGCCGCCGCGCGCTTCCACCCCGTCGGCAGGTCGAGCGCCCACATCCTCGCTTCCTGCAATGGCATCGCGAACACTGTTTCAAACAGTGAGGCGGCGCTGGCTTCCGGGTAGACGTAAGAGTTCGCCTCAGTCCTTCGCGCGCTCCACATAGGACCCATCGGCCGTCATCACCACCACGCGGGTGCCTGGCGCGATATGCGGCGGCACGGCGGTGCGCACGCCGTTGGAGAGCAGGGCGGGCTTGTAGGAAGAGGACGCCGTCTGGCCCTTGGTCGTGGGCTCGGTCTCGACCACTTCGAAGGTGGCCCGCTGCGGCAGCACCAGGGAGATGGCGATGCCGTTGAACTGGGAGACCTGAACCGGCATGCCTTCCTGCAAATAGGGGGCGGCATCGCCGACGACGGCTTCCGACACCGCCACCTGGTCGTAGGTCTCGGGGTTCATGAAGTGATAGCCTTCGCCGTCGGCGTAGAGGAAGGTGTGCTCGCGCTCCTCGACATAGGCGCGCTCCACCTGTTCGGTGGTGCGGTAGCGTTCCGAAACCTTCACCCCGTCGCCGATGCGGCGCATGTCGAGCTGCGTCACGGGCGTGCCCTTGCCTGGGTGGATGTTTTCGGCAAAGAGGATCACATAAAGCTTGCCGTCCTTGTCGACGACATTGCCTTTGCGGAGCGAACTGGCGATGACTTTCACCACGGTTTTTTATCCTGCGAGAGTTGACGGGCGTTTGCCGGCTTGCGCGGCGCTGGATGGGGGCCTAGCGCATCTCGGCGCGAACCGCCAGCCCCCAACGCGAACCAGCGCGCCTTCAAACCGCCCATGACCGCCGCTTCGCCCTGGTGGACGCCGCATGTGCATGCCGATCGCCGTTCGCGCCTGATGCTGCGCAACGGCCTTGCCGCCGCCTTGCGCGACTGGTTCGCCCGTCGCGATTTCATCGAGGTGCAGGCATCGGCCCTGCAGATATCGCCCGGCAACGAGGCGCATCTGGCGGCCTTCGCAACCGAGGCGGTCGCGCCGGACGGGCAGCGCAAGCCGCTCTATCTGCACACGTCGCCGGAATTCGCCTGCAAGAAGCTGCTCGCTGCCGGCGAGACCAGGATCTTCAGCTTCGGCCCGGTCTATCGCAACCGCGAGCGTGGCCCTTTGCACCATCCCGAATTCACCATGCTCGAATGGTACAGGGTCGGCGAAGCCTATGAGAGCCTGATGCGGGATTGCGCGGATCTGCTGGCGCTGGCCGCGACAAGGGCAGGGGCCACGCGCTTCAGCTTTCGCGGCCGCGACTGCGATCCTTTCGCGGAGCCGGAGCGGCTGACGGTGGCGGACGCCTTCGCGCGCCATGCCGGGATCGATCTGCTTGCGACGGTCAGCGCCGACGGCATCACCGACCGCGATTCGCTCCATCAGGCCCTGATCGGTGCCGGCCTGCGTACCGCGCCCGACGACGGCTGGGCCGACCTGTTCAGCCGGGTGATGGTGGAGAAGATCGAGCCCAATCTCGGTATCGGCCGCGCGACCATCCTTTGCGAGTACCCGGTCGCCGAGGCGGCTCTGGCGCGACCGAGCCCACGCGACCCCCGCGTCGCCGAGCGCTTCGAGCTCTATTGCTGCGGCGTCGAACTTGCCAACGGCTTCGGCGAGTTGACGGACGCCGAGGAGCAGCGCCGGCGCTTCATCATGGAAATGGACGAGAAAGAGCGCGTCTATGGCGAGCGCTATCCGCTGGACGAGGATTTTCTCGCGGCACTCGCGGTCATGCCACAGGCCAGCGGCATCGCGCTCGGCTTCGACAGGCTGGCGATGCTGGCCACGGGCGCGCAAAAAATCGAGGATGTGATCTGGACGCCTGTTGCCGGGTCCTGAGTCCGCGCGCCACGGCTTGCACCATGTCAATGCGCGAAAATCTGCTCCAGCGAACGAAAGCCCTTGAATTCCAGCGCGTTGCCCGAGGGATCGCGGATGAACAGCGTCGCCTGTTCGCCGGGCTCTCCCTTGAAGCGGATCATCGGCCGCTCCAGCCAGTCTATGTCGGCGCGTGCTTCCAGCCGCGCGGCAAGCCGCTGCCAGTCATCCATCAAAAGCACGGCGCCGAAATGCGGGATCGGCACCGCCATGCCGTCGACCTTGCCGTCGCTGGCAGCCGGCGCGGCCGGTGGCCGCAGATGCGCCGACATCTGGTGGCCGAACAGGTCGAAATCGACCCAGGTCTCCGAAGAGCGGCCGATGGCGCAACCCAGCACCTCGCCATAGAAAGCGCGTGTTTCATCGAGATCACGGACCGGGAAGGCAAGATGGAAAGGCGTCATTGGAAATGCTCCGTGCTGGCGATGCGGTGCCGCGCTTCGCGATGGGCGGCTGAACCGATGCATTTTGATTGAAGCTTGTGCCATTGCACAAGCCGGACCGGAACAATAGATGGGGGACGGCGGCTCTCGGGCCAGCCGCAACAGCAGGATCACGCGCATGAGCGATATATCGGACGCATCAAGATTGACCGACCGCGTCGCGGCCCTGGTCGAGGCTGCCAAAAAAGCTGGCGCCGATGCCGCGGATGCCGTCGCGGTGCGTGGCCGCTCGACCGGTGTGTCGGTGCGGCTGGGCAAGGTCGAAAACACCGAGGCCTCGGAAGGCGACGACGTTTCGCTGCGTGTCTTTGTCGGCCAGCGGGTGGCAAGTGTTTCCGCTACTGCCGCGTCCGACCCGAAGGCGCTTGCCGAACGTGCCGTCGCCATGGCCATGGTCTCTCCCGAAGATCCCAACCAGGGCCTCGCGGATCCGGCGCTGCTGGCCAGGCAGACGCGCGATCTCGACCTGTTCGATGCAACAGAAGTATCGGCCGACCAGTTGAAGGAAGCGGCACTGGCCGCGGAAGCGGCGGCTCTGGCCGTCAAAGGCGTGACCAATTCGGCGGGCAGCAATGCCAGCGCCGGGCTCGGAGGGCTGGTATTGGCCACCTCGCACGGCTTCCTCGGCCATTATGTCGCCTCGCGCTTCTCGCGCTCCACGAGCGTCATCGCCGGCGAGGGTACCGGCATGGAGCGCGATTATGAATTCTCCTCGCGCCAGCATTTTGCCGACCTGGATGCGCCGGAAGACATAGGCCGCAAGGCCGGGGAACGCGCCGTGCGCCGGCTCGGCGCGCGCAAGGCCGCGACCGGACCGGTCGACGTGGTGTTCGATCCGCGCGTGGCGCGCGGCATTGCCGGCCATCTCGCGGGCGCCATCAACGGCGCTGCCGTCGCGCGCAAGACGTCGTTCCTGCGCGACATGATGGGCAAAAAGGTGGCTGCATCGGCCATTACCGTCACCGACGAGCCGCTGAGGCGGCGCGGCCAGGCCTCGCGTCCGTTCGACGGCGAAGGCGTCGAAGGCGACAAGCTTTTCATGGTCGAGAACGGCGTGCTCAACCACTGGTTCCTGTCCACCTCGGCGGCGCGGGAACTGGGTCTCGTCACCAATGGACGCGGTTCGCGCAGCGGTTCCTCTGTCTCGCCGTCTTCGACCAATCTTGCCATCGAGCCGGGTGAGCGCTCGCCAGAAGAACTGATTGCGTCACTCAAGACCGGCTTCTACGTCACCGAGGTGTTCGGGCAAGGTGTCGACATGGTGACCGGCGAATACAGCCGCGGCGCTTCGGGGTTCTGGATCGACAACGGCCAGCTTGCCTATCCCGTGGCCGAAGTCACGATCGCCTCCAACCTGAAGACGATGTTCCTCAACATGGTGCCGGCAAGCGACCTCGATCGCAATTTCGGCACCGCTGCCCCCACGCTGCTGATCGAAGGCATGACCCTTGCCGGAGCATGATCTGACCACGACCGGCGCCACGGAGGATCTGCCGCTGCTGCGCGATGCTGCCCGCGAGGCGGGTGCCATCGCGATGCGCTACTTCGGCAACAGTCCGCAAGTCTGGATGAAAGGCGGCACGTCGCCGGTCAGCGAGGCCGATCACGCCGCCGATGCGTATTTGCGCCAGACCCTGCTTGCGGCGCGACCGGATTATGGCTGGCTCTCCGAGGAGACGGTCGACGATCCAGTGCGGCTTTCGGCGCGCCGAACCTTTGTCGTCGATCCGATCGACGGCACCCGCGGCTTCCTGGAAGGCCAGCGCACCTGGTGTGTCAGCGTCGCCGTCGTGGAGCATGGCCGTTCGCTTGCCGGCGTGCTCGAGTGTTCGGCGCTTAACGAGACTTACTGGGCGCTGCCTGGTCAGGGCGCCTTCCGTAACGGCAGGCGCATCGCGGTGCGCCAGCCCGGCGACAAGGCCGAAATTTCCGGATTGAAGCAGTTGCTCGACAGGATACCGGCCGGCTGGCAGGAACGGCTGAAGCGGGCGCCCTACAGCCCTTCGCTTGCCTATCGCCTGGCAATGATCGCCAACGGCACGCTCGATGCCACTTTCGTAAAGCCGAACGCGCACGACTGGGATATCGCCGCCGCCGACCTTATCCTGCGCGAGGCGGGCGGCCAGTTGCTCGACCCGCATGGCCGCGCGCCGCTCTATGCCGGCGAGGTGACCCGCCACGGCGCGCTCGCCGCCGGCAGCGGTGAACTGCTGGCGGTGCTCGTGGGCGTCATTGCCGGACTGGATGATTGAAAGCATTATCGAAGGTTCCAAAGTCGGCGGCTTTGGTCTAGACCTGTCACAAACTCACAATATGTGAAGGACCGAAATGGCCGCGGAAGACGGAAAGAAACAGCTTTTGCACCTGGTGTTCGGCGGCGAACTGAAGAAGCTTGGCGGCACCGAATTCCGCGATCTTGACGCGCTCGACATCGTCGGCATCTATCCCGACTATCAATCCGCCCATACGGCATGGAAAGCCAAGGCGCAGGCCAGCGTGGACAATGCCCATATGCGTTATTTCGTCGTGCACCTGCATCGGCTCCTGGACCCCGACCACAAGGCTGTCGGTTGACTTCGATGGATAATGATCTGGCGAAAGCGCCGCCCGGCCAGGCTACGCCGACGGGCAGGGGCCGCAGCCGCGCCACCAAGGCCTTCTGGCGCAGGATCCGCAAGCCGCTGGCGCAGTCGCGATTCGTCAAGAACATCATCGTCGGCCTGCTGGCGCAGTTCGTTCGGCTGGTGCGCCTGACCAACCGCGTCGTCGACGGATCGGCGAAATTGACCGGCGGTGCCTATGCCCAATTCGAGCCCGGCATCATTGCGCTCTGGCACGGCCAGCATCTGTTGACGCCGGCCTACTACCCCAAGGGCAGGCCGCTCGTCGCCATGGTGTCGCGCAGTGCCGATGCCGAACTCAACGCCCTGATGATCGAGAGATTCGGCATCGAGGCCGTACGCGGCTCCGGCGGGCGCGATAATGCCAAACATCTCGACAAGGGCGGCGCCAAGGCGCTGATCGCCCTGAAAAAGTCGCTCGTCGCCGGCAAGAACGTCGCCATGATCGCTGACATCCCCCATGGCACGCCGCGCGATGCGGGGCTTGGCATCGTGCTCCTGGCGCGGCTCTCCGGCCGGCCGATCCTGCCGGCGGCCATTGCCACCAGCCGCCGCAAGGTGCTGGAGAAGAGCTGGGACAAGACGACCATCAACCTGCCGTTCGGCCGCTCGTCCATCATCATCGGTACACCGGTTTTCGTGCCGGCCAATGCCGATGACGCCGAGATGGAGCGCAAGCGCCTCGAAGTGACGGCCTCGCTCAATGCCGCGACCGCCGAGGCCTACCGTCTCGTGGATGCCCCGCGATGAGCGGTCGCTGGGCGCGTACCATGCTGACGGCATATCGTTTGGCGGGCGCTGTCGCCTATCCGCTGGTCGGACCCTATGTTGCCTGGCGCACCTCGCGCGGCAAGGAAGACCGCAACCGCCGCCGCGAACGCTACGGCGTCGCCGGCCGGCCTCGCCCCGATGGGCCTGTTATCTGGATCCACGCCGCGAGCGTCGGCGAAACCATAGCTGTCGTTCCCCTGGTCGAGAGCATACTCGACTACGGCGTCAATATCGTGCTGACGACCGGCACCGTAACGTCGGCCAAGGTCGCCGACGAGAGATTGGGCGACCGCATCATCCACCAGTATGTGCCGCTCGACCTCAAGCCGGCGGTCAGCCGTTTCCTCGACCACTGGAAGCCGGATCTGGCGATCATCGCCGAATCGGAGATCTGGCCGATGACGATTCTCGAGCTTGGCGCCCGCCACGTGCCGCAGGTTCTGGTCAATGGCAGGCTGTCCGACCGCTCCTTCACGTCCTGGAAGAAGCGCCCCAACATCGCCGAGGCGCTGTTCGAGAACCTTGCCCATGTCGTTGCCCAGTCCGATGTCGACGGCGAGCGTTTCCGCGCGCTCGGCGCCCGGCCGGTAACCGTTTCCGGCAATCTCAAGGTCGACACCAACCCGCCGCCCGTCGACGAACGGGCGCTGGCCACCTTGCAGCGGCAGATTGGCGGCCGTCCGACCTGGGCGGCGATCTCGACCCATGACGGCGAGGAAGTTGTTGCCGCCGAGGTTCATGCGATGCTGCACAAGCGTCACCACGGCCTGCTGACGATCGTCGTCCCGCGCCATCCCGACCGCGCCGGGGCCCTGGCCGAGCAGATTTCCGGCATGGGCCTCAAGGTCGCGCGGCGCAGCAAGGCCGACAGGATCGGGCCCGACGTTGACATCTTGCTCGGCGATACGATCGGCGAGATGGGGCTCTATCTCAGGATGACCGAGATCGCCTTTGTCGGCCGTTCGCTCACCTCCGAAGGCGGCCAGAACCCGCTCGAGCCAGCGATGCTCGAGACGGCGGTCCTTGCCGGACGCAACGTGCAGAATTTCCGCGAGGCCTACCAGCGCCTGCTCGACAGCGGCGGCGCCAAGCTGGTGCGCGACCGCGACATGCTGGCCGGTGCGGTCAACTTCCTGCTCACCAACGAAGTCGCACGCCATGAGATGATGGCGGCCGGCGCCGCGACCGTCGATGAGATGCGCGGCGCGCTGGCGCGCACGCTGAAGTCGCTTGAGCCCTACATCCAGCCACTGGTCGTCAAGGCGCGCCTGAAGGGCGCGAACGGGCGCTAAAATGGCCTCCGAAGCACCGCCATTCTGGTGGGAGGAGCCGGACTGGCGCGTTTTCGCGCTGTCGCCGCTGTCGGCAGCCTATGCATTTGTCGCCGGACGTGGCATGCGGCGGGCCAGGCGCGAGAAGATCGAAGCGCCGGTTCTGTGCATCGGCAATTTCACCGTCGGCGGAACGGGCAAGACGCCGGTGGCGATCGCCATGGCCGAACACGCCAGGCGCATGCGGCTCAAACCCGGTTTCCTCTCGCGCGGCCATGGCGGCTCCTTCGCCGAGCCGCATGTCGTCGACATCAAACACGACAGCGCCAGGCATGTCGGTGATGAGCCGCTGCTGCTGGCCGAACACGCGCCCGTGGCAGTGACGCCGCACCGCGCCGCCGGCGCCCGACTGCTCATGGAAAATCATGGCTGCGATTTCCTGATCATGGATGACGGTTTCCAGAGCGCGCGCATCCATATCGACTATGCGCTGGTCGTCGTCGATGCGCGGTACGGCATTGGCAACGGCCGTGTCATCCCGGGCGGGCCGCTCAGGGCCAGGGTCGTCGATCAGCTGGTCTTCACCAGCGGGTTGCTGAAGATGGGTGACGGCACCGCCGCCGACGCGGTGGTGCGCCAGGCGGCGCGCGCCGGCCGGCCGATCTTCGAGGCTCACACCGAGCCGAGCGGCAAGGAACGCCTCGCCGGCAAACGCTATCTTGCCTTCGCCGGCATCGGCCACCCCGAGAAATTCTTCGACACGGTAGAGGAGGCCGGCGGCGAGGTGGCTTTGAAGCGGCCGTTTCCGGATCATCATTTCTACGCCGAGGATGAGCTTGCCGAACTGGCGGCCACCGCGCGCGCCGAAGGGCTCGGCCTCATCACCACGGCCAAGGATGCCGCCCGGCTGCGCCACGGCGCTTCGAAGGACTTTCTCGATCGTCTCGACGTGCTGGAAATCGACGCGGTCTTCGAGCTCGACCACGTTCCCGAACGTATCATCGAGGAGACGCTCGATGCCTGGCGCCAGCGTAAGCTTAAGCTTAAGCTTAAGGGCTAAGGCGTTCAGCCTTCGATGGAATCGCCGACCCGCTCTGCTTCTTGGTTTTTACGCAACGGCGGATAGAAACCGCTGCGCATTCCGGGATTTGCTCAGCTTCGCTTGCGCAATTCCGGATGCGCCTCGATCTCGCGGCGCAATGAGGCCGCGGCGTTGATGTAGGGCTCCTGCCTCTCGACGCTCCAGTACTTCAGCTCATCGAGCGGAATGCTTTCGCCGGTCACGGCGCAGCGCACGAACGCGCCGGGGCTCGTCACCTGGAAGTCGCCGTCGAGATAGCGGATACGGGCTTCCTTGCCGCCGGGGCCTTCGAAACGGTTCATCATGCTTTGGTGCCGAGCTTCATGCCGAGTTCATCGCCACAAATTGCCGGCAAGGTCAAGCATGGGACAAGCTCGAGGCAATGCTGATATCCTATTTGATGAGCCGAAGAGTACCATTGGTGGGGACATCATGGACATTTCTTCCGCTCGGCCGGCTTCCTTGCTCAAGGAGGCGATGACGCCGCAGGCGGTGCCGTCGGCGAAACCCGATGCGCTCAAGGCAGCGCTGGTCAAGGTGGCCTTGCGACCGCCGCTACCGGTCTTGCGCCCGCAACCGGCCTTGGAAGCGTTGGCGGCCCTGCCGCCCGCGTCGGCCGAGACGTCGCAGCAATTGGCCGCACCGCAGATCGTGCGGGCCTATCAGGCGGCGATGGAGCCGGACATGGACACCGCCGGAAAGGCCGTTTCCGAGATTTCGGCGCGTAAGCAGGCGTCGCCAGGCGACGAGGCTCAGCGCGGCGTGCCAGTGGCGGTCACAAGAGCCGAAGACGGTGGGGCTGCACGGCCCGCGCCGCTCTCGTGGCCGGCGTTCGTCTCGCCCCGGGTATCCGTCGTGCAAAAGGCGTCAGCCGACAATGTGGTGCCGGGGTGCATGAGCGGCCAACCAAAGGGAGCCGCACCGGGGAATCGCGAACAAGGCGCGGTCGGCATCGGCCCCATCGCAACGGGCCTGCTGGTTGCCGCGCTCATTGCATTTGTCTGGTTGGCCATTCGCTAAAGCAAGTGTGTACGGTTTTCCCGGGAAAAGCGCGTAGCGCTTTCCCTATGGAATTGCGCAAAACAAAGACATAGAGCGGTTCGCCGTTTCCGTGAAACGGTGAACTGCTCTGAAACCTACGTGTCGGCTTCGATGAAGTGTTCGATCTTTTCCGCCGACACACCGGCCTGCGCCGCGATGCGGCGCGACAGGTCGGCGGCAGCGGCGCGGGGCCTTCCGGCGGGACGATCGAGCCAGTAGGAAACGGGATTGAGCACAACACGATCGTCGACGGCCACTACGCGCCCCGACCGTATCTGGTGTTCGGTGAGCGGCGGGCGCGCCAGGGCGATGCCCAGGCCGTGTGCGGCGGCATCGAGCACCAGATTGTAGTCTTCGAAGCGGCGGTCCTGCGGGCGCGGCCGGTAATCCATGTCCTGCGCGGCGAACCAGGCGCGCCAGCCGGATGCGTCGGAATCGTTGATCAGCGGGAATTTGAGCAGCCGGGCCGGGTCGCCGCAGCCGATCTCCGGCGCGAGGCTCGGCGAGGCGATCGGAAACAGATACTCCTCGAACAACTGCATCGAAACGCGGCCCGGGATGCGGCCGCGTCCGCAGCGCACCGACAGATCGATGCCTTCGTCGGCGAGATCGGCCTGGCGGTTGTCGACATCCAGCACGATGCGCAGGCGGGTGGGATCATTCTCAAGCGCCGCCATGCGTGGCATCAGCCACAAGCCGCTCACCGAAGGGATCGAAGCCAGCCGCACCACTGCGGTGCCGCGCGGTTCAACCCAACGGTCCGAATTGACCGAGATCAACGCGAAGGCTTCTGTGGTCCTGAGATGCAGGCGATTGCCTTCGTTCGTCAGCGTCACGCCGCGCGCCGCGCGTTCGAAAACCTTCAGGCCAAGCCAGTCCTCCAGCTTGGCAATCTGCCGGCTGACAGCGCCATGGGTAAGGTGGAGCCTCTGCGCGGCTGCCGAAAAACTCCCCGTGCGTGCCGCTGCATCGAAGGCGCGCAGTGTCTCGAGCGGCAAGATGCCGTCTAAGCTGTGATCCATAGTCACAGCTGATCCTCGATTTGGTCGTTTGTCAATTGGCCCGAAAATGGGTTTTGTCCCCATCGAGAGGCGAAAGAACGGGAGGACGATGTGACGAGGGCAATGACGAGCACGTTGAATCCAGCACAGCGGATGGACACCACCGCGGCCGTAGCGGTGGCGCTGACGGTGATTGGCTGGGCCTCCGCCTTTCCGGCGATCCGGGCCGGCCTCGCCGCGTTCGGGCCGCTCGAACTCGGCGCCCTGCGCTTTGCCATCGCCGCGGTACCTGCGGCGATCTTCCTTGCTGTCAGGCGGCCGACGCTGCCGCGGATAGGCGAGTTGTGGCGCCTTGCCTTTGGCGGCGCCGTTTTCGTCGCGCTCTACACCGCCATGCTCAATTTCGGCGAACTGACGGTTTCGGCCGGTGCTGCCGGATTCATCATCAATGTCAGCCCGATCTTCACCGCCATCATGGCGATGGCGCTGCTCGGCGAACGATTCTCGACGATGGCCTGGGTCGGTACTGCCATTTCCTTCAGCGGCATCGGCATTATCGCCATGGCCGACGGACAGGGCCTGCATTTCGACACGGGTGCGCTCCTGGTGCTGGGATCGGCGCTCTGTTCGGCCGTCAACACCATCGTCCAGAAGCCGCTGTTCGCCCGCCACCATCCACTGACCATTGCGGCCTCGAATATGGTGCTCGGCGCGCTCTGCCTGGCGCCCTTCCTGCCGGTAGCTTTTTCGCAGGCGGCGGTCGCCGATATGGCGGGGCTGGGCGCGGTCATCTATCTCGGCGTCGTGCCGAGCCTGATCGCCTATGCCGCCTGGGCGACGGCGCTTTCGCGCTTGCCTGCGGCGCGTGCCTCGAACTTCCTTTATCTGGTCTCTCCCATGTCCGCCCTGATCGGCTTCTTCTGGCTGGGCGAAGTCCCGATGCTGCTCGGCCTGCTTGGCGGCGCGCTGGCGCTAGGGGGCGTCATCGTGGTGAATTTGAAGAGGTGAACCAGGGAGTTGGGGTCACTTCTTGATTCGAAAAGAGCCGCTTGGAAGCGGCTCTTTTCGGACCCCCGCCCGGACCTTCGGTCCGACCTCCCCACAAGGGGGAGGTAGGGAACTCCGCTTTTCCGCGTCCTCATAAAAGTGCTTTCCTGTAGATGGGCAGGGCGCTTCCTCACCCTCCCCCTTGTGGGGAGGGTCGCTGCGAAGCAGCGGGGTGGGGGCTGCACCGGCAAACCTCGCAGGCAGCCTTCACCGCCGCCCGAACAGCCTTTCGATGTCCGCCAGCTTGAGTTCGATATAGGTCGGGCGGCCGTGGTTGCAGGTGCCGGAGCCGGGCGTGGCCTCCATCTGGCGCAGCAGCGCGTTCATCTCCTCGGCCTTGAGCAGGCGGCCGGAACGCACCGAACCATGGCAGGCCATGGTCGCCGCGATTTTGTCCAGCCTTTCCTTCAGCGTGTCGACGGTGTCGTTGTCGGCGATCTCGTCGGCGAGGTCGCGCACCAATTGCTGGACGTTGGTCTCGCCCAGCATCGACGGTGTCTCGCGCACGGCCACGGCGCCCGGCCCGAAACGCTCGATGCCGAGCCCGAAGCGGGCGAGCGTTTCGGAATGCGTGGCGAGCCGTTCGGCATCCTCTTCAGGCAGGTCGACGATCTCCGGCAGAAGCAGCATCTGCGACGGCACGGCGCGCGCGTGCAGCGCGTTCTTCAACGCCTCGTAGACCAGCCGCTCATGCGCGGCATGCTGGTCGACGATGACAAGTGAGTCCCTCGTCTGGGCGACGATATAGTTCTCATGCACCTGCGCCCGTGCCGCACCGAGCACCGTGTCAAGCAGCGTCTCCGCCGCTTCGCCCTGTCCCGCCCGGGCGTCGGCGCTGGCGATCGGGCCGGCATCGAACGCCGCCTGCTCGTTTTCGCCGAACCCGCCGTTTCGTTCGAATCCTGAACCCTGGAACTCCATGTCGAGTGGCCGTTGCGGCGAGCGTGCGTGGTCGAAACCGGCAGAGCCCGAGGCGCGGTAGGCCGCTTCGTAGCTGCGGTGACCATTGGCCGGGCCGCCATGGGCATATGACGCCGCTCCCGGCCGGAACGCCGCCATCATGCCGGCGGCACCGGAAGTGGCGGCGCGGATGCCGGCTTCGGCAAGCGCCTGACGGATGGCGCCGACGATCAGCCCGCGCACCAGGCCGGGGTCGCGGAAGCGGACATCGGCCTTGGCTGGGTGGACATTGACGTCGACGATCGCCGGGTCGAGTGTCAGGAAAAGCACCGTGACCGCATGGCGGTCGCGTGGCAGGACGTCGGCGAAGGCGCCTCTGATAGCGCCGGCGATCAGCTTGTCGCGCACTGGCCGGCCATTGACATAGGCATATTGCTGCAGCGCGTTTGCGCGGGTGAAGGACGGGATCGATACATGGCCGGTCAGATGCACGCCTTCGCGCATCGCATCGATGGCAATGGAATTGTCGGGAAACTCGGCCCCCATCACCTGGGCGATGCGGCGCAGGCGTCCGTCCGCGCTGTCCTCGGTCGCCGGCAATTCAAGCGTCGAGCGGTCGGAACCGCTGAGCGTGAAGCGAACGGTCGGAAAGGCGATCGCGATGCGCTTGACCACGTCGCTGGTCGCCGAGCTTTCGGCGCGCTCGCCTTTCATGAATTTCAGCCTTGCCGGGGTGGCGAAGAAAAGGTCGCGCACCTCCACGGTGGTGCCGCGATTGGCCGCCGCCGGCCTGACGGGCGAGATCCTGCCGCCCTCGATGCCGATCTCGGCGGCGCTGTCGCTTGCCGCCGTGCGCGAGCGGATCGACAGCCGCGACACCGAGCCGATCGACGGCAGCGCCTCGCCGCGAAAACCGAGCGAGCGGATGTCGTGGATGTCTTCGGCAAGCTTGGAGGTGCAATGGCGTGCGGCTGCCAGCGAAAGCTCCTGTTCGGGGATGCCGAAGCCGTCATCGGTGACACGGATCAGGTTCAACCCGCCGCCTGACGTGACGACCTCGACTTTTCCCGCACCGGCATCAAGCGCGTTCTCGACCAGTTCCTTCACCACGCTTGCTGGACGCTCGATGACTTCGCCGGCGGCGATCTGGTTGATCATCGTTTCGGAAAGCTGGCGTATGGGCATGATGACAGTATAGGCGGATTCGTGCCGAGCGGGCGAGGGTGAAGTACGGTGAAAACAGTGAACGACCTCACGCTTGCGCTGCCAGCCAATCCCGTACCTTGCGGGCATTCTCGCTAAGCTCCCGGTTCCTCGGCCAGATGACATAGAACGCCTTGCCGGTCCTGAGCACATGGTCCGTCACCGGCACCAACAGTCCCGTCGCGAGCATCCGCTCGGCAAGGTGGCGCCAGCCGAGCGCGATGCCTTGCCCTTCCATGACGCCCTGGATTACCAGCCCGTAGTCGTTGATGCGCAGGCCGCGCGCGGTATCGCCGAGACGGGCGCCAGCCGATTCGAACCACTCATTCCAGCTCGCCGCCTCCCGATAGGGCTCCTCGAGATGGATGAGACGGTGCGTGGCCAGTTCCGCGACCGATTTGGGCAGGCCGAACTTCGCCGCGTAGCTGGTGCCGGCGACGGGAAAGATCTCTTCGTCGGCAAGCGGCAGCGAATGATAGTCCTGCCAGTCCCTCGGTTCGCCGCCGCGCACGGCAAGCGGGATCCCCTCTGCGATGATGTCGAGGTCGCGGTCGGCGGTCTGGATGCGCAGATCAATGCCCGGCAGTTCGTCGCGGAACTGCTGCAGCCGCGGCATCATCCAGAAGGAGCCGAACGCAGTCGAGGCGGCAAGCGTCACGTGGCCTCCGGTCGCCTGCAGGCGCAGATCCTCCGCCGACTTTCGGATGTGGGACAGGCCCAGCGAAACGTCGGCGTGGAAACGCTCGCCGGCCTCCGTCAGGCTGACCTGCCGGTGACGGCGCTGGAACAGCTTGGCGCCGAGCTGTTCCTCCAGCCCGCGCACCGCGTAGGAAACGGCGGCCTGGGTCATGCCGAGCTCGCGCCCGGCGGCGGTGAAGCTCGACAGGCGGCCCGCCGCCTCGAAGACGATCAGGCTGCCGGCCGAGGGAAGGAGGTGGCGCAGGTTTCGCATAAGCAGAGCTTATACAAGAGATCAGGATTTTCCAGCGTCACATTCCTGTTTTGTGCGTCTAGGCTGCGAGGTATAAGAGGAATGGAGTTGCCATGAACGCACCGGCCGCTGTGACCGAACACGCCAATCGTCGAGCCGGCGGCCGCCTGGGGCGCAAGGCGCTGCGGGGAGCTCCGGTAACGTCGTTTCCGACACTGGTCCGCCAAATCCCCGTCTATCAGATGGTGCCGGACGAGGCAGTGGAACTCATACACCAGGAATCGCTCGCCATCCTGGAGGACGTCGGATGCGAGTTCCGCGACCATGAGGCCATCGAAATGTGGAAGGCCGCCGGCGCGGACGTCTCCGAGACGAGAGTGCGGATCGACCGCGCCTTGCTAATGGAGCTCGTCTCGAAGGTGCCGTCGGAGTTCACGCTCAACGCGCGCAACCCCGAGCGCACGGTGCGCGTGGGCGGGAAGAATTCCATCTTCGTGCCGATGTATGGCGCGCCTTATGTGCGTGACCTCGACAATGTCAGGCGCTACGGCACGCTCGCCGACCTCAACAATTTCCACAAGCTCGCCTACATGGCGCCGGCCCTGCATTCCTCGAGCTCGATCATCTGCGAGCCGATGGAAATAGCGGTGCCCAAGCGTCACCTCCACATCATCCATTCGGCGCTGAAGCATTCCGACAAGCCGTTCATGGGCATCGTGACTTCCAAGGATCGGGCGGAAGACACGATGGCGATGGCGGGCATCGTGTTCGGTGAGGATTACGTGCGCGACAACCCTGTGCTGGTGTCGATCACCAACTGCAATTCACCGCTGGTATGGGATGCCACCATGCTGGATGCGATGAAGGTCTATGCCCGTCACAATCAGCCGCTGATCCTGGCGCCCTTCGCGCTGTGCGGCGCCTCGACCTCGGCCTCGGCCGTGGGCGCGGTGGCGCAGGTCAATGCCGAGGCGCTTGCCGGTGTAGCGTTCACCCAGCTCCTGCGTCCGGGCTCGCCTCAAATCTACGGCCAGTTCATGGTCACGGTCGACATGAAGACCGGCGCTCCGATGGGCGGCACGCCGGAGGCCGCGCAGATGATGTACCTGATGGGCGCGCTGGCACGGAAATACGGCCTGCCGTGGCGCACGTCCGGCTTCCATGTCGGCTCGAAGCTGAACGATGCCCAGGCCGGCTACGAGGCGAACATGCTTATGCATGCCGCCATCCTTGCCGGCGCCAACTACATCTGGCACTCGGCCGGATGGCTCGAGGCGGGTCTCACCTGCGGCTATTCGAAATTCGCGACCGACTGCGAACAGCTCGTCGGCTGGTACAAATATGCCGGCGGGCTGCCGTTCGACGATTTCAAGGAAGCGATGGCCGCCATCCGCGAGGTGGGGCCGCAGGGCCATTTCCTCGGCACACAGCACACGCTCGAGCATTTCGAGCGAGCCTTCTTCATGCCCAGCATCATGGATTTCAACTCCTACGAACAGTGGAAGGCCGAAGGGGCGAAGGACCATGACACGCGCGGCCGCGAGAAAGCGCGCAACATGCTGGCCGATTATGAGGAGCCGAAGCTCGATGAGGGCATCGCAGACGGTCTCAGGGATTTTATCGCGCTGCGCGAGGAGAAACTGCCGGACAGCGTTAGCTGACAGGACGAAGATCTGACGGGAACCACAAGGGAGGAAAAAAATGACGCTTTTCAAAAGCAATGGTGATCGTGTTCCAAGCGCCATAGAGGCGATGGCAAAGGAGGCGCGTGCGGGTCGGATCGACCGACGCGAATTCCTGGCGCTGGCAAGCGCCTTCGGGGCATCGACGGCTCTGGCCTATGGCATGATCGGTCTTGCCGCGCCGACGAACGCCTTGGCCGAGGAGCCGAAGAAGGGCGGAACGCTGCATGTCTCGATGTCGGTGAAGGCGCAGAAGGATCCGCGCACCTATGACTGGGTTGAGCTTGCCAACATCTCGCGCACCTGGCTGGAGCCGCTTGTGCGCTATACCAGGCAGTTCACCTTCGAGCCGGTGCTGCTCGAAAGCTGGGACATCAACGACGACGCCACCGAATATACGCTGCACGTGCGCAAGGGCATCACCTGGAACAATGGCGATACCTTCAACGCCGATGATGTGGTGCACAATGTGACGCGCTGGTGCGAGAAGGGCGTCGCCGGCAACTCCATGGCCGCGCGTGTCGGCGCGCTGATCGACGCCAAGACCGGCAAGGCGAGGGACGGCGCGATCACCAAGGTCGACGACAACACGGTCAAGCTGAAGCTCTCCGAGCCCGACATTTCGCTGATCCCGAACTTCACCGACTATCCGGCGCTCGTCGTCCACCGCAATTTCGATGCCGATGGCGCCGATCCGATCAAGAAGCCGATCGGCACCGGACCCTTCGAGCTGGTCTCTTACGATGTCGGCCAGAAAGCCGTCGTCAAGCGCCGCGAGAACGGCAAATGGTGGGGCGGCGAAGCTCCGCTCGACGGCGTCGAATTCATCGACTACGGCACCGATTTCAACGCCACGGTGAATGCCTTCGATTCCGGCGAAATCGACCTCAATTTCGAGTCGCCTGCCGATTTTATCGACATCCTCGACAAGATGGGGCTGGAGAAATCGGAGGTGGCGACCGCGACCACCCTGGTTGCGCGCACCAACGTCACGCACAAACCCTACGATGACAAGCGTGTTCGCAACGCGCTCCAGATGGCGGTCGACAACAACGCGGTGCTGCAGCTCGGCTACAGCGGTCGCGGCACGGTCGGCGAAAACCACCATGTCAGCCCCATCCATCCGGAATATTATCCGCTGCCCAAGAAGGAGCGTGATGCCGCCGGCGCCAAGAAGCTGATGGCGGAGGCGGGTCAGGCCGACTTCGAGCATGAGCTGATCACCATCGAGGACGATTGGCAGAAGAACACCGGCGATGCCATCGCGGGCCAGCTGCGCGAGGCCGGAATCAAGGTGAAACGGACGGTGCTGCCGGGCTCGACGTTCTGGAACGACTGGACGAAATATCCCTATTCGATGACGATCTGGTACATGCGCCCACTCGGCGTCCAGGTGCTGGCGCTCGGCTATCGCACCGGCGAGGCCTGGAATGAATCGGCGTATTCGAATCCCGATTTCGACGCCAAGCTCAAGCAGGCGCTATCGCTGATCGACGTCGCCAAGCGCAAGGAGGTGATGAAGGATGTCGAGCAGATCCTGCAGGATTCCGGCGTCATCATCCAGCCGTTCTGGCAGAAGCTCTACAGTCATACGAGCAAGAAGGTGAAGAACTACGGCGTCCACCAGACTTTTGAAATGGACCTCCAGAACGTCTGGCTGGACGCCTAGCTGCAATGGTTGGCGAATGCCGGCACCCCTTTCAGGTGCCGGCTGTCCGGCAAATCGATTATGGCTGCGGGCGCTGGCGCTCGGGTGCTGCCGCTAGGGCTTTTGAGGAGCGGTACATGTCTGGGCAGGTCTTCAACCGGTTGTTCACGCCGATTGCTCTGCGCGGCAAGACCTTACGCAACAGGATCGTGTTCGGAGCCCATACCGCGAACATGGCGGTAGAGGGACTGCCGACAGAACGGCATGTCGGCTATTATGCCGAACGCGCTATCGGCGGCGCGGGCATGATCGTCGTCGAGCCGATGCCGGTGCACCGGGCCGCGGTTCTTACCCGCGGCAACTTCCGTCCTTCCGACGACAGCGTGATCCCCCATTTCCGCAAAGTGACGGAAGCGATCCGCGGCAATGGCGCCGTCGCCATCCAGCAGCTCTATCATGTCGGTCAGCACGCGGACGCGGACAACTCGTTCCATGCCGGCTGGTCCCCTTCCGGACTGCCGAGTTATCACGACTCTGACGGTTCGCATCGAATGTCCGAAGCCGAGATCGAAGAAACGATCGACGGTTTCGTGCAGGCGGCGCGCCGTTGCCGCGAGGCCGGTTTCGACGGCGTCGAGGTCTGGGCGGCGTATCATTCGATACTGGACCAGTTCTGGACGCCCTGGTCGAATCGCCGCGACGACCGGTGGGGCGGCAGCCTTCAAAATCGCACCCGGATGAGCCGTGAGGTGATGAGCAGAATTCGCCGGGAATGCGGCGATGATTTCATCATCGGCCTTGCGGTCAACGACGAACCGGAAGTGGAGGTGGCGCTGAAGCGCGAAGCATTGGCCGAGATAATCGACCTCCACGACCGCGATTCTTTGATGGATTATGTGACTTGTGGAACGGGCTCCTACTTCGATTTCTACAAAATCATCCCGACCTTTGTTTATCCGGAAAAGCTCGGCGCCGACCTGGCGTCCGTGCTCAAATCCACCGTGCGCCACGCGTTGGTCACCGCCGAGAGTCACATCCGTACGCCGCAGAATGCCGAAAGTGTGCTGAGCGAAGGCCACGCTGATCTGGTTTCCATCGTGCGGGGGCAGATCGCCGATCCGCACCTGGCCGCAAAGGCCGCCGCCGGACGGCCGGAAGACATTCGCGGGTGCCTGTCCTGCAACCAGATGTGTTGGGGCCGACGCAGCCGCGACTACTGGATCAGCTGCGTCATCAATCCCTCGGCGGGGCGGGAATGGGAATGGGGCGGAGATCGCTTCGCCCCGGCTAGCCAACCCAAGCGCGTACTGGTCGTCGGCGGCGGTCCCGCCGGCCTCGAAGCGGCGCGTGTAGCAGCCGAACGCGGTCACCGTGTCACGCTGGCCGAGGCTTCCGACCGTCTTGGGGGGCAGTTCCGCCTTGCGGGGCTGCAACCGCGCCGCGCCCAGATTCTGGATCTGATCGACTGGTACCAGCGCCAGCTCAGCCAGCTTCAGGTCGACGTCCGGTACGGACAATATGTCGAGGCGGAGGATGTCGAGCGCGAAGGCGCGGACCACGTCATCATCGCAACCGGCTCGATGCCGTCAGACGGCGCTTTCCAACGGGCATTGCCGCAGTGGGAAAGCATCCCGGGCGGCGGGCTGGTTCTCTCGGCCGAAGCCGTGATGGCCCGTGAGGCGAGACCAGGCAAAAATGTTATCTTGCTCGACGATGGCGGCAATTGGAAAGGGTGCGGCACCGCCTGGAAACTCGCCGAGGACGGTCACAATGTGACGCTTGTGACACCTGACGCCCTGGTTGGCAAAGAGCTTCAGCGAATGGCCGTCGACGCGCCGCTGCGCCGCGCACTCGTCAGGCTGCGGGTGCGGTTTCTGACCGAGAGCGCCATCGTTCATTGGGACGGCAAGGCGGCCAGGGTCGCTTCCCTGCTCGACGGAACCGAGCAGGACGTCGAAGCCGATGCGCTGGTCTTCGCCACGACGAGTATGGCAGCCGACATGCTTTCCATCGAACTCGACAGGCGCAAAATTGCCCACACGTCGATTGGTGATTGCACCGCCTCAAGGCAGGCGGCTTTTGCCATCCATGATGGCCGCAAGGTGGCGCTTGGTCTCTGATCGCAGTCTTGGCACGCACGACTGTCGGATGACCTGCATCGGCCGCGACGCGGCCGCGGGCTTCATGAGCCGCAAAAAAGCCGATATGCAGGATGCGTGCTACTGGATTGCGCCAAGCCATCAAAAGCCGGAGATTCTGCATGAGACTGACAGTGCTCCTTGCCGCCCTTGCGACGGCCTTTCCCGCTGTCGCCCTGGCCGGTCCGGCGTCGGACGCCGTGAAGTTCTTCTATGTTCCGGATGTCAAGTTCGAGGCCGACGCAAAATACCGGGATCGCTTCACCGAGCCGGTGACGAGACTGTTCGACCTCAACGATCAGGCAACGAGGAAGAATCCGGACCAGGTCGCCTGCATCGATTTCGATCCGGGCCTCGATGCGCAGGATTTCGACCAGAAGACCGTCTCCAAGACCCTGAAAGTATCCGAGATGGTGGATGGCGATACTGCCCAGGTGGTGGCGAGCTTCAGTCTCTTTCCGGAAGGAGACGATGCACAACGCGAAATGCATTGGTCGCTGAAGAAGATCGACGGCAAGTGGAGGATATCGGACATCGCATCGAAGACCAGTGATTGGACGCTGAGCCAGCTCGAATGCCTGGCGGGCCAAGATCCGGAGTAATCCGATGGCCCGCCGCCGGTTCCTGGCACTGTCGGCCGTGTGCATTATGGCGGCGGACTTGAGTGGCGGCGCCGCGCAGGGGCTACTCGGCACGCCGCCGGCGAATGCTCCGGCTGCCCCCGCGCCCGATGACCACGGGTCGCCGCCAGCGCCTGCACCTCGCGGAGCCGCCGAGCCGGCAACGCCACCGGCTGCCTCGCCAAGCGTACCTGCCGCCCCAATTCAGCCGGGCTCGCCGACAGCGGTGGTGCGGCCATTCTACGACCAGGTCGGCTTGGAGGTCGATCCGTCGCAGCGCCGCCATTTCGTCGATCCGGCGAAAACGGTGCTCGACAAGAGCGATGCGCTGCGCAAATCCGGGCAGGGCGAGTGCCTCGACCCCAACATGGCGCTCGACAATGCCGACTATGATAAGGCCGAGATCGACAAGAGCCTGAAGACGCTCGAGGCGATCAATGGTGACCAGGCCAAGGTCATCGTCGCCTTCGTCGTCGCCGGCAACCCGCACCGCCTTGAGTGGAAGTTCAAAAGGGTCGACGGCGAATGGAAGATATCGGACCTGCTATCGGTGACCGGTGAATGGGCGCTCAGCCAGTACCAATGCGAATGATGGTTCGAGCTAGCCTCGCCCGCGATAGGGCGCCACTCCGGTCTCGGGCAGCCAGGCGCCTTCCGGCGGCGCGCCCGTCTGCCAGAACACGTCGATCGGAATGCCGCCGCGTGGATACCAATAGCCGCCGATGCGCAACCATAGCGGGCTCGTTGCCGCCACGATGCGGCGGCCGATCATGACGGTGCAATCCTCATGGAAAGCACCATGATTGCGGAACGAGGTCATGAACAGCTTGAGCGACTTCGATTCCACCAGAGCCGCGTCGGGTGCGTAGTCGATGACGATATGGGCGAAATCAGGCTGGCCGGTGACCGGGCACAGCGAGGTGAATTCCGGGCAGGTGAAGCGCACGATGGCCGGCGGGCCGTCGCCGCGCGAAAACGGCACGGTTTCCAGGACCGCCGCTTCCGGGCTCTGTGGCGTCTCGACATGCGCGCCGAGCTGGGTGAGGGTTTTGGTATCGATCATGGACGGCTCCTTGCCTGCCTGTCGCCGGAAGCACGCTTCCATGGCGGTCGGCGCGAACGAAGATTGGAATAAACGCCGCAATCCATTCAGGGGCGGCGCATCTGGCCGCTCAATAACACAATTTGAAACCGCAGGAAGACGATGACCAGCAACGATCCGCTTCTCCAGCCCTATCAGCTCAAGCATCTGACGTTGAAGAACCGGGTGATGTCGACCAGCCACGAGCCTGCCTATTCGGAAGACGGCATGCCCAAGGCGCGGTACCGGCTCTACCACACGGAGAAGGCCAAGGGCGGCATGGCGCTGACAATGACCGCCGGCTCGGCCATCGTTTCACGCGACAGCCCGGCCGCCTTCGGCAATTTGCATCTCTATGATGACGGGATCGTGCCATGGCTCGCGGAACTGACCGACGCCTGCCACGAGCATGACTGCAAGGTGATGATCCAGATCACTCATCTCGGCCGTCGAACCGGCTGGAACAAAGCCGACTGGCTGCCCGTGCTGTCGGCTTCGCCGGTGCGGGAGCCGGCACATCGCGCCTTTCCCAAGACCATCGAGGATTGGGATATAGAGCGCATCGTTTCCGACTATGCTTCCGCCGCCCAGCGCTGCCAGGCCGCCGGTCTCGACGGCATCGAATTCGAGGCTTACGGCCATCTGATGGACGGCTTCTGGTCTCCGTCCACCAACCATCGCGACGACGAGTTCGGCGGCTCGCTCGACAACCGGCTGCGGTTCACCGACATGGTTCTCGACGCCGTGCGGGCGGCCGTCGGCGAAAAATTCGTCGTCGGCATACGCATGGTCGCCGACGAGGATTTTTCGCAAGGCCTGTCGAAAGAGGAGGGCGTCGAGATCGCCAGGCGGCTGGCCTCATCAGGCAAGGTCGATTTCCTCAACATCATCCGCGGCTCGATCGAGACCGACGCGGCACTGACGAAGGTCATTCCGGTGACCGGCATGCGCTCATCGCCGCATCTCGACTTCGCCGGCGAGGTGAGGGCGGCGACGAAATTCCCGACCTTCCACGCGGCGCGAATTTCCGACGTCGCAACCGCGCGCCACGCCATCGCCGCCGGCAAGCTCGACATGGTCGGCATGACCCGCGCCCACATCGCCGATCCGCACATCGTCCGCAAAGTGATGGAAGGGCGCGAGCACGAAATCCGCCCGTGTGTCGGAGCCACCTACTGCCTCGACCGCATCTACGAAGGCGGCGAGGCGCTCTGCGTCCACAATGCGGCGACCGGCCGCGAGGCGGACATTCCGCATATCATCACCAAGGCCGAGGGACCAAAGCGAAAAGTCGTCGTCATCGGCGCTGGTGCAGGCGGACTGGAAATAGCGCGCGTGGCCGCGGAGCGCGGCCATCAGGTGACGGTGCTGGAGGCATCGGGCCAGGCCGGCGGGCAGGTCAGGCTGGCGACGCAGAACCCGCGCCGCAAGGAATTGATCGGCATCGTCGACTGGCGGCTGGCCGAACTCGACCGGCTCGGCGTCGAGATCCGCTACGACAGTTGGGCCGAGAAGGACGACGTTCTGGCGTTGTCGCCCGATGTCGTGGTGATCGCCACCGGCGGACTGCCGCAGAATCCGCCGCTGACGGCGGGCGACACTCTTGTCACATCGAGCTGGGACATCATGGCTGGCAGCGTCAAGCCGGCTGAAAACGTGCTGCTCTATGACGACAATGGCGGCCATCAGGGAATGGGCGCTGCGGAACTCGTCGCGGCCGCCGGTTCGAAGCTGGAACTGGTTTCGCCGGAGCGATTCTTCGCGCCGGAAATGGGCGGCATGAACCACGTACCCTACATGCGCGCCTTCCAGGAGAAGGGGGTCACCATCACTATCAACACAAGGCTGCGCTCGGTGCGCCGCGAGGGCAATCAACTGGTTGCCGAGCTTGCCTCCGATTTCGCCGACGGCTGGCGCGGCGAGCGGCGGGTCGACCAGGTGGTGGTCGAGCATGGCACGGCGCCGCTAGACGACCTTTATCTCTCGCTGAAGCCATTGGCGACGAACGGCGGCGCCATAGACTATGAGCGGCTGGTGAGTGGCGGCGACATTTTTCCCGAGCGCAATCCGCAAGGATCTTTCGTGCTGTTCCGCATCGGCGATGCCGTCGCCTCGCGCAACATCCACGCCGCCATCTATGACGGCATCCGGTTCGGGCTAAGGATTTGAAAGGCTGCTGTCGCTAACAATTTCGAGGAGGCGCAACGGAACCTCCGCAAGGAGAGCCATCTGCTGCCTTGGTTCGTTGCGCGCCGCGTACGCCGCCTGCTTGCGCCGGCACCGTACGATTCGTGATCAGAACATTCTGGCGGTGGCCATGCAGAGCACGGTGAGAACCAGCAGCCAGGCGGCGATTCGCTCGCCTTGGGCCATCTTCGCGCGCAGGGCAGGTTCGGTGGCCGCGTCGGCGCCAGCAAGCTGCGTGCTGGTGCGGCGGACCATGGTGCTGAGCACTCCAGCCGCGGCGAAAGCGGCAACGATGCCGAGGGCCAGCACCATTTCCATCGAGCCGAAATAGGCACCATGGAAAAAATACCAGAGCAGCGCACCGGTGAGAAACACCATGCCGGCCGCTCCCATTTGCGGTCCAATGAAGCGTTCAGCCCGGATCTCGGGGTCGCGCGCCAGCGTGATGGTGGTGCCGGCCCAGAACACCCCCGCCATGACGTGAAGACCGATGGTGATGATGTAGACATATTGCATACCAGCTCTCCTCTCTTGCCCGCCGTCGCCTAAATAGTTAGATATCTAACTGTTAGATGTCAATGTATAAATGAGTGCCAGTTCCATCCGTGGAAAACACCGTCTAGTGTCTTGCCATGACGCCCTTTGAACGCCCGCCGGTCGGCATGAATCTCGGCCGCACCGCCAAGCTTGTTGCACAGGCCTTCGACACCGCGTTGGTTGAAGCGGGCGGCACGTTGCCCGTCTGGCTTACTCTGCTGTCGGTCAAATCGAGCGAGCTAGCCAACCAGCGCGAGCTCGCCGGAATGATCGGCATACAGGGAGCGACGCTCACCCATCATCTAAACGCGATGGAGGCGCAAGGATTGCTGACGCGCCGCCGCGATCCCGTCAACCGCCGGGTCCATCTGGTCGAATTGACAGAGGCCGGAGAAGCGATGTTCGAGACACTGCGCAAGGCGGCGCTTGCCTTCGACAAGCGGCTGCGCGTGGGCCTGTCAGACGACAGGCTGGCGGAGTTTGCGCAAGTGCTGGCGACCTTGCGGGCCAACGTGGAAAGCTGACGATGTCCAAGGCGCGCCGCGTGAATCTCTTCGACACTACGCGCTGTAGGAAAGCCGGATCACCGCCTCAGTCGTCATAACTCTGGATTGTCCCAAAGGCATAGCCGCGCTGCTTCAGCGCGGTAATCAGCATGGCCAGTTTCGTCTTGCCGTCGAAGCCGTCCTGGAACATCTCGTCATGCATGAGCAGGATCATCTTTCCGTGCTTGACGAAGCGGCCATAGCCGAACAGGTGATCGATCTCGCTGACCAGGTGGTCGACGCTCTGCACCGGCTTGCCTGTGTCGTCATGCACCCACTCATGGTCCCAGCCATAGAGATAGAAGCCGGAAGCGGCGACGAATTCGTAGTCCGGCTCCTCCCGGCCTTCCTGCGCAAGGCCGAGCGAGGTGTCGTTCTTCGACATTGAGGGCAGTCTGAACACGTCGCGCCCAGGCAGCCTCGCATGAACCGCCGGAGCGAGCCCGAGCACGGCGTTGGCCCGCAGCATGTCTGCCACCACGCCTTCCGTATCGGCATAGAAATGTTGGTAGCGGTTGTTGGCGTGGCTGTAGCTGTGATTTCCGACCGTCACCAGCGGCAGAGCTTTTGCGCGTCTGACTAATGCCTTGTTGCCCGCGCTCGCCTGCGCATGCATGCCGACCATGAACAACGTCGCCGGCACCTGCTGCGCTTCCAGCACGTCGAGGATGTTGCTGGTGCCGTTCAGCGGTCCGTCATCGAAAGTCAGATAGATGGTGCGATCCACTGCATAAGCGGGAAATGCGGCGAGCATGGTCAGCAAAGCAAGCAGAAGCGGCATCGGGACTACCCGTTTGCGATCGTCACAGGGCGCCATCTCGGTGATGAGTTGTCAAGCGCGGGTGAGGGCTGCCTACGCCAGGCTTCCCTGCAGCACCGTTAGCCTGGCCTTCTTCGGCATGCGGGCGCTCAGCCAGTCACGGGCTTTGTCCTGCGGCATCGGGAAGGCGATGGAGTAGCCCTGCACCTGGTCGCATCCGATGGCCATCAGTGAATCGAGTTCGGCTTCGGTCTCGGCGCCCTCCGCGACGATCGAGATACCAAGGCCGCGCGCGAGCTCGGTGATGGCGCGCACGATCTTGGAGTTGTCACCGTTCTCATGGATGTTCTGGACGAAGCGGCGATCGATCTTCAGCCGGTCGATCTCGTTGGGATTGACGTGGCTGAGCGACGCGTAGCCAGTGCCGAAATCGTCGAGCTCAAGATGGACGCCGGCGGCCCTGATATGGCGTAGCTTTGCCGCGATGCCTGTCTTCTCGTCATCGAGAATGACGGATTCGACGATTTCCAGCGACAGTTTCTGCGGCGGCAGGCCGGCCTTCTCAAGCGTCTCGAACAGGAAAGCATCGAAGTCGTGCTCGCGCAATTCGGTTCCGGATACGTTGACCGCAAGTCGTCCGAAAGCAATGCCGTCGCGGTTCCATTCGGCGGCTTCGTTGATCGCCTTTTTGATGACGATGCGGCCGATATCAGGCATGAAACCGCATTTCTCGGCGACGGGAATGAATTCGCCAGGCGAGATCATGCCGCGCTCGGCATGGTTCCAGCGCACCAGCGCCTCGATGCCACTGATCGTGCCGTCGCTCAGTGAAACCTGCGGCTGGAAATAGACCTGGAATGCCTGCTGTGAAATGGCAACCTTGATGTCGTGCTCGAGTTGCTTGCGATAATCGAGTTCGCGACGCAATTCCTCGGAGAAGAACGAGAAATTGCCGCCGCCCATCTTCTTGGCGGAGTAAAGCGCCAGATCGGCGTGAACCAGCAGGTCCTGGGCGTTGTCGGCGTCGATCGGATAGACGGCGATGCCGCCGCTGGCGCCCGGTAGAATGGTCGTGCCCTGGAAGACGATCGGCTCGTTGATGTGCGCAAGAATGCGCCGTGCCAGCATGTTGATGTCTTCGCTGCCGCCGGCGCCGTTGAGGATCATCACGAACTCGTCGCCACCGAGGCGCACGCACAGATCCGACGCCCGACAGGAATCGCGCATGCGCTGGGCCGTGATGACCAGCACATAGTCGCCGGCGGCGTGGCCGAGCGTGTCGTTGATCTGCTTGAACCGGTCGAGATCAAGCTGCACCACCGCAAGACGTTCGCGCCGACGATGCGCGCTCTTGATCAGCGTGTCGAAATGGTCGGTCAGGAATGTGCGGTTGTGCAGACCTGTCAGCCCGTCATGAACGGCGATGAAGGCCATCGAATTGCGCGCATCGACGAGTTCGCGCGTCTTGCGCAGGATCGCGTTTGACATGGGCCGGAAGATGAACAGCGCCACCAGAACGATGACGCCGATCGTGGCGTAAAACAGCGTGCGGTGCAGATCGAGCATCTTTTCGGATCGTTCGTCGGCGAAAGCGCTGATGCGCTGGCCCAGCGCCGAATAGCCCGACAATGTTGCGTTGGCGACCGAGGCGTCGAGGGTGACGCGTTCGTAACCGCCCTTGTAGCCGCCATTGTCGCCGAGTGCGAGTTGGGACGAGAAGGCCGACACCAGGCGTTCGCCATTGGCGACCAGCCCGACGGAAAAATAGTCGAGATGGAAAGGCTTGCCGAAAAGGACATTCTCGATCGTCTTCGGATCGAGCCTGGCCGGCGACTTTGGATCGGCGGCCGTCTGCTTGAGCAGCAGGTCATAGTTGGTTTCGAACTCCGCCGTCGCCTGCTTGAGCGCGTTGACGAGCGCCGGCTGCTTGTCGCGCGAAGCAGCACCGGTCGCACCGGCGAGGAAGACGATGCGCTGCGACAGCGTCTTTTGCGTGCTGACGATATCGAGCAGCGTATGGTTGTGCCGTTGGGTGGCCATCACCTGCTGCAGCAGGATGAAGGAAGCCACCACCATGGCGGCGATGATCAGCAGCGCCAGCCAATAACCAGCCTTGATCAGCAGTATGAGCTTGCCTGAAACGGTTTGCACCGGCTGCTGCGACATCTTGGGGGGCGGCCCTCTCGCCAACGGATTCCTGTATGAGCATCATTGAACTGCAAACATTAACAGGACTGGAAATCGACAGCTGGCCGACAAGGGGAAAGGCTTAAAGGTCGCGAAATGGTTATCGGCCTCTTTCGCGGCCGGTCCGCATTTGAACATTCGCCGGCCCCATGTGATCCGGATCGTCCCTCGAGCCATGCCTGCGGCATCCGTTCGACATTACCCAGCCACCTGATCCGGTCGCTTTTGCGGTGGATTTTTTGTGCGTGCGGGACGACAGTCGGCCCACGTCAAACGAGGCACGATCATGACCGCAGCATTTCTCTCCCATATCGACGGCGAACTTGAGGGGCTCAGATCGGCCGGACTGTACAAGTCCGAGCGGGTAATTTCCTCCACGCAGTCGGCTGAGATCGAGGTCGGCGGCGAGAAGGTGCTGAATTTCTGCGCCAACAACTATCTCGGCCTCGCCGACAACCCCGACCTGCGCGAGGCGGCAAAGCACGCGCTCGACCGCTACGGCTACGGCATGGCTTCGGTGCGTTTCATCTGCGGCACGCAGGAGGAGCACAAGCAGTTGGAAGCGACGATATCGTCCTTCCTCGGGATGGACGACACTATCCTCTACGGCTCCTGCTTCGATGCCAATGGTGGACTGTTCGAGACGCTTCTGGGCGAGGAGGACGCCATCATCTCCGATGCGCTGAACCACGCCTCCATCATCGACGGGGTCAGGCTGTCCAAGACCAAGCGCTTCCGCTACGCCAACAACGATATGGCGGATCTCGAGGCGCGGCTGAAGGAGGCGAAGGATTGCCGGTTCCGGCTGATCGCCACCGACGGCGTGTTCTCGATGGATGGCATCATCGCCAATCTCGCGGGTGTGTGCGATCTGGCCGAAAAATACGATGCCATGGTCATGGTCGACGACAGTCACGCGGTCGGCTTCGTCGGCAGGAACGGCCGCGGCTCGGCTGAGCATTGCGGCGTCGAGGGCAGGGTCGACATCATCACCGGTACGCTCGGCAAGGCGCTGGGCGGCGCTTCCGGCGGCTACACGTCCGGCAAGAAACAGGTGGTCGACTGGCTGCGCCAGCGCTCGCGGCCCTATCTGTTTTCCAACACGCTGATGCCGGCGATCGCCGGCGCCTCGATCAGAGTGTTCGACATGATCCGCAATGGCGATGCCCTGCGCGAGCGCCTATATGCCAATGCGGAACGGTTTCGGACACAGATGGGGAAGCTCGGCTTCACGCTGGCAGGCGCCGGCCATCCGATCATCCCGGTCATGCTGGGCGATGCGAGCTTGGCGCAGGAGATGGCGGCGCGCATGCTGCAACGCGGCATCTATGTCATCGGCTTCTCCTTCCCGGTGGTGCCCAAGGGCCAGGCGCGCATCCGCACGCAGATGTCTGCTGCGCATTCCAGCGCCGACATTGATCGGGCGGTCGAGGCTTTCGGTGCGGTTGGCAAGGAACTAGGTGTGATTTCCTGAGCGACCGGCGCCGCAAACCGCTTCCGGATCAAGAGATTCAAGGGACAAAAGAATGTCGAACATGATGAAGGCGCTGGTGAAGGCCAAGGCCGAGCCGGGCATCTGGATGGAAGAGGTGCCGGTGCCGGAAATCGGCCCCAACGACGTCCTGATCAAGGTGAAGAAGACTGCGATCTGCGGCACCGACGTCCACATCTACAATTGGGACCAGTGGGCGCAGAAGACGGTGCCCGTGCCGATGGTGACCGGCCATGAATTCGTCGGCACCGTCGCGGATTTCGGCGCCGCGGTCACCGAATACAAGGTCGGCCAACGCGTGTCGGGCGAAGGCCACATCGTCTGCGGACATTGCCGCAACTGCCGCGCGGGCAGGGGGCATCTGTGCCGCAACACGCTCGGCGTCGGCGTCAATCGCCCGGGCGCCTTCGGCGAGTACCTGGCGATCCCACAGCACAATGTCGTGCCGATCCCGGACGATGTGCCGGACGAGATCGCCGCGATCTTCGATCCCCTGGGCAATGCGGTTCACACCGCATTGTCATTTGATCTGGTCGGCGAGGACGTGCTGGTCACCGGCGCCGGACCGATCGGCATCATGGGCGCGCTGGTGGCGCAATGCGTCGGCGCCAGGAAGGTCGTTATCACGGATATCAATCCGGTTCGGCTGGATCTTGCGCGCAAGCTTGGCGTCCAGCACGTCGTCGACGCCTCCAAGGAAAAACTGAGCGACGTGATGCCGGCGCTCGGCATGACGGAGGGTTTTGATGTCGGCCTGGAAATGTCGGGGGCAGCCCCCGCCTTCCGCGACATGATCGACACCATGAACAATGGCGGCAAGATCGCCATCCTCGGCATTGCGCCGACCGGGTTCGAGATCGACTGGAACAAGGTCATCTTCAAGATGCTGCATCTCAAGGGCATCTATGGCCGCGAGATGTTCGAGACCTGGTACAAGATGATCGCGCTGGTCCAGGGCCCGCTCGACGTCTCAGGCCTGATCACGCACCGCATCGACATCGATGATTTCCAGGTTGGATTCGACGCGATGCGCAGCGGCAGTTCGGGCAAGGTGGTGATGGACTGGTGATCGATGCGCCGGGAGTCTCAGGCTTCGAGGCTGGCGATGCTAGGGTCGCCTGGTTTTCAGCCATCGCACCTGTCGCCATGCGCGCCGCAACGCAGTTGCGGCGGCGCCGATGGCAATGGCGGCGAGCGCAAGCGTCAAGACTTCGTTGTGGCCATTCCAAAGGAATTCTCCGGTAGATAGCAGTGCCGCGACGGTTGCGACTGCCATGCGATGTGGCTTGGCCATCGGTCCGGTGAAATCGCTCGGCGTCTCGTTGGCCCGCCCCAATTCCCGCACATAGGCGGTGAGAACCGAAAAACAGGCCGCTGCCCAGCCAAGGCCAGGCATGCCGATGCCGTAACCTATGCCGGCCATGATGGCGATATCGGCGAGCCTGTCCGGGAACTCGTTCCAGAACGGCCCGTCGGCCGACGCCTTGCCGCCCTCGACGGCGACCATGCCATCGAACAGATTGCACAGCAGCCGCAGTTGGCAAAACAGCGCCGCGCCCAGCAACAGCAGCGAACGAGAAGTGCCGCCGCTCTGCCCGCCAAGCCAGAAAGCCGTGCCTGCCAGCGCGCCGGCGAGGATACTGGCCTGCGAAATCTGGTTGGGGGTCACGGAGAGTGCGGCGAGACGTCTGGCCGTCGCTTGTGCCCAGCGCGTGTCGCGGCTTGCAAGTGGTCTGCGATCGCCCGTGTTCATCACTGCCTCATCCCGGTGACCAGAAATAACGAGTGAGATGGAAGAAGATCGGAGCGGAGAAAACCACCGAATCCAGCCGATCTATCAGGCCGCCATGGCCGTCGATCAGATGGCCCCAATCCTTCACGCCGCGGTCACGTTTGATGGCGGACATCACAAGGCCGCCGAAAAAACCCATCAGCGTGATCAGGAAGGCCATCGCGCCCGCCTGAAGCGGAGAGAACGGCGTGATCCACCACAGGCCAGCGCCGATGAGGCTGGCGCTTGCAACGCCGCCGAGGAAACCTTCAAGCGTCTTGGACGGCGAAAGCTTTGGTGCGATCTTCGTATGCCCGATCGCCTTTCCCCAGATGTATTGCAGTACGTCGCTCAATTGCACGACGATGACAAGGAAGGCTATCAGAAGCACATTGCGACCCTCGTAGCCGGGAATATGCAACGTCAGAAGAGCCGGGACGTGGGAGGCGCAGAAAACGCAGATCATCAACGCCCATTGCACCTCGGCAATTCGAACGAGGAAGTGCTGGGTGTCGCCCCGTGTGGCTGAGATGATTGGCATCAACAGGAAGGCGTAGACCGGGATGAAAACAGAAAAGATCCCGTAGTCCTCGATCCAGAGCAGCACATACTGTACCGGCAGCACGACGAAAAACGCCGTGGCCAGCGCCCAGTGGTCGGCACGCCGGGTGTTGGTCAGCGTCACGAATTCGCGAAGTGCGGCGAAGGAACAGAAGCCGAAGAGAAGCAGGACGCCGATCCGCCCGGCGATGAATGCTATGGCGATGAGGATCGCCATTACCCACCAGGCATTGATACGGGCGTTGAGGTTCTCGATGGCTGGGTTGGAGCCTTCCGGCGACAGCCGTCGCTCCAGGATATGCCCCACGAAAGAGGCCACGAGCAGGATCCCGCAGACGCCGAGCACGAGAACCATCATATCGAATTGGGTTGAGCTCATTCCGCTGCCTTTTTCGGTGCCAGCGCCAGCAGCGCCCCACGTGCCCGCTCGAGGAACATATCCTTGCTCTCGCCGTCAGCCAGGTGCATTGCCTCGCCGAACGTCACCGTGCAGATCAGCGGGATAGGCACGAATTCCCCTTTCGGCATCACCCGGTTGAGATTGGCGATCCATACCGGCACCAACTCGAAATCCGGGTGCGATGCCGCCAAATGGAACAGCCCGGACTTGAATGGCTGCAAGGACGCGTCGGATTGGTTGCGCGTGCCTTCCGGGAAGAGAATGAGCGAAGAGCCTTCTCTCATCGCCTCCCCCATGCTCTCGACGGGATCCATCGTGCGTCCATTGCGATTGCGCTCGATCAGGACGGCATTGAAAACGTCGCGGCCGATGAAGGCTCGGACTTTTGATTTCAGCCAGTAGTCGGCACCCGCTACGGGACGCACCCGCCGACGCAGGCGCGGCGGCAGAACAGCCCAGATCAGGATGAAATCGCCATGGCTGGAATGATTGGCAAAGAAGATCGAGCGACGCCGAGGCAATCTGCCTTCATGCCAAAACGGCCGCACAGCGGTGATGACTCTGGCAAACAGCAAGACGACCACGGCCACCGGCCTCGCGAGCAGCGACTTCATCCTTCCCCCCAATTCGCCCGTCGATGATCACTGGCTGACATACAGCGCTGAAAATCCGCCACCGAGCAAGCAGCGATCGAAAATGACCGCCAGACAGTCTCTGCTTCAAGGCGCTGTCGCGTCGAGCCACCGTCTCATATTCTATCTGCCGATAGCCGCTATCTCAGACCCAACGCGCTTTCCAATGACGCAACGCCTTTGACGATGGAGGCTTGCTGGTCGGCGCTCAGCTGGGCCAGCAGCTCCCGTTCGAAAGCCTTCGCCAGTGGCACCATCTCGCTATAGGCCGCAAGTCCGGCTCTGGTCAGCGCCAGGTGCTCGACGCGGCGATCGTTCTCGTCAGTGGTTCGGATGAGCCAGCGGCGACGCTCAAGCTCCGCCACGGCACGCGAAACCTTTGTCTTGTGCATCGCCGACTGCGCGCCGAGTTCCGTCGCGGTCATTGTGCCGCGCTGGCCAAGCCCCGAAAGCGTACGCCATTCCGGCCGTGTGAGGCCGTGACGCTCCTTGTAGATCCGAGAGAATTCGCGGCTCAGCGCATCGGCCAGCCGATACAGCCGGTAGGGCAGAAAGCTTTCGAGTTCCAGGATTTCGGATTCCATGACCAGCCATCGAGAAATGCCCGCGCACGGCATTGATAGTTACATTTTGGATGGTTACAAATGAAACCAATTTGGTCAAGCATTCGCGAGGAGGAAGCGATGGCCTTTTCCTACATGCCGGGTTTCGGTAACGATTTCGAAACCGAAAGCCTGCCGGGTTCGCTGCCGCAGGGGCGTAATTCACCGCAGCGGCCGGCCTACGGCCTCTATGCCGAGCAGCTCTCCGGTTCGCCCTTCACCGCGCCGCGCGGCACCAATGAGCGCTCCTGGCTTTACCGCATCAGGCCGAGCGTCAGACATACCGGGCGCTTCAAGTCGGTGAGCTATCCCTTCTGGAAAAGTGCGCCCAATGTCGGCGATCATGAGCTGGCGCTCGGCCAGTATCGCTGGAGCCCGGTGCCGATGCCGAAGGAGCCGACCGACTTCATCGCCGGCATGCGCTCGATCACCACCGCCGGCGACGTGCTTGGGCAGACCGGCATGGCGGCGCATGTCTATGTCGCCAACAGGTCGATGGTCGACGACCATTTCTTCAACGCCGACGGCGAGTTGCTGGTGGTGCCGCAGGTAGGCGCCTTGCGCTTCGTCACCGAGATGGGGGTCATCGAGCTCAGGCCCGGCGAGATCGCGGTCCTGCCGCGCGGCCTCGTGTTCAAGGTCGAACTGGTCGATGCCGAAGTGCGCGGCTATGTCTGCGAGAACTACGGCGCCAAGCTGACGATGCCCGACCGCGGCCCGATCGGCGCCAACTGCCTGGCCAATCCGCGCGATTTCAAGACGCCCTGCGCCTGGTTTGAGGAGAAGGAGACGCCCTGTCGGCTGATCGTCAAATGGTGCGGACATTTTCATGTCACGGAAATCGGCCATTCGCCCCTCGATGTGGTGGCGTGGCACGGCAACTATGCACCCTATAAATATGATCTGGCGGCGTTTTCGCCGGTTGGTGCGATCCTCTTTGACCACCCCGATCCGTCGATTTTCACGGTGCTGACGGCGCCGAGCGGCGAGGAGGGCACCGCCAACATCGATTTCGTCATCTTTCCGCCGCGCTGGCTGGTGGCGGAGGATACGTTCCGCCCGCCCTGGTATCACCGCAACATCATGAGCGAGTTCATGGGGCTGATTCACGGCCAGTACGACGCCAAGGAAGAAGGGTTCGTTCCAGGCGGCATCAGTCTGCACAATCTGATGCTGGCCCATGGCCCGGATGCACCTGGCTTCGAAAAGGCCTCGCGCGCGGATCTGAAACCGGTCAAGCTCGACAACACCATGGCCTTCATGTTCGAGACCCGGTTCTCGCAGATGCTGACCCGCTACGCTGCCGAACTCGACACCAGGCAGGACAATTACATCGACTGCTGGGCCGATCTGAAGAAGCGCTTCAATGGCACGCCCGAGGGCGATTGGTCCTGAAGGATCGCTGCCGCCGGAAAACTGCCTTCAGGAAAGTTGAGCCGGCGGCTTGACGATTGCCCATAACAGCCTTGTTGTGGGCCAAGCGGCGCAAGGCCGCGTCAGGAGAGGAAACCGCATGAAGCTTGCCACATTGAAGAACGGGACGCGCGACGGAAAGCTCGTCGTCGTCTCGCGCGATCTTACACGCTTCACCGATGCCTCCTTCCTGGTGCCGACGCTGCAGGCGGCGCTCGACGATTGGCGGCGGATTTCGCCGCATCTGGCCGCAATGGCGGAGTCGCTCGAGAGCAATGCGGTGCCGTCGGCGCGCTTTCACGAACATAATGCCCATTCGCCGCTGCCGCGCGCCTATCAATGGGCTGACGGTTCGGCCTATGTGAACCATGTCGAGCTGGTGCGAAAAGCACGCGGCGCCGAAATGCCGGCAAGCTTCTGGACCGACCCGCTGATCTATCAGGGCGGCTCCGACAGCTTCATCCCGCCGCGAGACCCGATCCGCACGGCCGACGAGGCCTTTGGCATCGACATGGAGGCGGAAGTCGCGGTCGTTGTCGATGATGTGCCGATGGGCGCTGGCCTTGAAAAAGCGTGGGAGGCGATTCGCCTGGTGATGCTGGTCAACGACGTGACGCTGCGTGCCATTACCGGACCGGAACTCGCCAAGGGGTTCGGCTTCTTTCAATCCAAGCCGTCCTCGGCCTTCTCGCCGGTCGCGGTGACGCCGGACGAGTTGGGCGAGGCCTGGGATGGCGGCAAGGTCAGCCTGCCGCTGCTTGCCGACCTCAACGGCAAACCTTTCGGCCGGGCGAATGCCGGCGTCGACATGACGTTCGATTTCCCCGCGCTCATCGTGCACGCGGCGAAAACACGGCCGCTGGCGGCCGGCACCATCATCGGCTCCGGCACCGTCTCCAACAAGCTCGGCGGTGAGCCTGGCAAGCCTGTCTCGGCCGGCGGCGCTGGCTATTCCTGCATCGCTGAACTGCGCATGATCGAGACCATCGAGAGCGGCGAGCCGAAGACGCCGTTTCTGCGTTTCGGCGACACGGTGCGCATAGAGATGAAGGACAAGGCCGGGCATTCGATCTTCGGCGCCATCGAGCAGACGGTCGAGAAATATGAAGGGTGAGGGCGCAAGAAGTTGAAGGATGAACCTGCTTGATCATCTGCGCCGAATGGCCCGCAACAACCGCTGGTCGAACGACCGGCTCTACCGCGCCGTGCTTATGCTGGGGCCTGGTGAATTCGAAGCCAATCGCATCAGCTTCTTCCCGTCGATAAGGGCGACGCTCAACCACATCCTTGCGGTCGATCTTCTCTATCTCGATTTTCTGGAGCAGGGCGGTATCGGCGCCGCGGTGTACGATGATTTCGTGCCGTTCGATAACGCAGCCGATTTGTCAGTGGCCCAGATCAAGTTCGACCGCAGGCTGATCACCTTCTGCGATGCCTTGTTGGAAGCCGACCTCGACCGCCATGTCATCACTGACCGGCGTGGAGACGGCATGATCCCGGAAAAGATCGGCGATATCCTCGCCCATGTTTTCCTGCATGACATCCACCATCGCGGCCAGGTGCACGCGATGCTGTCCGGCACGTCGGTCGCGCCGCCGCAACTCGACGAGTTCCTGCTCGATTATGATTTGAAGCTGAGGCAGGAGGAGGTTGGACGGCTGGGTTTGTGAGACCACTGCTTATGTCAGGGCGACGTCGTAGCGGGCGAAATGCGGGTCGGATGTCATGATGGTTAGTTTGTCCATTTGCGCCTGCGCAATCAGTAGTCTGTCGAATGGATCGCCATGGTGGTGGGGTAGGCCAGCGACAGCGTTCGCATGCTGGAAGGTGACGGCGAGCGGCTGAAATTGCATCCTTGGAAGCAGTGTTGGCAGATCATCCGGCGCATCGAGTTTTCTGATTGAGCGCTTGATGGCAATTTCCCAGACGCTTGCCGCGCTGGCGAACACCACCGCTTCCGAAGCCAGGATGGCGCGGTAGTGCTTGCTGAGACGTCGATCGTCCGAAATCGACCAAAGGATGATATGTGTATCGGCGAGAAACGGGCCGATCATCATTTGACGTACTCGTCCCATTCGGGGCCGAGTTCGTCAAAATCGTCCGCAATCCAGATCTTGCCTTTCAACGCGCCGATACGCGGCAAGGGTTCCGCCGCTGCCGGAGGCACGATACGCGCAGCCACCTTGCCGTGGCGCGTGAGTACAATCTCTTCACCGGCTTCCGCGCGGCTGACGAGTTCCGACAATTTGGCCTTGGCCTCGGCGATGGAAACATTCATGGCTCGATCCTTTGTGACCATAATTTAGGTCATAATTTATCGAACCGCAAGTCACCTGGTCGGGATCGATCTACTCCGCGGCCTGCACCTTGATCACGCCGCGCTTGATCTGGTCCTGCTCGATCGATTCGAACAGTGCGCGGAAATTGCCTTCGCCAAAGCCTTCGTCGCCTTTGCGCTGGATGAATTCGAAGAAGATCGGTCCGATCACGGTCTTGGAGAAGATCTGCAAGAGGATCTTCGTCGTGCCGCCGTCGACCACGCCTTCACCGTCGATCAAAATGCCATGCTTCTTCATGCGCTCGATCGGCTCGTCATGGCCGTTCACGCGTGCATGCGACATCTCGTAATAGGTCTCCGGCGGGCCGGGCATGAATTTCAGCCCATTGGCGGCAAGCTTGTCGGTGGCCTCGTAGATCGCGTCGGTGCCCACCGCTATGTGCTGGATGCCCTCGCCATTGTACTTCTTCAGATATTCGGCGATCTGGCTGGTGTCGTCCTTGGACTCGTTGAGCGGAATGCGGATCTTGCCGCAGGGCGAGGTGATCGCCCGGCTGACCAGCCCGGTGATCTTGCCGTCGATGTCGAAGAAATGGATCTGCTTGAAGCCAAACAGGTCGCGGTAGAAATCCCACCATTTGTCCATGTTGCCGCGGTAGACATTATGCGTGAGGTGGTCGAGGAAATAGAAGCCGACGCCTTCCGGCCTGGGGTCGCGTTTGCCCAGCCATTCGAATTCGGCATCATAGGCCGAACCCCTCTCGCCATAGGTTTCGATGAAGTAGAGCAGCGAGCCGCCGATGCCAACGATCGCCGGCACGTCAAGCGTCTTGTCGGCGCCTTCGTAAGGCGTGGCTCCTTTCGATACCGCGTGTTCGAAGGCATGCTTGGCGTCCACGACCCGCCACGCCATCGAGGAGGCGCATGGGCCATGCTTGTCGACGAACTTCATCGCATGCGAGCTGGGCTCGGCGTTGACGACATAGTTGATGTCGCCTTGCCGCCAGACGGTGATGTCCTTCGTGCGATGCCTGGCCACGGCTACGTAGCCCATGCGGGTGAACAACTCGGCCAGCTTCCGCGGCTCCGGATGCGCGAATTCGACGAACTCGAAACCGTCGGTGCCGGCGGGGTTGGTCTTGCTGATCTTGGCGGGCGGGGCGTCGTGCGGGAAGGGACCCATGATAATCCTCCGGAAGCTGGCTTGGCCTGGATGGGCCATCTCAACTCATCATAGCGCGGGCAGGTCGCACGGTGCTTGCATTCAAACGCTTGAAATGTTTATCTGATGCATGAAATGTGCATGGTTTTTGGAAGTATCATGAATGATACGCGTCTTGATCAGTTTGATCGCAAGATATTGGCGCTGTTGCAGTGTGACGCACGGCTCACCAACAACGACCTTTCGGAGCGGGTGAACCTCTCGGCCTCGCAATGCTCGCGCCGCCGCCAGCGGCTTGAGGAGGACGGCTATATCAAGGGCTATCGCGCCGTGCTTGACCGCGACCGGCTGGGCTTTTCGCTGGTCAACGTCATCTCGGTGACCTTGGCCACTCACAACCGCGACAATGCGCGGCGCTTCGGCGAACTGGTGGCGCGGCTGCCCGAAGTGCAGGAGGCGCACGCGCTGACCGGCGAAATGGATTATATCCTGAAGGTGGTTACGCCCGACCTGAAATCATTGTCGGAGTTCGTCAATGGCGTGCTCTTGCCCCACGAATCCGTGCAGCACGTCAAGACGGCGATTGTGCTCGAGACGCTCAAGGAGACGGGCGCGCTGCCAATCTAACCCTTCGACTGCTGAATCAGCCCATAGAGATTGGTGCAGCGGGCGCCGGAACGGCAGTAGGCGAACACCGGGCCTTCCAGCTCGTCGAGCGCTTGTCCCTGGTCCTCGACATTCTCCGCGGTGATCTGGCCGCTGATGACGGGAATGTAGCGGAAGGCAAGCCCGGCAGCCTCGACTGCGGCCTTGAGCGTGTCGGCCGAAGGCTGGCCGGGCTGCTCGTCGTCCGGCCGGTTGCAGATCACGCTCTTGAAGCCTGCTGCCTTGATGGCGGCGACGTCCTCGGGCTGGATCTGGCCCGAGACCGAATAGTCCTCGCTGATCTCGCGGTATTCCATTGTGGTGTCCTCGCAATCTGGTTGGGCAGTCTTGCCACTCCCCGCCACGGCCGGCAATCCACGCCGAGGGATTTCTCTGCCAAATAGCGAGTGCTGACCGGAAAATCCAACCGGGCCGCGAGGGCCCGGTTGGGTCGGAGCGGCTCAACTGCCGAGGATCGCGCCTTTGATCTGCGTGATGTTGTTGTGCATCATGTCGACATAGGTCGAGGCCGGGCCGTCGGGCTGCGACAGCGCGTCGGAATAGAGCGTGCCGCCGACCTTGATGCCGGTCTCGCTGGCGATCTGCTCGATCAGGCGCGGATTGGTGATGTTCTCGACGAAGATCGCCGCCGCTTTGTCCTGCTTGACCTGCTCGACCAGCTTGGCGACGTCGGCGGCCGACGGTTCGGAGTCCGTCGAGACGCCCTCCGGCGCTAGGAAGGTCAGGCCGTATTCGTGCTCGAAATAGCCGAACGCGTCATGCGAGGTGATGACAACGCGTTTTGCCTCGGGGATGGACTGGATCGCCGCCTTCACTTCACCTTCGAGCGCGTCGAGCTTCTTTGTGTAAGCCGCGGCGTTGGTCTGGTAGCTGACGCAGCCATCATTGTCGGCCGCGCAGAACGCTTCGGCAATGTTCTTCACATAGATCTTGGCGTTGGCGATCGACTGGAAGGCATGTGGGTCGGCGACCGTCTTGCCGCCGCCTGTACCCGCGCCCTCCGCCGCGTCCGCATCGGCGAATTCCGGTTTGAAGTCGATCGCCGCCACGCCCTTGGTCAGGGTGACGATCGAGGCCTTGGTGGCGCTGGCATCGACCAGCCGCTGTAGAAAGCCCTCGAAATGCAGGCCGTTGACCAGCACCAGATCGGCGCCCGCCATGGCTACCGCATCAGCCGGGCTCGGCTCGTAGACATGCGCATCGCCGTCGGGTCCCACGATGGTGGTGATGTTGACGCGGTCGCCGCCAACATTCCTGGCGAAATCGGCAATGACGGTAAAACTTGCGACCACTTTCAAGGGCGCCGCAAAGGCCGACGACGCGTCGAGAGCAGTTAATGTTATAACGCTCATCGTAAGGGCGGCGCGGATCGATTTCAACATGGGCGGTCTCCTTGGAGGCTGGGGTGGATCAGGCCGTCCGATGACGGTGATGGACGATGCGGGCGCGCAGCGCGCCGCGCGTGCCGAACAGGATCGAGGCGAAATAGACGACGCCTGCCGACAGGATGATCGCCGGGCCTGAGGGCAGCGAGGCGTGGTAGGACAGAAGCAGTCCGGCGATGCAGGAGGCAAAGCCGATCAGCACGGCCAGCACGCACATCGGTTCGACGCGCACGGTCCAGAAACGGGCCGCGGCGGCCGGCAGCATCATCAGTCCGACCGACAGAAGCGTGCCCAGCGCCTGGAAGCCGCTAACGAGGTTGAGCACGACGAGGCCGAGGAAAATGAAATGCACCGGACTGCCCCACCGGCTGACCGAGCGCAGGAACAGCGGGTCGAGGCATTCGGCGACCAAGGCCCGCCAGAAGACGGCGAGACTGGCAAGCGTCACCAGCACGATGCCGCCGATCAGCGTCAGCGCTTCATCGTTGAGCGCCAGCACCGTACCGAACAGCACATGCATGAGGTCGACGCTGGAGCCACGGACCGAAACCATCAGCACGCCGACGGCGAGCGAAATCAGGTAGAAGGCGGCCATCGAGGCGTCTTCGCGCTGGATGGTGAATCGCGAGACGGCGCCCGCGCCGAGTGCAACGACGATGCCGGCGATCAGGCCGCCAATGGTCATCGGCAGGATTTCCAGCCCGTAAAGCAGGAAGCCGGCGGCGGCGCCCGGCAGGATCGCGTGCGCCATGGCGTCGCCCGAGAGGCTCATGCGCCGCAACATCAGGAACACACCGACCGGACAGGCGCCGAGCGACAGCATCAGCGAGCCGAACAGCGCCCGCTGCATGAAGGCGAAATCGGCGAAAGGCGCGATGAAGAGTTCGTAGAAGACGTTCATCATGCAGCCCTTGGTCCGGCGCCATGATGGTGGTGACGATCCTGTGCATGGGCAGGCTCATCATGATTGTGATCATGTCCGTCATGGTCATGATCGGGTCCGCCCGGCTCGCACCATGGCGCGTTCTCTTCCCACGCTTCATGGAAGCGCCTGGCCCGCAGGAGATTCTCAGGCCGCAGCGTCTCCTTCGTCTCGCCCCAGGCGACAGGCTGGCGGGCCAGCAGCAGCGTTTCGGGAAAATTCTGCCGGACAAGGTCGAGGTCGTGGACGACGACCATGATTGTGCGTTCCTCGCCATGCCAGCGCTTGATCAGCGCAATAAGATCGCCCATCGTCTTTGCATCGACGGCGTTGAACGGCTCGTCGAGCAGGATTAGATCCGCATCCTGCAACAGCACGCGGGCAAACAAGGTGCGCTGCAACTGGCCGCCCGACAGCGTGTCGATCGGGCGGGTCTCGAAGCCGCCAAGGCCGACCGCCATCAACGCCTCGCTGACGGATTGGCGATCCTCCTTGGTATGGCGGCCGAGCAGCCCGCGTTTCGGCCACAGGCCGAGCGAGACCAGATCGACGACCCGGGCCGGAAAGCTGCGGTCGAGTTCCGACTGCTGCGGCAGATAGGCGGCGCGCACGCCAGGCGCCCGCGTCACAGCGCCGGCCATCGGCTTCAGCACGCCGACGATACCCTTCATCAACGTCGACTTGCCCGAACCATTGGCGCCAACGACGGCGGTCAGCGAGCCTTTGCGTATGATGCCGTCCAGATGATGGATCGCCGGATGGCTGTTATAGCCAAGCGTCAAGTCACGGAATGTCAGGCAGGTTTCGGTCATTTGACGGTCCGTGGGGCGGTAGTGCGGCTGCCGGGCAGCGCCGATTGGATATGTGATGTTATTACATTAGTCAACAAGCCAATCGAGCGGAATTGTGGCTGCCGGCTCAACTTGCCGTGACTCTCCGGCGCCGCTGGTCCAAGGGGATTTGGAACGCTCGGCCTTGCCCGAAGCCGGTGCCAACTTTAAAGAGGCGCGATCACAAAGGAAGGAAACTCCCATGAGCATTCGTCGCATCGATGTTGGCCCACGCATGAGCCAGATCGTCATTCACGGCAATACCGTCTATCTGGCCGGCCAGGTTGGGGAGCCGGGCGGTAATGTCGCCTCGCAGACCCGCGATATTCTGGCGACGATCGACGAATTGTTGGCCAAGGCCGGCACCGACAAGACCAAGATCGTCCAGGCGATCATCTGGCTGGCCGACATGGGTACTTTCGCCGAGATGAACTCGGAATGGGACAAGTGGGTGCCCCAGGGCCACACGCCCGCTCGCGCCACCGGCGAAGCCAAGCTCGCCGGTCCGGAATATCTGGTCGAGATCATTATCACCGCGGCTATCTGAGGCGCTGCGCTTTCCCTTCTCCCCTTCCTTGCGAGGCAAAAAGGGGAGAAGGGAAGAGATGCTATCCGTGTGACGGCGTGAATCTTGCCACCAACGTGTGGCTCTCGGCTGCATAGGTGAAGCGCACATGGGTGACCGGGTGCTCGGCACTCCATGTCCGGCGCTCGACCACAAGACAGGCCGCACCAAGGCCGATGTCGAGGGCATCGGCAACACGCTCGTCGGCGGCAACAGCACGAATGCGATGCTCGGCCTCGCTCCACGGCACACGGCCGATCAGCCACGGGCCCGGTGCAATGTCGAGGAACTCTTCCTCGCCGGCTTCCGTGACGGCGGAGAGATTGATCAGCCGCTCTTCGAGCGCGAACGGCCGCTCTCCGGCGAAATGCAGGCATTCCAGCGATAGTACCCAACCCGAGGCAGAAAGCCCGAGCAGCGACCGGTCTTGCGCGCTGCTGCGCCGCTTCAGGCGCGCCAGCCGCTCATAGCGATAGGGCAGGCCGAGCGCTTCGACCTCGATCCTGATGTCGTGGATTTCCAGCACCGCCGCTTGCGATTGCGGCTGACGCACGAAGCTGCCTGAGCGCCGGCGGCGTTCGATCAGTCCTGACTTGGCAAGCTGCGACAGCGCCTTGTTCACCGTCATGCGCGAGCAATCATATTCGGCCGTCAGCTCGTGCTCGAACGGGATGCGATGCCCCGGCGCCCAGGCGCCGGACAGGATTTTCTCGCTTATGTCCGACAGGATGCGCTGATGCAGCGACACCGTCTCGCCGCCCTCCGTCTCCGCTGTCGCCACCATGCTCATGGGCTGTCCCTGATCAGCCTGCCGAAAGCGCGGTCATGACATTGCGGAAACACGCCGCGATGGCGTCGCGCCTGGCGTGCCTGCCGCCGCTGACTTGCTTTTGGCCGTGCACCCAGACGCAATCGACCTTGGTGCCGTTGGCGAAGATCCAGGCGTCGAGGATCGCGTCTCCGGTCTTGCCGGCAAGCGAAGCCTGGCTGTGGTCGAGCGATACGAGGTCGGCGGATGCGCCAATGGCGATCCGCGAGGCGCCGGCGCCAAGGGCGACGCTGCCGCCGTCAAGCGCTGCGTCGAACAGCGCGCGGCCGGTCGAGCCGCCGGCGACCGCCAGCACGTTGCGGGCGCGGTGGGCAAGACGCTGCGAATATTCGAGTTGCCGAAGTTCGTCCGGCAGCCCGATCAGCACGTTGGAATCGGAGCCGACGCCGAAGCGGCCGCCATGTTGCGCGAACAGCGGCGCCGCAAAAATGCCATCGCCGAGATTGGCTTCGGTGATCGGGCACAGCCCCGCGATCGCGCCGCTTTTTGCCATCGCCATGGTCTCGGCATCGGTCATATGGGTGGCATGGATCAGGCACCAGCGCCGGTCGACATTGGCATGGCCAAGCAGAAACTCGACTGGACGCGCGCCCGACCAGGCGATGCAGTCCTCGACCTCCTTCACTTGTTCCGCGACGTGGATGTGGATCGGTCCCTCCGGCGTCATCGCAGCGACTTGTCGCAACTCCTCGACCGTCGCCGCACGCAAACTATGGGGGGCGACGCCGATGACCGCTTGATTCAAGGTGCGAACGCATTCGCGACTTTTCTCAACCAGGCGTGAGAACCGGTTAACATCATTGAGAAATCTGCGCTGACCTTCGTTGGGAGCCGCGCCGCCGAAAGAAGAGTGTGCATAGAAGACCGGCAGCAGCGTCAAGCCTATGCCGGTTTCTGCGGCGGCGGCCGCGATGCGCTCGGCCATTTCGGCAATGTTGGCGTAGGGCTTTCCGTCGCGGTCGTGATGCAGATAATGAAATTCGCCCACACGCGAAAAGCCGGCCTCCAGCATCTCGACATAGAGCTGGGCGGCTACCGCCTCGACCTGGTCGGGCGTCATCGACAGCGCGAAACGGTACATCACCTCGCGCCAACTCCAGAAACTGTCGGCCGACGGGCCGCGCAACTCGGCAAGTCCGGCCATGCCGCGCTGGAACGCGTGGCTATGCAGGTTGGGCATGCCCGGCAGGACGATGGCGTGGCGCTCGTCGCCGGTGTTCGGCGCAACCCCGGCGTCGATTGCCGCAACGCGGCCTCCGCCCAGGGCGATGCGCACATTGCTTCGCCAGCCTTCCGGCAGAAGCGCCTGTTCCGCAAAGATCGCCGTCACGTTGTTCTCCGAATCCTGGCTTATGATGACAATAGCACTTGCGGTGCTTTTTAATATGTATATACATAACCGCCATCCTTTCAAAGGGAAAATATGATGGCTGGAGAAAGCAGGAGCCGGGCGGCGGCGGTTCGCATATGGCGCAATGCGCGCCTGGCGACTTTTGCCGAAGGGGCAGGGCAGGGCGTCGTCGAAAAGGGCGCCGTCGCCGCGCGTGACGGCATCATCGTCTATGCCGGCGCCGAAGCCGATATTCCGGCGGCGTTCGAGCAGCGTGCCGAGATCGTCGATTGCGAGGGCCGCTGGATCACGCCCGGCCTGATCGACTGCCACACCCATCTCGTCCATGCCGGCGACCGCGCCAACGAGTTCGAGATGCGGCTGGCCGGCGCCACCTATGAGGAGGTCGCCAGGGCCGGCGGCGGCATCGTCTCGTCGGTTAGGGCCTTGCGTGCCGCGGGTGAGGACGAACTGGTCGCTCAGACACTGCCGCGTCTCGATGCGCTGATCGCCGAGGGCGCCACCACCGTCGAGGTCAAGTCCGGCTATGGCCTTGACCTGGAAAACGAGAAAAAGTCGCTGCGCGCGGCGCGCCGCCTGGGCGCCGAGCGCCCGGTGACGATCCGCACGACCTTTCTCGGCGCCCATGCCTTGCCGCCGGAAGCCAAGGGCGACAAGGACGCCTTCATCGATCTCATCACCGCCACGATCCTGCCGGCCATTGCTGCCGACGGGCTTGCCGACGCCGTCGATGGTTTCTGCGAAGGCATCGCGTTTTCGGTCGAGCAGATGGCACGGGTCTTCGAAGCCGCAAAGGCGCTTGGCCTGCCGGTAAAGCTCCATGCCGACCAATTGTCGAACCTGCATGGCGCCGAACTCGCCGCGCGCTATGGCGCGTTGTCGGCCGATCATCTCGAATACACCGATGAGGCAGGCGCGGCGGCAATGGCTGCATCGGGCAGCGTGGCGGCGATCCTGCCCGGCGCCTACTATTTTATTCGCGAAACGAAGAAACCTCCGATCGAATTATTCCGCAGGCATGACGTCAGGATGGCCGTCGCCACCGACAACAATCCCGGCACCTCGCCGCTGACGTCGTTGCTGCTGACCATGAACATGGCGGCGACCTTGTTCGGCATGACGGTCGATGAATGCCTCGCGGGCGTGACCCGCGAAGCCGCCCGCGCACTGGGTCTGCTCGGACAGACCGGCACGCTGGAGGCGGGGAAATCCGCCGATCTAGCGATCTGGAGCATCGAGCGCCCTGCCGAACTCGTCTACCGCATGGGCTTCAACCCCTTGCACGCGCGCATCTGGAGAGGACAATGACCGAACTCGTACTGAAACCCGGCAACGTGACCCTGGCCGACTGGCGCGCCATCTATCGCGGCGCCGTGCCCAGGCTCGACGATGCCTGCCGGCCAAGGATCAAGGCGAGTGCGGAGGCTGTCGCACGCATCGTCGCCAAGGGCGAGCCGGTCTATGGCATCAACACCGGTTTCGGCAAACTGGCCAGCGTCCGCATTCCTGCCCAGGATCTCGAAACGCTCCAGCGCAACATCGTGCTCTCGCACGCCGCCGGCGTCGGCGAGCCGATGCCGGTCGCTGTTTGCAGGCTGATGATGGCCCTGAAGCTTGCCAGCCTGGCGCAAGGCGCCTCCGGTGTGCGGTCGCGTACCATCGAGCTGCTGGAAGCGATGCTGGCCAACGATGTCATCCCGGTGGTGCCGGCGCAAGGTTCGGTCGGCGCCTCCGGCGACCTCGCGCCCCTGGCGCACATGACGGCCGTGATGGTCGGCGTCGGCGAATGCTTCACCCCGCATGGCCGCTTCCCGGCCAAGGTCGCCTTCGTGTCGCATGGGCTGGAGCCTGTCATCCTTGGCGCCAAGGAAGGGCTGGCGCTGCTTAACGGCACGCAATTCTCGACCGCCTACGCGCTGGCGGCCCTGTTCGAGGCCGAGGTTCTCTACCAGTCGGCACTGGTCGCGGGTGCATTGTCCACCGACGCCGCGAGGGGCTCGGACGCCCCCTTCGATCCGCGCATCCATCTCTTGAGAAGGCATCGCGGCCAGATCGAGACGGCGGATGCGCTGCGCAGTCTGATGGCCGGCAGCGCCATCCGCGAATCCCACCGCGTCGGCGACGAACGCGTACAGGATCCCTATTGCCTGCGCTGCCAGCCGCAGGTGATGGGGGCGGCCCTCGACGTGTTGCGCAAGGCGGCCGACACGCTCGGCACGGAAGCCAATGGCGTCACCGACAATCCCTTGATCTTCGCCGAGGACGGCACGGCCTTGTCGGGCGGCAATTTCCATGCCGAGCCGGTGGCTTTCGCCGCCGACATGATTGCACTCGCCGTCTGCGAGATCGGCTCGCTGTCGGAGCGCCGCATCGCCATGCTGGTCGACCCTGCGCTGTCGGGCATGCCCGCCTTTTTGACGCCGAAGCCCGGCCTGAACTCCGGTTTCATGATCCCGCAGGTGACGGCGGCGGCACTGGTTTCCGAAAACAAGCAGAAGGCCTATCCAGCAAGCGTCGATTCGATCCCGACCTCGGCCAACCAGGAGGATCACGTCTCGATGGCCGCACATGGTGCGCGCCGGCTGATCGGCATGGTCGAGAACGCCACGGCCGTCATCGGCATCGAGTTGCTGGCCGCGACCCAGGGCTGCGATTTCCACGCGCCGCTCGCTTCCAGCACCGCACTCGAAGCGGTGCGCAAATTGGTCAGGGCGGAGGTGCCGCATCTCGACAACGACCGGCATTTCCATCCCGACATGGAGAAAGCCATCGCCATGGTGCGCAGCGGTGCAGCGGTGAAGGCGGCGAGCGCGGTGGCGCTGCCGGGAATTGCCTCATGAGAGTGCTTGGCATGGTAGGTTGCGTTCCTTCTCATCCCAGCCGTAGAGCTCCAACTTGCGGAGATCTCGCATGACACCTCCTTGGCTGACGGTAAATCAAGGCACCGCACCGCTGCTGGTTTCCATGCCGCACACCGGCATCGATCTCGCCGGTCTCGACAACCGGCTGGTCTCGAGCTGGCTTGGCCAGCGCGACTGCGACTGGTGGATCGACAAGCTCTATGATTTTGCCGCAGGTCTTGGCGCCACCGTCGTGCACACCGCCATCTCGCGCACCGTCATCGACGTCAATCGCGATCCGTCCGGGGCCTCGCTCTACCCTGGTCAGGCGACGACCGGGCTGTGCCCGACCGAAACCTTCGACGGCGATCCGCTCTACCGTACAGGCGAGGAACCGGGGCCGTCGGAAATCGACGAGCGCCGCCGAAAATTCTTCATGCCCTATCATGCCGCGCTCCAGGCCGAGATCGACCGGCTGCGCGGATTGCATGGCAAAATCGTCCTCTATGACTGCCACTCGATCCGCTCTGTGCTGCCGCGCCTGTTCGATGGCACGCTGCCGGTCTTCAATCTCGGCACCAATGACGGCAAGAGCACGGATCCGGCGCTGCAGGAAAAGGTCGCCGGGACCCTGGCCGAGACCGGCGAGACCTTCGTGGTCAACGGCCGCTTCAAGGGCGGTTGGATCACCCGCCATTTCGGCCAGCCGCAAAACGGCGTCCATGCGCTGCAGATGGAACTGTCCAACCGCGGCTACATGCGCGAGCCCGAAGGCAAGGGCGCGCCCGACAACTGGCCGGTGCCTTACGACGCCGCCTTCGCCGCGCCAATCCGCGCCACGCTGACATCCATCCTCGAGACCGCGATTTCGTGGGTCGAGAGCTGACGCCTCGCCGCACTCATCTGAAAGGGAAGTGACGACATGACCGATCCTCGCCACAACATCCGCGAAGTGCGCAGCCCCCGCGGCGACAAGCTCAATGCCAGGTATTGGACGACCGAAGCGCCGCTGCGCATGCTGATGAACAATCTCGATCCCGATGTCGCCGAAAATCCCAACGAACTGGTCGTCTATGGCGGCATCGGCCGGGCGGCGCGCACCTGGAACGATTTCGACCGCATCGCCGCTTCGCTGAAGACGCTTGGCGAGGACGAGACGCTGCTGGTGCAGTCCGGCAAGCCGGTCGGCGTCTTCCGCACCCATCCGGACGCGCCGCGCGTTTTGATCGCCAACTCCAATTTGGTGCCGCATTGGGCGACCTGGGAGAAATTCAACGAGCTCGATAGGAAAGGCCTGATGATGTACGGCCAGATGACGGCCGGCTCGTGGATCTATATCGGCACGCAAGGCATCGTGCAGGGCACCTACGAGACCTTCGTCGAAGCCGGACGCCAGCACTATGGCGGCGATCTCAGGGGCAAATGGATCCTGACTGGCGGCCTCGGCGGCATGGGCGGCGCGCAGCCTCTCGCCGCCGTCATGGCCGGCGCCTGCTGCCTGGCCGTCGAATGCGATCCCGACCGCATCGATTTCCGGCTGCGCACCCGCTATGTCGACGAGCGGGCGGACACGCTTGACGAGGCGCTGGAGAAGATCGAGCGCTGGACCAGGGCGGGCGAGCCGAAATCGGTCGGCCTGGTCGGCAACACCGCCGATATCGTGCCGGAACTGGTGCGGCGCGGCGTGCGCCCCGACATGGTCACCGACCAGACTTCGGCGCACGATCCGTTGAACGGCTATCTGCCCAAGGGCTGGACGCTCGCCGAGTGGCGCGAGAAGCGCACGTCCGACCCGAAAGCAGTCGAGAAAGCCGCCCGCGCCTCGATGCGCGAGCATGTCGAGGCGATGGTGGCCTTCTGGAACGCCGGCGTGCCGACGCTCGACTACGGCAACAACATCCGCCAGGTCGCCAAGGAAGAAGGCTTCGAGAACGCCTTTGCCTTTCCCGGTTTCGTGCCGGCCTATATCCGCCCGCTGTTCTGCCGCGGCATCGGCCCGTTCCGCTGGGCGGCCCTTTCCGGCGACCCGCAGGACATCTATAAGACCGATGCCAAGGTGCGCGAACTGACGCCCGGCAACACCCATTTGCACAACTGGCTGGACATGGCGCGCGAGCGCATCGCCTTCCAGGGCTTGCCGGCGCGCATCTGCTGGGTCGGCCTCGGCGACCGCCACCGGCTGGGCCTCGCCTTCAACGAGATGGTCGCCAAAGGCGAACTCAAGGCGCCTGTCGTCATCGGCCGCGACCATCTCGATTCCGGCTCGGTCGCCTCGCCGAACCGCGAGACAGAGGCGATGAAGGACGGCTCGGATGCTGTTTCCGACTGGCCGCTGCTCAACGCTCTGCTCAACACGGCATCGGGCGCTACCTGGGTGTCGCTGCACCATGGCGGCGGTGTCGGCATGGGCTTTTCCCAGCATGCAGGCATGGTCATCGTCGCGGACGGCACGCCTGAGGCAGCCAGGCGCCTGGAGCGGGTGCTATGGAATGATCCGGCGACCGGCGTCATGAGGCACGCCGACGCCGGCTACGACATCGCCATCGATTGCGCCAGGGAGCATCAGCTCAATTTGCCCGGCATTCTGGGATAGTAGGCCGACCGATGCGCGTCCTGCGGGCAGCCGAATACAAATCGATGCCGTGGAAGAACGGCGGCGGCGTGACGACGGAAATCGCCGTCTCGCCGGCCGATGCCGGGCTCGACACCTTCGATTGGCGTGTCTCGATGGCCCGCGTCGAAGGCAGCGGGCCGTTCTCCAGCTTTGCCGGCATTGACCGCACCCTGTCGGTATTGGAAGGCGAGGGGATCGTTCTTGATGTCGCCGGCCAGCCGCCGGCGCGCCTGACCGCCGCTTCAGCCCCGCTTTCCTTTCCGGCCGACCGGCCGACCAGTGCCGAACTGATCGCCGGCCCGATCACCGATCTCAACGTAATGACCCGTCGCGGCCGCATGAGGCATTCCGTCGAACGCCTCGTAATCTCGAACCCTTTGGAAATCGGAACTGAAAGCCGCGCGACCCTCGTCCTGTGTCTGGGTGGGGAGTTCGTGGTTGCCGCCGCTGAGCCTGTTCGCCTTGGCCACCTCGACGCGCTCCTGACTGCCTCAGCCACAACTGGCCTGCGCATCCAGCCGATCGACGACACGACAGTATTCGTGGTCCGGATCGATGGCATTCGAGCCAACGATTAACGCTTGTTTCCAAACATGATCGCGATGCCGGCGAAATATAGGGTAAGCTCCAGCCGGGATCACGAAAAAGCCTGAATCCTTTCCGTCGATCGGTCTCGGCGGGAGTGAGAGGCGTTCGTCTTTGAAACGGTCGAAAAGACGATGCCTTGTCGTGGTGCGGAAACAATTTTCGGCAAAAGCTGGGCATGCAACCAATTGCATTTGAATCGGTTTTAGGGCCATTGCCGTGGCGGTGACGCCGCTGAGTGCCCGCTTACGGAATTTTCAATGAATATTCAGACGAATCCAGCACAAATCGAAAAGACCAGCGCGAGCTTCCCGCCCATCACGGAAGAACCGATAAGATCCATTTTCCTGCCGGAGGAACGCCTTCGGCTGCTCGGTGAAAGCCTGGCCAAGGGCGATCTCGCGGATCTGTTCGGCCTGACGCCATTCGATTTCCAGGCCCGCATCCGCGACAGCGCCAAGAAGATCCTCGAAGTCTACCGTTCGACCAACGCCGCGCAGGCGAGGGGCGAGACCATCACGCCCGCGGCGCAATGGCTGCTCGACAACAACTATCTGGTCGAGGAAACCATTTTCCAGGTCAAGCGCGACCTGCCGCGCCGCTTCTATCGTCAACTGCCGACGCTGAAGCTGCCGGACGGCGGCGGCGTGCCGCGCGCGCTGGCGCTGGCCTGGACTTATGTGGCGCATTCCGACAGTTCCGTCTCCGCGACCATGTTCAAGGCCATCGTCCAGGGCTTCCAGTCGGTCGAGCCACTGAAGATCGGCGAACTCTGGGCGCTGCCGTCGCTGTTGCGCTTCGTTCTGATCGAAAATCTTCGCCGCCTTGCGGTCAGGGTCAACCGCACCCGGCAGATGCGCCAGATCGCCAATGATGTCGCCGACAAGGTGCTGGCGACCGACGATACCCGCGACCGGCAAGCGATCCTGGCCAATTTCAGCGCGCACGCCCAGGACACCACCTTTGCCACGCAACTGCTCTACCGCTTGCGCGACGGCTCGCAGAATGCAGGCAAGGCGCTGGAGTGGCTGGAAGGCGAACTCGAGAAGACCGGCTCGGACGCTGAGGAAATCATCATTTCCGAGCATCATACGCTGTCCAGCGGCAATGTGACGACCGGCAACATCATACGCGGCCTGCGTCTCATCAACGATATCGACTGGACGGTGTGGTTCGAGGGCGTCAGCCGTATCGACACGGTGCTGCGCGAGCGCACCGACTTCGCCGCGCTCGATTTCTTCTCGCGTGACCAGTACCGGACCGCGATCGAAGAGCTGGCCCGCCGCTCGAATCTGTCGGAATATCGCGTCGCCGAAAAGGCGATCGAACTGGCCGGCCAGATCACCAACGAAATTGCATCCGCCGCCGACGGCGCAGATGGCCTTGCGGCTCCTTTAGCGCACACGGATGTCGGTTTTTTCCTTGTCGGGCCACGCCGGCTGGAGCTGGAAAAGGCGATCGGCTACCGACCGACCGTCAGTCAGACCGTCAAGCGCACCTTTGCCAAGACCGGATGGCTGGGCATCGTCCTGCCGGTCTTTGCGCTGACCGTGCTGCTTCTGGTGGTTTCCGGCAATGCCCTTGCCAATCTCGGCCTGTCTGTGCCTTCGATCGTCTTGATGCTGGCGCTATTTGCCGTGCCGGCCAGCGAAGGCGCGCTCGCTTTCTTCAATACCGTTGTCTCGCTGTTCCTCAAGCCGACGCGCCTTATCGGCTATGACTACAGGCACGGCGTGCCGTCCGAGGCACGCACGCTGGTGGTGGTGCCGTCGCTGATCGGCTCGCGCGACGACGTCGAGGAAAACATCCGCAACATCGAAGTGCACTACCTCGCCAATCTGGCGGACGAGATCCACTTCGCCCTGCTGTCGGACTGGCCCGACAGCAAGACCGAGATCGACGCGGCCGACACCGAGATTCTCGAATTCGCCCGTGACGAGATCGCCCGCCTCAACGCCCGCTATCCCGCCGAAGGCGCGCCGCGCTTCTATCTCCTGCACCGGCGCCGGCTCTATAATGCCGCGCAGGGATGCTGGATGGGCTGGGAGCGCAAGCGCGGCAAGCTGCACGAGCTTGACCTGCTGCTGCGCGGCGACAGCGACACCACCTTCCTGCCGCTCGATGTGCCGCTGCCGGAAAAAGTCGTTCACGTAATGACGCTCGACGCCGACACGCGCACCACCCGCGATGCGGTCGCTACGCTTGTCGGCAAGCTCTGCCACCCGCTCAACCGCCCGCATTTCGATGCCACCAGGCGCGTCGTCACCTCGGGCTACACGATCCTGCAGCCACGCATCACCGCTTCGCTGACCAGTGGCGACGAGGCGTCGTTCTTCCAACGGGTCTTCTCGGCCAATCGCGGCCTCGATCCTTATGTCTTTGCGGTGTCCGACCTGTACCAGGACGTCTTCGGCGACGGTTCCTTCACCGGCAAGGGCCTCTACCACGTCGATGCCTTCGAGGCCGCGTTGCAGGGCCGCATCGAGGAAAACACCATCCTCAGCCACGATCTGCTCGAAGGCGCGCTGGCGCGTTCGGCGCTCGTCACCGACGTCGAATTGGTCGAGGATTACCCGACCCGCTATTCGGTCGATGCCTCGCGCCACCATCGCTGGGCGCGCGGCGATTGGCAGCTCCTGGGCTTCATCCTCGATCCGCGCTCCGGCGTCCCGGCACTGTCGCGCTGGAAGATGGTCGACAATCTGCGCCGCTCCCTGACGCCGATCTTCTGGGTGATGGCGGCGATCGCCGGCTGGACGCTGCTGCCCTTCACGCAGGCAGCACAATGGCAGGCATTGCTGATCCTCAGCCTGTTCATGGCGCCCACTTTCGACGTCGTCAACGCCATACTGCCCAAGAGCGGTGACCAGACGCCGCGCGGCCATTTCTCCGCACTGGCGCGCGACGTCGCCTTCGGCACCGCCATGGTGGCCTTGAAGATCGTGCTGATGGCGCATAACGCCTGGATGATGGGCGACGCCATCGTGCGCACGCTCTACCGGCTGTTCGTCTCCCGGCAGAACCTGCTGGAATGGCGCACCGCCTCGCAGGCGCACAAGGCCGGCGACAACGATCTCGGCTCCTACTACGGCATGATGTACGGCGCCGTGATCATCGGCTTCGTCGGCCTCGCCATTCCGGTGCTGGCCGATTCCACCGGCGCCTTCGTCGCCTTTTTCTTCGCTCTGTTCTGGATCGGCTCCCCGGCGATCGCCAGCTGGATCAGCCGTTCGGCCGAGACCGAGGACCGGCTGCGCATATCGCAGGCCGACATCCATGCGCTGCGCACGGTGGCGCGCCGCACCTGGCACTATTTCGAAACCTTCGTCACGGCCGAGCATCATCATCTGCCGCCGGACAATTTCCAGGAGAGCCCGGCGCCAGTGGTCGCGCCGCGCACCTCGCCGACCAACATCGGCGTCTATCTCCTGTCGGTCGTCTCGGCCCGCGATTTCGGTTGGATCAGCCTGTCCGATGCCATCACCCGCATCGATGCCACCATGACGACCATCGAGAGCATGCCGCGCAACCGCGGCCATCTCTTCAACTGGTACGACACCACCACACTGAAGCCGCTCTATCCGCTCTACATCTCGGCTGTCGACAGCGGCAATCTCGCCGGCCATCTGGTGGCGGTGGCGGCGGCCTGCGCCGAATGGGCCGAGGCGCCGTCCGTTCATCTCCAGGGCGATTTCGAGGGCATCCTCGACACAGTGACCATCCTCGGCGAGAGCCTGGATGAGCTGCCCGACGACCGCCGTCAGCTGCGTCCCTTGCGCCAGCGTCTGGCCGACCGCCTCGACGGCATGCGGCGCGCCGTCGACACCATCAAGGCGCAGCCGGAAATGGCCTCGATCCGCACCATCAATTTGGCTGTGCTGGCCGGCGAGATCCGCAAGCTCGCCACCGCCATCCACACCGAGGCGGCATCGCCACAGAGCGATGTCATCGTCGACTGGGCGGCCAGGCTCGAAGCCACCTGCGAGGCGCATGTCCACGACGCCCACAGCGACGACAACGCCGTAGAGGCGCTGCGTGCCAAGCTGCTCACCCTGTGCGAGCGCACGCGCCGCTTCGCCTTCGAGATGGAGTTCTCGTTCCTGATGCGGCCGGAGCGCAAGCTGCTGTCGATCGGCTACCGGGTCGAGGAGCACCAGCTCGACGAGAGCTGCTACGATCTTCTGGCCTCCGAGGCGCGGCTGACCAGCCTGTTCGCCATCGCAAAGGGCGACCTGCCGACTGAGCACTGGTTCCGGCTTGGCCGGCCGATCGTCGAGATCGGCTTCCAGGGCGCGCTGATGTCCTGGTCCGGCTCGATGTTCGAGTATCTGATGCCGCCGCTGGTGATGAAGGAACCGCAAGGTTCGATTCTCAACCAGACCAGCAAGCTGATCATCAAGCGCCAGATCCAGTATGGCCGTCAGAAGAATGTGCCCTGGGGCATTTCGGAAGCGGCCTACAATGCCCGCGACCGCGAGCTGACCTACCAGTACACCAATTTCGGCGTGCCCGGTCTCGGGCTGAAGCGCGGCCTTGGCCAGAACACGGTGATCGCGCCTTACGCCACCGTGCTGGCCGCGCAGTTCAACCCGCGCGAAGCGGTGCAGAACCTAGCGCGACTGCGGGAGCTCGGCGCGCTTGGCCGCCATGGTTACTACGACGCGGTCGATTTCACGCCGCAGCGCGTGCCGGAAGGCACCGATCACGTCGTCGTGCAGAACTACATGGCCCACCATTCCGGTATGTCGATCGCGGCGGTCGCCGATGCCATTTTCGAGGGTCGCCTGCGCGACCGTTTTCACAGCGATCCGGTCATCGAGTCGGCCGAACTTCTGCTCCAGGAGAGGGCGCCGCGCGACATCCCGACTGCGACCGTCAGAACCGAGGCGGACGAACGGGCGAAGGACGAGACCGAAACCGAGAGTCCCGACACCCGCATCGTGCTCGATCCTGTGCGGGCACTGCGTTCGACCAACGTGATGTCGAACGGCCGCTATTCGGTGATGGTCACCGCGACAGGCTCCGGCTACAGCCGGTGGGGCGATCTGTCCGTCACGCGCTGGCAGCCGGATCCGACCGAGGACCGGCTCGGCTCCTACATCTTCTTGCGCGACGCAGGCAGTGGCGACTGGTGGTCGGCGACGGCGGAGCCCAAGCGCGCGGCCGAGGAGCGCACCCAGACGCTGTTCTCCGACGACAAGGCGAGCTTCGTCAAACTGGTCGGCACGCTGCGCTCCGAGGTCGAATGCATCGTCATCTCGGAAGGCAATGGCGAAGGCCGCCGCGTGACGCTGTTCAACGAGGGACCGACCGACCGTCACATCGAAGTGACCTCCTTCGCCGAGCTGGTGCTGGGCCTGGAGGTATCCGACAATGCCCATCCCGCCTTCTCGAAAATGTTCGTGGAGACCGAAATTGCCCCCAATAATGGGGCGATCTTCGCCACGCGGCGCAAGCGCGAGACCAGCGAGCCAGACGTGACGATGGTGCATTTCGTCACCGACCCGTCCGGTCCGGCGCGCGACGCCGAAGCCGAGACCGACAGGCGCGCCTTCATCGGCCGCGGCCGCACCATCGTCGACGCTGCGGCGTTCGATCCAGGCGCTCGGCTTGGCGGCCATTCCGGCTTCACCCTCGATCCCGTCGCCTCGCTGCGCCGCCAGGTGCGCGTGCCCGCCAACAAGAAGATATCGCTGACCTTCTGGACCGTCGTCGGTTCCAACCGCGCGGAGCTGGAGGAGGCCATTGCCCGGCTCGACCACCCGGAGAGCTTTGCCCGACAGGCAATGCTTGCCTGGACGCGCAGCCAGGTGCAGACCCGGCATCTCGGCCTCAGCCTGGCCGACGCCGCCAACGTACAGAAGCTGGCGCGCTATCTGATCTATCCCGATCCATTCCTGCGCCTGCCGGCCGAATCCATCGCTTCGGGACTGGGCAAGCAGTCGAGCCTGTGGCCGACCAGCATCTCCGGCGATTTCCCGATCTTCCTGGTCAGGATCGGCGACGTCGCCGATCTCGAAATCGTCGCCCAGGCGCTCCGTTTCCAGGAGTACATGCGCACCCGTGGCATGATGATCGATTTCGTCGTCGTCAACGAACAGGCGTCCTCCTATGTGCAGGACCTGCAGCGAGCAGTCGAATCCCTGTGCGAGAACAGCCGCTTGCGCGGCAAGGAGCTCGGACCGCGCCAGCACATATTCGCCGTGCGCCGCGACCTGATGGACGAGACCACCTACAAGACGCTGCTTGCGGTTGCCCGCGTGGTTCTGCACACGCGCAACGGCACCATCTTCGATCAGATCGAGCGGGCCGAAGTGGCCGCCTTGCAGGCGCGCGATGCCCAGCAGCCGGCGGCATTGCCCGAATTGGGGCCTATGACGCATTCCTTTGGCTCGCAGGCCCTGGCGGCGGACGGGCACGGGCTCAGCCAATGGAACGGGTTCGGTGGTTTCGAGGGCGACGGGCGGCATTATGTCGTGCGCCTGGCCGGCCGCAGCACCACGCCCCAACCCTGGATCAATGTTATTTCCAATGCCTCGTTCGGCTTCCACGTCTCCGCCGAAGGCGCTGCCTTCACCTGGAGCCGCAACAGCCGCGATTACCAACTGACGCCGTGGTCGAACGATCCGGTTTCGAACCGGCCCGGTGAGGGCATCTATATCTATGATCACGCCAGTGGCCGGGCATTCTCGCCGCTCGCCGCCGTGGTGCGCGATCCGTCGATGACTTACGAGACGTGGCACGGCCAAGGGTTCTCCACCTTCCGGTCGAAGCGCGGCTCATTGTCGATGGACCTTACCCATGTCGTCGACCCTGTCGACCCGGTGAAGATTTCCCGCCTGCGCATCCAGAATACCGGCCCGGCGCCGGCCAGGCTGCGCGTCTATGCCTATGCCGAATGGGTGCTGGGCGGACATCGCTCGCGCACGGCGGCGACCATCGTTCCGTCGCGCGATGCCGCCACCGGCGCCTTGCTGGCACAGAACCCCTACGGGCTCGATTTCGGGGAGCGCGTCGCCTTCCTCGCCGCCGATGACGGCGTGCATTCGGTGACAGCAGACCGGACTGAATTCCTGGGCCGGCACGGCACCAGCGAGTTTCCGCAGGCGGTGCTGAGCGGCGCGGGACTGTCAGGCCGCGTGGAGGCCGGCGACGATCCCTGCGCTGCAATCGCCCGCGACATCGATGTTCCGGCCGGCGGCGACGTCACGCTGTTCTGGCTGCTCGGGGACGCCGGCTCGGCCGCGGAAGCGAGCGCCCTGGTGCGCAAGCATCGGGGCAGGGATTTCGACCAGCATCTGGCCGACAACGAGCGCGAGTGGCGCGGCTTCCTCGACACCATTCAGGTCGAAACGCCGGACAAGGCGCTCGACGCCATGGTCAACCACTGGCTGCCCTACCAGAGCCTCGCCTGCCGCATCCGCGCCCGCTCTGCCTTCTATCAGGCCAGTGGCGCCTTCGGCTTCCGCGACCAGTTGCAGGACACGCTGGCTCTGCTGGCGCACGATCCCAAACTGGCGCGAGACCAGATCCTCAACGCGGCGCGTCGGCAGTTCCCTGAAGGCGACGTGCAGCATTGGTGGCTGCCGCGCACCGGGGCGGGTGTGCGTACGCTGATCTCCGACGACGTGGTCTGGCTGGCCCATGCCACCGCGCGCTACCTGCTGGTGACGGGTGACGCCACCATCCTGAAGGAGCAACTGCCCTTCATCGATGGACAGCCGCTCGGCGAGGGCGAGCACGATGCTTTCTTCACGCCCGAAATTTCGAAAAAGACGGCGTCCCTTTACGAGCATTGCGCGCGTGCGCTCGATCTTGCCATTGCGCGCAGCAGTCCCGCCGGGCTGCCGCTGATCCTCGGCGGCGACTGGAATGACGGCATGAACCGCGTCGGCGAGCAAGGCAAGGGCGAGAGCGTCTGGCTCGGATGGTTCCTGCTGCGGACGCTGGGCGACTTCGCCGCCGTGGCCAAGACGGAGGGTGATGCCAAGCACGCGCAGGCCTGGGCAAAGCATGCCGACGCGCTGAAACGCGCGCTGGAGAGCACGGCGTGGGACGGCGAATGGTATCGGCGCGGCAGTTTTGACGATGGCACGCCGCTCGGTTCGCGCTCATCCCAGGAGTGCAGGATCGACTCCATCGCCCAGTCCTGGAGCGTGCTCTCGGGCGAGGGCGATCCGGCGCGTTCGACGACGGCGATGCAGCAGGCGACCAAGCTGCTCGTCGACGACGAACTCAAGATCCTCAAGCTGTTCACGCCGCCCTTTTCGAAGACGAAGAAGGATCCGGGCTACATCAAGAGCTACCCGCCGGGCGTTCGCGAGAATGGCGGCCAGTACACCCATGCCGCCACCTGGTTCGTCATCGCGCTGGCCGAAATGGGGCTGAACGACGAGGCCTATCGCTGCTTCTCGATGCTGAACCCGGTCAACCACGCATTGGACGAGGCCTCGGCCGAGCGTTACCGCGTCGAGCCCTACGTGGTTGCGGCCGATATCTACGCCGGCGACGGCAATGCCAGCGACAACAAGGGCGGCCGCGGTGGCTGGACGTGGTACACGGGCTCGGCGGGCTGGCTGTACCGGGCGGCGGTCGAAGGCATTCTCGGCATCGAGCGGCGTGGAAAGCAGATCACGTTTAGGCCGAAACTGCCCAGCCATTGGGATGGCTACGCCGCCACGCTCAAAATGCTGGGGGCCGAAGTCACGGTGCGTGTCGTCCGCGACAAAAAGACCAAGTCGATCTCGCTTGAAGTTGATGGTTCGAAGACGAAATCCGCGTCTTTCCAACCGAAGGCTGGTAGCAAGGTCGAAGTTGTCGTGAAGATACCCTCGTAAAATCAACAGCTTCAACCCTGTCCCGCGCATCCTCCGGAATGCGCGGGATAGTCTTTTGTCTATTTGCAGATCTCCGCTTGGGCAGCAGGCGGATCCGGTCGGGCCATGCCGGGCAAGATCGCCGTGATTAAAAATGTGGCAGCGCTCAGCGGCTGCCATGATTTTGCCGCAAGGCTGACATTTCACCTTTTATCTCAACCCGTTAGGTGATCACGTGAGATTTCGCATCGTCGTCATCTTTTGTTCGCTAAACGGGAACGGAAGGGATAGACGGGCATTGTTTTGCGACGCGTTAACCGATACGTGTCAAGAAATGGTGCGGTGCACAATAAATGTTTTGGCGGAGTAGCTGAAGTGTCCCTTCTGCAAATCTACTGGCGAGCGCTCGGTTATTTGGCAGCTGATAGGAAACGCGTAGCGCTGATCTGCTCAGCCAATGTCGCGCTGGCCATCATCGCCATCCTGGAGCCGATCATGTTCGGTCGCGTGATCGACGCGATTTCCGCACACGGCTCCGTCTTTTCGACCCTCGCCCTCTGGGCCGGCCTGGGCGCCTTTAACATTATCGCGTTCGTTCTTGTGGCGCGCGGCGCCGACCGCTTCGCCCACGCCCGGCGCAGCGAAGTGCTCTGCGACTCCTTCGAGCGCGTCATCACCATGCCGCTCGCCTGGCATCATCAGCGCGGCACGTCCAATTCCCTGCACACGCTGCTGCGTGCCGTGGAGACCTTGTTTAGTCTCTGGCTCGAATTCATGCGCCAGCATCTGTCCACGGCCGTCGCGTTGTTCCTGCTGATCCCGACCGCGCTCAGCATGGACGTGCGCATGTCGATGGTGCTGCTGGCTCTCGGCGTGCTCTATGTCGGCATCGGCCGGCTGGTGATGAAGCGGACCAAGGCAGGCCAGGCCGCCGTGGAGCGCCACTATCACACCGTATTCGCCCATGTGACGGACTCGGTCAGCAACGTCGCCGTTTTGCAGAGCTACAACCGCCTCGGCCATGAGGCCGATACGCTGCGCCGCTACGTCAAGAACCTGCTCGATGCGCAGAACCCTGTGCTCGACTGGTGGGCCATGGCCAATGCGCTGCATCGTCTGTCGTCGACGATTTCGATGATGGTGGTGCTTTTGATCGGCGCCTATCTGGTCACCCACGGCCAGCTGCGCATCGGCGACGTCATCGCCTTCACCGGTTTTGCAACGCTGCTGATCGCACGTCTCGACCAGATGTCGGCATTCGCCAACCAGATTTCGGAAGCCCGCGCCAAGCTCGAGGATTTCTACCATCTCGAGGACTCGGCGGCCGACGCCGCCGAACCGGACGGGCTGCGCGATCTCACTAACGTCACCGGCCATGTCCGCTTCGAGAATGTCGGCTTCGAATTCGCCAATTCGGGGCAGGGCATCCACGACGTCTCCTTCGAGGTCCAGGCGGGCCAGACCGTAGCCATCGTTGGGCCGACCGGCGCCGGCAAGACCACGCTCATCAATCTGTTGCAGCGCGTCTTCTCGCCGTCCACCGGCCGTATCCTGATCGACGGCATCGACACCCGCACCGTGACCCGCAAGTCGCTGCGCCATTCGATCGCCACCGTGTTCCAGGATGCAGGCCTGCTCAACCGCTCGATCGAGGACAACATCCGCGTCGGCCGCTCCGATGCGACCAACGACGAGATCCATGCCGCCGCCAACGCGGCTGCCGCACAGGACTTCATCCTGGCCAAGAGCAATGGCTACGACACGGTAGTCGGCGAACGCGGCGGCCAGTTGTCTGGCGGCGAGCGCCAGCGCATCGCCATTGCCCGCGCCGTGTTGAAGGATGCTCCGATCCTGGTGCTGGATGAGGCGACCAGCGCCCTCGACGTCGAGACGGAAGACCGCGTCAAGGAAGCGATCGACGAATTGCGCCGCGACCGCACCACCTTCATCATCGCCCACCGCCTGACTACCGTCCGCGACGCCGATCTGGTCGTGTTCATGGACAAGGGCAGGGTGGTCGAAATGGGTGGCTTCGCCGAGCTGTCGCTGCGCAACGGCCGTTTCGCCAGCCTGCTGCGCGCCGGCGGCCTGCTCAACGACGAAGAGGTCCGCCGCCTCAGCCGCTCGATACAGGGCGAGGCCGCCTGAGCGGGTTCTTTTACCTCCCCCCGTGGGAGGTCGGACCGAAGGTCCGGTCGGGGAGCGCCGCCGTCCTCACCCCGCTGCTTCGCAGCAACCCCCCAAGGGGAGGTGACAAGGCCTGCGACACTCCCTCGATTGCCCCAGACGCATAGCCGGGCTATTTAAAGCGGCATGAGCGACAGCACTTCACGCCTGAGCGGCTGGACCGATCTTGCCAACCCGACACGGTTCGTGGCGCTTGCCGACCGGGTGGTGCCGTGGCTGGCGACGATTGCGGCGCTGACCCTTGCCGCCGGCCTCTATATGAGCTTCACCGCGCCCGAGGACTTCCAGCAAGGCATCACCGTCCGCATCATGTACATCCATGTGCCTTTCGCCTGGTTGGCCATGATGTGCTACACGCTGATGGCGCTCTCGGCGCTCGGCACATTGGTCTGGCGCCATCCGCTGGCCGATGTCGCACTGAAATCGGCGGCCCCCATAGGTGCCGTCTTCACCGCGCTGGCGCTGGTCACCGGTTCGATCTGGGGCAAGCCGATGTGGGGCACCTGGTGGGTGTGGGACGCGCGGCTGACTTCGGTTTTCGTGCTGTTCCTGATGTATCTCGGCATCATCGCGCTGACCCGCGCGCTCGATGATGCCGGCCGCGCCGCCTGGGCCGCCGCCATCATCACGCTGGTCGGCTTCATCAACATCCCGATCATAAAATTCTCGGTCGATTGGTGGAACACGCTGCATCAGCCGGCCTCGGTGTTCCGCATGGGCGGATCGACCATCGACCCCTCGATGCTATGGCCGCTGCTGGTGATGGCCATCGGCTTCACGGTGCTGTTCTTCGCGCTGCACCTGATGGCGATGCGTACCGAAATCCACCGGCGGCGGGTGATTGCGATGCGCAGGGTCGCGGCCCGGCAGGCTGAGCGTCAGCCGGCTTGAATCACCCGCGCCTGGCCAAAGAAGTCATCCCATCCGCCCACGTGCGGCCACCGGCAGGGTTTCCAGCACCGTCTCGCCGTCGATCAAATTGACCTCATTGAACAGGTTGGTGACGACGCAGCAATGGTCGGGCACCACGCGCACGCGCTCGCCGATGCGAAGCTTGCCATCGCCTGAGAGCGTGACCGTGCCGTGTTCCTCGCTCAGGCTGGTCACCCGTGCTCCCGCAACGCCGAGCAACTCGCCGAAATCGGCGAGCCCCAGCGTGTCGCTCGACAGCGCCTTGCTGCCGGCGTCGAGAATGGCACGCGTCCGGGTCGGATGGCTGACCACGGTCGACAGCACGCTCAGCGCGCAATCGTCGAGGCTGCCGACGCCCTTGGCGACCTGGTAGCGGTCGAGATAGATGTAGGTGCCGGGGCGGTATTCCGTGACGACGCTGTCTTCGCCCGAGCGCCACATGTCGGGCGTGCCGCCGCTGGAGATGCGCGCGCAGGCGAGACCGCAGGCGGCCAGCGCCTGCCTGGCGCCGGCGAGCCAGGCCTCGGCCTCCCCCGCACGGCCCGCGGCCGGATAGGTCATCAACCCGCCGAAGGTGAGGCCCTTTGCCGTCTCGATCTGTCTTGCCAGGCCAACCGCTTCACCGGGCGTCTGCACGCCGCAGCGCCCCATGCCAGTGTCGCATTCGACCAGCACCGGCAGGGGATGGCCGGCATCGGTGAAGGTGGCGGTCAAGCCTTCGATCGTCTCCATGCTGTCCGCCGTCACCGACAGGGTGACGCGCCCATGCAGCGCCTTCAGCCGCTCCAGCTTGGCGCGGCCAAGGATGTTGTAGGGGAGAAAAATGTCGGTCAGCCCGGCATCGGCCATCACCTCGGCCTCGCCGATCTTCTGGCAGGTGATGCCGACCGCGCCCGCCGCCACCTGCTTCTTCGCCCAATAGGGCAGCTTATGCGTCTTGATGTGCGGCCTGAGCTTCAACCCGTGGCGGTCGGCATGCGCCTGCGCGCGGGCAATATTGGCTTCGGCGCGCGCGGCGTCGATCAGGATCGATGGCGTATCGAGGTCGTGAATGGTCGGCATTATCTGTCACCCTGTGGAATCCGCAGGGGTTATGGCCCTGAAAGTGCCTTGTGTCACCCGGCCAGCCGAGCGGATCCGTGATTCCATGCGGCCACGCCGCAAGCCGGGATCGGGCAATACGGATCGACACCGCATCGGCGTTCGGCTATGCGATTTGTCGGAAAAGTCGACACGAGGACCACGATCATGAAACGCTCCGCCATCAACGACATCATCCGCGAAGCCGACGCTTTCATCCGCTCGTTCGGTTACATCATGCCGCCCTTCGCCTATTGGTCGCCGGAAGAGATGAAGGCGCGCCAGGTCGATTCCTCTGCGATCTTCACCTCACGGCTCGGCTGGGACATCACCGACTACGGCCAGGAAAAGTTCAAGGAGCTCGGCCTGTTCCTGTTCACCGTGCGCAACGGCCGCTACGAGGACATGAAGAAGGGCATGGGCATGCTCTATGCCGAGAAGATCATGATCTCGCGCAAGGACCAGTTGTCGCCGATGCACCGCCACAACATCAAGGCCGAGGACATCATCAACCGTGGCGGCGGCAAGCTGGTGCTGGAACTGTTCATGCACGATCGCGACGGCGGCATCGATCCCAAGGCCGAGGTGTCGGTGCCTGTCGACGGCACCATCCACCGGTTGCCGGCGGGCGGGCTGCTGAAGCTCGATCCGGGCCAGAGCGTCACGCTGCTGCCCGGCGTCTGGCATGCCTTCTGGGCCGAAGGCAAGGACGTACTGATCGGCGAGGTGTCGACCGTCAATGACGATCTCACCGACAATGTATTTCGCGAGCCGATCGGTCGCTTCTCCAACATCGACGAGGACGTCGCCCCGCTGCACCTGCTGGTGTCCGACTATGAGAAGTGGCTGGGGTAACTTCGCAGTAAACTGAGGCGCCGGCCGGCTAACGGCCAAGGCCGGCAGCGCCTCAATGGCAGCAGCCAAGTGAAAGTGAGTCCCCCGGTTGCCTCTACGGCGATCCCTGGTCGATCGATCCCACCGCTTCGCCGGTGAAGATGACCTTCGTGCCCTCGTGCACTTCGGAGGCGAGATCTTCGGCGTCCCAATTGGTCAGCCTGATGCAGCCATGCGAGAAGGTTTTCCCGATCTTGCTCGGGTCCGGAGTCCCGTGAATGCCGTAACTTTCGATGGACAAATCAATCCACACCGATCCCACCGGATTGTTTGGCCCGGCGGCGATCGTGAAGGGGCGCTTGGTCCTGACCCCCTTGAAGGCGAAGTCGGGATCGTAGTGATAGGTCGGGTTGTGCACCACGCGTTTGACCTCTGCCTGGCCGCTCGGCGCCGGCTTCTCCTGGCTGCCGATCGAGGCGGGGTACACCGCAAGCACTTTGCCGGACGGGTCGAGCACGCGAAGCTGGCGCGCGCCCTTGTCGACCTCGACCTCAGCAACACCCGCGGGCGGATCGCCTCGGGTGACGGCAGGCACCAGCACCTTTTGCCCGGCCTTCCTGAAGCCGACGCCAGGGTTGAGCCGTTGAAGCAACTGTTGGCTGACGTGGAAGCGCTCCGCTATTTTTTCCGCCGCGTTGTGGTAGCCGAGCCTGCGCAGGCGGGCCATTTTCTCCATGCGCGCCGGAATTCGCCTGGTAAACGGTCCGCGCACATCCTTGCGCGTCAGCTCGTACGTCTCGAGCGCCGGGCTCGGGGAGGTCGCGACCAGCTTGTCCCAGGTCTGGCGGGTGAGCTTACCATCGGCGGGCAGCCCGTTGGCCGCCTGAAACGCCCGGACCGCCTTGGCGAAGTTCTCTGCTGCGCGGCCGTCGATCAGGCCCGGCGAGAAGCGCGCGCGATCCAGAAGGATCTGTGCCTTCAGCACGGTCGCACTGACGCCTTTTGCTTCGCTGTCGTCGAATTGCGTGTTGTTGACGGTTGCGACGTCCAGCTTTGCCGCCGCCGATACGTCACATGCCATGGCGAGCACGACAGCCGCGACGAGAAGGAGCCTGGTCATCGACGTCACACTCCTGCATGAGCACCTGCTTCTATGACGTTGCAGGGCCGATCTGGTTCCATTCCCCCTGCATTTGAGCCGCGATCACCGACCGCCAGTATGAGGAATACGGATCGGGACGTCCGGCAGTCGCGCGGATGCATGTGATGATAGACTTAACGGGAAGAACTCGGCGCCGGCTGCACGCTCGTCCTGCACACAGGCATGACGAGCTGATTGGTACATCCGTCTTGGCCAACCTTGCTTGCAGCGCCGGCAACGCCTCGCTCTCGCCGCGCCGTGTCAGGCATTCCAGCAGCCCGTGCAGCGCCTATGACAAAGCCGGGCTCACCCGCATCGGTGCCGAACGCCCTTAACTGCCAGGCCTGCCCTTGTTTTGTTTGCGCGCATAGACGACGCATGCGTCGACGGCGCTGACACACAGCCCATCGCGGCGACGATGCGCACCTGTGTGTTGCAATAACCGCCCGGAGCGACATTCACCGAACCGCCGACGGAAGGGATAGGGCCCACCGCGAAGGTGGGAAGCACGACATTGACATTGCCCCGCTGCACCGCGCGCTCGTAACTCCAGATTTGCCCCGATGCTCCTTCGTCGGCGGTGGCGGTGGGGAACCCCGCGCACATTCGCAGATCCGCTTCGCTGAGACCGACCATTTCCTTTTGGGCGGCCGCCGTCGTGGGATCCTCTTTCGCAAGCTTGGACGTATCGTCGGGAACGACGCAGGACCAGAGCGCGACCGTGCCGGTGAGAAGAAACAGAATAGCCGGTAGTCGAATCCCGCGAGACGCCAAAACCGCTCTCCGATCTGCTGGATTGTTCGCCCGCCCTTCACCGAGGTAAGAGGCCGTCCCGATATTTCAACCCGCGATCGGGCTGCCTGTTCGATCGCGAGACGGCGGATCAGGCTGGTTGGTCTGGTGCGGACGGTGGGAGTGAAGCTGGCTGGGGAACCTGGATTCGAACCAGGACTAACGGAGTCAGAGTCCGTGGGTCTACCGTTAACCTATTCCCCAGCAGGCGAGGTCATAAACCGCGCGGGCCGAGCGGGCGAACCGCTGTGAGCGCTGCCTTGTAGCCGCCAGCAGAAAATAGTCAAGCCTGCCGGTGTTTCAATTGTGATGTTTCGGCGCGGCTTTTCAATTGCCTGTCCGCCCGAACTGCGAGCGCTCGAAATAGAGCACGATGCCCAGGCCCAGAAACAGCGGGACGATGAGATAAAACAGCCGGAATACCAGCAGGGCCGCCAGCACGCCCACGGGGTCCATGTCGGAGAGCCCGGCCAGGAACACCACCTCGAACACGCCCAGCCCACCCGGCGCGTGCGAGATCTGCGCGATCGAGAAGGAGACGAGGAACACGCCGAGCACCACGAAATAGCCGGGGTTATGGGTCCCGGGGAGGGCAAAGAAGATGATCGCGGCTGCCGCCAGGAGTTCGATCGGGCCGATCAGTAATTGTCGCGCCACGATCGGCAGGGCCGGATAGTGAATCTGAAAGCTGCCGATCTTCAGCGGCCGCAGATGCAGCCAGCTGCCGAAGATATAGGCGGCGACGACGGCAAGCATGACGATGCCCGCAGCCCGCGACAGGCCGTGATGTGCTATGCCGGAGAAGCGGTCGATGATCTGCGGTTCGAGCACCAGAACGAGGCCGGAGGCAAGTACCGTCGACAGCACGAAGGTAATCCAGCAGATCGCCACCAGCACGCCGACGTCCTGTCCGCTCAATCCCCTCGTGCCATAGGCGCGATAACGGATGACGGCGCCCGAAAACACCGAGCCGCCGATATTATGCGACAGCGCGTAGGTGGTGAAGGAGCACAGCGTGACGAACAGCCACGACACGCGTTTGCCGATATGCAGGAGCGCGATGTGGTCGTAGCCGGCGAGCGAGGCATAGGCGACAACCGAGCTCAGCCCCGCGAGGATCCAGCCGCGGGCCGGGATCGCCGCAATACCGTCCCAGACATCATCCAGCGAAATGCCGCGCAATTCGTGCCAGAGCAGCAGGAGCGAGAAAATCACCGCCCCGACGCCGACGACCGGCCAGAAATAGCGTCTCCAGTTCATTGCCTGACTGCCATGCGTTGCGGGCCCGTTGCCTTCGCTGTCATTGCGGGAAAGCGGTCGGCGATTCCGATCGCTTTGCCCCCTCTATTTCAGAGATGCCTCATCGAAGCCGGCTATTCAACCGCCGGCCCTTGCCGCCATGGCAAGCCGCAATCGTTATCGTCGTCGAGAGGCGGAAAATCGACAGCCGAGCGGGAATATCGGCCCGGCCATGCGACCGTCCCCACACGCATTTGTGCCGAAAGTCGCTGTTTACCCCCACTTTGCGTAAGACGCGGCAGCGGGCGGTTTGCGGACAGCCCGGCAAAATTCGTGCCACGCGGCACTTGGTGATCCGGGCCGGCGCTGTTAGTCTGGCGGCAACTTGAAACAAAGAAGCGCCTGCTGCGTCCGTTCGCCGGTTCGCGCGGCGCCGGAAGGAACGACAGTGGAAGACCGCGACACCGGCGCCGGCGCGCCGGAGGTGGGCGCGTCCAGCGCTTCCCCGAGGCCGGCAGGCCCGGGGACCGCCAAATGGCAGCAACGCCGCCCGACGGAGCCACGCTCCGCCGACGGGCAGGCGAGCGACGCGAACCACCACCAAAAGGGCAAGGCCAAGAAAAGGCGCAAACGCCGGCGCGGGCGCAAGGTTTTTGCGCGCGACGATATCCGTCCCGCGGCGAATGGGGCGCCGGCGCCACGCGCCGCCGCGGCTGGCGCGGCGCCTGCAGGCATAGCCACACCGCCCATCGCGGTGGCTCGGCCCGAACCGGGGGCCCGTCGCCCGACGATGCCGGAATTGCCGGTATTTGCCGCGCTCGATCTCGGCACCAACAATTGCCGGCTGCTGGTCGCCGTGCCGGCGCGTCATGGCCAGTTTCGTGTCATCGACGCCTTTTCGCGCATCGTGCGACTGGGCGAGGGGCTCACGGCCAGCGGCCGCCTCGGCCAACCGGCGATGGACCGCGCGGTCGAGGCCCTGAAGGTCTGCGGCGAGAAACTGCGCAACCGCAAGATCAGGAAGGCGCGGCTGATCGCCACCGAGGCCTGCCGCTCGGCGGCGAACGGCGTCGAGTTCCTGGAGCGCGTCGAGCGCGAGGCTGGCCTCAAGCTCGAAATCATCGACCGACAGACCGAAGCGCGGCTGGCGGTGTCCGGCTGCGGTTCGCTGGTCGAGCGCGACACGCAGGGCGTCGTGCTGTTCGACATCGGCGGCGGCTCCTCCGAGATCGCGCTGATCGATCTCACCGGCCGCCGCTCGCCGCGGCTCGCCAACCATATCGTGTCGTGGACGTCGCTGCCGGTCGGCGTCGTCTCGCTGGCCGAGCGTTTCGGCGGCCGCACGGTGACGCGCGAGATTTTTGGCGCCATGGTCGACGACGTCGCCGCCCGGCTCGCCGCCTTCGATGGCCGCGATCGGCTTAGCCACCTCAAGGCCAGCCCGAAATTTCATCTGCTGGGCACTTCCGGAACGGTGACGACGCTGGCTGGCGTCCATCTCGATCTCGAGCGCTACGACCGCCGCCGCGTCGACGGCCTGTGGATGGACAGGGACAGCGTCGACCGCATGGTGGAAAAACTTGTCGGCTGGGATTTCCAGCAGCGTGTCGCCAATCCCTGCATCGGCGCCGACCGCGCCGACCTGGTGCTGGCCGGCTGCGCCATCCTGGAAGCGATCCGTGCCGTGTGGCCGTCGGAGCGGCTGCGCGTCGCCGACCGCGGCCTGCGCGAGGGCATATTGAGCGAGCTGATGGCCGATGACGGCGTCTGGCGCAACGATGGGCGCGGCAGAGCATGATCCCTAACCGCAGGACCGCGTCAGCGAAAAGTGGCGACCGGTTTTCGCGGACAAACGGCTCCGTTTGTCCAGAAGTCACGCTCGGGCAAGCTGGCGCAAGCGTTGCTCCGGTGAGCAGTCGACCCCCACTCCGTCGAGCTTCGCTCGACACCTCTCCCCCGATCGACGGGGGAGAGGAATGGCGCGAGCTAGCCAATCTTGGCGCCCTTCCTCTCCCTCCGGAGGGGGGAGAGGTGGCGCTGCGAAGCAGCGACGGAGTGGGGGAAGCCGTTTGCCAAACGCGCTGCCGCCGAAAAACGGCCACAACCCGGCAAGCGAGAAAACTTGGACAAGAAGTCAACCAATGACCAAGAAACCGGAAAAGCCGGGCTCGGCCGGCATTCGCGTGCTGAAGACGCGGATCAAGAAGAAAAGCGGGCTGAAGGAATCGTCGCGCCGCTGGCTGCAGCGCCACATCAACGATCCCTACGTCCAGCGCTCCAAGGCTGACGGCTACCGCTCGCGCGCGGCCTACAAGCTGATCGAGATCGACGACAAGCACCATCTGCTGAAACCCGGCATGAAGGTGATCGACCTCGGTGCGGCCCCCGGCGGCTGGTGCCAGGTCGCGGCCGCGCGGACCAAATCGACCGCGGAAAATCCGCATGTCGTAGGCATCGACTATCTCGAGATGGATGCGGTGCCCGGCGCGCCGGTGCTGTTGATGGATTTCCTCGATCCCGAGGCGCCGCGGAAGCTGGCCGAGGCGCTTGGCGGCGATCCCGATGTCGTGCTGTCCGACATGGCAGCGCCCACCACCGGCCACAAGCGGACCGACCACATCCGTACCATGCATCTGTGCGAGGTGGCCGCCGACTTCGCGCTGTCGGTGCTGAAGCCGGGCGGACATTTCCTGGCCAAGACGTTCCAGGGCGGCGCCGAAAACGAGCTGCTCTCGATGCTGAAGAAGAATTTCCGCTCCGTCCACCACGTCAAGCCGCCTGCGTCGCGCGATGAATCGGTGGAGCTGTATTTGCTCGCGAAGGACTTCAAAGGGCGTGAGTCCGATCGGGGATAGCGCCTCCCTTCTGCCCTTGCCCGTCCTTTGGACCCCGCAAGGGGAGAAGGGCTGCATCACTCCCCCGGCGACCTCACCGGTTCCAGGGGCTTGGGCATGGTCAATCGGCCGTGGCCGGAGACGGCGTTGCCTGCATCGGGCGCCAGCCGCATGAACGACAGCGATGCGGCGGCGGAAATTGCCGCGACGATGAAGAAGGCGGTATGGAAGTCCGGCAATGTCAACGGGCCGCCGTGGATACTCGTCGATATCTCCAGGATGCCGCCGGCAACCGCCACGCCCAGCGCGATCGACAGTTGCTGGAACACGGCGGCGATCGGCGTTGCCTTGCTCGTGTCCTCGGCTGAAACCTCGGCGTAGGCGAGGGCGTTGATGCCGGTAAAGAACATCGAGCGGATAAAGCCGCCCACCAGCAGCATGGCCAGCATCAGGAGATAGGGCGTATCGGGCGTTAACAGGCCGTTGACGGCGATCGACGCGGCGGCCACCAGCGAGCCGACGATCAGCACGCGACGAAAGCCGACGACGCGGAAGATCAGCGCTGTGACGAATTTCATGCCGATGGCGCCGATCGCGGAGACGAAGGTAATCATGCCGGACTGGAACGGCGTCAGCCCGAAACCGATCTGGAACATCAGCGGCAGCAGGAACGGCACGGCGCCGATGCCGATGCGGAAAAGTCCGCCGCCAAGCACGGAGGAGCGGAATACCTGGTTGCGGAACAAGTCGAGCGCCAGCAGGGGGTTCCTGGCACGGCGCGCATGCATGAGGTAGAGAGCGCCCGACACCAGCCCGACGCCCACGGTGATGAAGCCGGTCGCCGGCGGCAGATAGGGCAAGCTGATCACTGACAGGCCGAACACGACGCCGGACGCCGCCAGCCCGCTCAGCACGAAGCCGACGAAATCGAGCGGCGGCGTCTCCATCGATTCGGTTTCCGGCAGGAAGCGGGTGGCCAGCCAGATGCCGATCAGGCCGATCGGCACATTGATCAGGAAGATCCAGTGCCAGGTGAAGTAGGTGGTGATGAAGCCGCCGATCGGCGGTCCGACCAGCGGGCCCACCAATGCCGGCACGGTCAGCCAGGACATCGCCGCGACAAGTTCGCTCTTGGGCGTGGCGCGCACCAGCACCAGGCGCCCGACCGGCGTCATCATGGCGCCGCCTATGCCTTGCAGGAAGCGCGACACCACGAAGGCCGGCAGCGAGCCCGAAACGGCGCAGGCGACCGAACCGACGAAGAACACCGCGATCGCGGCGCGGAAAACGTTCTTGGCGCCGAAGCGATCCGCCATCCAGCCGCTGATGGGAATGAAGATCGCCAGCGACACAAGATAGGAGGTCAACGCCAGCTTGAGCGCGATCGGGCTGGTGTGGATGTCGAGGGCGATCGCCGGCAGCGATGTGGCGATGACGGTCGAATCCATGTTTTCCATGAAAAGAGCGACCGCCAATATGAGCGGAATGGTTCGGTTCAAAGGAACGCGTCCGGGCTTGATTCCAGATGTTGCCGACCGGGAGTTTGCCGGCAGGCAGGGCGGTTATCACGGCTGGACACCAATGTCGTGTTAAATTGCTGTCACTTTTATGCGACCGCAACCTCCGGTGGCGGCTGCGATACACGATTGCTTGCAAAAAGCGGACACTATCCCTATTGTAGTGAAAATAACTACAGGACATTATGATCATGGAAGAGGCCGTTTCGGCAGCCGATGCCAATCGCAGATTTTCTCGCATCCTGCGTGAGGTACGCGAGGGCCAGAGCTACGTCGTGACAAGCCATGGTCGGCCGGTGGCACGGATCGTGCCTGCGGAGAGGCACGAGGGTGTGGCCTCCCGCTCGCGCGCGGCATTGCTGTCGCGACTCGAACGGCAGCCAGTTGCCGATGCAGGACGCTGGACCCGCGATGAGCTCTACGAGGATGACCTGTGAGGGTCGCGCTCGACACCAACATTCTTGCCTACGCAGAGGGCGTTAACAACGTAGACAAACGCGACCACGTTCTCGAACTGCTGCGCAAGGTTCCACAAGACGCTGCCATTGTTCCGGTCCAGGTGCTGGGTGAACTGTTCAATGTCCTCGTCCGCAAAGCCGGAAGGTCGCGCCAGGAGGCTCGGGATGCGCTGCTTAGCTGGCGCGACGCGTTCCCGGTTGCTGGGACGACGCCGGAGGTGATGACGATGGCTGTCGATCTTGCGGCGGACCATCGCTTCGGCATCTGGGATGCCGTCATTCTTTCGGCTGCATCCCAAACGGGTTGCCGGCTGCTTCTGTCGGAAGACCTGCAGGACGGCTTCACCTGGGGCGGTGTAACCGTCGTCAACCCCTTTGCATCGCCGCGTCACGCTTTGCTGGATGCTTTCCTTGGTTCGCAATAGAAGCTGAAGCGTCCGCAACGATCGGCTTTTCTTCCGTGCCGGGACGTGGTACCAGCCACCGCCAATCCTGAAAGGGAAGAAGAGAGTCGCGCTGTCCATCCCGGTCCAGCGCTTTTCCCGCATTCAAAGGGCTGGCCATGGCAAAAATCATCGAAACGTCCACCGGCGCGCTGGCGCTGACCTTTGACGACGTGCTTTTGCAGCCCGGCCATTCCGAAGTCATGCCCGGCCAGACCGACATCCGCACCCGGATTGCCGGCGACATCGACCTCAACGTGCCGATCCTGTCGGCGGCCATGGATACCGTCACGGAGGCAAGGCTTGCCATCGCCATGGCGCAGGCCGGCGGCATCGGCGTCATCCACCGCAATTTCTCGCCGGCCGAGCAGGCCGAGCAGGTGCGGCAGGTGAAGAAATTCGAATCCGGCATGGTGGTCAACCCGGTCACCATCGGTCCCGACGCGACGCTGGCCGACGCGTTGTCGCTGATGCGCACCTACTCGATCTCGGGTATTCCGGTGGTCGAGAATGGCGGCTCCGGCGGCCACAAGAGCGGCCGGCTGGTCGGCATCCTGACCAATCGCGACGTGCGCTTCGCCTCCGATCCGGCGCAGAAGGTCTACGAATTGATGACCCGTGAGAACCTGATCACGGTCAAGGAGAATGTCGACCAGGACGAGGCCAAGCGGCTTCTGCATCAGCACCGCATCGAAAAGCTCGTCGTCGTCGACAAGCAGGGCAATTGCGTGGGGCTGATCACCGTCAAGGACATCGAGAAATCGCAGCTCAACCCGCACGCCACCAAGGACGCGCAGGGGCGTCTGCGCGCCGCGGCCGCCACCAGCGTCGGCGACGACGGTTTCGAGCGCGCCGAGCGCCTGATCGAGGCGGGCGTCGACCTTCTGGTCATCGACACCGCGCATGGCCATTCGCAGCGTGTCCTCGATGCCGTCACGCGGGCGAAAAAACTCTCCAATTCGGTGCGCATCCTGGCCGGCAACGTCGCCACCGCCGAGGGCACCCAGGCGCTGATCGATGCCGGCGCCGATGCCGTCAAGGTCGGCATCGGCCCCGGCTCCATCTGCACCACCCGCATCGTCGCCGGCGTCGGCGTGCCGCAGCTGTCGGCCATCATGTCGGCGGTGGAAACTGCGCACAAATCGGGCGCCTCGGTGATCGCCGATGGCGGCATCAAATATTCCGGCGATCTGGCCAAGGCGCTTGCCGCCGGCGCCAGTGCCGCCATGATCGGCTCGCTGCTTGCCGGCACCGACGAAAGCCCGGGCGAGGTCTATCTGCACCAGGGCCGCTCCTTCAAGGCCTATCGCGGCATGGGTTCGGTCGGCGCCATGGCGCGCGGCTCGGCCGACCGATACTTCCAGGCGGAGGTTCGCGACACGCTGAAACTGGTGCCGGAAGGCATCGAGGGGCAGGTCCCCTACAAAGGACCTGTGTCTGGCGTGCTGCACCAGCTTGCAGGCGGCCTGAAAGCCGCTATGGGTTATGTTGGTGGCCGCGACCTTGCCGATTTCCGCGAACGCGCCACCTTTGTGCGCATATCCAACGCCGGACTTCGTGAAAGCCACGCCCATGACGTCACGATCACCCGCGAAAGCCCCAACTATCCCGGCGGAGCCTGATCGGCCCGACCAGTACACGTTCTGGCGCAATCTGGCCGCGACCATCTTGCGGCTATCGCGCCACGCTGCCGCCCTTTGCACCGCATCGGTGGCGGTTTTCATCGCCATGACGCTCATGGAGTTCTTCTATTTCCGCCAGTTGAGTGGCGGTTTGCCGTCGCTCGACATGCGCGTTTTTGGCTTCACGCCGGATGAAGGCATGGCCTGGCTGACGGCGCTCGGCCGGCGCGGCGGCGAGATCATCCTGGTCTGGCACTATCTGACCTTCGATCTTCTGTTCCCCGCGCTGTTGTCGGTGACGCTGGTCAGCCTGATCCTGGCAACGGGAAGGCGGTTGAGGAATTTCCGCGTGCTTCCGGGCCAGATGCAATCGATCTTCGCACTGATCCTGGTGCTGCCCTACACGATCGCCAACTACGCCCAGAACATCGCCGTGGCCCGCCTTCTGTCGGATTTCCTGTCGGCCAATCCCGATTCCCTGGGTCTCGCCTCGGCGCTGATCGTCACCAAATTCGCGCTGCTCGCAATTCCGGTGATCGTCATCGCCGTCTTCTGGCTGGCAGGTCAGAAACAGAATTGATCTGACCCGGCACCGGGCGGGGAGGGTTCATGAACCAGACATCGATTTTCTGGCCTATTCTGGCGCACGTGTTGCTGGTCTACATCGTCTATAGCGCCATGGCCCGGCGCAGGTATGTCGCCATCCAATCGGGCGAAGCCAAAGTCAGCCAGTACAAGGCGCGCTCCACCGAGCCGGCCTCCTGCGTGACGGTTGCCAGCAACCTCAGCAACCAGTTCGAACTGCCGGTGCTTTTTTATGTGCTGTGCCTGATGCTGCACCTGACCAACGGCGTCAACTATCTGACCTTGGCCCTGATGTGGATCTTTGTCGCGACCCGCTATTTTCATGCCTGGGTTCACCTGACCAGCAACAATCTGCTCCTGCGCAGCCGGTCTTTCTCCCTGGGGGCAGTGATTCTTTTGCTGGGCTGGATCTGGTTCGCGCTGCACCTGCTCCGGGTGGTTTGAGCAGTACTCCCCTTCGTTGGGGCGCTCCGCCTACAAATCGAACACCGCTATTTTGCGCTTGTCGAACTTGATGCCGATCTCGCCGCGCACCAGCTTCAGCGCCGCCTCGCCGAACACGGCGCGGCGCCAGCCCTGCAGCGCCGGCACGTCGGCGGCTTCGCCTTCGGCGGCGATGCGGTCGATGTCGTCGCTGGAAGCCAGGACCTTCGATGCGACGCCTTGCTTTTCGGCCACGATCCTGAGCAGCACCTTCAACAGTTCCGCCGCGGCGCTCGAGCCTTCGGGCGGCTGAAAACTCTTCGGCAGCTTCGGCAATTGCTCCTTGGGCAGAGCTAGTGCGGTGTTGACCGCGCCAAGCAGCGCCGTCGCAGTCGAGGAGCGCTCCCAGCCCTTCGGTATCGTGCGCAGCTTGGCCAGCGCGGCCGCGTCGCGCGGCGCCTGCTGCGCCACCTCGTAGATGGCGTCGTCCTTGAGCACGCGGCCGCGGGGTACGTCGCGTTCGCGCGCCTCGCGCTCGCGCCATGCCGCCACGGCCTGCACGATCGCCAGCTCCTGCGGCTTGCGCAGCCGCATCTTCAGCCGCTTCCAGGCATCCTCGGGGTGCGGATCGTAGGTTTCGCGCGAGGTCAGGACGTCCATCTCCTCGTTCAGCCAGTGGGCGCGGTTCTCCCGCTCCAGTTCGGCGCTGAGATACTGGTAGACCTCGATAAGATGGGTGACGTCGGCAAGCGCATAGTCGAGCTGCTTTTCGGACAGCGGCCGGTGGCGCCAGTCGGTGAAGCGCGAGGACTTGTCGAGCCGCGCGCCGGTGACGCGCTGCACGAGCTGATCGTAGGAAACGCTGTCGCCGAACCCGCAGACCATCGCCGCAACCTGGGTATCGAACACCGGATGGGGAACGAGATCGCCCAGATGGACGATGATTTCGATGTCCTGCCGCGCGGCATGGAAGACTTTGACGACAGATTCATTGGCCATCAGCCTGAAAAACGGCTTCAGGTCGATGTCTGGCGACAGCGGATCGATCAGCGCCGTTATTCCGGGCGCCGCCATCTGGATCAGGCACAGGATCGGCCAGAAGGTCGTTTCCCGGATGAATTCGGTGTCGACGGTGACGAAATCCGATTTTTCGAAAGCGGCGAGAACGGTCTCGAGTTCTTTTTGGGTGGTGATGACGTGCATCAAATCGCTTTTGGCAGGAGTAGGGTCTTCCTAGATTTCAGCCGGGAAGGCTTTCGTCAAGCGTTGGCGCTCGCATCACGGCCCGTCCGGCCCGTCCGGATCGCCGTTTCTTCTCGCCAGCCGGGCGAAAACCGTCGAGGTGCGCAACAGCGCGGTGAAGCGGCTGCGCTTGCCAGCCGGCACGCCCGATCGTGCCCGCATCCGATAGAGGATGACGGCGATGAAGATTGCATAGACCAGCGCGCTGAACACGAACAGCGCGCTTGGGCCAAAATACTGCATCGCCGTCGATGCGGCGAAAGGGCCGCCAATGGCGCCGAAGGAATAAAACAGCATCAAGGCGGCGTTGATCAGAACGAACTCGCCCGCGCCGGCGCGGTCGTTGGAGTGCGCCGCCGACAGCGAGTAGAGCGGCATGGCGAAACAGCCGAAGATGAAGATGATGAGGAAGTTGAGAAACGGGTCGGCTCCCGCCACGAACGCAAGCGCCAGCGCTGCCAGCATGGCGCAGCATGTCGTCGCCAGCAGCACCGAGCGCCGGTCCCAGCGATCGGAGAGATAGCCTAGCGGGTATTGGATGAGTGCGCCGCCGAAGATACCGACGCTGACGAAGGTGACGACATCGGCGACAGACATGCCGATCTGCTCGGCATAGACCGGCGACAGCGTGCGGAACGCGCTGTTGGTGACGCCGACGGCGATGCAGCCGAAACAGCCGAGCGGCGAGATGCGCCAGACCCGCGCCAGGTCGAGCTTGACGTCTTCCGGCGGCGTCGGGTTGGAGCGATCGCCCAGCGATACCGGCACCAGCGACAGCGTGATCATCATCGATATGATGGCGAATATGGCGAAGCCGCCCGCTCCGAAGATCGGGATGAGGAACTGCGCGCCGGTGACCGAGCCGATGTCGACCATGCGGTAGATGGCAAGCACGCGGGCGCGGTCCTTGTTGCTGACCCCGGAGTTGAGCCAGGCCTCCATCACCGTGAACAGGCCGGCGAAGCAGAAACCGCCGGCAAAACGCACCGCGCACCACATCACCGGGTCGATGACCAGAACCAGGAGCAATGTGCCGGCCGAGGCGGCCGCGGCCAGCGCCGAGAAGGTCCTGACATGGCCGACCGCCTTCAGGATGCGGGTGACGGCCAGGCAGCCGAGCAGGAAGCCGGCGAAATAGAACGTGCCCATCAGGCCGATGTCGGAAGCCGAAAAACCTTCCTGCGCGCCGCGCAGCGCGATCAGCGTGCTTTGCAGCCCATTGCCGCCGAGCAGGATGCCTGCGGCGATGAGGAGCGGGATCAGCGGACGGATGGAGGACATTAAGAGGCGATCACATGTCTGTGATCCCTTCTTGAACCATCGCTTCCGTCAATACCAGCGGCAATTCCCCGCGCCAACAGGATGTGTCCGCCTTTCCGTTCAAGGAAGTCGGCGCCTGCCTCCTCGACGTCCCACGGCGAACCGCCCGGCTGCTCCCGACGCGATGGCTATTCCCGCGAGGACAGCGATGAGCCCGACAATTAGGTTTGCATTGATTTGCTCACCGAGAAAGACGGCGCCGAAGATCGATGCCGTCACGGGGTTCACGGCAACTGAAACGGCAACCAGCGTTGGCGGCGCACGTTCAAGCGCGAACGCCCAGAGGAAGAAGATCAGGGCGCCGCAAATTACGGCCAGGTATCCGCTGGCAACCCATTGCGACGCCTCAAGCGCGGCAAGTCGCGTCAGGCCTCCAGTCAAAGTCGACAGCGCCAACAGGCAGGCCGTGCCGACGGCCATGCCAAACGCGGCGAATGATGTCGGCGCGCAGCGGGTGAGAAAAGGTCGCGACCAGACATTGTAGAGCGCCATGCAGAATGCCGCCGCGATCATCAGGAGGTCTCCGCGCCAGGCGCCCTGGGGAGCTGTCGTCAGGCTGCTGCCAAGCGCGACAGCCACTCCGGCCATCGCGACCAGGACGCCGACGATCTTGCGCGTCGTCGGCGGTTCGATCCCTAGAACCGCGCCTGCGAGCATTGTGAGCACAGGCAGCGTCGAAAGCGCCAGAGCTCCTCGCGCCGCCGTCGTGTAGACAAGGGCTCCGTTGAAGAGCACCGGGAATAGGCCGAAGAACAGCAGGCCCAATGCGGCGGCGCCCGGCCAATCGCTTTTCGCAGGCCACTTGTCCCGCCGCAGAAGCGCTACGGCGGCGAGCACTAGAAAACCACCCCCGAACCGGATCGCGCCGATGGTGAGCGGATCCAGCGAACGCGCGAGATAGCGCGTTGCACCGACAGCGGTGCCGCCAAAGGCGCTGGAGAGAATCGCCGCGAGCACGCCTCCAGTTTCCATCGCTTCCCCTCTGCCAGTTCGGAGTCCAGCGGTATCGGGCAAACCGGGTAAAAGGAATCGAATAAATGCAATGAGCTTGATAAGCTTGCGCAATGAGCAGTCGGAGTCTCGATCCGGAATTGTTGCGGACTTTCGTCGTCGTTGCCGAGCGGCTCTCTTTCACGCGAGCCGCCGAGCAGCTCAATCGAACGCAAGCCACCGTCAGCTTGCAGGTGAAGCGCCTTGAAGAGCGCCTTGACATTTCGCTGTTCCGTCGATCGACGGCCCATGTCGAGCTTACGGCCGCCGGCGAGGGGTTTCTGATCGACGCACGCCGCATTCTTGCACTTAACGAGCAGGCGATTGCCCGTGTCTCCAACCAACGGGTAGCGGGACGCATCCGGATAGGCGTCATGGAGGACTACGGCACCAAGATCCTGCCACGCCTCCTCGCCGATATCGCCGTGCGATTTCCGCTCATGCAGGTCGAAATGGAGATCGGCCTCACGGCGCGGCTGCTGAAACGGCTCGGCTCATCATTTGACGCGGTCATCGCCATGCATCCGGAAGGTGTGGCCGAGGGCGATCTGATATGCCGCGAAAGAGCGATATGGGCGGCGGCGAGGACCCACTCTGTCGAAGAACTCGATCCGCTGCCCGTCGCGTTGTCGGACCCCGATTGCTTGTTTCGCGCATGGGCGATTGACGCGCTCGACAGAGCGGGCCGGCCGTGGCGACTGGCCTATGTCAGCCCGAGCCTTGCCGCGACGGAGGCGATCGTCGAGCAGGGCCTTGCGGTTACCGTGGTCAAGGGCAGCATGCTCGCGCCCGGCCTGCGCGATGTCCATCCTGGCCCTTATGTGCCGCCGCTGCCCGGGGCGGAGATCCGCCTTCATCGGGCCACAACGTCTTCCGCAAGCGCCGCATTGGTCGTCGATCACCTCGCGCATCGCCTGCGGCTGTCAAGCCTTGGTTCATAGGGCGACCTGCGCGCCGGCGAATGCTCCGAAAGAACCCGTCAACCCGGGTTCGTTGCCCTGGCCCTCCGCCCACTCGCCTTGACAAACCGGGCCTCCCATGCGCTTTTCGCGCAAATTTTTCAGGCCGGGCCGCGATGCTTCGGCCGGCAACCCAACATCCCGGACTTTTGCCCATGACAATGCACCGTTACCGCAGCCATACCTGTGCCCAGTTGAGAAAGAGCGACGTCGGCGCTTCCGTTCGCCTGTCGGGCTGGGTGCATCGCGTGCGCGACCATGGCGGCCTGCTGTTCATCGACCTGCGCGACCACTATGGCCTGACCCAAATCGTCGCCGATCCCGATTCGCCGGCCTTCAAGATCGCCGAAACAGTGCGCGGCGAATGGGTGATCCGCGTCGACGGCGAGGTCAAGGCGCGCCTGCCTGAAACCACCAATGCCAACCTGCCGACCGGCGAGATCGAGATTTTCGCGCGCGAAATCGAAGTGCTTTCGGCGGCCAAGGAATTGCCGCTGCCGGTCTTCGGCGAGCCGGACTATCCCGAGGACATCAGGCTGAAATACCGCTTCCTCGACCTGCGCCGCGAGACGCTGCACAGGAACATCGTGGCGCGCACGAAGATCATCGCCGAGATGCGCAAGCGCATGGGCGAGGTCGGCTTCACCGAATTCTCGACGCCGATCCTCACCGCATCGTCGCCCGAAGGCGCGCGCGACTTCCTGGTGCCGTCGCGCATTCACCCCGGCACTTTCTATGCGCTGCCGCAGGCGCCGCAGCAATACAAGCAGCTGATCATGGTCTCGGGTTTCGATCGTTATTTCCAGATCGCGCCCTGCTTCCGCGACGAGGATCCGCGCGCCGACCGCCTGCCCGGCGAATTCTACCAGCTCGACCTCGAAATGAGCTTTGTCGAGCAGGATGACGTGCTTTCCACCATGGCGCCGGTGATGACATCGGTCTTCGAGGCCTTTGCCAACGGCAAGCCCGTCACGAAGGACTGGCCGCGCATTCCCTATGATGTTGCGATGCGCAAATACGGTACCGACAAGCCGGATCTGCGCAACCCGATCGAGATGCAGGCGGTCTCTGACCATTTTCGTGATTCCGGCTTCAAGGTCTTCGCCAACATCCTGGCCAACGATCCCAAGGCCGAGGTCTGGGCCATTCCGGCCAAGACCGGGGGCAGCCGTGCCTTCTGCGACCGCATGAACAGCTGGGCGCAAGGCGAGGGGCAGCCCGGATTGGGCTACATCTTCTGGCGCAAGGAAGGCGAGAAACTCGAAGGCGCGGGTCCGCTTGCCAAGAACATCGGCGAGGAGCGCACCGAGGCGATCCGTCTTCAACTGGCCCTTGCCGATGGCGATGCCGCCTTCTTCGTCGCCGGCGATCCCAAGAAATTCGTCTCCTTCGCGGGTGCTGCGCGCACCCGCGCCGGCGAGGAACTGAACCTGGTCGACCGCGACCGTTTCGAGCTGTGCTGGATCGTCGACTTTCCGTTCTTCGAGTGGAACGAGGACGAGAAGAAGATCGATTTCGCCCACAATCCGTTTTCGATGCCGCAGGGCGGCATCGACGCCCTCAACAACCAGGAGCCGCTCGGCATCAAGGCATTCCAGTACGACGCCGTGTGCAACGGCTTCGAGATTGCCTCGGGCGGCATCCGCAACCATTTGCCCGAAACCATGGTCAGGGCCTTCGAGATGGTCGGACTGGATCGCCAGACCGTCGAGGAGCGCTTTGGCGGCCTTTACCGTGCGTTTCAGTACGGCGCCCCGCCGCACGGCGGAGCGGCATTCGGCATCGACCGCGTCGTGATGTTGCTGGTGGGCGCCAAGAACCTGCGCGAGATCACCATGTTCCCGATGAACCAGCAGGCTTACGACCTGTTAATGAATGCGCCGTCGGAAGCCACGCCGCAGCAGCTTCGCGACTTGTCGCTGCGTGTCGCACCGATCAAGAAAGAGGCATGATGGCGCTTCGGACGGTGCTTTAAAGAAGCCTCCGAAGTGACTCGTTCGATTGAGAATCGCAGACAAAAGCCCGGCATCGCTGCCGGGCTTTTCGTATCTTGAAGCAAGTCGAGGTCGCTTCGATCAGTCTTCGTTGGCCTTGACGGTGACGCCGAGCGTCTTCGGCAGGTCGGTCGGATTGGACATGGCGCCCGCCATGATCAGTGCGAACGGCACCGACGCCGGCGGCTTAGCCGAGATTTCGAGGCTCTTCGGATCGTCGAGATATTTGCCGACCGCCGCCGTTACCTGCGCCGTCAGCTCGGGATTGTTGAGCTGCGCCATGCCGAACGGCACGATCGCCTTGGCCTGGTTGGCGATATCCTTGCCCGACATGCCTTGCTGCTTGCCGACATAGTCCAGCACCTTGCCCGTCAGCGAATCGTCGTCGAAACGGATCGAGGCGCTGTTGAAGGAAAGCTGCTGCAACAGGCCGAGCATGGCCATGCCTTGCGCCGAGTTGTCGGCCCCTTCGGGCTGCGCGGCCATCTTCTTCTGCATTTCCTGCAGCGACTTGATGAAGTCGAGCGTGTAGCCGCCGAGATCGAAGGTCATGCCGAGCGTGCCGGCATTCTCGACCGAAATGTTGTATTTCGACAGCTCCATCTTGCCGTCAGTGGGCTGCCAGGTGCCGGCCATCTCGAAATTGCCCGCAATGTTCTGGTAGCCGAGTGCGTTGATGACTTCCTTCGACTTGGGATCCTCGACCAGCGTCAGGTCGGCATTGAACTTCTCGGTGGTGCCGGTGAATTTCATCGCTTGGCCGTCGGCCGGCGGCGTGATTTCGATGGCAAGCCCGTCCATCGAGAAAGCGGTCTTGTCGGCGATCTTGACCCTCATGTTCGAGAGTTCGGCGGACTTGTACATCATCAGCGAGCCCAGCGGGCCGCTGGCGCCGCTGGCCGGAACCATCATGTCGTGGATGACGAGGGGGCTTAAATTGAGGGTGACGCCGTCCTTGCTATGTTCGAATGCCGAGGTCGACACGGTTGCGATATCATAGCCGCCATTGGCTTCGGTCACGCCCTCGAGTTTGACGTCGCCGATCGCAAGGGCTTCTTTTTCCGCGCCCGGTTTGATGGATACGCCCTGCAACACCATGCTGGCGTTGTCGCCGGTCACGCCGGTCCAGGAGATGTTGACGCCCTGCGCGGCAAGTGCCGCCTTCAGCCGGTCGGCGACCGCGGTGTCCTGGGCGAGCGCCGCGTTCAGCGGCAATGTGAGCAAGAAGGTCGAAAAGGCGAATTTCCTGAGAGTCGAGCGTTTGATTGTCATCGCGAATGCCCCTGCGAGTGTCCTGAAAATTATTTTTCAATTTTTGGCGCCATCACCCTTCAGTGACGAACTGGACGGGAAAAAGGCGCATCCCGCCACAATGGTCAAAAATCGCGGCGAAAGGCAAACTCGATCCGAACATGCTGGAGACCGGGCCGCCGAGCGTCGTCGCGCTTCGCAATAGAGACGGCATGTAACGGATTGATGTTGGCTGGCGGGCTTGCCTGCGACTTCGTATTGCAGGGCAGGGCATGCACCCACTTCAAGGCTTGCCCTCTTGCCGCGAATCACCCGCTCGGCTAGTTCCAGCCCATGGGAAAAAGGCTTTTGCCGCCTGACAATGGTGGCGGCGATCACATCGAACCGGTCGATCTGAAGAAGGCGCTCGAAGAGCGCTATCTTGCCTATGCGCTGTCGACCATCATGCACCGGGCGCTGCCCGATGTCCGCGACGGGCTGAAGCCGGTCCATCGCCGCATCATGCACGCCATGCGCCTGCTGCGCCTGAACCCCGACCAGGGCTTCGCCAAATGCGCTCGTATCGTCGGCGAGGTGATGGGCAAGTTCCACCCGCATGGCGACCAGTCGATCTACGATGCGCTGGTGCGGCTGGCGCAGGATTTCTCGATGCGCTACCCCTTGGTCGACGGCCAGGGCAATTTCGGCAACATTGACGGCGATAACGCCGCCGCCATGCGCTACACCGAAGCGCGCATGACCGATGTGGCGACCGAGCTGCTCGCGGGCATCACCGAGGATGCCGTCGACTACCGGCCGACCTACAATGAGGAGGACGAGGAGCCGGTGGTGCTCCCGGGCGCCTTCCCCAATCTGCTGGCCAATGGCTCGTCCGGCATCGCTGTCGGCATGGCGACATCGATCCCGCCGCACAACGCGGCCGAACTTTGCGACGCCGCCCTTCACCTGATCGAGCATCGGGACGCGCCGGTGGCCAAGCTGATGGATTTCGTCCAGGGCCCGGATTTCCCGACCGGCGGCATCATCGTCGATAGCCGAGCCTCCATCCTCGAATCCTATGAAACCGGCCGTGGCGGCTTTCGCGTGCGGGCAAAATGGAGCCAGGAAGACCAGGGCAGGGGCACCTGGAGCATCGTCGTCACCGAAATCCCCTATGGCGTGCAGAAGGCGCGCCTGATCGAGAAGATCGCCGAGCTCCTGATGGCGCGCAAATTGCCGCTGCTCGAGGACATCAGGGACGAGAGCGCCGAGGACATCCGCGTCGTGCTGGTGCCCAAGAGCCGTTCCGTCGATCCCGGCATCCTGATGGAATCGCTGTTCAAGCTCACCGAGCTTGAAAGCCGTTTCCCGCTCAACATGAACGTGCTGTCGCGCGGCAAGGTGCCCAATGTCCTGTCGCTGAAGGGCGTGCTGCAGGAATGGCTCGAGCATCGCCGCGACGTGCTGATCCGCCGCTCGAAACATCGCCTCGGCGAGATCGAAAGACGGCTGGAGATCCTTGCCGGCTACCTGATCGCCTATCTCAATATCGACGAGGTGATCAAGATCATCCGCGAGGAGGATGAGCCCAAGCAGGTCATGATGGCCCGCTGGTCGCTCACCGACACCCAGGCCGAAGCCATTCTCAACATGCGCCTGCGCGCCCTGCGCAAGCTGGAAGAATTCGAGATCCGCAAGGAATTCGACGGCCTCACTGCCGAAAAGAAGCAGATCGAGGCGCTGCTTGCGTCCGAAGCCAAGCAATGGGGGACGATCAAGTGGGAGGTTGCGAGCCTGCGGGACAAATTCGGCCCCGAGACCGAGCTCGGTAAGCGCCGCACCCAGTTCGCCGATGCGCCCGAGCATGACCTGACCGACATCGCACATGCCATGATCGAGCGCGAGCCGGTCACCGTGGTGGTCTCGGAAAAGGGCTGGCTGCGTGCGATGAAGGGTCATCTGACCGATCATTCGCAGCTTGCGTTCAAGGAAGGCGACAGCCTGAAACTCGCCTTCCATGCGCAGACGACCGACAAGATCCTGGTGTTCACCACCGGCGGCAAATTTTACACCATCGGCGCCGATCGGCTGCCAGGCGGGCGCGGCCATGGCGAGCCGATCCGCATCATCGTCGACATGGACAATGACCAGGACATCGTCACCGCCTTCGTTCACGATCCGAAGCGCAAGCTGCTGCTGGTCTCGCATGACGCCAACGGTTTCATCGTGCCGGAGGAAGAGGTCGTCGCCAACACCCGCAAGGGCAAGCAGGTGATGAACGTCAAGGCGCCCGACGAAGCCAAGCGCTGCGTGCCGGTCGGCGGCGATCATCTGGCTATCGTCGGCGAGAACCGAAAGATGCTGGTGTTTCCGCTGTCCGACATTCCGGAAATGAGCCGCGGCAAGGGCGTGCGGCTGCAGAAATACAAGGATGGCGGGCTTCTCGATCTCAAGCCGTTTACGCTGGAGACCGGCCTTTCCTGGCAGGATTCGGCCGACCGCACCTTTACAAGGTCGCGCGAGGAATTGGCCGAATGGATCGGCGCCCGCGCGTCGGCTGGCCGCATGGTGCCGAAGGGTTTCCCGAGGACCGGGAAATTTGGGTAATCTCCCCCCTCGAGGGGGAGATGCCGCCGAAGGCGACAGAGGGGGTCGGTTCGACTGGACGCAACCTCATTGCTTTGAACAAAGAATGCTAGCGCCTTACGCGCGGCTACCCCCTCTGGCCTGCCGGCCATCTCCCCCTCGAGGGGGGAGATCCGCAGCTTCACCATCACCTTTTGAACTATCGTCACGATTGCTGCACTATATCAGAGCATAAGCAGCGGGATGGCCGGGAGAGACGAGCGTTTGAAGGAAGCGAAGATCCAGAAACCGGGGCAGCGCCTGTTCGGCCTGTCGACGCCGCTCAGAGCCGCCGTCATCCCCCCGCTCTCGGCGGCGCGCTGGCTGCTGGTGCTGATCGTTGCCGCCGGCGTCTATTTCTTCCACGGCTTCCTGTTCCCGGTGCTGGCCGCGCTGGTCATCGCCTTCGCGAGCTGGCCGCTCTACCGGCGGCTTTTGGCCGGTGTCGGCGGCAACCGCACCATCGCCGCCACCTTCGCCATATTGTTCATCCTTGCCTTCCTGGTCATACCGATCGCGCTCGCGGGCACCTACGCCATCAACGAGGTGCGCGAATGGGTCGGCTGGGCGATCGAGACCAACCGGCACGGCGCCCCGACACCGCACTGGATCGCCACGCTGCCTATCGTAGGAGAATGGCTGAACCAGCAATGGACGACCAATCTCGGCCATCCCGGCGGCATCGGCGAACTGATCCAACTGGTCAGCGGCGCCAATATCGGCAGCATCTATCGCGGCGTCCTTGCCGCTGGCGGCAGCGCCTTCGGCCTGCTTTTGACGCTTTTGTTCATGATGATCGCGCTGTTCTTCGCCTATCGCGACGGTGAGCATTTCGCGGGCCAGGTCGATCGCCTGGGCGAGCGCATCCTGCCGACGAGGTGGGAGCGCATCTCGCGGGTCGTGCCGGCGACCATTTCCTCGACCGTGACCGGCATGACCGTCATCGCCATCGGCGAGGGATTGGTGCTCGGCATCGCCTACTGGCTGGCCGGCGTGCCGTCGCCCGTGACGCTTGGCGCGCTCACCGGGGTCATGGCGCTGATTCCCGGCGGGGCACCGCTGTCCTTCACGCTGGTTTCGATCTATCTCGCTGCCAGCGGCTCACCGGTGGCCGGCCTGGCTTTGTTCATCTGGGGGACGGTCGAACTGTTCATCGTCGACAAGACCTTGCGACCGAAGCTCGTCGGCGGGCCGATAAAACTGCCCTTCCTGCCGACCTTTTTCGGCCTGATCGGCGGCGTCAAGACGATGGGCTTTCTCGGCCTGTTCATCGGCCCGGTGCTGATGGCACTGCTGGTGGCGATCTGGCGCGAATGGCTGCGCGAGGTGGAAATGATGGACGAGATGCCTGCTTCCCCTGAACAGGAAGGCTCGCCGTCGCTGATCGAGATCGACGGCGAGGCGAAGAAGATTCAGGCCGGATGACGCACCGCAAGGGCGGCGCGGCGCCTGCGTCCGTCATGCAACTGCCACACCGAATGGACCACCAATGTGACGATCAGGATCGCGCCGCCGATCAGGCTGTTGCGTGACGGCGTTTCGGAAAAGATCAGCCATACCCACACCGGTGCCAGCACGGTCTCCAGAAGGTAGAACATCGCCACTTCCGGTCCGGAGATGTATTTGGGGCCGGCCGCCAGGCAGAAGAACGAAATCGGCATGATCACGGCGCCATTAAAGATGATCCACCAGGGCGCGCTCACATGGATGCCTTCACCTGACACCATGAAGGCCGCCAGCACGAGCGACGGAACCACCCCGACGAGCGCCGTGAAGCCCATGTCCTTGCCGCTGGCCCGCGAAATGGTGATGGCCACGGAAATGAAGAAGGCCGAACACAGCGCCATGAAATTGCCGAACAGGTGTCCGGTGCCGACAGATCCGCCGACGATTACCAGCACGCCGAGGATCATGACCAGCATCGCCGCGAGCGTCACCGCCCGCGGCTTTTCCTGGAGAAACAACCAGGACAAGAGCGCAGCGAACACCGTGTTGAAGGCCAGGATGAACACCAGGTCGGCGGTCGAGGTGTAGAAGACGGCGGTGACGAACGTGATCGAGGTCAGCCCGTAGCATATCGCGGCCGCAAGTCCCGACCAGCCTGGAATGAGCTCGGGCGCGTTTCGGCTCAGCGCCCGCCAGACAGCCCAGATGATCATTGCGGCGATGAAGGTGGCGGCCCCGCGCAAGAGCAGGATCGTCCATGCGCCGCCATCGGCGAGGCGGATCAGCGGAATGTCGAGGGTCAGCGTCAGGCCGCCAATGGCGGTTATCAGAAGGCCCTTCTGGTGGTCGCTGTGGGACGTCATTTGCAAACTTTCGTAATGAAATACAGATGGGACAGCCGATCGGCGCAATGACGCACTCTCCCGCCAAGCGGCTGAAAGACCAGCATCCCCTGCGTTGAAACAGTCAAACGTGGATCTTGGAAAAACTCAGCGTGAGACCGCTTCGTTGGTGTAGCGCTCCCAGCCCTTCGGGCCGAGATGCTCCTGCGGCATGAAGCGCATCTTATAATTCATCTTGCGCGAGCCGTTGACCCAGTATCCCAGGTAGACATGGGGCAGCCCCATCGCCCTGGCGCGAGCGATGTGATCGAGGATCATGAACGTGCCGAGAGACCGCTCCTCGAAGTCGGGATTGAAGTAGGAATACACCATCGACAGGCCGTCGGCCATCTTGTCGGTGAGCGCCACCGCGATCAGCTCGCCCTGTCCCTTGCCGGTGATGAAAGTATCGGGCCCGCGCCGGCGATATTCGATGACCTTGGTGTCGACATGGGTGTCCTCGACCATCATGGCGTAGTCCAGAACCGTCATGTCCGACATGCCGCCGCGGCGGTGGCGGGCATCGAGATAGCTGCGGAACAGCGAATATTGTTCGGTCGAGGGCTCGGCATTGTGCATGGCGCCGACGAGATCGGAATTGTGCTGCAGCACGCGCTTCATGTTGCGGCTGGCGACGAATTCCTGCGCCAGGATGCGCACGGAGACGCAGGCGCGGCAGGTTTCGCAGGCCGGCCTGTAGGCGATGTTCTGGGAGCGGCGGAACCCGCCTTGGGTCAGGAGATCATTCATCTCTGACGCCTTGTCGCCGACCAGATGCGTGAACACCTTGCGCTCGAACTGGCCGTCGAGATAGGGGCACGGCGACGGCGCGGTCAGGAAGAACTGCGGCGACTGGGTCGGGTGCTGCGTCATCGAGTCTCGGAAACACTCCTTCGAATCGCTCTACCTTTGGCGCGGAAAGCGAAAAATTCAACAGGATTGTGAAGGCGTGGCCATGCGGACGCCTTCACATTTGTGCCGACGCCGCGGCGATGCCTGCGAAAATGCGCCTCAGCGGCCGGTGCGGCTGACCACCGTGCCGAGCAGCAGGTCGTGCAGCGTGCGCTTGCGATCGGAAAACAGCGTCACCAGCAGCACCAGCGGCGACAGGATGACGTTGCCGGCCCAGAACAGCACCGAATGGACCACTGCCGTGAGCCCGTCGATCGGCCTGCCGTCGAGCCGATCGAGCCGGATGCCCATCATCTTCATGCCCGTGGTCGCCTGGTTGGCGCTGCCAAGCGTGTTCCAGATGTAGAGAATCGCGACGGCCGGGACCAGGACGCCGAACAGCATCCAGCCAAGGCCGAGGGTCAAAAGCCCGAGGAAGAACACTAATATGGCGACAGGGATGATGAGCAGCGCGACAATGACATAGTCGATCATGACCGCCAGGACACGCCGCGTGCGTACGCCTTCATAGGCCCTCACGTCGTCGAGCCTGGTATTGATGATTTCACCGTCGAGAACGCGAGCGTTCATGTAATTTCCTCGTAACAGGGGCCTGCTTAGCCTGCGCCCCACCTGCTGGGAAAATGGTAAAGGCTGATGGCGGAATCAAGATCGAGCCTTTCCCGGTGCGCAAGGCGGGGGAAGCGGCCGGCGGGCCGGTTGAATTCGCGCCTGACATGGCGTTAGCTTGTTGCGGCGCACCAAAAGCGCCAAGGGGCAGGGACGGGCAGGATGGATTACGACATGCTGGTCATTGGCAGCGGCCCTTCCGGCCGTCGTGCCGCTGTACAATCGGCCAAACTCGGCAAATCGGTACTGGTCGTCGACAGGGGGCGGCGCCTGGGCGGCGTTTCCGTGCACACGGGCACCATTCCGTCGAAGACGCTGCGCGAAACCGTGCTCAATCTCTCGGGCTGGCGTGAGCGCGGCTTCTATGGGCGCGGCTATCGGGTTAAGCAGGACATCTCGGTCGGAGACTTGGTCGAGCGCCTGCACAAGACGCTCGACCACGAGGTCGAGGTGCTGCAGCACCAGTTCATGCGCAACACGGTCAAGAGCTCCCGCGCCGCGGTGAAATTTCTCGGGCCCAACAGGGTCAGCCTGACATCGGACAATGGCGACTACAGCGAGGTCGGCTTCGCCAATGCGCTGATCGCCGTCGGCACCAGGCCGCACCGGCCGGGCGACGTGCCGTTCGACAAGAGCCGCGTGTTCGACAGTGACGAAATGCTCGAGCTCGACCGCTTGCCGCGCACGCTGACGGTCATCGGCGCCGGGGTCATCGGCGTCGAATACGCGACGATCTTTTCGGCACTCGACGTGCCGGTGACGCTGGTCGAGCCGCGCAACACGATCCTCGATTTCGTCGACCGCGAGATCGTCGACGACTTCATCCACCAGATGCGCGACCGCGGCATGACCATCCGGCTGGGAAGCGCCGTGAAGGAGATTGCCTCCAGGCCCGACCATGCAGAGGTCACGCTGGCCGACGGGCGCACCATACGTTCCGAGATCGTGCTCTACGCCGCGGGCCGCACCGGCAATGTCGGTAGCCTCGGCCTCGATGCGGTCGGCATCGAGGCTGACTCCAGGGGACGCATCAAGGTCGATCCGCACACCTTCCAGACCAGCGTGCCCAACATTTACGCCGCCGGCGACGTGATCGGCTTTCCGAGCCTGGCCTCCACCTCGATGGAGCAGGGCCGGGTAGCCGCGTGCCATGCTTTCGGCGTGACATTGCCGCCGCCGCCGGAAACCTTTCCTTATGGCATTTACGCGGTGCCCGAGATCTCCACCGTCGGCCAATCCGAGGAACAGGTGCGCGAGAGCGGCGCCGCCTACGAGGTTGGCGTGGCCCGTTTCCGCGAGACCTCGCGGGGCCACATCATGGGCGTCAACACCGGCTTCCTGAAGCTTCTGTTCTCGATCGAGACACGCCGCTTGCTCGGCGCGCATATCGTCGGCGAGGGCGCCACCGAACTGATTCACATCGGCCAGGCGGTGATCAATCTGGGTGGCACGGTCGACTTCTTTGTCAACAATACATTCAACTATCCCACGCTGGCCGAGGCCTATAAGATCGCCGGGCTGGACGCCTGGAACAGGATGGGGCAGGGATAACCCTGTCGCCGGCCACTATTATCCTCACTCCGCCGCCTCCCGTTTGGCCGTGGGCAATCCGGTTGCGAGCAGCAGGGGCAGGCAGAGGACATAGAGGGTCGCGCCCGCGACCCACACCATGCCTGGGAAGACCATTCGAGTGCGAAAATAGAGCATGGCGATCACGAGTGGTCCGAACACCGAGACCAGGCTCGTCATGCTGGTGAGCACACCTTGCAATCGCCCCTGGTGATCTGCCGCGACACGTGACGTCAGCAACGATTGCAGCGCCGGGGCTCCGATGCCGCCGAGACAGAAAAGCGGCAACAGCGCGAACGCCATCCAGCCTTGCCAGGCCAGCGCGATCGACACATAGGCCGTGCTGTCGGCAAGGATGGCGACCATGAGCGCTCGCCTTTCGCCCCAGCGCTCGGCGATCGGTCCGGCGACGAAACCCTGGGCTCCGGCATGGAAGAGGCCGAACAATGCCAGCGAGATGCCCACAGTGAAAAGGCTCCAGCGGAATTTGTCCTGCACGTAGAGAACCCAGACGGTGCCGCCGACTTCGCCGACAAGGCCGAGCACGGCAAAGGCGCCGAGCAGCGGCAGGAGGGCCGGAAAAGTCAGGGCCCAACGCAGCGGCGCCAGCGGGTTGAACGACAGCGGCTCGCCTGTGCCGCCGACCCGCTCCGGCTCCGGCAGCAGAAGGAAGGCCAGCACCAGATTGATGCCGGTGAACCCTGTCGCCGCCAGGAACGGCGCGCGCAGCCAGACATCGCCGAGCAGGCCGCCGAGCGCCGGACCGGCGATGAACCCGACGCCAAAAGCGGCGCTCAGATGGCCGAAGGCGCGGGCGCGCCGCTCTTCGCTGCTGATGTCGACCATATAGGCGGAGGCCACCGCCATGCTGGCGCCCGTTAGGCCGGCGATCAGTCGGCCGACGAACAGCAGCGGCAGCGACGGCGCGAAGGTCATGAACAGATAATCCAGCATCGACCCGGCAAGCGACAGAAGCAGCACCGGCCGGCGGCCGTAGCGGTCGGACAACGCGCCGAGCAGGGGCGAAAACAGCACCTGCATTGCGGCATAGGCGGCGAGGAACGCGCCGAAAATCCAGCCAATGTCCTCGACATGGCCAACCCCGCGCAACAGCCCCGGCAGCACCGGCATGATCAGCCCGATGCCGGCCGCGTCCAGCGCCATTGCCGTCAGCACGACGAGATAGGCCCTTTTCATCGAGATGCTTCTTTCCTAAAGTTTATCGGTGATAAGGTAGCGTTTATCACCGATAAATTGGCTGGGCAAGCGAGGTGCATATGAAGCTGGACAAGGCGCTGATCGTGGCGCAGGCGCTCGAGCTGTTGAACGACGTCGGCATCGATGCGCTCTCGACCCGGCTGCTGGCGCAGCGGCTCAAGGTCCAGCAGCCGGCACTCTACTGGCATTTCAGGAACAAGCGCGCCCTGCTCGACGCAATGAACGAGGAGATCCTGCGGCGCGGCCATGGACATCAGGTACCGCTGCCGGGCGAGAGCTGGCAGGAATTCGTACGCAACAACGCCCGCAGCTTCCGCGGCGCCTTGATGGCCTATCGCGACGGTGCGCGCGTCCATGCCGGTACCGAGGCCGATCCGGGCGATCTCGAACATGTCGAACGGTTGCTCACTTTTCTGCGCGAGGCCGGCATGCCTTCCGTCATGGCCATGCGGTTGCTGATGATCGTCGGGCGCTACACGGTGGGCTGCGTCCTCGAGGAACAGGCAGAATATCCGGCCGGCCCGGGTCGAGGTGCGGCGCTCGATGCCAAGGCAAGCGGTTACCCGCTGCTCAGCCAGGCCCTGGCCGATTATCGTGCGGGCGGTCACGAGGCGCTGTTCGAAAGCGGCCTCGACTTGCTGATTGCCGGGGCGCAGGCCGGCATCGCTGAAGGAGGCTGAGCGCGGCGATCCGCGTCTTGCCCGTCAGGCGGCAGGAGCGGGCGGGGCAAGCCATTGCCGCACGATCGCGGCATCGGGGTCGCCGATTTCATGGCCCGAAGCGACGATACGCGCGTCGACCTCGGCGCCGCGCTGGCTGAGCAGCGTTACCAGGGCCGGCGCGAAGGGTCCGTAGGTCAGGTCGGCGGCGCCGGCGACAATCAGCGCCTTGATGCCGGTCAGATCGGTTGCCGGCGTCTCGTCCAGCACCGGCATCGGCCGCAGCAGTGCCGCCCGTCCGACAAGGCCGGGATGGAGCAGCATCAGGCTGGAAACCAGATTGGCGCCGTTGGAATAGCCGAGGAAAGCCGCGCGCTTCGGATCGATCCGGTGCCGCTTCATGGCCTCGGCCATGAAGCGTGCGAAAGCGGCCGTCTCGCGGCGGATGCTGGCCTGCTCGAAGCTGGTCGGCGTGATCCGCTCGAACCAGCGGAAGCCGTCGTCCTGGACGATGCGGCCACGCACGGCGACCAGGCAGGCATGCGGTGCGATCTGCCTCGCCAGCGGCACCAGGGTCGTCTCGTCGACACCTGATCCATGCAGCAGGAACAGGCATTCGTCGCTGGCCCCGCCGGATCCGAAGAAGCGATAGGGAAAGGCCAGATCCAGCCGCGGCAGGCTGTTTTCGACGCTTGTATCGCTCATGCCGTATCCTTTTGATTACATTTCGTTTCACTCAATTTGCCGGCTTCAAAACGCAATATTTTCATGCTCCGCGAAAGTTGATTGAACCGGGCGCATTTCAGTCCGTTTCTGCGCCGATATACTCCATCGCGGAGGAATCGAAGCGGTGCGCCGGGGGTCGCATTGCTGGGCATGAACAACCAGCTTTGAGGCCTTTTGTCGATGACCACCCCAGTTCCAACCGAGCGCGATACGCGCATCGATGTGCTGCGTGCGCTCGCGCTGCTGACGATCTTCGTCGACCATGTGCCGGGCACGGCTTTCGACACCCTGACCTACAAGAATTTCGGCTTTTCGGATGCGGCCGAGGCTTTCGTGCTGATATCGGGCATTTCGGTCGCGCTTGCCTATGGCACGAAGTTCCGCCCGGGAGGCCGGCTGCTCGCGACGCTGAAAATGTGGCGGCGGGCAGGCGTGCTCTATATCGCCCATATCGTCACCACGATGGCGGTAATGGCATTGTTCTGTGCCGCGGCGGTGTTCGGCCGGCGGCCGGAACTGCTGAAGCTGATCAACATCGAACCGCTGATGAAGGACACGCCCGAGGTGCTGGTCGGCATCGTCACGCTCGGCCACCAACTCGGCTACAACAACATCCTGCCGGTCTACGCGGTGCTGCTTTTGCTGGCGCCGGCCTTCTTGCTGTTCATCAGCCACAGGCCGCTTGCAGCGCTGACCGTGTCCGGCCTGCTGTGGCTTGTTGCCGGCATCTGGCAGATCGCCCCGCCGAACTATCCCGAGCCCGGCCTCTGGTTCCTCAATCCGCTGTCCTGGCAGTTCCTGTTCAACATCGGCCTTGCCGCCATGCTGCATGTCAGGCGCGGCGGCGTCATTCCAGCCAACCGCTGGCTGATCGGTGCCGCCGCGGCCTATGTGCTGGCCGCGTTGGCATGGGTGCATAGTCCGCTTTGGGGCCAGGTGACCTGGTTCGACCTGCCGGTGGTGCTGACCGGCTTCGACAAGACATTCCTGTCGCTCCCGCGGCTGCTGCACATCCTGGCGGTCAGCTATCTGGTGGTGGCACTGCCTGCGGTCTCGAACCTGTTCCGCACCGGCCCCGACCATCCGCTGGCGATACTCGGCAAGCGTTCGCTGCCGGTGTTCATCGCCGGCACGCTGATCGCCATGGTTGCCCAGGTGATGAAACTGATCAATCCCGGCGGCCTCGCCTATGACAGCCTGCTGCTCGCCGCCGGCATCGCCATGCAGTTCGCGCTCGCTTTCTACCTCGAATGGTTGTCGACCATCGGGGGTTCGGGGAAAGCCAGGACGACGCAAAAGGACGCCAAGCCCGTCCAGGCGTCGTTCGGTATCTCGGCCGTGGCTAGAGCCAACCGCTGAGGTCGGCGAGCCGGTTCAGCGGCGCGGTGGAGCCGAGGAGGCGCGCACGATCAGTTCGACCGGCAGCAATTGCCGACTGACCTTGCCGTCGTTTTCCAGGATCGCCTTGACCGCAAGCCGGCCCATCTCGGCGATCGGCTGTGCGACGGTGGTCAGTGGCGGCTCGGATAGCGCTGCTTCGGGAACGCCGTCGAAACCGATGACCGAAACATCATCGGGGACATTCAGCCCGCGCGCGCTCAGCCATTCAAGCGTTGCCAAGGCCATCCTGTCCGACATCGCCAGGATGGCCGTGGGTGGTTCGCCGGAAGCAAAGATCGTTTCCAGCCCCGCCTTTGTGGTGGCGGCATCGTTGGCGGTTTCGTAGACGGGCACTTTGGATGTATCGATGCCAACCCGCGAAAGCTCCCGGAAGTAGCCGGTGAGGCGATCGCGTGTCCCCGCATAGGCCGCGGCGCGAAGCTCCTCGGGCGAAATGATGCCTGTCCTGCCGTCGGCGAAAGGCAGCGCCAGCACGGCAAAGCGGCGATGCCCGAGTTCCGTCAGATGGCGCGCCGCCAGGCTGGCGCCGGCGATGTTGTCGACGCCGATCGCCGCGACGGACCCGTCTTCCGAATCCAGATCCAGCGCCACGAACGGCAGTTTGCGCTCACGCGCCAATTCGACAAGGCGCGAGCCGCCTTCGATACAGAAGACGATGAAGCCGTCGACAAGGGCGCTCTGGATATTCCAGGCAAGCTGTTCGGTGTTGGCCGCCGAGACCAATGAGATCCCGGCCCCGGTCGCATCGCAGGCCTGCGAGATACCCGCCATCATCACGCGCGCGAAGGGATCCTCGAAGAAATAGGAGAGGGGCTCCGCGGTGGCCACGCCAATGGCGTTGACCTTGCCGGCCCGCAGCAGGCGGCCCTTGGGGTCGGGGCCGGCATAGCCCATCGCCTCGGCTGTCGCGCGAACGCGTTCGCGGACCTCTTCGCGCACGATCTCGGGGCGGCTGAAAACATTGGAGGCAGTGCCATGCGAAACACCGGCGGCCTTGGCGATGTCGGCCAGCCGGACGGGTCGTCGATTGCCTGCGGTGAGTGACGCCATTTGCGCGTGCCTCCTGACATGCATTTAGCACGTTCCCGATTTGCATCTAGCATTTTCGTTGGATCGATTCAAATTTTGCTTGACCGGCGGCTTCCATAGGCCTATCTTTGAATCGATCCAACTAAGATCTGCCTGCTGGATTAAACCTAGATGGGAGGTGCGCCATGCATCCTGTTAACTATCTGTTCGAAGACATCTACCGCAACGACTGGAGCATCGGGTCGGCCGCCAACAAGTCCAAGCGCCGCGGCGGAACAAGCCCGTGGATTCGCGATCTGCGCTTCCTGGTGGCGCGCAAGCGGAGCTGACTGGCGTGAATTTTTTGCGTCGGCCTATTGGATCGATTCAATTCAAATCAAGAGGAGAAGAGCCATGCATCCCATGAAGCATCTGTTCGACGACATTTATCGCAATTATTGGGGTATCGGCACGGCCGCGGAGCGGCCAGAGGCGCCGCGCCGCGCGACGCTCTCGGCGCGCAACCGCGATCTTTGGATCCGACTTGAACGTCGCCGGGATTGAAACCGGCCGCGCATCTCAGGGTCGCCGACGCACCACGGCGGAGACAGCTATGGTCAGCCAGCCTGCGATGAGCAGGGTGCCTCCGATCGGCGCCGACATCGGAAACAGCCTCGATCCGAGAAAATCGCGGGCGAGAAGATCGCCCGTGAAAAGCACGAGCCCGACGAGCAGCACCAGGCTGGCTAACCGCAGCGGGCGATTCGCGTCGAGGAGACCGACGGCGAGAAACACCGGTGCGTGCATCAGCAGGAACGATGCCGCCGTACCGGTGAAGGCGCCGCCGAGATGTGCGGCGGCCGCCGACAGCGCCACGCCGGCCGCGCCCACGATGCCGGCGGCGAGCACAAGCAGACGGCTGCCGGTCGTTTCGGTCAGGTTCATGTCGACGCTCCTTCGGTTGATCGGCTGGGCAGTTCGTCAGGGCTTTCCCGCTTCCATCAACATATTCCGCGTCCGCCGCGCCTGGACAATCCAGTTGTAGACCGCGCCGAGCGCCATCAGCACCGACGTGCCGAGAAACACCGCCCGCATGCCGAAATGGCCGCCGACGAAACCGCCGGCAAGCGGTCCGGCGACCTGGCCGACATATTGGGCCGAGATCGAAAGACCGAGCACGTTGCCGCCGACGCCGTCGGGAATGTTGTGGCGGATGACGCTGGTGATGCAAGGCAGCAAACCGCCGAGCGCCAGGCCCATCAGGAAGCGCAGCCCGATCAGTTGCCAGCCGTCGGTGACGAAGGCCTGCGGAATGAGCAGCAGCGCCGACACGGCCAGCGCGCCGACGACGACGTTCCAGTGACCGACGCGGTCGGCGAGCCTGCCAAGCCATGACGCCGACAGGATTGCGCCAAGGGCGGCCGCCGACATCACCACGCCGGCAACGAGCGTCACCCGGCTCTGGTCCTCGATCAGCTGCTGCACATAGACGGTGATGATCGGCTCGATCGACATGGTGGCGAAGGCCAGCAGCATGCCGGTCGTCAGCATGGCCACGACCGGACGCTTGTCGGCAATTTGCGACCAGCCGCTCTTCGGCTTTGCCGCCGTCGCGGCTTTGCTTGCTTGCGGGCGCTGGTTCTCCTTGATCAGGAATGTCGTCGCCAGAAAGGCAAGGAAGATGACGCCGCCGGACAACAGAAAGGTCGCGCGGATGCCGATTACCGGCGGCAGCGCGCCGCCGAGCAAGGGGCCGACCAGCGAACCTGCCGTGATGCCAGCGGACAAGACACCGAGCGCCCAGCCGGAGCGGTCCTTCGGCGTCTGCATGGCCACCAATATGGTCGAGCCGGAGGAATAGCCGCCGGCAAAGCCGATCAGCAGGCGCAGCAGCACCAATTGCCAGACCGTCTCGACCATTCCGGTCAGCGACATGCAGATCGCCATGCCGAAGGAGGCGCGCACCAGCATCAGCTTGCGGCCGTAGCGGTCGCCGAGCCGTCCCCATAACGGCGCAACGAGCGCCGCCGCGAAGAAGGTCGCCCCATAGGCGATGCCCGACCATTGCACGATCGCCGCATGGCCCTCGACGCCCAGTTGCTCGACATAGAGCGGCAGGAACGGCAAGAGCAGGGTCATGGCGATGAGCGTGCTGAACGAACCCGCGAAGCAGACGGCGAGATTGCGCCGCCAGTGGATATTGTAGCCGCCCTGTTCCGTATCGTTCTGCGTCATGCCGTGCCTGCGTGTGTCAGGGATTGTTGTGGATACCATTTTGGGATACCAAGTCGGTATCCGTCATGGACCCACAGCCCGACCGCTGTCAATGCGGGCACGTGAAAAGGCAACAACGATGTCGCAGATGCACAACGTCGAACGGCAGCTCCGCGAGATGATCCTTGGACTTGAGATCGGCCCGGGTGAGAAACTCACCGAGCGCTGGATCGAAAGCCGCTTCGGCGCCTCGCGCACGCCGGTCAGGGCTGCGCTGCTGCGGCTCGAAACCGAAGGGCTGGTCGGCAGGGACGGGCGCGGCTGGACGGTCTCGCCCATCAACCTAGCCGAACTCGAGCAGATCGCGGTCTACCGCGAAGCGGTCGAGGTCGCGGCCTTGCGGCTGACATGCGGGCTTGCCGACAGAAGTGCCGTCGATGTCATCGAGGCTATGCTCGTCTCCTGCGACGACGACACTCCGCGCGAGGAATGGCATCGCGTCGGCATGGATTTCCACATCGAGCTGGCGCGACTGTCCGGCAATGAATTCCTGTTTCGGGCCGTCCGCGACGCGATGACCAGGCTTTCGCGCGCCCGTTGGCTGGAGGTACGCGATGGAGCGGCCCTTGGCCGCGCCTGGGCCGAACATCATGCCATCCTGGCCGCCGTGCGGAGCGGCGATGCACAGGAAGCCGCGCGCTTGCTCTCGCAGCATATCGTGGGCAGTCGCGACCGTCTGTTGACGTCGCTGGCCAATGATCGCCGCGGCCTTCGCGCCAGGGGATTTGCCGTCGTGGCGGCATAATGCGGCCTGCAGGGCAGGCCACTCGCCGCCGAAAAAAGGACCACCGGCCCCGAGCCCCACTTTCGGCCTCGCTTCGCGGACGCCGATGGCGTAGGACCGGGCGATGGAAAACAACCGATTTGAAGTACCCGTGACCGTCAAATCAGTCACGGCGGGAAGTACACAGCTCTTACGCTCGGCCCGCGAGGCTTCCGACTATCTCATGAACAGCTGGCCCGGCAAGCGCACCCCCAAGCATCGCGCGGCGCTGCAGGCCTGCCACGATGCGCTGGCCGGCGACAAGCCGGCCATGAACGCAAGGCGCGCCTTTATCGCGGCGGCGCGTGAAGTGGACGTCTTCGTCAGCGACAAGGCGCCGGCCTGATCCAGGCCGGATTGCCGCCGCGCGCGCCGTCATTCCTCTGTTTCAATCTCGGCGTCAGTCTCGGGTTTCTGACGCTCCCGCGCCGCAGCCTTGGCCGCCAGCTTTTCGGCCTTCTTGGCCGCCTTCTGGCGATCGCGTTCTTTGCGTTCCTGATCGTAATTTGGTGCTCGTGCCATAGCGGCTCCTTTTTTGCTGTTCTTGTGGGCTGACTACGCGTCGTTCGCCTTCCGACGTCTCGGAGCCGGCACCAGGGTTCCTATAAGCTGCTTCGGTCGATCACAAGGTCGGCGGCGCCGAAACGCTCCTTTGCCGTCAGCTGCTGATGCCAATAGGGATAGAGCAGGGGCGGGCGGCTGACCGCGTCGAGGCGATCACGTTCCTCGCCGGCCAGCGTCAGGCTGGCCGCCGCGATATTGTCCCTGAACTGGGCCTCGTTGCGCCCGCCGATCACAAGCGAGCTGATAGCCGGCCGGCCAAGCAGCCAGGCAAGCGCCACCTGTGCGGCGGACACACCGCGGGCCTTACCGATTTCGACCAGCACATCGACGATCCGCCACAGCCGGTCCTCGTCGCGGATTGGCGGTTCGGACCAGCCGGCGACCTGGCGCGCGGTCGGGTTGTCACGGTGATACTTGCCCGACAGCAGGCCTCCCGCCAGTGGGCTCCACACCAGCACGCCCAATCCCTGGTCGACCGAGATCGGCAGCAGCTCGTATTCGGCTTCGCGTGCTTCGAGCGTGTAGTGGATCTGCTGGGTGACGAAGCGCGGCTGATGGCGGGTGTCACTGATGGAGAGCGCCTTCATCACCTGCCAGCCGGAATAGTTGGAGCAGCCGATATAGCGGATCTTCCCCTGGCCGACCAGCGTGTCGAGCGCGGCGATGGTCTCTTCGAGTGGCGTCACGCCGTCCCATTCGTGCAGGAAATAGATATCGATGACGTCGGTCTTGAGCCGCTTAAGGCTTTTCTCGCATTCGCGGATCAAATGATGGCGCGACAGGCCTTCGTCATTGGGGCCGTCGCCGATGCGCATGCGCGCCTTGGAGGCGATCAGCACGTCGTTCCTGCGCTTGCCGCCGAGTGCCTCGCCGATGATCTCCTCCGACAGGCCGTCCGAATAGACATTGGCCGTGTCGATGAGATTGATGCCGGCATCAATGCACAAATCGATCATGCGCTTCGCCTCGGCGAGATCGCTGTTGCCCACAGCCGCGAACGGGCCGGCGCCGCCAAAGGTCATGGTGCCCATCGTCAGCGCCGAAACCTTCAGGCCGGAACGGCCGAGAGTGCGGTATTCCATGTCAGTCCTCGCGATTGAGAAGAATGGCCCGATCAGGTTGCTGGATTTGTAGGACAATCCGTGCGGCTTGTCGCCCTCCGGCCCCAGCACACCGATGAGCGGCCGTGGCGTGCCCCTGCAATAAAACCGTCATTGCCGGCCTATACTCAGTCGATCAGGGCGTTGCGCGCCGCCGTCAGGACGCGACCAGTGCGCCCGGTCGTTGCCGGAGGCGGCAGCTTGCAGATGGAGGAACACCGATGAATGAATCCATACCCAAGTCCGGCGCCCGGGACTGGCTGGAAGCCGAACTCGCCGACACGCTCGACGAGGACTATGAACTGGAGATGTCGGAACCGGCGCTGTCGCTGGAGATCGCCAGGATCTACAAGAACGCGCATCCGCCTTCTATCGACCGCATGCAGTATTTTCGCGACCTGATCGGGCTGCAATCCGAGCTGATCAAGCTGCAATCCTGGGTCGCCTACCACAAGAAGAAGCTTGTGGTGATCTTCGAAGGCCGCGATTCGGCTGGCAAGGGCGGCGTCATCAAGCGCATCACCCAGCGGCTCAACCCGCGGATCTGCCGCGTCGTGGCGCTTCCGGCACCGACCGAGCGAGAGACGTCGCAATGGTATTTCCAGCGTTATGTGCCGCACCTGCCGGCCGGCGGCGAGATCGTTCTGTTCGACCGCTCCTGGTACAACCGTTCCGGCGTCGAGCGGGTGATGGGTTTCGCTGGGCCCGATCAGGTGGAGGAATTCTTCCGTGACGTGCCGGAGTTCGAGCGCATGCTGGTCCGTTCGGGCATCACGCTGGTCAAATACTGGTTCTCGATCACCGACGAGGAACAACAGATGCGCTTCCTGATGCGCATCCACGATCCGATGAAGCAGTGGAAGCTGTCGCCGATGGACCTGCAGTCGCGGGTGCGCTGGGAACAGTACACCAAGGCCAAGGAAGAGACCTTCGCCCGTACCAACATTCCGGAGGCGCCCTGGTTCATCGTCGAGGGCAACGACAAGAAGCGCGCCCGGCTGAACTGCATCGACCACCTCTTGCAGCAGGTTCCCTATGAAGAGGTGCCGCACGAGGAGATCACGCTGCCCGAGCGGGTCTTCAATCCCGAATACGAGCGCCAGGTGCTGCCGCGCGAGCTCTACGTGCCCGAGAAGTATTGAACGAGAGTTTGTCCTTCTCCCCGTATAGTGACGGGGAGAAAGGATCTGCACCAAGGGTTGCCAATTCCCACTGTCGCAGACAACTAATTCCTAAGTCCGCTTGATGACGACATGCGTGGCAAGCGGCGTCGCTACTTGTTCGCTGCACGCGTAGCCGAGCTTCGGCATATCAATCCCGGCGAAGAGGTGCTCGCCGGAGCCGAGCAGCACCGGCGAGATCGCCAGATGCATCTCGTCGATGAGCCTCTCCTGGAGGTACTGCCGGATGGTGGCGACGCCGCCGCCGACCCGCACATCGCTGCCATTGGCCGCTGCCCTTGCCTGCTCGAGCGCCGAATGGATGCCATCCGTAATGAAGTAAAAGGTCGTGCCGCCCTCCATGACGATCGGCTCGCGCGCATGGTGGGTCAGCACGAAGACCGGCACATGATAGGGCGGGTTGTCGCCCCACCAGCCCTTCCAGTTTTCGTCAGGCCATTCGCCGCGGATCGGCCCGAACATGTTGCGGCCGAGGATCCAGGCGCCGACATTCTCGAAGCTGCGCGCCGCGAACGCCTCGTTGATATCGGTTGTGCCGCCATCGTCTCCGAGCACCATCTTGCGGAAGGTGCGGGTACCGATCATCCATTTGTGCAGGGCTTCCCCACCGACGCCGAGCGGGTTTTTCAAATCCTGGTCGGGACCGGCGCCGTAACCGTCGAGCGACAAGGTGAATGCGTTGACGCGAAGTCTGGACATGGAAAGCCTCCTCAGACCAGTTGTATTTTGCAAGCAGTTACTTTCTAGCAAACCGATTGCAAATTGCAAGTAGTATTTTCCGCGATCGAAAAGATGCATATCCGTACTTCGCCTATGCGATGTCCAGAGTGTTGCCTGATGGTTGGTGCGGATGCCAAAATGGCGGTTGCCGAGACAGCCGCTATACCGGCTCATTTGCCGGTGGGTCCATGAAGAGCATATGGTTTGAAGGCGCTGGGGAAACTATGCTCTCAGCATCTCCGCCACCTCAGGGGCGAAATAGGTCAAAATGCCGTCGCAGCCGGCGCGTTTGAAGGCAAGAAGCGATTCCAGCATGACCTTTTCGCCGTCGATCCAGCCATTGGCGCCCGCCGCCTTGATCATCGAATATTCGCCCGACACCTGGTAGGCGAAGGTCGGCATCGCAAATTCGTCCTTCAGCCTGCGGATGATATCGAGATAGGGCAGGCCGGGCTTGACCATCAGCATGTCGGCGCCTTCGGCCAGGTCCTGCTCGGCCTCGCGCACCGCTTCGTCTGAATTGGCGTGGTCGATGTAATAGGTCTTCTTGTCGCCCTTGAGCAGGCCGGCCGTGCCGACCGCCTCGCGGTACGGCCCGTAGAAGGCGGAGGCGAATTTCGTTGCATATGACATGATCGCCACGTCCTGGAAACCGTTTGCGTCGAGCGCGTCGCGGATGGCGCCGATGCGGCCGTCCATCATGTCGGACGGCGCGATGATGTCGGCGCCGGCCGCTGCTTGTATGACGGCCGCCGCGGTTACCTGTTCCACCGTCTCGTCATTGACGATGAGGCCGTCGCGCAGGATGCCGTCATGACCATGGCTGGTGAACGGGTCGAGCGCGGCGTCGGTGATGACGCCGATCTCAGGCACCGCGTCCTTGATCGCGCGCGTGGCGCGGTTGATGACGTTGTCGGGGTCGAGGATATGCGAGCCGGTCTGGTCGCGCAGCGAAATGTCCACATTGGGAAAGGTGGCGAGCGCGGGGATGCCGAGCTTCGCCGCGCGTTCGGCCTCCTTGACGGCAAGATCGATCGACAGGCGGAAGACGCCCGGCATGGCGGCGATCGGCTCGCGCACTTGTCTGCCGTCGACGACGAAGATCGGCCAGATCAGGTCGTCGACGGAAAGCCTGTTCTCCTGCACCAGGCGCCGCGACCAGTCGGCCTTGCGCATGCGTCGCAAGCGGCGGCTGCCGGTGATGTCGTCGACGCTGCGCGCGCCGGCAGGTTTTGCGGGGGTGAATCTGTTCATCGCCAAAACTCTCGTTTGGCCGGCTTTTATCACGCACCCGTGGTGCTGACCAATGCGACACGTTTGTGCCAGCAATCCGATCGGGTCTCTATTCGGGTTGCCCATTGCCCGAAAGGATCTGCGCCGCACCGCGCATGCCGACGCGGAACGCCTCGTCGAAGCCGACGCCGCGCACTTGCCAGGCATAGGTCTTGCCGGCCTTCGCCAGCCGCCAGTCGGCGATCCAGCCCAACTCCTTACCGCTCCAGACGATGCTGCCGGAAAGCGCTTGGTCGGCGCCGGCCATTTTCGCAACCGTGTCCAGCTTCGCCATGTCGGCGTCGCGCATGATCCTGTCGTCCAGCCCCGCCTTCGACAGCAGCGCTGCCGTGGGGAAGGTTACCTGCATGGCGATCGGCGCGGCGGCATTGCCGAACGACTCGCGCATCAGCACGCCGCGCTCGTCATCGGCATCGAGCGCGAAATGCTTGACGCCGCGCTCGGTCGACAAGAACACCGCCAGCCGTGGCCTTTCGGTCAGCCATGGCCTGCTGCCGAGCGAAGCCAGCACCGGATCGATCATCGCCGGGCTGTACTGGCAGTAGAGATTGTGAGGCCGATCGTACGTGCCCTGATCGTCATGGTTGGGAATGCCTTCCATGCGATCGCGGTAGCGAAAGGCCGCCACGAAGCTGCCGGCCTTGTCGCGCAGCGCCGCCATCTCCGGTTTCGCCGGCAGGCGCTGGTCGCCGGAAACCCGGACCAGAACCGCGTCGAGGCAACGTTTGAAGCCGGCCTGGCGGTTCTTCTCGTACCGACCGTTGACGATGGTCTGCGACTGGTAAAGATCGGCGAGGCTTGCCGCCAGGGTCGGTTGCAAAGCCAGGCAAATGACGATCAGCCCGATCGTCATCGGCACGAGGCGCGCAAATCCAGCCATGAGCAACACCCCATTGGAAACCCGCTACAGCTGCGCAGTCGCCGTGCGGTTCCCGGCGTTGCGGCGACAACGGCTCTTTTAGCACTAGGCTCCGGCACGAGCCAAGACGCGCTGCCGGCATGCCGGCATTGACGCGGCCATGGGCCACGCTTTAGCACTTCAGTCCCGGCGGAGCGGGGGAGGGATTCTTTCACGATGGATTTTGGCGGAGGCGACGAGATCCGCTTTGAACATCTGGGCCGGGCCGGCATCGTCACGTTGACGCGGCCGCGGGCACTCAATGCGGTCACGCACGGCATGGTCAATGCACTCGCCAAGGCATTGCACGCTTGGGAGCGGGACTGGAGCGTCGATGTCGTCGTCGTCAAGGCCGAGGGTAGGGCGTTTTCGGCCGGCGGCGACATTCTCCACATCTATGAGGCCGGCCGGGCCGGTAAGCCGCCTGTCGAGTTCTTCGCCGACGAGTATCGGCTGAACGCCCAGATCGCGCGTTTCAAAAAACCCTATGTGGCGCTGATCGACGGCATCGTCATGGGCGGCGGCGTCGGCATCTCCTTTCATGGATCGCACCGGGTGATGACGGAAAATGCGCAGTTCGCCATGCCGGAGGTGGGTATCGGCTTTTTCCCGGATGTCGGCGCCAGCCATCTGCTGCCCGATCTTGGCGGTTCCTTCGGCATGTACCTGGCGCTGACCGGCAATCGTATCCGCTATGGCGACGCGTTGTGGTCCGGGCTGGCCACGCATACGATCAAGGCGCAGGACCAGGCTGGCTTTCTCGACCAACTCGCCGCCACCGGCGATCCCGAATCGGTGCTGCGCGGCTTCTTCATCCCGGCGAAGCGCGAGACGGACAGGCAGGTGCTGGAGGCGATCGCCCATCACTTCGCGCAGGCGTCGCTTGCCGATATCATCGGCAGCCTGGAGCAGGCGGCAGGGAGCGATGAGTTTGCGGCAAGGACGCTGGCGACGATCCTGACGCGCTCGCCGACCAGCCTTCGTGTCGCCTGGCGCCAGATCACTGCCGGCCTGACGCTGCCGATGGATCAATGCATGAAGATGGAGTTCCGCATCCTCAACCGGATGCTCGCGGGCCACGATTTCTACGAAGGCATACGCGCCACCATCATCGAAAAGGGTTCCAAGCCGCAATGGCTGCCGGCAACCCTCGATGCGGTCGACGACGCGGATGTCGATGCCTATTTTTCCTCGCTCGGTGAACGGGAACTCGCGCTATGAGTGAGGTGACGTCCAGACGCGTCGTGCTTCAGCCTTCAGGGGTGGAGGTTATCTTCGCCTGGTTCCAGCGAATCATATCAGGATACTGCCTGCTGTTCGGTATCCTGTACTGGATCAGGCTTATCGGCTTCTATCCCGGCTCGCTGTGGCGCTTCGACCTGATGCCGGTCCACTGGCAGGTGACAGCGGTGATGCTCGCCGTGTTTTTTCCCTTTGCCGCAGCCGGCCTATGGATGCTGGCTTCCTGGGGGCCGGTGATTTGGTTCATCTGCGCCGCGACGGAGATCGTCATGTATGCCGGCTTTCCCGAACTCTTCGGCCACCGCCCGCTCATCGTCGTCTCGCATGCGGGGGTGGCGCTGCTCTATGTCGTTTTCCGCCTCGTCATCTATCTGCAGAAGCGGTCGCCCCGGACCTGAAGCCGGCACGCGCCGCCGGCGATCCGGCGGATCGGATTTCGCCCTGAAATCATTGGCTAAATCTTTAGGTTAATTATCCTTGCTCGAGTGACCGTTCGTTAAGCGTCTTGCGAAACCTATTACCGGTAAGCTCTTGTTAGCCTTGGCGTTTAAGTCGAATTTTATGAGTATTCGATAGTGTCGCGATCAAGGTGAAAAACAAAAAATCACCAGGGCGACAAACGAGAGGCAAAGACAATGATCAATTCGCGTCCGGCGGCAAAGACCGCCAACGTTTCCGACGATCGCCGCGAGGCAATCCGTTCCCTTTACATGGAATCGCTCCAACTGGTCGAGCGCCTGCACCGCCGTCTGCTCGACGTGATCAAGGACGAGTTCGACCGCAATGGCCGTTCCGACATCAACGCCATCCAGGCGCTGCTGCTCTTCAACATCGGCAATTCGGAGCTGACTGCCGGCGAGTTGCGCTCGCGGGGCTACTATCTCGGCTCGAACGTCTCCTACAATCTCAAGAAGCTTGTCGATCTCGGCTTCATCAACCACCAGCGCTCGCGCATCGACCGTCGTTCGGTCCGCGTCTCGCTGACGCCGAAGGGCAACGAGGTGGCGGACGTGGTCGCCGGTCTCTATGAGCGCCATGTCGGCTCGATCGAGCAGGTCGGCGGCATCAACACCGACGAATTCAAGCAGATGAACCGCGCCCTCCAGCGCCTCGACCGCTTCTGGAACGACACCATCGCTTACCGGATGTAAGCCACATCCCCAATCAGAAGCCGCGCCACAGAAGCGCGGCCGCAACAGCGACCTCCAGTCAGGGCCGGTGCCGAAAAGCATCGGTCTTTTCTTTTCGTTGCGCTGGCCGAAGCAAATTGCGGGCCAAGGCCACGTTGCCGCCATATTCCAATGGAACCGAAGATGGCAGTGATGCTGTGGTGAAGACCATGAGTTCACCCGCAGCCGCGTAGCCTTGCGCGTTTTCACACCGAGGTGATGCGGACCATGGTTGGCTAATTGTTAAGATTGCCAATTTTAGAGTGCGGGCGAGATCGCCCGATGATCAACGCAGCAAGTGTTCGAACTGCTACAAATGTCTGGAACGTCCATGAGAACCAGCCGCCGTTTCTTCCTTTCCGGAGCCTCCGCGCTCGCAGCCGCCGTTGTTGCCGGCCGCGCCAGCGCGCAGGATGTGATCGGGGACATCCTGAAGTCCTCGGCGCGCGGCAACTGGGACGATCAGTTCGACGCCCGCGCCAGCGCAGGCGGCAAGGTGGCCTCGACGCTGCCGATCTTCAGCCCGCAGACCGTCGCCTTCACCGAGCAGGCTGTGGCGCAGTACCAGAACATTGTCGGGCAGGGCGGCTGGGTCGAGGTTCCCGCGACCAAGAAACTGCAGCTCGGCGTCGACGATCCCGATGTCGTGCCGCTGCGCAAGCGCCTGATGGTCGCCGGCGACCTGTCGCAGAGCGCCGGCATCTCGACGGCCTTCGATTCCTATGTCGACTCGGCGGTCAAGCGCTTCCAATTGCGCCACGGCCTGCCGGCCGACGGAGCGCTGGGCAAATATACCTACGCGGCGATGAACGTTTCGGCGCAGATCCGGCTCGGCCAGTTGCAAACCAATCTCCAGCGATTGAAGGAGAAGGCGGGCACGCTTGGCAGCCGTTATGTGCTGGTCGATATTCCGGCAGCGCAGGTCGAGGCGGTCGAGAACGATCGCGTCGTGCTTCGCCATACCGCGATCGTCGGCAAGATCGATCGCCAGACACCGATCGTCAATTCCAAGATCAACGAGATCATCGTCAATCCATATTGGAACGCGCCGGTGTCGATCGTGCGCAAGGACATCATCCCATTGATGCGCAAGGACCCCGATTATCTCAAGAACAGCCATATTCGCCTGTTTGCGCCAGATGGCAGCGAAGTCGATCCGATGAATGTGGACTGGTCGACCGACGACGCGGCCAAGTACCGTTTCCGCCAGGATCCCGGTTCGGACAACGCCATGGCGTCGGTGAAGATCAATTTCCCGAGCCCGGACGGCGTCTACATGCACGATACGCCGCAGCAGAGCCTGTTCGGCAAGATGATGCGCTTCGATTCCTCGGGTTGCGTACGCGTGCAGAACGTGCGCGACCTCGTCACTTGGATCCTGCGCGACACGCCCGGCTGGGACCGTCAGCATTTCGAGGCTGCGATCAAGACCGGCGAAAACACGCCGGTCCAGGTCACCAACCCGGTGCCGGTGCATTTCCTCTATCTCTCGGCCTGGTCGACGGGCCCCGGCGTCGTCCAGTTCCGCGACGACATATATGGCCTCGACGGAAACAACGAGCTGCAGATCACTTCGTCGCTCTAAGCAATTGATTATTCAGGGAAAAGGCCGCTCTTGAGCGGCCTTTTCTGTCGTCGCCGCCAGGCCGTTCACACCGCCGCTGACCTCCAACTCTGCGTAGGCGCGCTCCGGCTGGACGAAGCGCGGGCGATTGCGCATGGTCGGCAAAACTGCCGGAAATCGGACCATGCAAGTTGCCGTCTTCATCCTCGTAGTGCTCGTCCTGGTGGCGCTTTCCGGTGCATTGGTGCGGCTGGTGCGGCTGCCGCTGCCGGTGCTGCAGATCGCCATGGGTGCTGCGCTGGCCTGGCCGGCGCGCGGGCTGCATGTCGAGATCGATCCGGAACTGTTCCTGCTCGTATTCATTCCGCCGCTTCTGTTCGCCGATGCCTTTGCTGCGCCCAAGCGCGAGCTTGTCGCCTTGCGTGGCCCCATCCTCGACCTTGCCATCGGACTGGTCTTCTTCACCATCGTCGGATTTGGCTACGCCTTGCATTGGCTGGTGCCCAGCATCCCGCTCGTCGTCGCTTTCGCGCTCGCCGCGGTGCTGTCGCCGACTGACGCGGTGGCGGTGTCTTCCATAGTCGACAGGAACATCGTTCCGGCGCGGCTGATGCATATATTGGAAGGCGAGTCGCTGCTCAACGACGCCTCGGGCCTAGTCATGTTCCGCTTTGCCGTGGCGGCGGCATTGACCGGCAGCTTTTCCTTCGCCGCGGCCTCGCTGAGCTTTCTCTATGCCGTGGCTGCCGGCATCCTCGCCGGCATGGCGGCGCTGTTCGTTGCCGCCAAGGCGCTGCAACTGCTCAACCGCATCGGCGGCGTGCCGGCGGAGGCGCAGGTTCTGGTCATGATCCTGGTGCCTTTCGTCTCCTATCTCGGCGCCGAGCATATCGGCGCCTCGGGCATCCTGGCGGCGGTCACCGCCGGCCTGTTGACCGGAGTTTCCGGCATGTTCCGCTTTCTCGGTGTCTCGGCGCGCATGCAGACGATGTCGCTGTGGTCGACGCTGTCCTTCGTCTTCAACGGCGCGCTCTTCATCCTGCTTGGCCTGCAATTTCCCGATATCATCCGTAAGGTGCCGCCGGAGTTGTCCAGCCGGCACTGGATCATCGAGCCGGTGCTGACAGTCCTGCTGCTGACCCTTTGCCTGATCGGCCTGCGTTTCCTGTGGATATGGATCGGCGACATGGCGGGCGCCATGGCGGCGCGGCTCGGCAAGCGAAAGGCCGAGCCGTTCGGCCTGCGCGTGCGGCTCGCCGGATCGGTCGCCGGCGTGCGCGGAGCGATCACGTTGGCCGGTATCCTGTCGCTGCCGCTCACCTTGCAGGACGGCTCGCCGTTCCCGGCCCGCGACGTGGTGATCTTCCTCGCCGCCGGGGTCATCATCTGCTCGCTGGCCATCGCCAGCCTCGCGCTGCCGAAGATCGCTCGCGGGCTGGTCGAACCGGGCGAGGACCCGGCAGCGGCCGAGGAGCGCCGGGCGCGGGTCGGCGCAGCCAATGCGGCGATCGCCAGGATCGAGAGCATCGCCAATGAGGCAGGCGAGGGCGGGGCCGTCGAGGCACGGCTCGCCGTTGCCGACAGCATCGTCGCCGGCTACCGGCGCCGCATCGCCGCCTCCGACGAGGCCGACGAAGCGCGTGCCGAGGCGCGTGAGGCGAGCCGTCTGGAGCTTGAACTCAGGGCGGCCGGCATAGAAGCCGAGCGCGCCGCGCTACGCGCCATGTTTCTCAGCCGCGAGATCAATGACCATACGATGCGGGCGCTGTTTTCCGAGATCACCTTGACCGAGGCTCTTCTGAAGCAGCGGCGCGACAGGAAATAACGGTTCGCCGCTCTGCTTGCCGCAATCGGGCCAGCAAATTTCGCGCCGCAAACGTGGCGAGGCGAAAACAACTGTGTTAATGGCGCGGCGAACCCAATCCTGTCACACAAAAATGTGCAGGGGTTTGGGACAACGGCATGCGCAAGACAAAACCGACCTCCGGACCTAAGGAATTCAGGCCATGGCAACAGCAGCGGCAGCGTCGAACAAATTCGAATCCTTCTTCGAAACCACGCTGGAAGATGCCGATCCGGAAATTTTCGGCGCGATCCGCAACGAACTCGGACGCCAGCGCCACGAGATCGAACTGATCGCGTCTGAGAACATCGTCTCGCGCGCCGTGCTCGAAGCGCAGGGTTCGATCATGACCAACAAATACGCCGAGGGTTATCCGGGCAAGCGCTACTATGGCGGCTGCCAGTTCGTGGATGTCGCCGAGGAGCTGGCGATCGAGCGCGCGAAAAAACTATTCGGCTGCAACTTCGCCAATGTGCAGCCCAATTCCGGCAGCCAGATGAACCAGGCGGTGTTCCTGGCTCTCTTGCAGCCGGGGGACACCTTCATGGGCCTCGACCTCAATTCCGGCGGGCATTTGACGCACGGCTCGCCAGTCAACATGAGCGGCAAATGGTTCAAGGTCGTGTCCTACGGCGTGCGTAAGGACGACCACCTGCTCGACATGGACGCCATCGAGAAGACGGCGCATGAGACGAAGCCGAAGCTGATCCTGGCCGGCGGCACCGCCTATTCGCGCATCTGGGACTGGAAGCGCTTTCGCGAGATCGCCGATGCGGTCGGCGCCTACCTCATGGTTGATATGGCCCACATCGCCGGCCTCGTCGCCGGCGGCGTGCATCCCTCGCCGCTGCCGCATGCCCATGTGGTGACGACCACCACGCACAAGTCGCTGCGCGGCCCGCGCGGCGGCATGATCCTGTGCAACGACGAGGAGATCGCCAAGAAGATGAACTCGGCGGTGTTCCCCGGCCTGCAGGGCGGACCACTGATGCATGTCATCGCCGCCAAGGCGGTTGCCTTCGGCGAGGCGCTGAAGCCGAGCTTCAAGCTCTATGCCGAGAGCGTCGCCGCCAACGCCAAGGCGCTGGCGTCCAGCCTACAGGAGACTGGCCTCGACATCGTGTCGGGCGGCACCGACAACCACCTGATGCTGGTCGACCTGCGCCCCAAGAATGCCACCGGCAAGCGCGCCGAAGCAGCGCTTGGGCGCGCCAACATCACTTGCAACAAGAACGGCATCCCCTTCGACCCGGAAAAGCCCTTCGTCACCTCCGGCGTGCGGCTCGGCACGCCCGCCGGCACAACGCGCGGCTTCGGCCAGGCCGAGTTCCGCGAAATAGGCAAGCTGATCGCCGAGGTGCTGGATGGCCTCAAGGCCGCCAATTCCGATGAGGGCAATGCCTCGGTCGAGGCCGCGGTCAAGGCCAAGGTCGTGGCGCTGACCGATCGATTCCCGCTCTACCCTTATCTCGGTTGACCTCGCGCCACGCGTCATCTCTTATCCGCCAGCGGCGCGCCGACCCCCGATCGGTCGACGCGCCGAACTGGAGACCAGACGATGCGTAATTTCCGCCCCGCCATCCTTGGCGCCCATGGCTTGCTGGCCGTTTTCCTGACATTGCCCGGCGCTGCCCTTGCGCAGACCCAACCCGCCCCAGAAATGCCCGCCACCGCTACGTTCGGCAGATGGACAACCATCGTCGATACGCTCGACACCGGGCAGGATGCGCGCAAGACCTGCGCCGCTTCGACTGCCTTTTTCGATGCCAGCGGCAATTCGGGCACGCTGACGCTGTCGATCTCGAACGGCGACGCCATGCCGCCGGACGCCTACCCGGCCATCATGCTTATTGTCGACAACCGGAACCTGCCCACTGGCAAGAAGATCGCCGCGACTTTTGGTGATCCTGGCGTCAAGGTTTCCGCCACCGTCTATTCGAACGATGCCGTGAACGGCCGTCCCAGCTGGACGGTCGACAACCAGCCCAAGACCAGTCTCGCGCTCTTGCGAGCCATGCGCAAAGTCACCTCGCTCGATGTCGCTTTCGGCAAAGAGGCTTTCGCCAGCATTCCGATGGACGGCTTCACTAAAGCCTACCGCAACCTCGGCACATCATGCGGCTTTCCGACCAAGGACGTTGCACCCTAGCCAAGCGCGCGAAGGCGGGTGCTGGCAATCTGCCTCGCGGCTCGCTATCTCTGACGCGAAAGGGTCTGCGTGCCTTGCCATCGTGGCAAAAGGCTCTAAGCCTTTTCGCCTCACCAGATTCGTGAACCCAAGGCTCTCAATGCGCTGTCCCTATTGCCAGTCCGAAGATACGCAGGTGAAGGATTCGCGCCCCGCCGAGGATGGCGCGGCGATCCGCAGGCGTCGCGTCTGCCCCGATTGCGGCGGCCGTTTCACCACCTTCGAGCGCGTGCAGTTGCGCGACCTCGTCGTGGTCAAGAAGTCGGGGCGAAAAGTGCCTTTCGACCGCGACAAGCTCTTGCGCTCCGTCGAGATCGCGGTGCGCAAGCGCAATGTCGATCCCGAGCGCATTGATCGTGCCGTGACCGGCATCGTGCGCCAGCTGGAAAGCTCCGGCGAGACCGAAGTGGCCTCGGGCGAGGTTGGGCGGCTGGTCATGGAAGCGCTGAAGTCGCTCGACGACGTCGCCTACGTCCGCTTCGCCTCGGTCTACCGCAATTTCCGCGAGGCCAAGGATTTCCATGAGCTGCTGGGGGAATTGAAAGGCGACGAGGACAAGAGCGAAGAGGACGCTGGCTGAGCATGGCGGAACACAGCGAGGCCGGACAGGCAGCCCTTGACCGCCGTTTCATGGCAGCCGCACTCAGACTGTCGCGCAGGAATGCGGGCCGGACCTCAACCAATCCTTCCGTTGGTACACTCATCGTGCGCGACGATGGCTTGGGCCCGATGATTGTCGGCACCGGCGTCACCGCTGTCGGCGGCCGCCCGCATGCCGAGACCGAGGCGCTCGCCGAAGCGGGCGAACTGGCGCGCGGCGCCACCGCCTACGTCACGCTGGAGCCTTGCGCGCATCACGGACGCACGCCGCCTTGCGCCAACGCTCTGGTCAATGCCGGCATCGCGCGCGTCGTTGGCGCCGCCAGCGACCCCGATCCGCGCGTGTCAGGCCAAGGCTACGCGATCCTGCGCACCGCGGGCGTCGATGTTGTGGAGAATGTCCTGGCGGCGGAGGCCGCCGAGCAGATGGCCGGCTATCTCATTCGATCGCTTAGGAAACGGCCGGAAGTGACTCTCAAGCTAGCGCTTTCCAGCGACGGCAAGATCGGCATGGAAGGTGTTGGGCAGGTGTCGATCACAGGCGACATTGCGCGCCGTGAAGTCTATCTAATGCGCGCCGAAGCCGATGCCATCCTGATCGGCATTGGCACGGCGCTGGAGGACGACCCGGCGCTGACGGTGCGCTTGCCGGGATTGGAGAACCGGTCGCCGGCGCGCATTGTGCTCGACAGGCAGATCAGGCTGCCTGAGACTTCGAAACTGGTGTCCGGTGTCGACAGGGTGCCGCTCTACGTCGCGGCTTGCCTGGAAGCCGATCCTCTGCGGCGGGCAACGCTCGAACGCGCCGGCGTGCGTTTCATCGGCACCGAGACGCATGAAGGCGGCGTGGCGCTGCCGGAACTGCTCGAGGATCTTGCTGCGCTCGGTATGGCCAGCGTGCTGGTCGAAGGTGGAGCCAAGGTGGCCAGCGCCTTCCTGTCGGAGGGCCTGGTCGACCGCATCGTGCTGTTCCGAGGACCGGAGGCGATTGGCAAGGGGGGCATTGCATCGCCCATCGATGCCAACCATGTCCCGGCGGGATTTCGCAAACTGCGCGAGATGCGGTTCGGCGAGGACAGCTACGCCGAGTGGATAAGAGACTTTTAGGATCAACACCGATGTTTACCGGCATTGTTACCGACATAGGCACCGTCGCGGCCGTCAAGCCGCTGCGGGAAGGCGTGGGATTGCGTATCGACACCGCCTATGATCCCGAAACCATCGCCATCGGCGCCTCGATATCATGCGGCGGCGTTTGCCTTACCGTGACGGCCTTGCCCGACAGCGGCTCGAACGCGCGCTGGTTCGAAGTCGAGGCCTGGGAGGAGGCGCTCCGGCTGACGACGGCGATGGGCTGGAAGTCAGGCACGCGCATCAATCTTGAGCGGGCGCTGAAGATCGGCGACGAGCTTGGAGGCCATATCGTGTCGGGCCATGTCGACGGCACCGCCGAGATCGTCGAGCGCAAGGACGAGGGCGATGCGGTGCGCTTCACGCTGGAAGCGTCGCGCGAGCTGGCGAAGTTCATCGCGCCGAAAGGCTCCGTCGCGCTCGACGGCACCTCGCTCACCGTCAACAAGGTGGAAGGCACCCGCTTCGACGTGCTTCTGATCCACCATTCGCTGACCGTCACCACCTGGGGTGAGCGCCAGGTCGGCGACCGCGTCAATCTCGAGATCGATACCATGGCCCGCTATGCGGCGCGCCTGGCGGAAGCGGCGAAAGAGGGGCTTTGAGCATCGCCGAGCTGTTCATGAGGAACTAGCGGTGATGGAAAACAGGAATTCCAAAGTGCAAGCGCGGCTGGGGTGGCCGATGTAGATGCTGGCCGAGTAGTGGCCCACGCCATTGTTGCCTGGGCTCAAAGCCTCGCTACAGACTGTCCGATCTCGGTACCCCGTCCCAATGAGGCAATCTTGTGCTTGCGATCAATCCGGCTTCGGCCTAAGTCACCGGCGATCCCGGAGACATTTATGGCTGGCACATCCCAACACGGCAAAGCGTTCATTCGCCCGAAGAAGAAGGCCCACCTTCTCGTTATCGAGGCACGCTTCCACGACGATCTTGCCGACGCGCTGCTCGAAGGCGCGACGAGCGCGCTTGACGAAGCGGGTGCGACCTACGACGTCGTCACCGTTCCAGGTTCGCTCGAAATTCCCGCCGTCATTACCTTCGCGCTGGACGGCGCGGCGGAAGGCGGCATGAACTATGACGGCTTCGTCGCGCTTGGCACCGTCGTCCGCGGGGACACCTATCACTTCGATATCGTCGCCAATGAATCCAGCCGCGCACTGATGGACCTGTCCGTGCAGGACTCGGTCTGTATCGGCAACGGCATCCTGACCACGGAAAACGACGCACAGGCCTGGACGCGAGCCAAGCGTTCGGAGGGCGACAAGGGTGGCTTTGCCGCGCGCGCGGCGCTGACCATGATCGCGCTCAAGGAACGACTGGGAGCGCGATCGTGAGCGACCCCGCTTCGCCCGGACAGCCCACGGTGCGCCACGCCAACAAGCGCGGCGCGGCGCGGCTTGCCGCCGTGCAGGCCCTCTATCAGATGGATGTCGCCGGCAGCGGCGTCTTCGAGATCACTGCCGAATACGAAGCGTTTCGCCTTGGCAAGGAAGTCGATGGCGCGCTTTACCGCGAGGCGGATGCCCAATGGTTCCGCGCCATCCTCACCGGTGTCGTCGAGGACCAGAAAACCATCGATCCGGTTATCCGCCAGGCGCTGACCGATGACTGGCCGCTGTCGCGCCTCGATTCGACACTGCGCGCAATCCTGCGCGCCGGTGTCTACGAACTGATGAAGCGCGAAGACGTGCCGGTGGCGGTGATCGTTTCCGAATACGTCGATATCGCCAAGGCTTTCTACGAGGAAGACGAGCCGAAGCTGGTCAACGCCGTGCTCGATCGCGTCTCCCGTCGGGTGCGTGGCGAGGGACGCGGCAAGGACGCTTCATGACGGCGGTCGCCATCGAGGCGGCCAGGGAGGCGCGGCGCACCGCGTTGATCCTCGCCGCCTCGCAGGCGATCATCGGTTCGGCAGCGCCCATCGCCATCTCCATGGGCGCGCTTGCCGGTCAATATCTGCTCGGCCCGGACAAGTCGCTGGCGACGGCGCCGATCACCGGCTTCAATCTCGGCGTGGCACTCGGTGCGCTGCCGGCGGCGGCCATCATCCGCGCCATGGGCCAGCGCGGCGGCTTCATGACCGGTACGATCGTCACCGCGCTTGGCGGTCTGGTCGCGACGCTGGCACTCTTCCATGGCAGTTTTTGGCTGTTTGCCTTCGGCCTGACGGTGATCGGTGTCGGTGGCGCCTTCGTCCAGCAGTTCCGCTTTGCCGCCGCCGACAATGCGCCGCCGCAGTTCAAGGCGCGCGCCATCTCCTTCGTGCTGGCGGGCGGCATCATCACCGCCATTCTCGGACCGCAGATCGTCATCTTCACCCGCGAGTTGTTCGCACCGGTGATGTTTGCCGGTTCGTTCGCATCCATCCTGGTGCTAGCCGCCGTCGGCGCGGCGATCCTGTCATTGCTGCGCCTGCCGGCGAGGGCCGCCGCCGGCGGAACGGAAATTGCCGGCAGCGATGCCCGGCCCTTGGCCGAGATCGTCACGCAGCCGCGTTTCGTCGCGGCACTCTTCTGCGCGGTCGGCAGCTATGCCCTGATGAGCTTCGTCATGACCGGCGCGCCGCTCGCCATGGTCGGCTGCGGCCTGTCGGAGGACGATGCGACGCTCGGCATTTCGTGGCATGTCATGGCAATGTTCGGGCCGAGCTTCTTCACCGGATCGCTGATCCATCGCTTCGGTGCTGAACGCATTGTCGCGGTCGGCCTCCTGCTGCTGATCGGCTGTGCGGTCGTCGCGCTGTCCGGCTTGGCGCTATGGCAATTCTGGACGGCGCTGATCCTGCTCGGCCTCGGCTGGAATTTCGGCTTCATCGGCGCCACGGCCATGGTCGCGGCAAGCTACCGGCCTTCCGAAAAGGGCAAGGTGCAGGGGTTCCACGACTTCGTCCTGTTCGGCTCCGTGGCCTGCGCCTCGCTGATGTCGGGCATGGTCTACAATGCCTGGGGCTGGACCATGCTGAACTGGATGATCTTTCCCGTCACCGTGCTATGCTTCGTCGCGCTCGGCGCGCTGAGGATTGCGAGCTTGCGTCTGGCTTGACGCCCAATTTGAATCTATGCGTCCGGCGGCAGAACCTGAAGCACTCGCGCTATGAACATGTGAAACTCAGCCATGTAGTTGCGCAGGAAGTCCTCAGTGGATTCGACCGTCACCTCGCCGTCGTCGGTGATCAGCCCCGGCGTGAACTGTATGTAGGCTTCAGGCGCGTTCATCTGGGGCGAATTGCAGAAACTCAGAACGCTTCGAAGGCTTTGTTGGGCGACGGCGGTCGCGATGGCGCCCGGCGATGTTCCGATGACAGCCGACGGTTTGCGCGCGAACGAATTCTTGCCGTAGGGCCGACTGGCCCAGTCGATTGCGTTCTTCAATCCACCAGGGATCGAGCGGTTGTACTCCGGGGTGACGAACAATACGGCCTGGACGGAGGCGATCGCCTTTTTGAAATCCCGGGCTGCCGGTGGGAAGTCGGCGTCATAGTCGTAGCTGTACAGTGGCAGATCCTTGAAGGCGATTTCGGTCATGTCGAGTTCGGGAGGGGCAAGTTGAACGAGCGCCTTCGCGAGCTTGCGGTTGATGGATTCCCGGGCAAGACTGCCGATGAGGTAACCGACTTTGTGTATGGCCATGACACGCTCTCCGTGTTTGCCACCCGCACCCTCACCGCATTATCCGCCAGATGGCAGCAGATCGCCAGCGTCGCGTCGCAATTGGCCTTCCGAACAAAAATATTGCGTCTGTACCACTTGTTATGAAACCGTGTGCCCCGACGAGACGTTGGAGCCGTGCTCATATGCGGCACCGAATTCCGGTTCACAGCAAGGGATTTTCACAATGTTTTCAATCAAGATTCTGGCTGGCGCGGCGCTCGCGCTCGGCATCACGGCGGCATCGGCGAATGCTCAGGTGGTTGTTTCCTCAAAGATCGACACCGAGGGCGGCGTGCTAGGCAATATCATCCAGCTCGTCCTCAACGCCAACAACATCAAGACCACTGACCGCATCCAGCTCGGCGGCACGCCGGTGGTGCGCAAGGCGATCACCGCCGGCGAGATCGACATCTATCCCGAATACACCGGCAATGCCGCCTTCTTCTTCGAGAAGACCGACGACCCGGTTTGGAAGGACGCCGCCAAGGCCTATGAGACGGCCAAGAAGCTCGATTACGACGCCAACAAGATCGTCTGGCTGTCGCCGTCGCCGGCCAACAACACCTGGGCGATCGCACTGCGCAAGGAGGTGGCCGAAACCAACAAGCTCGCCACCCTGTCCGATTTCGGCAAATATGTCGCCGGCGGCGGCAAGGTGGTGCTCGCGGCCTCGGCCGAGTTCGTCAATTCAGCCGCGGCCCTGCCGGCGTTCCAGACCACCTACGGCTTCACGTTGAAGCCTGACCAGTTGATCACGCTCTCCGGCGGCGACACGGCCGCGACCATCGCGGCGGCAGCCAACCAGACCAATGGCGCCAACGCCGCCATGGTCTACGGCACTGACGGCGGCATCGCGCCCTCCGGGCTGGTCGTGCTCGACGACGACAAAGGCGTGCAGCCGGTCTACCAGCCGGCGCCGATCATCCGCGAGGCGGTGCTGAAGGAGCATCCCGAGATCGAGACGTTGTTGAAGCCGGTCTTCGCCAAGCTCGACCTCGTCACGCTGCAGGAACTCAACGGCCGCGTCCAGGTCGGCGGTGAGCCGGTCAAGGGTGTGGCGGAAGACTTTTTGAAAAAGAACGGGTTCTTGAAGTAGACAGCGCTTAGCTGACCGTGATGCTGGTGCGAGGCGCCCCCCTCTGGAAGCTGCCGATCTCCCCCCTTGCGGGGGAGATGTCCGGCAGGACAGAGGGGGGTGCTGTCCCGCCGACCTCTCAACTCGTCACAGCTGCGCGCTCGGACAGGACCGTTTTCGAACAAGCCGACGCTCGAAAGTTGGCGATCCTTCACACCCCCCTCTGGCCTGCCGGCCATCTCCCCCGCAAGGGGGGAGATCGGAAATCGCGTCGGCTTTCGCCAGTCGCCAGCCAACTGTGTACCTCGTGGCAGATTTCCCTCTTTGAGGGGCGGCCATGACCCTCCGCTTCGACAAGCTCGGCGTGGTCATCGCTGCGATCGCTGCCTATGCGGCTTTCGTAGCACCCTTCGCCACGTTCCGCGCCAATCGCATCGTGCCCGGCCAGGCGCGCTCGATCGTAGAGGCACTTCCGGCAATGGCCGGCCCGCTGCTTTTGGCCATCGTTGTCGCAGCCGCGCTTGTCGCGCTGCTGAAAACGCCGCTCGTCCTGCGCCTTGCCGCCAGCGTGATCACGCTGGCGGCTCTCGCGCTGTTGATCGGCGTCACCGGGACATTCCTGACCCCGGCAGGCAATACCTTCGCGCGCGTTTCGCCGGCCTCCGGGTTTTGGCTGCTGATCTTTGCCTTTACCCTCCTGCTGGCCGACGTGCTGACGAGAATGAACCTGTCTCCCTGGTCACGTGTCGGCGTGCTTGTCGTTGCCGCGCTCGCCATCGGGCTGCTGCTGATATCGGGATCCTGGGACAGCCTTTCGATCCTCAAGGAATATTTCAACCGTGCCGACAGTTTCTGGGCCGAGGGCGCCAAACATGTCACGCTGGCGCTCGGTTCGCTGGCGGCGGCGGTGATACTGGGCCTGCCGCTCGGCATCCTGTGCCATCGCGTCGAGCGCCTGCGCGCCGGCGTGCTCAACGTGCTCAACATCGTCCAGACCATTCCCTCGATCGCGCTGTTCGGCCTGCTGATCGCGCCGCTCGGCTGGGTGGCGGCGCATGTGCCGGGAGCGGCCGCGCTCGGTATCCGCGGCATCGGAACGGCACCTGCGTTCGTGGCGCTGTTCCTCTATTCGCTGCTGCCGGTCGTCGCCAATACCGTGGTCGGCCTTGCCGGTGTGCCGCGCGGCGCCAATGACGCGGCGCGCGGCATGGGCATGACGGATCGCCAACGCCTGTTCGGCGTCGAGTTTCCGCTGGCCTTCCCAGTGATCCTCACCGGCATCCGCATCGTGCTTGTGCAGAACATCGGCCTCGCCACCATCGCTGCCCTGATCGGCGGCGGCGGCTTCGGCGTGTTCGTGTTCCAGGGCGTCGGCCAGACCGCGATGGACCTGGTGCTGCTTGGCGCCGTGCCGACGGTCGCGCTCGCCTTCGCTGCTGCCATCATTCTCGACGCGGTGATCGAAATGACCTCAACCAAGCGCAGGGCGGACCCCGCATGATCGAGATCGAAGGCATTACCAAGCGCTACGATGCGATCACGGTGGTCGATGAAGTCTCGATGATCATAGAGCCCCGCACCCTTTGCGTCATCGTCGGCACCTCGGGCTCCGGCAAGACGACGCTGCTTCGCATGATCAACCGGCTGGTCGAGCCGACTTCCGGCGTCATCAAGCTCGACGGCGCCGACAACCGCTCGGTGCCCGGCTACGAGCTGCGGCGCAGCATCGGTTACGCCATCCAGGGCCACGGCCTGTTCCCGCACCGAACGGTGGCGCAGAACATAGCCACCGTGCCGGTGCTGCTTGGCTGGGATAAGGATCGCATCAAGGCGCGCGTCGACGAACTGATGACGCTCTATCAGCTCGACCCGCAGGCCTACGGCCCGCGCTACCCGCACGAGCTCTCCGGCGGCCAGCAGCAGCGCGTCGGCGTCGCCCGCGCGCTCGCGGCCGAACCCAACGTGCTGTTGATGGACGAGCCGTTCGGCGCGCTTGACCCCATAATCCGCACCAAGGCGCAGGAAGACCTTCTTGCGATCCAGAGGCGCTTCGGCACCACCATCATCCTCGTCACCCACGACATGGAAGAGGCCGTGCATATGGGCGACAAGATCGCCGTCATGGATGCCGGCAAGCTGGTACAATATGCCAGGCCGGCGGAGATACTGGCGAGGCCGGCCAGCGGCTTCGTCGAGACCCTGGTGGGCGCCAGCGAAAAACCGTTCCGGCTGCTGTCGCTCGGCCGCGTGCGCGACGCAGTCGAAAAGGGCGCGGCGGAAGGTGAGGCGATTCCTGGCGACGCCAGCCAGCGCGACGCGCTGGCCGAACTTCTCTGGTCCGGCCGCCCGGCGCTGCCGGTCAAGGATGCCGACGGCAAGCCGCTCGGTCGCGTTACCGTCGACGGCTTGGTGAAGCGTGCGGCGAGGCCGGCATGAAAGCCTGGCTGCCGTTGCTGCTCAGGCTTGCGCTGGTGGTGCTGCTGGTCGCTTTCGTCACCAGTCCCGGCTGGTTCGAGCTGCTGCTCAAGCCGCTGACCGAGAACGGCGCGCCGGTGATCTACAATCAGGGCAGCTTGCTGACGCTGATGCTGCTGCACCTGCGCACCGTGCTGATCGCCACGCTCGCCGCCACCATCGTGGCGGTCGCGCTCGCCATCCTGGTCACCAGGCCTGCCGGCGCCGAATTCCTGCCGCTGTCACGCAGCCTGGTCAATATCGGTCAGACTTTCCCGCCGGTGGCGGTGCTGGCGCTTGCCGTGCCGGCGGTCGGGTTCGGCGAGAAGCCGACGCTGATCGCATTGTTCCTCTATGGTCTGCTGCCGATCTTCGAGAACGCGCTGACCGGCCTGACGACGTTGCCCGGCAATGTCATGGAAGCGGCGCGCGGTGCCGGCATGACCGGTTGGCAAAGGCTGCTGAAGGTCGAATTGCCGCTCAGCGCGCCGGTCATCCTCGGCGGCATAAGGCTGTCGGTGGTTATCAGCCTGGCCACCGCCACCATCGGCTCGACGGTTGCAGCGAAGACATTGGGCGAGGTGATCATTGCCGGGCTCTTGTCCAACAATCTCGCTTTCATCTTGCAGGGCGGCCTGATCGTCGCCGCCTTGGCCGTGCTGATCTATGATGGGTTGTCGGCGGTCGAACGCTATGCCGCGCGGCGCATGGGGCGTCAGGCCGAGTAGGCTTCTGTCCCGGTGCTCCGATCTTTCAACGTCCACTTGAACGGGCAGGGTGGTCGAGCGTCAGTTCGAGTTCGATGCCTTGCTCTTTGCAGATCCAGCGGCGGCAGATGACGGCAAAGTCGTGTTGTGTGCCGGCTTTCACGAGCGAGACAAGATCACCCACGGCGCAATCGCTGCCGAGCTGGAGCGCCTCGATGGGTTCGGCGATGACTTGCTTGCCGGCATAATGTCTTGCGCTGGCCGTGAGCGTAATCAACACCCGCCTGCCAGTTGCGCGATCTTCGGGACTCGGCGATTGATTGGGCCGATGCCCCGATCCTTCAGCAGGAGTTCTTGCCATGACCTTGCGCTTCTCCAAGATCGTCATGTGTCTCTGTCTGGCGGCTTTCGCCTTTCTTGTCGCTTTCGGCAACGTCACCGATTACGGCTCAAACTTCGCCTTTGTCCAGCACGTGCTGAGCATGGACACGACCTTTCCCGGCAACGCGCTGATGTATCGCTCGATCACCGACCCCTCGCTATGGACGACGGGCTACTGGCTCATCATCGCCGGCGAGGCGCTGACCTGTCTGCTCTACCTGATCGCGGCCTGGAACCTGTGGCAAGCGCGCAATGCCAGCGGAGAGGTTTTCAACGATGCCAAGAAATTCGCCGTTATCGCCGCGACGATGGGATTCCTGATCTGGTATCTTGGATTTATGGTGGTGGGCGGCGAGTGGTTCGCCATGTGGCAATCGAGCATCTGGAACGGCCAGCAGAAGGCATTCATGTTCTACATGACCATGCTGGCGGTGCTGATCTTCGTCATCCAGCCAGACGGTGATCTGCGCCAAACCTGAGTGCTGATCCGTGATTTCAATCGATATAAAGCAGCAGCGGCATGGCGACATCTGCCGCCGTCTGGCTCTTTTGGGCGAAAGCCGGGCAAAAACCGAACAATATCTTGACGTTCGCGGCCCTGTTTCGCATACACCGCTGCGAAGAGGGGGATTCCGCGCACGGGATTCCGTCTTTGTCTCAACGGCCCAGGGAGGGGTTCTTTTGGGCCAGCAATCGAGGAAAACCCGGCATGACCATAATTTCCGCCGTCATCGCCTGCGGCCTGCTTTCTGTCCTTTACGCCATCTGGGCGACACGTTCGGTCCTCGCGTCGGACCAGGGCAATGCACGCATGCAGGAAATCTCCGCCGCCATCCGTGAGGGCGCGCAAGCCTATCTGGCGCGCCAGTACACCACCATCGCCATCGTCGGCGTGGTCGTGCTGCTGCTCGCCTGGTGGCTGCTGTCCATCACCGCCGCGATCGGCTTCCTGATCGGGGCCGTGCTTTCGGGCGCGGCCGGCTTCATCGGCATGCATGTTTCGGTGCGGGCCAATGTTCGCACGGCACAGGCCGCTTCCAACAGCCTTGCCGCCGGCCTCGACATCGCATTCAAGTCGGGCGCCATCACCGGCATGCTTGTTGCCGGCCTTGCCCTGCTTGGCGTGTCGATCTACTACCTGATCCTCACCCATTTCATGGGGCTTCAGCCCAATGACCGTATCGTTATCGATTCGCTGGTTTCGCTCGGCTTCGGCGCCTCGCTGATCTCGATCTTCGCCCGTCTCGGCGGCGGCATCTTCACCAAGGGTGCCGATGTCGGCGGCGATCTGGTCGGCAAGGTCGAAGCTGGTATTCCCGAGGATGATCCGCGCAACCCCGCCACCATTGCCGACAATGTCGGCGACAATGTCGGCGACTGCGCCGGTATGGCGGCCGACCTGTTCGAGACCTATGCGGTGACAGTCGTCGCCACCATGGTGCTGGGCGCCATCTTCTTTGGCGGCACCGCGGTTCTGAGTGCCGCGATGCTCTATCCGCTCGCTATCTGCGGCGCCTGCATCCTGACCTCGATCGTCGGTACTTTCTTCGTCAAGCTCGGCTCCAACGGCTCGATCATGGGCGCGCTCTACAAGGGGCTGATCGTCACTGGCCTGTTGTCCATCGTGGGCTTGGGCGTCGCCACCTCGGCCACGCTTGGCTGGGGCGAGGTCGGCACTGTCGCCGGCATGGTCATCACCGGCAAGAACCTGTTCATCTGCGGCCTGATCGGCCTCGTGGTGACCGGTCTCATCGTCGTGATCACCGAGTACTACACCGGCACCAACAAGCGTCCGGTCAACTCGATCGCCCAGGCGTCGGTGACCGGGCACGGCACCAACGTCATCCAGGGCCTTGCGGTCTCTCTGGAATCGACGGCACTGCCGGCCATCGTCATCGTCGGCGGCATCATCTCGACCTATCAGCTCGCCGGCCTTTACGGCACGGCGATCGCCGTCACCACCATGCTCGGCCTTGCCGGCATGATCGTCGCGCTCGATGCCTTTGGCCCGGTCACCGACAATGCCGGCGGCATCGCCGAAATGGCCGGCCTGCCCAAGGAAGTGCGCCACTCCACCGACGCGCTCGACGCGGTCGGCAACACCACCAAGGCGGTGACCAAGGGCTATGCCATCGGTTCGGCGGGCCTCGGCGCACTGGTGCTGTTCGCGGCCTATTCGAACGACCTGAAATTCTTTGCCGCCAATGGCGACAAATATCCCTACTTCCAGGGCATGGGCGAGGTCTCCTTCGATCTTTCCAACCCCTACGTCGTCGCCGGCCTGATCTTCGGCGGCTTGATCCCGTATCTGTTCGGTGGCATCGCCATGACGGCCGTCGGCCGCGCGGCGGGCGCCATCGTCGAGGAGGTGCGCAAGCAGTTCCGTGACGACCCGGGCATCATGGCCGGCACGTCCAAGCCGAACTATGCGCGCGCGGTAGATCTTCTGACCAAGGCGGCGATCCGGGAAATGATCATCCCGTCGCTGCTGCCGGTGTTGGCGCCGCTCGTCGTCTATTTCGGCGTGCTGCTGATCTCGGGCTCGAAAGCGTCGGCCTTTGCGGCTCTCGGCGCCTCTCTGCTCGGCGTCATCGTCAACGGCTTGTTCGTCGCCATCTCGATGACTTCGGGCGGCGGCGCCTGGGACAACGCCAAGAAGTCGTTCGAGGACGGATTCACCGACAAGGACGGCATCAAGCACCTGAAGGGTTCCGAGGCGCACAAGGCCTCGGTGACCGGCGATACGGTCGGCGATCCCTACAAGGACACGGCCGGCCCGGCGGTCAACCCGGCGATCAAGATCACCAATATCGTGGCGCTCCTGCTGCTGGCGGTGCTGGCGCACGGCTGAGCGGCAAAGCTCGACATTGAAAACCCGCGGGGAGCAATCCCCGCGGGTTTTTATTTGACGGCGGTTTTGGAAGGCGGAAAACGAATTTCAACGGCTGCGTCCGCGTCCTGCCGTCGCTGTCTGCCCATCGCCGACGAGCCAGCCTCTCCCGCCCCATGATAACAAAAACCCGTGGGATCGCTCCCACGGGTTTTTGGTCGCCTGAGATGGTGCTGCCATCCCCAAGGGGAGGCGGGTCTGAGATCAGGGAGTGCCGCCGCCGGGAATGCCGGGCGCCAGCTTGCTGGCGCCGTTGATGATCTGGCTGAGGAAGTTCTGGTCCTTGCCGCCAGTCGGCGTGGTGCGCGATATGAAATCGAAGATCTTGCCGTCCTTCAGGCCGTAATTGGCGATCTGGGTGACCCGCCCATCGGCCCCGAAATAGACCGCCAGCACATGCTGATCGATCAGCCGGGGCTTGTCGAAGGCGACATAGCGCTTGCGAGTCTGCGAGATGTAGTAAAAGGCTTCATTGTCGAAGGTCGCCGTCGTCGAGGGCGTGCCGAGCGCGAGCAGCACCTGCTCGCGGCTTGAGCCGACCGGCACCGAATCGATCGCCTGCTGATCGATGACATACCCCTGCGTCAGCGTTTCGCTGGGGTTCAGATCACCGATCATCTTGGAACTGTTGCAGGCCGAAAGCGCCGCAATGATGGCCAGCAGCGAGATCGCGCCAGCGGGCCTGGAAGAGAAGGTCGACTTGAAATTCAGCGCGCGCAACAACAATTCTCCACTATATCGCCGCAACTTGCGCTGGGCCGCAAAACCGGTAAACCAGCTTGCTTGCCGATGCAACAAGGCCAATTCAACAAACGGTCCCCGGAGACCATCCCCATGTTCCAGCGCCTTTTTGGTCGCGAACGCCACGCCAACCGCGCCATCACCGACGCGCTTTACGCACAAATCGTGGCGGCCGCGCGGCAGACCGTATTTTATTCCCACTGGAATGTGCCGGACACGCCGCTTGGGCGTTTCGAAATGCTGTCGCTGCACATGTTCCTGGTCCAGCACCGGCTGCGTGGGGAAGACGGCGTGGCGCAGGAGATCGCGCAGGTGCTGATCGACGAGTTTTTCCTCGAAGTCGACCATTCGCTGCGGGAACTCGGCATTGGCGATGTCGGAGTGCCCAAGCGCATGAAAAAGCTGGCGAAGATGTTTTATGGCCGCACCGCCGCCTATGACGACGCATTGGAGCGCAATGATCATGATGGGCTCACCGCCGCCCTTGCACGCAATGTCCGGCCCGACGCCGCGGCCTGGGCGGAAGCGTCACGACTGTCCGACTATGTCGCCGATGCCCGCAACCGGCTGGCCACGCAGCCGTGCCGGGCGATCGTCTCCGGCACGGTGACCTTTCCGCTCGCCCAGGAGGCAGATCGATGAAGCACGCCGATCCGCAAAGTCCGGTATCGTTTTTTGCCAACGTCGCCCGCCTGCCGCAGAAGGGCTTGCCGGTGGTCATCGAGGCCGACGCCACCCAGCGCGCGACACTCGCCGAAGAGCACAGCTTGCTCTCGGTCGAAGCCTACCGTGCCGAATTCCTGGTGACGCCGTGGAAACGCAATGGCGTGAAGGTCAGCGGCCGGGTCGAGGCCGACATCACCCAGGCCTGTATCGTCACGCTCGATCCGGTCGGGGCGCATATCGACGAATCATTCGAGGCTCTGTTCCTGCCCGAGGATTCCAAGCTTGGACGACAGGGATTCGAAGGCGGCGGCGAGATCCTGCTCGACGCGGATGGACCTGACAGTCCCGAAACATTTTCAGGCGACACGATCGATGTCGGGGCACTCGCCGAGCAGTTCTTCGGACTGGCCATCGATCCTTATCCGCGCAAGCCGGGTGCGTCGCTTGATGCCGGCCGCGAGGCCGAACCGGTGGAGAATGAATTTCAGCAGAAACTGCGGTCGCTGTTGGGAAAATCCTGAAAACCTCACCCGCGACGGAAAAGTCGGTTGTGCGAATGTCCAAAACCGCTATTTTCGCCGAACCTTCGCGATCACTAAAACGATCCGCCGCCTAAGCAAAACCGTGAGATGAATACCGCGTGATCAGGATTTCCATCGATGCCATGGGCGGCGATCACGGACCAGCCGTGGTCATTCCGGCGCTCATGACGGTCGCGACCCGCCGTCCCGACGTCCGCTTCGTCATCTACGGGCGGGAGGAGGCCGTACGACCCGAACTGGCCAAATTTCCCAAGCTGGCCGGTGTGAGCGAATTCTTCCACTGCGAGGTGGCCGTCAGGATGGACGACAAGCCGAGCCAGGCGCTGCGCCATGGCCGCTGGAAATCGTCGATGTGGAAGGCTGTCGAGGCGGTCAAGTCGGGTACGGCGGACGCGTGCGTCTCGGCCGGCAACACCGGCGCGCTGATGGCGATGTCGAAATTCTGCCTGCGCACCATGGCCACCATCGACCGCCCGGCGATCGCGGCACTTTGGCCGACGCTGCGCGGCGAAAGCGTGGTCCTCGACGTCGGCGCCACCATTGGCGCGGATGCGCACCAGCTCATTGATTTTGCCATCCTTGGAACCGGCATGGCCCGATCGGTCTTCGGCGTCTCGCGGCCCAGTGTCGGCCTACTCAATGTCGGCGTCGAGGAGATCAAGGGCCAGGAAGAGGTCAAGGAGGCTGGGCGCATGCTGCGTGAAGCCAATATGGCCTCGATGAACTATCACGGTTTCGTCGAGGGCGACGATATCGGCAAGGGCGTGGTCGACGTCGTCGTCACCGAAGGCTTCGCCGGCAACATCGCCCTGAAGACGGCGGAAGGCACGGTGCGCCAGATTGGCGGCTACCTGCGGGCGGCGATGAGCCGTACACTGATGGCCAGGATCGGCTATATCTTCGCCAAGGGCGCGTTCGATCGCCTGCGCGAGAAGATGGATGTGGGCCGCTCCAATGGCGGCGTTTTCCTCGGGCTGAACGGCATTGTGGTGAAAAGCCACGGCGGCGCTGATTCGGATGGTTTCGCCGCCGCCATCGAACTCGGCTACGACATGGTGCGCAACAATCTGCTCGACCGCATCGAGGCCGACCTGGACTTGTTCCATGCGCGCAATCCGCATGCCCAGACATCTAGGAAATCCGACGTCGTCAGCGACGCAAAGGAATAGGAAAGAACTTTGATCAGATCAGTCGTGCGCGGCATGGGCGCTGCGCTGCCCCGCCGCATCATGAAGAATGCCGACTTTGAAGGCATGGTCGAAACCTCGGACGAGTGGATCGCCCAGCGCACCGGCATCCGCCAGCGCCATATCGCGGCCGACGACGAGACCACCGCTTCGCTGGGTGAGGCGGCGGCGCGCGCAGCGCTCGCCGATGCCGGCCTGACGCCCGGAGACATCGACCTGGTCGTGCTGGCGACCTCGACGCCCAACAATACTTTTCCGGCCACGGCCGTCGAGATCCAGAACCGGCTCGGCATGCATCACGGCTTTGCCTTCGACCTGCAGGCGGTATGCTCGGGCTTCGTCTATGCGGTAACCACGGCCGACCTCTATATTCGCGGCGGCTTGGCCAAGCGCGTGCTGGTGATCGGCTCGGAGACCTTCTCGCGCATCCTCGACTGGACCGATCGCTCGACCTGCGTACTGTTCGGCGATGGCGCCGGCGCCCTGGTTCTTGAAGCCGGCGAAGGGGGCGGCAGTATTGCCGACCGCGGTGTGCTAGCGATGAGCCTGCGCTCCGACGGCGCGCACAAGGACAAGCTCTTTGTCGACGGCGGGCCTTCGACGACAGGAACGGTCGGCTATCTCAGGATGGAAGGCCGCGAGGTCTTCAAGCATGCGGTGGGCATGATCACCGACGTCATCGAGGCGACGTTTTCGCAGGCCGGCATCACCGCCGACGACCTGGACTGGTTCGTGCCGCATCAGGCCAATAAACGGATCATTGACGCTTCCGCCAGGAAGCTCGGGATAGCTGAGGAAAAGGTGGTGGTGACGGTCAATCTGCACGGTAACACCTCGGCTGCTTCCGTGCCGCTGGCGCTTTCCGTGGCTGTTGCCGATGGCCGCATCAAAAAGGGCGACCTTGTGCTTCTGGAAGCGATGGGCGGCGGCTTCACCTGGGGCGCGGTTCTGCTTCGCTGGTAAGTGCCGAACGGTCCGGTTCGGTCCTTGACCTTGCCGGATCAATTACTTAGGCTCTGCCGCTGTTGTGTCGATTTTATGTTTGAGCTGATGGGACGGTCGCATGGGGGGAAAGACACTTACGCGCGCCGACCTTGCCGAAGCCGTTTACCGCAAGGTAGGTTTGTCGCGCACTGAATCGGCCGAACTCGTCGAGGCGGTGCTGGACGAGATCTGCGAGGCGATCGTCCGTGGCGAGACGGTGAAACTGTCGTCTTTCGCGACGTTCCACGTCCGCTCCAAGAACGAGCGCATCGGGCGCAATCCCAAGACCGGCGAAGAGGTGCCGATCCTGCCGCGCCGGGTGATGACCTTCAAGTCGTCGAACGTGCTGAAGAACCGCATCTTGCGCTCCCACCAGAGCGGCAAGGCAAAGGGCGGCAAGTAGGCTCGCTGCAAATGCACGGTTGAAAACAGGCCTTGCGATGATGCCGGGCTTGAATATTGCCTCACAAACCGCTGAAATGAGACCCGATTCGGCAACATGGCCGGATTGGTGTTCCGCGTGATCGTTACGCGCAGCCGGAATGAGCTCCCCTCCTGTCGAGGGAATCTCGTTCGAACGCCGGTTCCCATGTCCCGGGATCATGCTCCAGTGTGAGGATTTCGCCCATGGACAAGAGCCCTGACGCCTTTCGCACCATCAGCGAGGTCGCCGAAGACCTCGATCTGCCGCAGCACGTGCTGCGCTTCTGGGAAACGCGTTTCAACCAGATCAAGCCGATGAAACGCGGCGGCGGCCGCCGCTACTACCGGCCGCAGGATGTCGAACTGATCAAGGGCATTCGCCATATGCTCTACGACCAGGGCTACACCATCAAGGGCGTGCAGAAGCTGTTGCGCGAAAATGGCAACCATTTCCTGGTTGCCATCGGCAATGGCGATATGGCCGCCGTCGAGGCGATCTCGCAACGAAAGCAGGCCGACCAGGTGCCGTTGACGGCGGCAGCGCAGCCGCGCGGCGGAGATGACGAACTGGTTGGCCAGCCGAGGGTCAAGCCCAGCCGCCGTTTCTTCGGTCTTGGCAAGAGCGACGAGGAAGGCCCGGTCCAGCCGGACGCTTCGAAACTGTCGCGGGACAATCGCGCGCTGTTGCAGGAAGCGTTGTTCGACCTCCTCGAATGCAAGCGCCTCCTCGACCAAGTGCGCTGACGGGCAACCGGCCGGCGCCTGAAGAACGGGAACCCGCCTTTGGGTGATGCGTTACGTTTTCTTGAGCAAGACAAGGCTTGAGCAGACAAGGAAACGCATCATGGCATTATTCTCGACCCTCTCGGACGTCGATCTCGACAGGCGGGTCGCTGCACTCTCCAGGGAATTGGCGGCCCTGAAGAAGGCTGCGTCCAGGCGGGGCGGCGCCTATTACGAAGACGGTCGCGACGCGGCGCTTGACACGTATTCCGACCTTGCGGAACGTCTGCACGATGCGTTGCCGGCGATCCGCGAGCGGGGCAGGGCGATCGAGAAATCCGCCCGCGAGCATCCGGCGACGGCCGCGGCGATCGGCTTTGTGGTGCTTGGTCTGGTCGCCAGTCTGCTGTTCAGCCGGCGCTGACCTTTATTTATTCCTCGGTTCCGCTGGATCGGTGCGCGGGCGATTCATGTTGCCCGAAAGTGCACCCGGTTTAGGACAGCGGCACCTGTGGGTGCCACGAAAAAAGGGCCATAGCCCCAGCTTGTCGGTCTGCAGCACGAACAGGGGTTTTTTCGTCAGAGCAGGCGCTCGTTGTAGCGCTGCGAGATCGCGCTGATACGGCGCGTATCCGGAGGAAACCAGGAGAAGACCGGCTTCGAACAAGAAGCCAAAGCCGGTCTTCTCATTGGCAGTCGGTTAAGCTCAGGCCTTCTTGCCCATAACCTTGTGGTGGTGATGATGGTAGTGGTGGCTGCGATGGTGCTTGCGATGATGACGATGATGCTTGTGCATCGGCGCGGCATCAGCGCTGGTCGCGCCGAGGATTGGCATGGTGAATGCAAGTGCAACTGCAAGCCCGAGGGCCGAGAGGAGGGACTTCTTCATGGATATCTTCCTTTTTTCGCAGGCAATCTGAATCAGGCCAACAGCCTGTTCGCCGCGAGCGGGATTACGCTCCCGATTTTTTTCGTCAGTATTTCCCGAATATAGAATTTTGTTTCTGGAATGTGTCTGGCGGCGCAGGCTGTGGGCTCCGCCGACAGGCTGAGCCCACAGCGCCGATGAGCGGGAGAAATTTCGATACGGGGCCGCAGACGCAACCGGCTTACATGGGCGGGACCACGCCATTGTTGCCGACCACGACGCGGTTGGCACTCAGCGTGCCGTCGGCGCCGCGCGTCGCGGTGACCACGACGGGCGCGCCGGGCTTGAGATCGCCCGGCGTGGCCGGCGCGAAGGTGACGACCGGCGTCTTGTCGGGGATTGAGATCTTCTTTGTCTGGCCGTTGTCATAGGTCAGCGTCACCGCGCGGCCATTCACGTCGGTCACGTCGGCGACGGTGCCGTTGGTCATGCGGCTGTTGGGCTTGAGGTCCCAGGCGCGGTCGCCTTCGCCCGTGCCTTTCAAGGCTGCGGGAAACACCACGACCTCAAGCGCGCCGCTGCCGCCATCGGCCTTCGACAGGGATGCTATGCCGAGGAAATCGCCGAGCTTGATGTCCTTTACCGACGCGCCCGCGACGCCCGATATCTTCCATCCGGCAGCGAGCTTGATCTTATCCATGCCACCCTGGCGGTTTTTCACCGTCAGCTGGGATTGGTCGGAACTGGCCACGACGCCGCGCACCCGCACCGTGTCTGCCGCCGGCGCGCTGGTTGCAGCAAGGCCAAGGCTGGAAAGCGTGCCGAGCACGATCATGATTGTCCGCAATTTCATCGCATCGATCCTTTCAGGAAAATGACAGCCGCGCCGGCAACGTCTTGGGTTTCGCGCCGGCGCAATTGAACCAACGAACGGGGTCGTAAAAATCATCGAGGGACGAGGTGATCAGGTGTTCAAAAGAACTTGATCGAGAGCGGTTGCGAGCGGCGTCCGCCAGGCATGGTTCACGATGCTGTGACGGCCAGTTTGTGACTTGGCAAATCACCCGCAAGCGGGCATGTTCTCGCCGTCTCAGGCAACACCATTTTCATCAAACTCTTTCAGCCAACGGAGTTGCCAATGCCATACAGTGCAAAGCGCGAACCCCTCCCGGAACTGGTTGCCAGCGAAGCCGGGCAAGGCCATAGCGCCCTCAGAACGATTCGGGAAACCAAGGGATACAGTGTCGAGGAGCTTTCCCTGACAACCGGTCTGTCGGTCGACGAAATCGAGGATATCGAGAACGGCAGGACGGCCGATCCGTCGCAACTGCGCCGTATTGCGTCGGCGCTTCGGCTTCCTCAGGAGGCGCTGCTCGGCACGGCCGTGCAGGCGCGGGCCGCGCAAGACCGCCCCGCGCTGTAGCGCCAGTGCCATGCATGTTCGAAAACCCGCCGGGGACCTTGGCGGGTTTTCTGTTTGCCGTGACTGAAGGCTTCGGCACGTGTTTATGGACGCGCCGGCCTAGCTTGCTGCTTCGTCATTTCGATCCGCGGGGTTTCGATGAGCTTGGAATCCGTTCGTGCCTTCTTTGCCAGCAAGGCGCCTGACATCGACGTGATCGTGACTGACGCGAGTTCGGCAACCGTAGCATTGGCTGCGCAGGCGCACGGCGTGTTGCCGGCACAGATCGCAAAGACGATCTGCCTTCGCGTCGGCGAACGCACCATGCTGGTCGTGACCAGCGGCACCGCCAGGCTGGACAATCGCAAGTTCAAGGATCGGTTCGGCAGCAAGCCGCGCATGCTGGAGGCCGCTGAGGTTATCGAGGCAACCAGCCATCCGGTCGGCGGTGTCTGCCCGTTCGGCCTGCCGGCGCCGCTGCCGGTCTATTGCGACGTGTCGCTGCGCGGTTTCGAAGAGGTGGTGCCCGCCGCCGGCGCCACCAACGCGGCGGTGCGCATCGCACCGCAACGCATGGCTGATCTCACCGGCGCCGAATGGGTCGATGTGTGCCAGGGGTAGATGGCGATAGATGAGACGGACTTTGGGGGTAAGTCCTTGTTTAAAATGGTCGGAGTGGCCGGATTCGAACCGACGACCCCTTGACCCCCAGTCAAGTGCGCTACCGGGCTGCGCTACACTCCGGACCGCGCAAAGCCATATATATTCGAGGCTTGGCGCGCAAGCGCTAAAACCGCCTCCGGAAGCAGAACCAACCATCGCCGATAAATCGCGTCAAACCTGACCGGAAGTCCCACGGGCGTTCGCGGGTCGCTCCGTGGACCATGCCATGAGCAAGGCTTCCTTCAGGGTAAATGCCTCCACCTGTCGGGGCTCTCTTGGCCGGGAATTGCTTTCCAAACGTGGCGTCGCCGTTCGAGGCGGGGAAGATGTCGCCCTGCATTCAGAGATGACGGGCCCGGCGATGGCTCAATCCGGTGGCGGAAATAAATTCCCTTTCGCCAACTCCCGCCTTGGAACAAACCGCCCCCGGTCCGGTTTGGCAACCGTCCGGGGAACTTAGGAGGGACGAAATGACCGGCAAACTCCATATCGGCCTTCCGTGCGCGATCATCGTCGCGGCGGCCAGCATCAGTGCGTTCTCGGATCCGCTGCCTCCTGACATCACCTATCGGCCATTGCCGAGCCAGCCCTTTTCCGCGGTGAAAGCCGATGACGAGGCGCAGAAGCCTGGCGTGATGGAGCGTCAGAAGAAGCTTTTGGAGCAACGTTATGATCTGGCTGACCGTCCGATACCGGGCGTGATGATGACCAACGGCAAGAAGCCGGTCCAGGGTGGCGTCAGGGTCAAGCTGGCGGGTGGCTCGACCTGGGACAGGCTAAGCTCGATGAGCCCCGGCGATATTCGTGACCAGGGTCTTCTGCCGGCTGGCTTCCTGCCGCTACCTCATGTCAAGCAGGCTGCCGGAGGCCAAGTGTTTCCCGAGAAGGAAATCCGCGAGATCGGCCGCCAGGAAGGCCGTGATCTGCGCCGCTTCGACGTCGATTTCGATCTTCCCGATCACCTGACGCCCGAATTCCCGCCACCGATTTTCCTGACCACCCACCCTGAACTCGGCGATGTCTCGCGCGGCGAACTGCTTACCATCCGCAATTACTACGAGATCATGAACGGCATCATCACCCCAGTACAGATGGAAGGTTTGCGGCTTCTGCTGACGCCATTCCCGCAGGAAGAGTTCAATCAGACCGAGGACCGCAAGGTCGCTGGCCAGAGCATGGGTGTCGCCTGCCTTGATTGCCATTCCAATTTCAACACTAACGCCGCCTTCCATCAGACACCCGACATCAGGCCGCAGGCGGCGCGCTTCCGTCTCGACACCACCAGTCTGCGCGGCCTCTTCAACCAGCAGATACATGGATCGAAGCGCTCATTGCGGTCCGTGGAGGATTTCACCGAATTCGAGCAGCGCACCGCGTATTTCAATGGCGATCATGTCAGTGCCACCCGCAAGGGCGTCAACCTGCCTGACCGCCCGAACCAGGTGGCGATGATGGCACAGATGCAAAACATCATCGATTTCCCGCCGGCGCCTAAGCTCGATCCGTTTGGCCGCCTCGATCCGGCACTGGCGTCAGCAGAGGAATTGAAAGGGGAAGCGGTGTTCATGGGCAAGGGCCGCTGCTCCCAATGCCACAATCCCCAGACGTCCTTCATGGACAACAACATGCACGATCTGAAGCTCGATCGTTTCTACAAGCCAGGACAGACCGTCAACGACATGGTCGAGCTTCCCGACGGTCCGATCAAGACGTTCACGCTGCGCGGCATCAAGGACACGCCGCCCTATTTGCATGACGGCCGCCTGATGACGCTCGCCGACACGGTCGAGTTCTTCAATCTGGTGCTGGGCACCAAACTCGACCAATCGGAAAAGGACGCGCTGGTCGCCTATCTGCTCGTGCTCTGAGAAAGCTTCCCGAGGAGGTTCGCATGCGTCTACTCGCAACTGTCGTGGGGCTTGCGCTTCTGCCTGCCGCCACCGCCTTCGCCCAGTTCGGCAATCCGGCTGGCATGGCGCCGGACACGATGAAGGAATCTCCCGGCAAGCCAATGCCTCACCAAACCAACTATCAGGACCGGCTGTTCGCGCAGCTTACCGCTGCTGGCGGTCTGGCCGAGGTCCGCTTCGGCGAGCTTGCCGGAAAATCCGAAAATGCCGCGGTGAAAGACTTTGCCCGCAGGATGGTTGACGACCACCAGAGGGCGAACGACAGGCTGAAGTCGCTCGCCGAAGCGGCCAAGATGCCGCTTCCGCCTGGGCTGGATGCCGAGCACGAGGAGATGCGTACCAGGCTGGAAAAGCTTACAGGCGTCGAATTCGATCTGGCTTACATCAGCGGCCAGATCGTCGAGCATCAGAAGACTGTGCAACTCCTTGAATGGGAGATCGGCTCCGGCCAGGATCCGGATGTCCAGCATTTCGCCTCGGATATCCTGCCGGCCGTACTTGAGCATCTGCGAATGGCGCGGGATATCCGCAGCAAGCTGGTGAACCCGGCATTGGCCGATGCCTCGGGCCAGAGCAAGAAGTGACCGTCGCGTCGGCGGCCAATCCGCGCGTCGACAGCCCTCTGGCCGAGCCTGCCATAGCCCGGGCGGAGCCATCCTCTCCGCTCGCGGTTTGGGCGAGCAACCCAAAGGGAGAGCTTCATGACACAATCGCGCGACTGGTTGATACAGTGGCTGAGAGACGCTCACGCCATGGAGGAGCAGGCCGAGACGATGCTCTCCGGGCAACTGTCACGCCTCGAAAGCTATCCGGAACTCGGCGACCGCATCCGTCAGCATCTCGACGAGACGCGGCAGCAGGCCTCGCGCCTCAAAAGCTGTCTTGACCGGATCGGAGAGGGATCCTCCGCGATGAAAGACGCAGGCGGCAAGCTCACCGCCATGGCCCAGTCGATCAGCGGCGTGTTTGCCGGCGACGAGGTGATGAAGGGCTCGCTCGCCAGCTATACTTTCGAGCATATGGAGATTGCCTCCTACACGATGCTCATCGCCGCGGCCAACGCCGAAGGGGAGGCCGAGGTGGCGCGTGTGTCTGAGCAGAATCTGCGCGAAGAGGAGGCGATGGCGGATTGGCTCAAGAGCCATCTCGCCGAGACGACGCAGATGTTCCTGTCTCGCGCCGCGGCCGACAGCGATGCCGCAAAACGATAATCGGGCCTGTCATCGCGTCGAATTTCGCCGGCCATGATCGTGCGACAGCGGCAGCGCGCGCTGCCTGTCGGCGGCGGCGACTATCGAGCCGATAGCGCTCCGCGGTCACGTGAAGCTTTCGGCATCGCCAGCCGTAATTGCCGCTGATGACGGTGTTCCAGCGCGATCGCGCCCCAGACCAATCCGAGCAGCAGATAGACGTGGCGCCAATGGTCGATGTCGATGAAGGTGCCGAGCCCGACATTGCCGATGAAGGCGACATAGGCGCACAGGAGATAGGGCTGCCATGGCCGGTCGCGCAGCAGGATGCGGAATCCGGCACATATCGTCCAGAGGACAAGCGTCAGGAACGATACGAAGCCGAGCCAGCCATAATCCATCAGCATCTTCAGCCAGATGTCGTGGGTGTCCTCGCCGAAGATGGTGCCGAACACCAGAGGCCCGATGCCGAACGGGTGCTCCATCGCCATTTGGAAGCCGATTGCATAGCGGGCGAAGCGGCCGAGGCGGGCGGTGTCGTAGCTCTGTTCGAGATGGGCACGGTTGGAGAACATTTCCGCCACGCCCGGCAGCTGCAGGATGACGATCATGGCGATCGTCAGCAGCGACAATGCCGCGATGGTCATCACCACCACGCGCAGCCGGAACATGCCGCTGTTGCTCTGCAGGAACAGGCAGCCGGTAAGCAGAACGGCAGAGACGGCAAACATGCCCCAGGCGCCGCGCGAGAAGGAGAAGAAGATGCCTGATGTGATGATGAGCAGCGGCACCGCCAGCAGCGGCATGCGCGAGACCGGCCCGGTCAGCAGCAGATAGAGCAGATAGATGCCGGGCAGAACCAGGAACGGCCCGAACACGTTCGGGTCCTGGAAGGCGCCTGCGGCGCGGTCGTATTTGGTGAACATCTCCGCGCCCGGGAAGGCATGGAAATACCCTGCTATGCCGAGCAGCGAAGTCATCACCGCGGATACGACATAGGCAATGAAGATCAGCCGGTAGAGGCTCGGCTGCGTGGCGGTGACCGATGCGAAGAAGACCGCGCTGAAGGCGAGAAACAGCGACACTGCAAGGTAGAGCGGCGTGTTGGCGAGGTCTGACATCTGCGTCATGGCGATCATGCCGCCGATATTCATCGTCACCAGAAGCACCAGCAGCGGCGCGGCCGCGTGCGAAATCCTCAAACCGAAAAGCGCCCAGATGGCGATCAGGCCGGCCATGTAGATCTCGTAAGGAGCCGGCTCGCTGATGACGAAGCCGGAAAGCAGGATGCCGAGCCCGACCGCGCCCGAGGAAATCAGCGCGATCAGCTTCGCATTGACCGCCGCGCGCGGCAGGTCATGGGTGACCGCGCTCAATAGGCGTTTTCCGTGTTGAGCAGCCGAATCGGCGTCAGGAACAGGATCCGCAGGTCGAACAGCATCGACCAGTTCTCGATATAATAGAGGTCGTATTCCGTCCGCATGCGGATCTTCTCGTTGGTGTCCATCTCGCCGCGCCAGCCATTGATCTGCGCCCAGCCGGTAACGCCGGGCTTGACCTTGTGGCGCGCGAAATAGCCGTCGACCACTTCGTTGTAGAGCAGGTTGTGCGACTGCGCGGCAATCGCGTGCGGCCGCGGGCCGACCAGCGACAGCGAACCCAGCAGCGAATTGAAGAACTGCGGCAGCTCGTCGATCGAGGTCTTGCGGATGAAGCGGCCGACGCGGGTAACGCGCGGGTCGTTCTTGGTGACCGTCTGTCTGGCGGTCGGGTCCGACCGGTCGGCATACATCGAGCGGAATTTGTAGACTTCGATCACCTCATTGTTGAAACCATGCCGCTTCTGGCGAAACAGCACCGGTCCCTTGCTGTCGAGCTTGATGGCGATAGCGGTCGCCAGCATCACCGGTGAGAACACGACGATGCCGATCAGGCTGAAAACGATGTCGAAGGCGCGCTTGGCCACCGAATCCCAGTCGTTGATCGGCTTGTCGAAGATGTCGAGCATCGGCACCGAGCCGATGTAGGAATAGGCGCGTGGACGAAACTGCAGCGCGTTCGAATGCGCCGACAGCCGGATGTCGACCGGCAGCACCCACAGTTTCTTCAGCAATTGCAGCACGCGCGACTCGGCGGTCAGCGGCAGCGACACGATCAGCATGTCGATGCGGGCGATGCGGGCGAATTCGATCAGCTCCGAGATTGTGCCGAGCTTGGGATAGCCGGCGACGATAGGCGGCGAGCGTTTGTCGCTGCGATCGTCGAAAATGCCGCAAATGCGGATGTCGTTGTAGGGCTGCCTCTCGACCGAGCGGATCAGGACCTCCGCTGCCTTGCCGCCGCCGACGATGACGGCGCGCCGCTCCATGTGGCCGTCGCGCGCCCAGCGCCGGATCAGCTTCGACATCACCAGCCGCAGGCCGAAGATGAGAATAAAACCGACGGCGAACCAGGTGCCGAACAGCAATCGTGAATAGTTTTCAGATATCTTCATCACGAATGCCGTCAGCGCCATGAGGGCGAACGTGCCGGCCCAGACCAGCAGCAAACGTCCAAAATTGGCGATCGGCCGCATGAGCGAGACGATCTGGTAGCAATCGGTGACGTCGAGCAGCACCACTGCAAGGAACGACGCGGCGGCGATCGTCAGCGGATATTGCCAGGCGAAATAGTTGAAGAAGCCGACAAAGTAGAAATAGACGCCGAGGCCGGAAAGGAACAGCACTGCGAACTCGACCATCCGCAGGACGCCGCTGACCATGATCGGCGACATCGTATCGCGCCGGTATTGCGAGGCGACCTGACGGGCGACATCATTCATGCCGCCCGGCATGCCGCCATCGGTCGGGGTGTCGAGTTTGCGCACAGCCTCTGCCGAAAAGCGGTGCACGGGATCGATCTCGTTCATGGGATTTCCGCAAGCTTCCCCCAGGCAATAGCAAAAGAGAGCTAAGAAACCCTTGAAACAACGCGTGGCTTTGGAAGGGCTTGGGCCGGTGGTTTATTTGGCCAGCGCCGCGAAATACGCTTTCTCGATCTCGGCAGCCATGACATCGGCTCCGAAGCGTGCCTCCAGATCGGCGCGATCGGGCATCAGTTTTCGATAGGCGGCGGGATCGGCCAGCGCTTCGGCGATCTTGTCGGCAAGCTGCAACGGATCAGGTCTGATCAGGGCAGGGGAATCGGCGCCGAAGATCTCCGGTATGCCGCCAACGGCCGTGGCGATCATCGGTTTTCCCGCCGCCAGCGTCTCGAGCACGACATACGGCAATGCTTCGGCGCGCGAAGGAACGACGACCAGCGCGCCCAGCGCAAAGGCATCCCTGGCCGGCATCGGCGGCAGGAAACGCACATTGCCGTCAAGCCCGAGCCGCCTCACTTGCGCGCGGTACCGAGGCAGGTTGTCGCCGTCGCCCACCATGACCGCGCCCAGCGGGCGTCCGAGCCGTGTCCCCGCAAGGGCCAGCGCGTCGATGAAGATGTCGGGTCCCTTGAGGTCACGCATCATGCCGATGTAGAGCAGGTCCACCATTCCGGGCTTCTCCGGAACGGGGTCGAACTCAGCCGCGCGCAGGCCATTGTAGATCAGCGCGTTCGGAATGGGCGCCTCGCCGACCTTCCTGCGATAGGTGCGTCGCTCATAGTCCGAGACGAACAGCAGACAGTCGGTGAAGTGAGCCATGGATCGCTCGAGCGCGAAGAACAGCTTTCCCGTGAACGTGCTCTCGTCATAGTGGAGAGAACCGCCATGCGGCGAATAAAGGCGGGCTACGCGAGACCTTGATACCCGCAACAGTGAGCCGAACAGACGGGCATAGGCGCCACCCTTGGCGCCGTGCCCGTGCAGCACGTCCGGCCGCAATTCCTTGATGATTCCGTAGGTGCGCGAGGCCGAGGCGAGATCGCCCAGTCCGACATGGCGCTGCATCGGCGTGCGATGGATGCCGAGCGCCAGCATGGCCTTCATCCGCTCGAACAGGCGCTCCTCGTATTCCCCGCCTGTGGTCGAATCGCACACGATGCCGACCGAATGGCCGGCGGCGACCTGAGCTTCCGCGAGGTCCCGCACATGCCGAAAGATCCCGCCGACAGGTGAACGAAAGCAATGGACGATCCTGAGTTTGTCCGCCACGTGTGTTCGTCAGAACAGACGTTCACGCACATAGACAGTATCTCCGGGCAGCAGCGGGTCTGACGTGACAACCCGGCCGGTCATCACCTTGCCGTTGATATCTCGGGTGATGTCGACGCTTTCCTGGTTGGCGCGCGGCGTGAAGCCGCCGGCAATGGCGACGGCTTTCTGAACGGTGAGGCCGGGCACATAGGAATACTGGCCGGCGGCGCCCACTTCGCCCATGACGAAGATAGGCCTGTAGCGGTCGATCTCGACGGAAACATCGGGATCGCGCAGATAGCCTTGGCGCAGTTTGTCGGCGATTTCCTTTTCCATCTGCTGGGCGGTGTGGCCGCGGGCCGGCACGGCGCCGACCAGCGGGAAGGAGAGATATCCGGACTGGTCGACACTATAGGTGTTGGTCAGCCCGTCCTGCTCGAACACGGTGACGCGGACGCGGTCACCGGCGCCCAGGCGATAGGGTTGATCGAGCACCTCGTGGAAGGCGGCCGGCGTCGGCCGGTAGCTGGAGCAGCCAGCAAGCATCGACACGGCAAGCAGCGCGCGAAAGAGGGAAGCAGTGCTTTTCATGACAGGACACATACCTTCGACTGGCCGCTGCGGCGTCGCAGCAAACATCTGAGAGCGCGTCCGTTATCGTCCTGTTAGGGTTAATGGCCGGTAAAGGGCGCGATCGATACGGCATCGATCGGCAGGAGTTTTATAACTTTGACGGTTTTGCTTGGCGCCTGCCAGTAAGTCCTGACGGAAGCTTCCTGTGATCTTAACGGCTGAGTTACCATAGTTGTTTACGGTGCATGCGATCCGTATCGGAGTAGGATGCATGTCCGTTCAGTCCACGGCCGCAGACGTTGACGTCGATCTCAGGCAGCTCTTCGCCAGCCTGGCGAGGAACTGGCTGCGAATATTGGTCGTCTCCCTGGTGGTTACCGGGTTGGCGTTTGCGCTCGCTTCGCTGGCAACCAAGCACTACAAGGCCCAGACGCAGGTTCAGATCGATACGCGTGAATCCGTCTACACGCGCCCGGCCGGCAGCAATGACAGCGACAAGCCTATCCTCGATGAGCAAGGCGTCGCCACCCAGGTCCAGATCATTTCGTCCAACGAAATCCTCAAGCAGGTAGCGCAGAAGCTTGATCTGTCGCGATTGCACGAATTCGACGAAACTGTCGATATGTCGCCTCTCAACCGCCTGCTGATCCTGGTGGGGTTGAAGAACGATCCCATGGATATTCCGGTCGACGAACGCGTCCTGAAGAAGATGCGCGAGAAGCTCAACGTCTATGGCGTCGAAAAGACGCGTATCATCGCCATCGAGTTCTCCTCGGAAGATCCCAAGCTCGCGGCTGCTATCCCCGATGCCATTGCTGCCGCCTACATTGCCGGGCAGGGCGCGGCCAAGCTCGAATCCAACACCGCCGCGGCGGACTTCCTGGCTCCCGAGATCGCCGATCTGCAGAAGCAGGTCAGGGATGCCGAGGCCAAGGTCGCCGCCTATCGCGCCCAGTCGGACCTTCTGGTGGGCGGCAACAATTCTGTGCTCGCCACCCAACAACTGGCCGAACTGTCGACCGAATTGTCGCGGGTGCGGGCCAACCGCGCCGCCGCCGAAGGCACCGCCGACAGCGTGCGCAAGGCGCTGCAGAATGGCGGCTCGCTGGATTCGCTGCCCGAGGTGCTGTCATCCGATCTGATCCAGCGCTTGCGCGAACGGCAGGTCGAACTGCGCGCCAACATCGCCGACCTGTCGACGACGCTGCTCGACAATCATCCGCGCATCCGCGCGGCAAAATCGCAGCTAGCCGATCTCGACGCGCAGATCCGCAGTGAAGCTCAAAAGGTGATGAAGGGCCTGGCGATGCAGGCCGATGCCGCCAAGTCACGTGAGAGCCAGCTCGTCGCCGACGTCAACACGCTGAAGGCGGCTTCCGCGGAGGCAGGCGAACAGCAGGTCGGTCTCGATGCGCTGCAGCGTGACGCTGCCGCCAAGCGCCAGCAGCTCGAACTTTACCTGACCAACTACCGCGAGGCGGCTTCGCGCCAGGATCGCAATTACGTGCCGGTCGACGCGCGTGTCATCTCGAAGGCCGTAGTGCCTTCCGAGGCCTACTTCCCCAAGATCGGGCCGATCGTCGGTGCTGCTTTTGCCGCCTCGCTTTTGCTCATGTCGGTGTTCACGCTGCTGCGCGAACTCTTTTCCGGCCGCGCCATGCGCCCGGCCAGCGGCGCTCGCTTCGAGCCGATCGACGAGGTGGCGATGCCGGTCGCGGCCAGGGAAACGACGATCATTCCAGAGTCCGGGCCTGAGCACCACGCTGAGAAAGCGGTGGAACCGGAGATGATGGTGGAACCGGATCTGCCCTCGCCGGCGGAATCTGTCATAGAGGTCGAACCCGCCGCCGGCGCACCGGTCGCCGAAACCGTCCCTGTTGCCGAGGCCGTCCCGGTCGCCAAAACCAGGCCACGTTCGGTGCTGGGCGAGATCGACGTTGAAAAAGCGGCGGAAAAGCTGATCGCAAGCGGCGCCGCGCGCGCCATCTTCGTGTCGCCCGAAGGTGACGAGGCGGCCGCGTCCGCGATCCTGGTGGCGCGTGAGGTCTCCGACGCCGGCCTGCGCGTGCTGCTGCTCGACCTCACGGCTTCCGGCGCCGCCTCGCGACCGATGCTCGACAGCGGACTGTTCCCGGGCATCACCAATCTGCTCGCGTCGCAGGCGCAGTTCAGCGAAGTCATCCACCCCGACCTCTATTCCGACTGCCATGTCATTCCTGTCGGCACCGCCGATCCGGTTCGCGCCATGCGCGCCGCCGACCGGCTGCCGATCATCATGCAATCGCTGACCACCGCCTATGACCTGGTGGTGGTCGAATGCGGTCCCGCCGACGCCCAAGGCATCAGCCGTCTGGGTGGCGATGCGACCGAGGTGTTCCTCTCCATGCTGGAGCCGGATGATGAGGTGACGCAGGCCGCCGTCAAGCTTATCGAGAATGGCTATCCGGAGTTGACGCTGGTGACCCCGCTCGGCCACGAACCGCCGGGCACCCCGGTGCCAGGAAGGCGCTCGGCGGCTTGAGTCCGATGAGCGGCGCTTGTGGTCATCACGTTGGAAGGTGGGCGGGTTAGCTACCGTCCTCGGCGGGCGCCGGCGCCTGGCCAGCGGCCTTGCGACGCAGCAGCTTGGTCAGCTTCCAGATCGTCGGACTGTTCTTGACGACGGCTTTCAGCCTGGCGCTTTGCCGCAGCCCCAGCGCCAGTGCGCGGCCTTTCGACGTCAGCGGAACCAGCACCTCGAAGTGCTGCGTTTCGATATCGCACCATAAACGCTTGTACGGCTCGTCGCCGACCGAGAAATCATAGACGTCGAAACCCGCCTCGCAGGCTTCCTGGATATTGTCGAAGAACAGGAAGTCGCCGGGGCTGGTGTGGGCGAGGTCATCCTCGGCGATCGCGCCGAACTCGCAGATCAGCCGTTTGCCCGAGCGGCTCGATCCGGTCACGGCGCGAAGCTTGCCGGCGACCTCGAGCCCGTGCAGCACGAAGGAGGGCTTATCCTCGGCAAGCGCCTCGGTGAACAGAGCACGGAAGAACGCGCGCACTTGATTGTCGCCGAAGACGTTGGCGATGCCCATCCTGCGGAAGCGGGATTCCTTCATCTCGAAAAAGCCGTCGAGCAGCCGGCCGACCTCGTCCACGGTCCGCGCCTCGATGCGCCGATGGCTGCCGATGGCCTCGAACTTGCGCGTCTGCGAGCGGTGCTTCTTGCGTTTGCGCTTTCCGTTTGCGCGAGAGAGCAGTGCATCGAAACCGCCGACCAGGTCGACGGCGAGCGACAGGTTCGGGCTGTCGAAATAATCGAACGAGGCGAGTGGGTTGGCTACGCCATCGAGGTCGGGCAGCAGGCGTTCGAAGGCGACGAGATCGATGTCGGGGCGAGCCTCGGCTATGGCCGCCAGGGTCGAACGAATAGCCGCACTGTCCGCCCTGGCAAGCCATTGCGGGTCGGCGGCGACGAAATTGCCATTGGCGTGGCGGCCACCCATGAAGCGGGCAACACGGAATGGCCCATGGCCGACGACCTCCAGCGCCAGTGCGAAAACCGGTCTGCCTTCGCAATTCAGCATCGCCACGACCGGGTCCGGCTCGACCTGCGCGGCCCAGTTGCGGATCCAAACCGCGCTCTGCGCCGGCGCGAACACGGCGGAGCGGCAGAACGCGGCATAGGCCGCGAGCCCATCGGCGGAAGCGGTGGAAACCGACAGCCCAGCCGGCTCTATCGGCGGCACACCGGGCGGGGCTTCGATTGCCGCCAGGCGATTGCCGTCAAATGACGCGGCCGCGTCAACCATACCTCAATCCTTAGGGCGTATTGCTGCCGATTTGGGGGCGCTCAGGCGTATCCGTGCTTGGTTCAGCCTAGGCGCAAAAGGTGAAGGAATGATCGACGGCGGGGAGGCAATCCGAAAGCTGGCGCTCAACGTCGCCCGCTATACCGGCCTCGCACCGCTGGCCAAACCGCTGGTCGGCGGTATTGGCGCCATCCTCATGCTGCACCGCGTTACGGCAAAGCCCGAAAAGCCCGACAGCGTCAACCGTCATCTCAACATTGCGCCCGGCTTCCTCGACGCCATGATCGCCGGCCTGAAGGCGGATGGCTACGCCTTCGTCTCGATGGACGAGGCGGTGGAGCGTATCGCGGCGCGCGGCAAGGGCGGCCAGTTCGCCGCCATCACCGCCGACGACGCCTATCGCGACAACATGACCGAGGCCTTGCCGGTGCTGGAAAAGCACGGCGCGCCGATCACCATCTATGTGGCTCCGGGGCTTATCAACGGCACTGCGGATCTGTGGTGGGACGTGGTCGAGGATCTCGTCAACGCGGGCGATCGCCTGACCCTGACGACGTCCGAAGGGAAAACGACGATCGACTGCACCAGCCCGGCCAAAAAGCTCCAGGCCATCGCACGGCTGCACACCTATCTCACCAGCGAGGTTCGCGAGGAGGACCTGCGCGCCGTGCTGCGCGAACTGGCGCATGCGAACGGCGTCGACGCCGGCCGGCCGCGCGTCGACACGCTGATGACTTGGTCGGAGATCCGCGCGATCGCAGCGCATCCGCTCGTAACGATCGGTGCTCATACGATCAACCACAGCAATCTGAAGCGGCTTTCAGAAGCCGACGCGCGGCACGAAATCGTCGGGGTGAAGTCCATCCTGCGAGCCGAGCTGGGCGAGGAGCCGCGCCATTTCGCCTATCCCTACGGCTATGCCAGCGCCGTCGGCTGCCGCGAAGTGGGCTTTGTCCGCGATGCCGGCTACACCTCGGCCGTGACCACCCGTCATGGCGTGCTGCGCGCCGAACACGCCGGCTTCCTGCACGCATTGCCGCGCATCTCGGTCAACGGCCGTTATCAGAACCTCGCCCACATCCGCACCATGCTGTCTGGCGTGACGACGCCGCTCGCCAATGCCGGAAAGATGGTGGTCACCATCTGAGGCCGGCCGGCAACGGTTCAGCGCTTGGGCCGAGGCTCCAGCATCAGCCATTTGATGATGCCCATCGCCGGCAGCACCCAGAGCAGGCCGCTTAGCAGGAAGAACAGGAAATGCGTCCACGGGCCCGCCTCGGACAGCCGGGCGACCGCGAAGATCGATGCGACCAGCGCATAGATGATGACAAGCGCCACCAGCAGGAACATTCCGATCAGCTTTTTCAGGCGCACGGGCATGGTTGGCCTCCAGGAGCCGGGGTAAAGTGCGGCCCAGCTCAATGTGTCGGCTTCGCCATAGGCCTTGACGCGAAGCTGTGCAACCCGACAGACGCGGCGCGACGGCGTGCCGCGCCGCCCGGTCTTGCATGCGGGAATGCGATGGTCCACCAATCCGCGACTTCAACCTGCCGGGATAAATCCATGGCCGCCATTACTGCCGCGCCTTACGAGGCGCGTGACCGCGATCTGCACAACCGCGCGCTGGTGCGCGGCTGGCTCTACGTCGTGCTTCTGGTGCTGTTCGCGCTGGTGCTGGTCGGCGGCGCCACAAGGCTCACCGAGTCCGGCCTGTCGATCACCGAGTGGCAGCCGATCCACGGCGTCATCCCGCCGCTCAACGACGCCGAATGGCAAGAGGAATTCCAGCGTTATCAGCAGATCCCGCAATATGCCGAGCTCAACAAGGGCATGAGCATCGAGGCATTCAAGTCGATCTTCTGGTGGGAGTGGGCGCATCGTCTCCTGGCGCGCAGCGTCGGCCTGGTCTTCGCCTTGCCGCTGCTGTTCTTCTGGGCGGCGCGCCGCATCGAGCGCGGACTGGGGCCGAAGCTGGTCGGCATCCTGCTTCTCGGCGGTCTGCAGGGCGCCATCGGCTGGTGGATGGTTGCCTCCGGTCTGGTCGACCGCGTCTCGGTCAGCCAGTACCGGCTCGCCACCCATTTGACGCTTGCCGCGCTGATCTTCACGGCGACCATGGTCGTCGCGCGCGGCTTGGCGCCGCATTCGGAACCTGCGGCCGATCGTTCGACCCAGAAACTGGCTGGTTTCATAGTGCTTCTGGCGCTGATCCAGATCTATCTCGGCGGTCTGGTCGCCGGGCTCCACGCTGGCCTGAGCTACAACACCTGGCCGCTGATGGACGGCAAGATCATTCCCGGCGATCTGCTGATCCTGGAGCCGGCATGGCGCAATTTCTTCGAAAGCCCCAAGACGGTGCAGTTCGTGCACCGGATCGGCGCCTACACGGTGTTCGTCGTCGCCCTGTGGCACATGATCGCCACGCGTCGCCGTCTGCCCGGTTCAACGCATGCTCGTCGCGCGACGCTGTTGTTTGCCCTGGTGCTGGTGCAGGCCTCCGTCGGCATCGGCACGCTGTTGATGCATGTGCCGCTGCACATGGCGCTGACCCACCAGGGATTCGCGTTGATCGTGCTGGGGTTCGCCGCCGCGCATTGGCGCGGCACCAAGGGCGCATATCCCTTGCCCCACGAGATCGCCCTCGGACGCTGAGTCTCTCCGGTCACATCCAGAACGTTCGACTGCGCCATCGTCTTGTCGCCGTCGAATTCCGCCTGACGCAAGGCGGCACGGATCAGAAGCCGAGCCGTACCGTTCGGATCGCTGCTGCGACCGACAGTTCGCGGTTCTCCTCGATCGCGTTGTCGTCCTCATGGTGCCAGGAAGCCGACAGGCAGCCATAGGCGATGGCGTGATCCAGTATTGCCGCCGGCGTCTGGCTCAGCGTTCGCGCAAAAACTTCAGCCATCCCGGCAATCCGTGGGGGATCGAGACAAAGGTCGTCGCGATCAAGAGGATTGTAGAACATGTTCGCGGCATCGAATCCCGGGTCGCCGAGAACGCCCTTCGGATCTATCGCCAGCCAGCCGCGTGCTCCGTGCATGATGTTGTCGTGATGGAGGTCGCCATGCAGCGGCCTGATATCATGCGGACCACCCAGCAGCCGGTCGGCGATTTCCGCCGCTTCGACATAAAGGCTGTTCCGGCCAACGACACGGTCGGCCTCCGCTTTCTTGAACAGGCTGGAAAATCGTTCCCGAAGCGGCTGCAGGTCGGGCGGAGCGGGGTGATCCGATGGCGAAAACAGCTTTGCCATCACCTCCGCCGCGATTTCCGTGGCGGCCAAATCTCCCTGCTCGGCAAGAACATGCGACAGCATGGTCTCCCCGGCATATTCGAGCAACATGGAATGCCCGTCGCGGCCCAGCAGCCGCACGGCGCCTTCGCCGCGCCGCCAGGCAAGGAAATGCTCGCCGCGCAACTCGTCTGCGACGTCATCGAATGGCTTCAGCGCCTTGACGATCGCCGGCGAGCCGTCCTCGCGCCGCACCTTCCAGATGCGGCTCGAAAAGGTCTCGGCGATGAGCTCGGGCGCGCTGATCTTCCAACGGTCCGGAAATGCCGGTGCCGCCATCAGAGGCCGAGCATCAGGTCCATGTTCTGTACGGCAGCCCCCGATGCCCCTTTGCCGAGATTGTCGTAAACGGCGAGCAGCAGGGCCTGCGCGCGCTTGTCATTGGCAAAGACGTAGAGCTTCATTCGGTTGGTGCCATTGTAGATTTCCGGATCGATCTCCGGAATGCGCTCCACATGCGCATAGGGCGCCACTTCGACCACGCCGCCCTTGATGGCGGCGAAATGGTCGGCGATGGCTGCATGGAGTTCCGCACCGGTCGGCACATGGTCGAGGCCACCGAGCTGCAGCGGCACCACCGTGATCATGCCTTGCGCGAAATTGCCCACCGCTGGCTGCATGATCGGATCGTGCGACAGTTTCGCATAGGCCCTGAGCTCCGGCACGTGCTTGTGCTGGAGGGTGAGCCCGTAGGGCAGGAATTCAGAGGCGTCCTCGCCCTTGGCGACATAGTCCTCGATCATCGGGCGGCCGCCGCCCGAATAACCCGAGATGCCGTTGACTGTGACCGGGAAATCCGCAGGCAGCAGGCCGGCGGCGACCAGCGGCCGCAGCGTCGCGATCGGTCCCTGCGGCCAGCAGCCGGGATTGGCGACGCGTTTCGCCGCCCCGATCTTCTTCGCCTGCTCCTTGTCCATCTCGGCAAAGCCATATTCCCAGCCTTGCGCTACGCGATGCGCGGTCGAAGCATCGATGACCCTGGTGGTCTCGTTGGAGATCAGCGACACGCTCTCCTTCGCCGCATCGTCCGGCAGGCACAGGATCGCAACGTCGGCGGCATTGAGGAATTCGGCTCGCGCCGCCGTTTCCTTGCGGCGCTCGGCGGGAATTGAAATGATCTCCAGGTCGCCGCGCTCGGCAAGCAGCGCCCGGATTTGGAGACCGGTGGTGCCGTGCTCGCCGTCGATGAAGATTTTCGGTTTCATTGGCTGATCAAATTCCCTGATATCGAAAACTATATGCCGTTGCCTTGGTTCACCGCGGCACCGTTGTGGCTGCCGTTGTTCAGCTCTTCGAGCCGTGCTTTCCGCTCGGCCAGCAGGCCGAGATACTGCATGGCGATCATCGAGCCGGCAATCGCCGTTATATCGGCGTGATCGTAGGCCGGCGCAACCTCCACGACATCGGCCCCGACAATATCGATCTGGTTGAGCTGGCGCAGCGTCGACAGGATCTTTGCAGAGGACGGCCCGCCGGCGACCGGCGTGCCGGTGCCGGGTGCATAGGCGGGATCAAGGCAGTCGATATCAAAGGTGAGATAGGTCTTCTTGCCGCCCGTCCTGTCGACGATGGCGTAGGCGATGTCGGATGCACGCATCTCCTCGATCTCGTGACCGTAGAGGATCTTGATGCCGAACGTGTCGGGCGCTTGGGTGCGGATGCCGATCTGGATCGAGCGGTCGGGATCGATAATGCCTTCCTTGACCGCGCGGCCGACGAAGGATCCATGGTCGATGCGTTTGCCGTCATCCTCCCAGGTATCCTGGTGCGCATCGAACTGCACCAGAGCGAGCGGGCCATGGATTGCGGCATGTGCCTTGAGCAGGGGCCAGGTGACGAAATGGTCGCCGCCCAGCGACAGCAGGAAGGCACCTGACTTCAGGATCTTGGCCGCCTCGCGTTCGATCGTCCCCGGCGTCTTCTGGTGGTTGCCGGTATCAAGCAGACAATCGCCATAGTCGACCACCGCGAGGTGCTCGAACAGATCGCGCGAAAAGGGATATTGCGGATCGTTGTCGAGGATTGCCGAGGCGCGGCGGATCGCCTGCGGCCCGAAACGCGCGCCGGGCCGATTGGTGACGGCGGCATCAAAAGGGATGCCCCAAACCACAGCGTCCGCGCCCTTCACATCCTTCGTGTATTTGCGTCGCATGAACGACAGCGCGCCGGCATAGGTCGGCTCCAGCGAAGCGCCCGTCTTCGAGCGGGCTGTGAAGGCATGGTCGATGTTCTTGTTCGCCATTACGGATCCTTGGTTTTCATCGGGGTGCAACAACTACAGAACCGGCACGCAACATGCCAGTCACAGCTTGGGGAAACGAAACGGCGCGGGCGCGGTGCCGCCGCGAGACAGGATTGTATCATCATGACGCAGACCGCGTTTCTTGATTCTCCCCATGGCGCGGCGTCGATCCAGTCCGGCACGGTGGCGGGTGAGCGGTTCCTGGTTCTCGATTCGTGGCGCGGCATCTGCGCCCTGCTGGTGGCGCTGTTCCACTTCCCGACCGCTTCGACGATCTCGCAAAGCGCCTTTGTCGGTTCGTCCTATCTGTTTGTCGACTTCTTCTTCGTTCTCTCCGGTTTCGTCATCGCCAGCTCCTATGGCTGGCGGCTGAACCAGCCGCGGGAGGTCGCACGCTTTGCGCTGGTGCGCTTCGGCCGCATCTATCCGCTGCACTTTCTCATGCTCGCCGCTTTTGCCGGATTCGAGCTGCTGCGGCTGATGCTGCCTCAGGTGCATGGCGCCGGTGCCGCTCCCTTCACCGGCGGCTTCAGCCTCGAGAGCCTGCTTAGCAATCTGCTGCTGCTCCAGGGGGTCGGCTTCGATGACCAATTGACTTGGAATGCGCCAAGCTGGAGCATTTCGGCGGAGTTCTTCGCCTACCTGTTGTTCGCGGGAGTGGTCTTCACCGCCGGGGCACGCGCCTGGGTGTGGTTCGTCGCCGCCGCCATCACCGCGCCTCTGTTTCTGCTTGGCTTCTCGACCCACCATATGGATGTGTCCTTCGATTTCGGCTTCATACGCTGCCTGTACGGCTTCTCGCTCGGCGCCTTGCTTGCCTCGTTCCAGCATGATTCCATTGCAGGCGCGCGACAGGCGCTTGCCCGGACCGGCCCGTTGCTGAGCTGGACCCTTGCCGAAATCGTCATGGCGGCTGTCATTGTGCTTTTCGTCGCACTGGCGGGCGACAATGATGCCGGGATCGCAGCACCGCTGGTGTTTGCACTGGCATTGTTTCTCTTTGCTCATGAGGGGGGCTGGATCAGTGTCTTTCTGAGAACCCCACTCATTCTGACGCTCGGCGCGCTGTCCTACTCGATCTACATGGTCCACATCTTCGTCCAGGCGCGCATGATCAATGTCGCCGGCCTGGTCGAGCGCAAGCTCGGCCTCGGTCTTGTCGGCGACATCGTCTTGCGCGGAGAGCCGGCGACCGGCTTCGGCGCCGGCTGGGCGGGGGACGTTGCGATCCTCGTCATGCTCCTTGCCACGATAGGTGTCTCCTGGATTACCTGGCGTTTCGTCGAGATGCCTGCGATGGCCTGGTTCCGCCGACTGTCGAAACGCATCTGAGGCGACATATCGCTGGCAACCGCTAGCCGGCTTCGTTCACCTAGACGTCACGGGCATCGCCTATTCCCGGTTCGATCCGGAATGGAGCGATTCTCGATGCGGACCTTCTGGCCGAGCCTTCTGTTTTCCGTCACGCTGGCGGCTTCCGCCAGCCAGTCAATGGCGGGCGAAACCCGTGCGAGGCAGATCCTCGACCGCTTCGAACATGCCAATCAGTGGCGCGACCACGTCATGGTGGTCGCGCATCGCGCCGGCAGCATGCAGGCCGGCAAGACGCTCTATGCGGAAAATTCGCTCGCCGCCGTCGAAGGCTCGATCGCGATCGGCGCCGAGATCGTCGAGGTCGACATCCGGCGCTCGAAGGACGGCGAGTTTGTAGTCATGCATGACAGCTGGCTTGATCGCACCACGACCTGCAAGGGTGAGGTGGTTAAGTACACGCTGGCCGAACTGAAGAGTTGCCGGCTGGTGATCGAAGGCACGGGCGCCGTAACCGACGAGACAGTCTCGACGCTGCGCGAGATGCTGCTGGCGACCCGGGACCAGATCCTCATCAATCTCGACAACAAGCTCGAGGTTGGGGACCTGTCGGGTATGGTCGCGGTGGCGCGAGATCTCGGCATGGCCGACCAGGTCATCGTCAAGGAAAACCTGTGGAACCAGACCAGGATCGCTACGGTGAAGGCTGCCATGGAAGCGGTCGGCGGCGGCTTCCAGTTCATGCCGATCATCGCCGACGACGCAGTGCATGACGCCGGTTTCGCCGCGACGGTCGACCATGCTTTTGCGCCGCGCGCGATCGAGCTGATCAACTGGCGCGCCGGCGCGGAGACGTTGACCGAGACTGGCGGGCCGCTGTTCAGCACGCGCATGCGCGCGGCCGCGGTGAGGGGCGACTGGCACATCTGGGCCGACACCTACGCCATCGTCAACAAGCCGGGCGGCTTCCTTGCCGGCGGCCGGGGCGATGAACTGGCGGTTCAGGCCAGCCTGCCGCGTGAAGCCTGGGGCTTCTGGGCCGATCGCGGCGCCACCATCATCCAGACCGATGAGCCAAAGGCGGCGATAGGCTGGCTGGCGGCAAATGGGTTTCGCGTGCCCTATGCGGAGACGGGCGAACGCGTCGAACCTGCCGCGACCGCCAGCATCAATTGATTTGCCGCGGCTGAAGTTCCGGCCTTGTTGTCGCAGGCCGGCGCCTGCTGACGCAACGGTGTCAGGGGAAACCCGTTATCCATGGGCATGCCCGATACCATCGTTCTCAAGCGCCCTGCCGCCTATGCCGCCACCGTTGCTGCGACCAGCCTCGGCTTCGTCGTCGTGCAGCTTGATGTCTCCATCGTCAACATCGCGCTGAACAGGATCGGTACTGGGCTGTCGATGGGGGTCGGCGGCCTGCAATGGGTCGTCGACGCCTACACGCTTGCCTTCGCCTCGCTGCTGCTCGCCGGCGGCGCCCTCGGCGACAGGGTCGGCGCTCGCCGCGTTTTCGTTGGCGGCATGGCGCTGTTCAGCATTGCTTCGCTGGCTTGCGGCCTGGCTCAGAGTGCCTGGTTGCTGATTGCGGCGCGCGCTGCACAAGGCGCGGGTGCCGCCTTGCTGATGCCGTGTTCGCTGGCACTCCTCAATCGCGCCTACGCGTCCGACAAGGCGCGCCGGGCACGCGCCGTTGGGCTGTGGACGGCGGCGGGCGGCATCGCGCTGTCGGCAGGGCCGGTGCTCGGCGGCTTCATGGTCGCGTCGCTTGGCTGGGCCAGCATCTTTCTGGTCAACCTGCCCATTGGCGCTCTCGCCATCTGGATGGCTTATCGGTTTCTGCAGGAAACGCCGCTCAAGGCCGAGCGGCCGCCGATCGACTGGGTGGGGCAGGGACTTGTCGTGCTGGCGCTGTTTTCGCTGACCGGCGCCTTTATCGAAACCGGTTCATCGGGCTGGACTTCGATGCCGGTCATCGGCGGACTGGTATTGGCGGCGGTGGCCGCAAGCCTGTTCCTGCTGGTCGAGAGCCGGACGAGGGCGCCGATGTTTCCGCTCGGTCTCTTTGCCAGCCGCGTGCCGGCTGTGACGAGCCTTGTCGGACTGGCCGTCAACCTGACGCTCTATGGCACGATCTTCATGCTCAGCCTGTATTTCCAGCAGGAAAGGCATTTTTCTCCCGAGATGACAGGGCTCGCCTTCCTGCCGTTCATGGCGGCGGTCACCCTGTCGAACATTGCCGCCGGGCGCATTGCCGCAAACCATGGCCCACGATTGCCCATGGCGGTTGGCCTGTTCGTCGGAGCAGCCGGTTTCGGACTGATGGCGCTGATCCAGGCCGAAACATCCTACCTGTCGCTGCTGTGGCGCCTGCTGTTCCTGCCGGTCGGCATCGGCCTTGCCGTACCGGCCATGACCACCGCGCTCTTGTCTTCCGTTCCGGCGGAGATGTCGGGAACGGCATCGGGCGTACTCAACACCGTGCGCCAGTCGGGTGGCGCGATCGGGGTGGCGCTGTTCGGGTCCGCCTTGGCGCTGGGCACGATCGATGGCATGCAACTGGCATTCCTGGCCTCGGCGCTCGCGGTGGCCGGCTCGGCACTTTGCGCGTTCCTGTTCATCCGCGACGCCGACCATTCCGCTCAATAGTGATGCGCAACGCAAAAAGGCCGCCCGGAGGCGGCCTTTCGATTGTGAAGCTGCCTGCGCCTAGCGCTTCGAGAACTGGAACGAACGACGGGCCTTCGCCTTGCCGTACTTCTTGCGCTCGACGACGCGGCTGTCGCGGGTCAGGAAGCCGCCCTTTTTGAGCACGGCACGCAGCGCCGGCTCATAATAGGTCAGCGCCTTGGAGATGCCGTGACGCACAGCGCCGGCCTGGCCCGAAAGGCCGCCGCCGATGACGGTGGCGACGATGTCGTACTGGCCCGAGCGGTTGGCGGCGATGATCGGCTGGTTGAGGATCATCTGCAGGACCGGACGCGCGAAATAGGTCGCGAATTCCTTGTCGTTGACGACGATCTTGCCCGAACCTGGCTTCACCCAAACACGCGCGATGGCGTTCTTGCGCTTGCCGGTGGCATAGGCGCGGCCCGACTTGTCGAGCTTCTGGACATGGACGGGTGCCGCGGCCTGCGTATTGGTGTTGCCGGTAGCGGCGCCCAGTTCTGCGAGCGAGGAAAGCTCAGCCATCTTATGCGACCTTCTTGTTCTTGGAATTCAGCTTGGCCACGTCGAGCACTTCTGGCTGCTGGGCGACATGCGGATGCTCGGCACCTGCATAGACGCGCAGGTTCTTCATCTGGCGACGGCCGAGCGGGCCACGCGGCACCATGCGCTCGACGGCCTTCTCGACGACACGCTCGGGGAAACGGCCTTCAAGCAGTTGGCGCGCGGTGCGCTCCTTGATGCCGCCGGGGTGCCCGGTGTGCCAGTAATAGACCTTGTCGGTGAACTTCTTGCCGGTGAACACCACCTTGTCGGCATTGATGACGATGACATTGTCGCCGTCGTCGACATGCGGGGTGAAGGTCGGCTTGTGCTTGCCGCGAAGATGATTGGCGATAACGGTGGCGAGCCGGCCGACGACGAGACCTTCGGCGTCGATCAGGATCCACTTTTTCACCACATCCGCAGGCTTCTGCGAAAAGGTTGTCATGTTTTCTGCTTTCGGTTCGGACCTTCCCCAATCCACAAACGATAAGGAAGGCGTTTCTTGTTGCTTGGATTGGCGAAAAGCGCTTGCCCGCCGCCAATAACAAAACGGCGGCCTTTGCGGGCCGCTGCTTCGTGAGGGCTTATAGGGGAGAAGGGTAGCCCTCGTCAAGCATCATTGGGAGTCAACGAAAACGAAAAACCGTTAAATTTCAACGGCTAAACTATGTGGTATTATTTTACAACACGACCTACCGCCAAAACGGCTGGTATTTCGCTCACCGCCGGCCACTCGTCACTGCAAGCAGGAGTCTGATGCCAACGCCGACCATAATGGCTCCGGCTAGCCTTCCCTGCCACACGACGAAGCTGCTTCGGCGCGACAGCCAGCCGCCGACCGCGCCGGAGGTCAGCGCGATGGCGCCGAGGACAACCATTCCCATCATCTTCATGGTCGTGCCGAGAATGACGAACTGCAACGCCGCTGGACCGGCCCAAGGGTGAACGAATTGCGGCAGCATCGCTAACATGAAGGCAAGCGTCGTCGGATTGGTGAGATTGCAGATCATGCCCTGCCGGAAAGCGGCAGCAGTGCCACCGGTGTTGGCAAAGGCAGAGGTACGACTTTCATCCTGCCGGCGCGCCAACAGGAATTTGACCCCGATGGCGATCAGATAGATGGCGCCGACGATTTGGAGAAAGCTGTAAAGAGGCGGCGAGGATGTGATCAGCGTGGCAAGTCCCATCGCAAGTAATGGAATTTGTACGACGCCGGCCGATACGCAGCCTGTCGCGGCCGCCAGCGCGTGGCGCCAGCCCTGTCCGACGCCGCGACTGATCACAAGCATCATATCGGGCCCGACGCCGGAAAGCTGGTAGGCAAGCACGGCGCCGAGAAAGGCAAGGTATGTGGTCAGATCGGGCATGCCGCAAAACGGACGTGTCGATCGGGAGTTCCGGCCAGGATGCCGGATCGGCCTTCTCCGTGTCAGCGTTTCGGCGGGATCGAATAGGTTCCGGTGGCGTGCGCCACTGTCTGCCCCTCCGGGCCGGCGACGATGTCGATGTCGAAGACCATCAGGTTCTTTCCGAGCTTCAGGATGCGGCAATGGCCATCGATCGGTCCTGCCTCGGCCTTGCGGACGAAATTGATGTTGAGATTGATGGTGACCGAGAGCGCATTGGGCCCGGCATGGCTGAGCACGCAGACATAGCCGCCAATGTCGGCCAGCGTGAACAAGGCGGGGCCGGACACCGTACCGCCGGGACGCAAATGCCGTTCGCCGGCATTAAGCCGCACGGTGCAGCCGCCGGGAAACACGTCGGTTGCCTCAAAGGCCGGGCCCTTTTCGTTAAGCTGCGGAAACACGGTCTCCATCAGCGCATTGACCTGGGCTGCTGTCAGCACCGGCTCGAGCTTGGTCTGGGCGGGCATCTCGGTCCTCATTCTGCGCCAAGCCTGTATGGGCGAAGCGGCGCGTTTCTGGCAACACCTTCATCCTACTGGCGCAAGCGATACGGTGTTGATGAAACCCCAGCCGATATTAGATACGCTGCCAGCGGAATGGAATCGCGGAGACCTTAGCCATGGCCGAAATCCTTGCCATCAAGCCTGTCGCAGTTGAAGGGCCGGTTGCGGCTAGCCGCGACGAGGGCGTGCTGCGCCTGACGCTTGCCAATCCCCCCGCGAACGCGCTTTCCCTGGCGGTGATGGCGGCGCTGACGGAGGAACTGGACCGCGCCACGGCCGACAAGGCCGTTCGCGTCATAGTGCTGTCGGCGGCCGGAAAGGTATTCTGCGCCGGCCACGATCTGAAGGAGATGACAGCGCGCCGCGCCGACACCGATCGCGGCAAGGCCTTCTTCGAAGAGACGTTTGCCGCCTGCGCCACGCTGATGCAGGCGATCGTGCGCCACCCCAAGCCGGTGATCGCCGAGGTCGATGGCCTGGCCACCGCCGCCGGCCTGCAGCTTGTCGCCAGTTGTGACCTCGCCATCGCCTCGCATGAGGCGACGTTCTGCACGCCGGGCGTCAATATCGGCCTGTTCTGCTCGACGCCGATGGTGGCGCTGTCTCGCAACGTCTCGCGCAAGCACGCCATGGAAATGCTCCTGACCGGCGAAACCATCGATGCCGCGACCGCCAAGGAGTTCGGCCTGGTCAACCGCATAGTGCCGCGCGAGTACCTGAATCAGATTGTCAACAAATACGCGCAAACCATTGCTTCAAAATCACCTTCGGTGCTGAAGACCGGCAAGGAAGCGTTTTATGCGCAGGCCGAGATGGGGCTGGCGGATGCCTATGCCTATACCGGCCGGGTCATGGTCGAGAACATGCTGGCGCGTGACGCCCAGGAGGGCATCGGCGCCTTCATCGGCAAACGCAAGCCGGAATGGATCGACGAATAGGGACGAAAGTCATGGAGCCGCGCATCTCCATCATCACCATCGCCACCGACGATCTCGATCGTGCGGTGCGCTTCTACGAGACGATGGGCCTGAAGCGTCATGCCGGCATCACCGATGGCGTCGCCTTCTTCCAGATGGGTGGTGTTATACTCGGCCTGTTCCCGCGCGTCAGCGCCGAGGAGGATTCCGGCATCACCTTCGCCAAGGCGCCTTCCGCCGTCTATCTCGCCTACAACACCCGCTCCGATGCCGAAGTCGACGCGGTGCTTGCGATGGCTGAAGAGGCCGGCGGCCGCATCGTCAAGCCGGCAGGCCGTGCCTTCTGGGGCGGCTGGTACGGCTATTTCGCCGATGCCGACGGACATGTCTGGGAAGTGGCGCACAACCCGGCCTTTCCGATCGCGGAAGACGGTACGATCTCGCTGCCCGATTGATGGCTCACCGCAGGCAGTTGACGCGGCTCAAGGCGCCCTATCTCAAGCGCATTCTGCTCGATTCCGAGCGGGTGACCGATTGGGAAAAATACCCGTGGAACCTGCCGCTGTTTCGCGGTCACGCCTTCGAACTCGAATTCACCACACCAATTACCATCATCGTCGGTGAGAACGGCACCGGCAAATCGACATTGCTCGAGGCGATCGGCGCGCTCGCCGGTTACGACGAAGCCGGAGGCGGCAAGGGCTACCGGCCTGTCGACCATTCCGGCGCCATCGACAGGAGTGGTGCCGCGCTGGCAGATACCTTCCGTGGCCATTGGTTGCCAAAAGTCACCGCCGGCTGGTTCTTTCGCGCCGAATCCTTCTACTCGGTGGCTCGCTATCTTGACCAGGTGGCCCTGGAAGATCCGTTCAAGCCACCTCCGCCCGACTTTCTGTCCTGGTCGCATGGCGAAGGGTTCATCCGCTTCTTCGAGGAACGTTGCCGCAGGCAAGGCATCTACATCCTCGACGAGCCCGAAAGTGCGCTGTCTCCATCGCGCCAGATCGAACTTCTCAAGATGCTGCGGCGCATGGATCGGTCGGGCACTGCGCAAGTGATCATGGCGACGCATTCGCCGCTGCTGATGGCCTGTCCAGGCGCGCGGCTGTTCCGCATCAGCCGGTTCGGGCTAGATTCGACCGATTTTCGTGATACGGACCACTTCCGCATGATGCGCGATTTCAGCAGTGATCCTGATGGCTTTCTCGCCGAGGCGTTGTATGAGGACGAGCCATGAATCACGATAGCTATGACAACGCCTACATCGCCGGCATCCTCAATTCGGTGAAGACCATCGCCATGGTCGGCGCGTCCGCCAACGACGTTCGTCCAAGCTATTTCGTGTTGAAATACCTGCTGGCCAAGGGGTTTGAGGTGTTCCCCATCAATCCGGGCCATGCTGGCAAGGAGATACTCGGCCGTACGGTCTATGGCAGCCTTGCCGAGATTGCCCAGCCCATCGACATGGTCGACATCTTTCGCGCCTCGGCGGCGGTGGCCGGCGTTGTCGACCAGGTACTGAAGCTCGATCCCCTGCCGAAAGTGATCTGGATGCAACTCGGCGTGCGCCACGACGAAGCCGCCGCACGCGCCGAAGCCGCCGGCGTTAAGGTGGTGATGAACCGCTGCCCCAAGATCGAATATGGCAAGCTGTCCGGCGAGATCGGCTGGACCGGGGTCAATTCCGGTGTGCTGTCGTCGAAGAAGCCGCTGATGCGGTCGGGATTCCAGAGTTTCGGCGTGCGGCAAAAATAGACAAGGGGAAGGCGCAAAATTATTCCGGCAGGAGCCGTATTTTCCTGCTGCCTGGTCGAAGATGACACGCCGAAGGGTATTTTCTTCTTTGCATTCGTGGTTGAGCTTGGCCAAGAATGGCCGGCGAATTTCAGAAGTTTTTTCGAGGGAGGTTTCAGTGACCCGCACGCCCGGTTTCAACACGCTCGCCGTCCATGCCGGCGCCAAGCCCGATCCGGCCACCGGCGCACGCGCCACGCCGATCTACCAGACGACCTCCTTTGTTTTCGACGACGCCAATCATGCTGCCTCGCTGTTCGGGCTGAAGGCCTTCGGCAACATCTACACCCGCATCATGAACCCGACGCAGGCGGTGCTCGAAGAACGCATAGCGGCGCTCGAGGGCGGCACGGCCGCCCTTGCGGTGGCGTCCGGCCACGCCGCCCAGGTAATCGTGTTCCACAATCTGTTGCAGCCGGGCGACAATTTCGTTGCCGCCAACAAGCTCTATGGCGGTTCGATCAACCAGTTCGGCCATGCCTTCAAGAACTTTGGCTGGGAGGTGCGCTGGGCCGAAGCGAACGATCCGTCAACCTTCGAGAGCCAGATCGATGACAAGACCAAGGCGATCTTCATCGAGAGTCTGGCCAATCCCGGCGGCACCTTCGTCGACATCGAGAAGATCGGCGACATCGCGCGTAAGCATGGCCTGCCGCTGATCGTCGACAACACCCTGGCCTCGCCCTACCTGATCCGGCCGATCGAGCACGGCGCCGACATTGTCGTCCATTCGCTGACCAAGTTCATTGGCGGTCACGGCAACTCGATCGGCGGCGCCATCGTCGATGGCGGCACGTTCGACTGGTCGAAATCAGGGAAGTACCCGATGCTGTCGGAACCGCGCCCCGAATATGGCGGCCTGGTGCTGCACGAAACCTTCGGCAATTTCGCCTTCGCCATCGCCGCGCGCGTGCTTGGCCTGCGCGATCTCGGCCCGGCGATTTCGCCGTTCAACGCCTTTCTCATTTTGACAGGCCTCGAAACCTTGCCGCTGCGCATGCAGCGCCATTGCGACAATGCGATCACCGTCGCGGGCTGGCTGTCCAACCATCCCAAGGTGGCCTGGGTCAACTATCCCGGCCTTCCCAGCGACAAGAACAACGCCCTGCAAAAGAAATACTCGCCGCAAGGCGCCGGCGCGGTCTTCACCTTCGGCCTCAAGGGCGGTTACGAGGCCGGCGTCAAATTCGTTGAAGCGTTGGAGTTGTTCTCGCACTTGGCCAATGTCGGTGACACCAAGTCGTTGGTCATCCATCCGGCGTCGACCACGCACCGACAGCTGTCCGACGAGCAGAAGGTCAAGGCGGGTGCGAGACCGGACACGGTGCGGCTGTCCATCGGCATCGAGGACGTCACCGACATCGTCGCCGACCTCGAACAGGCACTCGCCAAAGTTTGATCTATCCTCCCCCTCGTGGGAGGGTCGGCGCAAAACGCCGGGGTAAGGCGAGCCGGCCCGAGGCCGGTTCTTCATGGAGGCAAATCCTGTCCGAGCATTACCTGACGATATCGACGGATTCTGTCGACGCCGAAGAAGGCGCGCCGGCGCCCGATCGCCTGATCTCGGGCGATCCGAAATTCCGCACCTGGAACGTCGAGGAGCGCGAAGGCGGTCTTTATGCCGGTATCTGGGAATCGACTCCGGGCAAGTGGCGCATCGTCTACGACGAATGGGAATTCTGTCACATCCTTTCCGGCGTTTCGGTGATCGAAGAGGAGGGTGGCGAAGCGCGCACCGTCAGGGCCGGCGACAGCTTCGTGCTGCGACCTGGCTTTAAGGGAAGCTGGGAAGTGCTTGAAACCACCCGCAAGGAGTATGTGATCAGGCTGTGATCCTTTACTGCGCGCAGCTCACAGCTCAGGCCTGCGCTCCTTCAGAAGCCGACGGTGAGCGCTTCCAGCCCGTGGAAGTGATACGTGTCGCGGAAGCTTGGGCTTTCGGCAAGACGAAGCTTTGGGTGCCGCTCGAACAATGTTTTCAGCGACACCTGCAATTCGAGCCTGGCCAGGGGCGCGCCGATGCAGAAATGGATGCCGGCGCCGAACGACACGTTCTTCTGGTCGACACGACCCGGCCGGAAGGCCCGCGGCTCGGCAAAGGCATGAGGGTCATGGTTGGCCATGCCAAGCAGCAGACCGATCGTCTGGCCGGGCGGCACGACGATCCCGGGAGCGATTTCGATCTCCTGGTAGGCGTAGCGGGTGAACATGTGCAACGGCGCGTCGAAGCGCAGGCATTCTTCGACAGCGGCCGCTGTTGCCTCGGCTGAGGTGAAGAAACGGCGCGGGTCGCCGCCTTGCGCCAAGATCGAGCGCACCGCATTGCCGGTCTGGTGCACGGTCGCTTCGTGGCCGGCATTGAGCAGCAGGATCGCCGAGGACACCATTTCGTCTTCCGACAATTTTTGGCCGCCCTCCTGCGCCGAGATCAGCAGCGACAGCAGGTCGTCACCGGGATTTTTGCGCCGTTTGGCGATGGTGCCGCGCAGGAAATCGGCGAAATCCTGAGCCGCGCGATTGGCCGTCTCCTCGGTCTCGCGAGTGCGGCCATGCACGTACATGGCGACCATTCGATGTGACCAGTCGAGCAGTTGCGGTCCCATTTCGACCGGCACGCCGAGCATCTCGGCGATGATGGTGATGGGCAGGGGAGAAGCGAAGGCGGGCAGCAGGTCGACTTGCTTGCCCGGCTCGAAACGATCGATCAGTTCGTTGGCGAGTGCCTCCACGCGCGGCCGCAGCCGCTCGACCTGGCGCGACACGAAGGCGCGGTTGACCAGTGTTCGAAGCCGCGTGTGTACCGGCGGCTCCAGTTCCAGCATGGAATTGGCTTCGATGCCGTCGAATGCCTTGAGATGTGTTCTATCCCGGCCGATGCCACGACTGTCGGGAATGCCCGCCGGGTTCTGGCGGCCGAAGCGGCGGTCGCGCAACAGCTTGTTGACGTCGTCGAAGCCGCCAAAGCACCAGAATCCGAATTCTTCCCAGAAAAAGGCATTCGATGCATCGTGCAGGAACGCATAGGCCTCGTACGGATCCTGGAAGAAAGCGCGCTCGTGCGGGTCAAGCCTCAGGTGACGGGTCGCTGGATCAAAGGCGAGGTAGGATGGCGTCGATTTGGTCATGCCAGACCAATAGCGCGGCTTGCCAGCCTGGTTCCAGACCGTATGTTGGCGGCCGCAATCCAATGCGTTGAGCCAGCCGCAACGGCTGCGGAAAGTCTGATTTGATGAATGTGATCGTTGTCGGCGCGGGCATCGCCGGTCTCTCCACCGCATGGTCGCTGGTCAAGGCTGGCCATAGCGTTTCCATCGTCGAGCAGGGGCCGATCCCCAATCCGTTGGCGGCATCCGGCGACCATCACCGCATCATTCGCCGTGCCTACCGGGCCGGGACCGGCTACGGCCGGCTGATCAGCGAGGCCTATGAAGCCTGGGACGAAATGTGGGCCGACCTCGGCGAGAACCATCTCGATTCCAGGGGCTTCCTCTGCGTCTCGCGCGAGCCGGGCGACGAAGCCGAGGAATACCGGGAAGGGCTGGAGGAGGGAAACTATCCGTTCGACCTGCTGGAACCTGATGCCGCGGTCGAACGCTGGCCTTTCCTGGAGCCGGGCTCGTTCCGCTACGCCTATTTTTCGCCGGAAGGAGGCGCGCTGCATTGCCGCAAGATCGCGTCCGGCCTGGCCAAGTGGCTGCGCGCCAACGGCGCCAACGTCTACGGGAACAGCAAGGTGACGGCAGTTGACGCCGAGGCAGGGCATATCGTGCTCGCGTCCGGCGAGACGATGCAGGCCGACCGCATCGTCGTCGCTGCGGGCGCCTGGGTGCTGAAACTGTTCCCCGAACTCGGCGGCGAACTGAAGACGTACCGAACCGCGCTCGCCTATGTCGAACCGCCGGCGGACCTCAAGGCCGTCTGGGAAGTTGCGCCCGTGGTCCTCGATGTAGGTGGCAAGACCGACGGTTACATGATCCCGCTGACCCGAGGTGCCGGCATGAAGTTCGGTTCAGGCCTGCACAGGGTGCCGACCAGCGACGCCGACTGGAACCGGCAGCCGGTGCCGGGCGAGGGCGAGGCGATTCGCAACCTGTTTTCGCCGCCGATCGCCCGCATCGAGGAGTATGTGGTGACCGAAGTGGTCACCTGCGCCTATACATTCACGGACGATGAGAAATTCCTGGCGCATGAGACGGGCAAATGCCTGATCGTCTCGGCCTGCTCGGGCCATGGCTACAAGTTCGGCGCGGCGGTCGGCCGGCGCGTGGCGGCGGCTGTCGATGATGGCGATATTGCCGGCCTGAAACGTTGGTTGCGAGCCGAAATCGCCTGAATTCAGTCCTGGCAATGCCTGGGAATATGCACGCGCCGCCAGCCGGATGAGCCTTCGCGCACCAGCACGCGCCGCGCGACGGTCTGGTAGGCGGCGGGAATGCCGATGACGCGCCGCTGCTCCGGTCGCACCAGCACCTCCTCGGCGATCCTGTCATATTGCGCCGGGATGACGGTGCGCCTCGTGCGCTCCGGCCGGATCACCACCGTTTCGGCGACGCGTTCATAGCGCGCCTTGTGCCGTACCTTGCACAGCACCTTGCGGCCGTGGATGACGCGCCATTCCCAGGAATAGCCGCCATCGTCGACCTTGACTGTGTGGTAGACGGTGCGGGTGATTGCGGGCACCACCTCATAGGTCACCTGTGCCGGAACCGTCATCACCACGCGCTCGCGCGTGCCGTAGATCGGCGCTTCATAATCGACCTGCTGGCTGGGCGGACTGATCATCACGTCCTCGTACACGGTGTCATAGACATCAGGCGTTTGGACCGGCTCATAGCATTCGACGGCGCGGCCGCCGGCCGCCGTCTGCGAAATCGAGCCGAGCATGGTCAGCCCGGCCATGGCGAAGCATGCGGTTTTCCTGGACATAACGTTCCCCCTGTTGAACCGTGGACACAAGTTCAACGTTGAATTGTAGGGGAAGCGGTCCGCGAGAAAAGCAGTTTCGGCGCATTTCGTTAAGTGATGCGGTTAAGAAACTGCTACCTGTCTTCGGCCGCAGGTGCCGTCGCGAGCCGGCGGAAGCGCCCGCCGCTGCGAATCTCGCCTGGAAAGCTTGATTCGACTTACCCAGATGGCTAGGAGGGGTCGGCCTTGCACAAGGATGAGCCGGCATCCTATTTACACAATAACGATCCAGAACCGATTCTGCCCGAGTTGCCAGCATGTCCGGCGCCGGAATCCCACCGCGAGACAAGAGATAACGAATGAAGAACCCCGTCGAAACCTACATGAACCTCGTTCCGATGGTGGTCGAACAGACCAATCGCGGCGAGCGGGCCTACGACATTTTCTCGCGCCTCCTCAAGGAGCGCATCATTTTCATCACCGGTCCGGTCGAGGACGGCATGGCGACGCTGGTCTGCGCGCAGCTTCTGTTCCTGGAAGCCGAGAATCCGAAGAAGGAAATCAACCTCTACATCAATTCGCCCGGTGGCGTCGTCACCTCGGGCATGGCCATCTACGACACCATGCAATTCATCAAGCCGGCCGTGTCGACGCTGTGCATCGGCCAGGCGGCCTCCATGGGCTCGCTGCTCCTGACCGCCGGCCACAAGGACATGCGCTTCGCCACGCCGAACGCCCGCATCATGGTTCACCAGCCGTCCGGCGGCTTCCAGGGCCAGGCGTCCGACATCGAGCGTCATGCCCAGGACATCATTAAACTGAAGCGCCGCCTCAACGAGGTGTACGTCAAGCACACCGGCAAGAGCTACGACGAGATTGAAAAGACGCTCGACCGTGACCATTTCATGACCGCGGACGAGGCCAAGGACTTCGGCCTGATCGACAAGGTCATTTCGTCGCGCGAAGCGGCCGAAGGGGCGCTGGCATAACGGCATATTGGCAGTTGGATGGCGGCATCACGCGCTTTTGGCGCGTCTTGCGGCATTTCGGCCACAATTGGCTGTTCCCTCGACGATCGGGATTGCCTACGTTAAGGCTATGTTGATTTTCGACGGCTTAGCTTTGTGTGGGGTTGCTGCGAATCATTGCCACGTTTTCTGATTTGTGTTTCGTACGGAATACGTTGCGGGAGCCGGGATACTGGCGGCGGCGGATTCCCGCGATAAATAGAGTATGCGCCCTTTCAGCCAGACCATCGGCGGGCGGCCATGAAAGGACATGAAAATGAGCAAAGTCGGCAACAACAGCGGCGATTCCAAGAACACGCTTTATTGCTCGTTTTGCGGCAAAAGCCAGCATGAGGTGCGCAAGCTGATCGCCGGCCCGACGGTCTTCATCTGCGACGAATGCGTCGAGCTGTGCATGGACATCATCCGCGAGGAGAACAAGACCTCGATGGTGAAGTCGCGCGAGGGTGTGCCGACCCCGCAGGAGATCCTCAAGGTTCTCGACGACTACGTTATCGGCCAGCCCTACGCCAAGCGCGTGCTCTCGGTGGCCGTCCACAATCACTATAAGCGCCTCGCCCATGCCGGCAAGAACAACGATGTCGAACTGGCCAAGTCCAACATCCTGTTGATCGGCCCAACCGGTTGCGGCAAGACGCTGCTGGCGCAGACGCTCGCCCGCATCATCGACGTGCCCTTCACCATGGCCGATGCCACGACGCTGACCGAGGCCGGCTATGTCGGCGAGGACGTCGAGAACATCATCCTGAAGCTGTTGCAGTCGGCCGACTACAATGTCGAACGCGCCCAGCGCGGCATCGTCTACATCGACGAGATCGACAAGATCTCGCGCAAGTCCGATAACCCCTCCATCACCCGCGACGTGTCGGGCGAGGGCGTGCAGCAGGCGCTGTTGAAGATCATGGAAGGCACTGTCGCCTCGGTACCGCCACAGGGCGGCAGGAAACATCCACAACAGGAGTTCCTGCAGGTCGACACCGCCAACATCCTGTTTATCTGCGGCGGCGCCTTCGCCGGGTTGGACAAAATCATATCGGATCGTGGCCGCAAGACCTCGATCGGCTTCGGCGCCACCGTGGCATCGCCCGAGGATCGCCGCACCGGCGATGTCTTCCGCCTTGTGGAGCCAGAGGATCTCTTGAAGTTCGGCCTCATTCCCGAGTTTGTCGGCCGTCTGCCGGTCCTGGCGACGCTGGAAGACCTCGACGAGCCGGCGCTGATCCAGATCCTGACCGAACCGAAGAACGCACTGGTCAAGCAATACCAGCGGCTGTTCGAGATGGAGAATGTCGACCTGACCTTCCACGAGAACGCATTGTCTGCGATCGCCAAGCGCGCCATCGAGCGCAAGACCGGCGCGCGTGGCCTGCGCTCCATCATGGAAGCGATCCTGCTCGACACCATGTTCGAACTGCCGGCGCTCGAAGGCGTGCGCGAAGTGGTGATTTCGGAAGAAGTGGTGACCGGCAGTGCCCGGCCGCTCTACATCTATTCCGAACAGAAGGAAAAGAAGGGCAATGTCAGCGCCTGACATGCCACTTGAACCCATATTTTTGTGGAACGGCGCCCTCGGGGCGCCGTTTTGCCATGAGAGGCATGCGACCTTCGCGAGGGAATGGAACGCCGGCGATGTTAACTCTTGATCTTTGGCCCTCCTGCATCCACCTAACACGAGAAGGCCGAGGTGCCCGATTTCTGTGCTGTAAAACTCCCGTCACAACGGTGGTAGGCGGAACGATCCCCGGTCGTTAATATAAGATTCGCGGTTGGCCGATTGGCGGCCGCGACATGAAAGGTTGGACAATGGCCAAAATAACCAAGGCTCCCAGCGACGGCGTCTTCGCAGTCCTCCCACTGCGCGACATCGTGGTGTTCCCGCACATGATCGTTCCGCTCTTTGTCGGGCGTGAAAAGTCGATCAAGGCGCTGGAAGAGGTGATGGGTCAGGAAAAGCAGATCCTGCTCGCCACCCAGATGAATGCCGCCGATGACGATCCGGAGCCCGATGCCATCTTTGATATCGGCACGCTCGCCAACGTGCTGCAATTGCTGAAGCTGCCCGACGGCACCGTCAAGGTGCTGGTCGAAGGCGCCTCGCGCGCGAAAATCACCGCCTTCACCGACCGTCCCGACTTCCATGAGGCCCGCGCCACCGCGCTGGTCGAGCCGGAAGAGGAAGAGGTTGAGGTCGAGGCGCTGGCTCGTTCGGTCGTCACCGACTTCGAGAACTACGTCAAGCTCAACAAGAAGATCTCGCCCGAGGTGGTTGGTGCCGCCAGCCAGATCGACGACTATTCCAAGCTCGCCGACACGGTCGCTTCGCACCTCGCCATCAAGATCCCCGAAAAGCAGGAGATGCTGGCCACGCTCTCGGTCAAGGAGCGGCTGGAAAAGGCGATGGGCTTCATGGAGGCCGAAATCTCCGTCCTGCAGGTGGAGAAGCGCATCCGCTCGCGCGTCAAGCGCCAGATGGAGAAGACGCAGCGCGAATACTACCTCAACGAGCAGATGAAGGCGATCCAGAAGGAGCTCGGCGAAGGCGAGGATGGCCGCGACGAGGCCGCCGAGATCGAGGCCCGCATCAAGAAGACCAAGCTCTCCAAGGAGGCTCGCGAAAAGGCGGAAGCCGAATTGAAGAAGCTGAGGACGATGTCGCCTATGTCGGCGGAATCCACCGTGGTGCGTAATTATCTCGACTGGATCCTGTCGATTCCGTGGGGCAAGAACTCCAAGGTCAAGCAGGACCTGGCGTTCGCGCAGAACGTGCTCGACACCGACCATTTCGGTCTCGACAAGGTCAAGGACCGTATCGTCGAGTATCTCGCCGTGCAAAGCCGCCAGAAGAAGCTCAAGGGGCCCATCCTGTGCCTCGTCGGCCCTCCCGGCGTCGGCAAGACCTCGCTCGGCAAGTCGATCGCCAAGGCGACCGGCCGCGAGTTCATCCGCATGGCGCTGGGCGGCGTGCGTGACGAGGCCGAGATCCGCGGCCACCGGCGCACCTATATCGGCTCGATGCCCGGCAAGGTCATCCAGTCGATGAAGAAGGCGAAGAAATCCAATCCGCTCTTCCTGCTCGACGAGATCGACAAGATGGGCCAGGATTTCCGCGGCGATCCGTCGTCGGCTTTGCTGGAGGTGCTCGACCCCGAGCAGAACTCGACGTTCATGGACCACTATCTGGAGGTCGAGTACGACCTGTCGAGTGTGATGTTCGTGACGACGGCGAACACGCTGAACATCCCTGCGCCCTTGATGGACCGCATGGAAATCATCCGTATCGCCGGCTACACCGAGGACGAGAAGATCGAGATCGCCAAGCGGCATTTGCTGCCGAAGGTGGTGCGCGATCACGCGCTGCAGCCGAAGGAGTTCTCCGTCAGTGAGGACGCGATCCGCGCCATCATCCAGACCTACACCCGTGAAGCGGGCGTCAGGAGCCTGGAGCGCGAGCTGATGAAGCTCGGGCGCAAGGCGGTGACCGAGATCCTGAAGACGAAGAAGAAGACTGTGAACATCACGGCGGACAATCTCGCCGATTATCTCGGTGTTCCGCGCTTCCGCTTCGGTCAGGTCGAGGCAGACGACCAGGTCGGCGTCATCACCGGACTTGCCTGGACGGAAGTCGGCGGCGAGCTGCTGACGGTCGAAGGCGTCATGATGCCCGGCAAGGGCCGCATGACGGTGACCGGCAATCTGCGCGACGTGATGAAGGAATCGATTTCGGCGGCGGCCTCCTATGTCCGCTCGCGCGCTCTCGATTTCGGCATCGAGCCGCCGCTGTTCGACAAGCGCGACATCCACGTCCACGTGCCGGAGGGTGCCACGCCCAAGGATGGGCCGTCGGCCGGTGTGGCGATGGCGACCGCGATCGTCTCCGTGCTGACCGGCATTCCGGTCAGGGCCGATGTCGCCATGACCGGCGAGATCACGCTGCGCGGCAGGGTGCTGCCGATCGGCGGTCTGAAGGAGAAGTTGCTTGCCGCACTGCGCGGCGGCATCAAGAAAGTGCTGATCCCGGAAGACAACGCCAAGGATCTGGCGGATATTCCTGACAACGTGAAGAACGGTATGGAAATCATCCCGGTCTCGCGGGTCGGCGAGGCGTTGCGCCACGCGTTGGTGCGTATGCCGGAGCCAATCGAATGGGTCGAACCGGTCAATCCTCCTGCCGCGACGGACACTGCGGATGACGCCGGAAAGTCGCTTGCGCATTAGTTCTTGCTAAAGTTGCGGCGCACAAACAGAAAGCCGGGCCTCGCGCCCGGCTTTTTCATGTGAAAAACCCCGGAATTCCGGGCTTTTTTCCATTCTTTCCCGGCTTTTCGACTTGGTTGCGCGAGCGCTTCTTTCTAAAGTCCGTTTCCTGCCGGATGAGTCGTGAGTTCCGGTGTTCTCATGGAAGGGAATTTTTATGAACAAGAACGAACTGGTGTCCGCTGTTGCCGACGCCGCGAGCATTTCGAAGGGTGACGCGCAGTCGGCTGTCGATGCGGTATTCTCCGTCATCACCGGCGAACTGAAGAAGGGCGGCGATGTCCGGCTTGTCGGCTTTGGCAATTTCACCGTGTCAAAGCGCGCAGCCTCGACCGGCCGCAACCCTCAGACCGGCGCCGAAGTAAAGATCCCGGCGCGCACCGTGCCGAAGTTCTCGGCCGGCAAGGGTCTCAAGGACGCCGTCAATTAAGCGCCTTTTTTAAATTTCAAAATATCAGAAAAGCCGGGCAAGCCCCGGCTTTTCTTTTGCGCTCCTACTGGTCGATAGGTTCGTGATTGCGAGCTACCCGGTCGGCGCGTCCGCCCGCATCAGGCCGTCCTTCTTCAGGTCGGCCCAGAGTGCCGCCGGCAGTCTCGCATCGAGCAGTGACCGATTGCTTTCGACCTCGCTTGGCCGCTGGCCACCGGGGATCACCGACACGACGGACGGATGCAGCAACGGGAACTGCAGCGCTGCTTCGATCAAGCGCACGTCATGCCGTCGGCAGACCGCCTCGATGCGCGCCACCCGGTCGAGCACGTCCCGCGGCGCTTCGGTGTAGTTGTAGAAGGCACCCGGCTTCGGCCCCGTGGCCAGGATTCCGGAATTGTAGGGGCCGCCCAAAACGATGCCGATGCCGCGCTTCTGGCAGAGCGGCAGGAAGGATGTCAGCGCCTCCTGCTCGAGCAGCGTATAGCGGCCGGCGAGCAGGAACAGATCGAAATCACCGCGCTCGGCCAATGTCTGGGCAACCTGCCATTCGTTGATGCCGCCACCGAAGGCCTTGATGACGCCCTGGTCGCGCAAGGCAAGCAGCCCGTAATAGCCGGAGCGCATAAACTCCTCTATGCGCTGGTCGGACGCTTCCTTGCTGCCATGGGTGAAGATGTCGACGTCGTGCACGAACAGAATGTCGATGCGGTCGACGCCGAGCCGTTCCAGGGACGCTTCGAAGGAGCGCATCACGCCGTCATAGCTGTAGTCGTAGACCTCCTTGCGCGACGGCGTGTCGAAGAACTTGCCGATGCCGGTGCGCTCTTGCGGCGGACAGGCGCGCATGATGCGGCCGACCTTGCTCGACAGCACGTAGTCGTCGCGCTTCTTGCCGCGCAGGAAGGGGTTGAGCCGCGTCTCCGACAAGCCAAGCCCATAGAGCGGCGCGGTGTCGTAATAGCGGCAGCCGGTCGCCCATGCAGCCTCCAGCGTCGCATTGGCGTCCTCGTCGGAGACCGCGCGGTAGAGGTTGCCGAGCGGCGCCGTGCCGAAGCCGAGTTCGGTGAAGCTGATGCCGCCATTGCCGATGCGGTCGAAATGCCGTGTCTTCATATCCTGCCGTTTGCCTCATTGATTTGTCTGACATGACACTATCACGCTCGTGGCACAGCAAAAGCGCGCAGGGGCGTTGGACACGGATTTTGGCGGTGATAGCATGAATAAAAACAAGCTGTTCGGGGAGAGACGTGACCGGGAATTTCCACTCTTCTTCGACCTCGGATCGTTGGACGGCACCGTCGTGAGCGATGGGGGCTCGCAGATGTTCAGGACCGCTCTGGACGAGCTCGGCACTGTGCTGGCGCGCGTCGACGACGGCCGGATCGATGCCGCCTGCGAGATACTTGCAGGAGCACGCCAGATCGTCGTCTATGGCTGCGGCCGCGAGGCCTTGCAGGTCAAGGGCTTCGCCATGCGCCTCCATCATCTGGGCCTCCCGGTGTCGGTGGTCGGCGACATGGCCACGCCGCCCGTGGGGCAGGGCGATATCTTCCTGGTCAGTTCCGGGCCTGGAGAAACCGCGACCGTGCTAACCCTGATGCAGGTGGCGCGCTAGGCCGGCGCGACGGTTCTGCTTCTGACCGCTCAGCCCGGCGGCAGTGCAGCGCGCTTGGCCGACTTCACGCTGCTCGTGCCGGCGCAGACCATGGCCGACGACCAGGGTCCGCAAAAAACATCGGTCCTGCCGATGGGATCGGTGTTCGAAGGCGCGCTGTTCCTGCTGTTCGAGGTCATGGTGCTGAAACTCAGGGGTCTGACCGCGGCCTCGCCGGAGGCGATGCGGGCCCGTCACACCAATATGGAGTAGTGCGATGCGCTACGAGTTGATGCTGCCGCACCAGATCCGCAAGGCGATCGCCCAGAACTGGCCGATCGCCCTGCCGCTCGGCGTGCTCGAATACCATGGCGAGCACATGGCGGTCGGCATGGACACGCTGGCGGTCGTCAAGACGCTGGAGCTGTTTGAGAAGGAGCGGGAGATCGTCATCCTGCCGCCCTTCTACTACGGCGCGGCGAGCTACGCCGTGGCGCCGCCGGAGGGCACAGGCTCGGTGCAGGTTGGCGGCAATCAACTGGCGCCCTTCGCGGAGGAACTGTTCTACAGCCTGCTGCGCATCGGTTTTCGCAACATCCACGCCATAATCCACCACCAGACCGAGAATTTCGCCGCCGGCATGCCGACCGATCTCGCCTTCAAGGCCGCCGGACGTCAGGCGATCTTCCGCTTCCTTGAGAAGGAACGAGGTGAAGGCTGGTGGGGCTCCGAGGCGATGGCCGCCTACTATGCCGAGCATGCCGAGGGCAGCAATTTTTTCAACTGGGTGCAGGTGCATCCGCTGATGCCGGCCGAGATGAACGGCAAGTACCCGTTCGATCATGCCGGCATCGGCGAGACCTCGCTGATGCTGGCGCTATGCCCTGAGGCTGTCGATGCCGGCCATTTCGCCGACAATACGAGCTGGTATACGGCCAGCGCTCCGGATGCCTCGGCTGCGCTCGGAGCAGAGGGCGTTGCCATGATCATGGATCACCTGCGCACGATCCTGAGGGGCTAGCGCGGTTCTCCTTCTCCCTTGTGGAGAAGGTAAGGACGGCGCCGCCTATTTCACCGCTCCCGCGGTCATACCCATGATCAGGTAGCGCTCCAGCGCGATGCCGATGACGGCCAAGGGCGCGATTGCCGCCGTGGCAAGCGCTGCCATCGACCACCAGTTGATGCCTTGCGAACCGGTCTGGCTCGCCACCATGACCGGAATTGTCTTGGCGTCGGTCGAGGTCAAAAGGGCGGCGAAGAAATACTCGTTCCAGCACAGCACCATCGCCAGGATGAAAGCCGCGACCATGCCGGGCAGGGCGATCGGCATGACGATGCGAAAGAACGCGCCCCAGATCGACAACCCGTCGACGAGGGCCGCTTCCTCGAGCTCGACCGGGATGGAATTGAACTGGTCGCGCATGATCCAGATGACGATCGGCAGCACCATCAGCGTGTAGAGCAGGATCAGCCCGATGCGCGTGTCGAGCAGTCCGACTTCGCGGTAAAGCACCAGGAACGGCAGTGCGAGCACGACCGGCGGCAGGATGAGCTGCGACAGGAAGAAGAAGGAAATGTCCTCGTTCTTGAACCAGGCGAAGTGATAGCGGTAGCGCGTGAGGCCGTAGGCGGCGAGGCTGCCGATGACGATGGCGAGGCTCGACGCGCCGACCGAAGTGATGACCGAATTCATGAAGCGCTTGAAGAATTCGTCGCGGACGGTCGACGTCTGGAAGATCGAATCCGGCGACAGGCCAAGCGATCGCCAGCCCTTCCAGTCCGGCTGGAAGTCGACGAAGGGGATCAGATGCCCCTGGGTCACGTCTACCGCCGACTTGAACGAGGTCGTGATCGTCCAGTAGATCGGAAAGAGGCAGATGAAGGCCCAGAACACAAGCGCGCCATAGATGAAGACGCGGCTGGTGATGAAGCTCGCCGGTGAGCGGATTTCGGAGACGGTATAGTCGGTGGGATGAACGCTCATGATCCCTGCCGCACTAGTTCACATTGCGCACGAAGCGGTTGGCGACCTTCAGCAGCCAGGTCACGAACACCACGATGATGACGAGATAGGCCATCGCCAGCATCGTGCCGTAGCCGACATTGGAACGGTCCCGGTACTCGCGATAAATAAAGCTCGACACGGAATCGGTGGCGCCGCCGGGACCACCCGAAGTGACCGTGATGATGATGTCTGCCAGTTTCAGCTTGAAGATGATGCGCAACACGACGGCGGTCACCGACACCGGCAGCATCAGCGGGAAGGTGACCTGCCAGAAGGTTTGCCAGGCCGTGGCGCCGTCGACGCGCGCGGCCTCCAGCACCTCGCGCGACATCGCCTGCAGGCCGGCAAGCAGCATGATCATCATGAAGGGGATGAAGGTCCAGGCGTCGAGCATCATGATCGAGATACGGGCGGTGATCGGGTTGGAGAAGAAAGCGGGGTTGTCCCAGCCGAGGTGGCGGGCCAGCGTCGCCGCCGGCCCGAACCGGTACTCCATCAGCGATTTGCCAATCATCCACGAGACCGCGACCGGCGACAGCATCAGCGGCATCAGGAAGACGACGCGGAAGAATTTGCGCGCCCGGATCTGCGCGTTGAGCAGCAGCGCCAGGCCGAAGGCGATGACATATTCGACCAGCACCGCCAGCACATAGAGCACCATGTTGAACAGCGCGTTGCGATAATAGGGATCGCCGAGCATCTGCCAGAAATTGTCGAGCCCGTTGAACTTGCGGCCCGAGAACGAACTCAGGTTCCAGTCGGTCAGCGCGATGTAGAAGCCGAACAGGGTCGGGAAGATCACCATGGCGATGGTGAACAGCAGCGCCGGCAGCAGGAACAGCGCCCGCTGGCCGTCTTCGCCGCGCGTCAGCACCTGGCCGACGCCGAGTGCCACGCCCCACAGCACATAGGCGTAGACCACGGGCCGCCATGTCTCGAAGCCGATCGTGTCGACCTCGCTCTTGTAGAGGATTTGCACCAGGATCGTTGCCAGAAGGCCGAGCGTCGCGACGGCCATCAGGGCCCAACCAAGCCGTTTGCGGCCGGGCGGGATCAGATCGGTCGGTACGGAATTTGCCGGCCACGCATTCGTGGTCGAAGTCTGGTCAGCCACGCCTCTTGCCTCTTTTGCGCAAATGACCGGCCGAAGCCGGCCAAGATACGGCCCGGCGACGACGTTCCGCCGGGCCGTGATCCATCATAACGCCTGCCTACAGGCCGAGCGAGGCCTTGTAGAGCTTGATCTGGTTGTCGCGGCCGATCTGGTCGGTCAGCTTCTCCCAGGCCGCGGCAATGGCGTCTGCGCCTTCCTGTGCCTTCATCTTGCCGGCGAAGGTGTTTGCCAGAATGTCCTCGGCGGCTGAATAATATTGGAAGATGCCGGGAATGCGTGGCTCGATCGCCGCGTTCGGGTGGTTGTAGCTGTCCGATTCCGACTTGAGATAGGAGGTGATGAAGGCTTCGTCATAGCCCGCCGCCACCCATTCCGGAATGTCGAAATGCGAGTTGCGGTAGGGCTGGAAGCCCGACGGGTACATCGCCGTCCAGATCGACAGGTCCTTGCCGCCGAGATGGGCGGCGGCGGACCATGCCGCCTTCTTCTTCTTCTCGTCGCTATCGACGCGGGCCATGACGTATACGCCCCAGCCGAGATAGGCGCAGTTCGGCGCATAGTTCGGTCCGCTGGCGAGTTTGTCCCACTGCCCGGTCTTGGAGTTGTAGACATCGTCGGAGCCGGGCAGGATCGAGAAGCCGGTGACGTCGCCCACGACGGAGGAGTCGTTGGTCTTGACGTTCGAGCCGACATCGCCCCACCAGGTGACCATCGAGCCGGTGCCGGCCAGGAACTGCTGGAAGGCGGTGGTGTTTGGATCGGCGTTGATCTGGTCGGCAGGCTCCGAAGGCAGCGCGTCGATCACGTCCTGTATAGCGCGCACCCAGGCCGGATTGTTGATGCGCGGCTTCATCGTGTCGGCGTCGAACAGCCAGGCCTTGTCGTCGGGGTGCTTGGCGTAGGCGGTGGCGCGGCTGCCAAGGAAATAGAAGCCGAATCCGCCCCAGGGTTTCGGCGCGTCGAGATAGCCGTAGACGTCCTGACCCTTGACCTGCTTGCCCTTGAGGAACTTGGTGACAGCCTGGACCTGCTGCCAGGTCTTCGGCACGCCCCATTCACCGCCGCCGCCGCCGTCCTTCCAGGCCTTGGCGAGGTCGGCATCGGAAAACACATCGGTGCGGTAATTGAAATTATGCGCGTCGCCGTCGACGGTCACGCGGTACTGCTTGCCGTTCCAGGTGCCGACAGGCGGCTTCAGATAGTTGACGAGGTCGTCGAAATCGATCTGGGTCTTGACCCAGTCGGGCATCTCGGACGTGAGGCCCTTGCCGCAGACGTCGCCCTCGAACGGCGCGCCCATCTCGATGATGTCGAAGTCGACCGTGCCGGTGGCGATCGACTGCTGCAGACGGGCATTGTAGTCGGCCTGCGCCAGATCGATCCAGTTGATCTTGGCGCCGGTATAGGTTTCCCAGGGCTTCAGGAAGCCGCGGAACAGCACATTGTGCAGGTTCTGGTTGTTGAGACCCATGAAGGTAAGCTCGACGCCGGCGAATTCGCCTTCCTTGACATTGGCCTTGGTCGCCTCGAGGCAGAGCTCGCCGACCTTCTGGAAGTCGGCGTCGGTCGGCTGACCCTTGCCCACGCCGGGGATCTGCAGGATTTTCGAGCGCAGCTCGCTGGCGGCGGAGGCCGGGCGCGTGAGGGCGCCGAGCCCGGCGCCGGATGTGGCAGCGATCGCGGCCATCGAGGCCGCGCCCTTCAATATGTCGCGTCGGGTTGCCCCCGCGCGGACCAGCGTTTCGTAGAGACCTGTTTTCATCGATGTTCCTCCCAGAATATCTGTTGTGAATGCGGCCAAATTTCTCAGGCGCTGGAGCGCCAAACGATTCTCCCGGTTCGGAAACGAACGATGCAGGACCCCACCTGCTCGATTGAAGTTCCGTTTTTTTGGTTCGGGCGACCGGTATTCGGACCAGCGCCCGTCACTATTCTCGCAACCAAACGCCGTGTCAACGAGACCGGGTTTTTGTCGGGAAGAGACCGGCTTGCCCTGGCAGGTCGCGTTGGTTAGCTTCTGCGCATACGGCAATGGAGCCGATGGGGGAGATATGGCTCAAGTCGCGATCAGCAAAGTGGCCAAGGCGTTTGGAACCGTCAAGGTTCTGCACGAAGTCAGCGTCGATATATCTGACGGCCAATTCGTGGTGCTGGTCGGTCCTTCGGGTTGCGGCAAGTCCACGCTGCTGAGAATGGTGGCGGGGCTGGAGACCGTCTCCGGCGGCACGATCGCCATCGGCGACCGTGTGGTCAACCACTTGCCGCCGGCCAAGCGCGACATCGCCATGGTGTTCCAGAACTATGCGCTCTATCCGCACAAGACAGTCGAGCAGAACATGGCCTTTGCGCTCAAGCTGCGCAAAACCGATCCGGCCGTGGTTGCCGAGCGGGTCAAGCGCGCCGCCGACATCCTCGACCTCAACCCTTATCTGAAACGCTATCCCCGGCAGCTTTCCGGCGGCCAGCGCCAGCGCGTCGCCATGGGCCGCGCCATCGTGCGCAACCCGCAGGTGTTCCTGTTTGACGAGCCGCTCTCAAATCTCGACGCCAAGCTGCGTGTGCAGATGCGCACCGAGATCAAGGAACTGCACCAGCGGCTGAAGACCACCACCATCTATGTCACGCATGACCAGATCGAAGCCATGACCATGGCCGACAAGATCGTGGTGATGCGCGACGGCCGCATTGAACAGGTCGGCGCACCGCTAGAACTGTTCGACCGGCCTGCCAACTTGTTTGTCGCCGGCTTCATTGGCTCTCCGTCGATGAACCTGCTCAAGGGCGTCGCGCGCAAGGGCGGTGTCGACATCGCCGGCGCTCTGTTCCCGGTCGCGCCCGGCAGCGCTGCGGAGGAAGGGCGCGCCGTCGTCTATGGCGTGCGGCCGGAGCATCTCGAGATTCATGCCGATGGCGTGCCTGCCAAGATTTCGGTGGTCGAGCCGACTGGCTCGGAAACCCTGGTCTTCCTGCGTTTCGGGGACGGCGAGATGGTGGCGCTGTTCCGCGAACGCCACGACTTCAAGCCCGGCGATACGCTCAAGCTCAGGCCGCGGCTCGACCACATCCATCTGTTCGATGCCGAGACCGGCAGGCGTCTCTGATCTCAAACTCATTTCACGAGGAATATCATGCTCAAAGGGATCAATCCGCTCCTCAATGCCGACGTGCTCCAGGCATTGCGGGCGATGGGACACGGCGACGACCTGATTATCGCCGACACCAACTTCCCCTCCGATTCGGTGGCGCGCCAGACGGCGCTCGGGCGGCTGCTGCGCATCGACGCGCCGGCGGCGCAAGTCGTGAAGGCGGTGCTGTCGCTCTACCCGCTGGATACATTCGTCGACGATTCAGCCGCGCGCATGGAGATCGTCGGCAAGCCGGACGAGATCCCGCCCGTTCAGCAGGAAGTGCAAAAGGAGATCGACGCCGCCGAGGGCAAGCCATGGCCGATGCTGCCGGTCGAGCGCTACGCTTTCTACGAGCGCGCCAAGCAGGCTTACTGCGTCATCCAGACCGGCGAGCGCCGGTTCTACGGCTGTTTTGCCTTCCGCAAGGGCGTGGTCCCGCCGGATGCGGAGTAGCGGCATGCTGGCCGGCAAGCCGATCGTCATCCTCGGAGTCTTTGTCGCCGACACGGCCTATCGCGCCGCGCGGCAGCCGCGCATGGGCGAGACGATCCTCGGAACGTCCTTCACCCTCGGTCCCGGCGGCAAGGGTTCGAACCAGGCGGTTGCGGCCGGTAAGCTCGGCGCCGATGCAACCTTCCTCACGCGCCTCGGCGTCGATGCCTTCGCCGACATGGCCAAGCGCACCTGGAAGGACGCCGGCGTGAAGAATGCCGTGATCGACACGCCCGACAGCTATACGGGCGCTGCCTATATTTTCGTCGAGGAGGGCACCGGCAACAACGCCATCATCGTCAGCCCCGGCGCGGCGATGCTGATCTCGCCCGACGACATCGAGGCCAATGCCGCCCTGATTCGTGGTGCCGGCGTCTTCGTGACGCAACTCGAACAGCCCATCGAGGCGGCGCTGCGGGCGTTGGAGATCGCGCGCGGGGCAGGGGTGACGACCATCCTCAACCCGGCTCCAGCGGCCAGGCTCCCCGACCGCATCTATTCGCTCTGCGACTACCTCACGCCCAACGAGACGGAGACGGAGGAGTTGACCGGCATGAAGGTCGCCTCTGTCGATGACGCCCGCGCAGCCGCCGGCAAGCTGCTCGAAAAGGGCGCCGGCGCCGTCATCGTCACGTTGGGAGAGAAAGGCGCATTGCTGCACACGAGGGATCGGTCCGAACATGTCGCCGCCGTCAGCGCCGGCCCGGTGGTCGAGACCACGGGAGCCGGCGATGCCTTCAATGGCGGCCTGGCCGCCGCGCTGTCGCGTGGGATGGAGCCCCTGCAAGCCGTGCGCTTTGCCTGCGCCGTTGCGGGCATTTCGGTGACGAGGCCAGGCACCGCGCCGTCCATGCCGGACTTGCACGAGGTCGAGGCGCTGCTGGCAAGGGGCTGAGGCGTTTTGAATGAAAGGCGCCTGAATGGTGGGCGATGACGGGCTCGAACCGCCGACATCTTCGGTGTAAACGAAGCGCTCTACCAACTGAGCTAATCGCCCGCTCCGGGCCGGACCTTTAAGCGGTCGGGACCAGCTTCGCAAGGCCAAATGAGTGTGGGACGCCGTGGTTGCGGGCCGTATTTGCGAACAAAACGCCGGCTGTCAAAAAACCTTCTCCAGTTTGATGTTATGATGGTTTCGTGCGCTTGACACCCGGTGGCGAACCCCTTATCCAGCGCCCAACGACGAACACGGCTGACACGTGCTCGTCAATGCGCGGGTGTAGCTCAGTTGGTTAGAGTGCCGGCCTGTCACGCCGGAGGTCGCGGGTTCGAGCCCCGTCACTCGCGCCATTAGTTTCAAGGGGTTAGCTACCGCCCCTTGAAAAAGTTTCAACTCTCATTTTCCGGAGAGTTTCAACTTTTCGTATTCATTCCGTTCCTGGCCGAGCAGTTTCCTGCCCCTACGTCGGGCTGCGCAGACGGCTACCAGATTGACCGGCATGTACGTCTTCTGGAGCGCCTTGTTCTGGTCGATTGAATTGGCCATCTTGGCCGAGATCGCCTCGATCGAAGCGCCGCTGGCGCGGCGTTGGCCTCGACCGCACCGGAACGCCCAACGTCCATGAACCGGGCGGGCCGAGGGGGGACGCATCGCGATATTCAAGCGGTTCAACCGCTACGGCACCGGTATAGTCTCGGTTTGTGTGAAGACTGCATGTCCGGCCGTGAACACTACGGTATTGGCTAGCAGCGGAGAAATGCCCCCATCGTGCGGATAGACAAAGAATTTTTGCGGGCGCACGCGGATGCTTTCACAGGATCCTGTTAGGCAGGGCAACAAACTCAGACCATCGTGAGGTCGGTTAGGCTGGTGCCCGATCGCGTCCATTATTGTGGGATAGACGTCGATCAACTGCGATTCTCCGTCAGATACCGCAAAATCAGAGTCCGATTGAGAGGGCTTAATCATGAGGGTTGCCATCGACCTGCTTTCAAATGCTGCGGTGGTGCCTCCAAATGCGGTGATGCCGGAGTGATACGGCGGACTCATCTCTGAGCCACCGAGTCCATTCAAAAAGCCTGCCCACCCGGACCCGTGGTCAGATTGTATGACGATAATGGCGTCGTCATAGCGGTCCAGTCGCTTGAGCTCTTGCAAGAACTCCACAACAAGCTTCATGGCGCAACTGGCCTGAGACCTATAGGCAGCCTGGACCCCGACCGCCGCACGTTCGGGATCGACCATGCAATTTGCATCGAGCACGTAGGGGCCATGAGGAAGGATCGCTTGGAACAATGTGTATCTACCGCGTGCGGCAAACCGCTGTTCATTCGCGATCAGATATTTCATCCCCACAACAGCCTGAAATGGATGGACGCCTTGTTCTACGGTCTTCGGGATGTAGCTTTCCGCTTTGCGCTCAAATACTGCGCTAATCCGCTCGCCGGCCGAGTGTCCCCACCCCAAGGCCTCATTTGTCAAGAAATTTGGAAACAATTTTGCAAACAATAATCCAGAAAATTCGACAATTTGCGGGTGTTTGAGCGAGTATTGGTACTTGGTGATCTGCTCTGGCGTGAAAAATACATCTGCAACATTTGTCTGCAATATCTCCGGAAGCCCCACAACATCAACTGCGTAACCATCCGTCCGAAGATCTTTCAGCAATCCTTGATCGAAGGCCGCCCTCCAGGCGGGAAAGCTTCCATTCCGAAATATGGTGCCGGTCAGATAGCTCGCAACCGACGACAACGTATAAGGATAATTTGAAATATTCCGGCGCATAAACGTAAACCCGCGAAAAATGCTCCGGTCATTCATCTCTTCGATCGCGGCAAGTGCAAAATCTGACTGCATCTCATCGAGATGAAAGTGATATATATTTGGAAGGTCCGAGCGGCCATTTATAGACAAGCCGGATTTAGGAGAGTTTTCGGTTTCAGCCGGTGGCACCGGCAGGCCCGCAGCGACAGTGGCCAATCCGGCAATTAACGCGATCGACAGGATGGCAAAAACCCGAACCAGCGTGCCTAGAGTCGTAACTGCACCCACCGCCAACAGCGCGACCAAGATAGCAACTTCTACCGCAGTGATGGAGATGGGCTCCGGGCTTGTGAATGCTGCGCCATCTAAGCGACTCAGCTGAACGGGGGCAAAAACGTCGGCGAGTAATACGAAGGCCCCTAGAAGCAAATACGCCTTTTTTATGAAATCCCGAATTCCGAACAAGGTTAGAGCGCATACAAATATCAAGATAAATGCGCCGCCATAAAAGAAAATAGTGGGGAGCCAAATATCATACCCCAATTCCTTGGCGTTTTTCGCATAAAGCTCCAACGGAAAAAAAACGAAAAGGACTAATATTGGAAACAGTAAGGCAAGAAATGCCGTCGAAATTCTAACAATGCGATTGGCGTTAATACTCATTCGAAAATATCCGATAAAGTACCATCTCTTTTTATTTCATCGCCTATCGAATTGATAAAGTGTACGGCCGGTGGCCGACACTGTTTGTTTCTTCGCAATGCGGGAAACGGACGTAAGTGCGCATTCGAACGAAGAAGGGCTATAATCGGGGAAGATATCCTCTCGAAGAGCAAGCATCTGTCGAATTGTTGGATCATCCTTGGGGACGAACTCGATTATGCCGGTGGGAGCAACGTCAACAATCCATTTGACGGCCTGGTGCAAAGGCACGTTTCTGCCAATGGCAAGATGGTGCTCAAAAGCGAGAGCAAGAACCGCATCAGCTCTGAATCTCGACGAGAAACCCTTTCGTTCCTTCTGAGCCCATCCTTGATCAGGGCTGGGGTTCGCAGCATCCAGCCACAACGGAAGAAAGTTCATTTTAGCTGACGCGGCCCGCAAAAATCCGATGTCGACTGCGGTCTGATCGAAATCGAAGCCAACTACCGCTTTCGCGCCACCCTCCAAAGCGGCGACCGAAAAGTCGCCAGTATTGCAGCCCAGATCGATTGCGGTGGCGACTTGGCCGGATGCCGCGAAATCGTGGATCATTTGCCGCTTTGTCGAGGCCTCTTGACTGGAGTAGGTGTTCATACTCGCGTATGCGCCCCACACAGTCTTGCCGGTGTCGGCCGGCTCTAGACGTGCGATCCACCGGCGCAATTGGGATAAAATGCCGTGATACCCCGCCCGCGGTAGCTTTCTGCTTCGGCTAACCCTTTTGACAGCGTTGCTGGGATCATTCACGGAGCTCTGTTCAAGGCGACTTTGCAGCGTGACGTGGGTCAACATGTTCCACGAAAATCGCTCAGAAAATGTCAGCAAGCGAGCAAAATCGCGGGTGGAAATGCCCTCCAGCGCACCCCTGAACCATGAATTGTGGGCGATTCCCTTCACAGCTCGGAGAAGCAGCGGATTAAGAAACTGCTCGCAGAATTGTCTGTGACCCGTCCAATACTCCCCGTCCCGATATGGCCTAACAGAGAGGATATCGATGAAGATGGGCTTGGAGCCAACGAACTGCACATTGTAGGCGCTTGCGTCAGAAAGGACAAAATTCTCGGTCAATAGTTGTATTTGCAGGTCAAGATGATGCAGGGCTGCTGCCTTCAACGCACCGAAAGACCATTCGTAGGGATAGCTCACGAATGGTATCGCTCCGTGTTCCAACACGTAAGCTGGTTTTCCTACGACCTCGGGCCAATCTGCGGGGGCGACCTCACTGGTCCGGACTATTTTATCCAGCTCGGCGTAACGTAGCAGGATGCCCGCATCCCGGGCGGCCTCATAGCTCGCTTTGCCCTGGTCGGTCACTGTGCGGAAAACCCGGCCATCGGAAACAAAGACCGACCCGGAAGGATCTCGGAACGATCCATCCTCAAAAACTAGTCCTGAACCTTTCATTTCCGGTCTGTACGATTCTTACCGAAAATGCGCGCCAACAGCAGTTTGAGGCGATTGTAATAGATGGTTAACACGGTGGTGCCCGCCGCGACACCTGCAATCAAGCCCTGCAGCAGCATGCTCCCGGTGCCCGGGTCGAGATATGCGTGAGCCGACACCGTCAGACTCAATAAATATAGCATCCCAAGTGAAGCTGTCAGTCTCATCTTGTACAAAGGCCCATACTCCCCATCGGCTCTGCGCGCGGTTGCTGTTTAATGCGCCTTTAATGCGATCCAACGCGTTTGACCAGACATTTGTCACAAATCTTTCACACTTCGAGAAACTTGTGGTGACGGAAATGGCCGCGACAGCATGTCGCTAGTGAGCCACTCTGTCGCTGTGCGGCGCCAAACATTTCGGATTTTTGCGATCGAACATGTCTCCGCCAAAATGGTCAACGAACGCCTTCGTCGCGGCGGGTCGGCGAAGTGAAGGCGATAGTCCTCATATTTGCCGCTCTACCATATCGACGGCACGTGCCCGTTGGATGAGTGATGGCGCCGGGGGTTAACACGATTACGTTTGGCATCAGTGGGAGGTCGGCTTCTCGGTTGCTGCCGCTTGGGCGTCGATTGCGTCGCTCCTTGACCTGCAACATCATGGCGTGGGGCTGCTTGAATAACGATGTACTTGGCGCCGTGCCGAGCCAAGGTGGCCGGCGCCCTTTTTTGGGGGCGGGTGGGGTAAACCCGACTTGCAGGACGCCGGCCAGGCGGGTTGGGGTCCGCCAAGAAGTATAATGCCAGAAAACCTTCTGGTTCGATATTCCGCGATAACGGAACATCTGCGCGACATGCGCGAGTTCCAGCCGATCTCAAGGGGCTTGTGGTTCGGCTGTTCATCCCTAGCGTAGATAGCGCATATCGGCTTTCTGGCCGCAGATATTGAAGGTGTAGACGTTGTGCTTCTTGTGCGCCGCGCGCCATCATGCGGACGGCCGGGAGAGGCGGGGAGCCCGTCGACCGTAGGCATAACGGCTCTCGGGAAGACGCCTTTTATGGCAGCTCTGCTATCTACCAGCCCTGCCGACTATACCAGTCGTCGACGTCTCGGCGTACGCGATCCTTCTCGATGCCGTAGCGTTCCTGGATAATGCCCTCAAGCTGATCGCGTTTGCCGGCGATGCGGTCGAGATCATCATCAGTGAGCTTCCCCCACTGCTCCTTGACTTTACCCTTGACCTGCTTCCAGTTTCCTTCGACGCGGTTCCAATCCATTGTGGCTATCTCCTGAATCACACATGGAAGAACGGGTGTATCGCCATGAGGTTCCGGTGGGCCAAATCCCCGTCGATTACCGCCAGCGGGAACGCTGCGGTTGCGCTTGGCATCAGTGATGATGTGCGCCGGCTTTCTTGTTCCCCTCACGCGTTGTTCACGGCGGCGCCAGCCTGAAGTCGCTCCCCTCCGGCAGCAATTGCCCGCCATCGACGACAATCGTGGTGCCGGTGATGTAGCTGGCATCGTCGGAGGCCAGGAACAGGAAGGCATTGGCGACGTCGCGCGGGCTGCCCAGCCGGCCGAGCGGAATGGCGTCTTCCATGTTCTTGATGAAGGCAGCACCCCGGTGAAGCTCCATTCCCTCGGTGAGAATGTTGCCGGGTTCGACGCCGTTGACGGTTATGCCGTAGCCGGCGAATTCGAGCGCCGCCGAACGGATCAGCCCGTTTATGCCTGCCTTGGTCGCGGAATAGTGGCCGTGGCCGGGACTGGTGACGTGCGGTCCGGTGATCGAGGAGGTGAACAGCATGCGCCCGCGGCGCTGCGCCTTCATCGGCACCAGTGCGGCGCGAGCGGCATTGAAACTGCCGCGCAGATTGACCGCCATGACGCGATCCCAGTCGTCCGGGCTGGTGTTCTCCAGCAATTGCCAGGGATAAATGCCGGCGTTCTGGACGATGATGTCGAGGCGGCCATGGTGCGCGAGCGCCAGCGCGACGGCGGCCTCGACATCGGCCAAAAGCGAGATGTCCGTGCCGATGAAGGCGGCGTCAAGTTCACTGGCGGTCGCTCGCCCCACCTCGATCTCGGTGTCGGCAAGCACAAGCCTGGCGCCTTCTTCGGCGAAACGTTGGGCGATGCCCTTGCCGATGCCGCGCGCGGCGCCGACGATCAGCGCTACTTTGCCCGACAGTCTTCCGGTCTCTGGCCGTACGGTCATGCGAGCCTCTGGCGAATGGTTTGCTTGAAGGCGTCGAGCAGGACCGCCGCCAGCACCAGCAAGCCGTGAATGACCTGGGTGAAGTTGGCGGGCAGGCCCATCAGATTGATCGCCGTGTTGATGGCCGACAAAAGCAGCACGCCGGCATAGACGCCGGGTAAGGTGCCGACGCCGCCTTTCAGGCTGACGCCGCCGATGACGACGGCGGCGAAGGCGTTGAACAGCAGGCCAACGCCGAGATTGGCGGTGGCGCCCGATGTGCGGATGGCGAGCAGCCAGCCGGCAAGGCCGGCTATGGCGCCGGCAAGCACGAAGGCGATGATCAGGTTGCGGTTGACGCGGATGCCGGCGCGGAAGGTCGCCGTCTCGTTGCCGCCGATCATCACCAGATGCCTGCCGAAAGGCGTCTTGGCCATGATCAGCGAGAAGACGACGAAGCAGGCGATCGCGATCCAGGCGGTGAGCGGCAGGCCGATCAGCCGCTGGATGCCGAACCAGCGGATGGCAGGCGCCAGATCCTGCGCCGAACGGCCGCCGGAAATGACCAGCACCAGGCCGCGCACCCAGATGTAGGAGGCCAGCGTGATGATGAAGGCGCTCATCTTGACCTTGACGACCAGGACACCGTTGAAGGCGCCGATGACGCCGCCGACGGCAAGCGCCAGCAGCAGCGAGACCGGCACCATCAGCCAGTCCGGATGCAACTGTACGCCGAAGCCGATGCCCGAAGAGCAGAACAGGATGCCGACCACCATGGCGCTGAGCGCAGCCACCGATTCGACCGACAGGTCCATGTGCCCGGCGATGATGACCAGCGCCAGGCCGATCGACATCACGCCTAGCACGCTGGAGGCTTCGATGATGTTGGCGAAAATACCGAGCTGGAAATAGTTGGGAATGAAAAGGGAGAACACCACCAGCACGAAGACCAGCATGAACCAGACGAGATTATCGAGGACGAACTCGAGGATTTGACGGGTGCGGGGGCTCATGGGCTGATCCGGTTTGGGTTCGAATGCCGCGGCGGCTCTATGCCGGGCAATTCTGCCGGGCAGGGCGGCTCCGGGCGGGTGGCCCGGAGCCGTTCTGGGGAAGGTTTATTCGACGGACTTCACGGTGTCCTTCGGCGGCTTCTGGTTGCCCCAGAAGGCCGGGTTGTCGACGTTCTCCTTGGTGATCGCGGCACCCGGGATCTTGATGTTCGGGCCCCAGGCCTCCTTGGTCACCACCGATTTCAGGCCAAGCACGTCATAGTCGCCGGGCTTGATCTCCTGCTTGTTGACGACCTTGTCCATGAACATGGCGACCGCCGCGGCCTGCGCGTAGAGCGGCTGTTCGACTTCGACGTTGAGCCAGCCCTTGCGGATCAGGTCGAGGCCGACCGGCGCGCCGTTCGAACTCATCAGCATGACGTCGCCCGGCTTCTTGCCGGCGGCCTCGAGCGAGGCGACGGCGGCGACCGAAAGATGCGCGGCGTGGCTGAAGATCAAGTCGATGTCGGGGTTGGCAAGCATCTGGTCGGCGACGATGGTGCCGGCGTTGCTGGCCTCCCATTGCATGGCCGGCAGCGAGATGATCTTGACGTCCGGGAACGCCTTCATCTTCTCTTCAAAGCCTTTCTGGATGTCGAGCGTGTAGGGATCGCCGGGGTCGCCGAGCACCTGCAGGATCTTGCCCTTCACAGCGCCGTTCTTGGCCTTCAGCAGCGCTTCGGCCTGTTCGGCGGCGACGTGGCCGATCTCGACAGTGCCGGCTACCGAGGTGAAGTCGGACGGAGTGGAGGTGATCTGGCGATCGAATTCCACGACAGGTATGCCGGCCGCGCGCGCGGCCTCGATCGACGGCTTCAGCGCGTTGAAGTCGACGGCGGCCAGGATGATCGCCTTCGGTTTCAGCGCGATGACGTCGTTCATCTGCGATTGCTGGGCGTCGGTCTTGTTGTCGGCGTTCAGCGTCTTCATCTCGTAGCCGACCTGTTTCAGGAACAGTTCCAGCGCGCTCACCGAGCCGGTCTGGAACTCATCGAGCAAGGTCGGCACCATGTAGTAGACGGTACCCTTGGACTGGGCGAATGCCGGCGTGAGCGTGGCAACTGCCAGTGCCAGGATACCGAGGACAGAAAGAAGTATTCGTTTCATGTCGTTGGCTCCTCTAGTGCCGGACCCCTCTTTTGTCCCTCAGCCCGCCGGTCCGGCACCGGCAAGCGTCTCCCCGGTGATCATGTTGATCACCGCATCGGGACTTGTTTTGTTGCGTGCGACATCGCCGGCCACGACGCCTTGCCGGATCACTACGATCCGGTCTGCGACCTGGAAGGCCTGCTGCATGATGTGGGTGATGATGACGACGCCGATGCCCTGGTTCGCCACCTGGCGGATCATGTCGAGGCCGCGCCGCGTCTGTTCGACGCCAAGCGCTGCAAACGGCTCGTCGAGCAGCACCAGCTTGCCGCCCCAGTGCACGAAGCGGTTGAGCTCGATGGCTTGCCGCTGGCCGCCCGAAAGATGCTCGACATTGGTGCGCAAAGACGGAATGCGGGTGCCGGCGCTGGCAAGCGCCTTGCCGACCACGGCCTCCATCGCCCGCTCGTCGAGCACTGGAATGCCGAGCACCTTGCGCGTGATCTCACGGCCCATGAAGAAATTGGCCACCACGTCGACATTCGTGCACAGCGACAGGTCCTGATAGACGGTCTCGATTCCCGCCGCCTTGGCCTCGGCAGGGGATTTGGCAAGGAACTCCTTGCCTTCGAACAGCATGCGGCCGGAGGTGGGCTCCAGGCCGCCGGCGATGATCTTGACCAGCGTCGACTTCCCGGCGCCGTTATCGCCCAGCAACGCGACCACCTCGCCCTTGCCGATCGAGAAGCTGATGCCCTTCAGCGCCTGGATCGCGCCATAGTTCTTGGTGACGTTGTCGAGCACCAGCAGGGGTTCGCTCATCAGGCAACCTCCCCGGCTGTCAGAATATCGCGGCCGCGTTCGCGCTCGGCGGTGAACATCTGGCCGAAGCGTGGCGACAACACGCCAGAGACGGCCAATGCGGCCGCGCCGCGCAGCACGGCTTGCTGGCCGCCGCCGGCGACGACGATGCGTGGCGTCTTGCGGTCCTTGCGGGCCGAAACCGAATTGTGCAGAGGCGCAGCCGATCTCGCCAGGCGTTCGAGCAGGTCCGGCGCCGCCAGCCCGCCGAGCACGACCGTCTCGGGGTCGAAAAGGTTCTCGATGATGGCAATGGCGTTGCGGAAGATCGGGCCGACCTCGGCGACCCAATCGGCATCGCTGCCCTTCCAGCGCCCTCGCGCTTCGAGCGAGACATAACGTTCGAGGCAACCGCGATTGCCGCACGGGCAAAGCTCGCCATTGGGAACGACGGGAATATGGCCGATCTCGCCGGCATTGCCCCAGGCGCCGCGCAGCACGCTGCCGTCATGCATCATGGCGCTGCCAAGTCCGACGCCGAAATAGAGATAGTAATATTCGGAATGCTGGGCGCCGATGCCGTAGAGGCGCTCGCCCACGGCGGCCGCAGCCATGTCGCCGTCGAAAAAGGCCGGCAATCCCGTCGCCGCCGTCAGCCGCTCGCGCAGCGCCACGTCCTTCCAGCCGGCCATTGTGGTCGGCCCGATGAAGCTCATCGTGTCCACGCCGAACGGGCCGGGAAGCGCCATGCCGATGCCGATGACGCGGCCCGCGGCGCGCGTTCCGGTCAGGTCGCGGACCATGGCGCGGACCTGGTCGAACGCATGATCGGGCGTCGCGTTGGGGGCCTCGCGGTGCAAGCTGTCAATCACGTCACCGCTGAGATTGATCAGCGCCGCGTCGATCCCCAGCGGCGTCAGGTGGATGCCGACGGCATAGCCGCCCTCGGGATTGATGCGCAGCGTCGCCGGTGGCAGGCCACGGCCCTTCGGCTCCTCGCGTACGGACAGGACGTAACCCTGCTCCTCCAGTTCGCGAACGATGGTCGATACGGTTTGAACGGTGAGGCCGACATGCCTGGCGATATCGCCCCTGGCGATGGGGCCGTACCGGCGGATCGATTCGAGCACGATGCGTCGGTTGTACGGCCGCCCGAACTCCTGATTGGTCCCTCGCAATGCCATGCCTTGCGTCCCCGGTTGAGGCAAGGTTGGCACCAAATATTTATTCAGTCAAATGGAATTCAAAAATGCGCCGCATTTGAGGGCGCGCCCGCTACGGCGGAAAAGCCGGCCGGTGTCCGGCTGATCACCGCGCCCTAGATAGCGGGACATGGATAAGATTTATGTCTTGCTGATCTTCGCCGCGGCCATTGCCATCATCTGCCTGGGCGGCAGATGGAACACATCTGATACCGACCACTATATGGGCTTCGACAATTTGCGGTCGCCCCGAAAGGGAAAAGCCCTGAACGGCGACAAGGATGCGAAAAAGCAATGAGGACGGCGCGGGATGGCGGCGGCCTGGGCCCGTGCGTTAGAGATACTGCGCGACCTTCTTGCCGACCGTGAGGAAACGCAAAGGATCGATCGCTTCGCCATTGTGGCGGACTTCGTAATGCAGATGCGGGCCGGTCGAGCGACCGCTGCTGCCGGTCTTGCCGATGACAGCGCCGGCATCCACTTTTTCGCCCACGGTCACGTCGATTTCGCTGAGATGTCCATAGCGCGTGGCAAATCCATTGCCGTGATCGACTTCGACCATGCGGCCATAGCCGCCATTCCAGCCCGCCTTGGTGATCACGCCTGGCGCGGTGACCTTGGCCGCCATGCCGATCGGCGCCCTGAAGTCCATTCCCGAATGCAGGGCGGCCGTGCCGAGGATCGGGTCGGTGCGCACGCCGAACGGGCTGGTAACGGAATGACCGGGTGCGGGATTCGCGAGCGGCAGCCGGCGTGCTTCCTTCTTGAGTTGGTCGAGCGTGTCCAGCGCCTCGTCCAGTTCCTTGACCTTGCTGTCGAAAAACATCGAGCTGTCGAGCGGGATCAGCGGTCCGCCGACATCGCTTTCGTTCTTGCCGAAATCACTGTCGACCGGCAGTCCGGCCGCCTCGAGCGCCTGGGTTATGGCGTCGGCATTCTTGTAGGCGTTATCAGCAAGTATGCTGATGCGCGTGAGCTGGTCGTTCTCGATGGATTTCAACGACTTGTTGATCGAAATGAACAGTTTGTCGGCACGATCGGCGGCTGAATCGTTCGGCAGCGGATCGGAGCGGGTCGCCCACAGGGAGAACGGCCTGGTGTCGGCGGTGCCAGTGGCGGCGCCGAGGCTGGCCAGCGCGTAGCTTTGAGCAGGCTGGGCGATGCTGCCGGTCACTTCGGCGTGTTTGTCAGGCTTTGCCGGCACTGCCGGATCTTCGGCCGTCGCTGCGCCGACTTCATTTTCGGCGCGGTCGAGCAGCGGGCCGAGGCGGCCGTGGCGCTGGCTGAGCTGCGTCTGGCGCTCCAAAAGCTCGCTCACCTTGGTTTCCATCAATTGCTGGTCAAGCAACTGCCGGCTGGTGATGCGGTCGACCTGGGCGCGAAGCGCCGAGATGCGGTCTTCGTAAGCCTGCTGCATGCGGGCCTGGCGCGCGGTGGTGGCGCCGATCAGGTCGTCGCGCAGCACGAGATAGGAGGTGGCCAGCAGGTAACCGATGGCGATCGCCGCCAGCGCCGAACAGAGAAATACAACCAGCCAGGGCCGGATCGTGAAGTGCCTGATCTCGCTGCCGCGAGCGATGATGACTGTATGCGGTTCCTTGCGCCTGCCAAAGATCGCGGACTGACCGGTTGCGTTCACGGGACCAAGCTTTCGTTTACGACACCACGACAGCCCGACTACACATTATTAAGGTTAACAAAGCTTTGCCGAAGCAAGACGCCGGCAAGAATTGCCCGCAAAGCGAGCATGGGGTTGCTTCGCGTCGCTTTCTGAAAACAAGGGCGCGGAGGCGCCCCTCAAATCGCCCGCACAGCTTCCAGCACCTCCTCGGCATGGCCCTTGACGCGCACCTTGCGCCAGATCCTGGCGATGCGCCCGTCGCGGCCGATCAGGAACGTCGCGCGCTCGACACCCATGTATTTGCGGCCATACATCGACTTTTCGACCCAAAGGTGGTAGGCCTCGATCACCTTGCGCTCCTCGTCGGAGGCAAGGTCGATGGTAAGATCGTATTTCGACTTGAACTTGTCGTGCTTCCTGGCGCTGTCGGGCGACAGGCCGATGACGACGGCGCCGGCCTTCTCGAACTCCGGCTTCAGCTGCGAAAAGCTGATCGCTTCGGCGGTGCAGCCGGTGGTGTCGTCCTGTGGGTAGAAGTAGAGGACGACAGGTCTGCCGGCAAAGCCGGCCAGGCTGAGCGAACCACCGCCGTCCCGCGGCAACTCGAATTGCGGCGCGGGATCGCCCACATTGAGGTCAGCCATATCCATGCCCTTGTTTGAGGTTACGCGCGAAGCCACACCGATATAGTGTCGAGCGGGGATTCGTCCACGAGCGAGTTCGTAGAACGGAAAATTGCGTGGATCAGGAGCAACCGCAGCACGAGAAGATCAGGTTCAGGCGGGATGAAATCACCGACCTGGGCGCCTTGCCATCGGCTTGCCGCGTTCCGCCGCTCGGCCAGGCGGCGATCGGCCGCGGCTTTCGTATCCTATCGCGGCTGTTTGCCGGCGCCGTTGCGCTGGTGCTGCTGGCGGCGGTGGCTGTCTATCTCATCGGTGTCTCCGGAATAGGGGCCGACCGGCTGCGCGTCGAGGCGGAGGCCGCCATCGAGAAGCTTGCGGGCGTCGATGTCGATGTTGCGGTCGGGCCCGCCCGCATCACCCTCGACAGTTCGAGCTTCGTCGCGCTCCAGGTGAGCGACGTCAGCCTGAAGGCCAGCGACGGTAAACCCATGGCCGATGCGGGCAGGGTGCGTTTCGGCATCCGCCTGCTGCCGCTGCTTCGAGGCGAGGTGCGGCTGACCAGCGCCAGGATTTCCGATGCGCGCATCGTTACCGCGGCGATGCCGTCGGGCGGCGACTGGACGGCCGAGCTGCGCAATCGGGACGGGCTGATCGATCCCGAAAAACTGTCCGATGCGCTCTTTGCCAACATCAATCACGCTCTCGATGCGGTGCGCGAGGAATCGCTGCACCGTATCGATCTTCACAATGTGGCATTCGTTTTGCCCGACACCGAGGCGGTCAGGTTGATCACAGTCGCCGACGCGGTCGTCCTGCAGTCGGGGACAGGCGGCATGGAGTTCTCCTCGCAGGCAAATGTCGACGGCAAGGCGGTGACCGTCGCCGCATCCGCCAGCCGCGATGCCGAGACCCGGCGCGTGATATCGCTGGATGCCACCGTCGGCATCGCCGAAGACGGCGGCGAGAGCGGCGCCACGGCGTCCGGCGGCAAGTTGGGGGCGCTCAGCGTGACGCTCAAAGGGTCGCAAGGAGCCGGCGACACCGCGTCGCGGCTGACGGCTGCCCTGTCGTCCAGGGGATCGGTGCTTGATCTCGGCACGCGTGGCCTGCTGTCGGCCGATGTCGATCTCGGCGCCACGCTCGTCCGCGGCAGCAACAAGATCCAGGTGGACAGGCTGTTGCTGAAGACCGGCCGCTCGACCTTCGATTTCGCCGGCTCGATCGGGCCCAGGCCCGCGACCGGCGCCGCTGGAGAGGAGCCGGCCTACCGATACGATCTGACCAGTGACGGCTCGACGCTGGCGCCTTCGGAATCGCCGGAGCCTGCGCTCACCTTCCTTGCCCGCATCGCCGGCGTCTATCAGACCAAAAGCCATAAATTGGTAGCCGATCAGATCGCAGTCCGGTCGGCCGCTTCCAGCGAGGTCCTTGGAACTGCGGCCGTGCAGTTCGTTGACGGCAAGGCTCCCGGCATCAATCTGGCGCTCAACGTGCACGACATGCCGGTCTCGCACGTCAAGCAGCTTTGGCCATGGTTTTCGGCGCGCAACGCGCGGCTCTGGGTATTGGACAATCTGTTCGGCGGCCGCGTCGTCGACGCCAATCTTCAATTCCAGGTGGTGCCTGATCGCCTCGGCAATGGCGTGCCGCTTTCCGCCGACGAGGTGTTCGGCCGCTTCCAGATCGAAGGATCGCGTTTCGACACGGCTGGCCGCATCCCGCCGATACGCGATGCCGTCGGCGTCGTCGCCTTCCACGGCAATGACGTCGATATCTCCCTGTCTTCCGGTACTGTCTTCATGCCCAGCGGCCGCACGGTGGCGGCCAGCAACGGCACGCTGACGGTCAAGGCGGCCAACCGCCCGCCGGTCGTCGGCGCGCTCGACATCGACGTTGCCGGCGAAGCGTCCGCGGTCGCTGAACTTGTCTCCTACGAGCCGATCAATGCCATGCGCCATGTCGGCTTCCTGCCCGAAGACCTGTCCGGCAGCGTCACCGGCCATGTCAGGGCCGATATTCCGCTGCAATCCGGCGTCGACAGCTCGAAGCTCGATTGGCTGGTATCGCTCGACTACAGCGGGCTTTCACTGGCCAAGCCGTTCGAAGGCCAGAGCGTCACGGATGCCGACGGTTCCGTCACGGTCGACCCTGAAAAGGCTGTGATTTCCGCCAAGGCATCCCTGAACGGCATTCCGGCCGAACTCGACCTGATTGAGCCGCTGGAGAATGGCGGACCGGCACGCAGCCGCAAGGTGGCCCTGGTGCTCGACGACAAGATCCGCGCCGCCGCCATGCCGGGGCTGGCCCCGTTGCTGGGCGGAACCGTGAAAGTCGCGATCGACAAAAGCGGCGACGGCAACCAGAACGTCTCGGCCGACCTGACCAATGCCAGGCTCGACATCCCCTGGGCCGGATGGAGCAAGGGGGCAGGGGTCCCCGCAAGTGCTACATTCGTCATGACCACGTCCGGCGATACCACGACGCTGTCCGACTTCGACCTCGGCGGCAAGACATTTTCCGTCGACGGCAACATCGTGCTGGTCAACGGGGCCCTGTCGTCGGCAAAGTTCAGCAAAGTCGCGCTGAACCGGGGCGACGACGTGGCGGTATCCGTCAAGCGATCGGGCAGGGGCTATGCAGTCAACATCAGCGGCAACGCCCTGGATGCCCGCTCGCTGATCAAGCAGTTCACCTCCGACGTCGACACCGCGACCAAGACGACGGGCGCCGACGCGATTTCCGTCAGCGCCGACGTCGATCGGCTGACCGGTTTCCACGACGAGCAACTGTCCAACCTCAAGCTCGACTACAGCGCGGCCGGTTCGAAGGTGAACGGGCTGAAGGTCAGCGCCACTGCAAGTTCGGGAGCCGCCATAGCCATCAGCAACACGAGCAGCGCCGGCCGACGCTCGCTCAACGTACAGTCGGCGGACGCCGGTGCGATACTGAGATTCCTCAACATCTACGAGCACATGGAAGGTGGGGCGATTGCCCTGGCCTTGTCGGGAGCGGGCGACGGGCCGATGAAGGGCAAGGTGGACACGACGAACTTCTTCGTCGTCAACGAACCGAAGCTCGCGTCCATCGTCTCGACCACCCCGGCAGGCGACAGCCGCAGCCTCAATCAGGCGGTCAAGGGCAAGCTCGACACCTCGCGGGTACAGTTCGAACGCGGCTACGCCGAGATAGAGAAGGGCAGCGGCTATCTCAGGCTGGCCAATGGCGTGCTGCGCGGTCCCCGCATCGGCACGACGTTCCAGGGCACGCTCTATGACCAGAACAACAACATGGACATGACCGGCACCTTCATGCCGGTCTACGGCCTCAACCGCATCTTCGGCGAACTGCCCATCGTCGGCGCGCTTTTGGGCAATGGCCGCGACCGCGGCCTGATCGGCGTGACCTACCGGCTCAAGGGCAACGCCAACAAGCCGCTGCTCGACATCAACCCGCTCTCGGTGATCGCGCCGGGGATATTCAGGTCGATCTTCGAGTACCGGTGAAGGGGCCTCAAACCGGCCGCACCAGAATGTGTTTTTTCCTGCCGAGTGAAAGCTTTACTACGTTTTCCGGACTCAAATCCTGAAGCGTCACCGTGCGGCGGTCATCGCTGACCGGCTGGTCGTTGAGCCGCACCGCACCGCCTTGCACATGCCGCCGCGCTTCGCCGTTGGACGCCGCCAGCCCGGCGGTCACCAGCAGCGCCAGGATGCCGACGCCGGCTTCGAGCTTGGCGTTTTCAACCTCGACGCTCGGCAGCGTCTCGGCGAGGGCACCTTCCTCGAAGGTCTTGCGTGCGGTTTCGCTGGCCTGTTCGGCGGCGCCGCGACCATGGAGCAACGCGGTGATCTCCGTGGCGAGGATCTTTTTCGCCTCGTTGATCTCGGACCCACCGAGCTTCTCCAGGCGCGCCACCTCGTCCAACGGCAGCGTCGTGTAGAGCTTCAGGAAACGGCCGACATCGGCGTCCTCGGTGTTGCGCCAATACTGCCAGAATTCGTAAGGCGAGAGCATCTCGGCATCGAGCCAGACCGCGCCCGTGGCGGACTTGCCCATCTTGGCGCCCGACGAGGTGGTGAGCAGCGGCGTCGTCAGCGCATAAAGCTGCGCGTCCTCCATGCGGCGACCGAGATCGATGCCGTTGATGATGTTGCCCCACTGGTCGGAGCCGCCCATCTGCAGACGGCAGCCGAGGCGCTTGTAGAGCTCGACGAAGTCGTAGGCCTGCAGGAGCATGTAGTTGAATTCGAGGAAGGACAACGACTGCTCGCGGTCGAGCCGCAGCTTGACGGAATCGAACGCCAGCATGCGGTTGACCGAAAAGTGACGGCCGACGTCGCGCAGGAAATTGACGTAGTTGATCTCCATCAGCCAGTCGGCGTTGTTGACCATGATCGCGTCATTCGGGCCGCTGCCGAATTTGAGATACGGCATGAAATTGCGGCGGATGCCGGCGAGATTGTCGTCGATGTCGCTCGGGGTCAGAAGCTTGCGCGCCTCGTCCTTGAAGGAAGGGTCGCCGATCATCGAGGTGCCGCCGCCCATCAAGGCGATCGGCCGATGGCCGGTCTGCTGCAGCCAGTGCAACATCATGATCTGGATCAGCGAGCCGGCGTGCAGGCTCTTGGCGGTCGCGTCGAAGCCGATATAGGCCGTCACCGTCTCCTTGGCGAAGAGATCGTCCAGCCCGGCATCATCCGAAGTCTGGTGGATGAAGCCGCGCTCGCTCATCGTGCGCAGGAAATCGGATTTGAAGGCAGGCATTTTTTCTTTCCCGAAGCGTCCGCCCGTCCGGCGCGGGCGTATGTGAAAGCGCGCGTTTAGCACCCAAGCGCGATCAGCAAAAGTGGATTCCGGTATTGCGCCCGATCGCGCTTCGACCAGGGGCTTGGCAATCACTTGTTGTTGAAACGCCGCAAGCCGCCTCTCGGCGCGGATGCTTGCTTCATTGTTTGTGCTGGCGTAATGAGGCGCGCGCCAAAAGGTCCTTGCAGCCCACGACCTCAAGCGGCACCGCACGGCATCCACCCAATGCCATATCCGACGACAGAGCCCCACGCGACATGCCGGACGCATTGATATCCATCGTCATTCCTTGCAGGAACGAGGCGGCAAACCTGCCGCTGCTGATCGATGAGATCGAGGCGGCGATGACCGGGCGCGACTTCGAACTGATCATCGTCAACGACGGCTCGACCGACGAAACCGCAGCCGTTCTCGCCAGGCAGGCCGCACTTCGCCCGTTTCCAGTCAGGGAATTGCGGCACGAGAAATCCGCCGGCCAGAGCCTCTCGGTACGCTCCGGCGCCTGGGCGGCGCGCGGAAGCATCGTCGCCACGATCGACGGCGATGGCCAGAACGATCCTCAGTACATTCCCATGCTGGTCGACGCCTTGCGGCGGGCCGGGCCCGGCTACGGTGCCGCGCAAGGGCAACGCCTGAAGCGCCGCGACAGCAAGGTCAAGCAACTGGCATCGCGGTTCGCCAACTGGCTGAGAAACGCCATCCTGCATGACGAGACGCGCGACACAGGCTGCGGCCTGAAGGCGGTCCACACCGAGATCCTGCGCAAGCTGCCGTTCTTCGACGGCACCCATCGTTTCGTTCCGGCGCTGGTCATCCAGGAAGGATACCATGTCGTGCATTGCGACGTCGTCGACCGCTCCCGCCGCCACGGCAAGTCGAACTACGGAATTTTCGACCGTGGCCTGCAGGGCGTGCTCGATCTCTGCGGCGTCTGGTGGCTGCGCCGCAGGCGTCGCCGGATGCCAAAAGTAGAGGAAATCACGCATGGTTAACGTGCTTCAGGAACTGGTGACCTGGATCCACCGGGTCTTCATCGAACAGTTCAACGCGTGGATCCTGCTCGGCTTCGTCGCCCAGTTCTTTTTCACCATGCGCTTCGTCGTGCAGTGGCTCGCATCGGAAAAGGCCAAGCGAAGCGTCGTGCCGATCGCCTTCTGGTTTTTCTCGCTGTTCGGCGGAGGTCTGTTGCTGATTTATGCGATCAAGCGGCAGGACCCGGTGTTCATCGCCGGCCAGGGCATGGGCTTGTTCATCTACATCAGAAATCTCTGGCTGATCGCCAATGAACGCAAGGCGGCGATGACGAAGGTCGATTGAGCGGCTTTGCGCATCAGGGAAGAATGGTCGGAGAGGCTGGAATATGGCGCTGAACAGGAACTACATCCTTCTTTTCCTGTTCAGCCTGGTGATGACGGTGTCGGGACTTGCGTCCATGCCGCCGCTGGATCGTGACGAGCCGCGCTTCGTCCAGGCCACCAAGCAGATGGTCGAGAGCGGCGATTATGTCGACATCCGCTTTCAGGACGCTTCGCGCTACCAGAAGCCGATCGGCATCTATTGGCTGCAATCCGCGGCCGTGGCTCTAAGCGGCAAGGGCGCCGCCGCACCAATATGGGTCTACCGCCTGGTGTCGACGCTGGGCATCGCCCTGGCCGTTCTCGGCATCGCCTGGACGGGCACCAGGCTTTTCGGAGCCAGTGCCGGCATCGCCGCCGGCCTGGTGATGGCGGCGATCTTCGCCACCGCCTTCGAGGGCCGCGACGCCAAGACCGATGCGATGCTGCTGGCCTGCTGCGTGGCGGCGCAGGGCGCGCTGGCGCAGATTTACCTGGCATCGCGCCGCAACGAGCCCGTCGCCGGCCATCTGTGGTGGATATTCTGGCTGGCGCAAGGGGCCGCGATCCTCATCAAGGGGCCGATCGCCCCACTGCTGTCGGCGCTCACCATCGCTGTCTTGTTTGCATTCGAACGCGACGGGCGCTGGCTGTCGAAGCTCAAGGTGGGGCGCGGCCTGCTGCTCGTCGTGCTGATCGTGTTGCCCTGGCTCGCCCTGATCACCTGGAAAAGCCACGGCGCCTTCCTCCAGCAGGCCGTCGGCAAGGATATGCTCGGCAAGGTCGCCCAGGGCGAGGAATCGCACGGCCTGCCGCCCGGCTTCTACATGTTGACCTATTCGCTGTTCATGTGGCCGTTCGGCCTGATCGCCGTCGGCGCCGGCCTGCAAGCCCTCAACCGGCTGCGCGACGATGTCAGGCTGCGCTTCTGCCTCGCCTGGTACATCCCCTTCTGGCTGGTATTCGAACTGATTCCGACCAAGCTGCCGCACTACGTGCTGCCGGCCTATCCCGGCATGGCGCTGCTGATCGGCTGGCTTTTGACATTGCAGCCGCAGGAAGCCAATGCGCCGCTCCGGCGCTGGCAGCAATGGTTGTGGTGGTCGACTGCCTTCGGCCTGGTCGTGGTCAGCCTCGGCCTGGCCGCGGTCTGTGTAGGCGCCCCGATCTATCTCACCCACACTTTCTCGTGGTGGAGCATTCCGGCGGCCGCATCAACGCTCGGCGCCGGCTACCTGGCCTTCTCGCGACAGCTGCAAGTGCCGCTTGCCCGTATCGGCGCCGTCGCCGCCTGTGCGGGCATCGCCTACGGGTTGCTGTTTGGTGTCATCGCCCCGTCCTTGAAGCCGATATGGCTGAGCCCGGCGATCGACCAGGCTGTGCGCGTCTACAAGCCTTGCGACACCTCGGTGCTGGCATCGGCGCGGTATCACGAGCCGAGTCTTGTGTTCCTGGTGGGTACGAAAACGGTGCTGACCGACATCGATGGCGTGGCAAAGCATCTGCTTGCCGACCCCGCCTGCGCGCTGGGACTGGCGCCGGTCGAGGATGAGCAGAAACTCAATGGATCGCTGGCGGGGCAAGGCAAGGCGGCGAGCCGTCTTACGACGATCGACGGGCTCAACTTTTCATCGGGAGACAAAATGTCGCTCGGCCTCTACCGTATCGCCCAATGAGTTCGACAATGGGATCCGGTTTTCAATGCTGGTGAAACCGCGCCCTTCCGTATCCGTTGCGCCCGCTGCGGTGGTGCGTCGGTCCGTTGGCAATTTCCGCGACACGCTGCGGATCGTGAGAGGGCGCTTCGCCGCTCGTTCCGCCTCGTATCCCAAGGTCCTATGGCCGCTCTGGATCTCGGCCTGGATTTTGCTCACGGCAGCGGCGTTCGTCGGCCTCGACACGCCGGCGGGACTGCTGCACGGCCGGTGGTCGGCGGGCTTCGGCCGGCTCGCCGAGTTCCTGACACAGTTCGGCCTGGGCGGCTGGTATCTCATCCCGCCGGCACTCTTGCTCATAGGGGCCAATCTGACGGACTGGCGAAGCCTGTCGCGGCGGTCATTGATGCTCGTCTACAACTGGACCTGCCTGGCGTTCCTTGCACTGAGCGCCGTCGGTCTGTCCGGCCTGCTGGTCAATGTCCTGAAATATGCGGTCGGCCGGGCGCGTCCGCTCTATTTTCAGGATCTCGGCGTGCTCTCGCTGCGTCCCTTCGCCTTCGATGCGCGCTTTGCCGGTTTCCCGTCCGGTCACGCCACGACCATGGGGGCCGTGTTCGGCATCCTGCTGCTTTTGTTCCCGCGGCGCTGGTACATCGCCTTGCCGATCACGGCCTGCATCGCCTCGACGCGGGTCTTCGTCGGCGCGCATTATCCGAGTGATACCGTCGCCGGCTTTGGTCTTGGCTTTGCCTTCGCGCTGGTTTGCGGACTGGTCTTTGCCCGGCTCGGCTTCATCTTCAGCCCGACACGATCGGGATTGCCGGTGCGCAAGCAGACGTTTCGGCTGATCGGTCGAACAAGCCGAACGGCCGTCTGATCCATCGAGCCTGGGATTTAGTCGCCGTTCAGTCCGCCATAGGACCTTACCAGGTTCACCATGTCGGACGAATTTGCCGTCTCGCTTTCAAGCCCGTGCGCAACGCCTGCGCGATCCGCGACGGGACGGTTCTGGCTGACCTTCCATTTGCCATGGATTTCGGCGATCTCGATCTCCAGCCCGATGATGCCCTTGATCTGCGACTGGATGAACGGGACAGGCGCATCCGTTACCGCCCATGGCGCCTCACGCGTGCCTTCCTGCGATGCCGTCAGGTCGGCGATCTGCCGCGCCAGCCAGTCCTGATCGTCGATCACCTTCGCGATGCCGCGCACCTGCACGATGGCATAGTTCCAGGTCGGCACCACCTTGCCGGTCTCGCGCTTGGTCTCGTACCAGGACGGCGTCACATAGGCGTCGGTACCCTGGAAGACGATCAGCACGGGCGATGCCGGGTTGTCGGCGATGAGGCGCCATTGAGGATTGGCTTTGGCCAGATGTGCGCGCAGCCTGCCATTTGGCCCGACATCGGCGTCGATCAGGAACGGAATGGCGTCGGCGACCGGCCCCTCGGGTCCGCTGGAAACCAAGAGGCCGAGCGGATGTGCCCGGATCAGCCCGTGCAGCACCTCCGGCCGTGTTTCCTGGAAATGAGGAGGCTGGTACATCGCGATCATCCGTCCTTTAGCGCAGCCGCTTCGGGCGCGGATCCGACAATTCGCCGGCCAGCCGGCGATCGAGATAATCCGCGCATTCCTCGATCAGCAGTTCGGCATCGTTGGCGAAGAAATGATTGGCGCCGGGCAATGTCTTCTGCGTGATGGTGATGCCCTTTTGCGTGTGCAGCTTGTCGACCAGGCCTTGCACGTCCTTCGGCGGCGCCACCTTGTCAGCGTCGCCATGGATGATGAGCCCCGAGGAGGGGCAGGGCGCCAGGAAGGAAAAGTCGTAGGTGTTGGGTTGCGGCGCGACCGAGATGAAGCCTTCGATCTCGGGCCGGCGCATCAAAAGCTGCATGCCGATCCACGAGCCGAACGAATAGCCGGCAACCCAGCAACTCTTGGAATCCGGATGCAGCGACTGCACCCAGTCGAGTGCGGCGGCCGCATCCGACAATTCGCCGGTGCCGTGATCGAATTCGCCCTGGCTGCGGCCGATGCCGCGGAAATTGAAGCGCAGCGTGGTGAAGTCGCGCTTCTGGAACATGTAGAAGAGGTCGTAGACGATTTTGTTGTTCATCGTCCCGCCGAATTGCGGGTGCGGATGCAAGACAATGGCAATCGGCGCGCTCTTTTCCTTCGAGGGCTGGTAGCGACCCTCCAGACGGCCGGCCGGACCGGTGAAAATGACCTCAGGCATGAAATACTCCAACTTGGGTAATAAGAATGCGCGGCGCCCGGAGAACCTTCCTCTGGCCTTGACGCAGGGCGAGCGTCTTCATAGAAGCTAGTTTAGAATTGTTCAAAACTGGGTGGCCGGAACGCAATCGCCCGGCCGCCCGCGCCGCAAGCCGGGTAAATAGGACGGCTTGCCTTGGAATTTCAAGGAAATAACGCGATATCTCGGTGGAATGGCTTCTGAGGGGACCAACTGGAAGAAAATGGCCGGAATGCGCGCCTATCTCGACTACAATGCCAGTGCGCCGCTGCTTGCAGCGGCACGCGAGGCTATGGTCGCGGCGCTCGATGTGGCCGCCAACCCATCATCGGTCCATGCCGAAGGGCGTGCGGCGCGTCGCCTGATCGAAACTGCAAGGCGTGATGTGGCGGAATTGGTGAAGGCCAAGGCTGGGCATGTCGTGTTCACGTCAGGCGCCACGGAAGCCGCCTCGACGCTGCTGACGCCCGATTGGCGGATGGGGCGCGGGATCATCCGCATGAGCCATCTCTATATCTGCGAAGCCGACCACCCCTGCCTGTTGAACGGCGGGTCCTTCCCGGCCTCGCAGGTGACGCGGATCGGCGTCGACGCCAATGGAATTGTCGACCTCGAAGCAATGGCAAACGCGCTTGCCGCGCACGATAAGGCCGCCGGCCTGCCGCTGGTGGCAATCCATGCCGCCAATAATGAGACTGGTGTCATCCAGCCGGTCGATCGTATCGCCGAAATCGTAAAGTCGGTCGGCGGTGTCCTCGTCGTAGACGCGGTTCAGGCGGCAGGGCGCATTTCAATCGACATTTCGGCGGGTTACGCCGACTATCTGATACTGTCGTCGCACAAGATCGGCGGCCCCAAGGGCGTCGGCGCCATCGTCGCCGCTGCCGATCTGATGATGCCGAAGCCGCTCATCAACGGCGGTGGCCAGGAAAAGGGCCATCGCGGCGGCACCGAGAACCTGCCCGGCATTGCGGGATTTGGCGCGGCGGCGCGGGAGGCTCTCATCGGATTGGAGGCCATCGACGCCCTGCGTCGGCGCCGCGACGAGATCGAGGCCATCGTTAAAATGTTGATACCGGACGTGGAAATCTTCGGAACCGGCGCACCGAGGCTTGCCAACACGACATTCTTCGCTATTCCCGGCGCCAAGGCCGAAACGGTACAGATCGCCTTCGACCTGGCCGGTGTGGCGCTGTCGGCGGGTTCCGCCTGCTCGTCGGGTAAAGTCGGTCCGAGCCATGTGCTGAAGGCCATGGGTCAAGGTGACAGTCCGGGTGCGTTGCGCTTGTCGATCGGCGCGGCGACCGGCGCGCAGGACATCGAGGCGTTCCGCCTGGCGTTGGCAGAAATCGCCGCACGTCGGGTGGGCAAGGAGAAGGCCGCGTAGCGGTTGGACGAATTTGGGCCTTTCGGCCTGGTAGAGCCGTGCGTTTCATGCTGGCCGGGTGAATTTCCGGCCGAGGCGCACTATATGAAACTTACGCCGCCGCGGGTGCTCCTTGGGTGCTTATCCGGCGGTGCCATAGTTTGAAAACTGTCGGGCCTTGACCCCGGCGTGGATGGAGAACGCATATGCCTGCTGTGCAGGACACGATCGATCGGGTCCGAAAGATCGACGTCGACCAATACAAATACGGGTTCCAGACCGAAATCGCTGTCGACAAGGCCCCCAAGGGCCTGAGCGAAGACATCATCCGTTTCATTTCGGCGAAGAAGGACGAACCGTCCTGGATGCTGGAATGGCGTCTGGAAGCCTATCGGCGCTGGCTGACGCTGGAAGAGCCGACCTGGGCGCGCGTCAACTATCCCAAGATCGATTTCCAGGACATCTATTACTACGCGGCGCCGAAGAGCACGCCCGGACCGAGCTCGCTCAGCGACGTCGATCCGGAGATCTTGAAGGTCTACGAGAAACTCGGCATTCCGCTGAAGGAGCAGGAGATCCTGGCCGGCGTGCAGAAGACCGATGCGTCCGAACTCGAGGAAGCCAGCGACAATGTCTACAAGTCCGGCCGCGTCGCCGTCGACGCCGTGTTCGATTCGGTATCCGTCGTCACCACGTTCAAGAAGGAACTGGCGCAGGCGGGCGTCATCTTCTGCTCGATCTCGGAAGCCATCCGCGAGCATTCGGAACTGGTGAAGAAATATCTCGGCTCGGTCGTGCCGACGTCGGATAATTTTTATGCGACGCTGAATTCGGCCGTCTTCACCGACGGCTCGTTTGTCTTCGTGCCCAAGGGCGTTCGCTGCCCGATGGAACTGTCGACCTATTTCCGCATGAATGAGAAGAACACCGGCCAGTTCGAGCGCACGCTGATCATCGCCGAGGAGGGGGCCTACGTCTCCTATCTCGAAGGCTGCACGGCGCCGCAGCGCGACGAGAACCAGCTCCATGCGGCGGTCGTCGAACTGGTGGCGCTAGACGATGCCGAGATCAAATATTCGACGGTGCAGAACTGGTACCCCGGCGACGCCGAGGGCAAGGGCGGCATCTATAACTTCGTTACCAAGCGCGGCGATTGCCGTGGCCACCGCTCGAAGATCTCGTGGACGCAGGTCGAGACCGGCTCGGCGATCACGTGGAAATACCCGAGCTGCATCCTGCGCGGCGACGATTCCAGCGGCGAGTTCTATTCGATCGCCGTGTCGAACGGCTACCAACAGGTCGACAGCGGCACCAAGATGATCCATCTCGGCAAGAACACGTCGAGCCGCATCATCTCCAAGGGCATCGCCGCCGGTTTTTCGCAGAACACTTATCGCGGCCAGGTTTCGGCGCATCGCAAGGCGACCAATGCGCGCAACTTCACCAATTGCGACTCGCTGCTGATCGGCGACCAGTGCGGCGCCCACACGGTTCCCTACATGGAAGCCAAGAACGCGACGGCTCAGTTCGAGCATGAGGCGACGACGTCGAAGATTTCCGAGGACCAGAAGTTCTACGTCATGCAGCGCGGCATTCCGGAGGAGGAAGCGATCGCGCTGATCGTGAATGGCTTCGTCAAGGACGTCATCCAGCAGCTGCCGATGGAATTCGCCGTCGAGGCACAGAAGCTGATCGGGATTTCGCTCGAGGGCTCGGTCGGCTGACCGGACAGATATTCAGGAAACAAAAGAATGCTTGAGATCAAGAACCTGCATGCCCGCATCGTCGATGACGGCACCGAAATCATCCGCGGCCTGAACCTCTCGGTGAGAGCCGGCGAGGTGGCGGCCATCATGGGGCCGAATGGCTCGGGCAAGTCGACGCTGTCCTACATTCTCGCCGGCCGCGAGGACTACGAGGTCACCGAGGGCGATATCCTCTACAACGGCCAATCGATCCTCGAAATGGATCCGGCCGAGCGCGCGACGTCGGGGATTTTCCTGGCCTTCCAGTATCCGATGGAGATACCGGGCGTGGCGACTATGGAGTTCCTGAAGGTTGCCATGAACGAGCAGCGCAAGGCGCGCGGCGAGGAGCCGCTGAAGATCCCCGAATTCCTGAAGCGGGTGAAGGAAGCCGCCGGCTCGCTCAACATGGACATGAACATGCTGAAGCGGCCGCTCAATGTCGGCTTCTCCGGCGGTGAGAAGAAGCGCGCCGAGATCCTGCAGATGAAGCTCTTGGAGCCAAAGCTCTGCGTGCTTGACGAGACCGATTCCGGGCTCGACATCGATGCGCTCAAGATCGTTTCCGATGGCGTCAACGCGTTGCGCTCGCCCGAGCGCGCCATTGTCGTCATCACGCACTATCAGCGGCTGCTCGAACACATCGTGCCCGACACCGTGCACGTGCTCTACAAGGGCCAGGTCATCAAGTCCGGCGACAAGTCGCTGGCGCTCGACCTCGAGGCCAATGGCTATGCCGGCGTGATCGGTGAAGCCGCGTGAGATGCCAGAAGGCAAGGTCAAACTGATGAACATGCACACACAACCCCAGCGGACACCGGCCGAAACAGCGTTGATCGACGCTTTCGGCGAACGGTTGTCGCTGCTGCCGGGCGACGGCGCGGTGATGTTGAAGCGCGACGACGCCATCGAGGCGGTGAAGCACGGACTGCCGACCCGGCGTATCGAATCCTGGCACTACACCGACCTGCGCCGGCTGCTGAATGCGGTGCCGGACTTCGACCCGACGGCCGTGGTCAAAGCCATCGCGCCAGTCGTTGAAGGTTCCACCGTGTTGCCGCTTCTCAACGGCGTGTCGAGCGCCAAAACGCCCGCAATCGAAGGCGTCAGCGTCCAGTGCCTGTCGGAGAAACTGACCGACGGCAGCATCGCGCCTGGGCTCGATCCCTACGGCAGCGACGATGCCATCGGGGCGTTGAACACGGCTTTCGTCGCCGATGGCTATTTCGTCGACATCGCCGATGGCACCCAAGTGGAAAAGCCGATCGAATTGCAGAACCTGCAGGCCGGCGGCCAGACGCATGTACGCCTGGCCGTTCGCGTCGGCGCCGGCGCCAAGGCTGTGATCGTCGAGCGCCAGGCCGGCGAGGGCGCGGCCCTTGTCAGCTCGGTCAGCCAGCTCGTGCTCGGCGAAGGCGCCGAGGTGACGTGGCTGATCATCCAGGAGCAGCCGGACACGGCGACGCATCTGGCGCAGTTCAAGGCTCATATCGGCAAGAATGCGAAGCTGACGCTGTTCGTCATGAACGCCGGCGGCAAGCTCGTGCGCCAGGAGGTCGTTGTGAAGACGACGGGCGAGGGCGCCGACTTCCAATTGCGCGGCATCAACCTGCTGGCCGGCGACGCCCACACGGACACCACCATGGTGCTCGATCATGCGGTGCCGCACACCACGTCGGCGGAAGTGATCCGCAACGTCGTGACCGGCAAGGCGCGTGGCGTCTTCCAGGGCCGCATCAACGTCCATCAATACGCGCAGAAGACCAACGCCAAAATGGCTTGCAACACGCTGCTTCTGTCGGACGACGGCGAGTTCTCGACCAAGCCGGAACTCGAAATCTTCGCCGACGACGTGGTCTGCGGTCATGGCGCCACCGTCACCGAGATCGACCACAACCATCTGTTTTACCTGATGGCGCGCGGCATCGACGAGAAGAGCGCCCGTGGTCTGCTGGTGAAGGCCTTCATCGCCGAGGTGATCGAGGAACTGGACGACGAGGTGATCGTCGAGGCCCTGGAGACCATGCTCGACGGCTGGTTTGCGGCGCATGGATGAGTGGATAGGGCTCGCTCCGGCGAACACTCCTGATCCGGCCGCTTCGCGGCCACCTTCTCCCACAAGGGGAGAAGGAAGAGCGCCTGACCTTCTCCCCTTGTGGGAGAAGGTGGATCGGCGCGAAGCGCCGAGACGGATGAGGGGTGTTGGACGGAATGAGGCAGTGCCTCAAGAGAGCTTATGATGGACCAGAAAGTCGAAACCTACGACGTCGAGGCGATCCGCCGCGATTTCCCGATTCTGTCACGCGAAGTCTACGGCAAACCTCTCGTCTATCTCGACAATGGCGCCTCGGCGCAGAAGCCGCAGGCGGTGCTCGACGCGGTCCAGCACGCCTATGCCCAGGAATACGCCAACGTCCATCGCGGCCTGCACTTCCTGTCCAATGCAGCGACCGACTCCTATGAGAAGGCGCGGGAGACGGTTCGCCGCTTCCTCAATGCGCCGAGCACCGACAATATCGTCTTCACCTCGAACACGACATCGGCGATCAACACGGTCGCCTATGGCTATGGCATGCCCAATATCGGCGAGGGCGACGAGATCGTGCTGTCGATCATGGAGCACCACTCCAACATCGTGCCATGGCATTTCATCCGCGAGCGGCAGGGCGCCAAACTGGTGTGGGTGCCGGTCGACGATCTCGGCGTCTTCCACATCGAGGAATTCGAGAAGCGACTGACCGGCCGCACAAAGCTGGTCGCCATCACGCAGATGTCGAACGCGCTGGGCACGGTGACGCCGATCAAGGAGATCGTGCGCATCGCGCATTCGCGCGGCATTCCCGTGCTCGTCGACGGCAGCCAGAGCGCCGTCCATATGCCCATCGACGTGCAGGACCTCGACTGCGATTTCTTCGTCTTCACCGGCCACAAGGTCTACGGTCCCTCCGGCATCGGTGTGCTCTACGGCAAGAAGGACATCTTGCAGCGCATGCGTCCGTTCATGGGTGGCGGCGAGATGATCGAGGAGGTGACCGAAGACATCGTCACCTACAACGACCCGCCGCACCGCTTCGAGGCCGGTACGCCGCCGATCGTCCAGGCGATCGGGCTCGGCGCCGCGCTCGATTACATGGAAAAGATCGGCCGCGAGCGCATCGCCGCGCACGAGGCCGATTTGAAGGACTATGCGCACGAGCGGCTGCGCGCCATCAACTCGCTGCGCATCTTCGGCGACGCGCCCGGCAAGGGCGCCATCATCTCGTTCGAGCTGCAAGGCATTCATGCCCATGACGTGTCGATGGTGATCGACCGGCAAGGCGTGGCTGTGCGCGCGGGCACCCATTGCGCCCAGCCCCTGTTGAAACGCTTCGGCGTAACCTCCACATGCAGGGCGTCGTTCGGCATGTATAATACGCGAGCCGAAGTCGATGCTTTGGCTGATGCGTTGGAAAAAGCGCGCAAGTTTTTCGGGTGACGATAATGGAAGATGCCAGCACAGCTACCGACGCTGTTCCCGACGCGGCCGCTAAGGCGGTGGTTTCCGCCTCCGCAATTCCCGCCGACGAACTGGCGCGGCTGACCGACGACATCGTCTCGGCGCTGAAGACGGTCTACGACCCGGAAATCCCGGCCGATATTTACGAGCTTGGCCTCGTCTACAAGATCGACATCGAGGACGACCGTTCGGTCAAGATCGACATGACGCTGACCGCGCCCGGCTGCCCGGTGGCCGGCGAGATGCCGGGCTGGGTTGAGAACGCCGTCGGCGCCGTCGAAGGCGTGTCGGGCGTCGAGGTCAACATGACATTCGACCCGCCCTGGTCGCCCGATCGCATGTCGGAAGAGGCGCAGGTGGCGGTGGGCTGGTACTGACGTCGAGTCCGGCACACTTGCGCCAGTGGCAAAACTTCACCATTTTAGGTGAGGAATCATTCGGCAGGCCTTGAACCTGCATGGAATGGAGAAGGAAAAAGATGGGACGCTTTGCCGTCATCACGATGACCGAAAAGGCCGCCGACCGGGTGCGCGAGATCGTTGCCACGCGTGAGAATGCGCATGGCATTCGCCTCGGTATCAAGAAGGGCGGTTGCGCCGGCATGGAATACACGGTCGACCTGGTGACCGAACCCAATACCAAGGACGACCACATCGAGCGCGACGGCGCCCATGTCTATGTCGCGCCGGAAGCAGCACTTTTCCTGTTCGGCACCGAGATGGATTTCGAGCAGACGACGCTGCGCACCGGCTTCACCTTCCGCAACCCGAACCAGAGCTCGGCCTGCGGCTGCGGCGAATCCGTCGAACTGAAGCCGGCCGACCTCAAGGCGCTGGCAGAAGCACGCGCCTCCGCCTGACCTTCCTTCGTCCCGTTTACGGGGAGAAGGTGTCCCCCAGGGCCGGATGAGGGGCAGCGATAGCCCCGCTGCCGGCGTTCGTCATTCGAAAAGCCGCGCAATTGGCTTCCCGCCTGCTGCGCAGACCACTCCTCACCTCCCTTAGAACGCAGCGAAGACACTCACTCCACCCACGTCCCGGTCCGCTTATGCCAGTCGGCGATCGATTCCTCGGGATAGACGTCGAACACCTTGTCGCTCGGCCCGACATCGGGCTCGACCCAGTTGGCCTTGTATTTCAGCATCAGATGCACCTTGCTTGGCGGTTTCGGCAGGCCGCTGTCGATCGCCGAGGCGAAGGGATGGACGAGTTCCGGCCAGGTCGGGTCGTAGAGCCACAGCGCCGATCCGCATTTGCGGCAGAAATTGCGCTCTCCGGTCGAGATCTCGCAATGCGGATGTTCGTCGTCCTCGATCTCGGCCCGATAGACGCCGAGGCTCCTCTTGCCGCGGATGGTCATCGTCCCGTAGTCGGCGCCGAGATTGATGGCAAAACCGCCGCCGCCCTGCTGCTTGCGGCAGATCGAGCAGTAGCACAGCATGAACGGCACGGGCGTGTGGCTTTCCACCTCGAAACGAACGGCATTGCAGCGGCAGGAGCCTTTGAGCAGGACAGGCATGACGGGAAACTCCGGTCGATCCCCTTTCAACCTGTCAGCATGGTTTTGGTTGCGGCGATGACAAGGCCGGATCGCGGTGACATGATCCGCGCATGGACAATGAACGCATAGAAGAACTCTTCCAGAGCCTGGGCCCGGTCAGCATCCGCAAACTGTTCGGCGGCAAGGGCATCTATGCCGACGGCGTCATCGTCGCCATCGTGTTGCGCGGCGAATTGATGCTGAAAGCGGACGAGCAAAGCGCGCCCGACTTCGAGGCCGCCGGCTGCACGCAGTGGACCTACACCGGGTCCCGGCACGGCAAGCTGGTGGCGATGCCCTATTGGAGCATTCCCGACAGTGCCTTCGACGACCCCGACGAGATGGCGGTCTGGGCGCGGCGGGCCTATGAGGCGGGGCGAAGGGCGGGGAAGTGAAGCGCAGCCGTCGAGTTCCTTCACACCCCCCTCTGGCCTGCCGGCCATCTCCCCCGCAAGGGGGGAGATTGCCAGTTTCACTGGCGGCCTGTTTCTTCAACGTTGAAAATTGGCGAAAGCCGGTGTGACGTCTGATCTCCTCCTTGCGGGGGAGATGTCCGGCAGGACAGAGGGGGGGTGCCGTCCCGCCCACATCGGCCTACAGCGCCCTGGCAATCCGCGCCGCCAGCCGAGCATTGTTTTCCACCAGCGCGATGTTGGTCTTCAGGCTCCGGCCGCCGGTGAGTTCGAGGATTTTGGAGAGCAGGAATGGCGTCACCGCCTTGCCGGTGACGTTGAGCGCCTCGGCGGCCTTCTGGGCGGCCTCGATGTAGCCGGCCATCTCGCCGGCCGGGATTTCGTGATCCTCCGGCACCGGATTGGCGATCAGCATGCCGCCGCTCAGGCCCAGCGCCTGTCGCGTCTTGTAGAAATGCGCGATCTCTTCCGGCGCGTGCAAGGTCAGCGGCGCGCGGAACGGCGACTGCCGCGACCAGAAGGCCGGCATGGTCTCGCAGCCATGGCCGATCACGGGCACGCCGCGGGTCTCCAGCACCTCCAGCGTCTTTTCGATGTCGAGGATGGCCTTGGCCCCAGCCGAGACGACGATGACGGGCGTGCGCGCCAGCTCATCGAGGTCGGCGGAAATGTCGAAGCTTTTTTCGGCGCCCTTGTGCACGCCGCCGATGCCGCCGGTGGCGAACACCTTTATCCCAACCATATGCGCGGCGATCATTGTGGCGGCAACCGTGGTGCCGCCGGTGCGCCCTTGCGCGACGGCGAAGCCGAGATCGGCGCGAGAGAGCTTCATGGCGTCGCCGGTCATGGCGAGCGATTCGCGTTCTCCGTCGGAGAGGCCGATCTTGATGCGGCCCGCCACCACGGCGATCGTCGCCGGCACCGCGCCGCCGTTCGCAATGATCCTTTCCACGTCGGCCGCCATGGCGCCATTGTCGGGGTAGGGCATGCCATGGGTTATGATGGTGCTTTCCAGCGCAACCACGGGCTTCCCGGCGGCCAAGGCTTGCGCCACCGGCGCGTGGACATCGATGAAGGGGCGGGCGGTGTCTGGGGTCATCTGGATCTCCAATCCGAAGTGCGGCGCATCCTTTCGGATGCCGGTCTCATGCCATTTCCTGCTCTTCGGGCACAAGAGCCAGCGCTTGCGCGAAAGTCGCCGTGGTGAAATCGGGAACGGCGCCCGCGCTTTCAATAGCCAGCGTCGCGGCGGCGACGCCCTCGCGCAACGCCGCGCGCAAGGGCATGCCGCGCAGCAGGGCGGCGACCGTCGCGCCGGCAAGCGCATCGCCGGCGCCGGTGACGTCCACGACCTTTCTTGGAGGGGGCGGGACGACGGCAAAGCTGCCGTCGCGGTCGAAGCCCAGCACCGGGCCGCCGCCCGCCGTGACCACCGCGCTGTCGAGGCCGGCGCTTCTCAGCCCGTCGAGGATAGTTTTTTGAGAGGCGGCATCGTCAAGTCCGGCAAGCGCCACCGCCTCGCGCCTGTTCATGAAGGCGACGGCCAGGCCGCCGAGCACCGGTGTCAAGCGCACGACCTTGGCCGGTGAAATGGCAATGGCGAACACGGGCTTGCCGGCGGCAAGCGACACCAGCCGCTCCAGAGCCGCCGATGGCAGGTTGGCGTCGCACAGGACGGCATCGGCGGCGGCGATCTCCTCCCGCACCCTGGAGCGGCGGATCTGCTTTGCAAATGCCAGCTCATAAAGCGCCATGTCGGCAAAGCCGACGAGCAGTTCGCCCTCGCGGTCGATCAGCGCCGTATAGCTCGGCGTCGTGCGGTCGAGGAACACCGCGGACAGGTCGGCAATGCCTGCTTCGGCGATGGCGCGCGAAACCGTGTCGGCGGCGGCATCGCCGCCGCGCACCGACAGCAACGAGCCCGAGACGCCTCGCCGCACCGTGCTGCGCAATGCGTTGAAGACGCCGCCGCCAACGTCCTCGCGCATCGTGCCCGGGTTGGAGGCAGCCGGCACGTAAGCGCCGGACACCTGGCCGCGCCTGTCGATATGGGCGCCGCCCACCGCCAGGACTCTTGGAGATCTCACCATGCGCCGATATGACCTTTGTTGGCGGTCACGCACAAGCGCCATGCTGTGCGACGGAGCTTCGCAGGCAACAACCAGCGATTCGTGAGGCCGGCACGGCGAACCAGCCTGGCCTAATATTCGGGTCATGCTGGAGCCGAATCGTGAGACAAAAAAAGAACAAATCAGGATGTTGCTTATTTTTCAAATGCTTGATCCCTCTTGCCAAATGAGAACAAAAAAGGTACAAATAACCAAGGATTACGGATTGTCCGGCCTTCATTGACGACTACGGGGTGATGTATCATGGCTCAGAACAGCTTGCGGCTTGTAGAGGATAAGGCAGTGGACAAATCAAAGGCTCTGGATGCGGCGCTGTCGCAAATCGAGCGGGCTTTCGGCAAGGGCTCGATCATGCGGCTCGGCGCGAACGAGCAGGTCGTCGAGATCGAAACCGTGCCGACCGGCTCGCTCGGCCTCGACATCGCGCTTGGCGTCGGCGGCCTGCCGCGCGGCCGCATCATCGAGATCTACGGGCCGGAAAGCTCGGGTAAGACGACGCTGGCGCTGCACACGGTGGCGGAAGCCCAGAAGAAGGGCGGCATCTGCGCCTTCGTCGATGCCGAGCATGCGCTCGATCCGGTCTATGCCCGCAAGCTCGGCGTCGATCTCGAAAACCTCCTGATCTCGCAGCCTGACACTGGCGAGCAGGCGCTTGAGATCTGCGATACGCTGGTGCGCTCCGGCGCCATCGATGTGCTGGTGGTCGATTCGGTCGCGGCGCTGACGCCGCGCGCCGAAATCGAGGGCGAGATGGGCGATTCGCTGCCCGGCCTGCAGGCCCGCCTGATGAGCCAGGCGCTGCGCAAGCTGACCGCCTCGATCTCGCGCTCCAACACCATGGTCATCTTCATCAACCAGATCCGCATGAAGATCGGCGTCATGTTCGGCTCGCCCGAAACCACCACCGGCGGCAATGCGCTGAAATTTTACGCCTCGGTGCGTCTCGATATCCGCCGCATCGGCTCGGTCAAGGACCGCGACGAGGTCGTCGGCAACCAGACCCGCGTCAAGGTGGTCAAGAACAAGCTGGCGCCGCCCTTCAAGGTGGTCGAGTTCGACATCATGTACGGCGAAGGCGTGTCGAAGACAGGCGAGCTGGTCGATCTCGGCGTCAAGGCCGGCGTGGTCGAGAAGTCGGGCGCCTGGTTCTCCTACAATTCGCAGCGTCTCGGCCAGGGCCGCGAGAACGCGAAGCTGTTCCTGCGCGACAATCCCGATACGGCGCGCGAGATCGAACTTGCGCTCAGGCAGAACGCCGGACTGATCGCCGAGAAATTCCTTGAGAATGGCGGCTCCGAAGGTGGCGATGATGGGTTCGAGGATGAAGCCGGCGCGATGTAAGCGTTCGCCGGCGCAATTCAAGCGTTCGCCGGCGCGATCTAGCGTTCGGTTTATGGCCCGAGTTCGGCCATAATCCCGGTTCATCAATTTGAGCTTATGTAATCGAGTTCTGTAGTATTGCGTTTCGAACCGCCGGCCCCGTGCCGGCGGTTTGCGTTTTGGGTGGCTGGTGAACCGCGAATTGGCCGGCTTGCGTGTTTCTGGACAGGGTGCCAAGCGGCGGCTAAAAGGCCAGCTCCATCTTCTAAAGCAGAGCCCATTTTCCGCCGGTCCGGCCGGCGGCTCTCTCGAAAAGGCAGCATTCATGAGTGGCGTGAACGAGATCCGGTCGACATTTCTCGACTATTTCCGCAAGGAGGGTCACGAGGTCGTGGCGTCGAGCCCGCTTGTACCGCGCAACGATCCGACGCTGATGTTCACCAATGCCGGCATGGTGCAGTTCAAGAACGTCTTCACCGGCCTGGAGAAGCGGCCCTATTCGCGTGCCACGACCGCCCAGAAAAGCGTTCGCGCCGGCGGCAAGCACAACGACCTCGACAATGTCGGCTACACCGCGCGCCACCTGACCTTCTTCGAGATGCTCGGCAATTTCTCCTTCGGCGACTATTTCAAGGAGCGCGCCATCGAGTTGGCCTGGAACCTCATTACCAGGGAGTTCGGGCTTAAGAAGGACAAGCTGCTCGTCACCGTCTACCACACCGACGACGAGGCGGCCGGCTTCTGGAAGAAGATCGCCGGCTTTTCCGATGATCGCATCATCCGCATCCCAACCTCCGACAATTTCTGGGCGATGGGCGACACCGGGCCGTGCGGGCCATGCTCGGAAATTTTCATCGATCGCGGCGAGCACATCTGGGGCGGTCCGCCCGGCACCCCGGAGGAGGATGGCGACCGGTTCCTGGAATTCTGGAACCTGGTGTTCATGCAGTACGAGCAAGTGACGAAGGACGAGCGCATTGACCTGCCGCGCCCGTCGATCGACACCGGCATGGGGCTGGAGCGCATGGCCTCCATCCTGCAAGGCGTGGAAAGCGTGTTTGAGACCGACCTGTTCCGCCATCTGATCGATGCGGCGTCGTCCGCGCTCGGCCGCGGTCCCGACGCCGAGACCGTCGCATCCTATCGCGTCATAGCCGATCACCTGCGCTCGTCCTCGTTCCTGGTCGCAGACGGCGTGCTGCCATCGAACGAAGGCCGCGGCTATGTGCTGCGCCGCATCATGCGCCGCGCCATGCGGCATGCGCAATTGCTCGGTGCGAACGAGCCGCTGGTGTGGCAGCTGGTGCCGGCGCTGGTTCGCGAGATGGGTCAGGCCTATCCGGAACTGGTGCGCGGCGAACAGCTGATCACCGAGACGCTGAAGCTTGAGGAGACCAGGTTCCGCAAGACACTGGTGCGTGGCCTCGGTTTGCTGTCGGAGGCGACGGAAAAGCTCGGCGCCGGCGACATGCTGGACGGCGAGACGGCCTTCAAGCTTTACGACACCTATGGCTTCCCGCTCGACCTGACGCAGGATGCGCTGCGCCAGCGCAACATCTCGGTCGATCTTGCCGGCTTCACCAGTGCGATGGAGCAGCAGAAGGCAGAGGCGCGTAAGCACTGGGCGGGCTCCGGCGAGGCGGCGACCGAAGCGGTCTGGTTCCCGGTGCGCGAAAAAGTCGGTGCCACCGAATTCCTCGGCTACGAGACCGAGCAGGCGGAAGGCATCATCCAGGCGGTTGTCCGCGACGGCAAGACCGTCGACAGCGCCGGCAAGGGCGAAGCGGTAGCCGTGGTCGTCAACCAGACGCCGTTCTATGCCGAATCCGGCGGCCAGATGGGCGACACCGGAACCATTTCAGGCGAAGGCTTCTCGATCGAGATTTCCGATACGCAGAAGAAGGCCGACGGGCTGTTCGTGCATCTCGGCAAGGTGGTCAGCGGCACTGCCAGGACGGGTGCCGCCGTCGAGCTGAAGGTTGACCATGCGAGGCGCTCCAGGCTCCGCGCGAACCATTCCGCGACGCATCTGATCCATGAGGCGCTGCGCGAGGTGCTGGGCACCCATGTCGCGCAGAAGGGCTCGCTGGTCGCGCCCGAGCGCCTGCGCTTCGACATCTCGCACAACAAGCCCATTTCGCCCTCGGAACTCGAGGAGGTCGAGCGCATGGCCAACGAGATCGTGGTGCAGAACAGCCCGGTGACCACGCGCCTGATGTCGGTCGACGATGCCATCGCCGAAGGCGCCATGGCGCTGTTCGGCGAGAAATACGGCGACGAGGTGCGCGTCGTGTCGATGGGCACGGGCCTGCATGGCGCCAAGGCCAACCGTCCTTATTCGGTCGAGCTTTGCGGCGGCACGCATGTCAGGGCAACCGGTGACATCGGCCTGGTGCGCGTCGTGTCCGACAGCGCCGTCGCCTCAGGCGTGCGCCGTATCGAGGCGCTGACGGGCGAGGCCGCGCGCAAGCATCTCGATGAACAGGACCGGCGGCTGAAGGCGGCCGCCGCAACACTGAAAATCTCGCCGGCCGACGTGCCGGCGCGTGTTGAAGCCCTGCTCGAAGAGCGCAAGAAGCTCGAGAAGGAGCTCACCGAAGCGCGCAAGAAGCTGGCGCTGGGCGGCGGGTCGCCCGCTGACGCGCCGGCCGCCAACGAGACCGTCGCGGGCGTCGGCTTCCTCGGCAAGTCGGTTTCCGGTGTCTCGCCGAAGGATCTGAAGCCGCTCGCCGATGCCGGCAAAAGCTCGCTCGGCTCCGGCGTGGTCGTGTTTGTCGGTGCGGGCGAGGACAACAAGGCGAGCGTCGTGGTCGCTGTCACCGATGATCTCGTCGGCCGTTTCAGCGCCGTCGACCTGGTGCGCGTCGCCTCCGCAGTACTCGGCGGGCAGGGCGGCGGCGGCCGGCCCGACATGGCGCAGGCCGGTGGCCCCGATGCCTCGAAGGCCGACGACGCGATTGCTGCGGTGAGGGCGGCGCTGGAGGCGGCGTGATTCATTGCAGAATTGGCAGGCAACGCTCCAGGCCGGTTGCTTCCCTTCGAGGTTCGCGCCGCCCGCTCATGAGGGGCGACGCTGACATCAATGATCGGTTGTCCGCGAAATCATTGACCTGAATCGAATGTCGCTGTGCTGCGCTGTCGCAGATCAGCTGGCCTTTTCAGTCCTGGCAAAGCTTGTCTGTTTAGCAATACAATCCCACCAGTCCTGTATGTCGGCAAAGCGAGCCAGCAGTTTGCGCCCTTCCGCCACCCTGACGAAATAGCCGATGATCGGTGCCGCATGCAGGTCGGCGAGCGTCAGTTGATTGCCGAGCAACCACGGCCCCGGGGATCTCAATGATGAGAGCGCCTGAAGGACCGTTCCTGCTTGTCGTAATCCGCTGACAATCAGCGCTTCGTCAGGCGACGCCTTCTCCAGCCGCTCCACGGCGACGTCCCAGACCATGGCCCGATAGCCATAAGCGTCGAGCATGCCGATGATCTGGTTCATCCGCGCGCGGCCGCGCGGATCCTTCGGCTGCAAAGGCGGCCCGTCGAACGCCTCGTCGACATAGCGCGCAATCGCGCTGGCCTCGAACAGGCGAAAACCGTCATGCTCGAAGGCCGGGATGCGGCCGAACGGGTGGTGCTCGAAATACCAGCCGGGGATGCCCTCGGCGGCAAAGACATCGACCGGCACAAGCTCGTAGTCGACGCCCTTCTCCTCCAGCGCCATGCGCGCTATGCGCACGTAAACGCTGTAGTCGGCGCCGTAGAGGACCGGTTTGGCCATGTTGCCAGTCCTTTGCTTTCGATTTTCGTTGGCCCAAAAAAGCGAAGGCTCCTTCCGGAGCCTTCGGCATGTTGAACCCGCGGGTGCTTACGCCATCGCCTTCTGCAAATTCTCGTCGATCTTGTCCAGGAAACCAGTGGTCGAAAGCCAGGGCTGGTCGGGGCCGATCAGCAGCGACAGGTCCTTGGTCATGAAGCCGGATTCGACGGTCTGGATGCAGACCTTTTCGAGTGTCTCCGCGAAGCGTTTCAATTCAGCATTGTCGTCGAGCTTGGCGCGATGGGCGAGGCCCCGGGTCCAGGCGAAGATCGAGGCGATCGAATTGGTCGAGGTTTCCTCGCCCTTCTGGTGCTGGCGATAGTGGCGCGTCACGGTGCCGTGCGCGGCTTCCGCTTCCACCGTCTTGCCGTCCGGCGTCATCAGCACCGACGTCATCAGGCCGAGCGAGCCGAACCCCTGCGCCACCGTGTCGGACTGTACGTCGCCGTCATAGTTCTTGCAGGCCCAGACATAGCCACCCGACCATTTCAGGCTGGAGGCCACCATGTCGTCGATCAGGCGGTGCTCGTACCACAGCTTCTTGGACTTGAACTCGGCCTCGAACTCAGCCTCGTAGACCTCCTGGAAAATATCCTTGAAGCGGCCGTCATAGGCCTTGAGGATGGTGTTCTTGGTCGAGAGATAGACCGGGTAGTTGCGCAGCAGGCCGTAGTTCAGCGAAGCGCGGGCGAATTCGCGGATCGATTCGTCTAGGTTGTACATGGCCATGGCGACGCCGGCGCCGGGCGCGTCGAACACGTCGTGCTCGATCACCTGGCCATCCTCGCCGACGAACTTGATCGTCAGCTTGCCCTTGCCGGGAAAACGGAAATCGGTGGCGCGGTACTGGTCGCCATAGGCGTGGCGGCCGACGATGATCGGCTTGGTCCAGCCGGGCACCAGCCGCGGCACGTTCTTCATGATGATCGGCTCGCGGAAGATGGTGCCGCCGAGAATGTTGCGGATGGTGCCGTTCGGCGACTTCCACATCTTCTTCAGCTTGAATTCCTCGACGCGCTGCTCGTCGGGCGTGATGGTCGCGCATTTCACGCCGACGCCGTATTTTTTGATGGCGTTGGCCGAATCGACGGTCACCTGGTCGTTGGTGGCGTCGCGATGCTCGATGCCGAGGTCGTAATATTCAAGCTTGAGGTCGAGATAAGGGTGGATCAGCTTGTCCTTGATGAACTGCCAGATGATGCGGGTCATCTCGTCGCCGTCGAGTTCGACGACCGGGTTCGCCACCTTGATCTTCGCCATGGAAAGAATGCCTCGTTGCTGGGAAATGGGACGGCCTTGCCCGCGTGGCGTTCGGCCGGGGATGCGCCCCTATATCAAAGCGTTTTTGGCCGCGCAAACGACGATCGGTCACGAAAGCGAAGCGATCGCCCCGCCATTTGCGAATGGTTCATTTTCGCGGCCGAATATGGCAGGGGACGCTGAAATGCCGCAAACAGCAGTTCATTGACAATCATGCCCGTCACCAAAGATTCCGATACCGCTTCAGTCGCCAGCCCCGCCATCATCCTCGTGGAGCCGCAGCTCGGCGAGAATATCGGCATGGTTGCGCGCGCCATGGCCAATTTCGGCCTGGTCGAACTTCGCCTCGTCAACCCGCGCGACGGCTGGCCGAACGAGAAGGCGCGGGCGGCGGCCAGCCGCGCCGACCATGTCATCGATGCCGTCAAGGTTTTCGACGATCTCGCCACGGCGATGGCCGACCTGAATTTCGTTTTCGCGACCACCGCAAGGCAACGCGACGGCTTCAAGCCCGTGCGCGGGCCGGTCGAGGCGGGCAGGGTGCTCCGGGCTCGCCATGGCATGGGTCAGCGAACCGGCATCCTGTTCGGCCGCGAGCGTTTCGGCCTCTATAATGACGAGGTTGGCCTCGCCGACGAGATCGTCACTTTTCCGGTCGATCCCGATTTCTCCTCGCTTAACATCGCCCAGGCCGCGCTTCTCATGTCCTACGAGTGGATGAAATCCGGCCTCGAGGACGAGACCAAGACCAACTTTACGGGTCCGGACATGAAGCCGGCCAGCAAGGAAGAACTGCACGGATTGTTCGCCTATCTCGAAGGCGCACTCGAAGCGCGCGGCTATTTCCGGCCGGCGCCGAAGAAGCCGAAGATGGTTGACAATCTGCGCGCCGTATTGACCCGGGCGGGATTTGCCGAGCCGGAGCTCAAGGTGCTGCGCGGCATCATCTCGTCGCTGGACAGGTTCTCGCCGGCGATGCCGCGCGGCGACGGCTCTCCGGGAGATGATCCAAGGCGGCTTCCGGCAGCGGCGCGCGCCGGCGGTCCCGGCCGCAAGACCAATGCGGATCGTCAGGTGGCCGATGACGACGACAACGCCGCGCCGCCGCTCGGCGGCAAGGGAACCGACAATGACTGATCAGCCGATCCTGATGTTCGATTCCGGCATTGGCGGGCTGACTGTGCTGCGCGAGGCGCGCGTGCTGATGCCCGACCGCCGCTTCGTCTACATCGCCGACGATGCCGCCTTCCCCTTTGGCGCCTGGGAGGAACCGGCGCTGCGGGTCCATATTCTCGACCTGTTCGGCAAATTGCTCGACCGGTTCGCCCCGGCCATCTCGGTCATCGCCTGCAACACCGCCTCGACGCTGGTGATCGATGCGTTGCGCGAGAGATTTCCCGGCCATCCCTTTGTCGGCACCGTGCCTGCGATCAAGCCGGCGGCGGAGCGTACCCGCTCCGGCCTCGTCTCCGTGCTGGCGACGCCGGGCACGGTGAAACGGCAATACACGCGCGACCTGATCAGCAAATGGGCGCAGAAGTGCCATGTCCGGCTGGTCGGTAGCGACCGCCTGGCGGGGCTGGCCGAAGCCTATATGCGCGAAGGGTTCGTCGACGAGGAAGCCGTGCGCGCCGAGATCTCCCCGTGTTTCATCGAGCGCGACGGCATGCGCACCGACATCGCCGTGCTCGCCTGTACGCACTATCCTTTTCTGGTCAACCGCATGCGCAAGACCGCACCCTGGCCGGTCGACTGGATCGATCCTGCCGAAGCGATCGCCCGGCGGGCGATGTCGCTGCTGTCGCCGGTCAATGGGCCGTTGCCGCATGGTGAGCCGGACATCGCGGTCTTCACGTCCGGCAAGGCGGATTTTGCCATCAGCCGTTTGATGCAGGGCTTTGGACTGGCGGTCGCCTGATTTCCGGAACATTGGCGAGGCCGTTTCGTTTTCTCCCAGGCAATGAAGGGAGAAAAACCATGCCTGCCACCTCGAAAGCCCAGCAGAAGGCCGCCGGCGCCGCATTGTCGGCCAAGCGCGGCGAGACCAAGAAGAGCGAGCTCAAAGGCGCTTCCAAAGGGATGTACGAATCCATGAGCGAAAAGCAGCTCGAGGAATTCGCCGAAACCAAGCGCAAGGATCTGCCGGAGAAAAAGAAGCACTGAGGGAAGCGCCATTTGGCAACGCCCTTTGTGAAGGGCTCGTCCAATGGCAAGAAATAGGCCCGCGACGGGGTCGCAGGCCTTGGTGTTATTGTCTGGTCAATGGCCGACGTAATCAGCGCCAGTGGCGGCTGTTAGCGCCAGTGGCAGCTGTTAGCGCCGGTGGCAGCTGTTAGCGCCAGTGGCAGCGTCGCACTTTTTGGCGAATGACATGGCGGTTACCATGGCGCCAGACGACGCGCTTCTTGACCACGATCCGGCATACCTGATGAGGCCGGTGACCTTGCCAATGCCTGGCCATCGCCGGCTCCGGCGTGATGACGGCCATCGATCCGGCCAACACCGTCGCACCAGTCAGGCTTAGAAAGAACTTCTTCATCCGAATTCGGGCTCCTCTGCTCAAGTCCCTTCCTGGAGCGGTTCAGCTTCAGGGAATCGCCGCCCCGCTCCGATTTTTTACACAATCCCGGGTAGAAACCGCTAGCGCTTTCCGGGAATTGTTCTAATAGCGCGGGCGGCGCCAGTTGGAACCTTGACATCGGTTAAATCTCTGTTTAACAGCGCTCCCAACACCGGGCCGCAACGCCCGGTGGTTTGTTTTGCATGCGCAAGACCCCGACGGAAGCCAGTCTGTTTTCCAAGGTCTTGTTTGAACTGACGTGTCCCGTGGGTTTTTCGCCGCGTTGCGTGGAAAAACCCTGTCAGGTCTCGAAAACGGAGGCCAAAGGAGGGCGCGTTTCCTTCACCCGGACCATGAGGCTCCGGGTTATGTTGTTTTGAAAGGGAATGCGATGAGCAAGCGCGAATCCGCGAAGTACAAGATCGACCGCCGTCTCGGCGAAAACATCTGGGGCCGCCCGAAGTCCCCGGTCAACAAGCGTGAATACGGCCCCGGCCAGCACGGCCAGCGCCGCAAGGGCAAGCTTTCCGATTTCGGCCTGCAGCTGCGCGCCAAGCAGAAGCTGAAAGGCCACTATGGCGACGTTTCGGAAAAGCAGTTCCGCAAGGTCTATGAAGAGGCCGATCGCCGCAAGGGCGACACCTCGGAGAACCTGATCGGCCTGCTCGAGTCGCGTCTGGACGCGGTCGTCTATCGCGCCAAGTTCGTTCCGACCATTTTCGCCGCCCGCCAGTTCGTCAACCACGGCCACGTCAACGTCAACGGCAAGCGCGTCAACATCGGCTCGTACCGCTGCAAGCCGGGCGACGTCGTCGAAGTGCGTGAAAAGTCGAAGCAGCTGGTGATCGTCCTGGAATCGGTCGGCCTCGCCGAGCGCGACGTGCCGGACTACATCGAAGCCGATCACAACAAGATGACCGCGACCTTCTCGCGCATCCCGGGCCTGGCGGACGTTCCGTTCGCCGTCCAGATGGAACCGAACCTCGTCGTCGAATTCTATTCGCGTTAAGCGAAGGCTTTTTGCGAGACCGGAAGGGGCCGCCCATCGAGGCGGCCTTTTCTTTGTCGGCCATGTCCGCTAATCCGGGCGGCAACGAAGCTCCGAACGTTCGTTGCTCCAGGATTTGGAACCGACGCCATGAACATGCTGCCAGACGCTCAATCGCTTGAGCAGGCCGCCGACATCGAAGGCGGTTTTCACCCGCTGTTCGCCGATGTGCCGTCTTCGGTCGAGTTCAACAAATTGCGCAAGCGGCTGCTGCGGCTGACCCGCCAGGCGATCGAGGATTTTTCGATGGTCAGGCCAGGCGAGCGCTGGCTGGTGGCCCTGTCGGGCGGCAAGGATTCCTACGGCCTGCTTGCCATGCTGCTGGACCTCAAATGGCGCGGCCTGCTGCCGGTGGAGCTGCTGGCCTGCAATCTCGACCAGGGCCAGCCGAACTTTCCCAAGCACATCCTGCCCGATTACCTCAATGCCCACGGCATTGCACACCGCATCGAATACCAGGACACCTACTCCGTCGTCACCGACAAGCTGCCGCAGGGCAGCACCTATTGCTCGCTCTGTTCACGCCTGCGGCGTGGTCATCTCTATCGCGTAGCCCGAGAGGAGGGGTGCTCGGCGCTGGTGCTCGGCCATCATCGCGAGGACATTCTCGAAACCTTCTTCATGAACCTGTTCCACGGCGGCCGTCTCGCCGCCATGCCGCCAAAGCTGCTCAACGACGAGGGCGACGTCATGGTGCTGCGGCCGCTGAGCTATTGCGCCGAAATCGATCTGGAAAAGCTCGCCGCGGCGATGCGGTTCCCGATCATCCCTTGCGATCTCTGCGGCACCCAGGAAGGTCTCCAGCGCAACGCCATGAAGGCCATGCTCGACGATATCGAAAAGCGCATGCCCGGGCGCAAGGACACGATGCTGCGTGCGTTGTCCAACACCAGGCCGTCGCATCTGCTCGACAGGAAACTGTTCGATTTCGCCGCACTCGATGAAACGCTCTCCAGCAGGCAAGACATTTCCGATGACATTTGACGATACCGCGATCGACTGGCTGGCCAGCACCCTGGCCGAAGCAGCCGAAGCCGAAATCATGCCGCGCTTTCGCCGGTTGGGCGGCGGCGACGTCCGCCAGAAGACGTCGGCCGCCGACCTGGTGACGGAAGCCGACGTCAGTGCCGAGCGGCTGATCACCGCCAAGCTGCGTGAGCGCTACCCAACGGCCATGATTGTCGGCGAGGAAGCCTGTTCCGACAATCCGGCGCTGCTCGACGGTCTTGGCGATGCCGATCTGGCTTTCACCATCGACCCGGTGGACGGCACTTTCAATTTCGCTTCCGGCGTGCCGTTGTTCGGCGTCATGCTGGGTGTCGTGGTCCGGGGTGAGACCGTCGCAGGCATCATCCACGATCCGGTCGGCAAGGACTGGCTGATCGGCGCCAGGGGCGCCGGCAGCCATATCAGGCACGCGCATGGCAACCTGGAAAAAGTGCGTGTCGCGGCGCCCGTGCCGATCTCGGGAATGACCGGCTCCGTCTCCTGGCAGTACATGGCCGAACCAGAGCGGTCGCGGCTGGCGCGCAACCAGACGAAAATCCTGTCGCAATTCGCCTATCGCTGCGCCGCGCATGAATATCGCCTGCTGGCCAGCGGCCATGCCCATTTCGTCGTCTACAACAAGCTGATGCCGTGGGACCATCTGCCCGGTGTCCTGATTCATGCCGAGGCCGGCGGCCACGCCGCGCGTTTCGACGCCAGTGCCTACCTACCGTCGCATGTCGGCGGCGGCCTGCTTGTCGCACCCGACCGGGAAAGCTGGCGCGAGTTGCGCAGCGAACTCTGGGCGCAATAGCCGGCTGCCAATTCGATTACCCAGCCGAGCGCCGCAAAGGCGACAATTCAATGCAGATCGGCAATGTGCCCCGAGACGGGTTGATTCTGCGGCTGGAACATCTTGCCGCGTTCGGCGATGAAGATCATCAGCAGGGCTGCGACCGAGACGCTGCAGAAGCCGGCGGCCAATGGCGTCACCGTGCCGTTGAAAGCCTGGCCGATCAGCGTGCCGAGAATGCCGCCGAGAAACGTCTGCATGAAGCCCAGAATGGACGAGGCCGTGCCGGCCAGCTGACCAAGCGGCTCCATAGCCAAGGCATTGAAATTCGCGCCGAGCGCACCGAAAGGGAGCATGGCGCAGGCAAAGAAGGTGACGAACAGCCAGAGCGGCATCTTCATTTCCAGCGAAACGACCAGCCAGGCCAGGCTGATGACCAGAAACAACAGCAGCGCGCTCTGCGACAGGCGGCGCATGCCGATGCGGCCGACAAGACGCGAGTTCAGATAGTTGGAGAAGGCGAGCACGCCGGCAACGCCGGCAAAGATGACCGGAAACAATTCGCCGACATTGAATATGTCGACATAAATCTGCTGCGCCGAGGCGATGAAGCCGAACATGGCGCCGAAGATGAACGTACTGGCGAAGGCATAGCAGATCGCGACGCGGTTGGTCAGCACGATGCGGAACCCGCCGACAATGGCATTGACGGTCAATGGCCGGCGATATTCCGGATGTAGCGTCTCGGGCAGGCGCAGCAGCGACCAGGCCGAGACGACAAGCGCGCCGACGGCCATGGTGACGAAGATCAAATGCCAGGTCGCGAACAGCATGATGAACTGGCCGATGCCGGGAGCAATCACCGGGATCGCCATGAACACCATGAAGATCAGCGACATCACCTCGGCCATGCGCCGGCCATCGAACGTGTCGCGCACGATCGAGACGGCGATGACGCGGGTCGCGGCCGCACCGATGCCTTGCACGGCCCGGCAAAGTAGAAGCGTTTCAAAGCTTGGCGATATGGCGGCCGCGGCGGCCGCCGCCACATAAATGATCAGGCCGGCGACAAGCGGCGCACGGCGCCCGAATCGGTCCGAGAGCGGTCCGAAAAACAGCTGTCCGCCGCCAAAACCCAGAATATAGGCGGTGATGACATATTGCCGGTGGTTTTCGTTCTCGACGCCAAGCGAGGCGCCGATCTGCTGCAGCGCCGGCAGCATGATGTCGATGGCCAACGAATTGAGCGCCATCAGCGCTGCGCACAGCGCGATGAACTCCCAGCGCGGAATGGGCAATTTGCTTGCCGATTGCGGTGCTGACGTCTGCTGGTCCACGGCAAGTCCGATCTCTCAAACGAAAACGCGCCGGTGGCCCGGCGCATTGGCTCGTCCTGGTCCGGGTCCCGGACGCAAAATTGCCGAGGCGGGGCTGCCCCGGTGCTCAGGGCATGTCGACGGCGACATGCCCAACCGAAATCAGGCGGCGCCTTTGACGCTCACGCCCTTCTCGACAAGGAATGTCTGCAACTCGCCCGCCTGGAACATTTCGCGCACGATGTCGCAGCCACCGACGAATTCGCCCTTGACGTAGAGCTGAGGGATCGTCGGCCAGTTGGAGTATTCCTTGATGCCCTGGCGCAGCTCGGCCGAATCCAGCACGTTCACGCCTTTGTAGTCGGCGCCGATATAGTCGAGGATCTGGACAACCTGGCCGGAAAATCCGCATTGCGGGAAACCGGGCGTGCCCTTCATGAAAAGCACGACGTCGTTGCCCTTCACCTCGTTGTCGATGTAGTCGTTGATGCCGCTCATGGAATATCCTTTCCCGCCTGTGGGAGTCAGGCTCGAAGCTTTTCCATCAGATAAACCCATAGGTTGCCCGAAACAAGACTTTAGCCGCGTGGTGGCCTGAATGGCGCAAAAGATGCGGCGTTTTGGGCCAAGCGACTTTGGCGCTGGAAGCCCCTAGTCCGGCACGCTGGTCTGCAGCGCCAGCGCGTGCAGCACGCCGCCCATATTGCCCTTCAGCGCGTCATAGACCATCTGGTGCTGCTGCACGCGGCTTTTTCCGCGAAAGCTCTCGGCGACCACTTCGGCCGCATAGTGATCGCCGTCGCCGGCAAGGTCACGGATGGTCACCCTGGCGTCCGGGATCCCCTCCTTGATCAGTTTTTCAATGTCGCGGGCATCCATTGCCATGGCAAATTCCTGTTTTTAGGGCGGGCTGCGGCGTGGCTGCCCGTGCGATGAGAGTCGGGGTGAACCTAAAGCCTTTCCGGCCGGGATTGAAGCCGTTCCGTCCAGCCCCAGCGCGATTGTGGCTCACGACGCGTTCTCGCTCTGACCGCCGGCGTCGTCTGCGGGCTCGTCCTCGGGCGTCGAGAAGGTCCGCCCAAGGCTGAAGGTCAGCACATAGAGGGGAAGGTTGATCGCCAGGTTGGCAATCGGCAGGTAGGCGGTCATCCGCCAGACGGGCGAGAAGAACGGCTGGCCGTAGCCATCGCAGGCCAGCGAGGAGCCATACTCCCACAGTGCCCCCAATGCGGCCGCGACGGCGAAAAGTTTTATGCAGGTGAAGATGTGCCTTGTCCGTGCCCGGTCCGGCAGAAGCCGGCTCCAAAGCACCAGGCAGACAAGCGGAACTGCATAGAAAAGGTTTTGCAGGCCAAGCATCGGAAGCGTGTCGTTGGCCGCGGCGAGGAACTCCGCGCGTGTATCCAACCGGGCGCAGACCTCGCTCGATGTCGTCGACAGCAGGAAAAAGACGAACGGGCCGAGAAACCAGAAGAAGAACAGCGATGGCCAGAAGACGACTGTAAGCAGTGCCCGGACGGCCAGTTTCCTGTGGTTGAGCATGATCTTTTCCGAAAAAAATCGGTTCCCACTTTTCGGGATCACGCTCTGCTCAAATGGCCTGATCCATGAAGCGCGGGAACCAGCCTTCGTGCGCGGCGGTCAATTCGCCGAGCGGGATCGCCCGTGCCTCGCCGAGTTTCAGCGTGTCGCCGCCGGTCGAGCCGATCCAGGGCGCGAAAATGGCGAGTTCGCTTTGCTGTTTGCGGATCGCGTCCCAGTCCTTACTGTCTGGATCGATTGACAGCGTCAGGAGATAGCGGCCCTGGTCCTCGCCGAACCAGACCGGAATAGGATCGGTGCCGGCCAGTCCGGGGACGGTCGCGCCGATGCCTGATGCCATCGCCATCTCGGCCAGCGCGACCGCAATGCCGCCGTCGGAAACGTCGTGAGCCGCGGTGACGATGCCGGACGCGATGAGGGCGCGCACATGGTCGCCGACACGCTTTTCATGGTCGAGGTCGACCGGCGGCGGCGGGCCGTCGCTGCGGCCGTGGATGTCGCGCAAGTAGACCGATTGGCCGAGATGCGTGCCCCATGAGGCCGGCGCGCCGACCAGCAGGATCATCTGGCCTTGCGCAGCGAAGCCGGCCCGCACCATCTTCGACCAGTCGGCGATCAGCCCAACGCCGCCGATGGTCGGCGTCGGCAGGATGCCCTGGCCATTGGTTTCGTTGTAGAGCGAGACATTGCCCGAAACGATCGGGAAGCCGAGCGCGCGGCAGGCATCGCCAATGCCCTTCACCGCGCCGACCAACTGACCCATGATCTCCGGCCGTTCCGGATTGCCGAAATTGAGATTGTCGGTGGCGGCCAGCGGCAGCGCGCCGGTGGCGGTCAGGTTGCGCCAGCATTCGGCCACCGCCTGCTTGCCGCCCTCATAGGGATCGGCCTCGCAATAGCGCGGCGTCACGTCCGACGAGAAAGCCAGCGCTTTGGTCGGATGGCCTTCGACCCGCACCACGCCGGCATCGCCACCGGGAAGCTGCAGCGAATTGCCCTGGATCAGCGTGTCGTACTGTTCCCACACCCAGCGGCGCGACGACAGGTCAGGGCCGCCGAGCAGCTTCAGCAGTGCGTCGGCGACATCGGCCTGCGGAATGTCATTGGCCGCAAGCGGCGCCGGCTTCTTCGGCTCGATCCACGGACGGTCATATTCCGGTGCCTTGTCGCCGAGATCCTTGATCGGCAGGTCCGCAACCTGATCACCCTGATGCAGGACGCGAAAGCGCAGATCGTCGGTCGTCTTGCCGACAATGGCGAAGTCGAGCCCCCATTTGTGGAAGATCGCCTCGGCCTCCTTTTCCTTTTCGGGGCGCAGCACCATCAGCATGCGCTCCTGGCTTTCCGACAGCATCATCTCGTAGGCGCTCATGCGCTCCTCGCGCACCGGAACCTTGTCGAGCTCGAGCTCGATGCCGAGATCCCCCTTGGCGCCCATCTCGACCGCCGAGCAGGTAAGGCCGGCAGCACCCATGTCCTGGATAGCGATGACCGCACCGGACGCCATCAGTTCGAGACATGCTTCAAGCAGGCACTTTTCGGTGAAGGGATCGCCGACCTGCACGGTCGGGCGCTTCTCGTCGATCTTGTCGTCGAATTCGGCTGAGGCCATGGTGGCGCCGCCGACGCCGTCGCGACCGGTCTTGGCGCCGAGATAGACGACCGGCAGGCCGACGCCCTTGGCCTCCGACAGGAAAATCGCGTCCGTCTTGGCAAGACCCGCGGCAAAAGCGTTGACCAGGATATTGCCGTTGTAGCGGGCGTCGAAATTGACCTCGCCGCCGACCGTCGGCACGCCGAAGGAGTTGCCGTAGCCGCCGACGCCGGAAACCACTCCCGCCACCAGGTGCTTGGTCTTGGGATGATCGGGAGCACCGAAGCGCAAGGCGTTCATCGCCGCGATAGGCCGCGCGCCCATGGTGAAGACGTCGCGCAATATGCCGCCGACGCCTGTCGCCGCCCCTTGGTAGGGCTCGATAAAGGAGGGGTGGTTGTGGCTCTCCATCTTGAAGACGACGCAGTCGCCGTCGCCGATATCGACCACGCCGGCATTCTCGCCCGGTCCCTGGATGACCCGCGGGCCGGTCGTCGGCAGCGTGCGCAGCCATTTCTTCGAGGATTTATACGAGCAATGCTCGTTCCACATCGCCGAGAAGATGCCAAGTTCGGTGAAGCTCGGCTCACGCCCGACGAGGTCGAGGATGCGCTGGTATTCGTCTGGCTTCAGCCCGTGCGCGGCAATGAGCTCGGGCGTGATCGGCACGGAATTGGAAATGGTCATGGGCGGCGGTTTTTATCCGTGGGAGCTTGGGATTTTGAGTCTCCTCTTATCGCAAGCTTTGCGGCCGATACACCCATGGACCGACGAAAAGTGGCTGAATCCGGAGAAAGCCGCGGCGCCTTGAACGCGCGTTCCACCGGACCGGACTCAACCGACGCGCCTCGGTCTTGCCTGGAGGCATGCCGTCGTCCTGAACGTCGACGCTCCAAGGCGATGCGGATCAGGAAAAACTGTCGTAGCCTGCACGGCCCTCATCGAGGAGCCGCCGGATTGCCGCAACGCCGTCCGCGATGTCCTTGCGCTGCCTCGGCTGCGAAATGCCGAAGCGCACAGCGTGGAAGACCTGCTCGGAACGGCCCGCCTTGAACTCGTCTTCGTCGTCGATCAGCACGCCGTGCTCGAGGCAGGCGTTCTTGAACGTGCCGGAAAGCCAGGGGTCGGGCAAGGTCAGCCAGACAAAGGGTATATTGTCCCGCGACTTGAATTCGAAGCCGGCCAAAGTCTCGCGCACGATGGCGGTGCGGGCGTTGATTTCGGCGATGGCCCGTTTGCGTATGTCCGCGGCCTGGCCCGACAGCACCAGCCGGGCATTCACCTCGGCCAGCAGGAAAGGCATGCCTCCGGTCATCATCTTATGGGCAACGCGGATGCGATGGCGATAAGCGGGCGGGCAGGAAAGCCAGCCGCCGCGAACGCCAGCCGCTACCGATTTCGACAGGCCGCCTGCGACGATGGTGCGCTCGGGTGCATAGTCGGCCAGCATTGGCGTCGGATCTTCGGTCAGGCCGCCGTAAAGATCGTCCTCGATAATGACGACATTGTATTCACGCGCGATCCGCGCGATTGCCTCACGTCGCGCTGCCGGCAGGATCGCCAGCGTCGGATTCTGCACCGTAGGCATCAGAAAGATCATCTTCGGGTGCTTTTGCGCGCAGACGCGCTCGAAATCGTCGGGGTCGAGACCCTGATGGTCCGATGCCACCAGCGCCGTGCGACGACCGATCAGGCCGGCGCTGCGCGAAATCTGCGAATAGGTCAGGTGCTCGAAGGCGACGTAATCGCCGGGCGTGGTCAGTGCGGCGATCGCCGCCATGACAGCGGCATGGGTGCCGAGCGTCGGCACGATCGTATCGGCGCTCGGTCGAAACGAGTTGCGCGACAGCCAACTGGCGCCGGCCTCGAACCAGCGCTCGGGAAAATCCCGCGTGTAGCTCGAAATCTCATGCGCATGATCCGAAGCCGTGCGCGACAGCACTTCGGTGACGATGGCGCCCTGGCCGACATCGGGCGCCGCGGTGCTGTCGAAGCGCAGCTTGCCGCGCGGCGCATCGATGTCGCGCGTGCCTTGCGCGTCCGGCGCTATGAAGTCGGGCTTCGCGTTCTGCCGGCCGAGGACATAGGTGCCGCGCCCGACCTCGCCGCTGACTAGCCCGCGCTCGCGCAACAATTGATAGGCCCTGCCGACCGTGCCGACGGTTGCGCCGATGTCATAGGCGAGATCCCGCTGCGGTGGCAGCTTTGCCCCGGCGTCGATCACGCCGCGGTCGATATCTGACTCAATGCTGTCAGCAAGGCGCTGATAAAGCGGGCCGGAGCTGGCGGTGAGGTCGGGAAGCCAATTTGTCATGGTGACAATTTTGTATATTGCGTCGAACGATGAGTCAATTCACATGCATTGTGTGGAATAAAAGAGTGCAATTTGCAGCTTTGGTAGAGCGAAGATGGATACAATCGAGACAATCAGCCAGACAGCCGCAGGATTGTTCGCCGCGCGACCTGTGGGCCGCGGCGGCTTTGTCAGCCGCATCGTGCGTATGGTCAAATCGCTGGGGCGCTGGATCGACGGCCTGCTGGAGCGCAGGCGCAGCCGGCTCGCCTTGCTGGACATGACCGACGACCAGTTGAAGGACATCGGCATTTCCCGCTGCGACGCCCATCGCGAAGGGATCAGGCCATTCTGGGAATGAACAGGCGCGATGCAATGTTCAATCCTGCTTGCGTGGCTGCACAACTGGCGCCCTGATCCGCGACAGGCCGCGGTCCGCAAGCACGGCGCCAACGCATAGCGCCAGGAAAAGGGCGGTGATGGCCAGCGAGGCGATGGCGACGCTGGCGATGCCGTTCCTGGCGGCATCGAGGAACGGGTAGGGCACTTCGCCTGTTATGGACGCCCGCGCCAGCGCATAGGCCAGATAGGCGAGCGGATAAAGCATCCACCAGGAAACGTCTTGCCATCGCGTCTTGCCGTCGGCACCGGCGGCCAGCCACCACAGCACGAACAGTGCAGGCGTCACATAGTGCAGCAGCACGTCGCACAGCAGGAACAGGCCCTGCGGCTGCCAGAGGCGTGCCAGCACGGTGGCGTAGACGATGAAGACCACGGTGATGGCGACGGCGACGCCTGCCCGCATCCGCGCTCCGGCAAAGGCCGGAAACCAGGCATGGCCGGCGGGCGACAGCAGCGACGCATGGACGAGCACCGCACCGATATTGGTCAGGATGGTAAAGAAGCTGAAGTAGAAGACGACCGAACCGATCAGGCCGCGGCCGGCTTCCATCGAGGCCGGAACGGTGATCGAGAACTGCAGGAAAAGACCGGCCAGCCCTGCGACCAGACCCGCGACCTGCAGCAGCCGGCCCATCTTACGCGGCGGCGGCGCAGGCCGGATTGCCGGCCTGCCAGCGGGCGATGTCGGAGCCGATGCGCGCGCCGAGCGGCTCGGCCATCAGCGGACCGAACACGTCTACACGGCTCGAATTGCCTTGCGCCTGCACCACCAGCAGCGGCTTGCCGCCATAATGCTTGGCCGGCACCAGCAGGAAGCGCGGCGTGCCGCTGAACGAATTCAGCTCATTGGCCATCTGGTAGGATTTGAAGGCCGGGTCCTTGCTGGCGATCCAGCATTTATGGGCGGAGATCGCCACCTGTTCCATGGCCAGCAGCGCCGCGCTCTTGCCGGAAGGCGGCGGAGCGCTCTTCGGACCCGACTGGCAGGATGCCAGCGCAAGGCCGGCGGCAGCCAGGAGAGCAAAGCGAGTAATCGTCAGTCTCATCGTCAGGCCGCCCCCAGGTTCTGAAAGAATTTCGGAAGATATCAGGCGGCGATGCCGAGCGCGCCTTCGAACAACGCCCGCCCGTCATTGCCGCCATGTGCCGCTTCGATCAGGTTCTCGGGATGAGGCATCAGGCCCAGCACATTGCCCCGGCTGCTGATGATGCCGGCGATGTCGTTGATCGAGCCGTTGGGATTGGTGCCGTCCGCATAGCGGAACACCACCTGGCCTTCGCCTTCCAGGCGTGCAAGCGTCTCGGCATCGGCGAAGTAGTTGCCGTCGTGATGCGCCACCGGCGAGCGGATGATCTGGCCCGGCTGGTAGCGGCGGGTGAACATGGTGTTGGCGTTGGCGATCTCGAGCTTCACCTGCCGGCAGACGAATTTGAGCGAGGAGTTGCGCATGAGCGCTCCCGGCAGCAGGCCGGCCTCGACCAGGATCTGGAAACCGTTGCAGACGCCGATGACCATGACGCCCTTGGCCGCCTTTTCAGCGACCGCCCGCATCACCGGCATGCGCGCCGCGATCGCGCCGCAGCGCAGATAGTCGCCGAAGGAGAAGCCGCCGGGAATGGCGATCAGGTCGACATCCGGGATTTCGGTGTCGGTTTGCCAGACCGTGGCTGGCGCTTTGCCGGAAATCTTGGTCAGCGCCGCGATCATATCGCGGTCGCGGTTAAGGCCAGGCAGGAGGACGACGGCTGATTTCATTTTGGTTCGTAAGGCCTCTGGGTTTCGGCAAGTTGGGGCATCCGTGCCTCCGGCACAACCTCAGGTAAGCGTCACACTATAGTTCTCAATCACCGTGTTCGCCAGCAGTCTGTCGCACATGGCCTTGAGATCGGCCTCGGCCTTGGCCTTGTCGGTCCCGGCGAGCTCGACGTCGAACACCTTGCCTTGCCGCACCGAGCCGATGCCGTCAAAACCTAGCCCCGACAGCGCATGCTCGATCGCCTTGCCTTGCGGGTCCAGCACGCCGTTTTTGAGGGTTACGGTGATACGGGCTTTCATCGATGCTCCTGAATGATCGGTATCGGTCTGCGCCGGACCTGCCGTTTCCGGCAAGCCCGTTGCTGGCAATTAGTGCTTCATGCCCTTCGGCGGCTCGCTCGACGCGACGAGCACCGGTCCGGTTGGACGCGGCGGCTCGTTCTCGTTCATGATACCGAGACGGCGGGCGACTTCCTGGTAGGCCTCCACGAGGCCGCCCATGTCGCGGCGGAAACGGTCCTTGTCGAGCTTGTCCTGCGTCGCCACGTCCCACAGCCGGCAGGAATCGGGCGAGATCTCGTCGGCTACGACGATGCGCATCATGTCGCCCTCGAACAGGCGTCCGCATTCGATCTTGAAATCGACGAGCTGGATGCCGACGCCCATGAACAGGCCGGACAGGAAGTCGTTGACGCGAATGGCCAGCGCCATGACGTCGTCGATTTCCTGCGGGCTCGCCCAGCCGAAGGCCGTGATGTGCTCTTCAGAGACCATCGGGTCGTCGAGCGCATCGGCCTTGTAATAGAATTCGATGATCGAGCGGGGCAGGACCGTGCCTTCCTCGATGCCAAGGCGCTTGGACAGCGAACCGGCGGCGACATTGCGCACCACCACTTCGAGCGGGATGATCTCGACCTCCTTGATCAGCTGCTCGCGCATGTTGAGCCGGCGGATGAAGTGGGTCGGAATGCCCATCCGGTTGAGATGATTGAAGATGTGCTCGGAAATGCGATTGTTAAGCACGCCCTTGCCATCGACGACTTCGTGTTTTTTCTTGTTGAACGCGGTTGCGTCATCCTTGAAGAACTGGATCAGCGTCCCGGGCTCAGGGCCTTCATAAAGTATCTTGGCCTTGCCTTCATAAATGCGGCGGCGATTTTTCATTTGATTTTTCTCTGGATTTGCGGGCAGGCGGCAAGCGACCAGTTCCTGTCCGTCTGCCTAAATTAGTGTGGCGACGGTGGCGTTCAATGCCGGTGTCTATCGTAATCGCCTTGTTTGCTCAATCGGCAAATCCTTTCAATCAACTGCTTTCGGGACCGAAATGCCGCAGCGCAGCAAGCCACGAAGCGTATTGACCGGCCGCCAGCCTTTTGGTTTGTGCTTCGCCATCACATATTCATCAATGCCAGCGAATCGATTTCCATCGGAGGGACGCCATGAGCAACATGAAGGATCGCGAAGAGGGTTTTGAGCGCAAATTCGTGTTCGACGAGGAGCTTCGGTTCAAGGCGTCGGCGCGCCGCAACAAGGCTCTCGGCCTGTGGGCCGCGGAAAAGCTCGGGAAATCCGGCGCCGAGGCCGATGCCTACGCCAAGGAAGTGGTTGTTTCCGATATCGAGGAAGCCGGCGATCACGACGTCTTCCGCAAGATCCGCAAGGATTTCGACGCTGCCGGCGTCAGCCAGTCGGACCATCAGATCCGCCGCACCATGGACGAATTGATGGCGCAGGCCATCGAGCAGATCAAGAACACCTGATCCGGCCGAAGCAGGTTCCGCAAAAATGTCCCACAATTTTGCGACGGAACCTGCGGCAAAAGAATGACTGGACCAATCGACCGCCCGGCCCAGCCGGGCGGTTTTTCTTTGCGTTTCCCGTCGTTTCCGGCTGAAACTGCGATCCTTAGCGAGGAAACAGCCGATGTCCCTGAAATCCCGCCTTGCGGCCGATGAAACGCTGGTCACCGCATGGTCAGGCGTGCCGGACGCGCTGACCGTCGAAATCCTTGCCAGGCAGGGCTTCGATGCGGTCACGCTCGACATGCAGCATGGCGGCCATCATGAAGACAGCGTGTTGCGCGGCCTGGCGCCCGTGCTTGCCACCGGCAAGCCGGCATTGGTGCGTATTCCCGTCGGCCGTTTCGACATGGCCAGCCGGGCGCTCGATTTCGGCGCCGAGGCGGTGATCGCGCCGATGGTCAACTCGGTGGCGGATGCAAAACTGTTCGCTGGGGCGATGAAATACCCGCCGGTGGGCGAGCGCTCCTGGGGCCCCACCTATGCCTTCCCACGCCATGGCAAGGGTGATCATGCCGAATGGCTGCGCGACAGCAACCAGCGCACCATGGCCTTCGCCATGGTCGAGACGCGGGCGGCGCTCGATGCGCTGGACGGCATCCTCGATACACCCGGTATCGACGGCATTTTCCTGGGGCCATCGGACTTCTCGATTGCCTGGTCGAACGGCACGACCGTCAATTCGACGCTCGAAAGCATGATGGAAACGGTGGGTTCGATCGCCGAGCGTACCCGCAAGGCCGGCAAACATGCGGCGATCTACGTCATCGAACCGGCCATCGCCGGCCGCGTCGTGGCGATGGGCTACCGCCTGCTGGCCACAGGGTCCGAGCACGCGCTGATTTCACTAGGGGCGAAGACGCTGTTGAAAGGCATCAAGGATTCGATCGGCGGCTGAGAGCCGCGATCCGGTCGGGGTCGTCAGGCCTTCAGTTCGGTGAGAAATTTGGCGAAGGTCATCGAACCTTCGGGCCATGGGCCGAAGCCTGAATCGGCGTTGAGGTGACCGGCTTCACCGGCATCGATGAACAGAGATCCCCAGGCGCCGGCAATGTCCTCGGCGACGTGGAAGGCGCAGAACGGATCGTTGCGGCTGGCAATCACCATGGACGGGAAGGGCAACGGCTCGCGCGAGTAGGGGCCGAACGTCATCAGGTGCCTTGGCCGTACCTCCGGATTGGCGACATCGGGCGGCGCCACGAAGAATGCGCCGGCGACCGGCTTGCGAAACTGCGGGATGGCTTGCACCGCCGCGGCAACGCCAAGGGAATGCGCGACGAGGACGACGGGCTTCTCGGCTTCGTTGACCGCTTTAGCCACGCTCGCCGTCCAGTCCTCGCGCACGGGCTTCGACCATTCCGCCTGCTCGACGCGCCGCGCGGTCGACAGCTTTGACTGCCAGCGGGTCTGCCAGTGCTCGGGTCCGGAGTTAGTGTAGCCCGGGATGATGAGAATATCTGCGTCTTTGACTTTCATGGCGCTGAGATAGCGAGCGTGATTGCCTCATGCAACCGCCGATGGGTGCGCTCCTGCTTGCAATGGTGAACACCATGTTCGCTTTTCGCTGTCTTGTGTGAACGATCACGATCGCCGATTTGTCCTCTGGAAAGAAACAGCCGTGAAGGACCGCATTTGGTGCTGAGACGATGTATAATGATCGCCGGCGCCGGGCTCCTGACCTCGGGGTTTATGCCAAAGCGTCGCCGCAACGGAGACAATCATGAGCGAACTGCCCTTTGCCGCCACCACGCCGGTGAGCGTTGCCCGGGTCGGGCTGAAGGCGCGCGACGCCGAAAGCCTAGCGGCCTACTATCGCGCTGTTGTCGGCTTGCAGGAATTGAGCCGCGCCGATGGCGCGATCACCCTGGGCGCCGCCAACCGTCCGCTGTTGGTGCTGGAGCCGGACGCCTCGGCCAAGCCTGACGATCCGCGCAGCGCCGGCCTGTTCCACACGGCTTTCCTGCTGCCCAGCCGTGCCGATCTCGGCCGCTGGATCAACCACGCCATATCAGACAAGATCGCCATAGAGGGCGCTTCGGACCATCTGGTCAGCGAAGCGCTGTACCTCACCGATCCCGAGGGCAACGGGATCGAGATCTATGCCGATCGCCGTCCGCAGGACTGGACGTGGAACGGCGACAAGATCGCGATGGCGACCGAACGGCTGAACATTCCTTCGGTCGTCGCCGAAGTGCCGGCGGGCGACGCGGGCTGGCAGGGAGCGCCTGAAAACAGCATTGTCGGCCACGTCCACCTGCGCGTCGGCCGGCCGGAAGAGGCGGAAGCCTGGTGGAACCAGGAATTCGGCTTCGACACGGTGGCGAAGTATGGCGGCCAGGCTGTGTTCCTGTCGTCAGGCCACTACCATCATCATATCGGCGCCAATGCGTGGCAGAGCGCCGGCGCCGGCCGCCGCGATCCGACCCGGTCAGGCCTTGCCTGGGTCGAGATGCGGTCCGACAACGTGGCCAGTGAAACGACCCGCGAAGATCCGTGGGGCACGGTGATCAGGACCGTTCCCGGCAAAGCGTGATCGGCAGTTACGTCCTGCGGTACCTTCTCCTCGTAGCGACGGGGAGAAGGAAAGCCCCTCAGGCCTCTCCGAACACCCGCCGGAAGATCGTGTCGACATGCTTGGTGTGGTAGCCCAGGTCGAATTTCTCGCGGATCTCGGCTTCCGGCAAGGCGGCGGTGACGTCCTTGTCGGCCAGCAGTTCTTCAAGAAAATCAGCGCCTTGCTCCCACACCTTCATGGCATTGCGCTGCACCAGCCGGTACGCATCCTCACGAGAGACACCGGCTTGCGTTAATGCTAGGAGCACGCGCTGTGAATGCACCAGGCCGCGGAACTTGTTCATGTTCTTCAGCATGTTGTCGGGATAGACGAGCAGTTTGTCGATGACGCTGGTCAGCCGCGCCAGCGCGAAATCCAGCGTCACCGTCGCATCCGGGCCGATCATGCGCTCGACGGAGGAATGCGAAATGTCGCGCTCGTGCCAGAGCGCCACATTCTCCATCGCCGGCAGCGCGAAGGAGCGCACCATGCGGGCAAGGCCGGTTAGGTTCTCGGTCAACACCGGGTTGCGCTTGTGCGGCATCGCCGACGAGCCTTTCTGGCCAGGCGAAAAATACTCTTCGGCTTCCAGCACCTCGGTGCGCTGCAGATGCCGGATCTCGATCGCCAGCCGCTCCACCGACGATGCGATGACGCCGAGCGTGGCAAAGAACATGGCATGGCGGTCGCGCGGGATCACCTGCGTCGATACCGGCTCCGGCTTCAACCCGAGCTTTGCCGCGACATGCTCTTCGACATAAGGCTCGATATTGGCGAAGGTGCCGACCGCTCCCGAAATGGCGCAGGTGGCTATGTCCTCGCGAGCATGCACGAGCCGCTCGCGGCAGCGCGAAAATTCGGCATAGGCTTGCGCCAGCTTGACGCCGAAGGTGGTCGGCTCGGCATGGATGCCGTGGCTGCGGCCGATGGTGACGGTATCCTTGTGCTCGAAGGCGCGGCGCTTCAGCGCCGCAAGCAGCGCGTCGATGTCGGCCAGCAGCATGTCGCTGGCACGCGTGAGCTGCACCGCGAAACACGTGTCGAGAACGTCCGAGGATGTCATGCCCTGATGGATGAAGCGGGCGTCGGGTCCGACGAATTCGGCGAGATGGGTGAGAAAAGCGATGACGTCGTGCTTGGTGACGCGCTCGATCTCGTCGATCGCATCGACGTCGAACTTCGCGGCATTGCCTTTTTCCCAGATGGTCTTCGCCGCCTGTTTCGGGATGACGCCGAGTTCGGCCAGCGCGTCGCAGGCATGAGCCTCGATCTCGAACCAGATGCGGAACCGGGTTTCGGGCGACCATATGGCCACCATTTCCGGCCGGGAGTAGCGAGGGATCATCGGTCAGTCCTGACGTGTCGAGAAATTTGCCCGCGTCCTAACAGAGGCGGACAAAATGCTCAACGCCGCCGCCGCGCAAACCAGAGGCTGGCGGCAAACAAGGCGAGGAACCCGATCGGGAAATAGAGCCTGATGCCCAGCACCACGAACTGGTAGAGCGCCACCGCCATCGTGAAGACGAACTGGAGCCCCCAGGTGAGGGTGAAGGTAGGTGCATGCCATGCGGCATAGTAGGACCGGTATTGCAAGGCATACAGCCCGGCGGTCAGGCCGATCGTCGCGGCGGCGAGACCCACGAATGCCGCCGCGAAGGCGACTTCCCAGCTCCTTCCGCGCGAGACCAGCCGTGCCGCGAACAGGCCAACAGGAAAGGCCAGAGCGCCGCCGCCTGCAAACAGCAGCGTCACGGTGCGGATTTTATCTGGCGTCAGCCAACTTTCCAGCAACAGGTTGAGGAGCGCGCTGGCGCCCATCGTGGCGGCCCAAAGCAGCGCGCCGAGCAGCGCCGTGCCCGGCGTTGGTATGGCGCCGCGGAGGCGGCCCAGGGCGCGATGACGCCTGGCGGGGTGGACGAGCGGTGTCACAGGCGGCCGGTTACCGCGATCCAGCGATAGTCCGGGCCTTCGAAGCCATATTGGCGCACCGCGATCAGCACCGCATAGGCGCTGGGATTGTCCATCGAAAATGTCTGCACGGCTCCGATGCGGTAGCCGTTCGGGCAACCCCGGCTCTTGGGGATCGATTTGTCCTCGTGCAACAGCTTCGTCGTACCGCCGGCTTGCGCCTCGACGCGCAGCAGCCGAAAGCCATTGATCTCACCCTGGCTCTCGCAGCCCTTAGTCTCGTTCATGCCGATCTCGTCCAGCCGGAACTCGAGCGGCTGGTCGACTGGCGAGAAGATCGGACGCGGATTGACCGCCATCCGATGCGGGTCGGCGGACATCTCCGTTACCGGGTTGAAGCCTGCGGTGATGCCCTTGTTCGCGGCCAACTCCGCCTGGCTGACGACCGCTTCGCCCTTCTCGCGGGCCTGAATACGAGCCGCCGTCAACGTGGCGTTCTCGTCGTCGAGCCGGACGCGAATAGGCGTTCCCTGGAGAAAGCTGTCGTTGCTGGTGTCGATATAATAGCGATTGGCGTAGGGAAATCCCGATCCATCCTGCACGCCATATTCTTCGAACGCGAAGATGCCGCCGTCCTTGGTGAAGCCCAGGATTTCAAGCTCGGCGACATCCCCGGCCCGGGCGGCGACGACTGCGCAAAACTGCGCAAGCAGGCAAACGGCAAACAGAAGAAGGTTTTGCATGAGGTTTTCCGCCGGCCAACGATATCGCCATTCCCTATCACGACAAGATACCGGCGTCGCGCTGCCCGATAAAGCAAGCGCCATGCATCCAATCGCGGCCTCGTCTGTTATTGTCGGCAGTCCCAATGGAGAACCACCATGACCGACACCAGCAAAATTCGTGAGCATATGGAAGTGATCGGTGCCGATGGCGTTCATGTCGGCACGGTCGACAAAGTCGAGGGGCAGCGGATCAAGCTGACCAAGTCCGACAGCGGTATGGGCACGCATAAGGGGCACCATCATTTCATTCCCCTGAGCCTTGTCGCGGAGGTAGAGGGAAAGAAGGTCTGGCTGTCGGCGAATTCCGACGTCGCGGTCACTTTCGAGGAAGAAAAGTCCGACCCCACCTGATCGCGTATAAGTCAGCGCGAAGACCAGACCGGAAACAGATCGCCCTCGGCGGGCGTCGCGGCGAAAACGCCGCGCGTGATGGCGCGCGCCATCGTGGCGCCTGCCGCGGCATAAAGGTCGATTGCCGCGTCGGCTTCGAGCCGGATACCGCTCCTGCCGGTCGCCAGCGCGAAGACCAGATCGCCATCGGCCGGCGTGTGCGTCGGCCATATGGCCCGCACGAAACCGTCATGCGCTGACATGGCCAGGCGCTTTGCGGCGGCCTTGGTGAGAACGGCATCGGTGGCGATAACGGCGATGGTGGTGTTGCCGCCGGCATCCGCCTTGCCCGTGAACGTCTTGTCGCGAAACTTCAAGAGGATGCTTTTGGCGTCGTCCGGCATTGGCGAGGGATAGCCAAGCCCGCCGAATTCATCGCCGATCTCGAACGGAGCCGCCCAGAAATGGCGGCTTCGGCTGATGGTCACCGAGCCGATCGGATTGACCGCCGCCAGCGCGCCGATGGTGATGCCATTGTCAAGCAGCGTCGAAGCCGAGCCAAGCCCGCTCTTGAGACCGGAGGTCAGCGCGCCGGTGCCGGCGCCGGTCGTGCCGATCTGGAAATCCGAACCGGCGGCCTGCACCGTCTCGTAGCCGAGGTCGCGGTATGGCGGATAGCGGCCCCAGTCCTTGTCGCCGCCATTGCGCAGGTCGAACAGGATCGCCGCCGGCACGATCGGCACGCGAAAGCCGCCGACCTCGAAGCCGATGCCACGCTCGCGCAGTGCTGCCTGTACGCCGGACGCTGCGTCGAGGCCGAAAGCCGACCCGCCCGACAGCACCACGGCATGGACCGTCTCAACCGAATTGTGGGGTTCGAGCAGGTCCGTCTCGCGCGTGCCCGGCGCACCGCCCAGGATCTGGACGCCGGCTACGGCCGGTTCGTCGCAAAGGACCGTCGTCACGCCGGATTTCAGTCGGGCATCGGAGGCATTGCCGACGCTGAGACCGGCGATATCGGTGATCAGGTTGCGCGGGCCGGTGCGAAACATCAGTTGCTTTCCAACGGTACGAAGCGGGCGCCATCGAACCGGAAGACGCGGTACGGATTCCGGCTGAGGTCGCCCTTCGCATCAAAGCGCACCGGCCCGATCGCCGTGGTGAAATCATGCCCGATGAGCGCTTCCGCAAGCGGCCTGCCGGAGCTTGCGGCTTCCGCCATCGCCGCCTTGGCGGTTTCTACCGCCGCATAGGCCGGCAGCGTGTAGCCGTCCGGCACGATCTTCTGCGAGGCAAACACCTCGAGCACCTTGGGATTGGCGACATCGGCCCATTCCGGGGGAGCGATCATCAGCGTTCCCGTGGCATAGGGCACTGCGCCGGGCGGAGTGCGCAGGTTCTCGCCGCCGGCGAATACGATGCCGGCGTCGAGTTGCGCGGCGTCGCGACCCATGATGGCGATGTCGTCGCCGTCGCCACCGGCAAAGACATGGGTTGCGCCGGCCTTCTTCAGCCGGCCAATCAGACCGATCTGGTTGTCGAGCTGCGGCCGGAACGTATCGACGAACACCGGCTTCAGCGCCGCCTGTTCGGCCGCCGCCCGCAACGTCTCGGCGATCTCACGGCCGTAGATGGTGCCGTCATCGATGACGGCGAACAGTTCGTTCTGCCAAAGCCGGGTAAGGGTGTTGGCGACGGCATTGCGCTCGTCGTCGCCCCTCGGTCCGAGCCGGTAGACCGGCCAGCCGGTCTTGGGACGACGGTCAGTCAGGCTTTCGGTTCGCACGCCAACGGTGATGACGGCGATGCCTGCGTCCTTCAAGATCGGCATCGCCGCCTCGATCGCTTCCGTACAGAGAAATCCCACGACGACATTGACCTTGGCGGTCGCGAATTCCCGGGCTGCCGCGGCACCCCCATCGGCCGTGCAGGCATCGTCGATGGTCTTGAGCTCGATGCCGTTCGCCTGGGCCGCCACTTCGGCGCCGGCTTCGATCTGCCTGCCAAGGATCGCCGAGGATCCGGAGAGCGGCGCGGCAACACCGACGAGCAGCGTCTGGGCGTTGGCGGCGCCGGTCAGCAGCAGCCAGGCCAGCGCGGCAGATATCGTTGCCCCGGGTCGCATCCTGTCGAAGACTTCCTCCAAGCGAGCCCGGATGGTCCCGGCGCCACTCCCGCCAAGACCTAAAGGCTGCCCGGTCTTGGCGCAACACGCGAATTTCGGGATATGGGCCAAGCACTTCGCTTGTGGCATGTCATATCTAGCCATATATAGCGGTAGGGTTCAGGCTATGGAAAATCTCCGGTGTTGAAGAAGAACGACATAGGACCGCAGGCCTATCGCGACGCGATGAGCCATTTTGCCGGTCACGTCCATGTGGTGACCACCGACGGGCCGGCCGGCAAGCGCGGCGCGACGGTCATCGCCGCCTGTTCGGTTTCCGATACGCCGCCGACCATTTTGGTCTGCCTGAACCGTGAAAATCCCAAGAACGAGCCGTTCGTGAAAAACGGCAGGTTTGCCTTGAACACGCTTGCCTCGCACCAGGAGCCGCTGTCGATCGGCTTTTCCGGCATCACCGGCCTGCCGGTCGAGGAACGTTTCGCGCTCGGCGAGTGGGATGTGATCTCCACCGGCGCGCCGACCTTGAAGGGCGCGCTCGCCGTATTCGACTGCGAACTGATCGACACTAAGGACCTGGCCACCCATCGTGTGCTTTTTGGCAAGGTGACAGGCCTGCGCATGGGCGATAATTTGCGGCCGCTGATCTATCACGCCCGCGGCTACCACGTTTTGGAAAGCGGGGCAGAGGCGTCCACGGAGAAGGAATGACCGAGCTAAAACCGCGCCCCGTGCCGCGGACGATCGACGAGACGCTCGATCTCTTGACCGGCGCGGACTATGTGGCGGACCGGTCGTTGGCCACCGTGCTTTTCCTGTCGCTGCGCATGAAGCGGCCGCTGTTCCTCGAGGGCGAGGCCGGCGTCGGCAAAACCGAGATCGCCAAGGTGTTGGCAGAGGCGCTCGGCCGCCGGCTGATCCGTCTGCAATGCTATGAGGGTCTCGACGTCTCGTCCGCCGTCTATGAGTGGAATTATGCCGCGCAGATGATCGAGATCCGCATGGAGGAGGCGGCCGGCAAGGTTGACCGCTCCGACATGGAGCGCAACGTTTTCTCGGAAAAATACCTGATACGCCGTCCGGTGCTCGATGCGCTGACCGGCAAGGCCGGCGCCGCCCCGGTTTTCCTGATTGACGAGCTCGACCGTACCGACGAGGCGTTCGAGGCGTTCCTGCTCGAGATCCTTTCCGATTTCCAGGTGACGGTGCCCGAACTCGGCACGATCAGGGCGGAGGAGCCGCCGATCGTCATCATCACCACCAACCGCACCCGCGAAATCCATGACGCGCTGAAGCGGCGCTGCCTCTATCACTGGGTCGATTATCCCAGCGCCGAGCGGGAGTTGGAGATTGTGCGCCGCAAGGTGCCGCAGGCGAACAGCCGGCTTTCGGCCGAGGTGGTCTCCTTCATTCAGAAGCTCCGCCAGATCGAATTGTTCAAGATGCCGGGCGTTGCCGAGACCATCGACTGGGCCGGCGCGTTGACCGAACTCGACAAGGTCGCGCTCGACCCGGAAACCGTCTCCGACACGATCGGCGTGCTGCTGAAATACCAGGACGACATTGCCCGCATCGGCGAGGGCGAAGGCCGGCGTATCCTCGACGAGGTGAAGGCCGAGCTTTCGGCGGCGGAGTAGGGCTCATGGCCATGCCTCGCGCGGAACCCAGGGAGGCGACTGTCGACGGTCACATCGCGGACAACATCGTCTATTTCGCCCGTGTCTTGCGCAAATCAGGCATGCGCGTCGGTCCGGCCTCGGTCAAGGATGCCATCGAGGCGGTACTTGCCACCGGCATCGGCGCGCGCGACGATTTCTACTGGACGCTGCATGCCGTGCTGGTGTCGCGGCATGAGGACCATGCCATCTTTGACGAGGCCTTCCGGCTATTCTGGAAGTCGCGTGAGCTGATCGAAAAGATGCTGGCGATGCTTTCGCCGGTGGCGCCCGATACCAGGGAGAAGCAGAAGCCACGCGCGGCCGAAAGCCGTGTCAGCCAGGCCATGTTCGCAGGCCACAGCAGGAACCAGCCGGCGCAGGAAATCCCCGAGATCGAGGTCGACGCGCGCTTTACTTTCTCCGGCAACGAGGTGCTGAGGGCCAAGGATTTCGCTCAGATGAATGCCGCCGAGATGGCCGACGCCAGGAAAGCGATCGCCGAACTGCGGTTGCCCTTCGATATGGTGCGGACGCGCCGTTTCAAGGCCGATTCGCACGGTCGCCGCATCGATCCGCGTGCCATGATGCGCTCGGCCGCACGCACTGGGGGCGAACTGATCCTGCCGAAATTCCGCTCGCTCCGCGAAGTGTATCCGCCGTTGGTCGTGCTTGCCGACATTTCCGGTTCGATGAGCCAGTACACGCGCATCTTCCTGCATTTCCTGCATGCTCTGACGGAAAAGCGCCGGCGCGTGCACACTTTCGTTTTCGGCACCAGGCTCACCAATCTGAGCCGACAGATGCGCCATCGCGATCCCGACGCCGCCCTGGCCGACTGTTCCACCGCGGTCAAGGACTGGTCGGGCGGCACGCGCATCGGCGACACGCTGGCCGAGTTCAACCTGATATGGTCGCGGCGCGTGCTAGGACAGGGCGCGGTGGTGCTTTTGATCACCGACGGGCTGGAGCGAGACGAGGTCGACGGCCTGTCGGAGGAAATGGAGCGTCTGCACAAATCCTGCCGGCGGCTGATCTGGCTGAACCCCTTGCTGCGCTTCGACGGTTTCCAGGCGCGCGCCCGCGGCGTCAGGGCGATGCTGCCGCATGTCGATGAATTCCGTGCCGTGCACAATCTCGACGCGCTTGCCGATCTCTGCGCTTCGCTGGACCGGAAGCCTGGATATGCCGTCGATCCGCGGCGATGGATGGAGGGTGGCGCGAGGCGCGCCGCGTAGCCATATGCTGCTGAAGACACATATTTCCGGGAAAAACAGACCCTGAGAGAAGCAACGATGAGCGACAGCATTTATCTCGACGAGGCCCGTGACCCGCTGATCATCGCGGAAGGCTGGATGAAGGACGGCAAGGATGTCGCCATCGCGACCGTTGTCGAGACCTGGGGTTCCGCGCCACGCCCGGCCGGCAGCCATCTGGTCATCGACGCCGACGGCAATTTCCACGGCTCGGTTTCGGGCGGCTGTGTCGAAGGCGCCGTGGTGACGGATGCCATGGACGTCATCGGCACCGGCAAGCCCAGAATGCTGGAATTCGGCGTCGCCGACGAGACCGCCTGGCAGGTGGGCCTTTCCTGCGGCGGCCGCATCAAAGTGTATGTGGAAAGGCTAGGCTGATCTTCGATGGATCCCTATGCGCTGAAAACACTCAACGCCGAGCGCCGCGCGCGCCGCGCCGCGATCCTGGTCACCGATCTTGGTGACGGCCGCGACCGTGTCGTGCGCGAGGGCGATCCGGTCGCCGGCGATCTCGGTGCCGCGATCAGCAAGGCGTTCCGCACCGGGAATTCCGGCTCGGTCGAAGCGGAAGGGCGGACCTTTTTTCTCAACGCGCATCTGCCGCATCCTCGCCTGGTGGTGATCGGTGCCGTGCATATCAGCCAGGCGCTGGCGCCAATGGCCAGGATCGCCGGCTATCCAGTCGAGATCATCGATCCGCGCACGGCTTTTGCCACGTCGGACCGCTTTCCCGATGTCGCTTTGCACGCCGAATGGCCTGAGGAGGTCCTGCAACGACAGCCACTCGACAGCTACACGGCAGTCGCTGCCATCACCCACGATCCCAAGATCGACGATTTCGCGCTGAAGGCGGCGCTCGACGCCAGGTGCTTCTATGTCGGGGCACTCGGCAGCAGGAAAACCCATGCCAAGCGTGTCGAGCGCCTGTTGGCGCTGGGCGCCAGTTCCGAGCAGATCGGTCGCATCCAGGCGCCGATCGGTCTCGATATCGGCGCGGCCAGCCCCGCCGAGATCGCCGTCGCCGTGCTGGCGCAGGTCATTCACGCGTTTCGCTCGCGCGGCCTTGAAGCCAGGGAAGCCGCAGCGTGAAATTCGGCCCGGTTCCTATCGAACAGGCCGAAGGCGCCGTGCTTGCGCACGCGACGACGGTCGGCGAGCGACGTTTCCGCAAAGCGCATCGGCTGAGTGCAGAGGATGTCGGGGTGCTGAAAGCGGCGGGCATCAGCGAAGTCGTCGCGGCCGTGCTTTCTCCCGGCGATCTGGGCGAAGACGCCGCCGCCGAACGGATCGCGACCGGTATGCGCCACCGCAATGTCGCGGCCAAGCCTGCCGCGACGGGGCGGGTCAACCTCCATGCCGAAGCCGCTGGCGTCTTCACCGTCAACAGCGCGATGATCGACGCCATCAATGCCGTCGATCCAACCATCACCATCGCCACGCTTGGCCAGCATGCGCCGGTCGAAAAGGGCCAGATGGTGGCAACCGTGAAGATCATTCCCTTCGCCGTCGGGTCGGCGCTGGTCGATGCCGTACTGGAAATCTGCGCCGGCGGCGAGATCTTTGCCGTCAATGCCTATCGGCCCATTCGTGTCGGTGTCATCCAGACCGTCTTGCCGGGCGTCAAGCCGAGCGTGCTCGATAAGACGTTGCGCGTCACCGAGGCACGGCTGGCGCGTTCGGGCGGGCGGCTGACGGCCGAGCGCCGCACGCCGCACGAGGTTGCGCCGGTTGCCGAGGCGGCCGCCTCGCTGGCGCGCGATAACGACATGGTCGTGATCTTCGGCGCTTCGGCCATGAGCGATTTCGCCGACGTCGTTCCGGCCGCGATCGAGGAAGCGGGCGGTACTGTCATCCGCGCCGGCATGCCGGTCGACCCCGGCAATCTACTGGTGCTCGGCAGGCTCGCCGGCAAGCAGATCATCGGCGCGCCGGGCTGCGCCCGCAGCCCCAAGGAGAACGGCTTCGACTGGGTGCTCGACCGGCTGATCGCCGGCCTCGACGTAACGGCGACCGACATCGCCGGCATGGGCGTCGGCGGCCTGCTGATGGAAATCCCGACACGCCCGCAGCCGCGCGAACCGCTGCCGGCCGTAAGCCGGCTCAAGGTCGGGATCGTGCTTTTGGCGGCAGGCCGTTCGAGCCGCATGGGCGGGCCGAACAAACTTATGGCGCTTTTCGACGGCCAACCGTTGGTCCGCCGTACAGCAGAGCGTGCGCTCGCCTCGAAAGCTTCGGGCACGATCGTCGTTACCGGCCACCAGCGTGAGCGGGTGCGCGGCGCGTTATCGGGCCTGGACGTGACTTTCGCCGACAATCCCGATTTTGCCGATGGGCTCTCCACCTCCCTGAAAGCCGGTATGGCCTATCTGCCGGGAGATGCCGCCGGTGCGATGATCGTTCTCGGAGACATGCCGGGTGTCTCGACCGGCGATCTCGACCGGCTGATCGATGCGTTTCGCGGGGCGGGAGGCAATTTGGTCGTCCGCGCCTCGCACCTTGGCAAACGCGGCAACCCGGTACTTCTGCCGCGCTCGCTGTTCCCGGCTGTCGCCCATCTCGAAGGTGATACCGGCGCACGCCATCTGGTCGAGGCCGGAGGACTTGACGTCGTCGATGTAGAGATCGGCGAGGGCGCGTCCGTCGATGTCGACACTCGCGAGGCGCTGGAAGGCGCCGGCGGCGTGCTGCAGGATTGACAAACCCGGGCCGAATTACGCAAGCCTGCGGTATGGCTTCCGGTTTCATTTCGTTAATGTCAACGCTTCTACCCCCCTCTGGCCTGCCGGCCATCTCCCCCTCAAAGGGGGAGATTGGACATCATTTCGGCTTTCGCCAATCTCGACGGCCGGCAGAAGGGCGCCCCCGCCGAAACTGCCAATCTCCCCCCTTGAGGGGGAGATGGCCGGCAGGCCAGAGGGGGGTGCTCACGCTCTCTGCCTTTCTGATTTCGATATTTTTCCTGTTTTCTGCTGCCCAGGCCTCTGCTCTCCAACTAAAACCCTTCAAGGACGATCTGTTCGCCTATCCCGCGACGCTCTCGTCAGACGGCGCCTACACGGTGATCGACTACCGCGAGATGCGCGACATCAACCAGCGCGACGAGGTGCCGGAAAAGCGCGTGCATGCACAGTATACCGATACCGGTGTGCGCAAGGTGCAGCAGGATTTGCTGTTGAAAACCGATGCCGGCGACGTCCGGCACATCGCCGTAGGCAAGACGCAAGGGGCTTCCGTCATCGTGCTCTACCTGCACGGGCAGGGCGGCAGCCGCAAGCAAGGTGTCGATGACTTCACTTTCGGCGGCAATTTCAACCGCATCAAAAACCTGATGGCAGGCAATGGCGGCCTTTATCTCAGCCCTGACTTCCCCGATTTCGGCGACAAGGGCGCGGCACAGGTCGCGGCGCTGATCGATCACTATGCGCAACAGTCGCCGGGCGCGAAGATCGTCGTCGCCTGCGGCTCGATGGGCGGCGCATTGTGCTGGAAGCTTGCCGCCCGCACGGACACGGGCAGGCAAATCGGTGGGCTTTTGCTGCTTGGCTCGCTGTGGGACGAGAGTTTCTTCTCCAGCCCTGCCTTCAGGCGCCACGTGCCGGTTTTCTTCGGTCAGGGCAGCCATGACGTGGTCTTTCCCGTGGCAAACCAGGAAGCCTTCTTCCGGTCCATCATCGCCAAGTCGAAAGCCTATCCGACCCGCTTCGTGCGCTTCGAGACGGGCACGCACGGCACCCCCATCCGCATGGTCGACTGGCGCGGCGCGTTGAACTGGATGCTGTCGAAGGCGCCCTGATCGGACGCCGCACGGCTCAAGGAGCGGTGTTGTAGTCGACAACCGTCTGCGGGTTCTCCTCGCCGTCGTAGGAAGCGTCGACGTCGTACTGGACGAGCGAAAAATCGCCGTTGCGGAACAGATAGGTGCCTGCTGACGAGGCATCGCCGGCGCCGCGCCACTTGTTGAAGGTGGTGATCGTGTGGGCGTCCTGGTCGTAGCTGGAATTGGTCGCCCAGCCAGTGGTCCGGAAGCCGAGGATGTGCATGGATTCGACCCTGCCTTCGCTGTCGTTGTTCACGTAGCGGATGTCCATCTCCGGTTCGGTGAACTGCAATTGCCTGACGCCGTTCGCCTCGTCGGTCATGTAGTAGATCGAGCTTTCATTGTAGGCGGCCGCCGAGCAGGAAAAATGGAACAGGCGCGTTTCCTTGTCGGGATCGCCGGCCGCCGCATCCTTGTCCCTGTATTTGATGGAAAAAATCTCCGGCTCCTTGGCCGCGAGATCCTTGTCGCATTGGTCGCTATAGCTGGCCAGGAAAGCCTTCTTGGCCTGCTCCAGCGCTGCATCCCTCTTCGGAGGTGGCGGGCCGTCGCCACAGCTAGCGGGCACAGCCTGCTCGAAATCCGCGCTCGACGGCTTCAGCGCTCCGCTGTCGATGAAGATCGGCTGGAATGGCGGCGCCTGAATCTGGGCATTGACCTGGCGCAGCGTGTAGCAGCCGGCAAAGACCTTCGCCTCGCCCTTCTTGTCGGTTGCCTGGATGGCGACCGGAACGCTGTAGTAGATGCTGCCTGCCGCGCCCTCGTTGGATACGGCGCCGGTCCTGACATCCACCTTGTCGGTACCGTCATAGCCCTTGACGAAGCTGTCGAAGTCCTTGGCCGGCTTGGTATCGCCATAGTAACCCCAGGCACGTGCGAATTCATGCCGGTTGATGGCACTGTAGAGCGAGCGGACAACTGCCTCGGCGCTCGACCTGTCATCGACGTAGGGCGCCTCGTCGGCAGGTGCCGACTGGGCGATCGAGGCAAGGGAGAACAAGGCAGTCGCTGCGAGAAAAGCGTGTCTCATCGGGAATCTCCACGCGGTAACGGAGATTCTACCACGGTGATTGCGGCGACGTGGTGACGCCTTGCGGGTATCGCTTGAAGAATCGCCCGGGAAGGCGCTAGTTCGCGCTCGCGGCGCTTCAACTGCCCCGGGAGATAATTGCGTGACCCTATCCATGTATGAAGTATCGGTGGCTGTGTTTTCGGCCCGGTTGAAAGCGCTGTCCAGCGTGCTGTCTACGGCCGAACAAAACGCCGGCGAGCGCAAGATCGACCCGCAGGTGTTCCTGACGGCGCGGCTGGCGCCCGACATGTTCGCCTTGACCAGGCAGGTGCAGATCGCCACCGACCATGCCAAGGGAGCCCCATCGCGGCTCGCCGGCCGGGAGGTTCCCAAATACGAGGACAACGAGGCGAGCTTTGCCGAATTGCATGCGCGCATCGCTAAGACGCTTGACCATCTGGCGACGTTCTCCGCGGCCGATCTGGAAGGTTCGGACGAGCGGATTGTCGAGGTCAGGCTCGGCGGGCGCGAGGTCTCGATGGCCGGTTTGCAGTATCTCCTGCACCTGGCCATGCCCAACTTCTATTTCCACCTCACCACCGCCTACGACATTCTTCGCCATAATGGCGTGCCGCTGGGCAAGGCAACGTTCCTGGGCTCGCGTTGACGGATCACGTCGTCAAGACGTTGCCCGTCCGGAGCCGGAATATCCCTGGCTGGCCGAACTAGCGAACGGACATTTCGCGGGCGATGCGCGGGAAATCGGCGGGCTTGATGCCGATGTCGGCGCGGTCCGCATTGCTCATGGAATGCAGCAGCGCGAGCGCGGCACGATAACGCAGATGTTCCTGCGGCCGTGGCCGCGCGAACATTTCAGTGAAGAACCCCATAATCCAGGCCCCTGTTGGACCTCCCAGCGTCCGAATATAGGGGATTCGTGACGATTGTGCAGTGCAGCATTTGCATGCCTGCCATGTTCTGCAAAATTTTTCTGCCATGATCCTGCATCGCCTGAAACTTTCGCAGATCGCGAATCGTATCCCTCTCGCTGGCAGATGGCCGGTTTTTCCTCGCCGCTTCCGCGAATTGCGGACTGCCGAAAGTGCGGCCTGGCTTTTTGTGAGTGACGGGGCTGCGGTCCAGTCTCGTCAACGCTTTCAATTGTTAAAATCGGCGGCATGCATTTTTAACGAGCGGACCCTAAGGTGGATGTCTCGGACACACCGTGAGACTGGGGAGGCTGACATCGTTACCAGCGCCAAGCGGGATTTCGCTTCGTTGCTCGATGATCTCTTCGTTGCCTCCGACAAGGACGGGGGAGGCGAAGAGGCCGCCACTCGCCCGTCGATTCCGTTTGACTATCTTTCCGTCGCCGACGAGCTCCATTCCGGCCGCATCAAGGTTTCTGGCAGCGGATTTGCCACGGAATATCGCGAGGCAGGCGCGGATCTCGCCGCAGAATTCGCGGCTCTGCTCGATCATGCGAAGCTGGCACTTGCGGGTGAAGAGACGAGGCCCGAAGAAAAACTGCCGCCGATCGATCCCGAATCGATTGCCGTGGAATTGGGATTGGACACGCCTAAGGCTGTAGCCGATTTTGGCCGCATGCGCCGCAGCTTCGCCTTTTCGAACCATCCTGATCGCGTCGCGCCGCACCTGCGCCAGCGCGCCATGATCCGCATGCAGGTGGCTAACATGCTGATCGATGAGGCCAAGCGGCGCGCCCTGGCAGGGGCTCGCCGCTAGCGCAGTCTGGTTCACGCAAAAGTCGGTTTGCCGAGGCTTGGAGAGCGCCTCTGCTTTCTTGTAGGATGAAAATTCCTTCCCCGCGCAGCCGCGCAAGCTTTTCCCGCCGGAGCACACTTCCATGCACAAACGCCGTCTCGGTCGGACCGATCTTCTTGTCACCCAGATCTGCCTCGGTTCGATGACTTGGGGCCAGCAGAACACCGAAGCCGACGGCCACGCCCAGATGGACCTGGCCTTTTCGCGCGGGGTGAATTTCATCGACACTGCCGAGCTCTACCCGATCCCGCCCAAGGCGGAGACGCAAGGGCGGACCGAGAAGATCATCGGCAGCTGGATGAAGGCAAAGGGCAACCGCGACAAGGTGATACTCGCCTCCAAGGTCGTCGGTCGCACCGCAAACAGCTGGTTTCGCGGCGACAGGCCGTCGCAGCTGGTGCGCGCCGATATCTTCGATGCCGTCGACAAGTCCCTGGCCAGGCTCGGCACGGATTATGTCGATCTCTACCAGATCCACTGGCCGGAGCGGGACATACCCTGGGGCGCCAATCCGACGCGCGTCGGGGCCGTGGCGCGCCGCGCTGATTCCGTCGGGGCGCCGACCGGAGAAACGCCGATCGCGGAGACGCTTGCCGTCTTCGATGACCTGGTGAAGGCCGGAAAGATCCGCCATTTCGGCCTGTCCAACGAGAGTTCCTGGGGCGTCATGCGCTTCATTGCAGAGGCTGACAAAGCTATTGGTCCACGGGTCGCCTCGATCCAGAACGCCTATAATCTGGTCAACCGGACCTTCGAGGTGAACCTCGCCGAAGTCTGCGATCGCGAAGAGGTCTCGCTGCTTGCCTATTCGCCGCTCGCGCAGGGCTATCTCTCGGGCAAATACGATCACGGCGCGCGCCCGCAGGGGTCGCGCTCGCAGCTCTTCAACCGCGGCCAGCGTTACGAGACGCCCGATGCCGCCGAGGCGCAGCTTGAATACAACGAGCTGGCGCGCTCCTTCGGCCTGGAGCCGGCGCTGTTCGCCAACGCCTATGTATCGAGCCGGCCCTTTGTCACCTCGAACATCATTGGTGCCACGACCATTTCGCAGCTCGAAATGGCTCTGTCTTCAGTGGAGGTCGTCTGGACCGAAGAGATGCAGAAGGCGATCGACGCCATTCACCAGCGGGTCGGCAATCCCTGTCCTTGATCGACTCGGAAGTTGAATTGTCGGGGAATAACAGCGGGATGGAGACGATGGTGGATTTTCCGATCGAAACATTGCGTGGAAAATTTCCCGCTCTCGCTCTGACCGATAGAGATCGCAGGCGCAGCTCGACCTGTCAGCGTGCCTTGGTGCCGAACCCGGTCAGGAAAGCGGTGAGGTTGTCACAGAGTTCGTCGCAGAGATAGCCGCCTTCCTGGACGATTGCCGTCGGCAGGCCGAGCTTGGCGATGGCTTCGCCGATGCGCGAGAAACCTGGCGTCGTCACCGAAAGCCCGCCGAACGGATCACCCTCGAACGCGTCGAGCCCGAGCGCCACGACCAGCGCGTCGGGCGCGAAGGCGCGGATGCGCTGGAACGCCACCTCAAGCGCTTCCAGAAACGCCGCGTCGGCGGATTTGCGTGGCAAGGGCAGGTTGAAATTATAGCCGAGACCGGGGCCTTCGCCGCGCTCGTCGGCATGTCCCCAGAAGAACGGATAGAAGCGCACCGGGTCGGCATGCAGCGACACGGTGAGCACGTCGGGCCGCGCATAGAAGATGCCTTGCGTGCCGTTGCCGTGATGCAGATCGACATCGAGGATCGCAACCCGTGCCGCTTGGCGGCGCAGTACCTGTGCTGCGACGGCCGAATTGTTGATGAAGCAGAAGCCGCCGGCGACGTCGGCGAACGCATGGTGACCGGGGGGGCGGCAAAGCGCATAGGTGGCCGGCGCGCCCGCCATCACCGCTTCCGCCGCCTCGACCGCGCTCCAGGCGCTCCACAGCGCGCTTTGCCAGGTCTCGCCAGAGATCGGGCAGGCCGTGTCGGCCATGTGGTACCCAGCCTGGCCGACCGCGGAGGCCGGATAGGAGCCGTTGCGCGCGATCGGGTGAATGTTGGGGATCACTTCAGCCGAGGCACCCTCAATGCGTTGCCAACGCGTGTAGATATGCTCCAGGAAATCGAGATATTCGGGCGTGTGCACCGCCGCGACCGGACCAAGTCCGTGATTGCGCGGCCGCTCGATCGTGCAGCCGGCCGATTTTGCGCCTGCTAACAATCTCTCGACGCGCTCCGGCTTTTCGGGATTGGGCTGCGGGGCGCCGCTGGAAAGGAAAGCCTTGGGGTCGTGGCGCTTCTGCTCCTGCGCGTAGAAGGCTTTCATTCTTTTTCCTCCGGCGCGTCGGCAAAGGCGAAGAAAGCGTCGCCGATGATCTTCTGCGTCTGCTCGTAGCTCGACCAGGCGATGCCCAGCCTTTCATAAAAGGCCTTTGCGCTCTCATTGTCGGTATCGACGGACAATCTGAGATAAGCGCCGCCTTGCTTGCGGCACTCGGTCGCGACGCGCCGCAGCAGGCGCTCGCCGATCCTGCGACCGCGAAACCGGTCCTCGACATAGAGGTCCTGCACATAGACGCCGGGCCGCCCCATCCAGGTCGAGAAGATCGGGAAATAGAGGCACAGTCCGGCGAATTCGCCATCGACTTCGGCGATCAGGGTCGAGAAGGCAGGTCTTTCGCCAAAGCCCCAGGTCCTGAGATCGTCTGGCGTTGAGACGATTTCTTCGGGCGCGCCGATATGGGTGCCGAGCTTCAGAATTGCGGCATGGATGGTTTCGACGTCTTCGATTCGTCCGGGGCGGAGGAGGATTTTTTCCGGACTTGTCATGGCAAGCAGGGAGCCAAGGTGTGACGGAGCACTATCATCTCAGCCAGTCGCATTAAAACGCTACCCTGTCGCCACCCTTCAGCGCCAGCATGTCGCGTGCTTCGGCCGGGGTGGCAACCTCCAGCGACAGTCCATCGAGAATGCCACGGATACGGCGCACCTGATCGGCATTGGATTTCGCCAGCTGGCGGCCGTCGTAGAGACTGTCTTCGAGCCCGACACGGACATTGCCGCCCATGGCCGCGGCGATAGAGATCAGCGGCATCTGGTGGCGGCCCGCGGCCAGCACCGAGAACTGGTAGCTGTCGCCGAACAGCTTGTCGGCGATGCGCTTCATGTGGATGAGATTGTCCGGATCGGCGCCAATGCCGCCAAGAATACCCAGCACGAACTGGATGAACAGCGGCCCCGACACCAGCCCCCGGTCGCGGAAATGCGCCAGCGAATAGAGATGGCCGACATCGTAGCACTCGAATTCGAAACGCGTGCCGCAGCCCTTGCCCAGTCTCTCGAGAACGCCCTCCATATCGGCGAAGGTATTCTTGAAGATCGTGTCGCGTGTGGCTTCCAGCAGCTTCGGTTCCCATTCGTGTTGCCATTCCCTTGGCTTGTCGAGCATCGGGAACAGCGCGAAATTCATCGAGCCCATGTTGAGCGAACACATTTCGGGCTCGGCCCGCAAAGGTGCCGCCAGCCGCTGGTCCAGCGTCATCAGGGAGGAGCCGCCGGTTGTGATGTTGATCACCGCCGACGTCGCCTGCTTGATGCGCGGCAGGAACTGCATGAACACGTCCGGATCGGCCGTAGGCCGTCCGTCTTTTGGGTCGCGGGCATGCAAGTGCAGGATCGAGGCGCCGGCCTCGGCCGCGGCGATGGCATCCGCCGCGATCTGGTCCGGCGTTACCGGCAGATAAGGCGACATGGACGGTGTATGCACCGAGCCGGTGACGGCGCAGGTGATGATGACCTTTCTCGGCGCCATTGTTTTATCCCCGGCCTTCGACCGGAAGGTCGAGTTCGGCAGCCAGGACTTCGAGCGAGTCGCCGATGATGGAGATGATCTCGCCGGCCTGCTCGCTGGTGACGATCATCGGTGGTGCGACCATGAAATTGTCGCCGTCGACACCGCCATTGACCTTGCGGCCGTAGATGATCAGCCCGCGCTCATAGGCGAGGTCGAGCAGGCGCTGCGTCGCCTTCCTGCTCTGGTCGATCGGCCGCAGCGTTTCGGGATCGGCAAGCATCTCGGCGCCGGTGAGCAGGCCCTTGCCGCGCACGTCGGCGATGAACGGGAAGCGCTTGGCTAGCTCTCGCAATCCCTCCATCAGCACATCGCCCATGGCGGCGGCATTGGCGATCAGGTCGAGGCGGTCCATTTCGCCGAGCACGGCCAGCCCTGCGGCGCAGGCGAGCGGATTGCCGGCATAGGTATGGCCGTGCTGGAAGCCGCCGGAGGCGAGCAGCGGCTGCACCAGCTGCATCGGCGCCGCCAGCGCGCCGAGCGGCGCGTAACCCGATCCCAGGCCTTTTGATAGCGCGACGATGTCCGGCTTGCAGTTCCAATGGTCGCCGCCGAGGAATTTTCCCGTGCGGCCGGCGCCGCTCATCACTTCGTCATGGATGAGCAGGATGCCGTAGCGGTCGCAGATTTCGCGGATGCGCCCATAATAACTGTCCGGCGCGACAAGCGCCGCTGTCGCCGCGCCGCCGATCGGTTCCATGATGAAGGCGACCACGCTCTCCGGCCCCTCGGCCAGGATCTTCTCCTCCAGCATGTCGGCATAGCGGAGACCGCGCTGTTCCATCGAGAGATTGTCGCGGTCGCGCCAGGCCGCCGGTGCCGGCACGGTCGGCATCACCCGCATCATTGGCGTGAAGGTCTCGGCCAGCGCGTCGTCGCCGGTGATCGACAGTGAACCCAGCGTGCCGCCGTGATAGGAGGGGAAGCGCGTGATCACCTTCCAGCGGCTGGCCTGGCCGGTGGCCACCGCCCACTGCCGCGCCAGCTTGATGCAGGATTCGGTCGCTTCCGAGCCGCCTGAGACGAAGAAGATGCGATCCATGCCTTCGGGCAGCTTGCCGGCCAGCTCACGCGCCAGCTCTTCTGCCGGTTCGTTCTCGAAATGCAGCCGGTAGGCGAAGGTGGCGCGGTCCATCTGCCGCTTCATGGCGTCGAGCACATTGCGGTTGGAATGACCGATATTGGCGACCATCGGGCCGCTTGATCCGTCGATGAAGCGGCGGCCGTCCTGCGTCCACATATAGATGCCCTCGGCACGGTCGATCAGCGGCCGGCGCAGGCTGGAGAGATAGAACAGATGCGATTGGCGCCGGGCTTCGGTGTCCGGGGCGGCGGTCTGGGCTTTCGACATGTCAGGACTTTCCGAGATAACGATCGAGGACATTTTGGGTAACGCGTTCCACCATCGGGTCCTGCCTCAGCAGGCCGGCGACCCATTCGCAGCTTCCGGCGTGGAAGACCTCGCCCTTGCCGCGCGGGAAATTGACGATCATGCCGTTGCCGCGTTTGACTTTTTCCAGATTGGCGTCGCTCCGATCGCCGAACAGCGTCTCGGCGCTGAAGCGACCATCCTCGTCGGTGAGAAACTGATCCTCGATCGGGATATCGGCGCTTTCCTCGACCTGGCTGGCCATGCCGACGGCGAGAACCTGCAAGCCGTCCGGTGCGCCGCTGGTCGCGGTCGGGTAGGGAAGGCCGCCGCGGATTTCGAAATCCAGCCCGTCGACCTCATAGCCATAGACATGGCTGTCGGCGCCAAGCAGGTCGCCATAGTAGATGCCGGTTCCGGCAAAGGCCCAGTGCTCGGGCCGATACACGGGAAAGCCGCGCACGCCGCGTGGCGCGCAGCCGCCCCATCCGGCATAGAGGCCGCGTGTGGCGTTGAGCCCGAAGGTCGCCGAACCCGGCCGGCCGATCTCGGGCGCCTCCCAGGAATTGGTGGCGCGGGTGACGTCGCCGCCGCGATAGGCGGGGTCCTCGGCTCGGGCGCGGTATTTGTAGCAGACCTGCCGCCGGCCTTCATCCTCCAGCCGCGTCTGCCACATGAAGTTGCCGGCGAAGCGCGCCGCATGGCCGCCACGTTCGACGTAGCTGTCGACCGCATCGCGCATTTCCCAGGTCCAGTACTCGTCATGGCCGACAAAGACGGCGCAGTCGTAGCCATCGAGAATGTCGGGCGAGAAATGCAGATCGTGCTGGCTGGCGAGATCGACGGCGTAGCCCGCCCGTTCGGCGAAGCGGAAGAAGTGGCTGTCATAGCTCGCCCAGCCCGACGATGCGTATTTCTTCGAATGGCCGGTGGCGAGCGCCCATTCCATGTGTGGATAGCGCGGCACTGTCTTCGGCGGCACCGCGACTTCCAACGGCACACGCGGCGCCTCCTTGGGCAGCACGACGAAGCCGCGGCACCAGGGGCGCTGCGTCGAGACGATCGGAGAATATTCGTTACGGTCCGGCCCGGTGATGCCCTGGTAGTGATTGGAGCCGCCCCAGGTGTTGTAGGCGAGCCAGGTGCCTGTCGCCGCCACCTGCAGCACACGGCCTGGCTTCTCGCCGGGCAGGGGCGCGACGATGAAAAGATGATGGGATTGGATCGGCTTGCCGTCGCGGCCTTCAGCAGTCAGCGTCACCCGGTAAGCGCCGGACGGCCAGTCGCTGCCGACGCTGAATTCGAACGAGGCTTCCCAGCCGCAGCCTTCGGCCGAGCACTGGTCTGGACTTTCCTGCCAACGCGCCGCAATGCCGGACTTCTCGAACACCTTTGTCTCGGTGCCGCCGTCGCGGACGATCGTCATGCTGAAGGACGGAGCCGTCGAACTGACATGCAGCGTCACTGTCTCGCCGGCGCGGTAGGAAAAGCGGTCGCTGTAGCACCAGATTTCGCCGCGCTCGCCATCCATGCCCGGCCACTCATAATAGTGGCCGCGCACTGCGTGCCGGCGCTGCTCCGGCGTCAGTCCGAAATCGGGGAATTCAGTGGTCAATCTGGTCATCGTCGTACTCAGGCGGAAAGGTATTTCTTGAGGAAGGTGCGGGTGCGTTCTTTTTGCGGGGCGCGGAAGATGTCGCCCGGCGGGCCTTCTTCCACCACCACGCCGCCATCCATGAACAGCACCCTGTCGGCCACTTCGCCGGCAAAGCGCATTTCGTGCGTTACGATGAGCATGGTCATGTGCTCGGCGGCAAGCTGCTTCATCACCGCGTTGACCTCGTCGACCAGCTCCGGATCGAGCGCCGAGGTGGCCTCGTCGAACAGCATCACCTTGGGCTGCATGGCCAGCGCGCGGGCAATCGCGACGCGCTGCTTCTGCCCGCCCGAAAGACGCGAGGGATAGGCGCCGATCTTGTCGGAGAGCCCGACCTTGGACAAAAGACCAAGCGCCAGCGCACGAGCTTCGGCTTTCGGCATGCTTTTCAGGATCACCGGCCCCATCGTGATGTTCTCGATCACGGTCAAATGCGGGAACAGGTTAAAGTGCTGGAACACCATGCCCATCTGCTGGCGCACCTCGTTGATGTGCCTTTCGAACGCCTGGCCATGCAGCTTCTGGTTGACCTGCAGGCCGTCCAGCCAGACCTCACCGCTGTTCAAACCATCGAGATGGTTGATGGAACGCAGCAGCGTGCTCTTGCCGGAGCCGCTCGGGCCGATGATTGCGACGATCTGCCCACGTTCGACCGATAGGTCGATACCTCTGAGGACCTCGACGGCGCCAAACGATTTGCGTGCGCCGCGGACCTCGACCATCGGCCGCTGCGTGCTCATCGGGAAACCTCCACATGTCTTTCGAACCTATGCAGGGCCGCTTCGAGCGCGAGGTTGAGAATGTAGTAGAGCGCGGCGGCAGTGATGTAGAATTCGAAAGGGCGAAACGTTTCGCTGATCGCCAGTTGCGCCGAGTGAACCAGCTCGGCAATGCCGATGACCGAGACGATGGAGGATTCCTTCAACAGCGCGATCAAATTGCTGCCGATCGGCGGCGCCGTGTTGCGGATGGCCTGCGGTATCACGACATGGCGCAGCGTCTGCCACTTGCCGAAGCCGATGCTGCGTGCACCTTCCGTCTGGCCGACATCGACGGCCACGATGCCCGCGCGGATGACATCGGCATTGTAGACGGCAAAATGCAGTCCAAGGCCGACAATGCCGGCCACGAGGGCAGGGATGTCGATGCCGACCTGCACCAGGCCAAAATAGATCAGGAAGAGCTGCAACAGCAGCGGCGTGCCCATGAACACCCACATGAAGGCGCGCACGGGGTAGGTCAGGATTGCCGGCGCGTAGAGTACGACAACCGCAAAGAAGATGCCGCCGGCGAAGCTGAGCGCTCCAGCCGAGACCGTCAGCACTGATGTCCACCAGGCGCCGGTCAGCAGAAGATCCCAGTAGGGCGCGACGACGGTGAAATCCAGGCCTTGCATTGTTTTCCGCCCCTCAGATGATTGCGAAGCGCTTGTCGAGCATGTCGACGATACGGGCGACGGCATAGACCATGACCATGTAGAGCAGGGCCGCGACGTCGAAGATCTCGAACGGCTTGTAGGTGGAGCCGATGAAGCGCTGGGCGGTGTAGGTCAATTCCACGACCGAGATGGTGGACACCAGGGCCGAGCCTTTCAACAGCGCGACCGTGTTGACGCCAAGCGGGCGGATCATCAGCCGGGCGGCTTGCGGCAGCACGACCTTGCGCAAGGTCTGGAACCGGCCGAATCCGATTGTGCGGGCCGCCTCCGTCTGGCCCCGGTCGACCGCCACCACCGCGCCTCGGATTGACTCCGCCATATAGGCGCCGATGTTGAGGCCGAGGCCGATCACGCCGGCCGCGAACGGATCCAGATTGATGCCGATCTGCGGACCGCCGAAATAGAGCACGAAGAGCTGGATCAGGCACGGTGTGCCACGGAACAGGCTCACATAGAGCGTGCCGATGGCCCGCAGGACCGCCGATCTCGACATTCTTGCGGTCGCGGCCAGTGCTGCCACGGCCAGCCCCAGAACCAGGGCCAGCGCTGTCAGTTCCAGCGTCACCAAGGCGGCTTCCACGAAGAACGGGAAGACGCGCTGCATCAAGGAGAAATCCATGGAATGGCCCGGCGCAGTGGCTTTCGGCTTCAGGCGGCCTGGACCGCCGAAGCCTGGCGAAGTTAGCGGATGTCGCTGCCGACCCAGTGCATCGATATCTTCTCGTAGGTACCATCGGCCATCATGCCGTCCAGCGCCTTCTGCATGGCGGCCTTGAGCTCGGGATTGTCCTTGCGGATGGCGATGCCGATGGCGACGCTGCCGCCTTCGATACCCGGCGTGTCGAGCTTGCGTACCTTCTCGCCGGTCTCCTTGACGGCGACCATGACCGGAATGTTGTCGACGACGATGGCGTCGACGCGGCCCGCCTTCAGCTCAAGCAGCAATTCCGGCAGCCCCTTATAGGTGCGGATGTCCCAGCCGCCCTGTTGGCGCGCCCATTTCTCATGTGTTTCGCCGAGCGTCACGCCAAGGGTCTTGCCCTTGAGTTCGTCGAGGCTCTGCACCTTGGAATCCTGGTTGACGAAAACCGCACGGCCGGCGTGATAGTAGGGGCCGACGAAATCGACCACCTTCTCACGCTCCGGCGTGATCGTCATCGAGCCGACCACGGTGTCGTATTTGTTGGCGAGCAGGCCGGCGATGATGCCGTCCCAGGCGGTCGTGATGATGGTGCCCTTGACGCCGATACGCTCGGCGATGGCCTTGCCGATATCGGCGTCGAAGCCGACGACCTCGTTCTGGTCGTTGACGAAGTTGAAGGGGGGATACTGCCCGCTCATGGAAATCTTCAATTCGCCCGCCGCCTTGACCTTCTCGAGGTCATCGGCCCTGGCCGAGACGTTAGCGAAGGAAGACGCAAACAGCAGCGCCGCGACGGCAATGCCGGAAAATACCTTGTTCATTTGAAACCTGTCCTCTGGATGGAGCGCAAAGGCTTGTTCTTGGGAGGCGTTGGGGCGCACTCCTGACGGCAATGATTGCCTTTGCGGTAGCATTGCGCAAATAGATAATGGAAATAGGGAGCATAGATATCAGGAATGGCATTGCCGCGCCCCGAACGGCTGGTCTGGGATCTGGACTGGAACCTTTTGCGGACATTCGTCGTCATCGCGGAGGTGAAGAGCATAACGCGTGCCGCCGAGAGGCTGAACCTCAAGCAGCCAAGCGTCAGCAATGCGCTGCGGCGGCTGGAAGACCGGGTCGGCCGGCGGCTGGTCGAACGCGATGCGACGCGCTTCGAGCTCACCGAGGTTGGACGGCTTCTCTACGAGCAGAGCATCGAGGTGTTCGGCACCATATCGCAGCTGCCGCTCTTGATGCGCGGCATCAGCGACGATGTCACCGGCCACGTCATGATCGCGACCGCCAGCCATGTGGTCTCGCCGCTGTTCGATCGGGCGCTGTCGGAATTCCACCGCAACTATCCGCGCGCCAGCATCACCATTTCGGTCGCGGCAAGCACCGAAGTGGCCAAGCAGGTGAGGGAGCGCCGTGCTTCGTTTGGCGTCTGCCTGGTCAGCCAGCGCGATCCGGCGCTGCAATACGACATGGTCTATCGCGAGTTCTTCGGCTTCTTTTGCGGGCCGCGGCACAGGCTCTATGGGCAAACCGGACTGACGCTCGCCGATCTCCGCGACGAGCCGTCAGTATCGTTCCAGACCGACCATATTTCGGATGCGCTGCGGCCGGTCGCACTGTTGCGTAGCGAAGCACGGCTGAACGCCGATGTCGTGGGCGTTTCGTCGAGCCTGGAGGAGGTGCGGCGCATGATCGTCGCCGGGCTCGGCATCGGCCCGCTGCCGCTGCATGTGGCGCGGCGCGATGTGGCCGACGGCGCGCTGTGGCGGCTGCCGCCCTATGATGCGCCGCCGGCCATCGATATCTTCCTGCTGGTCAATCCGGACAAGGCGATGAACCGCGCCGAGAAGGCGTTGCTATCAGGGCTGCAGGCGCTGATTGCCGAGACGCCGCTCGAGGACCGTATCTACAAAGGCTGATACGCAATATCGACTGCGCGGCGGCAGACAAACCCGGTTGCCTCCGCCCTATTCGTCGCCACGCCCTTGGCCCTCGTCAACAAAGCGACTATCTCAAGACAAGGCGGCGTTCCGCCCGGGGGGTCGACATGCTCAGAGTGCAGAAGGTCAAGGTCGACGACATCTACGTGCCGACGGCGCGTAAGAAGACGCTGCATCCCGAGACGGTCCGTCATCTCGCCGAGGACATTCTGGAAAATGGCATGAAGATGCCGATCCAGGTCCGTCACGACGGCAAGCGTCATATCCTGGTAGAAGGCCTGCATCGGCTGGAAGCGGCCAAGTGGCTCGGCGAGACCGAGATCGATGCCTATCTGGTGCAAGCCAAGCGCCACTGACGCGTCCTCGATTTCGCCGTTGGTCCTCATCCACGGGAAAGCCCCGGAATTTCTCCTTGATGATGTCGGTTTGCATTTCGCTGGTTCGTCCTTGGGACGGAAGCCGGTCAGACCAATATTCTCGATCGGTTTTCGCGCGGGTTGGGGCCGATGCACCAGCCAGCTCAAGAACGCACCGACACACGGGCAGACTGGAGGAGATTGATATGTCCAAAGCCCTGCTTTTCGCCATTCTTGCTTCGGCCACGGCGCTTCTCGCCTGTCCGGGCATCGCCAACGCAAACGAGGTAAAATCTGCCATGACGACCGAAGCGAAGACACCGCCGAAGCCTGAAAAATCCGGCCTGCTGCCGATCAACGGCCTGAATTACTATTATGCCGTCTACGGCAAGGGTGAGCCGCTGCTTCTGCTGCATGGCGGTCTCGGCACAGCGGACATGTTCGCCCCCATCCTGCCGAAGCTTGCCGAGCATCGCACTGTCATCACCGTCGACCTGCAAGGCCATGGCCGCACCGCGCTTGGCGACCGGCCGTTCACGCTGGAGGCGATGGGCGACGACATGGCTGATATCGTCAAACGGCTTGGTTACGGCGAGGTCGACGTCATGGGTTATTCGCTGGGCGGCGGTGTCGCCTTCCGGATGGCCGTCCAGCACCCCGAAACGGTGCGCCGGCTTGTGCTGGTCTCGACCGGCTATGCCGCCGACGGTTTCTATGACGAGATGCGCCCGCAGCAGGCGCAAGTGAGCGCGGCAGCGGCCGATTTCATGAAGGACACGCCGATGTACAAATCCTACGTCGCCGTGGCGCCGCATCCCGAGGAGTTCCCGAAGCTGCTCGATACGCTCGGCAACTTCATGCGCCAGAACTACGACTACTCGGCCGATGTTCCCAAGCTGAAGATGCCGGTCATGCTGGCCTACGGCGACAGCGACATGTACAAGCCCGAGCACGAGATCAAGTTCTACCAGATGCTCGGCGGCGGTTTGAAGGACGCCGGCTGGATGCGTGAAAACCTGTCACGGAACCGCTTGGCGATCCTGCCCAACCGCACCCACTACGACGTCTTCTTCGCTCCAGAGCTGACGGCCGCCGCGCTGCCGTTCCTCAACGGCGAGACCAAGGTGAAGAGCTGGGACGAGGTGGTCGGCGAAACCGAATAGCTTGCCGGCATTGGCTGCCGGCGGTCTCCCTTGAGGCGGCCGGCAGTTTTATCGCTGCAGTCGATGGGATCGTATCAATGCTTTTGAATTGACCCGATATCCGGCCTCGATAGTCTCGCATCAAATCTTCTCGGGAATGGATACGGCAATGGCTAACTATCAGGGCGGATGCCTGTGCGGGGCGGTGCGTTATCGCGCCGACGTCGAGCCCGTCAACGAACGCATCTGCCATTGTCGGCTTTGTCAAAAGGCGATCGGCGCCGCCTTCAATGCGCGTGTGCTGTTTCGCATCGACGATGTGACGGTCGAAGGGCCGTTGGCGACCGCGAACAGCTCGCCGGATATTAAACGCGGGTTTTGCCCAAGCTGCGGTACGACGATGTTTTCGCGGCGCGATGCCGCCGGCATTATAGGCGTCACCACCGGGTCACTCGACGATCCGTCCGTCTTCAAGCCGCAGATGCACATCTGGACCGCCTCCAAGCAGCCCTGGGTGGTGCTCGATGACGGCTTGCCGCAGCACGAAGGCGCGCCGCCTGCCTGAGGCCTCCGGCCTCCCTTCCCGCCTTATGAAAGAAGGTGGATCGGCGCTTGAGCGCCGAAACCGATGAGCTGTGCCGGATGAAGCGGGCCAACAGAAGGGTGAAATTACGTGACCGTGACAAAAATTAATCGAAACAGTCACGAAATAACCGAAACAGTCACGCGAAAGCCGGCAAAGCGTCATTGGCGAGCCATCATTGTCTCCCTATTTAACCGGTGCGGGCCGGCATTCGAGGAGACGACGGATGAACGACAGCATCAGTACCCTGGACGAGCTTTTGAGCGATCCGATGGTCCTGCTTGTGATGGAGCGCGATCGTGTGCGCCCGGAACAGGTGCGCATGCTGCTCGAACGGGCGCGTCCGCCTTCCGTCGAGGAGCCGGTTGTGCCGCCGGCGCACGTGATCGCCAGGGCGTGCCAGAAACTCTGGCTGTGCCCCTGATCGCATCGTGATTTCCTCCAGTTTTTGCAGGCCGACCCGCCGGGCCGGTCTGGCCACTGCCTGGTGCTGCCAACGCGCCGAGGCGGCGCGGTGTTGATATTCGAACGCGCCTTCCGCACTCGCTGACGCCCATTCCCGGGTGCCAGTTCACAAATCCGTAAATTGATTTTCCGTCCCATGGCGGTATGGCTTGCCCAGGGGCCGATCGCCCCAGTCGTTCCCCGCGCAACTCCGATCTCTCTGACATGGAATTCGACATGGCCGACAGCTGCATGCAAGGCATGGACATGGGCTTTGTCGGCCTGGGCTACGCCAAGGTCGCATTTCTCGGCTTGGTGCAAGGCATCACCGAACTGCTGCCGATTTCCTCGACCGCCCACATGCGCGTCGTCCCGGCGATGCTGGGCTGGCAGGATCCCGGCTCCGCTTTCTCCGCCGCCATGCAGCTTGCGGCCCTCGCCGCGGTGATCAGCTACTTCTGGAACGATGTCAGGGACATCCTGTCCGGTTCGGTCAGTGCCTTGAAACGGCGCGATTTCGCCGACCGACATTTCCGGCTGGCGCTCTGGATCGTGCTGGCGACGATCCCGATCGCCATCGCCGGCGTGGCTCTGTCTGGCCTTCTCAACGCCTGCAATTCGCCGCTGCGCGGCCTCGGGGTCATCGGCTGGGCCTGCATCGTCATGGCACTCCTGCTGGCGCTGGCCGAACTCCGTGCCCGCCATGCGCGCACCATGGGCCAGGCATCCATGGCCGATGCGCTGCTCGTCGGCATCGCCCAAATCGGCGCATTGATCCCGGGCGTCTCGCGGTCCGGTTCGACCTTGACGGCAGCACTGGGGCTCGGCTTCAAGCGGGAAGAAGCGGCGCGCTTTTCATTCCTGCTGGGGCTGCCGGCCATCGCACTCGCCGGTCTCAAGGAGCTCTGGGAACTGCACAAGGCCCATCTCGATGCCCATGGCTGGTCGATCCTCGCGGTCGGCCTGGTCGTCGCCTCGCTATCCGCCTTCTTCGCCATATGGGGCCTGATGCGCGTGCTGGAACGCTTCTCAGCCTGGCCTTTCGTCATTTATCGCGGAGGGCTCGGCATCGCCTTGCTGCTAGGCCTGGCGATGGGATGGCTTGCCTGAAGCAATCCCGGAAAGCGCGCAGCGGTTTTCCGCCGGCGTCAAACAAGGGACTAAAAGGCAACTCCAGGAATGTGCGAGCCGGTGTTGCTTCGGCGCAACCCCGGTCGGGCATGCGTCGATCGCCAAAGATGTGATCGGCCGCCTTCATTGACTCCAGGCAAAATCCATCTTTAACGTTCTGTTAACAAAAATAGATGGGTGGGGCCGTATGGCATCCTCGGTGGGTTGGCGCCGCAAGGCGAGGGGTTTGGGGTTTGCGTTGGCGCTGACGGCTTTTTGTTCGGCCGCGGGTTTGGCGAATGCGGGACCGCTTTCCATGACCATCGGCGGGCAAACCTCCCAGCCGATCGGGCACTATGATTTTTGCAAGGTCCATTCTGCCGAATGCTCCATCCGCTCGCCCGCCAACGCTCCGGAGAGCATGACCGGCCAGCTGTTGCGGGAAATTTCCGCCGTAAATCTCTCGGTCAACACCCGCGTCAAGCCGATGAGCGACATGGACAACTACGGCAAGGATGAGTGGTGGGCCTACCCCGATAACGGGTTTGGCGACTGCGAAGACTACGCGCTTGAAAAGCAGCGCGAACTCCAGGCCGCCGGCATTGCCATTGCCAATCTGCTGATGACGGTGGTGCGCAAGCCCGACGGCGAAGGCCACGCAGTGCTTACGGTGCGCACCGACAAGGGCGATTTCATCCTCGACAATCTCAGCGACAAGGTTCGCCTCTGGAACCAGACAGGCTATCGCTATCTGAAGAGACAGGCGAGCGACAACAGCGGTCGCTGGGTTTCCATCCTTGGCGGCGACGAGCGGCTCGTCAGCTCTGTTCAATGATGTCGCCGATGTCTTGCGTCGGCAGCCGCACTTCGACCTTGGCCGTTTGATCCATTCCCGCTTGGGACCGTTCTTGCGTCGTGCCGGCGAATGCTGGCGGCGGCTCGTTGGAACCGGCAATCCGGTGCGCGCATGGATCTTTTGACTGTCCTCCAATCCGCGCCATTACTGCTCGCGCTGATCAAGACCGCGCTGCCGTCGGCGGCGGCGATCGGCATGGGAGTCGGCCAATGGTTCGCCTCGTTGCCGCCGTGCCGCGATTTCGTCTTCGAGGTCACCAGCTACCTGGTCTGCGAGGTCGATCCCAGGCAATATCGGATCGAATTGTTCTGGAAGGATCCGGCCGGCAAGCCCTATCAATCGCTGCACAATCTCGACGATGCCCAGCGGCGGGCCGGGCGCACGATGCTGTTCGCCATCAATACCGGAATGTACCATCCAAACCTCGCGCCGGTCGGCCTGTATGTCGAGCGCGGGCAGGAACTGGCCTCGGCGAAGGTCGGGTCGGGAAGCGGCAATTTTTCGCTCCAGCCCAATGGTATTTTCTACATCAGCGACGGCAAGGCCGCGGTCCGCGCGACAAGGGATTTCTTAGAGAAGCGTCCGCCCACCGATTATGCCACGCAGTCCGGGCCGATGCTGGTGATCAACGGCAAGTTGCACCAGAAATTCCGGGCCGACAGCACCTCGCGCAAGACGCGCGACGGTGTCGGGGTGCGAAAGGACGGCGTCGTCGTCTTCGCCATTTCGAATGGCACGGTGACATTCCATGCATTCGCACGCCTGTTTCGCGACGGGCTCGGCTGCGACAATGCGCTGTTCCTCGACGGGTCGATATCGAGCCTGCTCGCGCCGGCCATCGGCCGCAATGACGACTACTGGAACCTGGGGCCGATGATCGGCGTCTTCAGGCGATAGGATCGGCAGGCCTAGATTGCGCTTGTCACCGCGCACGGCCGACACTCGGAACCGTGCCCAACATGCTTAAAAACTTGATTCAATCTTTATTGGTAATTTCTCGTTCATAACTAGACCTGGTTTGTCCGTCGGCCGTTGCCTTCGGTCTGTTGTGTTTGAGTACAGGTCCAGATGCGGTTACCAGGCGCCGTCAGTTTCGTGATCGCAACGCTGTGCCTTGCCGGCTGCTCGTCGACATCCGGCATGGACGCGCTGGACATCCAGAAGCCGTCGAACGAGATCACCAACTCGGTGGTGCGACCAAGCGCGCCGATCGCATCCGCCCCAGTGACCAAGGCCGAACGGAGAATGGCAGCCGAACGCAGGATGGCGGAAGCCATGCCGGTGGACGAGAATGTCCGACCTTACGGCCTGGCGGAGGAAGAGACGGTGGCGTTTCCGGCGCCCGACCTGCCGGACAGCGTCGAGCCGCCGGTCGTCGAGCCGGCGGCGCTTGTATCACCGCCGAAGCTCTTGTCACGGGCGGCACCGCCGATGCTGGCCGGGCCTGTCACGCGCTACGGCTTTCGCGATGCCAAGCCGATCAATTTCGGCCGCTCTTCGCCGCGACACCTTGCCGTGCATGGCGTCGACGTGTCGCGCTGGCAAGGCAACGTCAACTGGGAGAAGCTGCGCGCCCAGGGCGCCAATTTCGCCTATATTAAAGCGACCGACGGCGGCGACCATCTCGATCCGATGTTCACCAGGAATTGGCGCAACGCCGACGCCGCAGGGCTGAAGCGCGGCGCCTATCACTTCTTCTACTGGTGCCGCACCGCCGGCGAGCAGGCCGACTGGTTCATCCGCAACGTGCCCAGGGTCGAGGGCGCCTTGCCGCCGGTGATCGATGTCGAATGGAATGGCGAATCCAGCTGCAAGCGGCGGCCGTCGCGCGAAAAGGTGCTGGAGAAGATGCAGGTGTTCATGGACAAGCTTGAACGCCATTACGGCCAGCGGCCCATCATCTACACCGCGCCCGATTTCTACCGCGACAATCTTCGCGGCGAATTCCTCGATTATTCGTTCTGGCTGCGCGCCGTGGCGCAGCACCCCTCAAAGGTCTATCCCGGCCGCAAATGGCTGTTCTGGCAATATTCCGGCTCCGGCCTATCGCATGGCGTCACCGGCCGCATCGACCTCAACGTCTTCCACGGCGACGAGCGCCAATGGCGCGCCTGGGCCGGCGGCCGGCAGATGGTGGCCGACGCGGATTGAAACAAGCCATCAGGCTTGGCGTGCTTCGCTCTCCCAGGTCTCCGCCGGTTTGGCCAGCAAATGGGAGACGATGATGAGCATCCGCGGAGGCTTCGGCCGTTTCAGCGAATAAGCAAGACATTGCCGTCGTCATGATGTCTATGTGCGGGCTCCTGAACTCCGGGGGAGATGAGTTGGAACTCAAATTTCTGTTGGTCGGCTTTGCCTGCGCGGTCGCCGGCGGGCTGTCGATCGTCACTTTCCTGAAATGGCGAGAGGTCAAAGCGGTCAGCCGCTGGTTGCCGGCGCCGGGAAAGATCATCTCCTCGCGCGTCGAAGCGCGCGAGGTCCGAAGCTCCGGCTCCGGGTCTGACAGCAGCGATTCCACCGAGATCCGCAATTTTCCGGCGATCACCTTCGAGTACAAGGTGGATAAGAAGACATTTCAGAGTTCGCACTACAGCGTGCAGGAAAATCTGGGGAATTTCGAAGTCGCCGAAACCCTTGCGCGATTTCCCCGCGGCGCAGCCGTGACCGTCTTCTATAACCCTGTCGATCCGGCCAAGGCCGTGATCGAGCGCACCATGCCGGAGGGCGCCTTCAAATTCATGGTGCAGCTTTCCGCCGGGCTGGTGGTCGGCGCCCTGGTGTTGGTGTTTTCCGTCGGCGGTGTCCTGGAGGCGATCGGCCCGTATTTGCCCAAGCCGCAGTATGTCGGTGCGGCGGCTCTGTTGCTGTTCATGGGCCTGTTTGTCCTGCGCATGGGCTTCGTCCAGAAATCGATGGCCGAGCAGGCGGCAAAATGGCCGGTCGCCGTCGGCCGCATCGACGCGTCGGGCCTGCAGGCGATCAAAACCCGCGAGCGGACCGGGAGCTATCGGCCCTGGCGTACTGTTTTCAAATCCCGCATCGTCTACAGCTATGGCGTCTCCGGCCAGCGATACAGTGCCGATCGCGTCGCTTTCGGCGCCAGCGTGACGGCTTCGTTGCCAGGCCTCGTCGGGGCTCAGGCGCGGTGCTATGTCGAGGGCACCAAGGTGGACGTGCACTATGACCCCGCCAACCCTGCTTCGGCGGTGCTCGAATGCAGGGTGCTCGGATTGTGGGTGCTGTGGGTCTGTTCGGTTGGCTTTCTCGGCAGCGCTGCTTTTCTGGTCGGGCTGGTCTGACGCGAACGCCTCAGCAATGCACAAGAAGTCCGCTGTCGAAGCCAGGCCAGGTGAACCGCATCGTGGCGCCATGCCTCTCGATATGGATGACACGAGTGAAGGGCTCCTCCAGTGACGGGTACGATCCGTAGCACCGGCTAGCATGTACCACCCAGCCGGTCGGCGACTTGCGAAATGACGCGTGCTCGCAGCCGAACTCGGGCAGCGACAGGGCCGCTCGGTCTACGGAGTAGACGGTCTGGCGTTGGATGTCGGCGGCCGCGTGGCAGTTCAGTCGGTCGCTGGACCAAGTCCCGACATAGGGCGACGCCGCCAGCGCAGCACCAGTCGCGAATGCGGACATTGCCATCGTAATCACCAAACGTCGCATCACCACCCCTCGATCAGTGCGCTCGACCATACAGGCTGTTGGGTTGCGAGAGATAAGTTTTCGTCCAAGGAGCCGACAATGCAGCCGTTCCGGATTTCGCTTATGCTTTTGCGTGGATGATGCGACTGTGCGGGACGGTATGCGGCCAGCATTTTGCTTTCACAACGCTTTCCCAGGGACATTTGATGATCACCCGTAAACTGGCCTTCGTCTTCGCGGGTCTGCTCAGTTCGATGCAGGTGGCGAACGCCGGGGAATGCTTGCTGAGCCATGCCACCTATCGGGAGCAGCGCTCCGGTGCGGTCATGCAATTCCGGCCGCTCGCCAATGAGCCGGCGGCACTGACGGCGCAGGTGTTTTCGCTGGCCGTGCCCAAGACCGATATCCGCCTCCCGGCCGATATCACCTGGACCAACGGCAGGAATTCGTTGCCGCTCGGCACCATCCGCCATCCCTGCACCGACGATGACCGCGAAGCGGGGCTGCAGGACGGCAGCGGCCTGTGCAGGATATGGGAGGGCCAAGTCTATGCCTTGACCGGAGGCGGCGCCGAGCAGTTGAACTCGCGCGAAGCGACGCCGGCGCCGAAAGGGCTGCTGCTGCCGGATTTCGGCGTGGCTTTCACCGATTGGGTCGACTTCGCCAACGCCAACCCCGGTGGCTCGGCGTGGGATGTCTTCACTTTGACAGGATGCAGCGATGAATAGCGCCATGATATCGATCGTCTGGGGCAGCGCCCTGTTTGCGTCCGTGGCAATATCGGCCGTGGCACGAGCGGATGAACCGGCGCCGTCGCGCCCGCCCATCGACAAATGCGCCTGGGAAAGGCTGACCGACAAAACCGTCGGGCTCGCCGCCTGGGTGCAGCGCTGCGATTTCGGTTTCCGCCAGATCCACTTTGAGTTCGCAGGCGAGGCGCTCGCCGTCAAATACAGCGATGGCGGCGCGGCCGATCCTCTGGTTGAGGTATTCGACATCAAGCCCGGCGAAACTGCCGAAGCCGCGTTGCAGCGGCTGTTCCTGGAAAAGACCGACAACGCCGTCGGCGCACGCTGCGTGCTCGCCCCCTACACGGAAGGAACCGTGCCCGCCGGTGTCAAACGCTATACATTCAGCCCCGACGCCGCCTACGCGAAAGAGCTGAAGGCACTTGCCGACCCCAACGAGGTCCCCGAACCGCCCTGCGGCGACTGGGGCGAGATGCCCGATGGCATCCAGTATTTCGAGATACCGGCGGGTGCGGCGCAAAAGCTGCTGTTTGTCCGGATTGGCCAGGACGAGCCGCTGTTTGATGAGCAGACGCTGCGAGTGTTGCCGGCGGAATAGGTGCTGAGGTCAGAGGCTGATCTGGATTGGAAGGATCGCAGCGGCGCCTTCTATGCCTCTACATATTCTGCCAGGCTGACACTTTCGGGCACATCCAACCCATCGGCACGCAAGCCCTCGATATGAAAGCGTATTGCGTCGCGAATCTCGGTTTCCACCTCAGGCACCGTCGCGCCGGTCGCGATACAGCCGGGCAGGTCCGGCACATAAGCAGAAAAATTATCTCCTGCTTTTTCAATCACCACAGCGTAACGCATGTCGTCACTCCTTTAACCCGGACTGCTTGAGGATGCTGTTCAATGTCCCTGGTGCAACCTCTTCAGACGACTTGCCGGCCACGGTGACGCGGCCGGCTTTTATCTTGTGCTTATATTGGCGATGGCTGCCCTTGGTTGCAACCAGATACCAGCCATCGGTCTCCAGCAAGCGAATGACTTCGCGGACTGTAAGCCGAGGCGGCATCAGCTCTCAGCTGCACCCACTCGTGCTTCCACACGTATCGCACTTCTCGCAGGTGCCGTTCCGCACCATGGTGAAGTTGTGGCATTCCGAGCATTCGTTGCCGGTGTAGCCCTGCATCAGCGATTGCTGGCGCCGGGTGGCGGCGAGCGCCTTGGCTTCCGCGGCCTCGTGCGCGGCGGCGTCGGAGAATAGCCCCTCGGCGCCGGAAGCCTCGGCTTCCTCCTCGGCGATGTCCTCGACCAGCTCCCTGGCGCGTTCCTCATAGTCACGCTTATAGGCGATGGCCTCGTCGCTCGCCGGCTTCAGCGCCAGCACGTTGGAGCCGGAGAAGGCCGTCGGCGCCACGCGGGCAGGGGCCGTGGCCGGGGCAGAACCGCCGAATCCCTTGGGCTCGGCACCCGACACCAGCTTGACCGGCGAGGCACCGCGGTAGAGGCCCTTGGAGAAGGGCGTGGCCTTGCCTTCGGTGATGCCGCGGCCGAGTGCCGTCTTGTCGAAATCCGATTGGTCGACATGGGCGAGGTCGTGGCGGTTGAGATAAGAGACCGCAAGTTCGCGGAACACGTAGTCGAGGATCGACGTCGCGTTCTTGATCGCGTCATTGCCCTGCACCATGCCGGCCGGCTCGAACTTGGTGAAGGTGAAGGCTTCGACAAATTCCTCCAGCGGCACGCCATATTGCAGGCCGAGCGAGATGGCGATGGCAAAATTGTTCATCATCGCCCGGAAGGCAGCGCCTTCCTTGTGCATGTCGATGAAGATCTCGCCGAGACGACCGTCGTCGAACTCGCCGGTGCGCAGGTAGACCTTGTGGCCGCCGACGACCGCCTTCTGCGTATACCCCTTGCGGCGGTTCGGGAGTTTCTCGCGGTCGCGGTAGAGACGCTCGACGACGCGCTCGACGATCTTTTCGGTGACCTGCACCGCACGCTGCGCGGCGGGCGCGGCGACCAGCTGTTCGATCGCCTCGTCCTCGTCCTCCTCGCCATCGGCGAGCAGCGAGGCATTGAGCGGCTGCGAGAGCTTCGAGCCGTCGCGGTAGAGCGCGTTGGCCTTCAGCGCCAGCTTCCACGACAGCATGTAGGCGTTCTTGGCGTCCTCCACCGTGGCGTCGTTCGGCATGTTGATGGTCTTGGAGATGGCGCCGGAAATGAAGGGCTGTGCCGCCGCCATCATCTGGATGTGGCTGTTGATCGACAGCGAGCGCTTGCCGATCTTGCCGCAGGGGCTGGCGCAGTCGAACACGGGAAGGTGTTCGGCTTTGAGGAAGGGCGCTCCCTCAAGCGTCATCGCACCGCAGACATGGATGTTGGCGGCTTCGATGTCCTTCCTGGAGAAGCCCAGCGCCGGCAGCATCTCGAACGAGAAGTCGTTGAGCTGCTCGTCGGTGAAGCCAAAGGTCTCCTTCACCCAGTCGGCGCCCAGCGTCCACTGGTTGAAGACGAACTTGATGTCGAAGGCCGACTTCAGCGCGGCATTCAGCGCCGCGATCTTGTCGTCGGTGAAGCCCTTGGCCTTGAGCGAGCCGGGGTTGATGCCGGGAGCCTGGTTGAGATTGCCGTGGCCGACGGCGTAGGCCTCGATCTCAGCGATCTGGCTTTCCGAATAGCCCAGCGTGCGTAGCGCTTCCGGCACGGCGCGGTTGATGATCTTGAAATAGCCGCCGCCGGCAAGCTTCTTGAACTTCACCAGCGCGAAGTCGGGTTCGATGCCTGTTGTGTCGCAATCCATGACCAGTCCGATCGTGCCGGTCGGCGCGATGACGGTCGCCTGCGCGTTGCGATAGCCGTGCTCCTCGCCGAGTTCGATGGCGCGGTCCCAGGCAGCCTTGGCGTGCGTCGCCAACTCCTGCTGCTTGAGGTCGGAAGCGACCAGCGGCACCGGGTTGACGGCCAGCTTCTCGTAGCCGTCCTTGTCGCCATAGGCGGCGCGGCGATGATTGCGCATGACGCGCAGCATGTTCTGCGCATTGCGGTCGTAATCGGGGAAGGCGCCGAGCTCGGACGCCATCTCGGCCGAGGTGGCGTAGGCGGTGCCGGTCATGACTGCGGTGAGCGCGGCGCAGATGGCGCGGCCCTCATCGGAATCGTAGGGAATGCCCGAGGTCATCAACAGGCCGCCAATATTGGCATAGCCGAGGCCCAGCGTGCGGTAGTCGTAGGAGAGCTTGGCGATCTCCTTCGACGGGAACTGCGCCATCATGACCGAGATTTCCAGCACGATGGTCCATAGCCGCACCGTATGCTCATAGGCAGCGATGTCGATCGTGCCGTCGGCATTGCGGTAGGGCAGCAGATTGATCGAGGCGAGATTGCAGGCCGTGTCGTCGAGGAACATGTATTCCGAGCACGGGTTGGAGGCCCGGATCGCACCGGCGGAGGCGCAGGTGTGCCAGTCGTTCATCGTCGTGTTGAAGTGCAGGCCCGGATCGGCGGATGCCCAGGCGGCGTAGCCGATCTTTTCCCAGAGATCCCTTGCCTTCAGCGTCTTCAGCACCTTGCCGTCCTTGCGGGCGGTGAGATGCCAGTCGGCATCATCCTCGACGGCGCGCAGGAAATTGTCCTTCAGCGACACCGAATTGTTGGAGTTCTGGCCCGACACGGTGAGGTAGGCGTCGGAATCCCAGTCGGTGTCGTAGGTCTTGAACGACATCGAGGTGTAGCCCTGCTTGGCGAACTGGATGACGCGGTAGATATAGTTCTCCGGCACCCCGTCCTTTTTGGCCGCCTTGATCTCGCGCTTCAGCGCCGTGTTGATGGCGGGGTCGAAGCAGTCGTCGTCATGGCCTTCGCAGTTGACGCAGGCCTTCATGATCGCTTCGAGATGCTTCTTGACGATCTTGGAGCCGGTCACCAGCGAGGCGACCTTCTGCTCTTCATTGACCTTCCAGTCGATGAATTCCTCGATGTCGGGGTGATCGGCGTCGACGATGACCATCTTGGCGGCGCGGCGCGTCGTGCCCCCCGACTTGATGGCGCCCGCGGCGCGGTCGCCGATCTTGAGGAAGCTCATCAGGCCGGACGAACGGCCGCCGCCGGACAGCTTTTCGCCCTCGCCGCGCAGCAGCGAGAAATTGGAGCCGGTGCCCGAGCCGTATTTGAACAGGCGCGCCTCGCGCACCCACAGATCCATGATGCCGCCCTCATTGACGAGGTCGTCCTGCACGCCCTGGATGAAGCAGGCATGCGGCTGCGGGTGCTCGTAGGAGGATTTCGACTTCGTCAGCTTGCCGGTGAACGGGTCGACATAGAAGTGGCCCTGGCTCGGGCCGTCTATGCCATAGGCCCAGTGCAGGCCGGTGTTGAACCATTGCGGCGAGTTCGGCGCCACGCGCTGGGTGGCAAGCATGTAGGCAAGCTCGTCGCGGAAGGCGCGCGCGTCTTCCTCCGACTTGAAATAGCCGCCCTTCCAGCCCCAATAGGTCCAGGTGCCCGCCAACCGGTCGAAGACCTGGCGGGCGTCGATCTCGGACCCGTAGCGCTCGGCTTCCGGCAGCTTGGCAAGTTCGGCCTCGTCGGCGACGGAGCGCCACAGGAAGGAGGGAACATCGTTCTCCTCGACCTTCTTCAGCCGCGCGGGGACGCCGGCCTTGCGGAAATATTTCTGCGCCAGGATGTCGGCGGCGACCTGGGAGAATTGCGCCGGCACGTCGATATTGTCCAAGCGGAACACCACCGAGCCATCCGGATTCTTGATCTCGGAGAGCGCCTTGCGGAATTCGATCTCCGCGTAGGCCGATTGTCCCTGTCTGGTGAAACGACGCTCGATGCGCATTGGTCCGGTCCCTTTTGTCTATATATAGCGCTTTCGTCAGGAGATTTCTGCTCCCAATGCGAAACGCGCATGTCCGCCGTCTGCCGGCGTTCGAAAACGGCCGGCTCTCCATTTTCGCGGTCTTCGTCCGCCTTGCTGGTCAAACTTCTTGCGAAGCGCCTGTCCAACTCACCGACGAACCCGCGGGTCCCTCAAAACTGATTTTTTCCGATTCCCTCACTCGAGGGAAATTCACATTATCTAGCGTCGAACCTGCCTGCAAACACTAAATATAGTGTTAACAGACAATTTATTCCAGTCCGACAATTCTCCCTTTTATCGCCCACGCCCCCGCAATCCCAACGCTTCCGCCAGCCTCGTAAACAGGCGGAAATGTGGGGAAAAACGCACATAATCCGGGAAAAAGACCGGGCTCAGAACTTTCCGGTCGCGCTCTCAACAGGAGCGCATGGCCTATAAAAGGCGACTCGTTTTGCGCCGTCAAGGATTCGTTTGCGTAGCTTTTGTGACCTCAACATCTTGTGTGTCACACATGTGGATAACGGGGATAGAATGGAGCTGCCGCGGTAGCCCCCGGCCGAGGGGACAAAGACGCGCTTGTCAGGCTTCGCGACGGCTCCGGGGCGTGATGCAGGCAGACCATCTGGCGCATCCGGCGTCGCGGATCAGCCGTAATGCGTCCTGGGCTTCGGCTCGGTTCCGGTGAAGTGCACCCCGATCCGGCCGTTGCGGCGCCAGCGGACCTCGCATCGATAGCCGATGCCGTCGACGGGCACATAGAGAAGGAAATGATCCGGAATCGTCGCTTCGGGCGGAACCTTGAGTTCGGCGCCACCTTCATTTTGATTGCGCAGCGTGCAGCCAACTTCCGAATTCGAGATGCCCGTGATGATCGTGCCGCCCTTGAGCACGCGCTGGCGATGCTCGCGCTTGTGCTCATCGGATCGCTCTGGATTGGGATTTGCGGGATTTGTCATCGGTAAAACGCCAGGATCGGATCAGATCCTATTACGTCTTCATTAGAAAAGCATTCACGCCGCAGGCGCCCCCGTCCGAGCTGCTTGGTGGCGCGGCCGGTCCCGGGTTCAGGCAAACCGACGCGGGTCGGCGCAGAAATAGGCGATGATCTGGCAAAGATCCGGTTCGTTGACCATGCGCACCGCTTCGCTCGAACTGACCCATTTGCGGGTGCGGGAGCGTTTTTCCTTCCAATGGTCGGCGACCTTGTCGACATGCAGCGGGAACACCAATACCTCGCACGGCACTTCCTCGCCGGAGGCCAGGGCCTTGGCGTAGAAGTAGCGGCCGGCCTCGAGATGCGAGATCGTCCCGCGCAGTCCGGCTTCCTCGACAGCCTCGCGCGCCGCGGCTTCGCAAAGCGGCTCCCTGGCTTCAGGCCAGCCCTTCGGAAGCACCCAGCGGCCGGTATCGCGGCTGGTAATCAGCATGATCTCGACGCTGTTTCCGGTTTCGCGCCAGGGCAGGGCGGCTACCTGCAGACGGCACGGCGCGGTGCCGAAGAGTCGCCGGACCCTTTCGGCCAGATGGTTGTGCGTCGTTGGCCTCGTCAGCATCGGAGAAGCTAGCCCCAGCCTCCAGAATCGTTTGCCGTCTCACGAATCTTACGGCCAATTGTCGGCAATAAAAGTAAAAACTTTCATCAGGATGGCCGATTTTCGCCAATAGACGCCGATTTCCGCGCGCCAGCCAGCCTCGCGAGACCCTTTGCCTAGTGGATGAGACTTCCCTGCGGCTCGATTTGCAGCAGGTTGCTTGCCGCGAATCAGCCGGCGTGATCGTCGGCGATCGGCTTCTGGTAGGTGAAGCCCATGTCCCAGGGAAAATAGATCCAGGTATCCTGACTGACCTCGGTGACGAAAGTATCGACCAGCGGCCGCCCCTTCGGTTTGGCGTAGACGGTGGCGAAATGCGCCTTCGGCATCATGGCGCGCACGATGCCAGCCGTCTTGCCGGTGTCGGTCAGGTCGTCGATAATCAGCACGCCCGCGCCGTCGTCGGCAAGCAGGGCCGGCGTGACCTCCTTCAGCACCTGCAGCTGACCCTGGCTGCTGTAGTCATGATAGGAGGCGACGCAGACCGTCTCGATAACGCGTATGCCAAGCTCCCGCGAGATGATCGCCGCCGGCACGAGGCCGCCGCGCGTGATGCAGACGATCGCTTTCCATTGCGCCTTGTTGGTGCCGGCAAGCCGCCAGGCGAGCGCGCGCGCATCGCGGTGGAACTGGTCCCAGGAGACGGGAAAGGCTTTTTCGGGAAGGGACATCTTTCGCGCACTCCGCAGCACGCGCGGTCGCGCGCAGAAAACAGGGGAATGCGCGCGGAAGTAACTGGAAAACCTCGCGCTTGGCAAGAGCGGCCGCAAACGACACTGTGAACTTACCGCGACAGGAAAGCCGCCACCGGCGCGGTGCGCAGCACGGAGCGCGTCACTCCGCCGAACAGGAGCTGGCGCAGCCACGAGTGGCTGTAGGCGCCAAGCACCAGCAAATCGGCGCCGGTCTCCGCGATCCTGGTCTGGATCACCTCGTCGACCGAGGTGCCGCCCGATCTCTGCACCGAGACACTCACGCTGGCGCCATGACGCGACAAGGCGGAAGCGATTTCCGCTCCGGCGGCCTCGGGGCGTTCATCGAGCGTGTCCGGCGGATCGATGACCAGAATGTCGGTTTTGTCGGCCTCGATGATGAAGGGCAGCGCATCGAAGGCGGCGCGTGCGGCCTCCTTGCTGCCGTTCCAGGCAAGCAGCACACGCTTGAAGGTGGTGATCAGTGGACCCAGGTGCGGCACTACCAGCACCGGCCGTCCGGCGTCGTAGACCAGTGTGTCGACGTCGGCGCTCGCATCGCCGCCCGTCTCGCGCTGCGCGGCGATGATCAGGTCGGCGGCACGCACGCTTGAAATGCCGGTCAGGGCGCTGTCGCCGGAAAAACTCTCCAGGCTGTGCCATTCGAAGGACAGGCCGGAATTCTCGATATGCCTGAGAAACGCGGCCCGCAGCTTTTCGGCCCGTTCGCGGTTCATGTCGGCCGAAACCTGCAGGAACTCGGTGTCGGGAAAGCCGGTGGCCGACGTGTAGGGCACCGGAAGCGCTTCGGCGTGGATGCCGATCAGATGGCTCTGGAAGCGGCCGGCAAGCGGAATGGCGAAGTCGAGCACGCGCTCCGCGTCCTGCTCGTTCTGCAGAATGGCGACGATGGTCTTGAAGCGCATGGTGATCCCCTCATTTTGCGAGCGATCCGCCCGCGGCAAGGAAACGTCGCCGCGTTGTGCTTGGTTCCGGCCTGGACCGGATCAGCTCGCGCTGCTGGCAAAGCCGGCCACCATCGCCTCGACATCGGCGCGCGCAGCGTCCAGGGCCTGCTGGCTGCGGGCACGGACCACCAGTTCGGTCCAGAACTTGCCGTCGCCGTATTTCGGATAGGAGCCGATGATCGTGTCCGGATGCGCTTTCTGGATCTCGCCCAGCGGCCCGCCGACGAGACCTTCGCCGAACGGGCAATGCACCGCTGCCGACAGCATTTTCGTGCCGGCTTTCAGCGTCGGCACGACATTGTCGAGCATGGCCTGGAAGATCGAGGGCACGCCCGCCATCACGTGGACATTTCCGATGCGGAATCCGGGCGCGACCGACACCGGATTGTCGATATGGTCGGCGCCGCGCGGCATTCGGGCCATGCGCTTGCGGGCCTCGGTGTATTCGATGCCGCGAGCGGCATAGCTTGCTTCCAGCAGGGCATAGGCCTTGGCATCGTATTCGCACGGCACGCCGAAGGCCTTGGCAATCGAATCGGCTGTGATGTCGTCATGGGTCGGGCCGATGCCGCCGGTTGTGAACACATAGGTATAGCGAGCCCGCACCGCATTTACCGCGGCGACAATCTCGTCTTCCTCATCGGGAACGATGCGCACCTCCTTCAGGTCGATGCCGATGGCCGTCATGATGTCAGCCAGATGGCCGATATTCCTGTCCTTGGTGCGGCCGGACAGGATCTCATCGCCGATGACGAGCATGGCGGCGGTAACGATTTCGGACATCGATGGCTCCGGCAAAAACGGGTCGCCTGAAATAGCGCGGCACGCGGCCAGCGGCAATGCCATCCGACCGGTGAACAAACTGTGCCCGCATACGCGGTATTCCCCGAATATTGGCGCCCTAAGTACCCTGGCGTGGCTGGGGCGGGCGAGGATCATCACGTCAAGGAGACGCAAATGGCCAAAGTACTTGTTCTCTACTATTCGAGCTGGGGTCACATGGAGCAGATGGCCAAGGCCGCAGCCGAAGGCGCTCGCGAAGCCGGTGCCGAGGTGACCATCAAGCGCGTCGCCGAACTCGTGCCCGAAGCGGTCGCCAAGGCCGCCCACTACAAGCTCGACCAGGAAGCGGCGATCGCCAGCCCGCTGGAACTGAGCGACTATGACGCGATCATCGTCGGCGCCTCGACGCGTTACGGAATGATGTGCGCGCAACTGAAGAACTTCTTCGACCAGACCGGCCCGCTATGGGTCAAGGGCGCGCTGATCAACAAGATCGGCTCGGTGATGTCTTCGACCGCGACCCAGCACGGCGGCGCGGAACTGGCGCTGATCAGCACCCAGGCCATGCTTCAGCACCACGGCATGATCATCGTTCCCCTGTCCTATGCCTATCAGGCTCAGATGGGCAACGATGTCGTGCGTGGGGGGGCGCCCTACGGCATGACCACCACAAGCGACAGCGACGGTTCGCGCCAGCCTTCGGCGCAGGAACTCGAAGGCGCGAAGTTCCAGGGCGGGCGCGTCGCCGAAATCGCCGCGAAGCTGCACGGCTGATCGTTGTGCCGCCGGTGCCTGCCGGCGTTGCTCCTGCTGGCGATGCTTGTGGTCCACGCCGTGGATCGTCGCTTCACCGACGCTTCACAACGAATTCAAGGAACCATTCGGCTGATGACTGGTTTGCCCCGTGTCGCACCCAAGGCGACGAAGACAAAACGGAGTGATCCAATGTACAAAAAACTTTTCGCGGCATTCGTTCTGACGGCCGGTCTTGCCACATCGGCGATGGCGCAGTCGACTGACGGCAGGTATTACAACCATGACAGTTGGTGGAACAATTGGTCGCTGTTCGGCAATGAGGATTCATCAGCCATCGACCAGAGCACCACCGGGAGCATCAACGCATACGGCTCCGGGTTGAGCACCCAAGGCAATACCGGTGGGATGGGCCCATGTGCTCACAACACTCCAGGTCCGGACGCCAATGCTCAAGGCAACGTCAATGACCAGTACTGCGGCAAATAATCAGCCGTAAGCTCCCTGCTGACCGTAGGACGTTTTCTCTCCCGACGTCCGCGGTCGGCGCTCCGGGGCGGCCGGCCTTTGGGGCGATCGGGGCTTTGGGCTGAAAGATCAGTCGGAAACCTCGGTCTGCGGCCGGTCGCGTCCATCAGCCAGTTCCTCATGCCATTTGCCGTCGGCATCCTCGTACTGGATGCCGTCCGTCGACCCCGCGACCTGCTGCTCGGCTGAAGCGATCTCGGCGGCCCGCAACGCGTCCTGATGCGTGGGAAACGTCTCCGAGAAGGTCGCTCCGACCTTGTAGGCCCAGCCGCCGTCATGCTCGACTATCTTGTAAGTCAGCTTCGCCATCAAAAACCTCCGGTTTAAAGGTCCGTCCGCTCAATGCAGGCGGTCGTCGGACAGCTTGTCGTCTGGCACCAGCACTTCCGATTCCCTGGCGGCTTCGATAAGGGCCCGGCGCGCATCCGCTGTCGAACGATAACCTTCCAGCACTTTGAGGCAAGTGTCGAGAGCATCACGATGACGGGGGCCGCGATTGAGCGGCCAAACCGTCATCAGGCACTCCGCCGCCTCTTGGGTACTGCGGATGTGGCGATATTTGCCGACATGGCCGAGTTCGACCACGACCGGTGTTTCAAAAGGCTTGTTGTCCATCATGGCCGCAACGCAAAGCAGTCAATTTGGTTGCAACCGTGTCCTCAGCCTGCGCCCAAACGTCCCAGACCTCCTTGGAAGCTCCATTGCGCGGTCGTTCGACGACGCGTTCCGCCCTTCTCGGAAGGGTCGCTCAGCCCGCCGCCTTCATCCAGTGCTGCATCGTCGTCACCGAGCGCGCGAGCTGCGGCGCGGGATGGATCGTCTCGCTGAACGTGGCGGCCGCTCGCCACCCCCAGCGCGGGTCGGCGAGGAAGGCGCGCGCCAGCGCAACCATGTCGGCGCGGCCTTCGGCGATGATCGCCTCTGCCTGCTTGGGATCGTCGATCAGACCGACCGCGCGGGTAGGGATGCCGGCGCCCCTGCGCACGGCTTCCGCCAGATGCACCTGATAGCCGGGGCCGGAGGGCAGTTTCTGCAAGGGCGAATTGCCGCCGCTCGAGCAACAGAGATAAGCGACGCCTTCGGCCTTCAGCGCTTTCGCCACTTCGATCGCATCCTCGACGTCGAAACCGCCATCGACCCAATCCTTGACCGACAGCCGGGCGCCCAGCATCAGGTTTGGCGCTGCCTTTTTTACCGCCTTGGCGATCTCGACGACAAGACGCATGCGGTTTTCCAGCGAGCCGCCCCAGCGGTCCGTGCGTTGGTTGGAGAGCGGCGACAGGAACTGGAAGATCAGATAGCCGTGCGCCGCGTGCAGCTCGATGAAGTCGAAGCCCGCGCGTTCGGCCCGCCTCGCCGCCTCGGCGAACCGCTCGATGAGCTGGAGGATCTCCTCTTCCTCCAGCGCTCGCGGCACGTTCCAGCCGGTATCGTAGGCGATTGCCGAGGCCGAGACGGTCTGCCAAGGATCCTCGTTCGGCTGCAGCGGTCCGCCCCCCTCCCAAGGCTTGCGGTTCGAGGCCTTGCGGCCGGCATGGGCAAGCTGAGTGCCGAATTTGGTGCCGGGTGCGGCCACGCGCCTTGCTGCGTCCAGGGCGCGGCGCGCAGCGGCTTCATTGTCTTCGGAATAGAGGCCGAGGCAGCCATGGCTGATGCGGCCACGCCGCTCGACATCGGTCATCTCGACCGTGACCATGCCGGCGCCGGACATTGCCAGGTTCATCCAGTGGTGGAGATGCCAGTCGCTCGCCGAGCCGTCCTCGGCCGAATACTGGCACATCGGCGCGACGGCGATGCGGTTGGGAAAGCTCAAGCCATCGAGCGTGATCGGCTGGAAAAGCGATGTGGTCATGAACGAAACTCCGGGAATAGGATGCGCTATTTAGGCGATCGATCGCCGCCATGCCACACACGAGAGAGTGAAATGCTTACTGGACCAACCGCTGCCCCGATTGCGTGAACGCCGATTCGCGGCTACGCCTCCCGGGCAACGTGGAGGCAGCCGATGGAAGATCGTATCCGCATCCGTTCTGAAGAAATCCTATCCGACGACTGGGCGATTCTGAAGAAGACCGTCCTCGACTACCGTCGCCGCGACGGACAATGGGAGACACAAATCCGCCAGACTTACGATCGCGGCGATGGCGCGGTGATCCTGCCCTATGATCCCCAGCGTTCAACCGTGCTCCTGGTGCGCCAGTTCCGCTATCCCGCCTATGTCACCGGCCACCGCGAACCGCTGGTCGAGGCCTGCGCGGGACTGCTCGACGAAAACGATCCGGAGACCTGCATCCGCAAGGAGGCGGAGGAAGAGCTCGGCTATCGGCTGAACCATGTGGAGCGGCTGTTTTCGCCCTATATGAGCCCGGGCAGCGTCACCGAGCGGCTCTGGTTCTTCACCGCCCTCTATTCGCCCGCCGACCGCATTTCGGCCGGTGGCGGCGCAGCGGACGAAGGCGAGGACATCGAGGTGCTGGAAATGCCGCTCGACGAGGCTCTGGCCGGCATTGCCGATGGCCGCATCATCGACGCCAAGACCATCATCCTGATCCAGCATCTGAAGCTCCATCCGATCGCTGTTTGACCGATACCGGTCGCCCCTGCGGGACGAAGAATCGGTGCGGGGCGAATGAAAACGAACGTGTTTTGCACAACGCTTTTTTGGGACTGCATGGGCCCCGATTGACGAGATCGCCTAGGTAGTTGAAACGAAAGGCGCGCGGACGTGGCGGAATTGGTAGACGCAAGGGACTTAAAATCCCTCGATCTCTGATCGTACGGGTTCGATTCCCGTCGTCCGCACCACCTTAACTCTACTTCAATGCTCTGCAGAGCCTAGCCGCCACCAACGGGTGCCACCCGGGTCTCTTAGCGGCGGCTCGGCGACCGTGCGCCGAGGCGCGCCGTCGGCTATGGGCCCTCGGCGAACGTTGCCACGATCCGCCGACCTGAAACGACGGATCGTGGCGTTCAAGCGCTCACTGGATAATCTTTACGATCTTGCGTGTGCCGGGATCCACGACGACGGTGTGATTGTCCACGACGACGTAGCGATATTTGACGTTGGGAATTTCATGAAGCTCGACCGTGTCGGGCAGGGCGGTCCCGACGTTGAGCTCGACGCCGGGAATCTTGACTGAGGCCAGAGGCTGTTTCTTTACGTATTCTTGTATGACGGTTTCGTCCTGCGGCTGAATGACCACATCCTGTGCGGCGGCGGCACCGATGCCGGCAAGCAGCAGGAATCCCGCTACGACGGTTGTAAGATCGGTTCTCATTGTTGCTTCCTTTCTCTCTCGTTGGGCTTGACGCGAAGCGCGGTGGCGCCCGAAGGATTGCCAGGGTTGGCAAGGGCTCCCAATGCTGGCCATCGATCAGGGGAACCATCGTTCGATGGCCTGTCAGGCAATCGCTCTTAGACGCGTGAGTTCCAAACAACCGCGGGTTTGGGCCTTTTGCGCGCCACGATCTGACTTTGGTCGCATGTTCAATAGGACCCAAGCCCTAGCAGTGGAACCGCCGGTAGGAAGCGTGCGTTGCGTTTGCTAATGATCTTCAACTGGAGGCCGATCATGGCAGCCGGGCCCGCTGTGGTAAATTCTGGCGGCAGCGCTGCCGTGGCCATTGTTCTGGCAGGCGGAAAAAATATTCGGCGTCAAGATTGACGCTCCCAAAGCCAAAGTGCCGTCCGCATCGGCGAATCCGGCAGCTCCGTCGAATGGTGGCTGATGTCAATCCGACGCTTCGTGAGGCAAAGCATGACCCCTGGTTCCATCAAAACTGATGGCCGTGACCGTGTCACAATCCCCGACAACGACAATCACATGGCTGGCGTCGACACCAAGCCGCTCTTGAAAAGTATCCAGAGCGACGATTTTGCTGACGCGCTTTGCGCGAGAGCTGAGCGCTTCGCGACCAAGGTGGTCGTGGCAATGGCGATTTGTTTGACATCGACACTGGTCGCCGGCGCTTATTTTTTACTGGCGCCCTCTTGAGGGACCAGAAGCTCAAGCTGGAGAGCACGACCGGCCTCTCATACCCGGGCTGCGATTAAGCACTCATTTTCAACAGGGAAGACCCGCCTGGCTTCCTCCACTTCCCTTGTTGTCGGTCCGCCGCTCGCGGGCACGGCCCGGCAGGGTTGGCGATCAGCCGGGCCGGATTGCACAATATTAGTCGTTGCTGTCGTAGATCACCACTGGGTGACGCCGGTGGTGACGGCGTTCAGTTGAGCCCGTTATGACGACGGTGTCGCGGCGATGATGCCGGCGACCTTGGTCATAGAAAGCCACCGTGCCATGGCGCCGATGATGGAGGCGATGGCCCTGATCGTTGATCACTGCCACGTGACGGTGATGATGGCGATGGGTTTTGATGACGACGTCGGCTTCTGCCGCCGAAGCGACAACCGGCATTGCAACGAAAACGAGCGCCATGGCACTTGTCAGAAAAATCGCTTTCATAAGTGTTTCTCCATTCCAGATCCCTCGGGGTAGTTTCACGACAGCTCAAGCCGCACGAGATCTCGATTTGAGCTTTCTGCCTGCGAACTGAGCAGGGGGTTGAGGGTGCAAATGATTGTAACCCTGCTCTCGTGGGCACATGAAGGACCATTGCTGCACCCGTTCAACAAATGAAAGGAATGCGAGTACGTTCCTTGCAGGAGAGCTGATCGGACCTCTGCTGTAGGTATTCGGACCAAGGTCTTGCTGATGTTCTTGGACCTTCGTCCGCACTTGCGGGTTCGATGGCTCTTTTCTCGATGCAATTCTTTGAGTGTTCACTGCGCGATCGGGCGCGGGTACTGCGATGGCGGACGCGCGCCTGCGTGCGAGGGCAGGATCATAAACGGCACGCGGCATCAAGTGCTGCGCCGGTGACGTTCAGACAAGCGGGCATGGTGATACTGGTGCGATCACGCAATTCCGCGCGCCGCAGGCAATGATACGGTGTCTGCGCGGCGGATCTGATCCGTCGAGGCCGGCGTCTACCAGGCCCAACCCATCCCCCCGCCCACTGGGGACGCCGGCCCCTCAGTCCTTGGAATTGCCGTAGAATTGCCGTCGCGGACCATGCGAGATCGAGCATGATCCTGCCCGGTGACCGGGCGCGGCGATGGGGCTCAGAACTTGTAGCTCAGATTGATGCCGACCGTATTCAGCTTCACATTCTGGTCGCGATCGAGAAAATCGTCCGGCGCATCGAAATGCTCCTTGCTGAAATCATAGTAGCGATACTGCGCCGCGACGACGAACCTGTCGGTCAGCGCATAGTCGACGCCGGCCCCAACCGTCCAGCCTATGCTGGTTCGCGTGTTGTCGAACGAGGTACCGGCATCTTGGGAGGTTTCGATGCCGGCAAAGGCGACGCCGCCGATGCCGTAGATCAGGAACCGATCCATCGCATAGCCGGCCTTGGCATTGATGGAACCGAACCACTTGACATCCGTGCCGAGCAGATTTCCCGCACCCAGTTCTTCGGCGCCCTTTGCCGAGGAATAGTTAAGCTCTGCTTCGGCGCCGAGCACAGCCTGGTCGAATTGCCACAGACCGGCGACATGGCCACCGACGAAACCGCCGTCGAGGTCTGGCGAGGCGGCAAACGGCTCGCCCTCGGTTCCCGAGACATCGGAACTGCCCCAGCCATAACCGCCTTGCAGGCCGGCATAGTAGCCGGTCCAGTCGAAACCGGGCGCGGTCATCGGCACATCGGCCACAGGTTCGGCTGCGAAAGCCGGTGCGGCCAGAGCGGCAAGAAAACCGACAGTTGCAAGCATTAGGCGACGCATCGAACTGCCCGAACGAAGAGCTGGAAGATCCTGGCAGGCACGGTAACCCGATTTGCGGCAAAACGGAATCGCATTTCTGTGCGGCCGATTTACGCTCTCCGTCGGTCTTGGAACAATCGGGAGAAAGTGTGAGGCTGGTCAAAACCGTGGCGGCTTGGCACAGTCGGGCAAACAGGAGTCGCTTCATGGCGAACACGCCGTCGGGCAGCAAACCCAGACCATGGACTGAAATGGCAACGCATCTGGTCGATGTCGCCATGGGCAGGAAACCCGCCGATCTCGTCATCCGCAACGGGCGCTGGGTCAATGTTCACTCCGGCGAGATCGTAGCCGGCACCGACATCGCTATTGCCGGCGGCCGCTTCGCCTATTGCGGTCCGAACGCCGGCCATGCCATCGGGCAGGGCACCAAGGTGGTCGATGCCGGCGGGCGCTATCTGGTGCCCGGCCTTTGCGACGCGCACATGCATGTCGAGAGCGGCATGGTGACGGTGACCGAATTCTGCCGCGCGGTGATCCCGCACGGCACGACTTCGATGTTTATCGATCCGCACGAGATCGCCAATGTGCTCGGCCTGCCCGGCGTGCGGCTGATGCATGACGAGGCCGTCGCCATGCCGATCAACGTGCATGTCCAGATGCCGTCCTGCGTGCCCTCGGCCCCCGGGCTCGAACATGCCGGCGCCGAACTGACGGTCGCCGACGTCGCCGAGGCGATGGGCTGGGAAAATATCATCGGGCTGGGCGAGGTGATGAATTTCCCTGGCGTAGCCGCCAACGATCCTGTGATGTCGGGCGAGATCGCCGCGACCGTGAAAGCCGGCAAGACCGTCGGCGGGCACTATGCCTCGCGCGATCTCGGCCTGCCGTTCCATGGCTATGTCGCCGGCGGCCCGGAGGACGACCATGAGGGCACGCGCGCCGAAGATGCCATCGCCCGCGTGCGCCAGGGTATGAAGGCGATGCTTCGGCTGGGCTCGGCCTGGTACGACGTCGCCTCGCAGATCAAGGCGGTTACCGAGGGCGGCATCGATCCGCGCAATTTCATGCTGTGCACCGACGACAGCCATTCCGGCACCTTGGTTCACCAGGGGCATATGGACCGCGTGGTCCGCCACGCCATCAGCCAGGGCTTGAAACCGGTGACCGCGATCCAGATGGCGACGCTCAACACCGCTCAGCATTTCCGGCTGGAGCGCGAGATCGGATCGATCGCGCCGGGGCGGCTGGCTGACCTTTTAATCGTCTCGGATCTCGCCGAAATGACCATCGACGAGGTCTATGCGCGTGGCGTCAGGCTGGCCAAGGCCGGCAAGCTCGACATCGACATTCCGGTCTACGACTATCCCAAGGCGGCGAAGAACACCGTCAAGCTCGGCAAGAAGCTGAAGGCCCACGATTTCGACATCACGGCACCCAAGGGCGCGAACGAAGTCCGGGTCCGGGTCATCGGGGTCATCGAAAATCAGGCACCGACGCGGGCGCTGGAAGCGGATCTCGCCGTCGAGGACGGGCTGGTCGCCATGGATCGCCGCAACGACGTCTGCCAGATCGCGCTGGTCGAGCGTCACAAGGGTACCGGCGGCGTCACCAATGCCTTTGTCTCCGGCTTCGGCTACATCGGCGATTGCGCGATGGCGTCGAGCGTGGCGCATGATGCCCACCACATCATCGTCGTTGGCACCAACAAGCGGGATATGGCGCTTGCGGTCAACCGGCTGGGCGAGGTCGGTGGCGGCGTCGTGCTGTTTTCCAAGGGTAAGGAACTGGCACTGGTCGAAATGCCGATCGCCGGGCTGATGTCGGACGAGCGGGCCGAAATCGTCGCGGCCAAGGCCGACAAACTGACCGAGGCCATGCGCCAGATGGGCTGCTCGCTGAACAACGCCTACATGCAGCACTCGCTGCTGGCGCTGGTCGTCATTCCGGAGCTCAGGATTTCCGATGTCGGCCTGATCGACGTGACGACCTTCCAGAAGGTCGACCTCTTCGTATAAGAGCAGTTGCGGTCGCTTCGCTCATCCGCCGGTGGCGATCGTCAGCACCTTGAACGGCGTGGTGATGACGATCTCGGCAACCGAGCCGACGGCCTTGCCGAGGCCTTGGCCGAGATTATTGAGCTGCACTGGAGGTTCGTCCGACGCCAGGCCGGCCGGGGCCCGCAGCCGGTCGCCGAGCAACTGAACCAGGATCGGATTGTCGGCGAATTTGGCGTGGTTCAGCCGGTCGCCACCCTTGGTCTGGCTGAGATCGACCACAGACACGCCATAGCTGGCGAGATCGGCCGCGTCGCCATAGTCGCCGACGCGGGGCTTGTCGCCCGAGATCAGGGAAGACAGTTTGAGCGCCCGGTCGTCCGCTGAAAGCAGGATGGCGAACGGTTTGTCCGGCTTGCCGTAGCGGATCATCTGTTTCTTGAACACGTCGACGTCGATGTCGGGCGAGGCCAGGACGACATAACCGAGCTTGCCGTCGAGATCGCGGTCGCCGGTGATGGCAAGCTGGCGCAGCGCCTCCATGGTCACCCATGTTCCCATCGAATGGGCAACGATGTCGATACTCTTGGCCCGCGTCTTGGCCAGCATCCTGAGCGTTGCCTCGAGGTCGTCACGCGCCGCGTTGGCGCTCTCCTTGTCATAGATGTAGCCCGTCGTCTTGCCGCTCGAGGCCCAGGAGAACAGCACCGGCGTGCCCGGATATTTCGTGTCGTGCGCGATCTGCGTCAGCCGGTAGATGCCGTCGTCGAAACCATTGTTGAACCCGTGCACGAAAACCAGCGCACGGTCGCCGCGCATGGCGATGTCGGCACCGACCGCCTTGGCGAATTGCGGCGCATCCGCGTAGAACGCGACATCCCTGGCGGTGAAATCCTTGGCTGGATTGCTGTTGGCAGACCCCCGGACACGCTCGATCATGCCGACCTTGTGACTTTTCGGCACGGTGACGTCGACCCGGGCGAAGCTGGTGGTCAAGGAGCGATCGCCGTCGAACACCTGCCGCGGGTCCTTGGTCGCCTTCTGGCGGGTGGTGGCGACGAATATCTCGTGGGTGGCCGCGATGTCGGACGCGGGTACGGCAACCGTCGTCCTGTTCAGCAGATCGTGCGTGTTTCGGCCGGCGCAGCCTGCGACCAGCAGCGTGAACGCAATGACGACGAAACTCTTCGAATGCACCGTCACACGCCGGCTCCCGCAAAGGAGGACGTCAAACGCGTGACGTCGCTGGATATTTCGATAAGGCCAGAGGCCGGCGCGGTCCAGTTCAAAGTTGGTCGACTCTGTCGCAAGGCCGAGCGGGCCACGCGAACCCGCGGCGATGCATCTATTGGCCGAGCAGGCTGATGCGGTCGGTCACGTCGCGGTCGCTGGCAAATCCATCGTCTTCGCGCAGCCGTTGGCCGATCATCTTCACCAGCGCGGGATTGTCGGCGAATTTCGTATGGTTGAAACTGTCCGCTCCCTTGATCTTGGAGAGGTCGACGACCGTTACGCCGTAGGATGCAAGGTCGGCGGCGTCCTTGTAGTCGCCGACGCGCGGCCGCGCGCCGGCAATCAGACCGGAGAGCCGGAGCGCGCGGTCATCATCGGACAACAACAGGATGAACGGCTTGTTGGGTTTGCCATAGCGGCGCATCTGGCTCTTGAACACGTCGACATCGATGTCGGGCGATGCGAGCACGACGTCGCCGAGCTTGCCGCCGAGATCACGGTCGCCGGTGATGGCGAGCTGGCGCAGCGTCTCCATGGTCACCCAGGTTCCCATTGAATGGGCGACGATGTCGATGCGCCGCGCGCCGGTCTGCGCCAGCATGCGCAACGTCACCTCGAGCTGGTCGCGCGCGGCGCTGGCGCTTTCCTTGTCGTAGACATAGTCGGTGGTCTTGGCGCCGGATGCCCAGGAAAACAGCACGGGTGTGCCGGGATAGCCGGAATCGTGGACGATCTGGGTCAGGCGGTAAACGGCGTCGTCAAAGCCGGTGTTGTAGCCATGGACGAAGACCATGACGCGGTCGCCGCGCGCCGCGATGTCAGCACTTAGCGCATTGGCGAATTTCGGCTGGGTGTCGTAGCCGACGACCTCGGAGGCCATGAAATACTTGGCCGGATCGTTCGACTTGCCGCGCGAGCGGCGTTCGATCTGCCCGGTCTGGTGGATGCCGGGCACGGTGACGTTGACGCGGGCGTAGTTCAGCGTGGCCGATCGCTCGCCGTCGAAGACCTTGTTCGGATCGTCGGATTTCTTGCGCGTGGTGGCGATGAAGATGCTGTGATTGCCGGCGATCTCGGTCACCGGCGCTGCCACGATGGCGCTGCCGAGCAGTTCCTGGGTCTGCTGTCCCGCGCAGCCCGCGACAAGCAAGGCTAGGCCAATGGCAAAAATCGTCTTCAACGGCACGTCTGAAATTCCACTCCGGCCCGAAAAGGCCAATCGCCTCCGCAAGTCTCCCCCGACAGCGCAAGTGCGGCGGAAGTAAGTCGTGCCCAGCCGAAAAGCGGTCGGCGTCTCGCGACCGCCGCCGCAGTGTTGCACGAAAGCCAGACTGCATCAGGGCGGGCCCTTTCGGGGCTTGGCACCCGCATGAATTTCAAGAATTACATTAACAATCGCCTCCAACTAACGGCAAATGCGTCACTAAATGCCGACCGCTTGGGAACATGAGTGACGGGGCAATGGTTTCACGGGGTCGCCTGTGCAATAGACGGAATCGGGTTGCTTGGCGGCAAGGCTCGCGACAAAAGGGCGTTCCGCAGCCAATCGATGATAGACGTTTTCAAACGACATGCGTTCAAGGTGGCTTTCCGATGACCAGCTTCTCTTCCCGTGTTGCCACCGCTGCTTCCGCGATCCGCCGGATCTTTCCGGAAACGCCGCTGCAGGAGAACGACTATCTGTCGAAGAAGACCGGCGCGCGGGTGCTTTTGAAGCGCGAGGACCTGAGCCCGGTGCGCTCCTACAAGATCCGCGGCGCCTTCAACTTCTTCCGCAAGGCACTTGGCGAAGGCAATCAGGCCGAACTGTTCGTCTGCGCTTCCGCCGGCAATCATGCGCAGGGTTTCGCCTTCGTCTGCCGTCATTTCGGTAAAAAGGGCGTTGTATTCATGCCGGTGACGACGCCGCAGCAGAAGATCGACAAGACGCGGCTGTTCGGCGGCGACTTCGTCGAGATCAGGCTCGTCGGCGATTTCTTCGACGATTGCTATCGCGCCGCCATCGAATTCACCGAAAGCGCCGGCGCTCATATGGTGCCGCCCTTCGACCACAAGGACATCATCGAGGGACAGGCGACGGTCGCCTATGAGATCGCCCACCAGATGCCCGGCGCGGGCATGCCCGACATCGTCATGCTGCCGGTCGGCGGCGGAGGTCTGGCCGCAGGGGTGACGCACTACTTCGCCGATCAGGGGCGTGAGGCGCGCTTCGTCTTTTGCGAACCGGCAGGGGCGCCAAGCCTGCGCGAGAGCCTTGCGGCGGGAAAACGGCTCAAACTCGCCAAGGTCGATAATTTCGTCGACGGCGCGGCGGTCGCCGAGATCGGCCGTGAGCCCCTGCGTCACCTCAAGGACTTCGCCGCCGACACGGTGCGGTTGATCCCGGAAAACCGGCTCTGCGCGACCATGATCGAGATGCTCAATGTCGAGGGCGTGGTGCTGGAGCCGGCCGGCGCGCTGGCTATCGATGCGCTGAAGGATTTTTCCAGGAAGGAAATCCGCGGCAAGACCATCGTGGCGGTGGTTTCGGGCGGCAATTTCGATTTCGAACGGCTGCCGGACGTCAAGGAACGGGCACTGCGCTTCGAGGGCCTGAAGAAATACTTCATCATCCGCTTTCCGCAGCGGCCGGGCGCGCTGCGCGACTTCCTTGAAATGCTGGGGCCGGACGACGACATCGCCCGGTTCGAATATCTGAAGAAGTCGGCACGCAATTTCGGCTCGGTTCTGATCGGCATCGAAACCAAGGATCGCCGCAATTTCGACCTGCTGAAAGCGAATTTCGAGGCCGAAGGCGTCCAGTATCAGGATATCACCGACAACGAGACATTGGCCGGGTTCATCATATGAGCGGAAACGTCTTCATCGCCCTGTTTTCAGGCATCAATGTCGGCGGCAACCGCATCGTCAGGATGGCCGAGTTGCGGGCGTTCTTGGAGGATCTCGGGTTTTGCGATGTCGCTACCTACGTGCAGAGCGGCAACGCGGTGTTCCGGGCGAAGGAGGGAGACGCCGCCACGCTGACCAAACAGATCGAAGCGGCTTTCGAGGAGAAATGGGGTTTTCATTCGCGCATCATGGTGCGCGATCTCGGCTGGGTCGAACGGCTGGTCAGGGAAAATCCCTATCCGGAGATTGCCGAGGAGCCGACAAAGCTGCACGCGTATGCGCTGGAGCGCGCGCCTACCGCCGAGGAGGCGGCACGGCTGGCCGAAAGATGTACGGGTCCGGAGCGGTTCGAGATCAAGGGCGACGTGCTTTACCTGCATGCACCCGACGGACTGGGCAAATCGGTGTTTGCCAATCTCATTCCACGCGTACTGAAGGTACCGGGCACTGCGCGCAACTGGCGCTCGGTGCTGGCGCTGCTGGAGATGGCCGGCAAGCCCGGCGGCGGCTGATTAATGCCTGCCGTAATGCGTAGACAAGAGCCTACGCCGCCTCGGCGCGTTTCCAGTCGAACGTCAGCTCCTCGCGAAACGCAAAGCGTTTGATGTGGTCGGCGACGACGCTTTCGAGGCGTTCGATAGAGCCGGGGTCGTCGCTCGATACGGTGATGTGCAGCGCAGCTCCATCGGCATCCATGATGGTGCGGCCGAGCGAAAGGTCGATGGCGCCATGATTGGGATCGAATTCCACGGGGAATTTGTGCGCCCAATGTTTGCACAATTGCTGCAGATAACGGCTTGCATGTGCGGTGGTGACATCGGCATGGCTGATCGTCATGAAGGGATCTCCGAGGGTGAAACGCACGAAACGGTGCCCGCTTTCGAGGCGGGCGCTATCGCCGCATAGATAGGCGCAAGCTCGCCCGCCGCCATAGGCCGGCTGCCGACCGCTCGAAAAGGTGATCGATCACCAGCTTCCGGTGTTCGGCATCGACGCCCACGGTTCGGCCTTTGCCTTCGCCGGACCTTTCTGCAGAAGTTCGATCGAGATTCCGTCCGGCGACTTGACGAAAGCCATGTTGCCGTCGCGCGGCGGCCGGTGGATGGTGACACCGCTGTCCATCAGCCGCTGGCAGGTGGCGTATATGTCGTCGACTTCATAGGCGAGGTGGCCGAAATTGCGGCCGCCCTTGTAGTCTTCCGGGTCCCAATTGTAGGTGAGCTCGACCAGCGGTGCTTTCTCGTCGATGCCGCTTTGCTCGTCTTCCGGCGCGGCCAGGAAGATCAGCGTATAGCGGCCCTGCTCGTTCTCGTAGCGGCGCACTTCCTTCAGGCCGAGCTTGTTGCAGTAGAAATCGAGCGAAGCATCGATGTCGGCGACGCGAACCATGGTGTGCAGATAGCGCATGTGATTTCCTCGACTTGTTGGGTTGCGGCGCAACATAGGGGTGGGCCGTCCAAAGGGCAAATCCCAGGCGGCTGCCGGCGCCGCCAAAGAACAAATCCGGTATTCGCATAATGAACCGTGAAAAAAGGCACGTCAGGTCTTGCACTCACCGGAAGCCGCAGTGTTAATCTGGTGTCAAGAATCAGTTGCGGTGTTCTTGAAAAAAGGGGGCATTCTTATGGGGGAAAAAGCCTCTTTGACGGGGCGGTCCGAAACCCTTGGCGACGCCATGAAGCGCGACGAAGGCGGCGATGCCGTCGATCTGACCGAAATATCCGGCGCCATCAAGTGGTTCGATGTAGCCAAGGGCTATGGCTTCATCCTCCCGGATGACGGCGTTTCAGGCGACATCCTCCTCCATGTGACATGCCTTAGACGGGATGGTTTCCAGACTGCTCTGGAGGGAGCGCGCGTTGTCTGCCTCGTCAAGCAGGGCGAGCGCGGATTGCAGGCTTTCCGGGTTCTCTCGATGGATGTCACCACAGCGGTCCATCCCGCGGAAATGCAGGAACAGCGCACCCATGTCTCGGTGACACCCGAAAGCGGGCTGGAACGTGCCTTGGTGAAGTGGTTCAACCGCACCAAGGGGTTTGGTTTCCTGACCCGGGGCGAGGGCACCGAGGACATCTTCGTCCATATGGAAACCTTGCGTCGCTACGGCATCACCGAGCTTCGGCCGGGGCAGGTCGTGCTTGTCCGCTTCGGGCGCGGCGACAAAGGCCTTATGGCTGCCGAAATCCACCCCGATATGGGAACCTTGCCGGTCGCGCATTAGGGCGGTTGCCGAGGATTTTCGCATGACACATAGGAACTGGCTGACGGCGGGCGCAATGTGCGTCCTGGCTGCCGTCATCGTCGCCGCGGGCGCCTATTTCTATTTGCCTGCACCGACGGCGGCCGACAGCCGGGTGATGACCCTGCCGGTGGACCCGACGCCGCTGGTCGTGGCGACGAAAGGCGGAGATCGCTCCTTTTCCATCGAAATCGCCGACACCGATGCTGAACGCGAGGCCGGCTTGATGTATCGCCAGGACATGGCGGACGATCACGGCATGTTGTTCGTCTTCGACATGCAGCAGCAGGTCAACTTCTGGATGCAGAACACGCCGATGCCGCTTGACCTGGTTTTTATCGGCCAGGATGGCAAGATCCGGGCGGTCAAGCACGGCGAGCCGCAATCCCAGGCGCTGATTTCGCCCGGCGTGCCGGTGCGCTTCGTGCTTGAGCTCAAGGCGGGCACCGCCGCCAGGAACGGTATCGATTATGGCGACCTGGTGCGCCATCCGGCCGTTGGCACCATATCAGGCCCCGAGGTGCCGCCATCGGACAATGGCGATGCGCCGAACGGCGGTGGCGGTTGAGGACGCGGGCAGTATAGCCGATGCAGTTTTTTTCCCATGACGGGTTCGATATCGCCTTCCTCGACCGCCAGCCGGAATCGGGCCGGGGCGATCCTGTGCTGATGATCCATGGCTTTGCCTCCAGCCATTACGTCAACTGGGTTTCGCCCGGCTGGTTCAAGACGCTGAACGATGACGGCTACCGCGCCATTGCGCTGGACAATCGCGGCCACGGCTCGTCATCGAAAAGCTACGAAGAGGCAGATTACACCCCGGCCCGGATGGCCTCGGACGCGGCTGCTTTGCTCGATCATCTCGGCATCGGGCGCGCCCATGTCATGGGCTATTCGATGGGCGCGAGGATAGCGGCATTCCTGGCGCTGTCGGATCCCGACAAGGTGGCGACGCTGGTCTTCGGCGGTCTCGGCATCGGCATGATCGACGGCGTCGGCGATTGGGATCCGATCGCGGCAGCCCTTCTTGCCGACGATCCGGCCAAGACCACTCATCCCCGCGGCCGTTCGTTTCGCGCCTTCGCCGACCAGACTCGCAGCGACCGCCGGGCGCTCGCGGCCTGCATCGCCACCTCCCGCGAGTTGCTGAGCGAGGATGAAATTGCCCGGATCGCCCAGCCGACGCTGATCGCCGTCGGCACCACCGACGACATTGGCGGCTCGCCCGACGAACTTGCCGCACTGATGCCCAACGCCAAGGCTTTCCACATCGAAGGCCGTGACCATATGCTGGCCGTCGGCGACAAGACCTTCAAGCGGCGTGTGCTGGAATTCTACGCCGAAAATCCGCTTTGACCCGGCGCAAGAGCCCGATAAAACCTGATGCACAAGCCAGATGTCACGCTGGTTTTTGCAGCGCTTCGAGCGACCGGGTGAGATTCAGCCTGGCCTGCTGCTCGAAGCGCCGACGGAATTCCTCGCTGTGGAAGATGTGCGGGCGTGTCAGGAAGCTGTTCAGCACCGCGCCGCGTCCGGCCCGCCAGATCGGCTCCTCCACCCATTGATATTCGGCGCGGATCGCGCGCTCATAGGCATCGAATGCATCCGGCGCTGCGCCGAGGATCGACAGGTCCATGTCCAGGAAAAGAGCGGCGTCACGCACCGCGGCCGTGTCTTCGAAGCCCGGCAACTGGTGTGTTGCGGTGGCAAGGATCATGGCGCTGATGCGGCAGAGGCGCTGGGCGTCGATGCGGCCCGCGAGCTTTTTTTCCGCGAGTGCTGCGCTTTGCGCCTCGTTGTCCTTAGCCCGGCTGTCATAGACGGCGTCGTGGAACCAGATCGCCGCCTCGACGGCCTCGGGATCGTCGAGCAGCTTCTGGTACTCGCCGGCGAGCGCCAGCATCGCCTCGATATGGGTAAGGTTGTGGTAATGGCGGTCCTGTCTCTCATAGAGAGCGGAAAGCTCGCGTTTGAGGGCATTGTCGAGCAAGAGTTCATTTTCCATGCCGGCTTGAATTCCCGCTAACCAAATCCATTTGACAGAGCACTAAGGAAAATTGAGTTCAATCGTGCTATGATCTGGCTTATATGTGCGGCCCGACATTAGGCAAGGCGGCAGGACGACGTCGATGAACAGCATCAGCATTTCCCGACACAGCGCGTTGCAGCCGGTCGATCCGATCTGGCGCTCGATCCGTGACGAAGCGATGGACGCGGTCAATCGCGACCCGCTGCTCGCCGCCTTCCTCTATTCGACCATCCTCAATCAGGAGAGCCTGGAGGAGGCGGTCATCCACCGGCTGGCCGAGCGGTTGGCGCACCAGGACATAGGTTCCGATCTCATCCGCCAGACCTTCAAGTCGATGCTGGCCGACGACAAGGATTGGCCGACCATCGTGCGTGTCGATATCCAGGCCTATTACGACCGCGATCCGGCCTGCGACCGCTTCATCATGCCGGTGCTCTACTTCAAGGGATTTCACGCCATCCAGACCCACAGGCTGGCGCATTGGCTGTGGAACCAGGGGCGCAAGGATTTCGCGCTCTATCTGCAAAGCCGTTCGTCCTCGGTTTTCCAGACCGATATCAATCCGGCGGCCCGCATCGGCAAGGGCATCTTCATCGACCACGCCACCGGCCTGGTCGTCGGCGAGACAGCGGTCATCGAGGACGACGTGTCGATCCTGCACGGTGTCACGCTCGGCGGCACCGGCAAGGCCGGCGGAGACCGTCACCCCAAGATTCGTCGTGGCGTCTTGATCGGTGCCGGCGCCAAGATTCTCGGCAACATCGAAATCGGCCATTGCTCCAAGATCGCCGCCGGTTCGGTGGTGCTGTCGCCGGTGCCGCATAACAAGACGGTCGCAGGCGTGCCGGCTCGCGTCGTCGGCGAGACCGGCTGCGACCAGCCGTCGCGCCAGATGGACCAGCTTCTACCGTCGCAGACGATGGACCAGGTCGTCAGCTTCGACATCTAATTTTACTGAGGGGCGTCGGGGAGTTTCGCACTGCTCGCGTCGACGAGTCCGATTGCCGTGCAATACGGCGAGCTTGCCTTTACATGGCCATCGTCAACGTGTCAGAAGCGCCGTTCAAACGAGCAAGCCCGATGATCGGAGAAGACTGTTGAAGCCTGACGAAATCAGAAAGCTGGACGCCTATTTCAAGCGCGTCTTCCAGAACCCCAAGCTCGAGGTCAAGGCACGGCCGCGCAAGGAGGATTCGGCCGAAGTCTACGTCGGCGACGAATTCCTCGGCATCGTCTTCAAAGACGAGGATGACGGCGACTACAATTTCTCGATGGCGATCCTCGACATCGATCTGGGCTGATCCCACGCCCATGGCGATGCCGGACGCAAACGCGGCCGGCCTTTCCGTCACTGTCCCGCCTTCAGGACACGCCCGGCCTCGGCGGTGATTGCCGCGTCAAGCGCCTGCCAATCCCCCAGAAATTCCTTCGGGAAGCGATAGGTGAGGCTGAGATCCTCGCCGACATGGATGTCGCGCTCGCAAGGCGCCAGCGATTGTTCGGCTGCCGGCCCACTCAGGCAGCGGGCCACGAACGGGTCCTTGCCGGGCCGGTTGCCGACAACGAGCACCTCGTTGAGGTAACCTGATTTCGCGTTGAAACCGTAAATCGTCGTGCCGCCCGGACCTGCCGTGCCGGGCTGCACGATCAACGCGCTGTAGATCGGCCCGAAACGTCCGCTCATGTCGCGAGACATCATCTGCTGTTCGAAGGACAGGAAGACGATGCTTTTGGCTGGCCCCGTGTGATTGAAATCGCCGCGGGCAGCTTCGCTGTAGCCATCCATCTGGGGATAGCGCAGGTAGAGGTCGAGCCGCGAGGCGATGCCGTCGCGCCGCGCCTGTTCGAAACGGATAAAGTTGGCAGGCACGGCGATGACATTGTTGCCGATCACCACCTTGCGCATCGTCGCATCATCCGTGTAGCCGGCCATGGCGATCGAATGGCCGAACCATTTGCCGCCCAGGCTGATTGCGACCGACAGCAGGGCGAGTGCTGCGAAGGCGTAGAACACCCGCTTCATCAGCGTGGAATCGACCACGGTGAATTGGGGGTCGTCGGCGATCGCTGCCTGCTTCATCTCTGTCCCCGGATTCCTGTCCCGTGACGGCACGCATCGCACGGCACGGCTCTTGCAGTCCTTCCAGCGACTGTGCGATTTCATGGTAAACGGAAGGTAAAGATGGGCCCGGTTGAGCTAACTGCGTTCGCTTTTCTTGTCGGGTTGACGGCTTGCGGGCTGGTCGGATCGGCGATGGAGTTGGTTGCCGGGCGCAAGGTCGCGTTCACCGAGCCTTATGTGTCCTCCGCGCACGTACTGCGTTCGCTCGCCGCCACGGCGTGCGCCGGGCCGTTCATGCTGGTCAACGATGCCTTGGACGCCCGCCGCGAGGGTCGCATTTCGTCGGTGGCGCTGATTTCCTGTGGCTGCACGGCGGTCGCCTGGACGCTGGCGCTCGGCATCGTTCTTGTGGCCGTTGCGTGTTGGGAGGTGTCAACCTAGGGTCGTTCGACTTCCAGGCTTGAGACGAATCGGAGACCAGAAATGCCGCTTTATGCGATCGATGGCACCGAACCGAACTTCGCGGATGCGGGCTCAAACTGGATCGCGCCCGATGCGACGCTGATCGGCGACATCAGCATCGGCCGCAATGCCGGCTTCTGGTTCGGCGTCGTCATCCGCGGCGACAATGAACCTGTCGTGATCGGCGCCGACACCAACGTGCAGGAGCACACGGTCATGCACACCGATCCCGGCTTCCCGCTGACCATTGGCGAAGGCTGCACGATCGGCCACCGCGCCATGCTGCATGGCTGCACCATTGGCGACAACAGCCTGATCGGCATGGGCGCAATCGTGCTCAACGGCGCCAGGATCGGCAAGAATTCGCTGGTCGGCGCCGGCGCGCTGGTCACCGAAGGCAAGGAATTCCCGGACAATTCGCTGATCGTCGGCTCGCCGGCCAAGGCGATCAGGGTCCTGGACGAGGCTGCGATTGCAAGGTTGCGGGCCTCGGCCGCGCACTATGTCGCCAACGGCAGGCGCTTCAAGGCGGGTTTGGAGAAGGTCTAGGCCTCCGCCAGAAATGGCGGAGCCGGCCCGGGGACGGGGCCGGCTCCTTAGACCCGGTCGTTGGGACGGGGAGGGTGGGGACTCGACCGGGTTTCTCCTTAGACGCATCGCGTTGATGCGTAGCGCCTGGTCTCTGGTTCACGCGTGCCGGATCGACGCCGTCAGCGGACGCTGGCGACCGCGTCGGCGCGGCCGTCGTTGATCGTCACCCAGACGCCGGAATTGGTATCCGACTGTCGCTTGAGGTAGGTGTAGTCGGTGTCCGTCCAGGACAGGACCTTGGTTTCCAGATTGTCGAGGATGAATTCGCCGAGGCTGGTGCGCACGGTCAGCACCGCGTGGCCGTCACCGTTTGGCTGGCGCGCGACCGTCATCAACAGGTTGCCGGCCGGAACGCCGGCGTCCATCAGCTCGCGGCGCTTTTCCAGCGCGTAGTCCTCGCAATCGCCATAGCCATTGTCGGGATAGGCCCAATATTCCTCGACGCCGTTGTTTTCCATGTCGGTGCGCGGCTTGACGCGGGTATTGACCGAGTTGTTGATGCTGAGGATCGTCGCCCACAGCTTGCGGGTCAGTTCGACCGGCGCCCCCTTGGGTGTCCGCTCGCTGCATTCGCCCGGTATGCGCTGGCAGAATTCATAGTGTCCGACAGGCTGTGTGGTGCGGCCGCCGGTGTGCATATAGGCCGGTCCCGCGGCATATGCTGATCCCCAAGCGGAAAGCTGCATCGCCATTGCCATCAGCAACAGCTTGCCTCTCGTTTTCTTCATTGTTTTTGTCTCCCCGTTCGAGGGAGACATTGCCACAGGTGGATTTATTCGACGCAAAAGCGCGCAGTAGATATTGAGTAAAACGTCCCTAGAATAGGTATCAAATTTGAAACTTTTGAGTGGTCAATCGTTGTCGTAAAATACAAAAACCGGCCGCGCGGCCGGTTTTGATCTGGACGCTGTTGGGCCTTGTCAGGCGCGCGGCGTGTTGAATTCCGAATCGAGCGTCTCAGGCCGCTGGATAACGGCGAATTCGATGGCGACGCCATCCTCGAAATGCCGCACGATCTGTCCGCGCATGGTGCCGAGCATGACCTGGACGCCGATCGCTGGCTTGACATCGATCTCGATCGCGGCGCCGGAGAGCGACAGGTCGATGATGCGGCACTGGTACTGACGCCCGTCGGTGAGCTGCAGGATGCTGGTCGGGTTGCGGGGGGCGACGCGCTCGTGGCGGCGGTCTTCCGGCAGATCTAGCTCGTGCTTGTTGGCGAGCCACGTCAATTGCGCGGCGAGCTTGTCCTTCTTGCGGTCCGACGCAATCACCGTCATTGCGAAACCGTCCTGCAAGGTGCGGGTGACGACGCCTTCTATGCGGCCGATATGGTCGACATAGGCGATGACCTTTTCACCGGGCATGCCGATGCGGTCCGTGCGAAACGCGACGTTACCCGGCGACATATCGACGACCTGGCAAGGATGTTCGGTGCGGTCTTCCAGCATGAAGCGCCCGTATATCTTGACCCGGACGCGCTGAAAGTTACGTCTCTCAGCTTGGGACGGCGCGTAGTCGACCGCCGCTGACCTCATGACTGCCTACACCCCGTTTGGCATCCCCGCGCGCCGATGCCAGGGACTTCATCCCAGAACTACAGCAAAGCGGGTTAACAAAGGGGAAAAACGGGCAGGCGGGGCTGTAGGATCGTCAACTATTCCTCGCGCCCGCCATCGAAGACGACGAGGTGGCGGATGCGGCGCGCTCGGCCGAGCGCGGAGATGGTTTCGGGCGCCTCCAGTTCGGCGGGAACAAGCGAGGGAACGTCGATCGCCGGCCGGCTCGCCAGCAACTCTTTTTCGGGATCGATGACACGGATCGAATCGATCAACGCGTCCGTGAGCGGGTCGGCGCCCAGCCAGAACGGCTTCTCCACAGCGCTGATCACGCCAAGGCAACGCGGGTTTTCGACGCCGCCATCCAGCGGCAAGGCAAGCAGTTCGAACTTGTTGGAACGGCCGTTGCGGCTGAAGCCCTCGAACATGATCAGCACGACGGATTTCTGGTCGAACACGCCATGGATCAGCTTCGAGACCAGCCGCTGGTCCTTCTCGCGCCACAGCGAGGGAAAGGAGAACCCCTTGAGTTCGCGGCCATAGGAGGCGCAGAGCCTTGTGCCGGCCAGCCGGAACACCGCTTGCCCACGCGTGTCCCTTTCCAGGATGAAGGTGTCGGCCAGCAGCGACTTGATATCGGCCGGCTCCACTTCCGAGCGCTTCGGGGCTGGGCGTCCATCACGCAAGCGGTTCCAATACTGGAACAGCGTGATCGATCCGTTCTGGTTCATGCTAAGCAGCTCCGCGCATTCTGTCGTCTGATGTCCCATCGGTGAACAGAAGGGCGCCCTCCGATGACCTACATGCGTTGCGGAGCAGGAAGCGTGCCAGCGTCGTTAACACTTGTTCACGGGTCGGGGCCGTTAAGGTTAACAAGTGGTTTACGTTGCGCCCGGTCGAGCCGCGTGGCACACAAAAACCACTCCAGAAGCGGTCGTTTCGCGACGATCGGCAGCACTTCAGTCAAGAGTTCGGGGGAACAGGGGACTCGACAGCCGTTCAAGGGAAACCTTGGACGGCTTTCTTTTGATTCGGCACTTTTGATTCGCGCTCGGCGATTCGCCCTTTGTGGTCCGGCGGGCAGTGGTCTAGATGCTCGCAACAACGAATCCTGGACCGAGTGCTAGTGCGCATGAGTGAACCTGTAAGCCCACCGGAAATAGAACAGGCGGATCGCGAGCCCGAGCCGCGTCGCGAGCCGATCTTCAACCTGCCGCCGATCGTGCTGGCGGTGATCGCCATTTGCGTGGCCATCTACCTGTTGCAGCAATACGTGCTGAGTGATGCTCAGCAAATGACACTGCTTTACGATGGGGCCTTCATCCCTGTCCTCTACACCGGCCAATACGGCTTCGACTGGTTCCTGTTCACGCGGCCCTTCACCTATGCCTTCATGCATGGTGGATTTGCGCATATCGCCATCAATATGGTCTGGCTCGCTGCCTTTGGCTCGCCGTTGGCCAATCGGCTCGGAGCGTTCTGGTTCGCGTTGTTCTTCGCCGCGACGGGACTGGCTTCAGTGGCGCTTTTCTGGGCCATGCATCCATATGGCGAAGCGCCGCTGGTCGGGGCTTCCGGTGCGATATCGGGCATGATGGGAGCGGCGGCACGCTTTGGCTTCCGTACGGATCGTTCGGCGGGCAAAGCCGCTTTCGCCGGCCCCGTGCTGCCGATCGCAATGGTGCTGCGCTCGCGTGGCGTGATGATCTTCCTTGCCGTTTGGATGATGATCAATCTTGTCACCGGCCTTGTCGGCTTCGCCCCCGGCGTCGACAGCCAGATCGCCTGGGAGGCTCATATTGGCGGCTTTGTCGCCGGCTTCTTCGGCTTGCGCTGGTTCGACAGGCGTTGGCAGCCGCTCGATTGGGAGACGACCGACCACCGCACTTGAAATGCAACCGATCGCGGCGCACGATGTTCACTCTTACGTGAAAGCCGGTCAGGGCAGGAACCGGTTGGCAAAGTAGAGGAGGACGCCATGACGGTTAAGGCCATTCTCGAGCAAAAAGGCCACGACGTGTTGACGCTCGGGCCGAACGAAAAACTGAGCGAAGCCATCCGCATCCTTGCCGAACACAGGATCGGGGCGTTGGTCATCACCAATGGAGACCGCAAGATCGTCGGCATCCTGTCCGAGCGCGACATCGTGCGCGTCGTCGCCAGGGAAGGCGCTGCCGCGCTCGACATAGCCGTTCGTTCCGCGATGACGCCGAAAGTGAAGATCTGCAACGAGAATCACACCGTCAACGAGGTGATGGAGATCATGACCCGGGGCCGCTTCCGCCACCTTCCGGTGGAAAAGGACGGCATGCTCGACGGCATCGTTTCGATCGGCGACGTGGTCAAGCGTCGTATCGAGGATGTCGAGCGCGAGGCTGAGGAAATCCGCGCCTATATTGCTACCGCCTGAGCGGCAAGCAACCGCCGGCCGCGCAAACGGCCGGCGGGCGATAGTTACCTGTTGTCGAGTTCGGAGCGGACGAGTTGGAGCCCGCGCCGCGTGATGCGGTAGGGGCCGCCGCCCGACGACGAAACCGCCTTCTTGCGCTTCAGCTTCCGAAACAGGTCGAGATCGACGTCGGGGTAGTGCCAGCCGTCGCGGGTCAGGCATTTGACGGAGGCGATCCGTTTCTTCTCACTTTTTTCGATCTCAATGCGTCCGCCCTGCGCGAGCAGGTGCAGAACGCGTTGTTCAATACGCGAAATATCCATGGGAGAGTTTCCGGGAAAACAACAAAAGCCGCCGCCGCGAAGCTTCGCGGCGCGGGGTTTCAGGTTTTCTGCCCTGCCTCGCTATGAGGTCAGGGCCTTACCGGGACTGAGCGTAAGTGGACATCCACTCTCCATTGGGATGGATGGCCTATAGGCGAAAGCGGCGGAAAAGGCCAGCGGGCGGCTTTACGCTTGTCTCGGGAGGCGGTTTGCACTAGCGAAGTTGCAAATCAGGATGTGCAAAACGCACGTTTCCATCGTTCTACTACGCAGGCCACCATGAGCATCATCGATACCCGCACGCCCGACGCGAAACGCCTGATCCCCGGCGCCACCGGCGACTGGGAAATCATCATCGGGCTCGAGGTCCATGCGCAGGTGACATCGGAAGCAAAACTGTTTTCCGGCGCTTCGACGTCGTTCGGTGCCGCCCCCAACGCCAATGTCAGCCTGGTCGATGCCGCAATGCCCGGCATGCTGCCCGTCATCAACGAGGAATGCGTCAAGCAGGCGATCCGGACCGGCCTCGGGCTAAAGGCGCAGATCAACCACAAGTCCGTCTTCGACCGGAAGAACTACTTCTACCCGGACCTGCCGCAGGGCTACCAGATTTCGCAGTTCAAGCAGCCGATCGTCGGCGAGGGCACGGTGATCGTCTCCGTAGGGCCCGACCGCCAGGGCGAGTTCGAGGACATCGAGGTCGGCATCGAGCGCCTGCATCTGGAGCAGGATGCCGGCAAATCGATGCACGACCAGCATCCGACCATGTCCTATGTCGATCTCAACCGCTCCGGCGTGGCGCTGATGGAAATCGTGTCGAAACCGGACATGCGTTCGGCCGACGAAGCCAAGGCCTATGTTACCAAGCTGCGCACCATCGTTCGCTATCTCGGCACCTGCGACGGCAACATGGACGAAGGCTCCATGCGCGCCGACGTCAATGTTTCGGTGCGCCGGCCGGGCGGCGAATTCGGCACGCGCTGCGAGATCAAGAACGTCAATTCGATCCGCTTCATCGGCCAGGCGATCGATTTCGAGGCGCGCCGGCAGATCGCCATCATCGAGGATGGCGGCACGATCGACCAGGAAACGCGGCTGTTCGACGCCGTCAAGGGCGAAACCCGTTCGATGCGCACCAAGGAAGAGGCGCACGACTACCGCTATTTTCCCGATCCCGATCTGTTGCCGCTGGAGTTCGACCAGGCCTATGTCGAAGCGCTGGCCAAGGAGTTGCCGGAACTGCCCGACGACAAGAAGGCGCGATTGATCTCCTCGCTCGGCCTCTCGACTTACGATGCTTCGATCCTGGTGTCGGAAAAGCCGATCGCCGACTATTTCGAGAAGGTGGCCGCCGGCCGCGACGGCAAGCTCGCGGCCAATTGGGTCATCAACGACCTGCTCGGACAATTGAACAAAGCTGGCAAGGACATTGAAAACGCTCCGGTTTCGCCAGACCAGCTCGGCGCTATCATCGACCTGATCAAGGATGGCACCATCTCCGGCAAGATTGCCAAGGACCTGTTCGAGATCGTCTGGAACGAGGGCGGCGACCCGCGCCAACTGGTCGAGAGCCGCGGCATGAAACAGGTTACCGACACCGGCGCTATCGAAAAAGCGGTGGACGAGGTGATCGCCGCCAACCCGGACAAGGTCGAGCAGGCGCGCGCCAAGCCGACCATGGCCGGCTGGTTCGTCGGCCAGGTGATGAAGGCGACCGGCGGCAAGGCCAACCCGCAGGCCGTCAATGACCTGGTCAAGGCCAAGCTGGGCATCGAGTAACGCCATGTTCGTGCGCACCGCCGGGGATCGCGACCTCGCCGCCATCCGGGCGCTGCTGGTCGAGACCTGGCATGCGACTTACGACGCCATCTACGGCGCCGAACGGGTGACAGAAATCACCGATGCGTGGCATTCGATCGCCTCGCTCACGGCGCGGCTGGCGAAGCCAAACAGCGAGTTCCTCGTCGCCGACGATGGCCAGCGCATTGGCGGCATGGCATTTGCCGAAGCGCTCGATGGCGGCGGCGTGGTCATGCTGAAGCAGCTTTACGTGCAGCCCGGCCTGCAGGGCCGGGGCATCGGCGGCATGCTTCTCGACGAGATCATCGAAAGCTTCCCTGAGGCCCGCGCCATCCGGCTGGAAGTGGAAGAGAAGAACACGCGCGCAATTGCCTTCTACCAGGCGAACGGCTTCGTCCAGACCGGCCGCACCGACAATTGCGGTTCGGCCCAATCCGCTATCCCGGCGCTCGTCTATGAAAGGCCGCTTGCCGCATAGCGGCGGACCTTTCGGGTGCGCAATCCGGCGGTCGAATTCAGCGATCGAGCCGCAGCCTAACTGGTGGAGACGTCCACATTGTCGATCAGCCTGGTCTTGCCCAGCCAGGCGGCGGCGAGCAGGCGGCCCTCGTGCCTGCGGCGCCACGGCGTCAGCGTCCGGCTCTCGCGAGCTTCGACATAATCGATCTTGTGGAAGCCGGCCGCGAGTAGGGCGCGGCTGGCTTCGCCTGTCGCGCCGTTCTGGTCGGCGCCGGCCGCCAGCGCCGCGGCTGCCTTGCGCAGGATCACGTTGAGCCGGCGGGCGATCTGGAGTTCGGCCTCGCCGAGATAGGCGTTACGCGATGACATGGCGAGGCCATGCGCGTCGCGGATCGTCGGCGCGCCGATGATTTCGACGGGCAGGTCGAGGTCGCGGCAGAGCTGCCTGACGACGCACAATTGCTGATAATCCTTTTCGCCAAAGACCGCGACGTCGGGCGACGCCTGCTGGAACAGCTTCGCCACGACGGTGGCGACGCCTTCGAAAAAAGTCGGTCGAAAATCCGATTCGAGCCCGGCGGAGGGACCGCCGACCGAGATTTTGGTGGCAAAGCCGGCAGGATACATCTCACCAACCCCAGGCGTGTAGGCAAGATCGGCTCCGGCCAAAGCCAGCTGGTCGAGATCGCGGGCGAGCTGACGTGGATATTTGTCGAGATCCTCGCTCGGCGCGAACTGCGTCGGGTTGACAAAGATCGAGACGATGCAGCGCTCGGCTCTTTCAAGCGCGATCCTGACCAGCGATAGGTGCCCTTCGTGCAAGGCGCCCATTGTCGGCACCATGGCGACGCGAAGGCCGTCGCGCCGCCAGTCGCGGATCCGCGCGCGAAGGCCGGCGACCGTGTCGACGACGAGGGGCCGGCTCATCGGTTGTCCTTGCCCAAGGTGGCCGAAAACACATTTTCGGAACCGGGGAATGTCCGGTCTCGTACCTCGCTGGCGTAACGTGCGGCCGCCTGCGAGACCACGCTGCGCAAATCGGCGTACTCCCTGACGAATTTCGGCACGCGGTCGACGGTGAGCCCGACCATGTCGTCTATGACCAGGATCTGGCCGTCGCAAACGCCACTCGCGCCGATGCCGATAGTCGGAATGGCGATGCGGCGGGTGATTTCGGCCGCGACCGCTTCGACCGTGCCCTCGATGACCATCGAAAAGGCGCCGGCTTCTTCGACGGCGCGCGCATCGGCAAACAGCGCTGCCGCATTCTCGTCGGTCCGGCCCTTGATCCTGTAGCCGCCATCCTTCTCGACGGATTGCGGCAGCAGGCCGATATGGCCCATGACCGCGATGCCGGCATCGACGACCGCGGCGATCTGCCGGGCCATACCGACGCCGCCCTCGAGTTTCACAGCCTGGCAGCCGGTTTCGCCAACGATACGCCGCGCCGAGGCAACCGCTTGGGCAGCCGAATCCTCATAGCTGCCGGCTGGCATGTCGACGACGACGCAAGCCCTGGCCGAGCCGCGCATCACCGCTTGCCCATGCGCGATCATCATCTCCAGCGAGGCGCCCAGCGTCGTTTTGTGGCCATGCAGGACCATTGCGACGCTGTCGCCGACGAGGAGCAGATCGACATGCTCGTCGAGCAGGCGGGCGATGGGGTAGGTATAGGCGGTGAGACAGACGATCGGCACGTCACGCTTTCGGCGGCGAATGGCGTCGGCACCGATGCGAATGTCGGCGGTCGGCGATTTCCTGGCCAATCGTCACCTCCCTCGGCCAACGGTCGGCCGGATACCCGCACGGGGCGCGCGCAGAGCTTTAGAAAGGCTGAGGGTGCTTGGCAAGCACCATACGGCGCCGGCAATGCATCACAGGCTTGTGTCGCCTTACCGGCGCGCCATTTGCGCCCTCTTGGCGGCAAGCCCCTTGCCTTCACGAAGGGCTGACGCCATAAGCAGGAAACGGACGCCATCGGCGCGAGGGTTTGAAGATGAAGACTTTCCTTACGCAGTTTTTCACCTGGTGGAACGGCCAGACGCTTGGCACGCGCCTGCACACTTGGCGGCACGGCAGGAAGGTCGGGCAGGACGAGGTGGGCAACGTCTACTACGAAGGCGGTGTCGATTCCGAAGGACGCACGCGCCGCTGGGTCATCTATCGCGATTATTCCGAGGCTTCTTCTATCCCGCCCGGCTGGCACGGCTGGATTCATCACCGCGTCGACGTCGCGCCGCCGAGCGACGATTACAAGCCGCGCGACTGGCAGAAACCGCATCAACCGAACCTGACCGGCTCGCCCTCAGCCTATCGTCCGAAGGGCTCGGTGCTGACCAACCAGCACCGCCCGCAGGTCACCGGCGACTACGACGCCTGGACGCCCGGATCATAAGCGGGCGTCGATCCTTTATCGCCACAATTGGTGTTTAGCTGCTTGCTGATCAGAAAACGGCGACTAGCCTTTGTGATAGAGAATCACCCGGGCGCTAACCACCGGTATCCCTGCATGAGCATTTCCACCCTGACATCGATGGGCGCACTGATGGTAGCCGCCGGGCTCACCGTTGGCACCGCGGCACTTGCCGCTTCGCCAACGCCGCCCGCAGCCGCGCCGGCGCCGGGGGCGGACCGAATCACCAACCCGGTCGCCGAATTCGCCGGCATCGACAAGATCACCGGCCGCATCATCACCTTCGACGTCTATATCGACGAGACGGTGCAGTTCGGTGCTTTGCAGGTGACGCCGCGCGTCTGCTACTCCCGGCCGCAGAATGAGGAACCGAAGACCGATTCCTTTGTCGAAGTCGACGAGATCACGCTCGACCGCAAGATCCGCCGCATCTTCACCGGTTGGATGTTTGCCGAAAGCCCTGGTCTCAATGCCGTGGAGCATGCCGTCTATGACGTCTGGCTGAAAGCCTGCAAGCAGAAGTCGGATGTGCCAGCGCCCGATTCGGCCAAGACCGAGGCGGCCAAGCCCGATACGGCCCAGCCGAATGCCACGGCCGCTCCGGCTGCGACCGAGCCGGAAGCAACGGAACCGCCTACGACCAGCACCAACTGATCCTTCGGAACCGCCCTGACGGCAACGCGTTGGGGCCCTGACGGCCATACGATGCGCGCCGGGAGGATTTTCCAATGTCTGCCAGAAAGCGGATCACCGCCAGCATCAAGGAACTGCTTGAGCTCGAAAAGGGCTTCTGGACAGGCGATTCGGCATTTTTCGCGGCCAATGCCGACACCGAGTGCCTCGTGGCATTTCCGCAGATGGCCCAGACCATGAGCAATGCCGATCTCGCCGAAACCGCCGCCGATCCCAAGCGATGGCGTGATCTCGAGATCGATCTCAAGGGCGTGGTCGAACCAGGCAGCGACATCGTCATCCTGGCCTATGAGGCGCATGCCGTGAGGGGCAATGGCGAAGCCTACGCGGCGCTGGTCAGCACCGGCTATGTCCATCGCGTCAACGGCTGGAAGATGATGTTCCATTCGCAGGCTCCGCTGGAAACGAAGGTCCGCTGACGGGCTGGATCATCAGGGGAAAAACACCGCTTCACCCTTCAGCGCGTCGGCCAGCATCTTCTCGTATTTGCCGCGCGGCACGTCGATTGCGCCGAAGCGCTTGAGGTGTTCGGTGGTGAACTGCGTGTCGAGCAGCGCGAAACCGCGCGCCTGCAGGCGTTCGACGAGATGCACAAGGCAGATCTTCGAAGCATCCGTTTCCCGGGAAAACATGCTTTCGCCGAAGAACACCCTCCCCAGGGAGACACCGTAGAGGCCGCCGACCAGCCGCTCCTCGCGCCAGGCCTCGACAGAATGGCAATGGCCGATGCGATGCAACTGCACATAGGCCTCGCGGATCGGCGCGTTGATCCAGGTGGAACGGCGCTCCTCGCGCCTTTCGGCGCAGCCATCGATCGTCGCCTCGAAATCGAAGTCGAAACGGATGTCGAAGAGGTTTCGCCGAAGCGCCTTCTTCAGGCTTTTCGGCGTGTGGAAGCGGTCGAGCGGGATGATGCCGCGCGTTTCCGGCCGCACCCAGAACACTTCCGGGTCGGCGGCGCTTTCGGCCATCGGGAAGACGCCCGAGGCGTAGGCCTTGAGCAGAAGGTCGGTCGGGATACGATAGCCTGGCGCGTAGGGGCGAGTCATCGCTTCATTATAGCGGCAAGTCCGGGGCTATTCGCCTTTGGCCAGATATTTTTCCAGCCAGTGGATGTCATAGTCGCCATTGGCGATGTCGGCGTTGCCGACGAGGTCGCGAAACAGAGGCAACGTCGTCTTGATTCCGTCGACGACGAATTCGTCCAGTGCCCGGCGCAGCCGCATCATGCACTCGACGCGGTTTCGCCCGTGCACGATCAGCTTGCCGATCAGGCTGTCGTAGTAGGGCGGGATCTTGTAGCCGGAATAGACACCGGAATCGACGCGGATGCCGAGACCGCCTGGCGTGTGGAAATGGGTGATCGTGCCGGGCGAGGGCGTGAAGGTGCGCGGATCCTCGGCATTGATGCGGCACTCGATGGCATGGCCCTGGAAGCGGATGTCTTCCTGCTTGACCGAAAGACCGCCGCCCGAGGCGACACGAATCTGCTCATGCACCAGGTCGATGCCGGTGATCGCCTCCGTCACCGGATGCTCGACCTGCAGGCGCGTGTTCATCTCGATGAAATAGAACTCGCCATTCTCGTAGAGGAACTCGATCGTGCCGGCGCCGGAATAGCCGAGGTCGGCGATGGCGTTGGCGCAGATATCGCCGATGCGCGAGCGTTCCTCGGCGTTGAGGGCGGGTGAGTTGGCCTCTTCCCAGACTTTCTGGTGGCGGCGCTGCAAGGAGCAGTCGCGCTCGCCGAAATGCACGCCCCGGCCAAAGCCGTCGCCGAACACCTGAACCTCGATATGACGCGGCTTTTGCAGGTACTTTTCAATATAGACGGCGTCATCGCCGAAGGCCGCGCCCGCTTCCGAGCGGGCCGTCTGCAAGGCGACTTCGAGGTCGGCCTCGGTATGCGCCACTTTCATGCCGCGTCCGCCGCCGCCGGCCGACGCCTTGATGATCACGGGATAGCCGATCTCTGCAGCGATGCGCTTGGCCTCCTTTTCCTCGGTCACCGCACCATCGGAGCCGGGAACCACCGGAATGCCGAGGCGCTTGGCGGTGCGCTTGGCTTCGATCTTGTCGCCCATGATGCGGATATGGTCACCGGTCGGACCGATAAAGGTAATGTTATGCGCGGCCAATATGTCGGAAAACTTGGCGTTCTCCGACAGGAAACCGTAGCCGGGATGCACGGCGTCGGCGCCGGTGATCTCGCAGGCGGCGACGATCTGGTGGATATTGAGGTAGCTGTCGCGCGATGGCGGTGGCCCGATGCATACGCTCTCGTCGGCGAGCCGAACATGCATGGCGTCGGCGTCGGCGGTCGAGTGCACCACCACCGTCTGGATGCCAAGCTCCTTGCAGGCACGCAGCACCCGAAGCGCGATTTCGCCGCGATTGGCGATGAGAATCTTCTGGAACATTAGGGCCGCTCTACTCGATCACGACGAGCGGCATGCCGTATTCGACCGGCTGTGCGTCCTCGAACAGGATCGCCGTCACCGTGCCGGCGCGCGGCGAGGGGATCTGGTTCATCGTCTTCATCGCTTCGATGATCAGCAGCGTCTGCCCTTCCTTGACGTTCTGGCCGATCTCGATGAACGGCTTGGCATCCGGCGAGGGCGCCAGGTAGGCGGTGCCGACCATGGGGGAGGCCACGGCGTTTTTCGACACGTCGGCCGCGGCCGGAACGGCTGCGGTGGCAGGTTGGGCCGCCGGCGCCGGCGCAAAGGCCGGCTGCGGCGCGGCTATCGCGTGAACGGCCGGTGCCTGCCGCGATACGCGCACCTTCAGGTCACCCAGCTCGACTTCGATCTCGGTGAGATTGGTGTCGTTCAGTATGCCCGCCAGGTCGCGGATCAGCTGCTGGTCAACACCGGTCTTCTTTATCGACATTTTCGAGCCTTCTGTTTGTTGGCCGGTCATAGGCGTGCGGCCAGCGCCTGAAGCGCCAGCGTGTAGCCGAGCGGCCCAAAGCCACAGATCATGCCGACAGCGACCGGCGCGACCATGGAGACGTGGCGGAATGATTCCCGCGCATGGATATTGGAAAGATGGACCTCGGCGACCGGCAGCGGCGCCACGGAACGAATGGCGTCGTGAATCGCGATCGAGGTGTGGCTATAGGCGCCGGGATTGATGACGATGCCGGCGGCCTTGTCGCCGGCTTCCTGGATCCAGTCGACGAGGTCGCCCTCGTGGTTCGACTGGCGGAAATCGATTTCGAGCCCGAGCGCCGCGCCGGCCTCTCTACAGTCCTCCGCGATGGCGGCAAGCGTCTTGCCGCCATAGATGCCTGGCTCGCGCTTGCCGAGCGCGTTGAGATTGGGACCGTTCAGGACGAAAACCGTTTTCAAAAAATGCCGACCTTTTCCGGCACCGGCGTCAAACCGGCGCTGGGCCCTCTATAATGGGCATAGACGCCCGCGGAAAGAGCGCAAGTGCGTTCTTTCACTGTCCACAACAGGCGGAAATGCGCCCGTGAAGAAAACCCGCGGCCGATCAAAGCGCGGCTTTCGCCGCCTCGATCTTCTCCGCCAGGACTTCCTGTCCGAGCGCCCCGAACACGACCTCGTTGCCGACGACATAGGACGGCGTTCCGGTGATCGCCAGCTTGTTGGCGAGATCGTAGGTCTTGGAGAAGGCTTCGGTGATGGACGGGTCCTTCATCTTTTCACGCAGCGTCGCTTCGTCGGCGCCGAGCGAAAGCGCGACCTTGATCGCCGCCGCCTCGGTGGCGCGTCCCTGGCCGCCGAGCAGCGCATTGTGGAACTCACCGTACTTCTGCGGCATCATCAGGTGGAAGGCCATCGAGACGACGCTGGCCTTCTGCGAATCCGGGCCGAGGATCGGGAACTCCTTGAGCACGAAACGCAGGTCCGGATCGGCCTTGGTCAGCGCCTGCATGTCTTCGATGGCGCGTTTGCAGAAGCCGCAATTGTAATCGTAGAACTCGACGATCGTGACCTTGCCTTTCGGGTTTCCGACCACGCCGTCGAAGGAGGAGTTGAAGATCTGCTCCTTGGCGCCCTTGATGACGCCGAGATGGGCAATGCGCTGCTCTTCTTTCTGCTTGGCCTCGAGCGCATCCTGGACTTCCAGCAGCACTTCCGGATTCTTCAGGAGATAATCGCGGATGATGCCTTCGACCTCGGTGCGGTCGATCTTGGTACCGGCCGCTGCCGTCTGAAGCGGTTGCGCCGCACCGGCTTCCGCGATTTGCGGGCTGCCGGCCACGAAACCGAACGCCAGCATGGCAAGGGCTATCGCAACTCCCGTGGTGCCCAGCAGCAGTGCCTTTTTCATCGTTCCGTTCCTTTGCCTGTTTTCCGGTCTGGCTGCGTCGCAGCGCACGGCCGGAAGGTTCACTATACCTTGCCCGACGGCTTGTAGTTTATGATGTCCTGGGCGCGTATCCATCGCGGCTCGCCGCGTTTGAGTTGCTGCTGCGCTCGCATGGCGAAGATCTTCGCATCCTTGTAGTTACCGGAATAGAAATGACCCTCGGCCGTGGCGAGCTCGGCGCCCGGTATGTCTCCCAATTCGCCATAGGCCTGCGCCAGATAGCGGTATCCCACGGAATTTTCCTTGTCGCGTCGCAAGCCGTTGTTGATCTGCACCACGGCCTTTTTCAGAGCGTCTGGGGTGCCCGTCGCCATCAACGCCTGGCCGAGCGAAACCGGCAGCAATCCAGATCGCGCCTTGTCGAGGCTGACTGCCTTGGCGTAGGCATCGGCAGCTTCCTTGGGCTTGTTCGCCTTCATCAATATATCGCCGCGCAATTCCTGGAAATAGGCGTTGCCGGGCTGGGCTTTGATCAAGGCGTTGGTCTTGACGAGTGCGGTGGCGATGTTGCCGAAAAGATAGGCCGATTGGGCCTCGCCATACTGCGCGGCAAGGCTGCCCTGCATCTTTCGCATCAGCCGCGACGCGGCGGCCTGGCCTTCCATGTAGACAGCGATCTTCACCCGCATCATGTCGTGGCGCAATTGCAGGGCCGGCGCATCGACCTTGTCGAGATAGGGGCTCTGCTTGACCAGCACTTCGAGGTTGGAGATTCGATCGCGCGGCATCGGATGGCTGATCCGGTAGGGATCGACCTGCGCGCCCGAGAGCGACAAGGCCGTCTGGAAGCGCTGAAACGTCTTCAGCATGCCCATGCCGGACTGGCCGGTGGCGTTGAGATAGGTGATCGCCGAGCGGTCGGCCGTCATCTCCTCGGTGCGCTGATAGGCGAGAATGCTGCGCTGCGCCATCTCGCCGCCGCCAGCCGCCACGCCCACGCCGGCGCCGGCAAGTCCGCGGCTGTTGGTGGTCGCCCCGGCGACCATGGCGCCGGCGCCCAGCAAGGTTGCGATGATGGCCATCGTCTTGGCGCGCTCGAGTTGGTCACGCAGTTTCTGCTGGTGGCCGCCGGCGATATGGCCGGCCTCGTGGGCGATGACGCCGATGATCTCGTTGGGCGTTTCGGCTTCCATCAAGGCGCCCGTGTTGATGAACAGCCTGCGTCCGGTGACGAAGGCATTGAAGCTCTGGTCGTTGACCAGGACGATGTCGATGCCGTCATTCGCCAGACCGGCGGCCTTGAAGATCGGGCGGGCGTAGTCGCGCACCAGCGCCTCGATCTCGGCATCGCGCACCACCGGCACGTTCTGGGCCAAGGCGCTGGTGGAACCAGACACCGCGACGGCGACGCCAAGCGAAAGCGTCGCAACGACGCGCGCTACCCGGGCAACCATCGATTTGGGTCGGCTCAACATGACGTGTCCACTGGTAGACGAGCGGGCGAAAGATGAAAAGTCGGCACCGGAAAAACTTCCTCAACTTGTGATCCTCACACCAATCGGGCATTTGTGCGGCGCATGCGCCAGGACGTGGTGCGCTCAATCGTCGGATCGAGGTCAAAATGGTCGTTTCGCTCTCACGCCGTGGCAATGTCGAACCCTTCCACGCCATGGATGTGCTGGCCGAGGCGAACCGGCTGAGAGCGACGGGCGCGCCGGTCATTTCCATGGCCGTCGGCCAGCCGTCCGATCCGGCTCCGGCCCGCGTTCGTGCCGCGGCGGCCAGGGCTTTGCAGGACGGGCGTATTGGCTATACCGATGCGCTGGGCCTGGCTGGATTGCGCAAGGCGATCGCGGAACATTATGGGGATCACTACGGGCTTGATGTCGCGCCCGACCGGATCGCGGTCACCACGGGATCCTCGGCCGCCTTCAATCTCGCCTTCCTGGCAATGTTCGATCCCGGTGACCGCGTCGCCATCGCAGCGCCGGGCTACCCCGCCTATCGCAACATCATGGCGGCGCTGGGCATCGAAGTGATCGAGATAGAGCTCGGCGACGCGGCCTATCTTCATGCCGCCCACCTGGAGACCGCGCATCGCGAAAAACCGCTGAAGGGCGTGCTGTTCGCAAGTCCCGCCAACCCGACCGGCGCGGTCATTCCGGCCGATGATCTCGCGGACCTGGTCCGGACGGCGGAGGCGCTCGGCATTGCCGTCATCTCCGACGAGATCTACCACCGGCTGGCCTATGCGGCGCCCGACACCACGGCACTCGCCTTTGGCACCGGTGTCACGGCGATCAACTCCTTCTCGAAATACTATTGCATGACCGGCTGGCGCATCGGCTGGATGGTGCTGCCGGAAGCGCTGGTGCGGCCCATCGAGCGCATTGCGCAGAGCCTCTACATCTCGCCGCCGGAACTGTCGCAGGTCGCCGCAATCGAGGCCTTTGCCGCTACCGAGGAGCTGGAAGCGGTCAAGGGTCGCTATGCCTGGAACCGCGAGCTCCTGATGAAGCGTCTGCCGGAGCTCGGCTTTCCGCTGGCCGCACCGATGGATGGCGCCTTCTATGCCTTTTGCGACGTCACCCGGCACAGCAATGACAGCATGGCTTTCGCCCGCAAGATGCTGGCCGAGGCGCATGTCGCGGCCACGCCCGGCCGTGATTTCGACACCCAGGCCGGGCACCGCACCATGCGTTTCTCCTATGCCGGCAGCCATGACGACATGGTCGAGGCATTGGCGCGCATCGAACGCTGGCTGAGGTAGATCCATGCCGGAACTCGAGCAGGCCCTGGCCGAAGTCGCGGTCGAAATGGCCGAACGCACCGATCGCGGCGAGGTCGCCACCTATATCCCGCAACTCGGCAAGGTTGATCCCAAGAAATTCGGCATCGCAGCCGTCACCAATGACGGCCGTGTGCTGATGGCGGGCGACGCCGACCAGCCCTTTTCGATCCAGAGCATCTCGAAGGTATTCACCTTGACGCTGGCGCTGGGCAATGTCGGCGATGCGCTGTGGAAAAGGGTCGGGCGCGAACCCTCGGGCAATCCGTTCAACTCGATCGTGCAGCTCGAGCATGAGAACGGCATTCCGCGCAATCCCTTCATCAATGCGGGCGCTATCGTCATTTCCGACATCCTGCTTGCCGGTCATCAGCCGCGCGAGGCGATCGGCGAGATCCTGCGCTTCATCCAGTTCCTCGCTGACGACGAGACCATCATCATCGACCGCGAGGTTGCGGCGTCGGAGCGCGCCACCGGCTATCGCAACTTCGCGCTCGCCAATTACATGAAATCCTTCGGGAATCTTCATCATGCGCCGGAGCTGGCGCTCGGCGTCTATTTCCATCATTGCGCCATCGCCATGAGCTGCCGGCAGCTGGCGATGGCCGGCCGGTTCCTCGCCAATGGCGGCAAAAATCCGGCGACCGGACATTCCGTGGTATCAGTCGAGCGGGCACGCCGCATCGGCGCCATGATGCTGACCTGCGGCCACTATGACGGCTCCGGTGATTTTGCCTTCCGCGTCGGCATTCCGGGCAAGAGCGGCGTCGGCGGCGGCATATTGGGCATCGTGCCCGGCGCCGCCTCGCTCGCCGTCTGGTCACCCGGCCTCAACGCCAACGGCAATTCCAAGCTGGGCTCGATCGCCCTGGAAAAGCTTGCCAGGATGATGAACTGGTCGATCTTCGCGCCGTAACGTTCCGGCAAACCGAATATGAAAATCCCGCGCCGTCTTTCGACCGGCGCGGGATTTTTTTTATTCAGGAAGTCAGTTCAAAGGGCTGAAATCTCAGAAGAAACCTTTCCGCTGCCACCAGCCGGCGCGCTTCGGCTTCTCTTCGGTCTTGGTTTCCGGCTCTTCGGCGACGGTCGAGGAAACCACCGGCACGATCGGCGCATCGATGGCCGCCGGCTTGCGTCGTGACGGACGGGCCTTCGGTGTTTCCTCGGCGGTCGCTGCCGCCGCCTCGTCCGATGCCGTGGCTGGCGTCTCGGCGGGTGCCGGAACGGCCAGTTCAGCGATCGGCTCCTCGGCGACAGCCTCGGCGGCTGCCTTCTTCGGCTTGGCTGCGCGCCGCGGCTTCTTGGGCTTCTCGGCGGTCGTCGCCTCGTCGCTCACTGGAGCCACCGGCTCTTCCGCAGCCACGACGGTTACCGGCTCGATCGCAGGCTCGCTTTCGGAAGCATCGACCCCGGAAGGTTCGGTCGCTTCATCGGCGCTTGCCTCGGCCTCGCCTTCGCCGTCCTCGCGCCGGTTGCGTTTGCCGCCGCGCTTGCCGCGGCGACGCTTCTTGCCCTGGCCCTCGTCGGATGCTTCCGCCGTTTCGGCAGTTCCGGCCGCGGGGACCGGAGCCTCGTCGCCGGCTTCCGCCTCGTCACGGCTCACCGGGCTTTCCGATGTGGACAACTCGTCGGCCTGCGCCGACACGGAAGCACCGTCGGTGTGGCCATGTTCTCGATCGCGATCCTTGCCGCCGCGGCGTCTGCGACGCTTGCGGCGCTTGCGGTCGCGGCCTTCGCCCTCTTCGCCGGGCCTCTGCTGGTGCTGACCTTGCTGCGGCTGACGCGGCTGTTCGGCCTGGGCCGGTGCTTCGTCTTCCTCCTCGACGATGGTCTCATCCTCGGGCTCTTCCGGTTCGACATAGGCCGGCAGGGTGCGTGCCTCGACGAAGCCTTCAGGCTTTTCGGCCAGCGCGCCGCGGAAGATCGCATAATGCTGCGAACCGACCGTGTCGTCGGCCTCGAGCGTGATAGTCAGGCCGAAGCGGCTTTCCAGTTCCACCAGCGTGCCGCGCTTGTGGTTGAGCACATAGAGCGCGGTCGCCGCGGGCGTGCGAACCGTGATGTGGCTGCGCGAATCCTTGAGCAGGAACTCCTCGATCGCCCTGACCACCATCAGCGCGACAGACGAATCGGAGCGCACATGGCCGGTGCCGCCGCAATGCGGGCAAGGCTTCATGGTCGATTCCAACACGCTGGCGCGGATGCGCTGGCGCGACATCTCCATCAGGCCGAAATGCGAGATGCGGCCGACCTGGATGCGCGCGCGGTCGTTCTTGAGATGATCCTTCAACCGCTTCTCGACGGCACGGTTGTTGCGGTTCTCCTCCATGTCGATGAAGTCGATGACGATCAGGCCGGCAAGGTCGCGCAGCCTGAGCTGGCGGGCGACTTCCTCCGCCGCTTCCAGATTGGTGTGGAGCGCGGTGTCCTCGATCGAGTGCTCCTTGGTCGAGCGGCCCGAATTGACGTCGATGGCGACCAGCGCCTCGGTCTGGTTGATGATGATGTAGCCGCCGCTCTTGAGCGTCACTTGCGGCTGCAGCATGCGGTCAAGCTGCGCCTCGATGCCGTTGCGCACGAAGATCGGCGTCGTATCGCGGAACGGCTGAACCACCTTCGCGTGGCTCGGCATCAGCATGCGCATGAAGTCCTTGGCCTCGCGGTAGCCCTCTTCGCCGGAGACGAGGATCTCGTCGATGTCCTTGTTATAGAGGTCGCGCACCGAACGCTTGATCAGGCTGCCTTCCTCGTAGACGAGGGCAGGGGCCGTGGACTGGAGCGTGAGATTGCGCACGTTCTCCCAAAGCCGCATCAGATATTCGTAATCGCGCTTGATCTCGGCCTTGGTGCGGCTCTCGCCTGCGGTGCGCAGGATGACGCCCATGCCTTGCGGCACTTCGAGATCGGCGACCACTTCCTTGAGGCGCTTGCGGTCCACAGCACTGGTGATCTTGCGCGAAATTCCGCCGCCGCGCGCCGTGTTCGGCATCAGCACGGAATAGCGGCCGGCAAGCGACAGATAGGTGGTGAGCGCTGCGCCCTTGTTGCCGCGCTCTTCCTTGACAACCTGCACCAGCAGGATCTGGCGGCGCTTGATCACTTCCTGGATCTTGTACTGGCGGCGCATCGGCTTACGGCGGTTGCGCGCTTCCTCCAGGGCATCCTCGGCGCCGACCGATTCGACCTCGTGATCGTCCGGATGCGAAGACTGAACCTCTTCCAGCATGCCGCGATCATCGTCGCTGGATTCACTGCCCTGTTCCGTCAGCGGGACGGGTTCGGAAATCACGTCGGCGTCGACGGAGGCGGCGATCGACGTCGGGCCGCCCTCGCGGGTCTCGCCTTCGTCCTGTCCGGACGATTCGTCGCTCTGCTCGGGGGAGGCTTCGCCATGATTGGATGCATCCGCGGCCTGTTCCGGGATATCGGCCGCATGTTCGATGGTTTCCGAACCGTGGGAAGTGTTCTCCGAGACGGCGTCGTTGCCATTGTCGGCGTCGCCTGCCTCGCCGGCCGTTTCGGTTGCCTCGTCGGCATCGGCCCCGCTCGCATCGCGCTTGTGTTCTGCGCGGTCGCGGCCCTTGCCGCCGCGCCGGCGCCCGCGCCGGCCGCGATCGCGGCTCTGGCGGTCGTCGCCTTCGCCGTCCTCATCGTCCTCGTCCTCGGCTTCCTGCGCTTCGGCGCGCAGCAGCGCCTGACGGTCGGCGACGGGGATCTGGTAGTAGTCGGGGTGTATTTCACTGAAGGCGAGGAAACCGTGACGGTTGCCGCCATATTCGACAAAGGCTGCCTGAAGGGAGGGTTCGACGCGCGTTACGCGGGCGAGATAGATGTTTCCTTTGAGCTGCTTCTTGTCCTGTGATTCAAAGTCGAATTCTTCGATACGATTACCGCGTACGACGACAACGCGTGTTTCCTCCGGGTGGGAGGCGTCTATCAGCATTTTGTTGGGCATTATTTCGTTTCCCCCCGGCAGCCGTCAGCCGCAGCTTGCGGCGCAAGGGCCGCTGCTGTGTGTCTGGATGAATGTGGGTGCCGGATGTCTGAATGTCCGCCGGACGGTGCCTGCGCGCCATGGCGGTGCCGCCCGCAGCCATATTGGCGCGGTTTGATGCGGACCTTTCCATGATTGCGCTTGAAGCCATCGTCACCAGCAGAACCTTTTGAACCAAAGCCCGGAAACCGGACCAGCTTGTTTGCTCATACAGAGCCGGCGCGGGACAAACCCGGCCGTTTTCCTCACGCAGGCGATTCCCCCGCCACGGGCGCACACCTGCGAAATTCGTCGCGATCACCTGAACCCTTCTCGCATGGAGCGAAAGGAGCCGCCTTTCGTCTCACCTGTAGCGGGAAGCTGCGGAGGAGGGCGGTTCCAGGATTGCAGTGATCCACTATCGCTTTTATGATTTGGCGGGTTGGAAGGCAACCCCGATTTCCGACGCCGGCAAAAGCGGTTCCGCCACGTAAGCACGGGTCCGGGCCTCGCGTGAAAAGGCTTGGTTAACCTTCTCTGGATACCAATCGTTAATCGAGTTCGCGGCCTAACCGGCACTTCGACTACATGACCGGGCGCCTTGGCGCCAAACCGGGAGCGACTGCAAAGAGATGGGACTGGCAGGCTTCACAGACAAGGGCAGTCGTGCCGGCGGCCGTTTGCTCACGATCTTCTGCCTCCTGCTGTCGATGACCATCTCGTTGGTCGCCAACGCCGCCGATGCCCCGCTCACGGCAACCGGTTACAAGATGGCGGGCGATGCCACCAAGATGCGCATCGTCATGGATTTCGACCGTGAGCCCGACGTCAAATGGTTCCTTTTGCGCGGGCCCAATCGTCTGGTCATCGATCTGGCGAATACGAAGTTAGCCATCGATGCCAAGGATTTGAAGCCTCGCGGGCTGGTCAAGGGCGTGCGCCTGGGTGAGTTGGAGGCAGGCGTGTCGCGGCTGGTTCTCACCGGCAAGGGGCCGTTCGCGGTCGACAAGCTCGATGTTCTCAAGAACGAGGACGGCGCGGGCTACCGCATCGCCATCGACATGTCGGCGGCCTCCGAACGCGAGTTCGACACTGCCCTTGCCAATCAGGCGCTGACCACCGGTTCCACGGTTTCGACCGACAAGGGCGGGCGGGTCGGCACCGGGCCGGTCTCCAATCCGGGCCATCGCTTCACCGTCGTCATCGATCCGGGCCATGGCGGCGTCGATGGCGGTGCCGAGGGCCTGAACGGCACCGTCGAAAAGAACGTCACGCTGGCTTTCGCCACGGAACTGCGCGACAAGCTCGCCGCCGTCGGCAGATACGATGTCTTCATGACGCGCGACACCGACGAATATTTGCGGCTGGACGACCGCGTGCGCATCGCTCGCCAGCATGAGGCCGACCTGCTCATCTCCATTCATGCCGACACCATCAGCCTCAAGGGCATCCGTGGCGCGACCGTCTATACCGTTTCCGACAAGGCTTCGGATCCGGAAGCGCAGGCGCTTGCCGATCGTGAAAATCTCTCGGACCAGTTCGCCGGCATGGTGATCAAGGACGACAACAAGGAAGTCACCGATATCCTGATCGACCTGATCCGCCGCGAGACCCACACCTTTTCGATGAGTTTCGCCCACACGCTGGTCGGCCAGTTGTCGACCAGCGTCGGCCTCATCAACAATCCGCAGCGTTCCGCGGGATTCAAGGTGCTGAAAGCGCCTGACGTCCCCTCCGTGCTGGTCGAACTAGGCTATCTCTCGAATGCCAAGGACGAGGCGCAACTGCTCGACGCCGACTGGCGCGGCAAGGCGGCGCAAAGCATCACCAACGCCGTCGCGCTGTTCGCTTCCGCGCGTGCCAGAACGGGAACCGGGGGCTGAAATGCCTGACGACGCCTGCAACCACAGGCAGCGTTGCGCGGCGACAACACCCGACGCTTTTATTTCCGACTCACGGCCGCGAAATCCGGCCTTGCCGTATTTTGCCCACATGGTAGCGACATGGGTTTTCGATTACGGGTTGGGACCGGCTCGAATGCTTGCGCGGAAGGCGGCTTCGTTTAGGAAATTCCCGAACCAAGGACTGGAGCGGGCATGATTCGTCTCATTGGCTATTTCTTCGGTATCGGCACGACGCTGGCCCTGCTGGTCGCGGCGGGGGTTGCCATCTATATCGGGCATTTGTCCAAGGATCTGCCCGACTATGAGGTGCTGGCCAAGTACGAGCCGCCGGTGACCACCCGAATCCATGCCTCGGACGGCGCGCTGATGGCCGAGTACGCGCGCGAACGGCGCCTGTATTTGCCGATCCAGGCCATCCCCGACCGCGTCAAGGCGGCCTTCCTGTCGGCCGAGGACAAGAATTTCTACAACCACCCCGGCATTGACGTGACCGGCCTGGGCCGCGCTATCATCGTCAACCTGCAGAATTTCGGCTCGGGCAGGCGTCAGGTTGGCGCCTCGACGATCACCCAGCAGGTGGCGAAGAATTTTCTGCTGACCTCGGACCAGACCTACGAGCGCAAGATCAAGGAAATGATCCTCGCCTTCCGCATCGAGCAGGCCTATTCCAAGGACCGCATTCTCGAACTCTACCTCAACGAAATCTTCTTCGGTTTCGGCGCCTATGGCGTGGCGGGTGCCGCGCTCACTTATTTCGACAAGTCGGTGAACGAGCTGACCGTGGCCGAGGCCGCCTATCTGGCCTCGCTACCCAAGGGGCCGAACAATTATCACCCCTTCAAGCATGCCGACCGCGCGCTTGAGCGCCGCAACTGGGTCATCGACCAGATGGTCGAGAACGGCTACGTTACGCGCGAGGAAGGCGACAAGGCCAAGGCGGAGCCCCTCGGCGTCACACCGCGCCGCAACGGCACCTATCTGTTCGCCGGCGAATACTTCACCGAGGAGGTGCGCCGCCAGATCATCGCCCGCTACGGCGAGAACGCGCTCTATGAAGGCGGCCTGTCCGTCCGCACCACGCTCGACCCGAAGATCCAGCTCATCGCCCGCAAGGCGATGCAGAACGGCTTGATCAAATACGACACGCTGCGCGGCTACCGCGGGCCGCTAAAGACGATCGACGTGTCCGGCGACTGGGGTGTGCCGCTGGGCAATGTGAAGGGACTGGAAGACGTTCCCGAATGGAAGCTCGCAGTCGTGCTCGACAGTTCGGCATCCGGCCTGTCGATTGGCTTGCAGCCGGCACGCCAGGCGTCGGGCGACATCGTCAAGGAGCGCGTCGAAGGCACCGTCAGCAAGGAAGACATGGGCTTTGCCATGCGCCATGTGGTCGGCGGCAAGACGGTCAGGGCCAAGTCGCCGGCCGATGTGCTGAAGCCGGGCGACGTCGTCTTCGTCCAGAAGAACGAAGGCTCCGACGACGCCTACAGCCTGCGCCAGGTCCCCGAAGTGGAAGGCGGCCTGATCGCCATGGATCCACACACCGGCCGCGTGCTGGCCATGGTCGGCGGCTTCTCCTACGCGCAGTCGGAGTTCAACCGCGCCACCCAGGCCATGCGCCAGCCCGGCTCTTCGTTCAAGCCGATCGTCTATTCCGCGGCGCTCGACAATGGCTATACGCCGGCGTCGGTGATCATGGACGGGCCGATTACCATCCAGAGCGGCAACACGACCTGGACGCCGAAGAACTACGACGGCACGGTCGCCGGTCCGGCGACCCTGCGCTCCGGCATCGAAAAGTCGCGCAATCTGATGACTGTGCGCCTCGCCAACGACATGGGCATGAAGCTGGTCGTCGAATACGCCGAGCGCTTCGGCGTCTATGACCATCTGGCGCCGTATTTGCCGATGGCGCTGGGCTCCGGCGAGACGACGGTGATGCGCATGGTTTCGGCCTATTCGATCATGGCCAATGGCGGCAAGTCGATCAAGCCGACATTGATCGACCGTATCCAGGACCGCTACGGCAAGACCGTCTTCAAGCAGGACGAACGCGGCTGCGAAGGCTGCAACGCGGCCGAATGGCAGAACCAGCCCGAACCTGAGCTTGTCGATAATTCCGAACAGGTTCTCGATCCGATGACCGCCTACCAGATCACCTCGATGATGGAAGGCGTCGTCCAGCGCGGCACCGGCGCCACCATCGCCGAGCTCGGACGCCACATCGCCGGCAAGACCGGCACCACCAACGACGAAAAGGACGCCTGGTTCATCGGTTACACGCCAAACCTCGTCGTCGGCCTCTATATGGGCTACGACACGCCGCGCGGCCTTGGCCATGGCGCCACCGGCGGCGGCCTCGCCGCTCCTATCTTCAAGGATTTCATGCGCGTGGCGCTGGATGGCACGCCCAATGTCGACTTCAAGGTTCCCGAAGGCATGAATCTGGTCGCCATCAACCGCAAGACCGGCATGCGGGCCAATTCGGGCGATCCCGGCACCATCATCGAGGCCTTCAAGCCGGGCACCGGGCCAGCCGACAGCTATTGGGTGATCGGCATGGGCGCCGACGGGTCCAATGCCTCCGGCGGCGCGCTGTCGCCTCAGGCCAACCAGGCCATCCAGTCGGGCGGCGGCGGCCTCTACTGACGGGTATGCATGCAGGATTGGGCCGGCCCTGGGCCGGTCCAATTTGCTTTACAGGCGGCGGCGCCGTCCCTATGTATCGCGCCGACCAGGCGTCACTTTCAGCAACAGGATAAAACACCAGGCCATGCGCGCGGAAACGCAGAATATTGTCGACGAGATCAGGCAGGCGATTACCCTGCTGAGGAGGCATCTTTGACTGGGATCAGGCCATAAAGCGGCTTGAATATCTCAACGTCCGCGCCGAGGACGCCAGCCTCTGGAACGAACCGCTGGAAGCGCAGAAGCTGATGCGCGAGCGCCAGGGCCTCGAGGAAGGCATCGCGGCGGTCAGGGGCCTGACCCAGGCGCTGGAAGACAATATCGGCCTGATCGAACTCGGCGAGGAAGAGGGCGACGAGAGCGTCGTTGCCGAGGCTGAGGCAGCGATCCGCTCGATGCAAGGCGAGGCGAAGGCCCGCCAGGTCGAGACGCTGCTGTCGGGCGAAGCCGACGCCAACGACACCTATCTCGAAATCCACGCAGGCGCCGGCGGCACCGAAAGCCAGGATTGGGCCTCGATGTTGCTGCGCATGTACACGCGCTGGGCCGAGCGCCGCCGCTTCAAGGTAGAGGTGCTGGAAGTGCATGACGGCGAAGAAGCCGGCATCAAGTCCGCGACGCTGCTGATCAAGGGCCACAATGCCTATGGCTGGCTGAAGACGGAGTCCGGCGTCCACCGGCTGGTGCGCATTTCACCTTATGACAGCAACGCGCGCCGGCACACGTCCTTTGCCAGCGTCTGGGTCTATCCCGTCATCGACGATACGATCGAGATCGACGTTTCCGAATCCGACGTGCGCATCGACACCTATCGTTCGTCCGGTTCAGGCGGCCAGCACGTCAACACCACCGATTCGGCGGTGCGCATTACCCATCTCGCCACCGGTATAGCGGTCGCCTGCCAGGCCGAACGTTCGCAGCACAAAAATCGGGCAAAGGCCTGGGAGATGCTGCGCTCGCGGCTTTACGAGGAAGAGCTGAAGAAGCGCGAAGCCGTCGCCAACGCCACCGAAGCATCGAAGAGCGACATTGGCTGGGGTCACCAGATCCGCTCCTACGTGCTGCAGCCCTATCAGCTGGTGAAGGATCTGCGTACTGGCGTCGAAAGCACCAGCCCGTCGAGCGTGCTCGATGGCGACCTCGATGACTTCATGGAAGCCTCGCTGTCGCAACGCATCGAGGGTGGTGCTGGGGAAGCGGTGGCGGACCTGGATTAGGGCCGGCGCCTACAGTGCCACACATTTGGATTGGATGATGGCTCGCAAGCTTGTTGGAAAGTGCTTCTGCGGCGCGGTGCACTATGCGGTCGCTGACGAGTTCCTGTACGCGGCGAATTGCCATTGCTCGAACTGCCGGCGCACGACAGGTTCGGCTTTCAAGCCCTTCGCGGGCATCGAACGCGCCAAGTTTGTCCTGACCAAGGGCCACGACATGTTGCTGGTCTTCGGCGACGACAACGGCCATGACGCGCACTGCAAGCGGTGCGGTTCGCTGCTCTATTCGGTCGTGCGCCAGGGCGCCTTCGTCCATGTCGCGATGGGAACGCTCGTCGACAACCCGAGCATCCGCCCGACCGAGCATATCTTCGTCGGTTCCAAGGCGCCGTGGTACACGATCAGCGACGGCCTGCCGCAGTATGACGAACACGTGATCACAGGACCTGCTGGCGAATAGGCCGGAACTTCTCTCGCTGAATCTCGTTATCTGCGATCCCGTCTGCTGGGCATGGTTGTGCCTGCCTATCCAATCGAGAGACGGCGCCTGTTTTCTGTTGCCGATGCGCGGCATTCAGCCTGCGACATCGGCATGCAGTGGTTTCTTGCGCCGACTCACAAATCGGCCCACCATCCATGGTCGAGGGGAGACAAAAGCATCTATGGCCGGGCGCGGCAGAAATGCCTGCTGACGATCCGGCCGCTGGGAAGACACGTTTCAGGAACGGGCAAGCGAAACGCTTGATGCTCGTCGAAAGGAGCGCTTCCATGTCTGCTGCCCCATCAAAATCGGCTCGGGCCGCGGTGGGCCGACTCATGCTCTGCCTGCTTGCAATCGCAGCGATTGCGTTGCCGATGGCGCCTGCCTTCGCCCACGACGCCAAGCCTACAGCGGCGAAGCCGCTGGGTTGGAGCTATCCATTCGCATGCTGCGCTAACTACGATTGCCGCACGGCCCATACTGGCGAGGTTTTGGAAAAACCCGAGGGTTATGTGATCGCCGGCACGGGGGAAGTTGTCCCGATGACCGACAAGCGTGTGAAGGACAGCCCGGACGGCGAATTCCACTGGTGCGCGCATCAAGCGGGTCTAGACGCCGGTAAGACGATCTGCCTGTTCGTGCCGCCGCGCTCCTACTAGGCCCGGGAAGCGCAGCGGCGACCGGCCCGGACCGCGATGGGCGGGGGCCTGCTGACGGACGGTTGCCAGGACCGCTCCTTTGTGTTGCGTTGCCTGCGGGCGGCGGACAAGGGAGAGGTGACGTCCATGACCATCAAGGGAAGCTGCCACTGCAAGGCGACGATATTCGAGGTTTCGCAAGCGCCGCAGACGCTGACGCAGTGCACTTGTTCGTTCTGCTCGAAACGCGGCTCGCTTTGGGCCTACTACACTCCTGCGCAGTTCAAGCTCCTCACGCCGCAGAAGAATGTTTCCTTCTATCAGTGGGGATCGAAGACCGTTAAGCACGGTTTTTGCGACACCTGCGGCTGCGGGACCTTCACCGAAACACCGGACTGGTCGAGCGGAGAGCCGGATTTCGACAATCCCAAGATCAGCGTCAACTCGCGGTTGTTCGACGATTTCGACCTGGACAAGGTCGAAGTGGTGGCCATCGACGGCAAGAATCTCTGGTAGATTCCTGGACGCCCAATCGGGAAAATCGTGCCCCGGGGAAAAGCCGTTGCCGGTGTTTTCCCGTTCCGCTTTTCGCCGCATTTCATGGTACAAGTCGCGCGAAGGGCTGATTTGGCGCCATCGCAAGGCGTGACTTGGAGAGGGACAATCCTATGAAGAAGACCGTGCTCGTCGTCGTGGCGACGGCTGTGCTGGTGAGCGCCTGCACCACCACCGATCCGTATACCGGCGACCAGAAAATTTCCAACACGGCGGCCGGTGCCGGCCTCGGCGCCTTGGCCGGCGCCAGCCTTGGCCTGCTTGCGGGCGGCAATGATCGTCGCAACGCGCTGATCGGTGCCGGCATCGGGGCGCTGGCCGGCGGCGCCATCGGCGCCACCATGGACCAGAACGAAGCCGAACTGCGCCGGCAGTTGGAGGGCACAGGCGTCAGCGTCACCCGCTCCGGCGACCAGATCATCCTTAATATGCCGTCCGATATCACCTTCAACGTCGATCAGGATGCGGTGAAGCCCGGCTTTTACCAGGTGCTGAATTCGGTCGCGCTGGTGCTGAAGAAGTTCAAGCAGACCACGGTCGACGTGTTCGGCCATACCGATTCGACCGGCGGCGACCAGCATAATTTCGATCTGTCGCAGCGCCGCGCGCTGGCGGTCGCCAACTACCTGGCTGGCCAGGGCGTCGATTCGCGCCGCTTCGCCGTTACGGGATTCGGCAAGACCCGTCCGGTAGCGTCCAATGCCACCGCCGAGGGTCGCGCTCAAAACCGTCGCGTCGAGATCCAGCTTTCGCCGCTCACCTGAGCAGCATCGATCAGAATGCAAAAACGGCCTCGCAAGGGGCCGTTTTTGTTTGCAAAATGCGACCGACGGCCAGGCCTGCGGCCCCCGGGTTCTTCCATGATGTTACGGTGAGGTCGGCTTATCGACCGTCGCTCGTTGGGTCAGGCGCTGCCGCCGGACGACATGGGCAACGATCAGTCCATGAATGAGCAGCCCGACCGTAAGTCCAAGGATATGGAAGCCCGTTCCCGAACCGGAAAGCGTCAGGATCGACCAGATGGATGCGGGTACGAACAAGACAACTGCGGTGATGAGCCCGGGGTTGTAGCTGCGCATCCTGATGGCCTGCGCGACGTGAACCAAAGCGTTGATCAGGGTGGTGTAGGCGGCGATCAGCCCTATCCCGGCATTGACCGTGACAGCGAGGGTGAAAACCAGGGAATAGATGCCCCATACACCCGGTACGTTGATCACAAAGACATCGAAGCGGGTAAGCAGCGGCGCCCCACCGCCGAGCATCTTGTTGACGAAAAGCCGGAACCGGTCCTCGGCATGCTCCTCGTATTGGTGGAGCATGTAAATCGGGATCAGCAGGAAGACGGCGAGCTCGGCTGTCTCCAATCGAGCAGCCAGCCCGATCGCCACCACGCACAGAGTGAGGCCGGCGAGCACGCCACCATAGACCCAATCTTCCACCAGACGCTTCATCACGCCATCTTCGGCGAGGCCGTGCGTCCTTGCAACACACGACGATATCAGACCTTGGCGACAATGCGTATGAATGCCGGTGTGTCGTCGCCGAAGCCAACGGTGGCGTCGCTCGGCGATGACGGCAACAGCTTCACCGGCCGCGACCCGCCGCTCTCAGATTGAGATTGGCGCGCCAGAGAATTAGCCAGTCCTAAATAACCGCTTTCCCGCAGCCATGGAAAGGAATAGCATCGTCGCTGTTCCGGAGGGGATGAGGCGGTACACCTGGCCGCGCAATAAGCATTTCTTTTTCAGCCTCGGTCTTGCACGGCCAGATCAAAAAAATCTGGGAGGAATGCATGACAAGAACAGCTAGCCTCGGGCGCTGCGGCGTCCTCGTTTTAACAGGTCTTGTAAGCGCATGGTTGGGCGTCGCGGCGGCTCGGGCCGAGGATGCCAACAAAGCTGACATCGGCGCCTTGAAAAAGTCGCTCGCCAAATATGAGGACTACACTGCGGCCGTCCGCGACCTTTATCTGTCGACGGTCGGCTGCGTCTACTATAGCGGAGAAAAGATATCCGGAGCGATGTACTACCCGAAAGGCGCCATGGGCATCCATTTCGTCAACGTCCCAAGTGTCGGCCAAAAACTCGACCCGATGCGCCCCAATGTGCTGATCTACGAGCCGACGAAAAACGGTCTGCGCCTGGTCGGGGCGGAATGGCTTGTGCCGCTGACGCCGGACGTCAAAGAGCCACCGAAGCTGTTTGGCCAAACCTTCATGGGTCCGATGGAGGGACACTATCCGCTCATCCCGAGGGAGTTCGTCCACTACGATCTTCACGCCTGGCTGGGTGATAATCCCAACGGCATGTTCAGTCCGACGAACCCGAACGTGAAATGCAACAAGGCCGAGTTTCCGATGTTGGAGAAACCGACCAAGATGATGCCCGGGCCGATGTAACGGCGACCCCAGCCAGGAGCTTGCCGGGAGGGCAAGCCGGATGGCCGTCTTGTCTTGGAACCACTCGTCGGTCAGCCCTTGGCGACGATGCGCATGAAGGCGGGCATGTCGTCGCCGAAGCCAACGGTGGCGTCGTTTTCGTCTTCTCGGTTGCGGGCAGGGCGACGGTCATCGCGCTGGGGCCTGGTGTCGCCACGTTCCGGTGCACGTCGCTCGCTGCGCGCCGCGGAGCTCTTGCGCTCGGAATTTTCCGAGCGGATAGCGTCCTTGCGCGTGCGCCGCTCACCAGTGTCGGCGACCGTTTCCTCGGCCGCGACCGGCTGTTCCTCGCGCACGGTTTCCGGTGCCGCGTCTTCGCCATGCTTGGCCTGGCGTCCGCCTCTCTTGCGCTCGCCCCTGTCCTTGCGGTCGTCGTCCTTGCGGCCGGCACGACGCGGTGCACCGCGGCCACGGCGCGGAGCTTCGTCCTCGCCTTCGCTGGCCACCACCGTCGACAGGTCACCGTCATGCCACTCGATCTTGGTGCCGATCAGCCGTTCGATGGCGTCGATATACTTGGTGTCGGACTTGGTCGCGATGGTGAAGGATTTTCCGGAGCGCCCGGCGCGGCCGGTACGGCCGATTCGGTGGACGTAATCCTCGGCGTGGATCGGCACGTCATAGTTGAAGACGTGGCTGACATCGGGAATATCGAGGCCGCGCGCCGCCACGTCGGAGGCGACCAGATACCGAAGCTTGCCGTCCCGGAAATTTGCCAGCATCTGCATGCGTGCGCGCTGGTCCATGTCGCCATGCAGCGCGCCGGCGTCGAAATCATATTTCAGCAGCGAGCGGAACAGCTCCGACACCTCGATCTTGCGATTGCAGAAGATGATGGCGTTCTTCAGCTCCGCATCCTCGGCTTTGATCAGGTTGCGCAGCGTCTCGCGCTTGTCCCAGGGTTTGGAACCGGACTTCACCAGCCGCTGGATGATGTTGGTCGCGGCGGAGGCGGCCTTTGAAACCTCGACGCGCACCGGCGCGTGCAGGAACTTTTCGGTCAGCTTGGTGATCTCGGGCGGCATCGTCGCCGAGAAGAACAGCGTCTGCCGGGTGAAGGGGATCATCTCGCAGATACGCTCGATATCGGGAATGAAGCCCATGTCGAGCATGCGATCGGCTTCGTCGATGACGAGGATCTCGACGCCGTTGAGCAAGAGCTTGCCGCGCTCGCGGTGGTCGAGCATGCGGCCGGGCGTCGCGATGAGCACGTCGGCGCCACGCTCCAGTTTCTTGTCCTGTTCGTCGAACGACACGCCGCCGATCAGCAGTGCGATGTTGAGCTTGTGGTTCTTGCCGTATTTGATGAAGTTTTCCTCGACCTGCGCCGCAAGCTCGCGGGTCGGCTCCAGGATCAGCGTGCGGGGCATGCGGGCGCGGGCGCGGCCCTTTTCCAGTCGTGTCAGCATCGGCAGCACGAAGGAGGCGGTCTTGCCGGTACCGGTCTGTGCTATGCCAAGCACATCCTTGCCCAGAAGCGCGTGCGGAATGGCGCCGGCCTGGATCGGCGTCGGCTTGAGGTAGCCGGCGTCGGTGACTGCGGAAAGGACCTTCGGCGATAGGCCGAGGTCCGCGAAAGTCAACGCTTCTTGAGCGGTCTGGGTGTCTGAGGACAAGTTCTGGCTGTCTTTGGCTGTTCGGGGAAGCGCAACGGCATCCGTCGCGGCAGGCGCCGCGCGCCCGCAAGATCATCACTGCAACTAGGCGCAAGCCCGCGATTTGTCAACACAAACGGCCGGCAATGGCTCGATTGTGAAGTCGTAACCTTAATTACTATGTCTGATCCGGCCGCTTATCCGCGCGCCGGCTCAATATCGGCTCAATAACGGAACTGTTCCGCCAGTATGCGTTCGTTCCAGGAGTGATTGGGATCGAACAGCAAAGTTGCGGTCGCCGTCGCAGATTCCCTCACCGTCACGGAAGCTACGGCCTTGACCTCCGTATGGTCGGCGGCGGCGTTCACCGGCCGCTTTTCCGCCTCTAGTATATCGAAGCGCACGGTTGCCTTGTTGGAAAGCAAAGCGCCGCGCCAGCGGCGGGGGCGAAACGGGCTGACGGGGGTAAGCGCCAGCAGCGGCGCGTCGAGCGGCAGGATGGGCCCATGCGCCGAAAGGTTGTAGGCGGTGGAGCCGGCCGGCGTGGCGATCATCACGCCGTCGCAATTCAGTTCCTCGAGCCGTACCTGGTCATCTATGGTGATGCGGATCTTGGCCGTCTGATAGGACTGGCGCCATAACGCCACTTCGTTGATGGCCAGCGCCGAGACGGTTTCGCCATCCGAGGTAACGGCCTGCATCTCCAGCGGACGGATCGTTTCGGCGACCGCGGCCGCGATGCGCTCGGCGAGACCTCCGGAACGGTATTCGTTCATCAGGAAGCCGATTGTGCCACGGTTCATGCCGTAGACCTTTTTGCCGGTCCCCATCGTATCGCGCAAAGTTTGCAGCAGGAAACCGTCGCCGCCCAGGGCCACGACGACCTCGGCTTCCGCGACCGAATGCTGGCCATAGCGCGCCGACAGGCTTTCCAGCGCCGCTTTGGCGTCAGGCGTGCCGGACGAGACGAAGGCGATGCTGTTGGCGGCTTTGCTCATGGCTCCCCGACGGTGACCGGTTGGCGGCTGGGCCGGGGTAGCATGGGCGGGCCTGTGTGCAAAGAGAGCCCGCAGACGTGCGGTTCGAACCGGCAGTCGCGAATCATATCAGGGAACGAGCCAATGTGATGGTTAAGGCCGGGCTTAAACTCTCGTAAAGCCGCATCGATCATGTTAGCCGGCATGGTGGCGTGGGGGCGCCCACAGCGATCTTATGCCTTTCAGGATACGAAAGACGCTGTGGCACTTTTGATCGTGCGTGAATCCTTCGAGAGTCGAGCCCGATTCCGGGGACACGCGCCAGCCGGGACCAACATATTGCTGGTAACACGCCTGATCATCATCTCCGTCGTGCTGGGAAGCTTCGCGCTTGTCTTCGCCGAACTGGTGCGCCGCTCGGAAGAAACAAGCCTCAGGCCCTTGCCCACGGCCTCGCGCTGCGGCAACGCCGCCGGTATGCCTTGTCCGCAAAGGGCGCTGTAGGTCAAAACAAGCTGACTGCTAGGAGCCTGGTTGCAGATGGCAGCCGGCCTGGCGTTTCTGTGCCAGATACTCGTCGATCAGCTGGCGATAGCGCACCTTGCCGAAACTCGGGAAATGGCCGCCATGCACGACCGAGACGTCGAGGCCGCGCATGCCAAACATCGTCCCCAAATAATCACCGATATCGGAATGGTAGACGTCGTCGATCAGCGGGCCGTCATAGATGATGTCGCCGGAAAGCAGGATGCCGGTCTTCTTTTCGTACAGCGCGATGCCGCCTGGCGAATGGCCGGGCGTGTGGATCACCTCGAAGGCGCGATCGCCGAGGTCGACGATGTCGCCATGTTCGAGCAGGCGGTCCGCCGGGGCGGGCATGATGCGATAGCGCGCCGTGTCCCAACCTTCCGGCTGGCGATCGAACATCTCTTCATTGGCGTAGCGGTCAGCCACCGTCCATTCGTTGCGCGGATCGGCGAGGATTTCAGCCTCGGCCGCATGCACGCAACGTTCGGGAAATTCATGGTGGCAGCCTATATGATCGAAATGCGTGTGGCTGGCGACGCAGGTGAGCTTGCGCTCGCTGACCAGCGGCACATGGCGCCTGAGGCTGAAATGGCCAAGCCCGGTATCGAACAGCAGGTCGCGGTCGCGGCCGCGCACATGCCACATATTGCAGCGGAAGAACGGTTTGATCCATGGCTCGTGGATTAGCGTGACACCGTCGCCCATGCCGATGGTTTCGTACCAGTCAGGTGCGTCGACGACCGCAAGCATGCCCATGTTCAATCCGTCAGCAGGATGATCTTGTCTGTATCGCAGGAAACCGAGACCGTGTCGCCCGGCTGCACGACGGACGTCGCGGGCAGTTTGGCGATGAATTGCAGCGTGGCGTCTTCAGCGGAGACCGCGAGCACGCGCTTGAAGCTGCCCTGGAAAACGACATCGCTGACCTGCGCCTTGCCCAGCTTTGTGGCGCCTGAGGTCGCGCCCAGGGCAAGGTGCTCCGGCCGGATGGCCAAGGCAACCGCCGATCCCACCGGCAACGCTCCGGACGCCGAGACCGGCCCGACCTGTGTCGCGACAGTGCTTGTCCTGTCCATCATCTCCGCCACCGTTCCGCGAAGAATGGTGCTCTCGCCCATGAAAGTCGCCGAAAAGCGTGTCTTTGGGCGCGCATAGACGCGTTCGGGCGGCCCTTCGTCCTCGATGCGGCCGTCACTCATCACCACGCAGTGGTCGGCCAGCGCCATCGCTTCTTCCTGGTCGTGGGTGACATGGATGAAGGCGGTGCCGACGCGCTTTTGGATCGCTTTCAATTCGTCCTGCATCTGCCGGCGCAGTTTGAGGTCGAGCGCGCCGAGCGGCTCGTCGAGCAGCAGCACGGCGGGCTCGATCACCAGTGCGCGCGCCAGCGCTACGCGCTGCCGCTGGCCGCCGGAGAGCTGGTGCGGCTTCTTGTCGAAGGCGGCATCCAGCCCGACCAGCGCCAGCGTCTCACGCGCCCGCGCGGCGCGTGTCGCGCCATCGACGCCTTGCATGCGCAGGCCAAAACCGACATTGCCGCCGACGCTCATATGCGGAAACAGCGCATAATCCTGGAACACCGTCGTTGTCGGGCGCTTTGCCGGCGGAACGGCGGTGCAGTCCTCGCCTCGGATGAACACCTTGCCTTCGCTCGGTGTGACGAAGCCGCCCAAAATCGACAAAAGCGTCGTCTTGCCGGAGCCCGACGGTCCGAGCAGGATGGTGTAGCTACCGGGCTCTATCCGCAGCGATACGTCTTTCAGCACCGCCAGCTGGCCGAAACGGTGCGAGACCCCGCGGATGTCGACCAGGGGCGCGCTCATGCCGGCTTCCTCCGCAGCAATGTCAATTCGAACAGCACCACCAGCACGATGGAAACGGCGAACACCAGCGAGCCGACTGCGTTGGTCTTGGGGTTGAGGCCAGAGCGCAGCAGATTCCAGATTTCGACCGGCAGCGTGGTTTCGAAGCGTGTCAGCAGGAAGGAGATCACGAATTCGTCCCAGGAAAAGGTCATCGACAGGAAGAAGCCGGCGAAGATGGCCGGCGCCATGACAGGCACAGTAATCAAGAGCAGCACTTTCCATTCCGGCGCGCCGAGATCGCGCGCGGCGCGCTCGATGTTGATCTGGTGGTCGCCCATCTGGCTGTAGACGATGGCGAAGCAGAGCGGCAGGTTGATCACGACATGGCCGATGCCGGCGGCCATCAGCGATTTCGGCACGCCGGCCCAGTTGAACAGCACCAGCAGCCCCATGCCGATGATGAGATAGCTGACGGTAAGCGGTAGCGTGATCAACCCTCGCAGCAGGGCCGAACCCGGCAGCACGAAGCGCGCGAACGCCCAGGCGCTGAGGAAGCCGAGCGTGACGGCCGCGAGCGACGAAAGGACGGCCACCAGCAGCGAGTTCACCAGCGCCGAGGTCAGCCGCGTATCGGACAGGACGGCCTGGTACCAGCGCAGCGACGGGCCGGTGAAGGGCGGGATGGGGAAGGAGGTTGCCTGCAGCGAGAACAGCACGAGCACGATCACCGGCAGGAAAATGAAGGCATAGATGGCGATCGCGTAGAGACAGGAAGCGGTTCGGACGATCAGGCGCATCTCAGGCCCGCTCGATCTTCAGCCAGCGGGCGCAGGCGAGATAGGCGATGGTCACGACCGCCATCAGGATAATCGACAGGGCGGAGGCCAGCGGAAAATCGCCGCGCCGGCCGATCTGCATCATCACCAGCTGCGGCATGACCAGCTCGTTGTTGCCGCCGAGGATCTGCGGCGTGATGTAGTCGCCGATGCACAGCACGAAGGTCAGGAAGGCGCCGACCATGATGCCGGGCAAGGTCAGCGGCAGGATGACATGCAGGAAGGTGCGCACCGGCCCGGCGCCGAGATCAGCGGCGGCCTTGCGGTAGCTCGGACTGAGCTGCTTCAAATTGGCGAAGATCGTCAGCGTCAAAAGCATGACGAAGAAATGCACGAAGCCGGTCACGGTGGCGAAGCGCGTATTGGCGAGCTGCAGCGGTTCGCTGGTCAAGCCGATGCCGGTCAGCGTCCGGTTGATGACGCCGTTCTGCGCCAGCACCAGAAGCCAGGAATAGGAGCGCACGACATAGGACGTCCAGAACGGCAGCACGGCCAGCATCAGCGCCTGCCGCTGCCAGCGTTCCGGCACCTGTTCGGCCAGGATCCACGCGAAAGGATAGGCGAGCAGCACCGAGACCACGGTGACGATCGCCGTCACCTCCAGCGAATTCACCATCGCTTGCCAATAGGCAGGATTGGTGAAGAACTGGCTGTAATTGGCTGATGTGAAGCCGCCGCCCTCATGCGACGTCAGGCTGGAAAGCCCCATGGCAATGAAAGGCAACACGAAGAACAGCAAGGTCCAGCCGAGCGCCGGCGTAACCAGCGCCCAGGGCAGGGCCTTGTTTGCGGTGCTGCTCACGACGCCCGTCTACTGCGCCTGCAGCATCTCGGTCCACATGTCCTGCATCTTCTTGTCGAGGTCGGCGTTCGGCGCCGGATAGGCCTGGGCGCGGGCAAGGAATTCGGGCTGCTCGTCGAAGCGCAGGATCTTCTTCTGGTCGTCGGTGAGTTCCGCCTTGCTGTTCGCCGGCATGCCCCAATAGCAGGACGAGGTGGCAAGCCGCGCCTGGCCTTCCGGGCTCATGATGTACTGGATGAATTTCAGCGCCACGTCCTTGTTCTTGGAGTCCTTGAACATGGCCAGCGACTGCGACCACAGCACCGCTCCCTCCTTGGGGATCGAGAAGTCCAGCGCCGGGTTCTCCTTGGCCAGGCCCGCCGTCACCCATTCGCCGCCGCCGACCAGAATATCGACTTCACCGGTGGCGAGCGCTGTCTGGCTGGCGGTCACCTCGCCGACCAGCTTGGCGTTGGCCTTCATCTTGAGCAGTTCGGCCTTGAGGGCGGGAAGATCGGCCTCGGTGAGTTCAGCCGTTTTCTTGCCGATGGCGAGTGCCGCCATGCCGATGACCGGCAGGTAATAATCGTAGATGGCGACCTTGCCCTTGTACTTGTCGCTTGTCAGCGACGCCAAGGATTGCATGTCGGCCGGGTCGACCTTGGTCTTGTTGAAGCCGATCGTGTTGTAGCCGAACTTTTCGGTGATGCCGTAGCGCTTGCCGCCGACCACGGTAGAGTTGTCCATCTTCACCTGCGGAAAGAGGTCGCCCAACGGCAGCTTGTCCTCCGGCAGCGGCTCGAACAGGCCTTTTTCCACGCCGCGCGGCACGTCGATGCTGTCGATCACCATCACGTCCCAGTCGCCGGGTTGCGACTGTTCGACGATGGCGAGCCCCGCGCCGGTGCCCTCGAATTCCTTGACGTTGACCTTGACGTTGTTGGCCTCTTCGAAGGGCTGCAGCAGCGCCGGGTCGGCATGATCGCACCAGATCAGGGCGTTGAGATCGGCGGCCTGGCTGGCGCCGGCTGCTGAGAGCACCAGCGCCGTGGCGCCGCAAGCGGCGCCCAGATGTCTCTTCAGGATTGAAAGCGGATTGTTGGCTGCGGATCGTGCGGACATCGAGTGTTCTCCCTTGCCTTTGTGGCTTCTTGCAAAAAGTTGAACCAATTCTAAAATTGAGTCAATTCTGTTTTTGTGGCAGACAGCCGGTATGAATGGATTGAGGGCAAGGCAAAAGGCCGACCGGCACCGCCGCATCATCGAGGCGGCGGCCGAGCTTTTCCGCGAGGCCGGCTATGAAGGCGCCAAGATCGAGGTGATCGCGGCCCAGGCCGAAGTGTCGATCGGGACGATTTACAATTACTACCAGAATAAGGGCGACATCCTCGGCGCCATCGTCTCCATGGAGGTCAACGAGGTGCTGAATGCCGGGCGAGGCGTGGTCGACAGCCCACCGGCCAATGTCGGCGATGCGCTGGACACGCTGATCGGCATCTATATCGAGCACTCCTTGCACTATCTCAGCAAGGAGATGTGGCGCCAGGCGATGGCGATCTCGACGCAACTGCCCGACAGCCCGTTCGGCCAAGCCTACACGGCGCTCGACCGCGCTCTGACGCAACAGATCCGTGCCCTGATCGCAAGGCTGCAGGAGATCGGCCTGGTGCGGCGCGACATCGACGGGCAGGCGGTGGGTGAGCTGGTCTTCAACAACATGAACATGATGTTCATCGAGTTCGTGAAGCGCGACGAGGCAAGGATAGCGGAACTGCGCGCGGCGATCCGACGGCAGAACCGGATCCTGGTGGCGGCGATCGGGGTGTGAGGATGGAAGCGACCGCGGCATGAAACCAGCTTCCGCTGCCAGTGTGACTGACGATGAGTGGCCAACGGCGGCGCCCGTCTACACCGCCGGGCCCCGCGCACGGTATGGCCTAGCGGCTTGACGTTGGGGGGGATTGACAGCGTAGCCGCTGGACCTAGCGATCCCTTCGAAGCATCGACTGAAGGGAAAGCAGACGCGCGGCCGCAGTGGCGCAGGTAAAATCAGTGATCGGTCGGATCGATCTTTGTCAGGCGCTCTCGCGCTTCGGTCACGCGCCGCTGCGCGGACCTTATCCTGCTGCAGAGCGCGAGATTGATGCCGACGCCACAGTCTCCGTCCAGCATTTCTTCCGCTCGTTTGAGGGCGAGTTCCGCTCGGCCAATTCGCTGCCTGGCTCTGGCCAGTTCTATGTCCAAGAGTTCGATCATTGTTCCGCTACAGAGTTTGCGGTCCCTTCGATCGTTAACCGTCTCCGGCCGGGTTTGGTTCCGGGTTGCGGCTCGAGACTTAGGACAGCAGGAGAAAGTCGCCGCTTCGGCACCGACCACATTGCACGCGAAGTCGCCTCTTGAGTTGAATTTGAAATCTGATACAACTTATAGGAGTGCGAAGGGGAGAGGTTAATGGGGACGTTTTCAATCTGGCATTGGACGATCGTGCTGCTGATGGTCGGCGTGCCTGTTTTCTTTGCGGTTCGCTCAGCCGTGAAGCCGTCACAGGGCCCGGCGGCTCTTGTAGGATTCGGTGGCTGGCTTATGCTGCTTGCGATCGGTCAGGTTTTGTCGCCGCTGCGCACGCTCGCCGACTTGGCCAATTCGGCCGAGGGTTACCGGCAACTCATGCCCCTGCCAAATGGACTGGTTGCGGTGTATAGCGAGGTTGCCCTCAATCTGGCATTTCTGGCGCTTCAACTGGTTGTGCTCATTTCGATGCTGCGGCGAAGCCGACGCTTTCCACAATTGTTTCTGGTTCAGTGGATTGCGATACCGGTTGTGTTCGTCCTGGACACGATCTTGATCTCATCAACTCTGGGCGTCCCGGTGAGCCAGATCCTTGCTGGAGATGCGCTGGCGACACCCGTCCTGTCGTTCATCCTCACCGGGGCTTGGGTCGCCTACGTCTACAAGTCCGTCAGGGTGAAGAACACGTTCGGCGGCGAAGTGGCAGCCGGCCAGGTCGCGACGGCCTCCTAGCGAAAGTCCGCTGGGTTTCGCCTCTTCGCATGAGCAGTCCTCCTGCGACAGGCTTCGGAGGACACTCCTTCGTTTTGCGAGATCTGGTGTTCTTATAACGGGCTGGGTGGCCTGCCACCCGAAGCTTGAAGAGTGAGCGACCCGAGACATAGGTGACGTTTTGTACCGGACACATGGGTAACACTTTTGGCTTTTGGCCGGAGGTGTTGATGCCGTGGAGAGAGTGTTCGGTGATGGAGGAACGTCTACGCTTCGTGGCCCGTCTTCTGGACGGGGAAGGCATGAGCGATGTGTGCCGGGAGTTCGGCATCTCGCGCAAGACGGGCTACAAGATCTTCAATCGCTACAAGGATGAGGGCCTTGAGGCACTGACGGACCGCTCTCGGCGGCCGGTGCGCTATGCCAACCAACTGCCGGTCCAGATCGAGCGGATGATTGTGGAAAACAAGCAAGAGAAGCCGCACTGGGGCGCCAGGAAGATCAGGGAGTTGCTGATCAGGAAACTGGCCGGCGACGTGCGCATTCCGGCCAAGAGCACAGTTCATGCCGTGCTCGACCGCCACGGCCTTGTGAGCCAGGCCCGCAAGAGGAACCGGGCGAACAAGGCCGCGGGCACGCAACTGTCACAGGCGATGCAGCCCAACGATCTCTGGTGCGCCGATTTCAAGGGCGAGTTCAAGCTCGGCAACGGCCGCTACTGTTACCCCCTGACCGTCACCGACCAGGCTTCACGCTATCTGCTGGCCTGCGAAGCCCTTGAAGCGACAAAGGAGATTCCCGTCCTTGAGGCTTTCGTCCGGCTCTTCAAGGAACGTGGCCTGCCGGAAGCGATTAGAAGCGACAATGGCCTTCCTTTCGCAAGCCCCAACGGCCTCTACAATCTATCGAGGCTGTCGGTGTTCTGGCTGAGGCTCGGCATCGCCATCGAGCGCATCAGACCCGGCAACCCGCACGAGAACGCTCGCCATGGGCGCATGCACCGCACGCTCAAGGCCGAAACGACCCGGCCGCCGGGCATGAACACCCTCCAGCAGCAGGCCAGGTTCGATGCTTTCATGAGCGAATTCAATGACGAGAGGCCGCACGAGGCCATCGGCATGAAGGTGCCAGCCGAGCTCTACAGAGGCTCTTCAAGAGCCTATCAAGGCCTCCCCGGGCTGGAATATCCCTTCCATGACAAGGACATCCTCGTCACCGCCTGCGGCCGCATCTGCATGCACAGGAAGAAAATCAACATCTCCACCGTGCTCGCCGGCCAGAGGCTCGGAATCAGCGAAGTCGACGACGGCATTTGGCTCGTCTCCTTCATGCACTATGATCTGGGGTATATCGACTTGGAACAGAGGACCTTGCAGACCATCGACAACCCGTTCGGCACGAGGTTGTCACCCATGTCTTAGGTACATTCTGTTACCTATGTCTCCGGGCCGTACAGAGCGAAGGGTGGTGCCCCCGGCAGGAATCGAACCCGCGACCTTCGGTTTACAAATTTTGTGCCAGCACACCCCGGCGGATAACGTGGCCTAACGTTTTCGGCCATAAAATGTAGGAAAATCAAAGCATAGATGCTTATTGAGCATCGGTTTGCATATCGGCTCATAACGTAATATCACATACCCCGGATTACCCCTGACGTTACCCCGGAGCCGAAACCGATGCTTGGACCGATCCCTGGACAATTCAAAAAAGCCGCTGCGTTCATCAGCGCATTGAAGCCAACCGCAACGCGGCAAGAGATACCCGACAGCGCCCAAGCCGGGCTCTATCTGGTGATGCAACCGCAACCGAGCGGTGCGCTATCTTGGGCCGTACGAACGAAGATCGACGGCAAGCCGGCGAAAGTAACCATCGGACGCTATGACGAAGTAGGCAGCGCCGACGAACGCCTTGGAACCCTCATTTCACCAACGCAGGCGCTCAACGTCACACAGGCACGGGCAGCGGCCGAAAAGGTGATTGCCGATGCGAAGCGCGGCAACGATCCCCGGCAACGGAAGATTGACAAGACCAGTGTCAGCGCGTGGTTTGACGAATTCATCAAGACCGCTCGCGCAACCGGCTTCAAGGGTAGGGCGGTCAAGGCATCGACCGCAGACGAATACGAACGCATCATCACAACCAACATCAAGCCGCAATGGAAGCACGTCACCGACATTCGCACGGTCGATTACCGGGACGTTGAAAAGCTCTTGGCGAAGCTCACACCCGGCGCACGTCGCAACGCGTTCGCGGTGCTTTCCGCTTTCTTCCGTTGGAAGCCGGTTGCGCGCGCCATGGGCCGCAACATCATCGAGTTGGCAGAAGCACCAGCCAAGCCGCAAGGCCGTGACCGCGTTCTAGCGACCGACGAAATCAAAACCATTTGGAACGCTGCGGAAAAGTGCGGCTATCCTTTCGGGCCGATGGCGCAACTGCTCTTGCTGACCGGGCAGCGCCGCGACGAAATCGCCGAATTGAAATGGCGCGAGCTTTCCGACGACCTGGACGCGATCACGCTTGAAGCGTCCCGCACCAAGAATTCGCGACCGCATGTTGTGCCGCTCGCGCCACTCGCGCAAACGATCATCAAAGCATTGCCACGGGTCGCAGATGCAGACGGCAATCCGTCCGAATACGTTTTCACCACAACCGGAGCCACGCCATTTAGCGGCTTTAGCAACGGCAAAAAAGCGCTCGACAAGCATTGCGGCGAACCGGCCTTGCCAGATTGGCATCTGCATGATTTGCGGCGCACATGCGCAACGGAACTCGCAAAGCTTGGAATCAAGCAGGAAGTGACCGAAGCGATCCTAAACCACAAGACCGGCAAAGTTTCCGGCGTAGCCGCGATCTACAATCGCTATGATTATCAAGACGAGAAAGCCGAAGCTTTAAAGCAATGGGCAATTCGCGTTGCCACCATCACCGCGAACAACGTGACGTTGCTTCCGAAACGTGCATAACTCGAAAAATCGTTAGGACATGCTCTTGACCGTGAGCTTGCGTTAGCTCACGGTTCCCAATGCCGCCTGATTTGGGCGGCGCAATGGTCGGATGACCTAAGCCGCTTGGCCCGGCGCTCGCGTGGTGGATGCCCGCAAATCCTGACAACCCAGCGATTTGAGGCATGTCCCCATGAACACGAACCCCATTGATACACTTATCCTCGCACCCACGGTGCGCCTCATCTGCGGCGGCATTTCCGATATGACGCTTTGGCGTTGGCTGAATGGCGAAACCGATCCCCGGACGGGGAAGACGACGCCACCAGTTGCCGATTTCCCGAAGCCTGCCCGCATCATCAATCGGCGGCGGTACTGGTCGCGCGGTGAGGTCGAGCGCTTCGCGGCCGGCCGACGTGTCGATGCGGCCTGATTTTCCCCGACAAAATACCCCGAATGAGACAATCGATTGCCGCTCGATACCAAGCATTTGATATCGCATCATTATTTCTGCCTTGTTTGGCCCCGAGCAGCGAAATCTAAGACCGCTGCTCCAAAGAAAAAAAAGCCCGGCGCGTTGCGGCACCGGGCATCAGTATTTCAAGACGATTGCGGAAAGTTAAGTTACATGAACGCCTTAGCACCGAATAACCCGGTTGCGCAAGATTATTCGTTGGCATCTTCACACACCGCAACGCTCACTGGGCAACCGGACGGCAGCAACGCGATTGTCGATATTCGATTTATCCATGATACCGACAAGGCGCGACCAGCGATCCCGACGCGCGGAACCTTGCAGCAGCTTTGGACCACCATTCTAAACTACCAATCGCAAGGTTTTGGCGTTTTCATCAACTGCAACGAAATGGACGGCAATGGCTTGACGCTCGCCAACGTCCAATCGATCCGCGTTCACGTGATCGACCTCGACAACCTAAGCGCCGTCCAGAACTACGAACGCGCCTCGCAATTCAATCCGCCACCGTCGTTCGCGGTTCAATCTTCACCGGGACGTTTCCATGTCTATTGGACGGTTCAACCCTACGTCGGCAACGAGCGGGCCACGTCGATTAACCGCCGTCTTCGGGCGCTATTCGACGGCGACAAAGCCGTTGTCGATCCCTCACGCGTCTTACGCCTTGCCGGGACGCTGCACGTTAAGAACCCATCGCAGCCTCACTTAGTCACGTGTTGGGCGCTCGGCGGCTATGGGAAGCGCCTCGATCCGGCAATGTTGGAAATCGCCCTGGCATCGGTCAACGTGATCGACGGCGGGCAGGGCGGCCGGCATGAGCTAGGCGAGCCGTCGCTTGCCGCTCCATCGCTCGCGCATGTGCGCCACGCCTTGGATTTGGTCGATCCCAATGACTTGGAACGCAACGCGTGGATTTCGACGCTTGCCGCTGCGAAGCAAGCCGCGTGGACGCATGGGACGGCCGACGAAATCGACGCCATGTTGATGGCGTGGTGTAGCCGATACAAAGATGACGATCCGGGCGATGATCGTAAGCAGATTGCCAGCATCCGCGACACCGAACTTGGTTGGCCGTCGCTTGTCCGTCGCATCCCGGTATTGCGGGCCGAAACGCTGTTCGGCGGCGCGACCTACCGTCTGCCGTTCGGCGCGTCCTCGACGCCGCTACAGCCGCAGCAACGGCCCGCGCCATCATCGACGCAATTTGGCGAGTTTCTGACACCCCAAGAGCAACAGATATGGTTTCGGGATTGCGTCTTGATCGGTCCCGAAAACCGCATCATTGGACCGCGCGGCATTAGGTACGATGTCGGCAGCTTCAACGCTTCATATGGCGGCAAGAAATTCATTATCGACGCAACGGGAAAAGCGACCGACGAAGCATGGAAGGCCGCAACGCGCTCGACAGTCTGGACCGTGCCGAAAGTCGATGGCACGTGCTTTCGTCCCGATCTGCCGACAGGCGAGATTACCGGCGACGGGTTGGGGCGATCCTATCTCAACACCTACGTTCCCGCGCGCATCGAAACCCTTGCGGGCGATCCGACGCCATTCTTGCGTCATTTGGCGTTGGTTCTGCCGAACCCGGACGATCAACGCATTTTGCTCGAATTCCTCGCGCATAATGCTCGCTATCCCGGCCACAAAATACCGTGGGCTCCGTTGATCCAATCCGTTGAAGGCGTCGGAAAGAACGTTTTCAAGCAAGTGATCCGCCACGCCATCGACAAGCAATATTTCTACCAGCCGAAGGCGAAGCAGTTGAATGACAGCGGCAGCAAATTCAACGGTTGGATGGATGGCCGACTGTTTTTCTTGGTCGATGAAATCAAGACCGACGACAAGCGCGATATGGTCGAAACCCTCAAACCGTTCATCACCGAAACGGAACTTGAAATAGAAGGCAAAGGGGTCAACCAACGGATGGCCGACACACCGTCCAATTGGATGTTCTTTTCCAACCACAAAGACGCAATTCCGATCACTGCCAATGGCCGACGTTTTGCAATCTTCTACAGCCCAATCCAGACGCTTGACGATCTGCGCTCGCGCGGAATGGACGATGCCTATTTCAACGACCTTTACGCGTGGCTTGGTGATCATCAGAACGGCCATCACAAGACCGGCTTGAAGATCGTCGCCAATTATCTGTTGACCTACCCAATTGAGCGCGGCGCGCTACCGACTCGAGCGCCGGCTACCGGCAGCACCGCAGAAGCGTTGATCGAAAGTCGAGGCTGGTTAGAGCAGTTGATTGCCGAAGCTGTGGAAGACGGCTTGCCGGGCTTCCGTGGCGGCTGGATCAGCACGGCGGCAGTCGCGGCTTTGTTGTTGAAACGTGGAAACAAACCCGTCGCAGCTAGAACGCTCGGCACGGCCTTAAGCGAACTCAAATATCACAATCGCGGCCAAGCTGGACGGGCCTATTTTCAAGATGACCCGAACAAGCGCGGCTATTTGTGGAACTCCGATCCGGGCGCAAATATCGGCAATTATGGTCGAGCCCAAGGGTACGAATAATTATGCAATTTGCGGCCGGTTTGATCGGCAATTTCAAAGCGTCAATCGAAGCGCCGCCAACCCACTGAAATTCCTCCAAAATCTTTGGTCGCTTTGATTGCTCAAAAATCCCCTATACCCGGCTCTGCCACGCGCGGACGGCGCAGTAATTACTATAATTGCCGGTATTTTATGTATCTCTCTTTCTCTCAATATAGAAATATCAAAGCGATTAAACCGGGTAGCTCTCAACCCATTGAAAAACCCGCGAAAATGGCCGCTCTAATATCGGTTCGGATTGGAGCGCGATTAGAGCGTCAAAGCGCCAGTCGCTAATTTGCCGTCTCGGCCCGCCAAATTGCAGCAAATTACCCGTACGCGAACCCGGCCGCTATTTCACGCCTCAACACCGCGAATAACACGTTGAATTCGTTGCGGATTGATCGTCGTGAGCATTTAATCATTGATTTGCTGCTCAATTGCTGCGGTCGTTTGCGATGGTCGGTACGAAGAACATCGTCGAATAGTCCACACAATAATCGCGATGTTGGCAATTTTATATTTGATTGGCATGTCAATGGATCGGTCAATGCGAAATATATACGCTATTAAGCTCGAGGACATGTTGACATATACGCTTTATAAGGGAAAGTTTACTGCGAATCAGCAAGCTAAGAGGAACCCGACATTATGAAAGCCACACTCGCCAACACTGACCGAGCAACAGTCTTTAACGTCGCCCATGAGGATGGTCGCAGCGCCACGGCGGCTTTCGCGTCCAGCCTGTCTGCATCGACAAGCCCGGTATCTTCACAGGCTGCTCGCGTCGTTGCTGCCGTGGGATCGTATAATGACCGCATTGCCGGCAACGTGGCGCGGTTCCAACCGGACGCTCGCAGCGCCGCGAACCGCAAAGACGCCGCCGATATCATGGCATCGCCCGTGCAGGCATTGATCGAAGCCGGCATTGCCGAAGGTCGCGCCGCCGCTGCCGCCGCTGCGAATGCTGCCGCCGTCGATCCGGGCAACGCCGCGCTACGCGTACAAGTTCGGGACCGCTTCACCGCTATGGATGCCGCTGGTCAGGCAGCCTTCGCACAGCGCGCCTCGCTAGAAGAACTCGCGGCGCTCATGGAAGCCGGTCGGTCCTATTTCGAGGCTACGCCCGATCCGGTCTGGCAGATTGTCGAAGATCAGTATGTCATCAAGCGTCACATCGTCCGATCTGGCTTACAGGCTGAATTCCAGCGCCGGCCCGATTTGAACGACCCGTTGGCTTTTGGAGCGGATGAAGGCGCTGCCATGGACGCCGCCCGCCAATCGTTGAACGCTCTGCGGGATCGATCTGGCACGGTCGATGAGGTTCGCAGCGCAGTGCAATCCATCATCGACGTTGTGGCGGTGGCGACCGATCTTTCGCGGGATCAGGCTTACCGGCTTCTGACAACGGGCAAGATCGCGGAATGATCAGCCTTGCTCGTACCGTAGCATTGCCGACGAAAGCGACGATGAGCGCGGCAGAGATACAGACCGCGCTCAACGCCGACCGGCGATTGATTGAAAAGTGGCGCATTCGCTACGGGTTCCCGCGACCGTCGCAACGGGACGGGAAAACCACGCTTACACCCACAGCCGAAATAGCCGCATTTCTCAATGAGCGCGGCTGTCGGGTGTCTTGGTGCTAACCGCTATTTACCGAATAGGACCGAATGGGAAACGGAATTGTGATGGACGACAGGGACAAACGCACCGGACGGTTCCTGCCGGGGAATAAGCTCGGCGGGCGGCGCGGCGCGATCTCTCATCGCCGTCGGGCTTTGGAGCATCTTAGCAGTCACGGCGATGCGATCATAACGACCGCCATTTCCGCCGCGCTTGGTGGCGATACGCAACTGCTTTCGCTGTTGGTGAAGATGCTCATTCCCACCGGTGGCATACCCGCCGAAATTCCAAGCGGTGATCCAATCGAAGCGTATTCCGAAGGCGAGATCAACAGCACCGAATTGCGTCAAATCATGACTTCGGTCGAGAAGGCGAGGCAACTGGACGCCACTCACAAGGGGGACGCCCGCAAGGAACCGCAGCGAACTACAGTCCTCGTTGATGAAGACGCTGCGGAAATCTATCGCCGGATGATTGAGACACCATGACAACGCACCAAGAGACAGTCGCGATACCGTCTTGCGAGCTTCTGGACGAGACGTTTTCCGCATCGATATTCGGATGGGATATGCAGCGGCTGTACTACATGCAGTCGTTCAACTCATTTCCGATCCCTTTCCGGTGTGGACAGATGTTGGTCATACGGACCAACGACATTGCACGGTGGGCGCTGAATCGCCGCTATGCCGTAACCCGGTACACGATATAACCCACAAGGAACTCGGCAAATGAGACTGGAAACAGCGTCAATTCACTACTTGGACGATGCAACACTGTTCATTGAAATCAAGGACGGTCAGATAGTCCAATTCTCGAACCTAAACGGCAAGTCGGTGCCCATGCCGAACTCATGCAGGATCGCATTGGTGTTTGACCCGTTTGGGGAGATCGAAGCGGGCGAGTCAATCACAATAGACAAGGGCAATTCGCAATGATCACGCAGCTAATCTTTGTCGAAAGCGCGAAGTTGTATATTGCGCTGGCGACGAACGGAAAGATTTTCCAGATACAGAAAAGCACCAATCCGCAAATCAATCCCCACGCGATCCGAGTTGACGAACTGGACGCCACGACCGAACGCACAAACGTCCACGTTGCCGACCGCAACGTTTATGGGGACCGGTCCAAGCTCTATTTGGACGCGGCTGATATCGTCACATTTGCAGCGTGGTTGCATTCCGAACTGCCGAACGCATCGACCAAGGCATTTGGCAAGGCGATGTTCGGCTACTTCCCCGGATCGCAGTACTTCAAGGAAGTGCTTACCGCAGCCGGGCAGCTAGTGTGCGCACCGGAGCTTAAGCGACCGCCGCAGGGCGATGAGCATTTTTACATCGACAAGGCCAAAGCCATCGATCCGGACGGATGGGCCGAGTTGGTCGCAGAATATGCGGCGTCAATTGCGCCCAAGTCGGTTCAATGACCGGAACATCAAACCCGAACAGAAGCCTGGGCTGTTTGTGCCATGGGAAAAGCCCGCCTAAGCGGGCTTAACCTTAGTTGTTCAGACCGGATTGGCGGGCAGCATGTCGGCGGGCGTGTACTACTTCACCTCTGTATCCTTGAGGTCCAATGCTTCGCCGTTTAAGAGCTTCATGTTCTCCTCTTTCGTCAGTCCTTCGGAGAGCATTTTGATCGTTTTGCGTTCAACGGAGGGATTATTGCACCCCTTCCGACAAATGCCCAGGTTGTCAAAGAATGCGTAGCAAATCTTCGGTTCCGGGCACGAAATAAAGCAGCCCCCGCCTACATCGCAATTATTCGCAAAAGCTGAGGTAAAAGCGCCGAGCACAAACGCAAAGCTCAAAAGGAGAGCCTTCATGACATCCTCCTGAAAAAATACGTGCGGAGTAATGTTTACCACGCTGTGGCTATAGGCGCAATTGCGGCGACGTCGGTCGGTAGTTTGCCCTGCTACGATGAGCGAACCGGCGATCCCTCACAAAGCATCGTTGATGGCAGCATACACGCCCGCCTGGACGTAGCGCTGCGCGATCTGCGCGAATGGCATATCCTACGTGCATGGTGCAAAAACTGCTCACATCATGTCGACGTTAAATCTGAAGCGCTTATCAAGCGCTATGGCAAAGATGCGCTGTTCAGCACTATTGAGCTGCTTTGCTTTGCAGGAACTGCGACCGTGGCGGGCCGGTCAGGCTGGAATTCACAGTTTGCGAAGAGCTAGGCGAGACGAGAGAGCAGCAAACATTCAGACAGGCGCTAGCTCGAATCGAACGCACGCGGATTTCGCAACCAATACAAGGTGCAGCGGTGCAATTGGCACCGCCTTGCGCGGGTGGGGTAACCGCAGGGGTAGCGGCTATGCCAACCAGATGCCAATCAACGAGAGTACAAAGCTCAGCAGAGCAATCCAAAAGGCGAAACGGGTATCGAAAAAAAGCGTGTCTCGAATACCGGCAAAGAGCGCCCAATCCGGGTGATCAATTATCTCGCGAGTGATATGCGATGGTGGGCCGAAGGGATATTTCTTCCCGTCGGAATATTCGTCAAACAGCTTCCCGAAAAACCCCGCTACCTCGAGCTGAACCGCTGCGACGATCCCGGCGAAGGTGGACGCCGTCAGAAACAATTTCGAGGTTCGAGGATCGCCACTCCAGGCACTCAAAATCGCGAGACCAGTCGCAACGACTGTTAGAGCTAGCATCAAAATTAGGGCCGCTTTGCTGGTCCGTTTCATCGTCCCTCCGAATCGCCCAAAAACGCTTGCGTATGGCTACTGCGCCAACTTACCTTGGGCTCTGATTTGCTGCTAGTCCGGTCGTGTGTGCAGCCGTTCTGTTGCGTTCGATGCCCTTACGGTCAAGGGCGATACGGTTCAACGAGCGTTCCGAGGGTAGGCAGAAAAATGATTGGCGTAGTTCGACGTCCTCTCCGTATTCTGACAAAAATATTCGCGGACTCTGCTTATCGGCGTGAGATAACTCAACGATCATCGGGGCTCCTTTTATGGTCGCAATTGGCGGTAATCGGACGATCGCGCGCGGTACGGATGACCATCCTAATACCCCTTATAGGGACGGTTATTATATTTAATCAGAATTTTCATAGCGTATTTCAATTTAGTACAAAATTCATACGTGATATTGGGGGCGATGCCGGCTCAACCAGTAACGGAACCGGGTTCTATGCGAATAACATTTATTTTTTATATTTTGGTCTGTGCTCATTGGGATTTGGATCGTTTATATTCAACGTGTTGTGCCCAAGCGCGGTAAAGAATGAGCCAAACATAGACGCGTATTTATCTGCAACCAATTTGCGTGAAAATAGCGTCGTAGCGAAGTCAAATTTACAATTCGTGTTGAACGCATATTGCGATCATGTGGGATATTTTGATGAAAAAAGCACCTCTCTGAATCCAGAGTATCCTCCAGAAGTTGAGGAAGATTTCAGCCAGCTAATACACGAGATGTTTGACGCAACGATGAATCTTCCTGAACAGAAAGAATGGGCAGGTGTCAGAGAGACAAATGCCGACCCGTCAGAAACCGAAAATGAGTTTCTTTTGTCGATGTATACAAGCTCAGGGTATCCGAACATAAATCAGATAGCATACAATGTATGGAGTAGCCCGAAGGCAATATGGGCCTTTACCATGCCGTTCAAAAATCTGTCGTCGGTTCACGCGAAGGATATAGCTTTCGTGCTGTATAAAACTCTCAATTATAGCCGTTTTAGAGCGCGCCTGTACGTTTTCATGCTCTACACGATTGGTTTCTCGTTGTTGCTTATTCCGACCATGGTAACATTTGTGCGGCTCGCATGGCATTCGTTAATGTCGATGTCGGGATATGTGTATTGAGGCCCACTTCACTTATAATCAGTGCAGCCCCGACCTCGCAATAATGCTAGGGCGAGCCGCAATCAGGCTGCGGAAATGCCGGTGGAATCAACATGGAGTTGGAGCGGACGGATGCCCTCTAAGGGGAATACAGATATCCCACCCCTAGACGAAGCGCCGCCGAAGCTAACCATCAGGGACTACGTGGAGGCATTAGCGGAGTTCGATGCTGCCGTCTGTGAAGCTCTTGCTGTAGGGCAAGCTGGCGGCCCGCGCGAGGCCGTTCCATACTTTGGCTACGGAACCCACATTTTCACGCGATTGTGCGCGCACGCGATAGGCATCATTAGGGCCGCCCCAAGATCGCGATGGGTGCAGTCAGACAGCGAGTTTTGGGATTTTTCAGCAATCGCGGGCCACGTGAGGGCGCTGATAGAGGGGCGTATGCTCTTTGCCTATATTGTCGACATCCCCGAAAATTTCGACGAGTGGGGCGCGAAGCTGGACGTAATGAATCTCTACGACTGTTGTCGTCGTCAGCGCCTGTTCGCGGGCCTTGGGCACAAGGATCAACGGGACGGCTTCAAGGAGCAGGCAGCGGAAATTCGTTCGCGCCTCACAAACAATCCTTGGTTTACCAAGCTTGATGACAAGCTTCAGAAAAAACTCTTGGAAGGGAACGACCTCACTATCTGGACGCGCAACGAACAGCTTGAACATGTCGGCATTGAGCCGAAGTACTTCTATTGGATGTGGGACACCCTGTCTCAACACACCCACGTGCTTACATTCTCATTTTATCGGCTAGAGGCAAATGGCAGGGGAACGAGTATTATGAACGAGGTCGATCTTGGATATCTCACCATGTTCTTACAGGTAGCAACTTCAATGCTGACACCCTGTATCGACAAAATGGTGGAGATGTTCCCTGACAAGGTCGATGCTCGCAAAGGGCTGGATTCGAAATTCTCGCCCGGCCCTAGGCGCAACCTCCCAAGGCACAAGAAACGTGGCATCTGAGAGGGAGTAGGATTTGGTGCCGCCTGAGGGACTCGAACCCCCGACCAATAGTTTACAAAACTACTGCTCTACCATCTGAGCTAAGGCGGCACATTTACCCGTACGTATACCCCTGAAACCCGGATTTGAAAAACGTTAGGGCTTTCCAAATCCTTAGCTGATTGATCCAGCGAATTACAAAACCGCTGCTCTACCAGCTGAGCTACAAGGGCATGCGGCACCGGTTAGCCATATTTGCGGCGCCAGTAAAGACAAATGTCGGTTTTGAGGCGCTCATGAACGCTGCCGGGCAACAGGCACGGCATCCTGAAAACGGCCAATTCGCTTCCTATATCTACGGCAGGTGCAATCGCTTGGGCGAGGCTGTCGCATGATCAGATTTGTCATCATCCTGCCGATCGTCGTCATAGCCTGGATGCTTCTGGTGAAGCTTATCAGGAGCGTCAAGAACGCCAATATCGACTGGACCGGCGTCACCACCATCATCGGCTTCATCGCGCTCGCCTTCTGGCTGCGCCATGTCACGGGCATGGGGTGGTGAATAGTAGTCAGTAGTCAGTAGTCAGTAGTCAGTAGTCAGTAGTCAGTAGTCAGCCTGCTGCTCATAGCCTACTACTCACTACTCACTACTCACTACTCACTACTCACGATTCATCCCGTCTCCGGCCTTGCCGAAAAAAATCTCCTCCACCTTTCGAACCTTTTCCCGCGCCGCGCCGACTGATGGTCAGAGGCGAATGGGTCGCCTCGATCAAAAGATCCAGGAGATCATCATGTTCCAGCGCACTCTCGTTTCAGGCCTCGTTGCCATTTTCGTCGCCACCGGCGCGCTCGCCGGCACCGTCGGCACGTCGTCGGCCCACGGCATGCACGGCCACCATCATCACCACAACCATCACAAGAAGCACTTCAAGAAGTTTTGGTGGAAGCACCATAACCATCATTACCACAAGCACGGCAAGGTGATCATCTTTCTTTGATGGAGGGACCCAATTCTCCCGAAAGGGCGGCTTCGGCCGTCCTTTTTCGTTGGGCGAAATGGGACCGGTCATCAATGTCTAGCCAGGCCCTTGCAGGCCGCCGTCAGCACGACCTCCTCGGTTCACGTTCAAAAAAGATTCGAACCTTTTTCTTGTGCCGAACGACAGATGATCAAGAGGCGGATGGGTCGCCTCTCCAAACGAAGCAAGGAGATCATCATGTTCAAGCGCGCACTCGTTTCCAGCCTCATCGCCACCACCGTCGCCGCCACCGCTTTGGTCGGCACCGTTCAGCCTTCGGCGGCTCATTCGCATCACCACCACCATGGCCTCGGCATCGGCATCGCCGCCGGCGTCGGCGGTTTTGTCCTGGGCAGCCTGCTTGCCCAGCCCCGCGCTGTCTATGTGGATGAGGACGGCGGCTCGTGGCATGTCCGCCGCTGCTTCGATCGCTATTCGAGCTACGATCCGGACTCCGACACCTACATCGGTTACGACGGCTATCGCCATTACTGCCGTCTCTGAGAGGAGGAGCACCGTTCAGCACCAGAAGAGGGGCTCAGGCGAGCCTCTTTTCTATTGCTTGGACAGCGGCACGCCTGTTGGATAGCCGACTTTCAATGAGATGCCTGAAAGTCCTCGGTTTTGTCGATGCGATCGGCAATGTACAGGCATTTCCCGAAGGCCTAATCTGCTTTGGCGATGATCTGCGGGCGATATGGGGGAGGGTGATCCTTGGACGAGCAGGACCCGAAAGAGGAACAGGTCGAAATCATTTTCCGCAACGGCACGGTCACGGCCGTCGGCATCCTGCTGGCGTTTTCCCTGGGCTTCATCACGCATTGGGCCGCCAATCCGATCCCGTGGCAGACCTATCATCTCGTCGCCGTGCTGCCGATCCTGGCCGGCATCGCCTTGCAGATGCGGGCATTGTCGCTTCTGCTCGACACAAAGTGCCTGCGGCTGAGCGCCTATGAACGCGCCAACCGCATCTTCATCACCGGCCTCGTCTTCACCGCCTGCGGTGTCGGCATGGCGATCCTGCTCGATTTCTTCGATCTTGCGAGCAGAAGCGCGCTGCCCGGAGCAGGTTGATCATCCGGTTTGCACGCCGCCGATCATCTTTGTGACCTCGGCCGCGGCGCTGTGCACCAGCGGGCCGATCTCGGCCAGCCTCTCAGGCGTCACCCGAACGGTCGGCCCCGACACCGAGACACCGCCGATCGGCTCGCCGAATTCGTTGAAGATGGCTGATGCCACGCAGCGCATGCCTGGGTGCCGTTCCTCGTCGTCGACCGACCAGCCGCGCAGCTTGATCGTCGCGAGATCATGCGCGAGGGCAGGGATGTCGGACAGCGTCCTGTCGGTAAAGCGCTGCAGGCCGGCCTTGCGCAGGATGGCTCCGACGCGCTCCGGCTCGAGATGGGCCAGCACCGCCTTGCCGATGCCGGATGCGTGAAAAGGGCTCCGCGTGCCCGGTCGGAAGAAGGCGCGGATCGCCTGGTGGGTCTCGACCTGACTGACGAACACCACGCAATCGTCCTCGGCGACGCCGAGATTGGCGGTCTCGCCGGTTTTCTCCATCAGCTCCTGCATGACGATGCGCGCGCGGTCGACCAGCTTGCGGCGGCGCAGGAACGCCGCGCCCATCCGGTAGGTCTCGACGCCGATCGACCAAAGCTGGTCCGAACTGTCGAACTCGACCATGCCGTGGTTTTCGAGCGTCGTCAGCATGCGGTAGGCGGTAGAGGCAGCCAGGCCGCTTTGCGCGGATATCTCGCTCAGCGACAGGCCGCTGCCTTCGGCAACGATGGCCAGGATGCGCAAGGCCCGGTCCAACGACTGCACCGAAGCCGCTTCCGACGGGCCGTTGAAGGCGCGCGGCCGGCCGCGCTGGCGTTTTTCAGCGGTTTCCATTTACGCCATCATGCCCGATTTTCCCGAACGGACAATGAAAAAGTTTTTCACGCGTTCTGCATTGCCACTATTTGGAAAACAAAAAGAGAAAGGAAATCAAATGACAACGGCAGCTTCCTAGAAATGAAAAAATATTCTGAAAAAATTGAAAAATAGCGGGCTTGCTGACATTCTCGGTTATCCAACAATCACAACCCTGTGGAGGGTCGGAACAATGGCCAGGATGCGCGCTGTCGATGCTGCGGTTCTCGTTCTCGAAAAGGAAGGCATCGCCTGCGCCTTCGGCGTGCCGGGCGCGGCGATCAATCCGCTCTACTCGGCCCTGAAGGCGAGGGGCACGATCCGCCATGTGCTGGCCCGTCATGTCGAGGGCGCGTCGCACATGGCCGAAGGTTTTACCAGGGCCAAGGCAGGCAATATCGGGCTCTGCATCGGCACCTCAGGCCCGGCCGGCACCGACATGATCACCGGGCTCTATTCGGCATCAGCCGATTCCATCCCGATCCTCTGCATCACCGGCCAGGCGCCGCGGGCGCGGCTGAACAAGGAGGATTTCCAGGCCGTCGACATCGCCGCCATCGCGTCGCCCGTCGCCAAATGGGCGGTCACGGTCATGGAGCCTTATCTCGTGCCGATGGCGCTTCAGAAGGCATTCCACCTGATGAGGTCTTCGCGCCCGGGACCGGTGCTGATCGACCTGCCGGTCGACGTCCAATTGGCCGAGATCGAGTTCGACATCGACGCCTATGAGCCGCTCGCGCCGTTCAAGCCGGCGATGACGCGCGCCCAGGCCGAAAAGGCTCTGGCGATGCTCAACGCCGCCGAAAAGCCGCTGATCGTCGCCGGCGGCGGCATCATCAATGCCGATGCGTCGGACCTGTTGATCGAGTTCGCCGAAATCACCGGCGTGCCCGTCATCCCGACGCTAATGGGCTGGGGCGCGATCCCCGACGACCATCGGCTGATGGCCGGCATGTGCGGCCTGCAGACCTCGCACCGCTACGGCAACGCAACGATGCTCGAGGCCGACTTCGTGTTCGGCATCGGCAACCGCTGGGCAAACCGCCACACCGGTTCGGTCGATGTCTACACCAAGGGAAAAAAGTTCATCCATGTCGACATCGAGCCGACGCAGATCGGCCGCGTGTTCGCACCAGATCTCGGCGTCGTCTCGGATGCGGGTGCCGCACTGAAGATACTGCTCGACGTCGCTACCGAATGGAAAACGGCCGGAAGACTGCGCGACTGGTCGGGCTGGGCGAAGGAATGCCAAGGCCGCAAGAAGACCATGAAGCGCAAGACGCATTTCGACCAGGTGCCGCTCAAGCCGCAGCGCGTCTATGAGGAGATGAACAAGGCGTTCGGGCGCGACGTCACCTACGTCACCACGATCGGCCTGTCGCAGATCGCCGGCGCGCAGTTCCTGCATGTCTACAAGCCCCGCAACTGGATCAATTGCGGCCAGGCCGGCCCGCTCGGCTGGACACTGCCGGCAGCCCTTGGCGTGCGCGCCGCCGATCCCGACCGCACCATCGTGGCGCTGTCGGGCGACTATGACTTCCAGTTCATGATCGAAGAACTGGCGGTCGGCGCGCAGCACAGGCTGCCCTACATCCACGTCGTCGTGAACAATGCCTATCTCGGCCTGATCCGCCAGGCGCAGCGCGGCTTCTCGATGGATTACGAGGTCAGCCTTGCTTTCGAGAACATCAACCGGTCGGACGATCCCGAGGCCGGCTACGGTGTCGACCACGTCGCTGTTGCCGAGGCAATGGGCTGCAAGGCGGTCAGGGTGCGCAAACCGGAAGAATTCGCCGGTGCCTTCAAGCAGGCGCAGCGGCTGATGAAGGAGCATCAGGTTCCCGTAGTGCTCGAATTCATCCTCGAACGCGTCACCAACATCTCGATGGGCACCGAGATCGACAAGGTCACCGAATTCGAGGACCTTGCCGAACACCAAGAAGACGCCCCGACGGCGATCGTGATGCTGGACTAGGAGAAAAAGAATGCCGCGTTTTTCCGCCAATCTTTCGATGCTCTTTGGCGAGCACGATTTTCTCGACCGCTTCGATGCCGCCGCCCGCGCCGGCTTCAAAGGCGTCGAATATGTAGGCCCCTATGACCATGCCCCCGAGATGGTGGCCGCGCGGCTGAAGAAGAACGGCCTGACACAGGTGCTGTTCAACCTGCCGGCCGGCGACTGGGGCAAGGGCGAGCGCGGTATCGCAGTGCTGCCGGACCGTGTGCCGGAATTCCGCCAGGGCATCGCCAAGGCGATCGCCTATGCGCAGGCGCTCGGCTGCTCACAGGTCAATTGCCTGGCCGGCATCGCGCCCGCCGGTGTCGACCGCAAGGTGCTCGAGGATGTCTTTGCCGAGAACCTCGCCTTCGCGGCGGAGAAACTGGAGCAGGCCGGTATCAAATTGCTGATCGAGCCGATCAACACGCGCGACATTCCAGGCTTCTTCCTCAATTATTCCGACCAGGCGCTGGCGCTGATCGACCGCGTCGGCTCGAAGAACCTGTTCCTGCAATACGACATCTACCACATGCAGATCATGGAGGGGGATCTCGCCCGTACCATGGAGGCAAACCTCGGCCGCATCGCGCATATCCAGCTTGCGGACAATCCCGGCCGTCACGAGCCGGGGACGGGCGAGATCAACTATCCCTTCCTGTACGAGCATATCGACCGCATTGGTTATTCCGGCTGGGTCGGCGCGGAATACAAGCCGAAGGCCGGAACTGAGCAAGGGTTGGGGTGGTTCCGGGAACTGGCCGGGCAGGGAAGCGCGGCGGCTTAGCTGTCGAAATCGAACTCGCGTTCCTTCACGCCCTCCTCTGGCCTGTCGGCCATCTCCCCCACCAAGGGCGGAGGTTGGATGTCACCGGCGGCTTCGCTAAATTTTGAACCGGGAAAGTTGGGGCCAGCGCCGAAACTGCCAATCTCCCCACCTGTGGGGGAGATGGCCGGCAGGCCAGAGGGGGGCGTGAAGGAACGCAACCTCAACAAGACGGAGAACCACAATGGAAACCATCGGCTTCATCGGCCTTGGCATCATGGGCGCGCCGATGGCGGGACATTTGCTGGACGCCGGCTACACGGTGATCGCCAGCGACCACCGCTCCAGGCCACAGGCCGAACTGGTGGCCAAGGGACTGAAAACTGTCACCGGCCATGCCGCCGTGGCGAAGGCCGCCGATATCATCATCACCATGGTGCCCGACACACCGGAGGTGGCCGAGGTGCTGTTCGGCGACAACGGCGTCGCATCAGGTCTTTCCAAAGGCAAATTGGCCATCGACATGAGCTCGATCTCACCGATCGAGACCAAGGTCTTCGCCAAAAAAATCAACGAACTGGGCTGCGACTATCTCGATGCGCCGGTCTCGGGCGGCGAGGTGGGAGCCAAGGCCGCATCGCTCACCATCATGGTCGGCGGCGAGGAGAGGGCGTTCGAGCGCGCCAGGCCCGTTTTCGAGAAGATGGGCAAGAACATCACCCTGGTCGGACCGAACGGCGTCGGCCAGACCACCAAGGTCGCCAACCAGATCGTCGTCGCGCTGACCATTGAAGCCGTCGCCGAAGCGCTTGTTTTTGCTTCGAAAGCCGGCGCCGACCCCGCCAAGGTCAGGCAGGCGCTGATGGGCGGGTTGGCCGCCTCGCGCATCCTCGAAGTGCATGGCGAACGCATGGTCAGGCGCACCTTCGCGCCGGGTTTCCGCATCGAACTGCACCAGAAGGATCTCAACCTCGCCCTGGAAGGCGCAAGGGCGCTCGGCGTCTCCCTGCCCAACACGTCGACCACCCAGCAACTGTTCAATTCCTGCACCGCCAATGGCGGCGCCAGGGAGGATCACTCGGCCCTGGTCAGGGCGCTGGAGCGGATGGCCGGGCATGAGGTAGGGCAGTAGGGCAGTAGGAGCCGCCCGTTCCGGCCGATTTGGAAACCCTACTGCCGTACTGCCCTACTGCCTCAAGAATTTCCGTGCCGCATAAAGGCTTACCGCCGCCGCGTTCGACACGTTGAGCGAGCGGATGGCGCCGGGCATGTCGAGGCGAGCCAGTGTCGTCACCGTCTCGCGCGTCTTCTGGCGCAGGCCCTTGCCTTCCGCGCCCAGCACCAGGGCAAGCTTGTCGCCGGCAAAGCTCGTTTCGAGTTCGGCCGGGCCGTCCGAATCGAGACCGATTGTCTGGAAGCCGGCCTCGTGCAGTTGCGCGAGCGCGTCGGCCAGGTTCTTCACCTCGATCTGGTCGATATGTTCGAGCGCGCCCGAGGCTGATTTCGCCAGCACGCCCGATTCCTGCGGGCTGTGGCGCGCCGTGGTGATCAGCGCGCCGGCATCGAAGGCGACCGCCGAGCGTAGGATGGCGCCGACATTGTGCGGATCGGTGATCTGGTCGAGCACCAGCACCAGCTTTGTATTGCCGAGAGCGTCGAGGCGCTTGGGCTTCAGCGGCTCGGCCTCGATCAACGCGCCTTGGTGCACGGCATCCGAACCCGTGATCTTGTCGATGTCCCTGGGTTCGACCAACTCCGCCTTGAAGGGCAGGGCCGCGAGGTCGGCCAGTCCCAGCCGCTCGGCGGCATTGCGCGTCACCAGCATTTTCCGGATCTTGCGGCGCGGATTGTCGAGCGCCGCGCGCACCGTATGCAGGCCATAGAGCCGCACCAGCCCGTCGGCTGCGTTCTCGCCCGGCGGCATGGGCTGGCGCGGCCGGAATGCCGGCGCGCCGCCGCTCTTTTCGTCGCGGTGTGCACGACGCAGCTTGGCGTAGTGGGTGTCTTTCGGGGTGCCGGTCTTGTTGCTCATGGCCGGCTTCTATAGCGGTCTCCGGCGGCCAGGGATATGGCCCGTCGCCGCAGCCGGCGAACAACATCGAAAAACCCTTGCCACGCGGTTGACACCCACTGGCCTTGCCGCCATAAGGCGCTTCGCTGATTTCGGAGAAGTGATACTCGGGTCCGGATCGGCAAGAATGCCTCGTTGCATGGCTCCGGCGGCAGACTGGAGAGGTGCCCGAGTGGTTAAAGGGGACGGACTGTAAATCCGTTGGCTTAGCCTACGTTGGTTCGAATCCAACCCTCTCCACCACTGCCGGCCCGGAAGCCCTGAAACGTGAAAGTGTCGGAGGCGAAAAGCGCATGGCGCTTTTCCGTGGAATCCGGTACTTCAGTGCACGGCGCGGGTATAGCTCAGTGGTAGAGCAGCAGCCTTCCAAGCTGAATATGCGGGTTCGATTCCCGCTACCCGCTCCAGATCTCCAACCCACGCCATCGGCAAGCTGAAACACTGCGCGGCCAGGTCGCGCAGCGCTCCAGAGGATGGCTGTCCGCTCGCTTCAGCTGTTGAAGGCCGACGCGACCTGGTGTTGCTGCGGCACCTGGCCGTTCGGCGTCAGCTTGTCGACGATGCCAGGCAAGGCCGTGCTCAATTGCTTGAGCAGTTCCTGCTCGTCGAGTCCCGTCCGTTGCGCGATCTCGCGGATGACCTGCGGTCCGATCGCGTTGCCCAGGTCGTTGGCGTTGATCGGCTGGTTCTGGCCGGTGCCGACCCAGGAATCAGCGACGTTGCCGTGGCCGGAGTTCTTCAATTTGTCGAGCAGGCCGCCCAGTCCGCCAAGCAGGCCGCCATCGCCGGCCGTGGTTTCACTGGGCTCGGCCGGTACGGGAGCTTGGGGTTGCTCCGGCTGTTCGGCACTCCTGCCGCTCAGCATCTTTCCGACCAGCAGCGCGCCGAGCGCGATCATCAGGGGTTTGGTGATGTTGCCGCCCGGAACGGCATTGTCAAACAGTCCCATCGTGGATCTCCTTGTCAACCAAGCCCGTCCCATCGTCACAATGACGCAATCGGGCGGAATTTCAAGCTGGCTTGAGCTTTTGACAATCATATGAAAATGATGGACGCGGCAGGGGATTGGAGAGGAAAAATGTCAATCATCAGCTGGATTATTCTGGGAGTCATCGCCGGCTTTCTTGGCAGCAAGATCGTCAACAAGAGCGGCCAGGGCATGATCATGGATATCGTGCTCGGCATTGTCGGCGCCATTGTCGGCGGCCTGATCTTCAGCGCTTTCGGCGCGTCGGGCGTGACCGGTCTCAACATCTACAGCCTGATCGTCGCGGTGGTGGGCGCCGTGGTCGTGTTGTGGGCTTACCACCAGTTCGCCGGCAAGCGGACTATTTAGCACCAGTCCCATTCCGAAGGTTCGGGATGGGATTTTATCCGTTCGCTTGTCCATGACCTTTCCCGAAACCGGATCCCGCCTTTCGGGTCATGCGCCGTCGTCTGTCCATCATCGGCGGTGTTTGCCACCGCGGAGCGCCGTCTGGCGCGTCCTATCCGACCCTCTTGAGGATCTCGCGGGCAGCGTGTTGAGCTTTGCGGCGAGACCCCGGCGATGATCGGCCGCAACTGGAGCCGACTTAGGCCACGACAGTCAGCCGGCGCCTGCGCTGGTCGAGCGAGACGATGGCCAGTCCGCTACCCACAACCAGAAGGATGCCGCAGATCGCCAGTGCGTTGGGGAATTGTCCGAACACCAGCAGGCCCGAAATCATCGCCCAGACGGTGAAGCAGTAGTAGAACGGCGCCACCGCGCTGGTCGGCCCGACGCGATAGGCCATGAAGATGAAGAAATGGCCGAAGATCAGGAAGAACCCGGCTCCGGCCATGAGCAGCAAATGATGTGCTCCGGGCATGATCCAGCGCTCTGAAACCAGGTGTGCCGCACCGGCGCCGATCAGCACCACGACGACGGCGGAAATCGCCACGATCATTCCCGGCACCTCGGCCGGAACCCGCCTGCCGGTGAGATCGCGCGCGGCCGACAATGCCGCGTTGCCGAGCGCCAGCAAGGCGTAGACCGAGATGCCCTGCATGGTCGGTTGCGCCACCATCAGCGCGCCGATGAAGCCGAGACCGATCAGCGCCATGCGCTGGCCGCCGATGCGCTCGCCGAACAGGATAGAGGAGCCGACCAGCATCAACAGCGGCGTGACCTGTCCGAGCGCGGTGGAATCGGCAATCTGCATGTTGGCGAGCGCCACCACGTAACAAAGGATGGCGGCCAGTTCGAGCAGGTTGCGGTGCAGCACGCGCTTGTCGAAGATCAGCGGGATCTGTTTGCCATAACCAAGCGCAAACAGCAGCGGAAAGCCCCAGAGCGCTGCCGCCGCGCCGCGCAGGAACAGCACTTCATAGGACGGCAGGCCCGCCGTAGCGAGCTTCATCATCGTATCGTTGACGAGATACGACCCGGTCGAGACGATCATGAACAGGGGGCCGCGAACGGCTGTCGGGATGAAATGCATCGGTGCAGGAAATCAGAGCGGGAACACCGCCGCAATGGGCCATGAAGCGCCGACAAATCCGACAGCGACCGACGAGCGGGGCGCGGGAGGCCGGCGCGATTGCGCAGGGGTTTAGGCCATTCCATTTCACGCGACACGTTCCTATATCAGCGCCATATCCCCGCAATCGGATCACGGGTTCGGGCCGAGTGAGAAGGCGCCCGGGCAAAAGACGCTTGTGTTTTTTGGCCTTTGTCGCTAATCGCCCCGCATTCGACTGAACTGAAGGTCCAGGCCGTCCAAGGAAAGAGACTATGGCAAAAGGTAAATTCGAGCGCACCAAGCCGCATGTGAACATCGGCACGATTGGCCACGTTGATCATGGCAAGACGTCTTTGACGGCAGCGATCACCAAGTATTTTGGCGAATACAAGCGCTATGACCAGATTGACGCGGCGCCGGAAGAGAAGGCGCGCGGCATCACGATTTCGACGGCTCACGTTGAGTACGAGACGGAGAACCGCCACTACGCCCATGTCGACTGCCCCGGCCACGCCGACTATGTGAAGAACATGATCACCGGTGCCGCGCAGATGGACGGCGCGATCCTGGTTGTGTCGGCCGCCGACGGCCCGATGCCGCAGACCCGCGAGCACATCCTTTTGGCCCGCCAGGTCGGCGTGCCGTCGATCGTGGTGTTTTTGAACAAGGTCGACCAGGTCGACGATGCCGAGCTGCTTGAGCTGGTCGAGCTCGAGGTTCGCGAATTGCTGACCAAGAACGAGTTCCCCGGCGACGACATTCCGATCGTCAAGGGTTCGGCGCTGGCGGCTCTGGAAGATTCGGACAAGAAGATCGGCGAGGACGCGATCCGCGAGCTGATGGCTCAGGTCGACGCCTACATCCCGACGCCGGTTCGTCCGCTCGACAAGCCGTTCCTGATGCCGATCGAGGACGTGTTCTCGATCTCGGGCCGCGGCACGGTCGTGACCGGTCGCGTCGAGCGCGGCGTGGTCAAGGTCGGCGAGGAGCTGGAGATCATCGGCATCCGTCCGACCACCAAGACGACCTGCACGGGCGTCGAGATGTTCCGCAAGCTGCTCGACCAGGGCCAGGCGGGCGACAACATCGGCGCGCTGCTGCGCGGTGTCGACCGTGAAGGTGTCGAGCGCGGCCAGGTTCTGGCCAAGCCCGGTTCGGTGAAGCCGCACAAGAAGTTCGTGGCCGAAGCCTACATCCTGACCAAGGACGAGGGTGGCCGTCACACGCCGTTCTTCACCAACTACCGTCCGCAGTTCTACTTCCGCACCACCGACGTGACCGGCATCGTGTCGCTGCCGGCCGGCACCGAGATGGTGATGCCTGGCGACAACATCACGGTCGACGTCGAGCTGATCGTGCCGATCGCCATGGAAGAGAAGCTGCGCTTCGCCATCCGTGAAGGCGGCCGCACCGTCGGTGCCGGCATCGTCGTCACCATCAAAGAGTAATCGACACCGGCATCAGCCGGATCGAGAAGGAAGGGCGGTCCTCGGGCCGCCCTTTTTGTCGGCGACCGAAGATCAGCGCTGGCATGGCGGGGCCGACACGCGGTCGAACGGTAGCCGTGTCATCGAACTGGCCATCGAGCCAGGTTGAGGCTTGCTCGATTTTTCCGCTATCGTCGCTGCAGGCGGCGCTGGGCGGAGGTCAAGTATGAGCCAGGATGTTCCGACTCTGTACGAATGGGCCGGCGGCAGCGAAGCGCTCAACCGGCTGACGCAGACGTTCTATGACAAGGTGGCGCGGGATCCGGTCGTCGGGCCGGTGTTCAAGCATATGTCGCCCGACCATCCCGCCCATGTCGCGGCCTTTATCGGCGAGGTTTTCGGCGGGCCGAAAACCTACAGCGAAAAATTCGGCGGCCACCGCGAGATGGTGATGCATCATCTCGGCAAGCATTTGACGGAGGAGCAGCGCCGCCGCTGGATCAACCTGCTGGCCGATGCCGCGGATGCCGTCGGGCTGCCTGACGATCCGGAGTTCCGTTCCGCCTTCATGGGCTATATCGAGTGGGGATCGCGGCTCGCCAGGATGAATTCCAATCTCGGCGAAACGTGCGACCCGGAGACCGAGCCGATGCCGGCCTGGGGCTGGGGCGTGCCCGGCGGGCCTTACCGGGTCCCGGACACCAAATAGCGTCCAACGGATACACGGGCCGGCCGGCAAGATCTCCGCGAACAGCATGCCGGCGCACTTGAGCATGAAACCGGAGATCGATGGCGGCGGGCTGGTCGTCGACCATCCCGATTTCCGGGAAAGGGGATGAAGGCGCGTTTGCTTGCAAACCGCTCTTTACAGAGCGCGCGGAAGCTTTTAGGAAGCCCCTGCTGCGCCGAGGCGCACGTGTACGGGCATAGCTCAGTTGGTAGAGCGGCGGTCTCCAAAACCGCAGGTCGTAGGTTCGAGCCCTGCTGCCCGTGCCATTTCGAGAAATGGCACGCCAAAACAAAAACTCAGCCATTTCCTAAACGGCCATCAGAAACGATATTTCTGCGGGCTGCCCTTTGAAAATCGGCGACCGGCTTGCCATATTAGGCTGATTGAGGCATAAGGGCGCCATAGCCGGGACGGAACGACTGGATGGTTCCGAGGCGGCGTTTGGTCATAAAGCGGACACTTGCCACTTGCGTGGATCAAGAATCGGTTTTATGTAGACGAAACAGACACGCGACGCGTGGAGCTGGGAAGCCGGCTTTACGCGTCTGATTTGCATGGGCGAAATGATTGCGCTGATTCGGCGCGAAAATGGACCCAGGCGGCACGTCCCGGCCAGCGGGATCATCCAGGAGACCCGGCCAACGGGTCTTGAAGACAGAGCGGCATATGGCTTCGAAAACCACAAATCCTTTCGTCTTTCTCCAGCAGGTTCGCGCGGAGACCGCCAAGGTGACTTGGCCGTCGCGACGCGAAACGATGATCTCGACGGTGATGGTTCTGGCTTTCGCTGTGATCGCGATGATCTTTTTCTTCACCGCCGATCAGCTCATGGGCCTCGCGGTCGAACAGATTCTGGGCATTGGACGCTAAGTCCGGCGATTACGGAGAAGTCGTGAAATGACTACGCGCTGGTACATCGTCCACGCCTATTCGAACTTTGAGAAGAAGGTCGCCGAGGACATCGAGAACAAGGCCAAGCAGAAGGGCCTGTCCGCCGATATCGAGCAGATCGTCGTGCCGACCGAGAAGGTCGTCGAGGTTCGTCGCGGCCGCAAGGTCGACGCCGAGCGCAAGTTCTTTCCGGGCTATGTGCTCCTGAAGGCCAACTTGACCGACGCCGTGTTCTCTCTGGTCAAGAACACGCCGAAGGTCACCGGGTTTTTGGGCGACTCCAAGCCGGTGCCGATCACCGAGGCCGAGGCGCAGCGCATCCTGAACCAGGTGCAGGAAGGCGTCGAGCGGCCGAAGCCCTCGGTTACTTTCGAGATCGGCGAGGCGATCCGCGTCTCGGATGGCCCCTTCGCGTCCTTCAACGGCTTCGTCCAGGAAGTGGACGAGGAGCGGGCGCGGCTCAAGGTGGAAGTTTCGATCTTCGGGCGCGCCGTGCCTGTCGATCTGGAATTCGGACAAGTCGAAAAAGGCTGATCCGAAATCCCTGGCGCCGTTCCGGTGGTCAGGGGAGGCGGCGCGGCAACGCGCAGGCCTGAGAACGGTGGGAGGCGAATGCGGCTTTAGCCGGCCGCAGGAACCGCACCACCAGACTGCAACAGCCGGTGTTTTCCCAGATCGAGGGGCCGGCATAGACAAAGGCAGGAATAGAGATGGCTAAGAAAATTGCAGGCCAGCTCAAGCTCCAGGTTGCCGCGGGCTCGGCTACGCCGTCGCCCCCGATCGGCCCGGCGCTTGGTCAGCGCGGCATCAACATCATGGAGTTCTGCAAGGCGTTCAACGCGCAGACCCAGGAAATGGAAAAGGGATCGCCGATTCCGGTCGTCATCACCTACTATCAGGACAAGTCGTTCACCTTCGTCATGAAGACGCCGCCGGTGAGCTACTTCCTGAAGAAGGCCGCTAACCTGAAGTCGGGCTCCAAGGAGCCGGGCAAGGTCAAGGCCGGCACGATCGGCCGCGACAAGGTCCGCGCCATCGCCGAGCAGAAGATTAAGGATCTGAACGCAAACGACGTCGAGGCGGCCATGCGCATGGTCGAGGGCTCCGCCCGCTCGATGGGTCTGGAAGTGGTGGGCTGAGATCATGGCAAAGATTGCAAAGCGTGTATCGAAGACCCGCGAAGGCATCGATCCCAACAAGGCTTATACCTTGGGTGACGCGCTGAAGCTGCTCAAGGATCGCTCGACGGTTAAGTTTGACGAGACGATCGAAGTCGCGATGAATCTCGGCGTTGATCCTCGCCATGCCGACCAGATGGTCCGCGGCGTGGTCAACCTGCCGAACGGCACCGGCCGCTCGGTCCGCGTCGCCGTGTTCGCCCGTGGCGACAAGGCCGAGGAAGCCAAGGCCGCCGGCGCCGACATCGTCGGCGCGGAGGACCTGGTCGACATCGTCCAGAAGGGCACGATCGATTTCGATCGCTGCATCGCCACGCCGGACATGATGCCGCTCGTCGGCCGTCTGGGCAAAGTGCTCGGCCCGCGCGGCATGATGCCGAACCCGAAGGTCGGTACCGTCACCACCGACGTCGCGGCCGCCGTCAAGGCATCGAAGGGCGGCGCTGTGGAGTTCCGCGTCGAGAAGGCCGGCATCGTTCACGCCGGCGTCGGCAAGGTCTCGTTCGACGTCAAGGCGCTGGAAGAAAACGTCCGCGCCTTCGCCGATGCGGTGACCAAGGCAAAGCCGGCTGGCGCCAAGGGCAACTACGTCAAGAAGGTGTCCGTCACCTCGACGATGGGCCCGGGCCTCAAGCTCGACGTCTCGACGCTCGCGGCGTCCTGATTAACCGTTTGGATCGGCCGCTGAACGGGCCGATCCGTAAGTGAATTCCGGGCCTGGATCGTTCTGGGCCCGGTACCGGGAGCCGAAAGGTTTCCGGACATCCTGTCCGAGATTGCAGGCGGCCCGGCCTTGATTGAAAAGGGCGGCCTTAATTCATGTGGGCCTGCATGAGACGGGTGAAGACCTGACAACGGAGCAAGCGCTCCAATGAAAGGTTCGAACCGTGTTTGCCTTTTGTCTGCGCATCGTCCGGCTTGCCGGCGATGTGGCGAAAGGGGGCAGGATCCTCGAGCGCTGTTCGGGAGATCCGTTACTGGATGGCCCGGCCGGCAAAAGGCAACCCGACGCCTGTCCTCGTGAATGGGAATGTTCCCGTTAGCAGGATGGGGGTCAACTGGAGATAGGCAGTGGACAGAGCGGAAAAACGCGAACTCGTCACGGGCCTGAACGATGCGTTCTCGAACGCGGGTTCAGTGGTCGTGGCCCACTATGCCGGTATCACCGTCGCGCAAATGAACGACCTCCGGTCGAAAATGCGCGCTGCCGGTGGCACCGTTAAAGTCGCGAAGAACCGTCTCGCCAAAATCGCTCTTCAGGGCACGGACTCCGCATCGATCATCGATCTGTTCAAGGGACAGACGCTGGTCGCCTATTCGGAGGATCCGATTGCGGCGCCGAAGGTCGCGTCCGATTTCGCCAAGGGGAATGACAAGCTCGTCATTCTCGGCGGCGCAATGGGCACCACCTCGCTCAACGCCGACGGTGTGAAGGCACTCGCCACACTTCCGTCGCTCGACGAGCTGCGCGCCAGGCTGGTTGGCATGATCGCCACGCCGGCAACCCGGATCGCCCAGATCGTCAATGCGCCCGCGGCTTCGGTCGCGCGTGTCATCGGCGCTTACGCCCGGAAGGACGAGGCGGCATGAGGCCGTTCCTCGCTATCACAAACACACGTTCGAACCTTATGAAGGAATACAACAATGGCTGATCTCGCAAAGATCGTAGACGACCTTTCGAAGCTGACCGTCCTTGAGGCGGCTGAGCTGTCGAAGCTTCTGGAAGAAAAGTGGGGCGTTTCGGCTGCTGCTCCCGTGGCTGTTGCCGCTGCCGGCGGCGCTGCCGCTGCCGCCGCTCCGGTCGAGGAAAAGACGGAATTCGACGTCGTCCTCACCGATGCCGGCGCCCAGAAGATCAACGTCATCAAGGAAGTCCGCGCCATCACCGGCCTTGGCCTCAAGGAAGCCAAGGACCTGGTCGAAGCGGCTCCGAAGCCGGTCAAGGAAGCCGTTTCCAAGGCCGACGCCGACAAGTTCAAGGCCCAGCTGGAAGCAGCCGGCGCCAAGGTCGAGCTGAAGTAAGCGTAACAATCGGCGGACGGCCTCGCGCCGTCCGCCACTCCCTCGGGCGACCTGGGGAGGCTGCCTAGCGCGAGATGCACGAAAACCTCTTTCCTGAGGGCCGGAAACCGGCTCTCAGGAAACGGGTTTTCTCCCGTTTTAGCCGGCCGCCGCCAAGTAGTTTGGTAATGGGGCCGGAGAACAGACAGAGAGCCGCTGCCCAGGCGGTTCGGATGCAAGGCGAGCCGCGGCGAGGCTCGCCCCGAGTTTAGAGCTAAGGAGCGACGATGGCCCAGACCCAGACTTTCAATGGCCGCAGACGCGTACGCAAGTTCTTCGGAAAGATCCCGGAAGTTGCGGAGATGCCGAACCTCATCGAGGTTCAGAAGGCGTCCTATGACCAGTTCCTGATGGTGGACGAGCCCAAGGGCGGACGTCCGGACGAGGGACTGCAGGCTGTTTTCAAGTCGGTCTTCCCGATCTCCGATTTTTCCGGCTCCTCGATGCTGGAGTTCGTGAAGTACGAGTTCGAAGGACCGAAATTCGACGTTGACGAATGCCGTCAGCGCGACCTCACCTATGCCGCACCGCTGAAGGTGACGCTGCGCCTGATCGTGTTCGATATCGACGAGGATACCGGCGCGAAGTCGATCAAGGACATCAAGGAGCAGGACGTCTACATGGGCGACATGCCGCTCATGACCTCGAACGGCACCTTCATCGTCAACGGCACCGAGCGCGTCATCGTCTCGCAGATGCACCGCTCGCCGGGCGTCTTCTTCGACCATGACAAGGGCAAGTCGCACTCGTCGGGCAAGCTCCTGTTTGCCGCGCGCGTCATCCCCTATCGCGGTTCGTGGCTCGACATCGAGTTCGATTCCAAGGACGTCGTGCACGCCCGCATCGACCGTCGCCGCAAGATTCCGGTGACGTCGCTGCTGATGGCGCTCGGAATGGACGGCGAAGAGATCCTGTCGACCTTCTACAACAAGATCACCTACAAGCGCGCCGGCGATCACTGGCGCATTCCGTTCAACGTCGATCGTTTCCGCGGCCTGAAGGCCGTCGGCGACCTGGTCGACGCCGACACGGGTGAGGTCGTTGTCGAGGCCGGCAAGAAGATCACCGCCCGCCAGGCCCGCCAGCTCGGCGAAAAGGGCCTGAAGGCGATCAAGGCGACCGACGAGGACCTGCTCGGCAACTATCTCGCCGAGGACATCGTCAATTACGCCACCGGCGAGATCTTCCTCGAGGCCGGCGACGAGATCGATGACAAGACGCTGAAGGTGCTGCTTGGCACCGGCGAGGACGAGATCCAGATACTCGACATCGATCACGTCAATGTCGGCGCCTACATCCGCAACACGCTCGCCGTCGACAAGAACGAGAGCCGCCAGGACGCGCTGTTCGACATCTATCGTGTCATGCGCCCCGGCGAGCCGCCGACGCTCGAAACCGCTGAAGCCATGTTCAACTCGCTGTTCTTCGACAGCGAGCGCTACGACCTGTCCGCCGTTGGCCGCGTCAAGATGAACATGCGCCTCGAACTCAAGGCCGAGGACACCGTGCGTGTATTGCGCAAGGACGACATCCTGGCCGTGGTCAAGACGCTGGTCGAACTGCGTGACGGCAAGGGCGAGATCGACGACATCGACAATCTCGGCAATCGCCGCGTGCGTTCGGTCGGCGAGCTGATGGAAAACCAGTACCGCGTCGGCCTGCTGCGCATGGAGCGCGCGATCAAGGAGCGTATGTCCTCGATCGAGATCGACACGGTCATGCCGCAGGACCTGATCAACGCCAAGCCGGCGGCTGCCGCCGTGCGCGAGTTCTTCGGTTCCTCGCAGCTGTCGCAGTTCATGGACCAGACCAATCCGCTGTCGGAGATCACCCACAAGCGCCGTCTCTCCGCGCTTGGACCGGGTGGTCTGACCCGCGAGCGCGCCGGCTTCGAGGTGCGCGACGTGCACCCGACGCATTACGGCCGCATCTGCCCGATCGAGACGCCGGAAGGCCCGAATATCGGCCTGATCAACTCGCTCGCCACCTTCGCGCGCGTCAACAAGTACGGCTTCATCGAGAGCCCGTACCGCAAGATCGTCGACGGCAAGCTGACCAATGACGTCGTCTATCTGTCGGCGATGGAAGAGGCCAAGCACCATGTCGCGCAGGCCAATGCCGAGCTCGACAAGGATGGTCGCTTTGTCGACGAATTCGTCATTTGCCGCAGTGCCGGCGAAGTGATGATGGCGCCGCGCGAAAACGTCGACCTGATGGACGTTTCGCCCAAGCAGATGGTGTCGGTGGCCGCGGCCCTGATTCCGTTCCTTGAGAACGACGACGCCAACCGCGCGCTGATGGGCTCGAACATGCAGCGCCAGGCCGTGCCGCTGGTGCGCGCCGAGGCGCCGTTCGTCGGCACCGGCATGGAGCCGATCGTCGCTCGTGACTCGGGCGCCGCCATCGGCGCCCGCCGCGGCGGCATCGTCGACCAGGTGGACGCGACGCGTATCGTCATCCGCGCAACGGAAGACCTCGATCCGGGCAAGTCCGGCGTCGACATCTACCGGCTGATGAAGTTCCAGCGTTCGAACCAGAACACCTGCATCAACCAGCGTCCGCTGGTGCGCATGGGCGACCGGGTCAACAAGGGCGACATCATCGCGGACGGTCCTTCGACCGAGCTCGGCGATCTGGCTCTCGGCCGCAACGTGCTGGTCGCGTTCATGCCGTGGAACGGCTACAACTACGAGGACTCGATCCTCCTGTCCGAGCGCATCGTCGCCGACGACGTCTTCACCTCGATCCACATCGAGGAGTTCGAGGTCATGGCGCGCGACACCAAGCTCGGACCGGAGGAAATCACGCGCGACATTCCGAACGTCTCGGAAGAAGCGCTGAAGAACCTCGATGAAGCCGGCATCGTCTATATCGGTGCCGAAGTTCAGCCGGGCGATATCCTGGTCGGCAAGATCACGCCGAAGGGCGAAAGCCCGATGACGCCGGAAGAAAAGCTTCTGCGCGCCATCTTCGGCGAAAAGGCATCCGATGTGCGCGACACCTCGATGCGCATGCCTCCGGGCACCTTCGGCACCGTCGTCGAGGTGCGCGTGTTCAATCGCCACGGTGTGGAGAAGGACGAGCGCGCCATGGCGATCGAGCGCGAGGAGATCGAACGCCTCGCCAAGGACCGTGACGACGAGCAGGCGATCCTGGATCGCAACGTCTACGCGCGCCTTTCCGACGTGCTCGTCGGCAAGGAAGCGATCGCCGGACCGAAGGGCTTCAAGAAGGGCTCGACGCTGTCGAAGGACACGCTCGACGAGTATCCGCGTTCGCAGTGGTGGCAGTTCGCCGTGGAGAACGAAAAGCTCCAGAGCGAACTGGAAGCCCTGCGCGGCCAGTACGACGATTCCAAGAAGGCACTCGAACAGCGCTTCATGGACAAGGTCGAGAAGGTGCAGCGCGGCGACGAAATGCCTCCGGGCGTCATGAAGATGGTCAAGGTCTTCGTGGCGGTGAAGCGCAAGATGCAGCCGGGTGACAAGATGGCCGGCCGTCACGGCAACAAGGGTGTCGTGTCGCGCATCGTTCCGGTCGAGGACATGCCTTTCCTCGAGGACGGCACGCATGCCGATATCGTGCTCAACCCACTGGGTGTGCCGAGCCGCATGAATGTCGGCCAGATCCTGGAAACGCATCTGGGCTGGGCTTGCGCCGGAATGGGCAGGAAGATCGGCGAGATGATCGACGCCTACAAGTCTGCCGGCGACATCAAGCCGCTGCGCAAGACGCTGGAGAGCTTCATGCCCGCCAACGACCGCAACGAGCCGGTCCGCGAGTATGACGACGAGAGCATCGTTCGCCTGAGCGAGCAGATGCGCCGCGGCGTCTCGATCGCAACCCCGGTGTTCGACGGCGCGCACGAGGCCGACATCAACGTCATGCTGGAGCAGGCGGGCCTGCACACCAGCGGTCAGTCGCAGCTCTATGACGGACGCACCGGCGAGCCGTTCGATCGCAAGGTGACGATGGGCTACATCTACATGCTCAAGCTTCACCACCTCGTGGATGACAAGATCCACGCGCGTTCGATCGGTCCGTACTCGCTCGTCACCCAGCAGCCGCTGGGCGGCAAGGCGCAGTTCGGCGGCCAGCGCTTCGGCGAAATGGAGGTCTGGGCGCTGGAAGCCTACGGCGCCGCCTATACGCTGCAGGAAATGCTGACGGTGAAGTCGGACGACGTCGCTGGCCGCACCAAGGTCTACGAGGCGATCGTCCGCGGTGACGACACCTTCGAGGCCGGCATTCCCGAGAGCTTCAACGTTCTCGTCAAGGAGATGCGGTCGCTCGGCCTCAACGTCGAATTGGAGAACACCAAGCTCGACGAAGCCCCGGTTCGGCTGCCCGACGCAGCGGAATAAACAAGACACCCGGTCGCGGGAGAGGCTCCCGCGACCGGGTGCACCAAATTCTTCGGCCGGTGGGCCGACCACTCAGCGGGCATTTGCCCCGCATCAGATGCAAGGGGTTTTCGAGGACCCCGAAAGGAGAACGGCATGAACCAAGAGGTCATGAATCTCTTCAATCCCCAGGCGCCGGCGCAGGTGTTCGATTCCATCCGGATATCGCTCGCCAGCCCTGAGAAGATTCTGTCCTGGTCGTTCGGCGAGATCAAGAAGCCGGAGACCATCAACTACCGCACCTTCAAGCCGGAGCGTGACGGTCTGTTCTGCGCGCGCATTTTTGGCCCGATCAAGGACTACGAGTGCCTGTGCGGCAAGTACAAGCGCATGAAGTACAAGGGCGTCATCTGCGAAAAGTGCGGTGTCGAAGTCACGCTGTCGCGCGTTCGCCGCGAGCGCATGGGCCATATCGAGCTGGCGGCACCCGTCGCCCATATCTGGTTCCTGAAGTCGCTGCCCTCGCGCATCGGCACGCTGCTCGACATGACCCTGAAGGACATCGAGCGCGTCCTCTACTTCGAGAACTACATCGTCACCGAACCCGGCCTCACCGCGCTGAAGGAGCACCAGCTGCTCAGCGAGGAAGAGTACATGATCGCCGTCGACGAATATGGCGAGGATAGCTTCACCGCCATGATCGGCGCCGAGGCCATTCATGACCTTCTGGCCGGCATGGACCTGGAGAAGATCGCCGGCGACCTGCGTTCGGAGCTGGCTTCGACCACGTCCGAGCTGAAGCAGAAGAAGTATCTGAAGCGGCTCAAGGTCGTCGAGAACTTCATGGAGTCCGGCAACCGTCCGGAATGGATGATCATGAAGGTGGTTCCGGTGATTCCGCCGGACCTGCGCCCGCTCGTCCCGCTGGACGGCGGACGTTTCGCGACGTCGGACCTCAACGATCTCTATCGACGCGTCATCAACCGCAACAACCGTCTGAAGCGGCTGATCGAGTTGCGTGCCCCCGGCATCATCGTGCGCAATGAAAAGCGCATGCTGCAGGAAGCCGTCGACGCGCTGTTCGACAACGGCCGCCGTGGCCGCGTCATCACCGGCGCCAACAAGCGTCCGCTGAAGTCGCTCTCGGATATGCTCAAGGGCAAGCAGGGCCGGTTCCGCCAGAACCTGCTCGGCAAGCGCGTCGACTATTCCGGCCGTTCGGTCATCGTCACCGGTCCGGAGCTCAAGCTGCACCAGTGCGGCCTGCCCAAGAAGATGGCGCTCGAACTGTTCAAGCCCTTCATCTACGCCCGCCTCGACGCCAAGGGTTACTCCTCGACCGTCAAGCAGGCCAAGAAGCTGGTCGAGAAGGAGCGTCCGGAAGTCTGGGATATCCTCGACGAGGTCATCCGCGAGCATCCGGTGCTCTTGAACCGCGCGCCGACGCTGCACCGCCTCGGCATCCAGGCGTTCGAGCCGATCCTGATCGAAGGCAAGGCGATCCAGCTGCATCCGCTGGTCTGCACGGCCTTCAACGCCGACTTCGACGGCGACCAGATGGCGGTCCACGTGCCGCTGTCGCTGGAAGCACAGTTGGAAGCCCGTGTGCTGATGATGTCGACCAACAACATCCTGCACCCGGCTTCGGGCGCGCCGATCATCGTGCCGTCGCAGGACATGGTTCTGGGTCTCTACTACCTCTCGATCGTCAACCAGAACGAGCCGGGCGAGGGCATGGTGTTTGCCGACATGGGCGAACTCCAGCACGCGCTCGAGACCAAGGCGGTGACCCTGCACGCCAAGATCAAGGGCCGCTTCCGCTCGGTCGACGCCGAAGGCAAGGTCGTGTCGAAGATCTACGACACCACGCCTGGCCGCATGATCATCGGCGAGCTTCTGCCGAAGAACGTCAACGTGCCTTACGAGACCGCCAACCAGGAGATGACCAAGAAGAACATCTCCAAGATGATCGACACCGTCTACCGCCATTGCGGTCAGAAGGAGACGGTCATTTTCTGCGATCGCATCATGGCGCTCGGTTTCGCCCATGCCTGCCGTGCCGGCATTTCGTTCGGCAAGGACGACATGCTGATCCCGGATACCAAGATCAAGCTGGTGTCGGACACCGAGGCCTTGGCCAAGGAATACGAGCAGCAGTACAATGACGGCCTGATCACGCAGGGCGAGAAGTACAACAAGGTCGTCGACGCCTGGGCCAAGTGCTCGGAAAAGGTCGCCGACGAAATGATGGCCCGCATCAAGGCGGTCGAGTTCGAGGACAATGGTCGTCAGAAGCCGATGAACTCGATCTACATGATGTCGCACTCCGGTGCGCGCGGCTCGCCCACCCAGATGCGCCAGCTCGCCGGCATGCGCGGCCTGATGGCCAAGCCGTCGGGTGAAATCATCGAGACGCCGATCATCTCGAACTTCAAGGAAGGCCTGACCGTGCTCGAGTACTTCAACTCGACCCACGGCGCCCGCAAGGGTCTGGCGGACACCGCCCTGAAGACGGCGAACTCGGGCTATCTCACCCGTCGTCTGGTCGACGTGGCGCAGGACTGCATCGTCAACTCCGTGGACTGCGGCACCGACAAGGGCCTCACCATGCAGCCGATCGTCGATGCCGGTCAGGTCGTCGCTTCGGTCGGCCAGCGCGTGCTGGGCCGCACCGCGCTCGACGACATCAACCATCCGGTGACCGGCGAATTGCTGGTCAAGGCCGGAACGCTGATGGACGAGCGCGACGTGGAGCAGATCGAGAAGGCCGGCGTGCAGTCGGTCCGCATCCGCTCGGCGCTGACTTGCGAAGTCAGGGTCGGCGTCTGCGCGGTCTGCTACGGACGCGATCTGGCCCGGGGCACCCCGGTCAACCAGGGCGAGGCCGTCGGCGTTATCGCGGCGCAGTCGATCGGCGAGCCGGGCACCCAGCTCACCATGCGTACCTTCCACATGGGCGGTACGGCGCAGGTGGTGGATAGCTCGTTCCTTGAAGCCTCCTATGAGGGCAAGGTCGAGATCCGCAACCGCAACGTGGTGCGCAACTCGGACGGCCAGCAGATGGTCATGGGCCGCAACATGGCGGTGCTGATCCTCGACGAGGCCGGCAAGGAGCGCGCCACGCACCGCGTCACCTATGGTTCGCGCATCTTCGTGGACGATGGCGACAAGGTGAAGCGCGGCCAGCGCATCGCCGAATGGGATCCTTACACCCGCCCGATCCTCACCGAAATCGAGGGCAAGGTGGCGTTCGAGGATCTGGTCGACGGCATTTCCGTCCAGGAAACGGCCGACGAGTCGACCGGCATCACCAAGCGCGAGGTCATCGACTGGCGTTCGACGCCGCGCGGCAACGACCTGAAGCCGGCGATCGTCGTTCAGGACGCCAAGGGCAAGGTCGGCAAGCTGTCGAAGGGCGGCGATGCCCGCTTCCTGCTCTCGGTCGAGGCCATTCTCTCGGTCGAGCCGGGTGCTCAGGTTCGCCCTGGCGACGTCCTGGCGCGTATCCCGATGGAAAGCGCCAAGACCAAGGACATCACCGGCGGTCTGCCGCGTGTTGCCGAGCTGTTCGAGGCCCGTCGTCCGAAGGATCACGCCATCATCGCAGAGATCGATGGTACGATCCGCTTCGGCCGCGACTACAAGAACAAGCGCCGCATCATCATCGAGCCGCATGACTCGACGCTTGAGCCTGTCGAATACCTGATCCCGAAGGGCAAGCCGTTCCATCTCCAGGACGGCGACGTCATCGAGAAGGGCGACTACATCCTCGACGGCAATCCGGCGCCGCACGACATCCTGGCGATCAAGGGCGTGGAGGCGCTTGCGTCCTACCTCGTCAACGAGATCCAGGAGGTCTACCGTCTGCAGGGCGTGTCGATCAACGACAAGCACATCGAGGTGATCGTTCGCCAGATGCTGCAGAAGGTCGAGATCACCACGCAGGGCGACTCGACCTATATTCCGGGCGACCACGTCGACGTGATCGAACTGGAAGAGGTCAACGAGCGCCTGGTCGAGGACGGCAAGAAGCCGGCCGAAGGCCAGCCGGTGCTGCTCGGCATCACCAAGGCCTCGCTGCAGACGCCGTCCTTCATCTCGGCCGCCTCCTTCCAGGAGACGACCAGGGTGCTGACGGAAGCCGCGGTTGCCGGCAAGACCGACATGCTGCAGGGCTTGAAGGAAAACGTCATCGTCGGCCGGCTGATCCCGGCCGGTACCGGCGGCACGATGAGCCAGATCCGCCGCATCGCCACCTCGCGCGACGAACTGATCATCGACGAGCGCCGCAAGGCCTCCGGTGTCGAAGTCGCCGAGCCGATGCTGGCCGACATGACAACCGCCGCGCAGTAGGCGCGGCGGCAAGAAATCTCAGGCAACAAGGCCGCCGGGGCAACCCGGCGGCCTTTTCGTTTCAACGAACAATCGAGGAAGGCAGATGAGCACGAAAACCTGGACGGCTGTCGATAACTACATCGTTTCCTTGCTCTTCGAGGCGGATCCCGTTCTCGACGCGGTCCTGGCGGCCAACCGCGACGGTGGCTTGCCGGCGATCGACGTCTCGGCGGCGCAAGGAAAGCTGCTCTCGCTGCTGGTGCGCATTCGCGGCGCGAAAAAGGTGCTCGAGATTGGTACGCTGGGCGGTTATTCCACCATCTGGATGGCGCGGGGATTGCCGGCCGGCGGCAAGATCGTGACGCTCGAACTCGATCCGCACCACGCCAAGGTCGCGCGTTCGAATTTCGAGCGGGCAGGGGTTTCCCGACGGGTCGATCTGCGGGTCGGGCCGGCGCTGCAGTCTCTCACTGCTCTGGGCGCCGAAAACGCCGGGCCGTTCGACCTCGTTTTCATCGACGCCGACAAGCCTAACAACCCCAACTATCTCTCCTGGGCCATGCGGCTCTCGCGCTCGGGAACGGTCATCGTCTGCGACAACGTCATCCGTGACGGCGCGGTGCTCGTTGAGGATGGTCGCGACGCCAATGTCGAAGGTGCACGCGCTGCATTCTCTTTCATCGGTGCCGACAAGCGCCTGGACGGCACCGCGATCCAGACTGTCGGCGCCAAGGGCTATGACGGGTTTGCCATAGCGATTGTCGATTGAGTTGTTGCGATGGCGGTCGGATCCGAGATCCGGGCGACAGTCGCTGTTCAGTCGAAGAACGCTTCGACCACATTGCGCTTGCCGAGCATGAAGGCGTCGGCGACATGCTGGAGCGGCGCCAGGTCGACATCGGAGATACCGGCGCGCACGATCTCGGCGAAACGCCTGTAGAGTTCAGGATATTCCGCTTCCGGTTCTTCATGGACGACGCGGCCGTCGATGGCGAGTTTCGAGCCACCGCCCGAGAGCACCATCTTGCCGGTATCGGTATCGGCAAGAATGTCCCAGCTCTGCGGTCCGGTCTGGAGCCAATCGAGATCCATCGTCACCGCCGAACCATTCGCCGCACGGAAGGCGACCTGGGCTGCGATCGGCGCGTCGCGGTTCTCCGGGAAATCGAGCGCGGCCGAGGTGATGTACATGGCGGGCAGGATGTAGGTCGCGATCGACAGCGCGTTGATGCCTGGATCGAAGACGCCGAAGCCGCCAGGTTGCCAGATCCAGTCCTGGTTCGGGTGCCAGCGGCGCACGTCTTCCTTCCAGACGATCGCCGCTGATCTGATCTTCGTCGATGCCAAGAATGTCCGTGCCGCTTCCACCGCCGGAGCATAGCGCGAATGCCAACTGGCGAACAGCGACACGCCCTGTTTCGCCGCCAGCGCCTTCAGGTCCTCGACCTCGCTGACCGTGGCGCCGGGCGGCTTTTCCAGGAACACGTGCTTCTTCGCGTCGAGTGCGATGCGCGCGGCATGGTAGCGGAATTGCGGCGGCATACAGAGTGAGACGGCGTCGAGTTCGGGAACGGCGCCAAGCATCGTCTCGATATCGGGAAAATTCTGGATGTCTTCAACCTTGCCATGCCGGCTGGCAGCGGCGAGCAGCCGGTAGTCCCGGTCCTTGGCGAGCGCCGGAAGGTGCTGGTCGCGGACGATCTTGCCGACACCGACAATACCTATCTTGATGGGCTGGGACACGGCCGCTCCGTCTGTGGATGATGGTGAGCGCTTCTTATCAGAACACTTGCCCCGGACAAGCCGAAGCCGAAAGGTCAACTCCGTCTTTGCCGGAGCTGCAGCGTGGGCCTTTCACTCGTTGGAAGGCTTCAGCGGCGATTCGAACGGCAAGGGCCGGCACGCTTTCAGATCGGCACGTCAAAGGTCACGATCGACACTTCGCCTTCGAGCGCGCCCTGGAAGGCCGAAAGATGCGGCTCCTCGTCGGGCTCGCCCTCCATGTCGCCGATCTGGTCGAGCTCGGCTTCGGCGTAACCCTCCGCCGCCAGCGATTCGAGCGCACGGCGCACCGCCGAATCGTCATCAGGCGCAACCAGCATGACGTGCACGCCTTCCGGCTTGCCGCCTTTTCTCTTCCACACCCGGCCGGTGATGATGGTGACCGGGCGTTCCTCGTTGTCGTTCACGGGCCGATTCCTTCGCGGCGAGGGGCTTTGACTGTTCATGCGGCTTTTTCGCATGAAGCCGCGCCGCGCAACAGCCAAAACCCGGTCACTTTCTTCCTCGCCCTTGCAAAATGACGAAAGAAAATTACCTGCGGTTTACGCATGGCTGCCAAGCCCCGGCTTCAATGCAATATTTGCCGCTCCGGGGTTGACGGTACGCGGGCTTGCGAGTAGAAGCCGCCCAGTCAGAACCGATGTGAGGCTCTCCCTTCCGAAGCGACACGCTTTGGAGTTTGCCTCAAACAGGGTTCGTTTTACGAGCGAAAAGACATTTCCGGCGTGCATGAAGCGGTATCCGCTTCCTCTGCGATTTGTTCGGGCAAGACCGCAAGGCGCGGTTTGTGGCCCGAATTTGCGTATGGAAATGACGCTTTGAGCGAGCCTTGACCGGCACGAGACACGGAATTGAGAGACAAGAGGGTTTAATGCCTACCGTCAACCAGCTGATCCGCAAGCCGCGCATTGCGCCGGTGAAGCGCAACAAGGTCCCGGCCATGCAGCAGAACCCGCAGAAGCGGGGCGTCTGCACGCGCGTCTACACAACGACGCCGAAGAAGCCGAACTCGGCGCTGCGCAAGGTGGCCAAGATCCGCCTGACCAATGGTTTCGAGGTGATCGGTTACATCCCCGGCGAAGGTCACAACCTTCAGGAGCATTCCGTGGTCATGATCCGCGGCGGCCGCGTCAAGGACCTTCCGGGTGTCCGTTACCACATCATCCGCGGTGTGCTCGACACGCAGGGTGTGAAGAACCGCAAGCAGCGCCGTTCGAAATACGGTGCCAAGCGTCCGAAGTAAGGTTTTCCGGCTTCGGCGCTTTTTTGATTGCGCCGGGCTATGAGAGATTGAGAGACAAAAGCCATGTCCCGTCGTCACAGTGCAGAAAAGCGTGAGATCAATCCGGACCCCAAGTTCGGCGATCTGATCGTCACCAAGTTCATGAACGCCGTCATGTATGACGGCAAGAAGTCGGTTGCCGAGACCATCGTCTACGGCGCGCTCGACCAGGTCCAGTCGAAGACCAAGCAGGAGCCGGTCACCGTCTTCCATCAGGCGCTCGACAATGTCGCGCCGCATGTGGAAGTGCGTTCGCGTCGCGTCGGCGGCGCCACCTACCAGGTTCCGGTCGACGTGCGCCCCGAGCGCCGTCAGGCGCTGGCCATTCGTTGGCTGATCGCCGCGGCCCGCAACCGCAACGAGACCACCATGGTCGACCGCCTTTCCGGCGAGCTGATGGACGCGGCCAACAACCGCGGCACCGCAGTGAAGAAGCGTGAAGACACCCACAAGATGGCTGAAGCCAACCGCGCCTTCGCGCACTACCGCTGGTAAAGCGCGAAAGAGACTGAGAGGCAGTTACGATGGCTCGCGAATATAAAATCGAAGACTACCGCAATTTCGGTATCATGGCGCATATCGACGCCGGCAAGACGACGACCACCGAGCGCGTCCTCTATTACACGGGCAAGTCGCACAAGATCGGCGAAGTGCACGACGGCGCCGCGACCATGGACTGGATGGAGCAGGAGCAGGAGCGCGGCATCACGATTACGTCGGCCGCGACCACGACCTTCTGGAAGGGCCGTGACGGCAAGATGCACCGCTTCAACATCATCGACACGCCCGGACACGTCGACTTCACCATCGAGGTCGAGCGTTCGCTGCGCGTGCTTGACGGCGCCATCGCGCTGCTCGACGCCAATGCCGGTGTGGAGCCGCAGACGGAAACCGTCTGGCGCCAGGCCGACAAGTACCGCGTGCCGCGTATGATCTTCTGCAACAAGATGGACAAGACCGGCGCCGACTTCTACCGCTCGGTCGAGATGATCGGCTCGCGCCTCGGTGCGCAGGCTGTCGTCATGCAGCTGCCGATCGGCGCCGAGACCGAATTCAAGGGCGTCGTCGACCTGGTCGAGATGAACGCGCTGGTCTGGCGCGACGAGACGCTGGGCGCTGCCTGGGACGTCGTCGAGATCCCGGCCGACCTCAAGGCCCGCGCCGAGGAATACCGCGAGAAGATGATCGAGGCCGCCGTCGAGATGGACGAGACGGCTCTTGAGAACTACCTCGAAGGCAAGATGCCGTCGAATGACGAGATCCGCGCGCTGATCCGCAAGGGCACCATCGCGGTCAAGTTCTTCCCGATGTTCTGCGGCTCGGCATTCAAGAACAAGGGCGTGCAGCCTCTGCTCGACGCCGTCGTGGAATACCTGCCGTCGCCGGCCGATGTGCCCGCGATCAAGGGTGTCGATGCCAAGACCGACGCCGAGATCGAGCGTCACGCCGACGACAACGAGCCGCTGTCGATGCTGGCGTTCAAGATCATGAACGACCCGTTCGTCGGTTCGCTGACCTTTGCCCGTATCTATTCGGGCAAGCTCACCAAGGGCATCTCGGTCGACAACACCGTGAAGGGCAAGAAAGAGCGCATCGGCCGCATGCTGCAGATGCATGCGAATTCCCGTGCCGACGTTGAAGAGGCCTATGCCGGCGACATCGTCGCTCTCGCAGGTCTCAAGGACACGACCACCGGCGATACGCTGTGCGATCCGCTTCATCCGGTCATCCTCGAGCGTATGGAATTCCCCGATCCGGTCATCCAGATCGCGATCGAGCCGAAGACCAAGAACGACCAGGAAAAGATGGGCCTCGCGCTGCATCGCCTGGCTGCCGAGGATCCGTCCTTCCGCGTCAAGACCGACGAGGAAAGCGGCCAGACCATCATTTCCGGCATGGGCGAGCTGCACCTCGACATCATCGTCGACCGCATGCGCCGCGAGTTCAAGGTCGAGGCCAATGTTGGTGCGCCGCAGGTGGCTTATCGCGAGACGATCACCCGCAGGCACGAGCAGGACTACACGCACAAGAAGCAGACCGGTGGTACCGGGCAGTTCGCCCGCGTGAAGATCGTGTTCGAGCCGAACCCCGATGGCGAGGATTTCGTGTTCGAATCCAAGATCGTCGGCGGCGCTGTGCCGAAGGAATACATCCCGGGTGTCGAGAAGGGCCTGCTGAGCAAGATGGGTTCCGGCCCGTTTGCCGGGTTCCCGATGATCGGCGTCAAGGCTACCTTGATCGACGGCGCTTTCCACGACGTCGACTCTTCGGTGCTCGCATTCGAAATCGCTTCCCGCGCTTGCTTTATGGAAGCTTCGCCGAAGCTCGGCGTGCAGCTGCTCGAGCCGATCATGAAGGTCGAGGTCGTGACGCCGGAAGATTATGTCGGCGGTGTCATCGGCGACCTCAACGGCCGTCGTGGCCAGATCCAGGGCCAGGAAGCCCGCGGCGTGGCAGTCGTCATCAACGCGATGGTGCCGCTCGCCAACATGTTCAAGTACGTCGACAATCTGCGCTCGATGAGCCAGGGCCGTGCGGCCTACACGATGCAGTTCGACCATTACGAGCCGGTCCCGACCGCGGTCGCCCAGGAAGTCCAGAAGAAATACGCGTAACCCGGCAGGGTGCTGCGGCAACTTAATTAAGAGCCCGTACGGGCGAGCAGGAATGGAGACATCACATGGCAAAAGGTAAATTCGAGCGCACCAAGCCGCATGTGAACATCGGCACGATTGGCCACGTTGATCATGGCAAGACGTCTTTGACGGCAGCGATCACCAAGTATTTTGGCGAATACAAGCGCTATGACCAGATTGACGCGGCGCCGGAAGAGAAGGCGCGCGGCATCACGATTTCGACGGCTCACGTTGAGTACGAGACGGAGAACCGCCACTACGCCCATGTCGACTGCCCCGGCCACGCCGACTATGTGAAGAACATGATCACCGGTGCCGCGCAGATGGACGGCGCGATCCTGGTTGTGTCGGCCGCCGACGGCCCGATGCCGCAGACCCGCGAGCACATCCTTTTGGCCCGCCAGGTCGGCGTGCCGTCGATCGTGGTGTTTTTGAACAAGGTCGACCAGGTCGACGATGCCGAGCTGCTTGAGCTGGTCGAGCTCGAGGTTCGCGAATTGCTGACCAAGAACGAGTTCCCCGGCGACGACATTCCGATCGTCAAGGGTTCGGCGCTGGCGGCTCTGGAAGATTCGGACAAGAAGATCGGCGAGGACGCGATCCGCGAGCTGATGGCTCAGGTCGACGCCTACATCCCGACGCCGGTTCGTCCGCTCGACAAGCCGTTCCTGATGCCGATCGAGGACGTGTTCTCGATCTCGGGCCGCGGCACGGTCGTGACCGGTCGCGTCGAGCGCGGCGTGGTCAAGGTCGGCGAGGAGCTGGAGATCATCGGCATCCGTCCGACCACCAAGACGACCTGCACGGGCGTCGAGATGTTCCGCAAGCTGCTCGACCAGGGCCAGGCGGGCGACAACATCGGCGCGCTGCTGCGCGGTGTCGACCGTGAAGGTGTCGAGCGCGGCCAGGTTCTGGCCAAGCCCGGTTCGGTGAAGCCGCACAAGAAGTTCGTGGCCGAAGCCTACATCCTGACCAAGGACGAGGGTGGCCGTCACACGCCGTTCTTCACCAACTACCGTCCGCAGTTCTACTTCCGCACCACCGACGTGACCGGCATCGTGTCGCTGCCGGCCGGCACCGAGATGGTGATGCCTGGCGACAACATCACGGTCGACGTCGAGCTGATCGTGCCGATCGCCATGGAAGAGAAGCTGCGCTTCGCCATCCGTGAAGGCGGCCGCACCGTCGGTGCCGGCATCGTCGTCACCATCAAAGAGTAATTTGGACTTAAACCGATCTGTCGCGGGCGCGGGTGCCCGCGCCGCGCCAGAACAAGGAAGTGACGCATGAACGGACAGAATATCCGCATCCGCCTGAAGGCGTTTGATCACCGGGTGCTCGACGCCTCGACGCGCGAAATCGTGTCGACGGCCAAGCGCACCGGTGCCAACGTCCGCGGCCCCATTCCGCTGCCGACGCGGATCGAAAAGTTCACGGTCAACCGGTCGCCTCACGTCGACAAGAAGAGCCGCGAGCAGTTCGAGATGCGCACGCACAAGCGTCTGCTCGATATCGTCGATCCGACCCCGCAGACCGTCGATGCTTTGATGAAGCTCGATCTGGCCGCCGGTGTCGACGTCGAGATCAAGCTCTAAGGGAATGAGAGCGCGGTAAGGGGCGGTGCCCCTGGCCCGGAACTCTAAAGGAATTGAACCGATGCGTTCAGGTGTGATTGCAAAGAAGGTGGGAATGACCCGCATCTACAACGATGCCGGGGAACATGTTCCCGTCACCGTTCTCCAGATGGAGAACTGCCAGGTCGTGGCGCAGCGCACGCAGGAGAAGAATGGCTACACCGCCGTTCAGCTCGGCGTTGGCCTTGCCAAGGTGAAGAACACGTCGAAGGCGATGCGCGGCCATTTCGCGACCGCTTCCGTCGAGCCGAAGGCCAAGCTTGCCGAGTTCCGCGTCTCCGCCGACAACATGATCGATGTCGGCGCCGAGATCACCGTCGAGCATTTCGTCGCCGGCCAGAAGGTCGACGTCACCGGCACGACGATCGGCAAGGGTTTCCAGGGCGTCATCAAGCGCCACCACATGGGTGGTGGCCGCGCGACCCACGGTAACTCGGTCTCGCACCGCACGCACGGCTCGACCGGCCAGCGCCAGGACCCCGGCAAGGTGTTCAAGGGCAAGAAGATGGCCGGCCACATGGGCGACACGCGCGTCACCACACAGAACGTCGAGATCGTCTCGACCGATGCCGACCGCGGCCTGATCCTGATCCGCGGCGCGGTTCCCGGGTCGAAGGGTGCGTGGATCCTGGTTCGCGACGCCGCCAAGGTGGCGCTTCCGGCCAATGCGCCGAAGCCCGCCGCGATCCGCCCAGTTGCTGCCGGTATGGGCACGAAGAATGAGGCTCCGGCCACAGAGGGAGCGGAATAATGGATCTCAAGATCACAACGCTGGGCGGCAAGGACGCCGGCAAGGTGAAACTCTCCGAGGAGATTTTCGGCCTTGATCCGCGCGAGGACATTTTGCAGCGCGTCGTGCGCTGGCAGCTCGCCAAGAAGCAGCAGGGCACGCACAAGGCCAAGGGCCGCGCCGAGATCGCGCGCACCGGCGCCAAGATGTACAAACAGAAGGGTACGGGCCGCGCCCGTCACCATTCGGCACGCGCTCCGCAGTTCCGCGGCGGCGGCAAGGCTCACGGCCCGGTCGTTCGCAGCCACGAGCACGAGCTGCCGAAGAAGGTCCGCGCGCTCGGCCTCAAGCATGCTCTCTCGGCCAAGGCCAAGAGCGCGTCGATCATCGTCATCGACGAGCTGAAGCTGACCGAGGCAAAGACCAAGGCGCTGATCGCGAATTTCGCGACGCTGGGCCTGACGAACGCCCTGGTGATTGGTGGCGCCGAGCTCGACCGGAACTTCAAGCTGGCCGCGACCAACATCCCGAACATCGACGTGCTGCCCATCCAGGGCATCAACGTCTACGACATTCTGCGCCGCGGCACGCTGGTCCTTTCGAAGGCCGCCGTCGAGGCTCTCGAGGAGCGCTTTAAATGACCGACCTTCGTCACTACGACGTAATCGTCAGCCCGGCGATCACCGAAAAGTCGACCATGGCTTCCGAGCAGAACCAGGTCGTTTTCAACGTCGCCAAGAAGGCGTCGAAGCCGGAAATCAAGGCCGCCGTCGAAGCGCTGTTCGGCGTCAAGGTGATGGCCGTGAACACGCTTGTCCGCAAGGGCAAGATCAAGCGCTTCCGCGGCACGATCGGCCGCCAGAGCGACGTCAAGAAGGCGGTAGTGACGCTGGCCGACGGCCAGTCGATCGACGTCGCGACGGGTCTCTGAGCAAGGCCGCGAGGACAGGACAATGGCACTTAAAAAATTCAACCCGATAACGCCGAGCACCCGTCAGCTGGTCATCGTCGACCGCTCGGGCCTCTACAAGGGCAAGCCCGTCAAGGGTCTGACCGAGGGCCTGACCAAGTCGGGCGGCCGTAACAATTACGGCCGCATCACTGCACGCTTCATCGGCGGCGGTCACAAGCGTTCGTACCGCATCATCGATTTCAAGCGCCGCAAGTTCGACGTCGTCGGCACGGTCGAGCGCATTGAATACGATCCGAACCGCACCGCCTTCATCGCGCTGATCAAGTATGACGATGGCGAGCTGTCCTACATCATCGCTCCGCAGCGCCTTGCCGCCGGCGACAAGATCGTGGCTGGCGAAGCGGTCGACGTGAAGCCGGGCAATGCGATGCCGCTGGCCTCGATGCCGGTCGGCACGATCGTCCACAACATCGAGCTGAAGCCGGGCAAGGGCGCCCAGGTCGCCCGTTCGGCTGGCGGTTACGCCCAGCTCGTCGGCCGCGACCAGGGCATGGCGATCCTGCGCCTCAACTCGGGCGAGCAGCGTGTCGTTCACGGCTCCTGCATGGCTACCGTCGGTGCCGTGTCCAACCCGGACCACGGCAACATCAACGACGGCAAGGCCGGCCGCACGGTTTGGCGTGGCAAGCGCCCGCACAATCGCGGCGTGACCATGAACCCGGTCGACCACCCGCATGGCGGTGGTGAAGGCCGCACCTCCGGTGGCCGCCATCCGGTCTCGCCGTGGGGCAAGCCGACCAAGGGCAAGAAGACGCGGTCCAACAAGGCGACCGACAAGTTCATCCTGCGCTCGCGCCATCAGCGCAAGAGCTAAGAAGAGGTAACGCCAAGTGACTCGTTCTATTTGGAAAGGCCCCTTCATCGACGGCTACCTTCTCAAGAAGGTGGACAAGGTTCGTGAAGGTGGTCGCAATGAGGTGATCAAGATGTGGAGCCGTCGCTCCACCATCCTGCCGCAGTTCGTCGGCTTCACCTTCGGTGTCTACAACGGCCAGAAGCATGTTCCCGTCTCGGTGAACGAGGACATGGTCGGTCACAAGTTCGGTGAATTCGCTCCGACGCGGACCTATTACGGTCACGGCGCGGATAAGAAGGCGAAGAGGAAATAATCATGGGCAAGGCCAAAGCTCCGCGCAGGCTTGCTGACAACGAAGCGCGCGCCGTACTGCGCACGATCCGTATCAGCCCGCAGAAGCTGAACCTGGTTGCCGCGCTGATCCGCGGCAAGAAGGTCGCGACAGCGCTTTCCGACCTGGAATTCTCGGCCAAGCGGATTTCCGGCACGGTCAAGAAGACGCTGGAATCGGCGATCGCCAACGCGGAAAACAACCACGACCTCGACGTCGATGCGCTGATCGTGGCGGAAGCCTATGTCGGCAAGTCGATCGTCATGAAGCGGTTCCATGCCCGGGGCCGTGGTCGCGCCAGCCGCATCGAGAAGCCGTTCTCGCACCTCACGATCGTCGTTCGTGAAGTCGAAGAAAAAGGGGAGGCCGCATAATGGGCCAGAAAGTCAATCCGATCGGTCTTCGCCTCGGCATCAACCGCACCTGGGATTCGCGCTGGTTCGCGAACACCGGCGAGTACGGCAAGCTGCTGCATGAGGACATCAAGATCCGCAAGTACCTCGAGAAGGAGCTCAAGCAGGCTGCCATCTCGAAGGTCGTGATCGAGCGTCCGCACAAAAAGTGCCGCGTCACCATCCATGCCGCGCGCCCGGGTCTGATCATCGGCAAGAAGGGCGCCGACATCGAGAAGCTTCGCAAGAAGCTGATGGAGATGACCAAGTCCGAGACGCACCTCAACATCGTGGAAGTGCGCAAGCCGGAAATCGACGCGACCCTGGTCGCCCAGTCGATCGCCCAGCAGCTCGAGCGCCGCATCGCGTTCCGCCGCGCCATGAAGCGTGCCGTGCAGTCGGCGATGCGCCTCGGTGCCGAAGGCATCCGCATCAACTGCTCGGGCCGTCTCGGCGGCGCCGAAATCGCGCGCATGGAATGGTACCGCGAAGGCCGCGTGCCGCTGCACACGCTGCGCGCCGATGTCGACTACGGCACGGCCGAGGCGAATACGGCGTACGGCATCTGCGGCGTCAAGGTGTGGGTGTTCAAGGGCGAGATCCTCGAGCACGACCCGATGGCTTCGGAGCGCCGCGCGACCGAGGGCGATCATGCGCATGGCGGTGGTGGTGGTGATCGCGAACGCGGTCGTCGTCGCGAAAACGCCTGAGACATTTAGGAATTTGGAGTTAGAACGATGCTGCAGCCAAAGCGCACAAAGTTCCGCAAGCAGTTCAAGGGCCGTATCCACGGTACCGCCAAGGGCGGGACCAACCTGGATTTCGGTGGTTTCGGGCTGAAGGCGCTTGAGCCGAACCGCGTCACCGCGCGCGAGATCGAAGCGGCCCGCCGCGCGATCACCCGCGAGATGAAGCGCGCCGGCCGTGTCTGGATCCGTATTTTCCCGGATCTGCCGGTCACCTCGAAGCCGACCGAAGTCCGCATGGGCAAGGGCAAGGGCGCGGTCGACTACTGGGCGGCGCGCGTCAAGCCGGGCCGGATCATGTTCGAGATCGACGGCGTCAACGAAGAAACCGCCCGTGAGGCACTGCGTCTCGGCGCGGCCAAGCTCTCGGTCAGGACGCGCTTCGTACAGCGCATCGCAGAATAAGGACGGGCTGATCATGAAAGCCGAAGACATCCGGACCAAGACCCAGGACCAGCTGACCGACGACCTGGCCAGCCTGAAGAAAGAGCAGTTCAACCTGCGCTTCCAGAAGGCGACCGGCCAGCTCGAAAAGACCGCGCGCGTGAGGCAGGTCCGCAAGGACATTGCGCGTATCAAGACCATCGCTGCGGAAAAGTCCGCGGCTAAGAAGGCTTAAGGACGAAAACCATGCCAAAGCGCATTCTGCAGGGCACCGTCGTCAGCGACAAGAACGAGAAGACGGTTGTCGTCAAGGTCGAACGGCGCTTCACGCATCCCGTGATGAAGAAGACCGTGCGCATGACCAAGAAGTACAAGGCGCACGACGAGAACAACGCCCACAAGGTTGGCGATCAGGTGTTCATCCAGGAATCGAAGCCGATTTCCAAGGACAAGCGCTGGATCGTCGTGTCTTCGGACCAAGCCTGATCTCTGGGCGTAAACAAACGAATTTTGGACAGACCGGGGAGGGGTGAAGAACCCGTCCCGTTAGAAAAGAAGAAGGCGGCCAGTCATGATTCAGATGCAAACAAACCTCGACGTCGCGGATAATTCCGGCGCCCGTCGTGTCATGTGCATCAAGGTGCTGGGCGGCTCGAAGCGGAAATACGCTTCCGTAGGCGACATCATCGTGGTGTCGATCAAGGAAGCCATCCCGCGCGGCCGCGTGAAGAAGGGCGATGTGATGAAAGCGGTCGTGGTTCGCACGGCCAAGGACATCCGCCGCCCGGACGGCAGCGTGATCCGTTTCGACAAGAACGCGGCCGTTCTCGTCGACAACAAGAAAGAGCCGATCGGCACGCGTATCTTCGGACCGGTTCCGCGCGAACTCCGCGCCAAGAACCACATGAAGATCATCTCGCTCGCGCCTGAAGTGCTGTAAGGAGCCGGACCAATGCAGAAGATTAGAAAAGGCGACAAGGTCGTCGTGCTGGCTGGCAAGGACAAGGGCCGTTCGGGCGAAGTCCTGTCGGTTCAGCCGAAGGACGACACCGCGCTGGTGCGCGGCGTCAACATGATCCGTCGTCACCAGAAGCAGTCCCAGTCCCAAGAGGGCGGGATCATCACCAAGGAAGCGCCGATCCAGCTGTCGAACATCGCGCTGGCCGACCCCAAGGATGGCAAGCCGACCCGCGTCGGCTTCATCTTCCAGAAGGACGGCAAGAAGGTGCGCGTCGCCAAGCGCTCGGGAGAAGTCATCAATGGCTAAGGCTCAAACCAAGCAGGCGACTGCCCAGAACACGCCGCGCCTCAAGCAGGTCTACAACGAGACCATCCGCAAGGCCTTGCAGGAGCAGTTCGGCTACGACAACGAGATGCAGGTTCCGCGCATCGACAAGATCGTGCTGAACATGGGCGTTGGCGAAGCGACCGGCGATTCGAAGAAGCCTTCGATCGCGGCCGAGGATCTGGCGATGATCGCCGGCCAGAAGGCCGTCGTCACCCGCGCCCGCAATTCGATCGCAGGCTTCAAGGTCCGCGAGAAGATGCCGATCGGCGCCAAGGTCACGCTGCGCAAGGAACGCATGTACGAGTTCCTCGACCGCCTCGTGAACATCGCGCTGCCGCGCGTCCGCGACTTCCGCGGACTGAATCCGAAGAGCTTCGATGGCCGTGGCAACTACGCCATGGGCATCAAGGAACACATCGTGTTCCCGGAGATCAACTACGACAAGGTTGATCAGATCTGGGGCATGGACGTCATCGTTTGTACGACTGCGAAGACGGACGACGAAGCCAGGGCACTGCTCAAGGCCTTCAACTTCCCCTTCCGCCAGTAACGGCAGCGAGAAAAGGAAAAATCTGAAATGGCAAAGACCAGCTCAGTCGAGAAGAACAACAGGCGCCGCAAGCTTGCCGACCAGTACGGTCCCAAGCGCGCTGCCCTGAAGGCGATCATCATGGACCAGTCCAAGCCGATGGAGGAGCGCTTCCGCGCTCAGCTCAAGCTTGCCGCCATGCCGCGCAACTCGGCCAAGATCCGCATCCGCAACCGCTGCGAAGTCACCGGCCGTCCGCGTGCCTACTATCGCAAGCTCAAAGTATCGCGCATCGCGCTTCGTGATCTCGGCAATAACGGCCAGATCCCGGGCCTGGTCAAGTCGAGCTGGTAAGGAGGACATAATATGTCATTGAGCGATCCTCTCGGCGATATGCTGACCCGCATCCGCAACGCCTATGGCCGCAAGAAGTCGAGCGTGTCGACGCCGGCCTCGCGTCTGCGCACCCGCGTCCTCGACGTGCTGAAGGCTGAAGGCTATATCCGCGACTACAGCCAGACCGACTTCGACAACGGCAAGTCCGAAATCGAGATCGAGCTGAAGTATTTCGATGGAGCGCCGGTCGTGCGCGAAATCGCCCGCGTCTCGAAGCCGGGCCGCCGCGTTTACGTTTCGGCCAAGTCGATCCCGCATGTCGCCAACGGCCTCGGTATCGCCATCCTTTCGACGCCGAAGGGCGTGATGGCCGACCACGAAGCGCGCGAACAGAACGTCGGTGGCGAGATCCTCTGCCAGATCTTCTGATCCGGCAGCGTGATCCCGAAAAATGGAATCCGGTCTTCGGATCGTTCCGAAGACAGAGACCTGAAACAAGAGAAGTGACGAGGACAACAAAATGTCTCGTATTGGAAAGAAACCCGTTTCGCTGCCGCAGGGCGTGACCGCGACCGTCAACGGCCAGACCGTGACGGCGAAGGGCCCCAAGGGCGAGCTGAAGTTCGTGGTCAACGACGAAGTGCTGGTCAAGATGGAAGGCAGCGAGATAGCTGTCGAGCCGCGCGACCAGTCCAAGACCGCCCGCTCCAAGTGGGGCATGTCGCGCACGCAGATCGTCAACATCCTGCAGGGCGTCAAGGACGGCTTCGAGAAGAAGCTCGAGATCACCGGCGTCGGCTATCGCGCCGCCTTGCAGGGCAAGAACCTGCAGCTGGCGCTCGGCTTCAGCCACGACGTCGTCTACGAGACGCCGCAAGGCATCACCATCACCGTGCCGAAGCCGACCGAAATCACCGTGGCCGGCATCGACAAGCAGCAGGTCGGCCAGGTGGCTGCGGAAATCCGCGAATACCGTGGTCCCGAGCCCTACAAGGGCAAGGGCGTCCGCTACGCAGGCGAGAAGATCGTCCGCAAGGAAGGCAAGAAGAAGTAGTGGGTTTGGCCCCGGGAAGGTGCAGACTTTTCGGAAGGGGCCAAGCCAGGAAGTGTAACGCCGCGGGGAGCGGTCGCGGGAGGCGCTTTCGCCTACCGCACAGGGCGGCCCCCGTTTTCTGAAGGCAAGGAAGACCATCATGGGTACCAAGGAAGCCACTCAGCGCCGCGCGCAGCGCGTCCGCCGCCAGATCAAGAAGGTCGCCGGCGAGCGTCCGCGCCTGTCGGTTCACCGCACGTCGAAGAACATCTACGTCCAGGTCATCGACGACGCCAAGGGCCACACCATCGCTGCCGCCTCGACCCTCGAGAAGGACCTCAAGGGTTCGCTCAAGACCGGTGCAGATACCGCTGCCGCTGCCGCGATTGGCAAGCTGATCGCCGAGCGTGCCGCCAAGGCGGGAGTCAAGGAAGTCGTCTTCGACCGCGGCCCGTACATCTATCACGGCCGCGTCAAGGCGCTGGCCGAGGCGGCTCGTGAAGGCGGCTTGAGCTTCTAAGCCTGATCCGGACCGAAAGTCGGCAGAAAGTTGCAGACTTTTCGAAACGGATCATGCAAGGGAGTGATGATTTTCACCGTCGGCGACCCGCAATGAGGCGTCGGCATTCAGCAACCCGTGCTTCCGGAAAAGAACAAGGAACAGGATATGGCACAGGAACGTAGGGATGGCGGCCGCGGCCGCGATCGTGAAGAACGCGATGACGGCATGGTCGACAAGCTCGTCCACATCAACCGTGTCGCCAAGGTCGTCAAGGGCGGCCGCCGCTTCGGTTTTGCAGCACTCGTCGTCGTCGGCGACCAGAAGGGCCGCGTCGGCTTCGGTCACGGCAAGGCGCGCGAAGTGCCGGAAGCCATCCGCAAGGCAACCGAATCGGCCAAGCGCGACATGATCTTCGTGCCGCTGCGCTCGGGCCGCACGCTGCACCACGATGTCGAGGGACGCTGGGGCGCCGGCCGTGTTCTCCTGCGCGCCGCCAAGCAAGGTACCGGCATCATCGCCGGCGGCCCGATGCGTGCCGTCTTCGAGACGCTCGGCATGCATGACGTGGTCGCCAAGTCGATGGGTTCGTCGAACCCTTACAACATGGTTCGCGCCACTTTCGACGCGCTGAAGAGCCAGATGCATCCCAAGGATGTGGCTGCCGCGCGCGGCATCAAGTATTCGACCCTTCAGGCCCGCCGCGGCACCGCCGTCGCGGCTGAAGAATAGTCGATCTGACCAGGGATTTTGACCATGGCCAAGAAAGCAACCAAGACCATCACCGTTGAGCAGATCGGTTCGCCGATCCGCCGCCCGAAGGAACAGCGCGCGACGCTGGTCGGCCTCGGCCTCAACAAGATGCACAAGCAGCGCACGCTGGAAGATACGCCTTCCGTGCGCGGCATGATCGCTGCCGTCCAGCATCTCGTCCGCGTCGTGGACGAGGGCTGAGCACAGGCGCAGGAGAAGCAAGATGAAACTCAACGATCTGCGTGACAAGGACGGCGCGACGCATTCGAAGAAGCGTCTCGGCCGCGGCATCGGCTCCGGTTCCGGCAAGACTGCCGGTCGCGGCGTCAAGGGCCAGAAGGCGCGCTCCGGCGTCGCCGTCAACGGCTTCGAGGGTGGCCAGATGCCGCTCTATCGGCGCCTGCCGAAGCGTGGCTTCAACAACATCTTCGCCAAGAGCTTCACCGTCGTCTCGCTGGCCCGTATCCAGGCCGCTGTAGACGCCAAGAAGCTCGATGCGAAGGCGACCGTGACGGCCGAGGCGCTGGTAGCCGCCGGCGTCATCCGTCGCGTGAAGGACGGCGTGCGCGTGCTGTCGGACGGCGATCTCAAGGCGAAGCTCGCCTTTGACGTCGCCGGGGCCTCCAAGGCCGCGATCGAGAAGATCGAAAAGGCCGGCGGTTCGGTCAAGCTGCCGCAAGAGGCGGCCGCCGAGTAACAGCAATTTGAAGCGCGCTCGGCAAGGCCGATCCGGTTTTGCTTTCGATCACGCTTCGACCTGTTCAATATGGCGGCCGCGTCAACGCGGCCGCTTGCATGTTTACAGTCCGGAGCTTATCTCGTGAGCTTCGGTGACACGCGCCGCCTGACCTTAGGGCCATCAAGCGTGACCAAGCGGAGAATCGGGCATGGCTTCGGCTGCTGAACAACTAGCCTCGAATCTGAATTTCTCAGCCTTCGCCAAAGCGGAGGACCTGAAGAAACGAATCTGGTTCACCGTCGGCGCGCTGCTCGTCTACCGCCTCGGCACCTACATCCCGCTTCCCGGCATCAATCCCGATGCCTTCGCGCAGGCCTTCTCTTCGCAGAGCAAGGGCGTGCTGGGCATGTTCAACATGTTCGCCGGCGGCGCCGTGCAACGCATGGCGATCTTCGCGCTCGGCATCATGCCTTACATTTCCGCTTCCATCATCATGCAGCTGATGACCTCGGTCATCCCGTCGCTGGAAGCGCTAAAGAAGGAAGGCGAGCAGGGCCGCAAGGTCATCAACCAGTACACGCGCTACGGCACGGTGCTCCTGGCGCTGGTGCAGGCCTATGGTATTTCGGTCGGGCTTGAAGGCGGCAACGGCATCGTCAGCGATCCCGGCATGTTCTTCCGCATCTCGACCGTCGTCACGCTGGTCGGCGGCACCATGTTCCTGATGTGGCTCGGCGAGCAGATCACCGCGCGCGGCATCGGCAACGGCATTTCGCTGATCATCTTCTCCGGCATCGTCGCCGGCCTGCCGCATGCCATTTCCGGCACGCTGGAACTCGGCCGCACCGGAGCGCTGTCGACCGGCCTGATCCTGGCGATCATCGTGCTGGCCATCGTCGTCATCGCGCTCATCGTCTTCTTCGAGCGCGCCCAGCGGCGTCTGCTGATCCAGTATCCGAAGCGTCAGGTCGGCAATCGCATGTTCCAGGGCGACACTTCTCACCTGCCGCTCAAGCTCAACACGTCGGGCGTCATCCCGCCGATCTTCGCCTCGTCGCTGCTCTTGCTGCCGGCCACCGTCGCCGGCTTCTCGCAGACCACGAACATGCCGGCCTGGGCCAGCACCATCCTGGCCTCGCTCGGCCATGGCCAGCCGCTCTATATGTTGTTCTACGCGGCGATGATCGTGTTCTTCGCCTTCTTCTACACCGCGATCGTCTTTAACCCGAAGGACACCGCCGACCAGCTCAAGAAGCACTCCGGCTTCATCCCCGGCTACCGTCCGGGCGAGCGCACCGCCGACTATATCGACTACGTTCTTACCCGCATCACTGTCGTCGGTGCCATCTATCTGGTGCTGGTCTGTCTGCTGCCGGAGTTCCTGATCTCGGCGACTGGCGTACCATTCTACCTTGGTGGCACATCGCTTCTGATCGTGGTCAGTGTCACGCTCGACACGGTTGCGCAGATTCAGGGCCACCTGATCGCGCACCAATATGAAGGCCTGATCAAGAAGTCGAAGCTGCGCGGGGGGAAGAAAGCCAGATGAGGTTGATTTTGCTTGGGCCGCCAGGAGCGGGCAAGGGGACACAAGCACAAAGACTGGTAGAGAGACACGGCATCCCCCAGCTTTCCACGGGCGACATGCTGCGCGCCGCGGTCCAGGCCGGTACCGAAGTCGGCAAGCGCGCCAAGGCGGTCATGGATGCCGGCGAGTTGGTCTCGGATGCCATCGTCAACGCCATCGTGGCCGAGCGCATCGACCAGCCCGATTGCGCCAATGGTTTCATCCTCGACGGCTACCCGCGTACGCTGGTGCAGGCTGATGCGGTTGAATCGATGCTTGACGAACGTGGCATCGCGCTCGACACCGTCATCGAGCTTGTCGTCGATGACAAGGCGCTGGTCGGCCGCATCGTCAAGCGCGCCGATGAGGCCAAGGCAGCCGGTCAGCCGGTGCGCAAGGACGACAATCCGGCGGTGTTCGAGGAGCGCCTGCGGGAATATTACAAGAAGACCGCTCCGCTGATCGGCTATTATTATGCCAAGCGCCGGCTGAAGAGCGTGGACGGCATGGCTGGTATCGATGCCGTGACGTCGGAGATCGAAGCCGTGCTCGCGGCGACGGTGAAACAGGCCGCCGCGGCCAAATAGCGATTGTGCTTGACTGAAGCGGTCCGCTGGGGTATGGCGGCCCGTCTTCCTGTCAGGCATGGAGTTTGCTTGCCCGCAAGGGCGGGGCAGCCGTTTTTGACCAGGAAACTCCCGCAAGGGCCGGCCTCCACCGGACGCGGGGCAACGCAGACAGCGCCGGGCCTACCTTGTTTTGAAGGTGGCCGGCCCATATGGAGATGAGAAGAACATGGCTCGTATAGCCGGCGTCAACATTCCGACCAACAAGCGCGTTGTCATCGCGCTTCAGTACATTCACGGCATCGGCAAGAAGTTCGCCCAGGAAATCGTCGACAAGGTCGGCATCCCGGCCGAGCGCCGCGTCAACCAACTGACCGACGCGGAAGTGCTGCAGATCCGCGAGACGATCGACCGCGACTATCAGGTCGAGGGCGACCTGCGCCGCGAAGTGTCGATGAACATCAAGCGGCTCATGGACCTCGGCTGCTACCGCGGCCTGCGTCACCGTCGCTCGCTGCCGGTTCGCGGCCAGCGCACGCACACCAATGCACGCACCCGCAAGGGCCCGGCCAAGTCGATCGCCGGCAAGAAGAAGTAATTTAGGGCAGTAAGGGAGTAGGGGAGTAAGGCAGTAGGGAATGCCCGGCAATCGGGTCGCACTTTCCCTACTCCCTTACTGCCCTATTCCCCACTCCCTTACCAAGGTGGAGCCGCTGGCATTACGGCGGTGTAGAGATCAACTGAAAGGAATACCATGGCCAAGGAAGCCGCTCGTGTTCGCCGTCGCGAACGCAAGAACATCTCGTCGGGCGTTGCCCACGTCAATTCGACCTTCAACAACACCATGATCACCATTACCGACGCGCAGGGCAATTCGATCGCCTGGTCGTCGGCCGGAGCCCAGGGCTTCAAGGGTTCGCGCAAGTCGACCCCCTTCGCCGCCCAGATGGCTGCCGAGGATGTTGCCAAGAAGGCCCAGGAACACGGCATGCGCATGCTCGAGGTCGAGGTCTGCGGACCCGGCTCCGGCCGTGAATCGGCGCTGCGCGCCCTGCAGGCGGCTGGTTTCACCATCACCTCGATCCGTGATGTGACCCCGATCCCGCACAATGGCTGCCGTCCGCGCAAGAAGCGTCGCGTCTAAGGAATTACCGAACGCCGCGTGAACGCCAGAAGCGTTCCTCCGCGGTTTTCCAGGTCGCCCGCCACGATTGGATGGTGGCGGGTCAACGGAAGGAAAGCATCATGATCCAGAAAAATTGGCAGGAACTGATCAAGCCGAACAAGATCGAGTTCTCGTCGAAGAAGAAGACGCTGACCACGCTGGTGGCCGAGCCGCTCGAACGCGGCTTCGGCCTCACCCTCGGCAATGCGTTGCGCCGCGTGCTTCTGTCTTCGCTGCGCGGGGCGGCCGTCACCGCCGTACAGATCGACGGCGTCCTGCATGAATTCTCGTCCATCGCCGGCGTGCGCGAGGACGTGACCGACATCGTCCTCAACATCAAGGAAATCGCCATCCGCATGGAAGGCGACGGCCCCAAGCGCATGGTTGTGCGCAAGCAGGGCCCGGGTGCGGTTCTCGCCGGCGACATCCAGACGGTGGGCGACGTCGAGATCCTCAATCCGGATCACGTCATCTGCACGCTGGACGAGGGCGCTGAAATCCGTATGGAATTCACTGTCGATACCGGCAAGGGTTACGTGCCGGCCGACCGCAACCGCGCCGAGGATGCGCCGATCGGCCTGATCCCGGTCGACAGCCTCTATTCGCCGGTCAAGAAGGTCTCCTACAAGGTCGAGAACACCCGTGAGGGCCAGGTTCTCGACTACGACAAGCTGACCATGACCATCGAGACCGACGGTTCGATCTCGGGCGAGGACGCGGTGGCTTTCGCCGCCCGCATCCTGCAGGACCAGCTTGGCCTGTTCGTCAATTTCGACGAGCCGCAGAAGGAAGTCGCCACCGAAGCCGTCACCGAGCTTGCCTTCAACCCGGCGCTGCTCAAGAAGGTCGACGAACTCGAGCTTTCGGTGCGTTCGGCCAACTGCCTGAAGAACGACAACATCGTCTACATCGGCGATCTCATCCAGAAGACCGAAGCCGAGATGCTGCGTACCCCGAACTTCGGCCGCAAGTCGCTGAACGAGATCAAGGAAGTCCTGGCGGCGATGGGCCTGCACCTCGGTATGGAAGTGCCGGACTGGCCGCCGGAAAACATCGAAGACCTCGCCAAGCGTTACGAAGATCAATATTGAGGCTCCGAGGAGCTTCTCGAACCCGGAATGAAGGAGAAGAGCCATGCGCCATGGATTTAAAGGCCGCCGGTTCGCCCGCAGCATAAGCCATCGCAAGTCGATGTTTGCCAACCTTGCCGTGTCGCTGCTCGAACACGAGCAGATCGTCACCACCTTGCCCAAGGCGAAGGACCTGCGTCCGATCGTCGAGAAGCTGGTGACGCTCGGCAAGCGCGGCGACCTGCACGCCCGCCGCCAGGTGATCGCGCAGATCGGCAATGAAGGCGTCGTCAAGCGCCTGTTCGACACCATCGCGCCGCGCTACGCCACCCGCAACGGCGGCTATCTGCGCATCATGAAGGCGGGCTTCCGCCACGGTGACAATGCCGCGATGGCGGTCATCGAATTCGTAGACCGCGACACGGAGGCCAAGGGCGCCGGCGACCGCGCCCGCCTCGAAGCCGAAGGCACCGATGCGGAAGCCGCAGCCGCTTAAGGCTTCGCTTTTCAAATGATTTAAAGGGGCCTGCGGGCCCCTTTTTCATATTCTGGCCGCCTCGGCTGCTCCTGCGTCAAAATAATTCGATTTAATCGCCTTAGCCTTTCATTTTGCACATTCGTCGGGACAATGCGCCCCAACTCGCACGGAGGATTCGCAATGCGCGCTAAAAGACTGTCCCTGGTTCTGCTCTGCGCCTTTATGGCGTTCGCAACCACGCCGACAGTCCGGCAGGCATTGGCCGAGGATGCCCCCAAAGCCGATCCGGGCCTCTCCGACGTGCTCACCGACCTGCTGCACGGCGTCGAGGGCGAAAACGCCACCTCGGGCCCCGACAAGCGCGTGCCGTTCGGCCGTGAGGAAGTGCAGTTGTCGTTCGCGTCATTGGTCAAGCAGACGGCGCCGGCCGTGGTCAATGTCTATGCCTCGCAAACGGCCAAGGTCGTTTCGCCCTTCGAAGGCGATCCGTTCTTCGAAGAATTCTTCGGTCGCGCGCAGCCGCGCGCGCAGTCCTCGCTGGGCTCGGGCGTGCTTGTCGATCCGAGTGGCGTCATCGTCACCAATTTCCACGTCATCAAGAATGCCGACGAGGTGAAGGTCGCGACCGCCGACGGGCGCGAATTCACCAGCAAGGTGATGCTCAAGGACGAGACGCTCGATCTTGCCGTGCTCAAGATCGAATCCGACAAGCCATTCCCGGTCATCGCCATCGGCGATTCCGATGCGCTCGAAGTCGGTGACCTGGTGCTGGCCATCGGCAATCCTTTCGGCGTCGGGCAGACCACCACCAGCGGCATCGTTTCCGCACTTGCCCGCAGCCATATAGGCGTTTCGGATTCGGGTTATTTCATCCAGACGGACGCTGCCATCAATCCCGGCAATTCCGGCGGCGCGCTGATCAACATGGGCGGCCAGCTGGTCGGCATCAACACCGCCATCTTCAGCCGCAGCGGCGGCTCGATCGGCATCGGCTTTGCCATTCCTGCCAATATGGTGCGCGCTTTCGCCGATGCCGCCAAGGCCGGTCTCGATTTCTTCGAGCGGCCTTACATCGGGGCCGAGTTCGAAGCGGTGACGCCGCAGATCGCTGAATCGCTCGGCATGGAAAAGCCTGCCGGCGCGCTGGTCTCGTCCGTTGACGCGTCCGGACCGGCCGGCAAGGCCGGATTGAAGCCTGGCGATGTCGTCCTGCAGATCAACGGCAGGCCGGTCGAGAGCATCGAGGCACTGGACTATCGCATGGCGACGCTGTCGATCGGTACAAAGGCCAATTTCGCGGTGCTGACCAAAGGCCAGCAGGCGGCGATGGACATCGCGCTGGAACGCGCGCCCGAGGGTGCAAAACCCTCGGAGGTGACGCTGCATGGCCGCAGCCCCTTCTCGGGCGCCAAGGTTGCGGAATTATCGCCGCGGCTGGCTCAGAAGCTCGGCCTGCGCACCGACATCAAGGGCGTCACCGTGGTCGACATCAATCGCGATTCGCCGGCCGCCGATTTCGGCTTCCAGCCGGGCGACATCGTGCGCGAGGTCAACGGCACGACAATCGATACGGCGGCGACGCTGGCGCAGGCTTCCCAGCAGGATACGCGCTGGTGGCGCTTTACCGTCGAGCGCGGCGGGCAGATACTGCGCCAGGTGTTGCGTTACTGAGCTCGATCGCTGAAGAGATCGCGCTCCAAACCCAAAAAGAAGTGCATGGCCGATCTGTTCAGTGTCGATGAACCGGAAAAGGCGCCGCCAGGCCGGCCGCTGGCAGACAGGCTGCGCCCGAAAAACCTTGGCGAGGTCGTCGGCCAGGAGCATCTGACCGGCCCCGATGGCGCACTGACCCGGCTGATTAATTCCGGTTCGCTCGGCTCCATGATTTTCTGGGGGCCGCCCGGCACCGGCAAGACCACGGTGGCGCGCCTGCTTGCCGGTGAAACCAGCCTCGCCTTCGAGCAGATTTCGGCGGTTTTCTCCGGCGTAGCCGAGCTGAAGAAAGTGTTCGAGGCGGCCAAGCTGCGCCGCGCCAATGGCCGCCAGACCCTGCTGTTCGTCGACGAGATCCACCGCTTCAACCGCGCCCAGCAGGACGGCTTCCTTCCAGTCATGGAAGACGGCACCGTCGTGCTCGTCGGCGCCACCACCGAAAATCCGTCCTTCGAGCTCAATGCAGCTCTGCTGTCGCGTGCGCGCGTGCTGGTTTTCCATTCGCTTGGCGAGGAAAGCATCGCAAAGCTTCTGGCCAGGGCCGAAGAGACGGAGGGCAGGGCGCTGCCGCTCGATGATGAGGCGCGAACGATGCTCATCCGCATGAGCGACGGCGATGGCCGGGCCTCGCTGACGCTGGCGGAAGAAGTTTGGCGCGCCGCCAAATCAGGCGAAGTGTTCGGTCCCGAAGGCTTGCAGCGCATCATCCAGCGTCGGGCGCCGATCTACGACAAAGGCCAGGACGGTCATTACAATTTGATCTCGGCGCTGCACAAATCCGTGCGCGGCTCCGATCCCGATGCCGCGCTCTACTACCTCGCGCGCATGTTCGACGCCGGCGAGGATCCGCTCTATCTCGGCCGCCGGCTGGTGCGCATGGCGATGGAGGACATCGGGCTGGCCGATCCGCAGGCATTGGTCATCGCCAACGCGGCCAAGGACGCCTACGATTATCTGGGTTCGCCCGAGGGCGAACTCGCCTTCGCCGAGGCCACCGTCTATCTCGCCACGGCGCCGAAATCCAACGCGGTCTACACCGCCTTCAAAGCGGCCACGCGCGCTGCCAAGGAGCACGGTTCGCTGCTGCCGCCCAAGCACATCCTCAACGCGCCGACAAAGTTGATGAAAGACGAAGATTACGGGGCTGGCTACCGCTATGATCATGACGAACCGGACGCGTTTTCCGGCCAGGACTATTTTCCGGAAAAGATGGGTCGCCAGACCTTCTACGACCCACCCGAACGCGGTTTCGAGCGCGATATCAGGAAACGGCTCGACTACTGGGCGAAGCTGCGCAAAGAGCGGGAATAGCAGGCTTGCGGCGGCCGGTGGCGGTTGCGGTCCGAAACGAGGCTTCGCCTTGGGGCATTTCCACGTCGGTTCTTCTGCACGCGCTGCTCGCGGCCACGATTATATCGATGCCGATGCCGAAGCTTCCGAGCCGGCCGGAGGAAGAACGGGTTATCCTGACCCCGCGACAGTTCGAGGTCTCGACAAGGCAGTCAGCCGGCGACGATGCCGTGGCCGTTGTGCGGCAACCCAAAAGACCTTATCAAGGCGCACGGCCGGGCGGTGGTCGTTGTCGTGATTTTGGCACTATTCATTCGCAACAGGATCGCGCTCGGCGCGTGGAAAAATGACAAAAACCCTTCGCAAGACCCTTCGCAAATTCGCCATTGCCATCCCGCTCCTTGCCCTTGGCTTCTATTTCATTCCGATCCTCACGACGATTTTCGTGGTTTGCGGCCTGATCGACGTGCTGCGCAACGACCGCAAGAATCTGTCCTTGTTCAGCGGCTATTTCCTGGGCAATGGCCTCTTCACCTGGCTGCTTTCGCCATTCAACCTGCTGGTCGACCTCCTGTGCTACAGAAATCCGGGCGTGTGGAAGCTGGAACAGTTCCCGGAGGATTATCAGCGCGAAGTCAACGAGGTCTTGGATGTCTTCAAGGCGCGCAAGGCCGAAATCATCGCCGACATCGACGCCAATTTCGGCGCCGGCCGGCGCGGCATGTATGTCTACCAATGGTATGGCAAGCACAGGATAGACAACGTCGCCGAGTTCAACAAGGATTTCAAATACATCAAGACGATTGCCGTCTCGGTCTTCAGCAAGCGCGAATCGACCTCCTGGCACTTCGGACCGTTGCGGCTCAGCCTCCGCATCCTCTACAACCTCATTCCGATGAAGTCAGAGATCTTCGTCGAGTGCGGCAACGTCAAGAACTACTGGTACGACAATCCGCTGTTCATTTTCGACGACACGCTGCTGCATCGCTCGGTCAACGAGTATGACGGTCGTCGCTACTGCGTATTCATGGACATTATCAGGCCGTCCCCGGTCCCCAGGCTCATCGCCGGCCTTCTCGCCATCGTCTCGGTGAGTGTCGAGAGGATCAATTCGATGTTCTACAAGAACTGGAAGATGATCGGCTCGACCAAGCCGAAAAAGGCCGAAACCACCTGAGCTGGCAAGTTTTCGAACGTAGCCGGCGCGCCGGATAGGTATGAATAGTCGGGGACAGTATACGGCGATGTTCAATCTGCTTCTCGTGGCCGCCGGCGGCGGCATTGGCGCCGGCGTTCGCCATCTGACCAATATGGGCTCGCTGCGCCTTGTCGGCCCCAACTATCCCTGGGGCACGATGGCGATCAACATCGTCGGTTCGTTCGCGATGGGCCTGTTCATCGCCGCCCTGGCGCGCCGCGGCGGGTCTAACGAAATCAGGCTGTTTGTTGCCACCGGCATCTTAGGCGGCTTCACGACGTTTTCCGCCTTTTCGCTCGATTTCGCGACCTTGTGGGAGCGGGGAGCCACCTTGCCGGCGTTTGGATATGCGCTGGCCAGCGTGATTGGCGCCATCATTGCCCTGTTTTTGGGTCTTTGGCTCGCAAGAAGCCTGCCTTAATGCTATTGCCGCGCCGAGAGCAGGCCTGGGCCTGCCAGGAAACGGGTAAGCGAAAACAATATGGCAGGCGTTGAACAGATCACGGTGGAGGCCGGCGAGGCGGGCATGCGGCTCGACCGCTGGTTCAAGACCCATTTCCCGGGCCTTGGCTTTGGTCATCTGCAGAAGCTGCTTCGGTCCGGGCAGATCCGCGTCGACGGCGGCCGCGTCAAGGCCGACACCCGTGTCGAGCCTGGCCAGACGGTGCGCATTCCACCGCTGGAAGTGGACAAGAAGGGCGACAGCCCGCTGACCGGCCATTCGATCCGCAACCAGGGCGATGCCGAAGTCCTGGCAAAGATGCTGATCCATGAGGATCCGAAGGTTTTCGTCTTCAACAAGCCGGCTGGCCTTGCGGTGCAGGGCGGCTCGGGCGTCACCCGTAACGTCGACGACATGTTGGAAGCCTGGCGCAACCAGAAGGGCGAGAAGCCGCGGCTGGTGCACCGGCTCGATCGCGACACGTCTGGCGTGCTGGTCGTCGCCCGCACCAGGCTGGCGGCGATGAAGCTCTCCGAGGCGTTTCGCGCCCGCGAGACCAAGAAGACCTACTGGGCTTTGGTCAAAGGCGTGCCGCCCAAGCGCGAGGATAAGATATCGACCTGGCTGATCAAGGAAGCCACGCCGGATGGCGATCGGGTGCGCATTGCCAAGCACGGCGAAAAGGGCGCCGACCATGCCGTATCCTACTATCGCATCATCGAGCAGGCGGCGCAGGCGCTGACCTGGCTGGAGATGGAGCCCTATACCGGCCGCACCCATCAGTTGCGCGTTCATGCCGCCCATATCGGTTGTCCCATCATCGGCGATCCCAAATATTTCGAGGCCGACACCAATTGGGATTTTCCGGGCGGGATGCAGAACCGCCTGCATCTGCACGCGCGCCGCATCGTCATCCCGCATCCGGACCAGGGTTTCATCGACGTCACCGCACCTATGCCGCCGCATATGCGCCAGAGCTGGAACCTGATCGGCTTCGACGACGCCAGTGCGGAGGATTGACCATGAGCGGCGCTGCCGATGCGCTCGACCGTCGCGATACGGTCGACATGGCGGCCGCCGCCATAATGGTCGGCCTGACGTTCTCCTGGGGCCTGAATTATGTCGCTGCCAAGATCTCCTATGCCGGCTATGATCCGGTTTTCCTGTCGATCGCGCGCTCGGTTATCGGCGGGCTCTGCGTCTTCCTCTGGTGCCGCTGGCGCGGCGTTGCGCTTTTCAGGAGGGACGGGACATTGCTCGCGGGCATTGCAGTGGGCGTGCTCTTCGGTATCGAGTTCCTCTGCCTTTATGTCGGGCTGGAGCACACCACGGTCGCCCGCAACACGCTGCTCGTCAACACCATGCCGTTCTGGATGCTGTTGGGGGGCCATTTCCTGCTCGGCGAGCCGATCAGCCTGCGCAAATCCCTTGGCCTTCTGCTTGCCTTTGCCGGCCTCGCCGCAGTCTTCTCCGACAAGCTCGGCGGCGGCGGGGACATGCTGTTCGGCGATCTGCTGAGCCTTGGCTCCGGATTCGTCTGGGCCTTGACCAATATCCTCATCAAGCGCTCGAAGCTGGTTGAGACTAGCGCCGAAAAGCTGCTGCTCTATCAACTCTCCGGCGCTGCGATCGTCGGCGTCCTGGTGTTGCCGCTGGCCGGCCCCTCCGTGCGCGATCCTGCGCTGTTGCCGACGTTAGCCCTGCTTTTCCAGGCGCTCTATATCGTCGCCTTCACCTATGTTTTGTGGTTCTGGCTGCTGCGGCGCTATCCCGCTTCGAGCCTGTCGAGTTTCACGTTCCTGTCGCCGGTCTTCGGCGTGCTGTGCGGCGCCCTGTTCTTGAACGAGCCGCTGACCATACGCATTTTTCTGGCACTTGGTCTCATTGCCGCCGGTCTGGTCATCGTCAACAGGCCGCCGCGCCAGCAGACGGCCGAAGGAGGCTGACATGCGCGATATCCTCAGCGATCTCGAGGCGGGGAAACTGCTCTCCGACCCCGATCCGGTGCGCCGCGCCCAAATCCAGATGAAGAAGCCGCTGCCGAAGCGTTTTTACAAGACCGTTTCGGTCGCGCGCGTCGATGCTGGCTTTGCCGTCCATCTCGACGGCAAGCCGGTGCGCACGCCGGGCAAGGCGCTGCTGACGCTGCCGACCGAGAAGGCGGCATCGCTGGTCGCCGATGAATTCGCCGCCCAGGGCGAGACCATCGATCCGGTGTCGATGCCGGTGATGCGTCTCGTCAACACCGCGCTCGACGGCGTCGCCAGCGATCCGCAGGCGGTGGTGGAGGACATACTGCGCTTTGCCTCGTCGGATCTGCTCTGTTATCGCGCCGACGCACCACAAGGCTTGGTCGAGCGGCAGAACGAGCTGTGGGATCCTGTCCTCGACTGGGCGCAGGCAGCACTCGGCGCTCGCTTCAACCTTGCCGAGGGCATCATTCACGTCGAGCAACCGCGCGAAACTATTGCTGTGCTGGGTGTGCATCTTGCCCAGCGCACCGAGCCGCTGCGCCTGGCAGCGATCCACGTCATGACCTCGCTGACCGGTTCGGCGCTGCTGGCGTTGGCCGTGGAGTTCGGCGAACTCGGCGGTGAGGCGGCCTGGACTGCCGGCCATGTCGACGAGGATTGGCAGATCGAGCATTGGGGACAGGATGCGGAAGCTGTCGCGCGCCGGTCCGCCCGCAAGCGCGACATGATGGCTGCCGTCGGTCTGATCGAGGCGCTCGAAGGCTGACCGGCCACCGCACCGCACCTAATACCAAAGTCATAATCCCAAAGTCATCTGCCGTTGGCAGGCGCTTTCTGTCATTTTTCCCGTGATTGCTGCCGCGAGTCTGCGTTCGGAGAGAAATGCGAACGCAGGGGCGCTGCATCGAGCACAAGGGTCTCACGGGAGGAGCATCTCAATGGCTATCGCATCGACCGCCAGCGGAAAGAGCCGCGGCATGACGCGAGAAGAGAAGAAAGTCATCTTCGCTTCTTCGCTCGGCACCGTTTTCGAATGGTACGATTTTTATCTCTACGGATCGCTCGCGGCCTTTATTGGTTCGACCTTTTTCAGCCCGACCATTCCGGAAGCGACGCGCAATATTTTCGCGCTGCTGGCTTTCGCCGCCGGCTTCCTCGTCCGTCCGTTCGGCGCTTTGCTGTTCGGCCGCATCGGCGACCTTGTCGGCCGTAAATATACCTTCCTCGTCACCATGACGATCATGGGCCTGTCGACCTTCCTGGTGGGCTTGCTGCCTGGCTATGCGAGCCTCGGCATCGCGGCTCCGGTGATCCTGATCATCCTGCGCATGCTCCAGGGCTTGGCACTGGGCGGCGAATATGGCGGCGCGGCCACCTATGTCGCCGAGCATGCGCCGGACGACCGGCGCGGCTACTATACGTCGTGGATCCAGACGACCGCCACACTCGGCCTGTTCCTGTCGCTGATCGTCATCCTGATCGTCCAGGGCTCCATGAGCAAGGAAACCTATGCCGCCTGGGGCTGGCGCGTTCCTTTCATCGTGTCGTTCCTGTTGCTCGGCATTTCCATCTGGATCCGGCTGTCGCTTTCCGAATCCCCCACCTTCCAGCGCATGAAGGAAGAGGGCAAGGGTTCCAAGGCACCGCTCTCGGAAGCCTTCGGCCAGTGGAAGAACGCCAAGATCGCGCTGCTGGCACTGCTCGGCCTTACGGCTGGCCAGGCCGTGGTCTGGTATAACGGCCAGTTCTACGCCCTGTTCTTCCTCCAGAACGTGTTGAAGCTGGACGCACAGTCGGTCAACATCATGATCGCCATCGCGCTTGCGCTGGGCTCCATCTTCTTCGTCGTGTTCGGCTGGCTGTCCGACAAGATCGGCCGCAAGCCGATCATCATGGCCGGGCTCGCACTCGCGATCGTCTGCACCTTCCCGCTGTTCAAGGCATTGACCTGGGCCGCCAATCCGGCCCTTGCCGAGGCACAGCAGAGCACCCGCGCGACGGTGACCGCGGCACCCGGCGACTGCAGATTCCAGTTCAATCCGGTGGGTACCGCGAAGTTCACGACGTCTTGCGACATCGCGACCTCGTTCCTGACCAAGAACTCGGTGCCCTATGACGTCGTTTCCACGGCGGCACCGGGTACGGCTGCTTCGGTCAAGATCGGCAATGAGACGGTCGCATCCTACGATGCTGTCGCCGCGGGCGACCAGGCCAAGGCCAAGGAGGCCGCCTTCGTCAAGGCCGTCAACATGTCGTTGCAGGACGGCGGATATCCGCTGAAGCGTGCTGCGATCAAGATACCGGACCAGAAGCTCGACGCGTTTGTCGCTGCCAATCCCGAACTGAAGCTCGACGCCGCCGTCATCCGCGCCGGCGAGAAGGCGACGGTTCCTACCGATCAGGCGATCAAGGACAAGCTTTTGACCGCCGACGAGGCTGCCGGTGCGCCTGAGGTCACCGTCTACAACATACCCGGCGGCGGTGCCTTCGCCATGTTCGCCGACCCTGCGGCCGTGAACTGGCCGATGACGATCGCCATCCTGTTCGTCCTCGTCCTGTTCGTGACCATGGTCTACGGTCCGATCGCGGCCATCCTGGTCGAGATGTTCCCGACCCGCATCCGCTACACCGGCATGTCGCTGCCCTACCATATCGGCAATGGCTGGTTCGGCGGGTTGCTGCCGGCGACGGTGTTCGCGCTCAGTGCCTACAGGGGCGACATCTATTATGGCCTCTGGTATCCCGTGATAATCGCGGCGATGTCGCTCGTCATCGGCATGATCTTCGTCAAGGATACGCTGGGCACGAACCTGGAGACCAAGCAGTAACGGGTCGGATCCACATGCATGAGAAAACCCGGCGCGAGCGATCGCGCCGGGTTTTCATATCGAGGCTGAAGATGCGTTCAGCTCTTCGGCTGCTGGTTTTCTTCCTCGACAGCGGCCTCGTGATACCAGCCATCGAAATCGGCATGCGTGTTACGCAGCGAGGCAAGCTCTGCCGCGAACTTGGCCTTCGCGCCTAAATTTGAGGCAGATACGCGGCCTGCAAGCGGGAACATCAGGATCTTTGCCGACGGACGGGCGAGGGTGACTTCCATTGGCGGTCTCCTTTCTTCTCCGAGGGTCAGTTGATTCAGCTTTTCCTCAAAATAGGTTCTGCGATTCATTTAGGCAATATGCTTATGAAAAGATCAGTTATTGCCTATTATTTGCGCAATCTCTGCGTCTGATCGATCCCGGCGCATTGCTGGGGCGGTGCAGTGAATTCACGGGAATCTTACGACCATTTTGTCGCACCGGTCGATGCCAGAGTGGCATATGAATTGCTTTTTACCACTCGGCAGGTCGGCTTGCTCCGGCCATGCGTCGACACCGCGTGCGGTGGTCAAGCACAACGAGAGGCTCTAGAATGACCAAATACAAGCTCGAGTATATCTGGCTCGACGGATACACCCCGGCCCCCAATCTTCGCGGCAAGACCCAGATCAAGGATTATGCCGAGTTCCCGAAGCTCGACCAGCTGCCGCTGTGGGGCTTCGACGGCTCGTCCACCATGCAGGCCGAGGGCCGAAGCTCCGATTGCGTGTTGAAGCCGGTCGCGCTTTATCCCGATCCGGCCCGCACCAACGGCGTTCTCGTCATGTGCGAAGTCATGATGCCCGATGGCGTCACGCCGCACGTGTCCAACAGCCGCGCGACCATTCTCGACGACGAGGATGCCTGGTTCGGTTTCGAGCAGGAGTACTTCTTCTACAAGGATGGCCGTCCGCTCGGTTTCCCCGAGAGCGGTTATCCCGCCCCGCAGGGCCCGTACTACACCGGCGTCGGCTATTCGAACGTCGGCAGCATCGCGCGCCAGATCGTCGAAGAGCATCTCGACCTCTGCCTTGCCGCGGGTATCAACCATGAAGGCATCAACGCCGAAGTGGCCAAAGGCCAGTGGGAATTCCAGATTTTCGGCAAGGGCTCCAAGAAGGCCGCCGATCAGATGTGGATGGCCCGCTACCTGCTCCAGCGCCTCACCGAAAAGTACGGCATAGATATCGAGTTCCACTGCAAGCCGCTCGGCGACACCGATTGGAACGGCTCGGGCATGCATTGCAACTTCTCGACCAAATATATGCGCGAAGTCGGCGGCAAGGGTTATTTCGAGGCCCTGATGGCGCAGTTCGAAAAGAACCTGATGGACCATATCGCCGTGTACGGCCCGGACAACGACAAGCGTCTGACCGGCAAGCACGAGACGGCCCCCTGGAACAAGTTCAGCTATGGTATCGCCGACCGCGGCGCCTCGATCCGCGTGCCGCACTCGTTCGTCAAGAATGACTACAAGGGTTATCTGGAAGACCGCCGCCCGAACTCGCAGGGCGACCCCTACCAGATCGCTTCCCAGGTCCTGAAGACGATCTCGCAGGTTTCGACCGGCGCATCGGTTTCGGCCGCTGCTTGATATTTCACGTCGGGCCTCAAGATCCCCGACAACCATGACGCGAGCCCCGGCGGGAGTTGCCGGGGCTTTTTCGTGTGACGATGGCGGGCACTATCGCATGCCGCTGTTTCCGTTCGCCGCTCCTCGTCTTCCTGGCTCCTGGCCTGGCAAAGCAAATTCCCCCAAAAAAAGTCAGGTTAAAAAGGGCGGCTCAAACCCATCCCGACAAGGCGGCTTTGGGCTGACGAAAGCATACCTTGGCGCCGGGCCGCAGGCTTCGAAATCCTCGAAAAAGCCCGGAAATCCGGCCATTCCGGCAAGAATGCCTGTCGACCGATCCTTTCATAAGCCCCTGTTCATACACCAAAATCGACCGTCTCGACGCCCGGCAGGCGACATTGACAGGCTGCGGCGCAACATGCGTATTCGCAGGCATTGGGGGATACGCCAAGCGGTGCTGTTCGAAGGGGCGGGGTTTCTTGAACGACAGCATTGGCGGGGGCGCCGGACGAGCGGGCATTGCAGCCTGAGGCAGTGTGCCGCTCGCTCCTGGCTTATCCTTTACTTGCAAAAAGCGCATGCCGGATCGCCTGGCAGCCCAGCTTGGCTGGCTCAAGCCGGTCTGTGCCTCAGCGCAATCGACACGTGTGACGTGACCAGCCGACGGAACCTCAGCAGCCGGTGCGCCTTTCCAGTCGCTGGATCGGGCAGCATCCGATCGAACGCGTCGGTGTCCGCGGATTTGGCTGAATGGAAGCCTCGATATGAGCAAACAAAGAGGCCGGAAGAGGTTCATCTTCCGGCCTCGCATTTGCAGGCTGAATTGAAGCCGCTGGATCCGGGTTATGCCGGGTCCAGGGAGATCAAAAATCAGACCGAATAGTACATGTCGTATTCGACGGGATGCGGTGTCATTTCGAAGCGCATCACCTCGGCCATCTTCAACTCGATGTAGCTGTCGATCTGGTCGTCGTCGAAGACGCCGCCGGCCTTCAGGAATCCGCGGTCCTTGTCGAGGCTCTGGAGCGCCTCACGCAGCGAGCCGCAGACGGTCGGGATCTTCTTCAGCTCCTTCGGCGGCAAATCGTAGAGATCCTTGTCCATCGGCTGGCCGGGATGAATCTTGTTCTTGATCCCGTCGAGGCCGGCCATCAGCATGGCGGCAAAGGCGAGATAGGGGTTCGCGCCCGGATCGGGGAAGCGGACCTCGACGCGCTTCGACTTTGGCGACGAGCCGAACGGGATGCGGCAGGATGCCGAGCGGTTGCGCGCCGAATAGGCGAGCAGCACCGGCGCCTCGTAGCCCGGCACCAGGCGCTTGTAGGAATTGGTCAGCGGGTTGGTGAAGGCGTTGATGGCCTTGGCGTGCTTGATGATGCCGCCGATATAGAACAGGCAGCTTTCCGAGAGGCCGGCATACTCGTTGCCGGCGAAGGTCGGCTTGCCTCCTTTCCAGATCGACTGGTGGACATGCATGCCCGAGCCGTTGTCGCCGAAGATCGGCTTCGGCATGAAGGTGGCGGTCTTGCCATAGGCATTGGCGACCTGATGCACGACATATTTGTAGATCAGCATCTTGTCGGCGTTGCGGACCAGCGTGTCGAACTTGATGCCGAGTTCGTGCTGGGCCGCAGCCACCTCGTGGTGATGCTTCTCGACCCGCACGCCCATCTCGGCGAGCACGGTCAGCATCTCGGAGCGCATGTCCTGCGCCGAATCGATCGGCGGCACCGGGAAATAACCGCCTTTGACGCGCGGACGGTGGCCGAGATTGCCGGTTTCGTAGTCGGTGTCGTCATTGGACGGCAGTTCGGTGGAATCGAGCCTGAAGCCGGTGTTATAGGGATCGGCTTTGTACTTGACGTCGTCGAAGACGAAGAACTCGGCTTCCGGGCCGACATAGATGGTGTCGCCGATGCCTTCCGACTTCATGTAGGCCTCGGCCTTCTTGGCAGTGCCGCGCGGGTCGCGGTTATAGGATTCGCCCGAAACCGGATCGAGGATGTCGCACAGGATGACCATGGTCGACTGAGCGAAAAACGGATCCATATGGACCGTTTCAGGATCGGGCATCAGCACCATGTCGGACTCGTTGATTGCCTTCCAGCCGGCGATCGAAGAACCATCGAACATCACGCCATCGGCGAACATGTCTTCCTCGACCTCGATGACATCCATCGTCACGTGCTGCAGCTTGCCCTTCGGGTCAGTGAAGCGCAGGTCAACGAACTTCACATCGTTGTCCTTGATCTGCTTCATGATGTCTTTGGCTGTCGTCATGTCATGTATCCCTGTGTGACGTTTTTTAATGATGACGTTTCGAAATATGGGCGAGGCGTCAGACGGCATCCATGCCGGTTTCGCCGGTGCGGATGCGCACGACTTCCTCGATGTTGGAGACGAAGATCTTGCCGTCGCCGATGCGTCCTGTCTGGGCCGCCTTGCGGATCGCTTCGATGGCGCCTTCGACCGCATCGTCGCCGAGCACGACTTCGATCTTCACCTTGGGCAGGAAGTCGACGACATATTCGGCGCCGCGATAGAGTTCGGTATGCCCTTTCTGGCGTCCAAAACCCTTGGCCTCGGTCACGGTGATGCCTTGCAGTCCGGCCTCCTGAAGCGCTTCCTTCACTTCGTCCAGCTTGAATGGCTTGATGATCGCTTCGATCTTTTTCATGTAAAAAATGGCCTCCACTGCCAAAAAAACGGGTTGTGAGCCCCCGCTTGCGCCTCCATCAAGCACGAATTGTGCCAATTGGCGGGATTTCAAGCGGTGTCATTCGATTCCAGAACCATGCCGCACGAAGATGCAAATTCGCATCGTTCGCTGCATCCAGCGCGCGACGGATGGCTGCAACCTACGCGGCGTCGGTGTTTATGTCTGCCCGATATTTAGGCGTATTGCTTATTTGGTGGGCATTGCTCAGCTTGGCTGGGACCGCGCCAACTCCTCTGCGTTTGCGTCGAGCCGAAAACTGGACAATGCTTGATCGAATGCGGATCGGCAATCCATGAGCAACGAACTTCTTTCTCCCGAGGAGATGAGTGAGGCGGATCGGTTGACGATTGCCGCCGGCGCAATCGACGGCATCGGCCTGATGCGCCGTGCAGGAGAAGCCGTCGCGGCCGAAATTTTCAGCCGCTATCCGGCGGCGAAGCGGGTCTATGTGCTTTGCGGTCCCGGCAACAATGGCGGCGATGGCTATGTCGTGGCCCGCTGCCTGGCAGCCGCTGGCGTCGACACGATGGTGTGGGCGTCGGGCACGCCGAAGCCGGGCAGCGATGCCGCGCTCGCCGCCGGCGAATGCCCGGTCAAACCTCGGCCGCTGGCGAATTTCGCGGCCGAAGCCGGCGCTGTCGTCGTCGACGCCCTTTACGGAGCAGGGCTGTCCAAACCGCTGTCCGGTGAAGCGGCGAGAACGGTTGGCATTGTGGCAAGCCTGGCCTTGCCGGTCGTCGCGGTCGATCTGCCATCAGGCGTTTCCGGAGGCAGCGGCCAAGTGCTCGGCCAGGCTTTTCGCGCTGGGGTCACCGTCACCTTCGCACGCAAAAAGCCTGGCCATCTTCTGCTCCCCGGGCGCAAGCTGTGCGGGGAGGTCGTGCTGGCCGATATCGGCATCACCGACGGTGTCATTGCGCGGATTCGACCCCAGACGTTCGAGAACACGCCGGCGCTTTGGCTCGACGTTTTTCCGATTCCGGGTGTCGATACGCACAAGTACAAGCGCGGCCATGTCGGCGTCTTTTCCGGTGGCCCGAATGCCACCGGCGCGGCGCGGCTTGCGGCGCTTGCCGCGGCCCGTATCGGGGCAGGAGCGGTGACGGTCCTATCCCCGGCGAACGCCATGCAGGTGAATGCCGCGCATCTGACCTCGATCATGCTGCGCAAAGCAAATGACAGCGCCGACATCGACGCCTTCATCGGCGAACGCCGGCCCTCCGCCTTTGTGCTCGGACCTGGCTTCGGTGTCGGTGAAAGAACGCGGAATTTTGCTCTCACGCTGCTTGCCGCTGGCCAGCAGCGGAACGTTTCCGCCTCGGTCGATGGCCTCGTGTTCGACGCCGACGCGATCACCTCGTTTCGCGAGAAGCCGGATGCCCTGTTCGAAGCCTCGCGCCAGCCGGGCGCGCCGTCGCTGGTGATGACGCCGCATGAAGGCGAGTTCGCCAGGCTGTTTGCTGACATCGCGGGTGGCGCCGTTTCGTCCAAGTTGGGCAGGGCTCGTATGGCCGCCACCCGTGCCAATGCCGTGATCGTCTATAAGGGCGCCGACACCGTAATCGCTGCTCCCGATGGCAGGGCTGCGATAAACTCCAATGGTGCGCCGTGGTTGGCAACCGCCGGCTCGGGCGATGTGTTATCGGGCCTCGTGGCCGGCTTCCTGGCGCAAGGCATGCCGGCCTTCGAGGCGGCGTGCGCGGCGGTGTGGATCCATGCCGAGGCCGGCAGCCGGTTCGGGCCGGGGCTGATCGCCGAGGACTTGCCGCTGGCGCTGGTGCTGGCGTTGCACGAACTGGTGGCGGCTCGCGGCGCGCGCTGACCGGCTCGACATTCAGCTCACAGCGGAATGTTGTCGTGCTTTTTCCAGGGGTTCTGCATGTCCTTGTTGCGCAGCATCCGCAGCGCGCGGGCAATGCGGCGGCGGGTCGAATGCGGCATGATCACCTCATCGACATAGCCGCGCTCGGCGGCGACAAAGGGTGACAGGAAGCGGTCTTCGTAAGTCTTTGTATGGGCAGCGATCTTTTCGGCGTCGCCGATGTCCTTGCGATAGATGATCTCGACCGCGCCCCTGGCGCCCATCACGGCGATCTGCGCCGTCGGCCAGGCATAGTTCATATCGCCACGCAGGTGTTTCGAAGCCATCACGTCATAGGCGCCGCCATAGGCCTTCCTGGTGATGACGGTGATCTTCGGCACGGTCGCCTCGGCATAGGCGAAGAGCAGTTTGGCGCCGTGCTTGATCAGCCCGCCATATTCCTGCGCCGTTCCCGGCAGGAAGCCCGGAACGTCGACGAAGGTGACGATCGGGATTGAAAAGCAATCGCAGAAGCGCACGAAGCGCGCTGCCTTGCGGCTGGCGTCGGAATCGAGCACGCCGGCCAGCACCATGGGCTGGTTGGCGACGAAGCCGACCGTGCGGCCTTCGATGCGTCCGAAGCCGGTGACGATGTTCTTGGCGAAACTTTGCTGGATCTCGAAGAAATCACCCTCGTCGGCGACTTTCAGGATCAGCTCCTTGATATCGTAAGGCTTGTTGGCGTTGTCGGGGATCAGCCGATCGAGCGACAGATCGTGATCGGTGACCGACTGGTAGCATTCGATCTCGGGAATCTCCGATGTGTTCGAGGCCGGCAGCAAATCGACCAGCCGGCGCATCTGCAGCAGTGCTTCGACGTCGTTGTCATAGGCGCCGTCGGCGATCGAGGATTTCGTCGTGTGAACGGAAGCGCCGCCGAGGCTCTCGGCGGTCACCGTCTCGTTGGTGACGGTCTTCACCACGTCCGGTCCGGTGACGAACATGTAGGAGGTGTCGCGCACCATGAAGATGAAGTCGGTCATGGCCGGCGAATAGACGTCGCCGCCAGCGCAAGGCCCCATGATCACGGAAATCTGCGGAATGACGCCCGACGCCAGCACATTGCGCTGAAAGATCTCGGCGTAGCCGCCGAGTGCAGCCACGCCTTCCTGGATGCGGGCACCGCCGGCATCGTAGAGGCCGATGATCGGCGCGCGGTTGCGCAGCGCCATCTCCTGCACCTTGATGACCTTTTCGGCATGCGCTTCCGACAGCGAGCCGCCGAACACGGTAAAATCCTTGGCGAAAAGGTAGACGGGACGGCCGTTGACGGTGCCCCAGCCGGTGACAACGCCATCGCCGGCGATCTTGGTCTTTTCCATGCCGAAGTCGGTCGAACGGTGCTCGACATACATGTCGAACTCCTCGAACGAACCCTCGTCGAGAAACACCTCGATGCGTTCGCGGGCGGTGAGCTTGCCCTTCTTGTGCTGCGCGTCGATGCGAGCCTGACCGCCGCCCATGCGGGCGATCTCGCGACGACGCTCGAGTTCCTTCAGCACGTCCTTCATTCTCGATCTCCTGCGCGGGCTGCTTTGTGGTAATGATGCCCGCAGGTGAGCGCAAGCGTCGCTTTTTCGAGGCGTTTTGTTGCGCTGCAACATGATGCCCTTGCATTTCAGAGCGAACTCAGCCATATGCACGGCATAGGCGCTTGGGCCGGACCGATCCGGCCTTCTCCTCGAATGAGACTGGTTGCGTCTGTTTTCCCTCTTTCCTGCTGATCGGCCCCGATTGGTTAGCAAGGTGGCGAAAAAGCCCCGTGGCATGATGCCTGCGGGCACGACAGCGCAGCCGCGCGGACGAACACGTCCGCCGCCTTGTCGTTCCATGACAATTGATTCGACGGCAGGTTGCGCCCTGCCGCCATTGATGTTTGCGGCCAGAGGCCGCGTGAAAGAAGAATATTTTGACCAACGAAAACACTTTGCCCGGCAACGACACTGGAGAACTCTCCGGTTTCGCAGCACTGGGAATCACGGGTGCGCTGCTCAAGGCCACCCATGCCGCCGGCTTCACCGATCCGAAGCCGATCCAGGCTCAGGCGATCCCGCCGCAGATGGAAGGCCGTGACATTTTCGGCATCGCCCAGACTGGCTCCGGCAAAACCGCGGCCTTCGCGCTGCCGATCCTGTCGAAGATCATTGCGCTCGGCACCAAGCGCCGGCCGAAGACGGCACGCGCGCTGATCCTGGCGCCGACTCGTGAGCTCGCCGTGCAGATCGAGGACACCATCAAGATCCTCGCCAAGGGCGCGCATGTCTCGACCGCGCTCGTGCTGGGCGGCGTCTCGCGCTTCAGCCAGGTGAAGAAGGTTGCGCCCGGTGTCGACATCCTGATCGCCACGCCCGGCCGGTTGACCGATCTGGTGCGCGAAGGCGACCTCATGCTTGCCGACACCAAATGGCTGGTGCTCGACGAGGGCGACCGCATGCTCGACATGGGCTTCATCAATGACGTCAAGCGCATCGCCAAGGCGACCGCGCCGGACCGTCAGACGGTGCTGTTCTCCGCGACTATGCCCAATGAAATCGCCGAACTGGCGAAAGGCCTGCTGAAGAACCCGATCCGTGTCGAAGTCGCGCCGCAAAGCACGGCGGCGGCCGAGATCGTGCAGAGCGTCGTCCTTGCCCGCACCAAGCAGAAGCGCCAAGTGCTGTCGACGATGCTCGCCGACGAGGCGATGAAATCCGTCATCATCTTTTCGCGCACCAAGCACGGTGCCGACAGGGTGACCAAGGATCTCGATCGCGACGGCTTCAAGGCCGCTGTTATCCACGGCAACAAGTCGCAGAATGCGCGGCAGAAGGCACTGAACGATTTCCGCGAGGGTTCGGTGCGCATTCTGGTCGCCACCGACATCGCCGCGCGCGGCATCGACGTGCCCGGCATCAGCCATGTCGTGAATTTCGACCTGCCCGATGAGGCGGAGAGCTACGTCCATCGCATCGGCCGCACCGGCCGCAACGGCCGGGACGGCATTGCGATTACGCTCTGCGATCCGTCCGAGAACAGCAAGCTGCGCCAGGTCGAGCGCATCATCCGCGCCAAGCTGCCCATTGCCGCCGACCATCTCGGCAGTCCCGATCCGCAGCGCAACCCGGCTGAGAAGAACGAGCGCTACGAGCCTGCCAATGACCGCAACGAGCGCAATGGCCGTCGCGACGGCAGGCGGCCGGGCGGCCAGAACAACGGCTCCGGCAAGAAGCGCTTCGGTGACAAGCCGGCCTTCGCCGGCGACCGCAAACCGGAAGGCGCCAAGCCCTTCAAGGGCAACAATAAACGCCGCTTCGGCGGCAAGCGGCCCGCGGCGCGGGCCGCGTAGGCAGGCCGCTTCGTATTGGCCGGGCATTTGCGTGCCCGGCTGGTCACCAGTGAGATAAAGGGCGACCGCGGTGAGGCTGCGGTCGCCCTTTCCGTATGGAAGCTCGGGCTACTTCGCGACCGCCTCGATCCAGACGGCAATTCTTTGTGCAAGGAAGGTCGTGGTCGATGGCGACAGGGCGTCGCCGGCGATGACGTGGTTGTCGGGATCGCCGGTATCGTCGACCGGAACCAGCTCGTGCGGCGCGCCCCAACGCCCGGCGATTTCACGCGTGCGGTCAGGCCGCACCACGCTGTCCGAATCCGAAAAGATGAAGAGGGCAGGGACCACCGCTTTCTCCACCGGCGCGCCATAGGCAAGTTCCGTCAGCGCCTGCATCGGCAGCGTCGCGGCAAGGGGATATCTGGTGGTCCAGAATTTCTCGTGCAGCGCGTTGCGCGGCATGAAGCTGCGCTCCTTGCCGGCGACGAGTTCGGCTATTTGTTTGCCCCATCGCATGGTCAGGATCCCGGCGCCCGACGCCTTGACGCCGAAATTCGGCGAGATGAACGCGATCGCCGCCACGCCGTCCGAAGCGCCCGGCTGTGTTGCCGCCCAGGCCGCCAGCGAGCCGCCGGTCGAGGTAGAGATGACGATCACCTTGTCGCCGATGGCCCGGCCGATCGCGAGCGCCTCCTCATAGTCGTTGATCCAGGCATTGAGGCTGCCTTGCGTCATGGCCGCGCCATCCTGCCCGTGGCCGGTGAGGCGGGTGAAGAACAGATTGGCGTCGAGTTGGTCGGCAACCTCGTCGGGCAGCGGGCGGAGCTCGCCCTTCGACGCCGAAAAGCCGTGGATATAGACGATGGACAGCCGTGTCCTGGCATGCACCATCGGATTGGCCCAGATGATCCCTTTCTCCAGCCCGTCACGGATGCCGGATATCGCCGCTTCCGTCCTGGCCACGTAGGCCTGCGGATCGTCGCCGATTGCGGATGGATCGAAGCGGATCGTGGTGTCGACGGGAACCCGCGGGCCGAGCACGAAGGCCAGTGCGAGGATGGCGACTAACCCCAGCACAGCAAGCACGATTCGTCGCCCCATCGCAGACTCCAAACGCAACAACAACAAACCTACGGCGGTGGCGGGGAACAGGCAACGACCGGCCGGCGATGAAGCCGCCGATCCGCTGGCTTCTATTCGCTCGGCGGCTTGCGGTCGTAATTCAGCGGCCGTGCCTTCCAGCTCGTCATGAGGCTGATCACGCCTCGGTACACCGGTCTCGGCAACAGGCTGAGCAGCTTCAGGGGCCAGCTCGTCCGGCGCGGGAACGTGACCTCGAAGCCGCCGGATTTGATACCCCGCACCATGCGCCGCGTCGCTCGGCTGACGGGCATCAGTCCCGGCATGGGCAGCATGTTCTTCTCGGTCAGCGGTGTGTCTATGAAGCCCGGGTTCATGACCTGGACGCGCACGTTCATCTTGTCGAAATCGTATTTCAGCGATTCGGCCAGGATGTTGATCGCCGCTTTGGTGCCGCCATAGGCGGCGGTCGTCGGCCAGCCGAAATAAGCGGTGACCGAGCCGACCAGCACGATATGGCCGCGCGCCCGCACGCGCATGCGTTCGACGACCGGCACCAGCCCGTTGATGATGCCGAAATAGTTGACCTCGAAAGACCGCCGAAAATCGCTGACGACGAGAGCCTCGCCAGGCGTGGAAATGTAGTTGCCCGCGTTTAAGACGGCGAGCACGATGGGGCCAAGCTCGTTCTCGATTGCAGCGACGGTTCTTGCCATGCGCGGCTCGTCGGTCACGTCGCAGGGAAAAGCCTTGACCTTGCCTGGCATCTGCGCGGTCTCGACAATCAGCGTGTCGATGGGATCGCCATCGGGTGCCGTTACGGCCACCGCATAGCCCTGGGACGCAAGGTCCCTGGCCAGCGAACGGCCGATGCCGCTGCTGCCTCCCGTGACCCAGGCGACGCCATGCTTCGGGTCGGCCCGATAGAGTGTCATGCTGCGCCCCCGTCGAATTGTTCTTGGCTTTTGCTCTAACCGCGAAGAAATCGAATGAAAAGAGCGGTTTTCGACGCCGGCCGCAAATGAACAACGCGGATAGGCCCGGCACCAAGGTGACGCCGGCGCAAATGCAGTACGGAAAATGCGACTGGACCAGGCAAATTCTTGCCTTGAAACCGAAGCTTCGGGTTTCTAGGGTTTCGCGCAGCTACACAAGGACTCCCGAATGCCCCGCTCCGTGATCGACGCTATCGGCAACACGCCATTGATCCGCCTCAACAGGGCTTCGGAAGAAACCGGCTGCGAGATCCTGGGCAAGGCCGAATTCATGAATCCCGGACAGTCGGTCAAGGACCGCGCCGGCCTGTTCATCATCCGCGATGCCGAAGAGCGTGGGCTGCTCAGGCCGGGCGGCGTCATTGTCGAGGGCACGGCCGGCAATACGGGCATCGGGCTGACGCTGGTTGCCAAGGCGCTCGGCTACCGCACCGTCATCGTCATTCCCGAGACACAAAGCCAGGAGAAGAAGGACACGATCAAGCTGCTCGGCGCCGAGTTGATCGAGGTTCCGGCCGTGCCGTACAAGAACCCCAACAACTACGTGAAATTATCGGGGCGGCTGGCTGAACAAATGGCGCGGTCGGAGCCGAACGGCGCTATCTGGGCCAACCAGTTCGACAATGTCGCCAACCGCGACGGGCACATCCGCACCACGGCGCAGGAGATCTGGAGCCAGACCGGCGGCAAGGTAGACGGCTTCGTCTCGGCGGTTGGCTCCGGCGGAACGCTGGCGGGCGTCGCTTTCGGACTGAAGGCGAAAAGCAAGGACGTCAAGATTGCTCTCGCAGATCCGCTGGGCGCCGCTCTCTACAGTTTCTACACCAGCGGTGAGCTGAAATCCGAGGGCAGCTCGATCACCGAAGGCATCGGGCAGGGGCGCATCACAGCCAACCTCGATGGGTTCACGCCCGACTTTTCGTTCCAGATTCGTGATGAGGATGCGTTGCCGATCGTCTTCGACCTGGTCCAGGAGGAAGGCCTTTGCGTCGGCGGTTCGACCGGCATCAACATAGCGGGCGCGATCCGACTGGCGCGTGAACTCGGCCCCGGCCATACCATCGTGACCATTCTTTGCGACTACGGCACACGCTACCAATCGAAACTGTTCAATCCCGAATTCCTGCGCGAAAAGAAGCTGCCGGTGCCCGGCTGGATGGAAGAGAAATCAGATATTTCCGTGCCGTTTGAAAAGGTCGTGTGATGGCGCACAAGACCGAAGCGCTGTTTCGCGACGACGCCTATCTCAGGACGGCCGATGCCGTGGTGGTCGCCGTCAACGAGCGCGGCGGCATCGTTCTGGACCGCACCATCTTCTATGCCACCTCGGGCGGGCAGCCGGGCGATAACGGCTATCTCCAGCGCGCCGATGGCAGCCGCATCGTCCTGGCCGCTACCATCACCGGGGAAACAAAGGACGAGATCATCCACGTGCCGGCGCCGGAACAAGCCGCGCCTGCGGTCGGCGAGCGCCTGAAGCTCGCAATCGACTGGGAGCGACGTCATCTCTTGATGCGCATGCATGCCGCTTGCCATTTGCTCACCGTCGTCTGCCCGTTTCCGATCACCGGCGCGGCGGTTTCGGAAGACGACAGCCGTGTCGATTTCGACATTCCCGACGCCAGCTTCAGCAAGGAAGACGTGACGGCTGGCCTGATGGGCCTGGTGCGGGCCGATCATCCGATCTTTACCAGGCTGATCAGCGACGAGGAACTGGCCGCCAATCCGGGTCTGGTGAAGTCCAAGAATGTCCGTCCGCCGCTAGGTACCGGCAAAATCCGGCTGGTCTGCATCGGCGAGAATGCTTCGGTGGACAGTCAGCCCTGTGGTGGCACCCATGTCAAAAGCACCGGCGAGATCGGCGAAATCCATATCGGCAAGATTGAGAAGAAGGGGCGTGAAAACCGGCGCTTCCGCATCCGGTTTGGACCGATGCCCCAAACATGATCTCGAAAGCTACGATGTTTTCGGACAAGATCATGCGGCAAGGCAAGACAACGTCTGGTCAATGGCGGCAGGAGAACCACAATGGCTGAAGACAGTCCTTTCACCGTCGACGCGGACTGGTTGCAGGAGCGTTTGGGCCAGCCTGGCCTGACGATTGTCGATGCATCCTGGTATCTTCCGGCGCAAAACCGCGACGCGCGCGCCGAGTATGACGCTGGGCACATTCCGGGCGCCCGCTTCCTGGATCAGGACGCGGTCTCCGATCCGGACGCCGCGCTGCCGCATACGCTGCCGTCGCCGCAGCATTTCGCGCAGTATGTCGGCGCGATGGGCGTTTCGGCAGATGACACGATCATCGTCTATGACGGCCCGGGCTTTTTCTCGGCACCTCGGGCTTGGTGGATGTTCCGGGTGATGGGCGTCTTCCAGACCTATATCCTTGGCGGCGGTTTCGATGGCTGGAAAGCGGCAGGTCGGCCGGTGACGGCTGAACCGACCAAAATCGCGCCAAGCGTGTTCCACGCCGATTTCGACGCCGGCCGGGTCGCCAGCCTTGCCGAGATGCGCCGCATCGTCGAAACCCGGGAAAGCCAGATTGCCGATGCACGCGGGGCAGGACGCTTCACCGGCGCGGAGCCGGAGCCGCGTGCGGGCGTCCGTTCCGGCCATATGCCGGGCGCGCGCAACTTGCCTTATTCGGCGCTGTCGGAAAACGGCGTGCTTCTGCCGAAGGAGCGGTTGCGCAAGGTGGTCGAGGACGCCGGCCTCGATCTGTCGAAGCCAATCGTCACTTCCTGCGGCTCCGGCGTTACGGCGGCGGTGATCACGCTTGCGTTGGAAACGCTTGGCCATACCGACAACAGGCTTTACGACGGCTCATGGACCGAATGGGGCGGTCTCTCCGACACACCAGTCGTGACAGGCAAGGAATGACGATGGAAAACGGCGAGCTGAAGGACATCGAAGTCACGGTGACGTTCCTCGAGATGCATGCGCCACCGGCCGTGTCGCCGCCCATGCCCTACAACCGCCAGGTCGCACTCCTGAAAACTAAGGACATTCCGCTGCATTTCTACCGGTACCTGATGGATCGGGTGGGGCGTAAATGGCACTGGGTCAATGTGCTGAGGCTGGATGACGACGAGCTTTCGGCCGGCATCCACCGCGAGGATCGCGACATCAGGGTGCTCTATCTCGATGGCGCGCCCGCCGGTTTTTTCGACCTCAAGCCGCATCTGCCGGAAGAAGTCGAGCTTGCCTATTTCGGCATGATGGAACACGCCACCGGGCAAGGCATCGGCCGCTGGTTCCTGGGATCGGCGATCGCCGCGGCTTGGTCGTATGGACCGAAGCGGGTGACGGTGCAGACCTGCACGCTCGACCATCCTGCTGCCTTGCCGCTCTACCAGAAGCTCGGCTTCGCGCCGGTGGCGCAGAAGAAGGAGACCGTTCACCCTCTGCCCTTCGCCGAGCGCTCGGCCAGCGTCATGCGGCCATAGCGACGCCCTCACAAAAGCTGAACCTCTCGTTCATCCGCGCTTCAGCCTGTCTCTGCCATCTTGCCCGCACATAATACGGGCCGAAGGAGAAAAGACATGCTGACCCGCCGTACCCTTGCCGCCGCGCTGATCGCGGCAATCGCAATGCCCGGTCTCGCCGCCGCGCAGGCGACAACGCCTTCGGCCGCAACCATCGAACGAAAGCTCGAGGCGGCACCCCGCGTGAAGCTGCGCCCGAACGAGCGCGTCACCATCCGTGAGTTCAAGCGCCGGCCGGACCTGCGCCGCATGGCCCGGTCGATCGATATCCACTCGATCAATTTCGCTTTCGGCTCGGCCGCGATCTCCAGCTCGCAATACGACAAGATCGACACTATCGCCGATGCGTTGCAGCGTATCCTGCGCCGCAACCCCGGGGCGCGCGTCCTCATCGAGGGCCATACCGACGCCGTCGGCTCCTTCCAATCGAACCGGATCCTGTCGGAACAGCGCGCCGCCTCGCTGAAGCGCACGCTGGTGCGCGAGTTCGGCGTGCCGGCCTATGCTTTGGAGACGGTCGGTTATGGCGAGGAATTCCTGCTGGTGCAGACGCAGAACGAAAACTGGCGGAACCGGCGGGTCACCCTCCGTCGCTTTGACGACTTCATTCGCTGAGGGAGTTCCGACAATCCGGTGAAGTTCGCCTTGCCTTGGTCGGCTGGAACAAGCCGACCAAAGGGCCAATGATTGTCAAGAATCGGGTGGGAGGCGGGGGCTGATGCGCATAATTTCCGATCAATGACATCGGAGATTTTCGCCATGACCATCCAGTTCAAAGCCTTGCCGACACAAGATGTACGAGCGCTTCAGCGCGGCGGGCCCGATGCCTATGGAAACACGCCCGAGCGTAAGGTCTCCGACGGCGACGGCATGCCATGCCGGCATTGCCTGAAGAACATCGCCGACGGAGACGACTATCTCATCCTGGCCTACCGGCCATTCCCCAAACTTCAGCCCTATGCCGAGACCGGACCGATCTTCCTTCACGCGCAGGAATGCGAGCGCGCCGCGGAATCTCAGGCACTTCCCGAAATTCTCGAAAGCCCGGACTATATCGTGCGCGGCTACGGCAGGGATGACCGCATCGTCTATGGCAGCGGTGGCGTCATTGCGACCGATGCGATCGCCGCGCGCGCCGAGGCTCTCTTGGAACGCGACGAGATTGCCTACGTGCATGTCCGCTCGGCGCGCAACAATTGCTTCCAGTGCCGGATCGAACGTGTCTGACGTGGCGGTGCGATAGCGGAGCGCTGTCGTACTCCTGTCATACCATTGCGGTACACGGGTAGCCGTCGATCGATTTGTCGACCGCGGATGAACCGGCGGCAAATCTCGACATCGAGGAAGCGGGGCCTTGGCTCCGCTTTTTTGTTTGCCTGAACCTTCCACAGAAATTTTCTGCGCAAAGAAGCATATGGGCTTCGACTATTTGCCTGGAGGGCTCAGTTAAACTTGCAATTGGCGCCGAGACGCAGGTTGCAGCGCATGTTTCAGGCCCGAGCCTGGTGCAGGCCTGACAGCCGCCAATCTGGAAAGAAAAAACCCGCCGGGAATGACCGGCGGGCTGACGGGAGGCAGGTATCCTCTCAGGAGAATCAGGCCGCGAGAACCGCCTTCGGCTCGACCAGTTCGTAGCCGAGCGCTTCGGCGACCGCACGGTTGGTGATCTTGCCTCTGTGGACGTTGAGTCCATTACGCAGATGATGGTCGTCGACCAGCGCCTTCAGGCCCTTGTCGGCGAGCTGAAGGCCATAGTGCAGCGTCGCGTTGTTGAGTGCATGTGCTGAGGTGACCGGCACGGCGCCCGGCATGTTGGCGACGCAATAGTGGATGACGCCGTCGACCTCGTAGGTCGGCTCGGCATGTGTGGTCGCGTGCGAGGTCTCGAAGCAGCCGCCCTGGTCGATGGCAACGTCGACCAGCACCGACCCCTTCTTCATGCCCGAAAGCATTTCGCGCGAGACCAGCTTCGGCGCCGCAGCACCCGGGATCAGCACGGCGCCGACAACGATGTCGGCGGAAAAGCACTCTTCTTCCAGAGCCTCCACGGTCGAGTAGCGGGTATGGACGCGGCCGGCAAAGAGGTCATCGAGCTGGCGCAGGCGCGGGATCGAGCGGTCGATGATGGTGACGTCGGCGCCCAGGCCAGCCGCCATCCTGGCTGCGTGCAGGCCGACGACGCCGCCGCCGAGCACGGTGACCTTGCCGGGCAGCACGCCGGGCACGCCGCCGAGCAGCACGCCGCGGCCGCCATTGGCCTTCTGCAGCGCCGTGGCGCCGGCCTGGATCGACAGGCGGCCGGCGACTTCCGACATCGGCGCCAGCAACGGCAGGCCGCCCCGGTCGTCGGTCACCGTTTCATAGGCGATGGCGGTAACGCCCGAAGCGAGCAGGCCCTTGGTCTGTTCCGGATCCGGAGCAAGGTGAAGATAGGTGTAGAGGATCTGGCCATCGCGCAGTTGGGCCCATTCGTTAGGCTGCGGCTCCTTGACCTTGACGATCATATCCGACTTGGCGAACACATCGGCCGCCGTCTTGGCGATGGTGGCGCCGGCAGCGCGATAGGCGTTGTCGTCGGCTCCGATGCCGGCCCCGGCGCCGGTCTCGACCAGCACCTCATGTCCGTGGGCGACATATTCGCGGACCGAGCCGGGCGTAAGTCCGACGCGATATTCATGATTCTTGATTTCCCGGGGGCAGCCGACGCGCATTTTCTTTTCTCCTGACACGGCCCTTCGGGGCTCGTTCCCTGTATTGACGCAGTCAACCACGAATCGTTGCGTAAGTGTTTGCGAATGCACTTGCAGGAGGGTTCGCTATTCGATAATTGTTGCGTAGGATGCGCAAAAATTCGCAGGAATCACGAAGAATGCCACTCGACAGGATTGATATCGCCATTCTGGAGACCTTGCAGAAGGATGGCAGGATGCCGAACGCCGCCCTTGCCGAAAGGGTCGGCCTGTCGCAGTCGGCCTGTTCGCGCCGGCTCGACAATCTGGAGAAATCCGGAACCATCCGCGGCTATCATGCCCGGCTTTCCAATGCAGCACTTGGTCACCAGATGACGGCGATCGTGCACATATCGCTGTCGGGCCAGTTCGAGAAGACGCTGTCGGATTTCGAAGCTGCGATCAAGCGCTGCCCGAACGTGCTGTCCTGCCACCTGATGTCGGGCGAGTACGACTACATTCTCAGAATCGCTGCCAAGGACCTTGCCGACTACGAACGCATCCACAAGGAATGGCTGTCGGCGATGCCGCATGTGACGAAGATCAATTCGTCTTTTGCCCTGCGCGAAATCGTCGACCGGACGGCGATGGGCCTGAAGCCCGAAATGGCCTGAGCATTCTCAGCCTTCCATGCCTTCAGCCGTCTACGCCTTGGCAGCCTCCGTCACGATCCGGTCCATCGGGATATCGTGCGGCTGCGGGTAGATGGTGGCGATGCGCTGCAATTCGTAGCCGACGCCGATGACCAGCGGCTTGAACGGCATCGCCGCCAGCGTTCGGTCATAGAACCCGCCGCCATAGCCCAGGCGATAATTGCCGGAATCGATGCCGACGATCGGCGAGATGACGATGTCGGGCAAGACCGGTTCGCCCTCGGCCGGAATCGGAATGTTCCACACGCCCTTCTCCAGCCGGTCGCCCGGAACATAGGCCCGGAAGATCAGCGGCTGTGCCTTTTCGATGACGACGGGCAGCGCGGTGCGCCCGCCTCGTTCATTGATGGCGGCCATCCATGGCCGCAGGTCCGGCTCGCCGCGAAACGGCCAATAGAGGCTGACCATGCGGCCGTCGATATCGCCGATCGCCGCGTCGAGGGCTCCGGCGATGCTCTGCGACATCGCCGTTCGCGCATCGGCGGAAACCGCGAGACGCGCCGCGATCAGGCGTTCCCGTTCGGCCTTGCGCCATCGTCTGACGTCGGTCCAATCGGATATCGGCGCGTGAAACGCGGGATCGAGTTCGTGCATGAAGCATGGCGGCGAGGAATATTGCGCCGGACCCTGGTCGTCGTGATCGTTGGCCATGCTTCACCTCATCGCTGTTTTCCATAACGCTATACCCGGCGGCGGGATGCGACATGTGCATTCACGACATGGAACGACGAGTCTCGGGCACGGCCTTCGTGTTGTTGCATTGCACAAAAGCTCCTACATCAAAGGCATGCGATATTGCTGGTCAGGGTGAATGCGATGGATCAAGCCAATCACCATGTCGTCGTCGTAGGGGCGGGGTTCGGCGGCCTCGAATTCACCCGCGCTCTCGCCGGTGCGCCCGTGCGCATCACCATGATCGACAAACGCAATCACCATCTTTTCCAGCCGCTGCTCTACCAGGTCGCAACGACGGCGCTGGCGACCTCGGAGGTCGCCTGGCCGATCCGCCACCTGCTGCGCAAGCGCAAGGACGTGACGACGCTGCTCGCCAATGTCACCGGCATCGACCGAGCCGGAAAGCGCGTGCTGCTCGATGACGGCAGCACCGTCGCCTACGACACGCTGGTGCTCGCCACCGGCGCCCGACATGCCTATTTCGGCCACGACGAATGGGAGCCGTTCGCGCCAGGGTTGAAGACGCTGGAGGACGCCACCACCATCCGACGGCGCATTCTGCTCGCCTTCGAGCAGGCCGAGCGGGAAACCGATCCTGCCAGGCGCCAGGCGCTGCTGACGATCGCGATCGTCGGCGGTGGTCCGACCGGTGTCGAACTTGCCGGCACCATTGCCGAACTGGCGCACGACACACTGCGCGGCGAATTCCGCAACATCGACACGCGCGAGACGCGTGTGGTGCTGATCGAGGCTGGCGACCGCATATTGGCCAATTTCGCACCGAAACTGTCCGAATATGCCGGAAAGGCGTTGAAGCGGCTCGGCGTGACGATCGAACTCGGCCGGGCGGTCACGCGCTGCGACGCCGAGGGCGTCGTCTTCGGCGACACGCATCTGCCGGCGAGGACCATATTGTGGGCGGCGGGCGTTGCCGCTTCGCCGGCAGCCGAATGGCTGGGCGCCGCCGCCGACCGGGCGGGAAGGGTGCTGGTTGAACCCGATCTCACCGTGCCGGGCAGCCCCGAGATTTTCGTCATCGGCGACGCCGCTCTCGTGCTGCGGCCCGATGGACGGCCCGTTCCCGGCGTGGCGCCTTCCGCCAAGCAGGAGGGCCGCCATGTTGCCGCGACCATCAAGGCCAGGCTTGCCGGCGATACGAGCGTAAGGCCGTTCCACTACAAGCATGCCGGGGACCTGGCCACGATCGGCAAGCGCGCCGCGGCGATCGATTTCGGCTGGATCAGGCTGACCGGCTGGCCGGCCTGGTGGCTGTGGGGACTGGCGCACATCTATTTCCTGATCGGCTTCCGCAACCGGCTCGCGGTGTCGCTGAGCTGGCTATGGATCTACGTCACGGGCCAACGCAGCGCCCGCCTGATCACGCAGGGCGACGACGACAAGGGCTGATCTTCCGCGCTTGCGCCCGTTCATCCGCGCGTCATCTGTTGCTGATCGACTGACAACTCCGATGCGCGCAACTTCTTGAATGGACTCGAATAGGTTTCAGCGCGAAGTTCGCTTTCGGCCAGGGTCTTTCGTGTCGTCGAAAAGGAGAAAACATGTCGCCGGTCCATTCCGTCTCCCGCCGCGGTCTCCTCGCGGGCGCCGCCGCCACAGGCGCGCTGATTGCGCTTCACCCTTTCTCCGCCCGCGCCCAGGCCAACCAGGCGCATCTCCGGATCATGGAGACCACCGACATCCATGTGAATGTGCTGCCCTATGACTATTACGCCGACAAAGCGAATGACACGATGGGACTGTCGCGCACGGCCTCCCTGATCGACACGGTGCGCAAGCAAGCCGTTAATTCGATGCTGATCGACAATGGCGACCTGCTGCAGGGCAATCCGATGGGCGACTACATCGCCTATGAAAAGGGCATGAAGGACGGTGACCTGCATCCGATCATGAAAGGCATGAACCTGCTCGGCTACGAGTGCTCGACGTTGGGCAACCACGAATTCAACTACGGCCTGTCCTTCATGGACAAGGTTCTGGCCGGCGCCAATTTCCCCTTCGTCTGCGCCAACCTGATCCGCGGCACCGAGCTTGCCGCGAACCCGCGCGACGACAAGCTCTACCTCAAGCCCTACGTCATCCTCGACAAGAAGATCAGGGACGGTTCAGGCACCGAGCAACCGATCAGGATTGGCATCATCGGCTTCGTGCCGCCGCAGATCATGGTCTGGGATCTCAAGAACCTCGAAGGTAATGTCAGAACGCGCGACATTGTCGAGGCTGCCAAGGCCTGGGTGCCGCAGATGAAGGAAGAGGGCGCCGACATTATCATCGCGCTCTCGCATTCTGGCATCGACATCAAGCAGGGCGATATGATGGAGAACGCATCGTTCTTTGTCGCCGGCGTCGAAGGCATCGACGCGGTGTTCACGGGTCACCAGCATCTGGTGTTCCCTGGCAAGAAGGATTTTCAGGCGCTCGAAGGCGTCGATGCGCAAAAGGGTACGCTGCAGGGCAAGCCGGCCGTCATGGGCGGCTTCTGGGGCTCGCATATGGGCCTGATCGACCTGATGCTGGAGCGCGACGGATCGAAATGGAAGATCGTTTCCGCCACCTCGGAAGCGCGGCCGATCTTCGAACGTGTCGACAACAAGAACAAGCCGACTGTCGCGGACGACAACCGCATCATCGCCGCGCTCGAGCAGGACCACCAGGCAACGCTCGCCTATGTGCGTCGTCCCGTCGGCAAGACCGCAGCGCCGCTCTATTCCTATTTCGCGCTGGTCGCCGACGATCCGTCGGTTCAGGTCGTCAGCCAGGCGCAGACCTGGTACCTCCAGGACATCCTGAAAAACACACAATGGAAGGACGTGCCGCTGCTGTCGGCGGCAGCCCCCTTCAAGGCCGGCGGGCGCAATGGCGCCGACTACTACACCGATGTGCCGGCAGGCGACATCGCGATCAAGAACGTCGCCGACCTCTACCTTTATCCCAACACCGTGCGGGCCGTTGAGATCACCGGAGCGCAGGTCAAGGAATGGCTGGAAATGTCGGCCGGCATCTTCAACCGGATCGAACCTGGCAAGGCCGACCAGGCGCTCATCAACACCGACTTTCCGTCCTACAATTTCGACGTTATCGACGGCGTAACCTACAGAATAGATCTGTCGCAGCCGCCGAAATACGATGCCAAGGGCGGGCTGGCCAATGCTAGTGCCAATCGCATCGTCGGCCTGATGTTCGACGGCAAACCGATTGATCCCAATCAGAAATTTGTCGTTGCAACGAATAACTACCGGGCCGGCGGCGGCGGCAATTTTCCTGACATCGACGCTTCCAAAATTATCTACGAAGCGCCAGACACCAACCGCGACGTCATCGTCCGCTACATCGTCAAGCAGGGCACCATCAACCCGTCGGCGGACGGCAACTGGTCGTTCGCGCCGCTGCCCGGAACCAGCGTCGTGTTCGAGACAGGGCCCAAGGCGAAGGACCTCATCGCCGAAGTGAAGTCATTGAAGATCGAGCCGGCGGGCGCCGGCGAGGCAGGATTTGCGAAATACCGCATCCTTCTCTGACCGCCATTCGCAATTGGGACGCGGGCCATTTCTGGATCATGTCCGGCCAGTCGCCGGCGACGAGATCGAAGGCGCGCCGGCATAGATTTGGCAGTTCCAGGTGCCGAGAGCTCACATACCGGACGAGGGTCGACACGGATCCCATCTTTGCCTGGCGGAAACGTCTATGAGCACAGCCGGGCTTATGCGATAGATTAGCCATGCGTTATGTCATCGTCATCGCCGCCGTTGCGTTCTTCCTGATCTGGGACGGTCTCTACAACCAGGGCCGGTACCTCGATATGACGGTGAGGAATGTCTCTCACGTGGTGCGTTACGTCACCGGCAAGGTCTAGTCCCGTTCAGGTCTCATGCATCCCGGGCGCGTCGCAAGGACGCGCGGCACCCTGAACGGTTGACCTGACGGTTTCGTCGTCACAAAAGACCCCGGATTTTTGATCGAGGAGGCGGGGTTGATCCGGCATATCGTTTTCTTCAGCGCGCGGCGTGGCGAGGATGTGGAGGCAGTGCGCTCTGGGCTGCTGGCGCTCGGCGGCATTCCCCATTCCAGCCTGTTCGAGGTGACGCTGAACACCAAGGTCGATCCGCTGTCGGATGAGATCGACGTGGTCGTCTACGCCGAGTTTACCGATGCCGCCGCATTGGCCGCCTACAAGGCGCATCCGCTCTATGCGCAGACCACCAGCAGGGTCAAGCCATTGCGCGAACTGCGTTATTCCGCCGATGTGGTGGCCGGAAGCTGATTCGGGCGCCCTTGAACCCTTTTGCGCAATGATGCACACCGCGCTGGCATGATCCAAACACCACCCACAGGCACTCATCCGCTCGATCACCTCGTGCTGCCGACCTCGAGCCTCGATGTGGCGCGGGCGCGGCTGACGGCCCTCGGCTTCATCGTCGCGCCGACAGGCATCCATCCATTCGGCACGGAAAATTGCTGCGTCTTCCTCGCGGACGGCACCTATCTGGAACCGCTGGCTGTAGGCGATGATCAGGCCGCGATGAAGGCCGCCGGCCAGGGCAATGTCTTCGTCGCGCGCGACCGGCTCTATCGTGACCGCAATGGCAATGAAGGTTTTTCCGCCGTGGTCCTGACCACGGACGACGCCGATGCGGACCATGCACGCTTTGTCGATGCGAGCCTGTCGGGCGGGGACATGCTGGGCTTTTCGCGGGCGTTCACCGACGCTGCCGGCAAAAGCGACATGGCGTCATTCAAACTGGCCTTCGCGTCGACCGGGGGTTCAACCGATGCGTTCCTGTTCGCCTGCCAGCGCGTCAACGCGCCGGAAGTGGACCGCACGGCGCTGCAGGCTCATGCCAACGGTGCCACGGGAATTGTCGAGATCGTGGCGATCAGCGACGAGCCCGCCGAGCAGCGCCGGCTGATTTCCGTGGCAGTAAACGATCCGACGGCTGACGCGCGCGCCTCCATTTTTCGTCTACCTAACGCTATCTTGACTGTACTCGACCCGGCCTCTTTCACGGCACGCTTTGGCGTGCCCGCCGGTAAGCCGACGCAACTCCGCTTCGCGGCAGTCGTCTTTTCGGTTCGGCGTGCCGCCGTCGCGGCAGGTCTGCTTGCAGCCAATTCCATCAGATACGATATGTCGGGCAGTGATATCGTCGTGCAGCCGACATCCGGGCAGGGCGCGGCCTTCATCTTTCGGGAGATACAATGAGCAACGCCTTGGCGCCCAATTCATCGGTAACCGTCGGCAATGTCGTCTTCGACAACGCAGCGCCGCTGTCGCTGATCGCCGGCCCTTGCCAGTTCGAATCACGCCAGCATGCCTTCGACATGGCCGGCGCGCTGAAGGAATTGACAGGCAGGTTGGGCATCGGCCTCGTCTATAAGACCAGCTACGACAAAGCCAACCGCACCTCCCTGTCGGCAACGCGCGGTGCCGGCATGGAGGCGGCGCTCCCGGTCTTCGACGAGTTGCGCAAGGAATTCTCCTTGCCGGTACTGACCGACGTCCACACCGAGGAACAGTGCGCCATCGTTGCGCCGCATGTCGACGTGCTGCAGATCCCGGCCTTCCTGTCGCGCCAGACCGACATGCTGGTTGCCGCCGCAAGGACGGGCAAGGTGATCAACGTCAAGAAGGGACAGTTCCTCGCGCCCTGGGACATGAAGAACGTGGTGGCCAAGGTCACTGGCTCCGGCAACGCCAATGTCTTGACCACCGAGCGCGGCGCCTCGTTCGGCTACAACACGCTCGTCTCCGACATGCGGGCCCTGCCCATTATGGCCGACATTGGCGCGCCTGTGATTTTCGACGCCACCCATTCGGTCCAGCAGCCGGGCGGGCAGGGCGGTTCGTCCGGCGGCGAACGCCGCTTTGTCGAGACCTTGGCCCGCGCGGCTGTCGCCGTCGGCGTTGCCGGCGTCTTCATCGAGACCCACCAGGATCCGGATAATTCGACCTCGTCCGACGGACCGAACATGGTGCCGCTGAAGGACATGCCGGCACTTCTGGAAAGGTTGATGGCGTTCGATCGGGTAGCGAAGGCCCGCTGACCCCGGCGCAGCTGAAGGTCGTCGCCGCGGAGGGCATATATCGGCCTGCCACGTCAGTAAGAAGTCACCTTTATACAGGTGGAAAAAGTCGAACAGACCGGCGGAAAAGTCGGGAACCTTCGATCTCGCCCCTCATTGTGAAAGTCCAGAGCAACGACAATGAGGAGCACATCATGACAACCCAGGCAGGACACACAGAGGCTATCGCTGCTTCGCGGGTCATCGGCACATCCGTCTATAACACCGAAGGCACGAAGATCGGCAGCATCGAGGACGTCATGCTCGACAAGCTGTCCAACGGCATCATGTTCGCTGTGATCGGTTTTGGCGGCTTTCTCGGCATGGGTGAAAAATATCACGCCATCCCGTGGGCGAGTTTGGATTACGATGAGGATCGGGGCGGCTATGTCGTGCCATTCTCGAAGGACCAGCTGAAAGCCGCGCCCGCCTATTCGATCAACGAGCTGACGGGCGCCGATGGCGAGGCCGCACGTGACGCCTCCTACAATTACTACAAGGTCGAGCCTTACTGGCATTGACCGGCCAGCCTGACGTGAAAAGGCCCCCGCAAACCAGCGGGGGCCTTTTACATGATCGCCTGCCGTGCTTACTCCGCGCTGCGGAGGGTCGACAGTTGCACCGCGCCCTGTGGAGGCTGCTGGTTGTCGCAGGACGTCAGGAACGCCGCCGCGATCAGGAACAAACTCACGATACCGCTTAACTCGGACATGGCGAAACTCCTCCTGTTTCGCCCCGCGCAGCCGCCATCATAGACCGGCGGCCATCCTATGGCGCATGACTTATGATGACAGGAATTTGCGCTTCGTGAATCGCGCCGGCGGCAATAATTGGCGGTGGCCCGATTGCCTTTTGCGCCGCTTTGGCTAAGACGGGCGCGACGTTTCGTCAGATCAATCGGGGACATCGCAATGACCGCCATCATCGACATTGTCGGGCGTGAAATCCTGGACAGCCGTGGAAATCCGACCGTCGAGGTCGATGTCGTGCTCGAAGACGGTTCGATGGGCCGCGCGGCCGTGCCGTCTGGAGCTTCCACCGGCGCGCATGAAGCCGTCGAACTGCGCGACGGCGGCGCCCGCTATCTCGGCAAGGGCGTGCTGCGGGCCGTCGAGGCGGTCAACGGCGAACTGTTCGAGGCAATCGGCGGCATGGAAGCCGAAAACCAGATCCACATCGACCAGACCATGATCGAACTCGACGGCACGCCCAACAAGAGCCGGCTCGGCGCCAACGCTATTCTCGGCGTGTCGCTGGCGGTGGCCAAGGCCGCGGCCGAAGCCGCCGGCCTGCCGCTCTATCGTTATGTCGGCGGCACCAAGGCGCATCTGCTGCCGGTACCCATGATGAACATCATCAATGGCGGCGCCCATGCCGACAACCCGATCGATTTCCAGGAATTCATGATCCTGCCGGTCGGTGCGCCAACGCTGCGCGAAGGCGTGCGCTGGGGTTCTGAGGTCTTCCACACGCTGAGGAAGAAGCTGAAGGACGCCGGCCACAACACCAATGTCGGCGACGAAGGCGGCTTTGCCCCGAACCTGAAGAGCGCGCCGGTGGCGCTCGATTTCATCATGGAGTCGATCGAGCAGGCCGGCTTCAAGCCGGGCGAGGAGATTGCGCTCGGCCTCGATTGCGCTGCGACGGAATTCTTCAAGGACGGCAACTACGTCTATGAAGGCGAGAAGAAGACACGCGATCCGAAGGCGCAGGCGAAATACCTGGCCAAGCTCGCCGCCGATTATCCGATCATTTCGATCGAGGACGGCCTTGCCGAGGATGACTGGGAAGGCTGGAAATATCTGACCGACCTGATCGGCAAGAAGACGCAGCTCGTCGGCGATGATCTCTTCGTCACCAATACGGCGCGCCTGCGCGATGGCATCCGCATGGGGGTCGCCAATTCGATCCTGGTCAAGGTCAACCAGATCGGATCGCTGACCGAGACGCTCGATGCCGTCGAGACCGCGCACAAGGCCGGCTACACCGCCGTCATGTCGCATCGCTCGGGCGAGACCGAGGATTCGACCATCGCCGACCTCGCCGTCGCCACCAATTGCGGGCAGATCAAGACCGGATCGCTGTCGCGTTCCGACCGCATGGCCAAATACAACCAGCTCATCCGCATCGAGGAAGAACTCGGCAAGCAGGCGCGCTACGCCGGCAAGTCGATGTTGAAGGGCTGAGCCGGAGCATCTGACACAGGGATGGCGGTGAGGGGCGGGAATTCCCGCCCTTTTTCGTTGGAGCGCCTGTGGACGCGTCATCCGTAACCGTCCGTTAAGCACAATGGAGCGAAAAAGACCGTGGTCGCCCGAGTTCGCGACTGCGAGGGAACGGACGATGTGGACGCGTCAGCACAAACAGAGAAACACCGGCCGGCTGATTATCCCCTCGCTCTGCGCGGTGTTCCTGGCCTATTTCGGCTTTCATGCCTATCACGGCGAGTTCGGCATCAATTCGAAATACCAGCTGGAGGCCGAGACTGTTGCCCTGCAGGCCCAGCTCGATGCGATCAAGGCGCGCAGGATGGAGCTGGAACGGCGCGTCAAGCTGATGCACGACGGCACGCTGGAGAAGGACATGCTCGACGAGCAGGCGCGTAAGGCGCTGAATTTGTCCCAGGCCGACGAAATCACCATCATGTTGCCGGTCTCGGCAAAGTAACCAATATCAGGTTAATCACCAATATTTTCAATGATTCTAATTGCTTAGTCGCATGCCAGCTATGCAATTTCGACATGGCGGAACACGTTCTCACGTGTTAGCCTCCCCAAAATCAGTGGGGAGAGCTGATCTCCCCTGAGCAGATTTCATCTTGCTCGAGCAGATTTCATCTTGCTCGAAATGTCCGCGAAGAGACGCCAACAGGGAGTGATGCATGGCAACCGCAGCCAGGAAAGCGCCTGCCAAATCGAAATCCGACGGCAAATCGGGCCTTTCCGCGCCCAAACCAGTGGAATTCACCAAGGACGAGGAGCTTGCCGCCTACCGGCACATGCTGCTTATTCGCCGTTTCGAGGAAAAGGCCGGCCAGCTTTACGGGATGGGCTTCATCGGCGGCTTCTGCCATCTCTACATCGGCCAGGAAGCGGTCGTCACCGGTATGAAGATGGCGCTGATCGACGGTGACCAGATGATCACGGCCTACCGCGACCACGGTCATATGTTGGCGATGGAACTGTCGCCGCGTGGCGTCATGGCCGAACTGACCGGCCGCCGAGGCGGCCTGTCGAAGGGCAAGGGCGGCTCCATGCACATGTTCTCCAAGGAGAAGCATTTCTACGGTGGCCACGGCATCGTCGGCGCCCAGGTGTCGCTCGGCACGGGCCTGGCCTTTGCCAACCGCTATCGCAGCAACAACAATGTCACGCTGACCTATTTCGGCGACGGGGCCGCCAACCAGGGCCAGGTCTACGAAAGCTTCAACATGGCTTCGCTGTGGAAGCTGCCGGTGATCTACATCATCGAGAACAACCGCTATGCCATGGGCACCTCGGTATCGCGCTCCTCGGCGGAGACCGACTTCTCGAATCGCGGCGCCTCGTTCAAGATTCCCGGCATCCAGGTCGACGGCATGGACGTGCGTGCTGTCAAGGCCGCCGGCGATCTCGCCACCGAATGGTGCCGTGCCGGCAATGGGCCGCTGATCCTCGAAATGCAGACCTACCGCTATCGGGGCCATTCGATGTCCGACCCGGCGAAATACCGCTCCAAGGAAGAAGTGCAGAAGATGCGCTCCGAGCATGACCCGATCGAGCAGGTCAAAGCGCGGCTGATCCAGAAGAAGTGGGCAAGCGAGGACGAATTGAAGACCATCGACAAGGAGGTTCGTGACGTCGTCGCCGATGCCGCCGAGTTTGCCCAGCACGACGCCGAGCCGGATCCGTCCGAGCTCTGGACCGACATCGTATTGTAACGGGAGGGCAAGGACATGCCGATCGAAATTCTCATGCCGGCCCTTTCGCCGACCATGGAAGAGGGCAATCTTTCCAAGTGGTTGAAGAACGAGGGCGACAAGGTCGTCGCCGGCGACGTCATCGCCGAGATCGAAACCGACAAGGCGACGATGGAAGTCGAAGCTGTCGATGAGGGCACGCTTGCCAAGATCGTGGTTCCCGCAGGCACCGAAGGCGTCAAGGTCAACGCGGTGATCGCCGTGCTGGCTGTCGATGGCGAAGACGTCGACAAGGCCGGCGAAGGCATCGGTGAAGAACCCGCCAAGACTGAGGCAAAGGCGCCGACACCGGCACCCGCTGCGGCCAAGAGCGAGGCAGCGGCGCCTGTGGCGGCCGCGCCGAAGACGGAAGTCGCCGCCGATCCTGACATACCCGCCGGGACCGAGATGGTCTCGACCACGGTGCGCGAAGCGCTGCGCGATGCGATGGCGGAGGAAATGCGCCGCGACGGCGATGTCTTCGTCATGGGCGAGGAAGTTGCCGAGTACCAGGGCGCCTACAAGATCACCCAAGGCCTGCTGCAGGAGTTCGGACCGCGTCGCGTCGTCGACACGCCGATCACCGAGCACGGCTTTGCCGGCGTCGGGGTCGGTGCGGCGATGGCTGGGCTGAAGCCGATCGTCGAATTCATGACCTTCAACTTCGCCATGCAGGCGATCGACCAGATCGTCAACTCGGCCGCCAAGACGCTCTACATGTCCGGCGGACAGATGGGCGCGCCGATCGTCTTCCGCGGGCCGAACGGCGCGGCGGCTCGCGTCGCCGCCCAGCATTCTCAGTGCTACGCCGCCTGGTACAGCCACATACCAGGCCTGAAGGTGGTGATGCCTTATACCGCCGCCGACGCCAAGGGACTGCTCAAGGCGGCGATCCGCGATCCGAACCCGGTCATCTTCCTCGAAAACGAAATCCTCTACGGCCAGTCCTTCGACGTGCCGAAGCTGGACGACTTCGTGCTGCCGATCGGCAAGGCGCGCATCCACAAATCAGGCAAGGACGTCACCATCGTCTCCTTCGGCATTGGCATGACCTATGCGGTCAAGGCCGAAGCGGAACTGCGCGGCATGGGCATCGACGCGGAGATTATCGATCTCAGGACCATCCGTCCGCTCGACTTCGACACCATCATCGCCTCGGTGAAGAAGACCAACCGGCTGGTCGTGGTGGAAGAAGGCTTCCCGCAGAACTCGGTCGGCGACCATGTCGCCAACCAGGTGTCGCAGCGAGCCTTCGATTTCCTCGACGCGCCGGTCATCACCATTGCCGGCAAGGACGTGCCGATGCCCTATGCGGCCAATCTCGAAAAGCTGGCTTTGCCGAATGTCGGCGAGGTCATCGAGGCCGTCAAAGCCGTCTCATATCGCTGAACCGGGCGGGAGGACACAATGCCAATCAACATCACCATGCCGGCCCTCTCGCCCACCATGGAAGAGGGCAATCTGTCGAAGTGGCTCGTGAAGGAGGGCGACAAGGTTTCGCCCGGCGATGTCATTGCCGAGATCGAGACCGACAAGGCGACGATGGAAGTCGAAGCCGTCGATGAGGGCACGGTGGCGAAACTGGTCGTTCCCGCCGGCACCGAAGGCGTCAAGGTCAATGCGCTGATCGCCGTGCTTGCCGCCGAGGGTGAGGAGGCAAGTGCCGCCGCGAAAAGCGGTGGCGATGCCGCACCGGCGAAAGCGGAGCCTCCCAAGGCTGAGACATCGAAGACCGAGACTCCCACCTCTCCGTCCGATGGGGGAGGTCGCGCCGCGGATGAACCCACCGCCGCGCCCCCCACCCCGGCCGGAAGGCCTGCCGACCCTCCCCACAAGGGGGAGGGTGAAGGGCGCACCTTTGCTTCGCCGCTCGCGCGCCGTATTGCCAAAGAGGCGGGCGTCGATGTGTCTGCCGTGACCGGCACCGGCCCGCATGGCCGGGTGGTGAGGGCCGATGTCGATGCCGCCATAGCCGGCGGCGGCGCCAAGGCGGCACCCGCTGCCAAAGCTCCGGCTGGCGCGCCGGCCGCTGCTCCCGCGCCGGTAAAGGCGATGTCGGACGATCAGGTGCTGAAGCTGTTCGAGGAAGGCTCCTATGAACTCGTCCCGCACGACAATATGCGCAAAACCATCGCGCGGCGGCTGGTCGAGGCCAAGACCACCATCCCGCATTTCTACCTGACGCTCGACTGCGAGCTCGATGCGCTGCTTTCGCTGCGCACGCAGCTCAATGCGGCCGCACCGGTAAAGAAGACCGACAAGGGCGAGGCGCCCGCCTACAAGCTGTCGGTCAACGACATGGTGATCAAGGCGATGGCCATGGCCCTGAAAGCGGTGCCGGATGCCAATGCCTCGTGGACCGAAAGCGCCATGGTCAAGCACAGGCATGCCGATGTCGGCGTCGCCGTGTCGATCCCCGGCGGTCTGATCACGCCGATTATCCGCAAGGCGGACGAAAAGACGCTGTCGGTGATCTCCAACGAGATGAAGGACCTGGCCAGCCGCGCGCGCAGCCGCAAGCTGAAGCCGGAGGAATATCAAGGCGGCACCACGGCGGTGTCGAACCTTGGCATGTTCGGCATCAAGGATTTCGCCGCCGTCATCAACCCGCCGCATGCGACGATCCTGGCGGTGGGTGCCGGCGAGGAGCGGGCGGTGGTCAAGAACGGCGAGATCAGAATCGCCACCGTGATGTCGGTGACGCTGTCGACCGACCATCGCGCCGTCGACGGAGCGCTTGGCGCCGAACTGCTGGTCGCCTTCAAGAAGCTGATCGAGAACCCGATGGGCATGCTGGTGTAGGAAGAACAAGGCGGTGCGGAAATTCTTCACCGGCCTCTTCGCCGGCGGCTTGGAGGCGCAGGAATTCGCCGTCGTCACCAACGCCGAGGAAGAATACTCCCTCGCAAGGGCGGGTTGAGCAAGATGAAGACGGTTCTTTGCTACGGCGACTCACTGACCTGGGGCTACAATGCCGAGGGTGGCCGTCATGCGCTCGAGGATCGCTGGCCAAGCGTGCTGCAGACCGGACTAGGTGACGGCGTGCATGTCATTGCCGAGGGGCTGAATGGCCGCACAACGGCGTTCGACGATCACCTGGCAGGCGCCGACCGCAATGGCGCAAGAACGCTGCCGACGGTGCTGGCCACGCATGCGCCGATCGACGTCATCGTCATCATGCTCGGCGCCAACGACATGAAGCCCTGGATCCACGGCAATCCCGTTGCGGCCAAACAAGGCATCCAGCGCCTGATCGACATCGTGCGCGGCCACGACTATCCGTTCGACTGGCCGCCGCCGCAGATCCTCATTGTCTCGCCGCCTCTCGTCAGTCGCACCGAAGATGCCGAGTTCAAGGCGATGTTTGCCGGCGGTGACGATGCCTCCAAAGAGCTTGCGCCGCAATATTCCGCGCTTGCCGATGAGGCTGGCTGCGGCTTCTTCGATGCCGGCACTGTGGCCAAGACCACGCCGCTCGACGGCGTCCATCTCGATGCCGAAAATACGCGAAAGATCGGCGAGGCGTTGACGCCGCTCGTGCGCGTCATGCTGGAATTGTGATTGAAGGAGAAAACCGTGGCTGAGAACTACGACGTCATCATCATCGGCTCCGGTCCCGGCGGCTATGTCACGGCAGTGCGTTCCGCGCAGCTCGGTTTCAAGACGGCGATCGTCGAGCGCGAGCATCTCGGCGGCATCTGCCTGAACTGGGGCTGCATTCCGACCAAGGCGTTGCTGCGTTCGGCTGAGATCATGCACTATTCGGATCATCTGAAGGACTATGGACTGAAGCTCGACGGCAAGGTCAGCGTCGACACGTCGGCCGTCGTCGACCGCTCGCGCAAGGTTTCGCTGCGGCTCAATGGCGGCGTCGCCTTCCTGATGAAGAAGAACAAGGTCGACGTCATCTGGGGCGAGGCCAAGCTGACAAAACCGGGCGAGATCGTCGTCTCCAAGACGGCCAAGAAGCCGATGGAGCCGCAGCCGCCGGTGCCGAAAGGCGTCAAGGGCGAGGGCACCTACACCGCCAAGCACATCATACTGGCGACCGGCGCCCGGCCGCGGGCGCTGCCGGGCATCGAGCCGGACGGCAAGCTGATCTGGACCTATTTCGAGGCCATGGTGCCCAAGGAAATGCCGAAGTCGCTGCTGGTGATGGGTTCGGGCGCCATCGGCATCGAATTCGCCTCGTTCTACCGCACCATGGGCGCCGACGTGACCGTCGTCGAGCTGCTGCCGGCCGTGATGCCGGTCGAGGACGCCGAGGTGTCGAAATTCGCCCAGAAGCAGTTCGAGAAGCAGGGCATGAAAATCATTCTCGAAGCCAAGGTAACCAAGGTCGAGAAAAGCGCCAATTCAATCACCGCGCATGTCGAGATGAAGGACGGCAAGGTGGAGAAGATCACGGCCGATCGCATGATCTCGGCCGTCGGCGTGCAAGGCAATATCGAGGGCCTCGGCCTGGAAACGCTTGGCGTGAAGACGGAGCGCGGCTGCGTCGTCGTCGACGGCTACGGTAAGACCAATGTGTCCGGCATCTACGCCATCGGCGATGTCGCCGGCCCGCCGATGCTCGCCCACAAGGCCGAGCATGAAGGCGTCGTCTGCGTCGAGAAGATCGCCAATTTCCCCGGCGTGCACGCCACCGATAAGCTGAAGATCCCTGGCTGCACCTATTGCAATCCGCAGGTCGCCTCGGTCGGCCTGACAGAAGCGAAAGCCAAGGCCGAGGGCAAGGATGTCAGGGTCGGCCGCTTCCAGTTCGCCGCCAATGGCAAGGCCATCGCGCTCGGCGAGGACCAGGGCTTCATCAAGACCATCTTCGACAAGAACACCGGCCAACTGCTTGGCGCCCACATGGTGGGCGCCGAAGTGACCGAACTGATCCAGGGTTTTGTCGTTGCGATGAACCTCGAGACGACCGAGGAAGAACTGATGCACACGATCTTCCCGCACCCGACGCTGTCGGAGATGATGAAGGAAAGCGTGCTCGACGCCTATGGCCGTGCGTTGAACGCATGATAGATTGGCCGCACGAGACTCAGACGCGAAAGCCGCAGGAGCTCGACGGCAAGTTAGTTCGTTTCCGGATGCGTTTTTTCTCAAGCAAGGAGAGGGCATATGGACGTGAATGGCGTGGGCTGGATCGCAGCCATCATCATCGGCGGCCTGGCGGGCTGGTTTGCCGAAATGGTCATGAAGAGCAATACCGGCGTCTTGATGAACATCATCTTAGGTATTGCCGGCGCAGTGGTGCTGAACGCGATCCTGCGAGCCTTGAACATCGGCGTATTTGGCGTCGGCTGGACCGCCTACCTGATCACCGGTTTCATCGGCGCCTGCCTGCTGATCTGGGCCGGGCGTCTGGTGCGCCGTTAGTCGGTATCGTTTCCGCCATGCGAAAACGGTTGTGGCGGCATGTACCGCCGCAGCCTTTTTCTTTGTGCTGAAAAGTCCTAGATGACGTGTAAGTGACGATCGCCGGCGGCGATCGCAAAGAAAACCAGGGTTCCGATGGTCACCGTCCTCGACACGATCGCCAATGCGCCGCGGCTGCGGCATCCGGAGAAGGCGCACAAGCCCGACCAGGACGTGCTGCGCAAGCCTGACTGGATCCGCGTCAAGGCGCCTGTGTCGAAAGGCTATGCCGAAACCCGCGAGATCGTGAAATCGCACAAGCTGGTGACGGTCTGCGAGGAGGCCGGCTGCCCGAACATCGGCGAGTGCTGGGACAAGAAGCACGCCACCTTCATGATCATGGGCGAGATCTGCACACGTGCCTGCGCCTTCTGCAACGTTGCCACCGGCATCCCGACCGCGCTCGACCCGGACGAGCCGGCACGGGTCGCCCACGCGGTCAAGCAGATGGGCCTCAGCCACGTCGTCATCACCTCTGTCGACCGCGACGACCTCGCTGATGGCGGCGCGCAGCATTTCGCCGACGTCATCCGTGCGATCCGCGCAGCGACGCCCTCGACCACGATCGAGATCCTGACGCCTGATTTCCTACGCAAGGACGGCGCCCTGGAGATCGTCGTGGCCGCCAAGCCGGACGTGTTCAATCACAATTTGGAAACCGTGCCGTCGAACTACCTGACGGTCCGGCCAGGCGCCCGCTATTTCCATTCGATCAGGCTGTTGCAGCGGGTAAAGGAGCTCGACCCTTCGATCTTTACCAAGTCCGGCATCATGGTTGGACTGGGCGAGGAGCGGAACGAAATCCTGCAGCTGATGGACGATCTGCGTTCAGCCAATGTCGACTTCATGACCATCGGCCAGTATCTGCAGCCATCGAAAAAGCACCACCCGGTGATCCGCTTCGTCACCCCGGAGGAGTTCAAGTCCTTCGAGACGATCGGGAAGACCAAGGGCTTCCTGCTGGTGGCGTCGAGCCCGCTGACCCGCTCCTCGCACCATGCCGGCGACGACTTCGCCAGGCTGCGCGCCGCGCGCGAAGCGCAGCTCGAGAAATCGCTCTGATGCATGTCGCCCAAAAGTGACCTCGGGTTTTGGGAGAACGACATGCACGAAAACAAAGACTCTAAAGCGCGTCGCATGAGTCTGTGTCGACGCGACGCGCTTTAGAGCCGGGTTCATGCCGAAATTCGAAGCCACCCGCCGCGTTTCCCACACGCCGGAACAGATGTTCGCCTTGGTCGCCGACATCGAAGCTTATCCGCAATTCCTGCCGCTTTGCGAGGCACTGACGGTGCGCTCGCGCAAGGAGCGTGACGGGCGCACTATCCTCGTCGCCGATATGAGCATCGGCTACAAGGCGATCCGCGAGACCTTCACGACGCAGGTGCTGCTAAAGCCCGACGAGCGTGCGATCGACGTCAAGTACATCGACGGTCCGTTCAAATATCTGACCAATGTCTGGCGATTCGACCCTGCCGACGGCGGCTGCGCGGTCTGCTTCTTCATCGACTACGAGTTCAAGAGCCGCATTCTGGGCGCCCTGATGGGCACGATGTTCGACCGTGCCTTCCGCATGTTCTCCGAAGCCTTCGAAAAGCGTGCTGATGTCATCTACGGTGCAAGACCGGCGTGAGCATGCCCAAGCGCGTGCAATCCCAGCTTGAGTGCATGGCTGACGGTCTCCTGGCGAATGAAATCACGGCCTTCATCGGCGAACAGCACGCGCTCGGCCGTCACCGGCCGGCCGCTTAGGCCAATCCCGAACCAGACCAGGCCGACCGGTTTTTCCGGCGAGCCGCCGCCCGGTCCGGCAATGCCGGTAACGGCGAGGCTGAGCCCGGCGCGGGAGCGCGCCAGCGCGCCGGTTGCCATTTCGATCGCTGTCTCGCGTGAAACCGCGCCATGAGCCTCCAGCGTGGCGGCGGAAACCCCGAGCATGTCCATCTTGGCTTCATTGGAATAGGTGATGAAGCCGCGATCGACCACGGCGGAAGAGCCGGCGATATCGGTCAGCGCGGCGATGATCATGCCGCCGGTGCAGCTTTCCGCCGTCGCAAGCATAATGCCGCGCTTCTGGCAGGCTTGCAGCAATGCATTTGCCAGTTCGCTGTTGCTCATTCCGGCACCTCGCCGGGAAACACCACGCTCGCCGTGGCGATCGCCGCAATGCCTTCCTCGCGGCCGACGAAACCGAGCTTCTCGTTGGTTGTCGCCTTGATGGAGATACGGTCGGCAGAGATGGCCAGCACCTGCGACAGGGCAGCCGTCATCGCCTCGCGATGTGGGCCGACGCGTGGCGCCTCGCAGATCAGCGTGATGTCGGCATTGGCGATGCGGCCGCCGCGCGCGCGCACCAGCTTTGCCGCATGTTCCACGAATATCCGGGAGGCAGTACCCTTCCACTGCGGGTCGGAGGGTGGGAAATGCGTGCCGATATCGCCGGCGCCGCAGGTCGCCAGCAGCGCATCGGTAAGGGCATGGAGCCCGACATCGGCGTCGGAATGGCCGGACAGTTTCTTGTCATGCGGGATGGCGATGCCGCACAGCGTGACGTGGTCGCCGGGCTCGAACGCGTGGACGTCGTAGCCATTGCCGGTTCTGATATCGGGAAAGCGCATGCGCTCGCTGGAAAGTCGTTGGTCCGCCATGGCGATGTCCCGTGCCCAGGTGAGTTTGACGTTGTCCGGCGAGCCGGGAACGAGTTTGACCGGCATCTGCATCCACTCGGCGATCGCGGCGTCGTCGGTAAAGTCGGTTTTGCCGCTGTTATAGGCTTCCTCATGCATGGCCATAATCGCCAGGAATGGGAAACCCTGCGGCGTTTGCGCTGCGTGAAGCCCGCTCCGGGAAACCGTTTCGGCGACCATCCCGGCGGTGGATTCGCGTTTCAGCGTGTCGGCGACGGGCAACGCCGGGAGCGCGCCCTCGCGCTCGCCGATGGCTGCGATCGTGCGGTCGATCAGGTCCGCGTCGACGAAGGGGCGCGCCGCGTCGTGGATGAGAACCTTGTCCGGTGCGTGGCTTCTCAACGCCTGCAGTCCGAGTCGAACCGAGTCTTGCCTGGTGGGGCCACCCGCAATTGCCGTGACGCGATTGGAGTGTGCGCCGACGGCATGTCGAAAAAGTTCGTGATCCTCGGCGTGTATTGCCACGACGAGCGGGCCGATACGCGGATGCGCCAGGAAAATATCGATGACGTGGGCGATGACGGCGCGACCGCCGATCTGCTGATATTGCTTCGGGCCATCGGCCTGTCCGGCACGCGCGCCGCGGCCGGCCGCAACAATAACCACCGCGACCTTGCCGTTGGCCTCCAAAGCCTGATTTTCGCTCGCGTCAGTCATGCCGATTGGCTTAGCGCACGATCCCCAAAAGTGTAATCGGTTTTCGGAGAGATTGTAGGCCGAACAGGAAGCCCTAAAACGTCCATTGCGTGTTCGTGCAAGGCGCGGCGCTTTGCTCGGGACTGCAGCCGAGCTCGGCATTTCCCAATTGCGCCGTAATGTGGCGTCATTCCGCGTTGCACATTGCGGCCGATATGGCTAGAGAATGTGCAGCAAATGAACATGCTTGGTTTTTGTGCATGCTTGACCTGACCAAATTGACCGCACCTCTCGACGTCGGCGGCGTGAGTATCCGCAATCGCGTGTTCCTCGCGCCGATGTCGGGAATTACCGACGAGCCGTTCCGGCGACGCGCCCATGCGCATGGCGCCGGCCTGGTCGTATCCGAAATGGTGGCAAGCGGCGAGCTCGCCAAAGGCAGGGCCGGATGCGACCTGCGCATACGTCATTCGGGCCTGCCCGTCCATATGGTGCAGCTTGCCGGCCGCGAGGCGGCACACATGGCCGAAGGCGCGCGCATCGCCGCCGGCGAGGGCGCCGACGTCATCGACATCAATATGGGTTGCCCCGCCAAGAAGGTGACCGGTGGCTATGCCGGCTCGGCACTGATGCAGGACCTCGATCATGCACTGTCGCTGGTCGACGCCGTGGTGGGAGCGGTCGGCGTGCCGGTGACGCTGAAGATGCGGCTCGGCTGGGACGAGAATGCGCTCAACGCGCCCGACCTGGCGCGCCGTGCCGAGCAGGCGGGCGTCAAGATGGTGACGGTGCACGGCCGTACGCGCTGCCAGTTCTATCAGGGCAATGCTGATTGGCGTGCCATAGCCCGCGTCAAGGCTGCCGTGTCGATCCCGGTCGTCGCCAATGGCGATGTGTCTTCGCCTGCGCAAGCAGCCGCTGTTCTGGAGCAATCCGGCGCCGATGCGGTGATGGTGGGCCGCGCCCACTACGGCGCGCCCTGGGTCGCCGGAACCATCGCGGCCGCGGCGGCAGGCGAGCTTGCCCGGCTACCGGAAAGCGCTGCGGAACTGACCGACTACATCATTGCCCACTACGAGGACATGCTGGCGCTCTACGGCGTCGAAAGCGGCCTGCGCCAGGCGCGCAAGCACCTCGGCTGGTATCTGGACCGCCATGCCGGCGCCCTTGCCGGCGAAAGGCGCAAGGCCATTCTCACGTCTTTCGACCCCGCGCGGACGATTATCTTGCTTCGCGACGTGTTTTCGGCCGCCGAGCAAGCACCCAGGCGGAGCGCCGCATGAACGCCTCCGTCGGCCAGGGCCCGGAAATGGCGGATGCCGCCCAGATCGTGCTCAACACCATCCGCCGTCCGGTCATCATGATCAGCCCGGAGGGGTTCATCACCTTCGCCAATGCCGATGCGGAGGACTTCTTCCGCTCGAGCGCGACGATGCTCGCCCGCAACACGCTGTCAAAGCTCATTCCCTTCGGCAGCCCGTTGCTGACGCTGGTCGACCAGGTGCGCGAGCGCCGGGCCCCCGTCAACGAGTACCGGGTCGACGTGTCGTCTCCGCGTCTCGGCATCGAGAAGGTGGTCGATCTCTATGTCGCCCCGGTGCCGGAGTTTCCAGGCTCCGTCGTGGTGATGTTCCAGGAACGGTCGATGGCCGACAAGATCGACCGGCAGATGACGCACCGCGGCGCGGCGCGCTCGGTGACCGGTCTGGCGGCGATGCTGGCTCACGAGATCAAGAACCCGCTCTCCGGCATCAGGGGCGCTGCCCAGCTGCTTGAACTGTCCGCTTCAGACGAAGATCGCGCGCTGACGCGGCTGATCACCGACGAGACCGATCGCATCGTGTCGCTGGTCGATCGCATGGAGGTGTTTTCCGACGAGCGGCCGATCGACCGCTATCCCGTCAACATCCATGTCGTGCTCGACCATGTGAAGGCGATCGCCAAGAACGGTTTTGCGAAAAAAATCAAGATATTGGAGGACTATGATCCTTCATTGCCTCCGGTCTTCGCCAACCGCGACCAACTCATCCAGGTGTTCCTAAACCTGGTCAAGAACGCCGCCGAGGCGATCGGCGGCGATCCCCAAGGTGAAATCGTCCTGTCGACGGCCTTCCGGCCGGGCATTCGCGTTTCGGTTCCAGGCACTCAGGATCGCGTGTCGCTGCCGCTCGAGTTCTGCGTGCGCGACAACGGTTCCGGCGTCTCGGAGGATATCCTGCCGATCCTGTTCGATCCCTTCATCACCACCAAGCCGAACGGCTCGGGACTGGGCCTCGCGCTGGTGGCCAAGATCGTCGGCGAGCATGGCGGCATCATCGAATGCGAATCGACGCCGCGCGCGACAATGTTCCGCATCCTGATGCCGGCCTGGAAGGAAACGGCGCTCGGCACCGATGAAGACGCTGAAGGAGACCGCAAATGACCGTTCGCGGCAATATTCTCGTCGCCGACGACGATGCGGCGATCCGTACGGTCCTCAACCAGGCCCTTTCGCGTGTCGGCCATGAGGTGCGCGTGACCTCCAATGCCTCGACGCTGTGGCGCTGGGTGGCGGCGGGCGAGGGCGATCTCGTCATCACCGACGTGGTGATGCCGGACGAGAACGCATTCGACATGCTGCCGCGCATCAAGAAAGCTCGGCCGGAGCTGCCCGTCATCGTCATGAGCGCCCAGAATACGTTCATGACGGCGATCCGTGCCTCCGAGACCGGCGCCTACGAATATCTGCCGAAGCCGTTCGATCTCACCGAGCTCCTCAACATCGTCAACCGGGCGCTGTCGGAGCCGCGGCGCCCCAAGATCGACGCGCGGCCAGAAGAGCAGCCCGAGACGATGCCGCTGGTCGGCCGCTCGGCCGCCATGCAGGACATCTATCGCATGCTGGCGCGCATGATGCAGACCGACCTGACGGTGATGATTTCGGGCGAATCGGGCACCGGCAAGGAGCTGGTGGCGCGTGCGCTGCACGAATATGGCCGCCGCCGTGGCGGCCCTTTCGTTGCCATCAACATGGCGGCCATCCCGCGCGACCTGATCGAATCGGAACTGTTCGGCCATGAGAAGGGCGCCTTCACCGGTGCGCAGAACCGCTCAACCGGCCGCTTCGAACAGGCCGAAGGTGGCACGCTGTTCCTTGACGAGATCGGCGACATGCCGATGGAAGCGCAGACGCGCCTGCTGCGCGTGCTTCAGCAGGGCGAATACACGACCGTCGGCGGCCGCACGCCGATCAAGACCGACGTGCGCATCGTCGCCGCCACCAACAAGGATTTGCGCACGCTGATCAACCAGGGGCTCTTCCGCGAGGATCTTTTCTATCGCCTCAATGTCGTGCCCCTCAGGCTCCCGGCACTGCGCGAGCGCTCCGAGGACGTGCCGGACCTCGTCCGGCACTTCTTCAAGCTCGGCGAGATGGAGGGTCTCCAGACCAAGCGTATCTCGTCGGGCGGCATCGAATTGATGAAGCGCTATCCCTGGCCGGGCAATGTGCGCGAACTGGAAAACCTGGTCCGCAGGCTCGCCGCGCTCTATTCACAGGACGAGATTTCCTCCGAGATCATCGAGGCGGAACTCAAGACCGGCGAGCGTCCCGTGGTGCCGGGCGGCGGCAACCTCATTCCCGACGACCTGTCCATCGGCCAGGCGGTCGAGCATTTCCTGCAGCGCTATTTCACCTCGTTTGCCGGCGAATTGCCGCCTGCCGGCCTCTACCAGCGCATTCTCTCGGAGGTCGAATATCCGCTGGTGCTGGCCTCGATGACCGCGACGCGCGGCAACCAGATCAAAGCCGCGGAACTGCTGGGGCTGAACCGCAACACGCTGCGCAAGAAGATTCGCGAACTCGGCGTCAACGTCTACAAATCGTCACGCCAGGCCTGAGCCGGGATAGAGCCGAAGCGCTTTTTCCGGGGGACTGTCCGCGAAAGATTTCCGTCCAGGCCACACTTGTTGCATAATCGCCACAATGCGTTGCATAGATCCGACGCAATCACTGGCTCTAGACGGCGACATGGCTTCGCAGGCTCCGACACCGAACGAACCGCTTTTCAACGACCCCGGCACGCGTGACGGGCGCCGGCTGCTGGCGCTGCCCGGCGTGGTGGCGGTCGTCGGTGCGCTGGTCATGGCGGCCATTTCGTTCGCGATCCTGGTCGGCGCGACGCCGATTGCGCCCGACGCCAGGACAACCTGGGCGTTGATCGCGCTCAACGCCATCTTCGTCCTGTTGCTGATCGCACTGATCGGCCGGGAGGTGCATCGCATCGTCATGGCGCGCCGGCATGGCAAGGCAGCCTCGCGGCTGCATGTGCGCATCGTGGCCATGTTCGCGCTCGTCGCCGCCATCCCCGCCATCATGGTGGCGATCATTGCGTCGATCACGCTCGATATCGGTCTCGACCGCTGGTTTGAGATTCGCACCAAGACGATCGTCAATTCGTCGCTTTCCATCGCCGATGCCTATGTGCAGGAAAACGCGCGCAACCTGCAGGGCACGACGCTGTCGATGGCCTATGACCTCGACGCGTCGCGCACGCTTTACGGCCTCGACCGAACTGGCTTCCTCGATCTGATGAGCAAGGAGGCGGTGGGCCGCTCGCTGGCGCATGCCGCGCTGATCAAGCCCGACGGCTCCTTCGTGATGAGCGCCAAGACCGATGCCGACTTCGCCATGCCGGAACCGCCGGAGGGAGCGGTCGCCAGCGCCACCGACGGCAAGCCGGTTCTGATCGAGCCGCGCACGCGCAACATCATGGGCGCCATCGTCAAGCTGCGTGAGATCGAGGGGCTCTACCTCTACACGATCCGGCTGGTCGATCCCGAGGTGATAAAGGCGCGCCAGATCGTCAGATCGAACACCGACGAATATCGCAATCTCGAAGACAACAGGCGCACTTCGCAGGTGGCTTTCGCGTTGCCTTATCTGTCGTTGACTTTGATTATCATCCTGTCGGCAATCTGGACCGGCATTGCCGTGGCCGACCGGCTGGTGCGGCCGATTCGTCAGCTCATCGGCGCTGCCGACGAGGTCGCGACCGGCAATCTCGACGTCGCCGTGCCGGTGCGCCCGTCCGACGGCGACGTTGCCTCGCTCGGCAATACTTTCAACAAGATGCTGCAGGAATTGAAATCGCAGCGCAACGAGATCCTGTCGGCCAAGGATCTGATCGACGAGCGACGGCGCTTTTCGGAAGCGGTGCTGGCCGGTGTCACCGCCGGCGTCATCGGCGTTGACCCCTATGGCATTATCACCATCGTGAACCGCTCGGCCGAGTCCATGCTGGCCATTTCGGCCAGTGCGGCGCTCGGGCAGAACCTTTCCGCCATTCTCCCGCATGTCGGCCGCGTCTTCGAGATCGGCCGCCAATCGGGCAAGCCCGTCTATCGCGAGCAGGTGACGTTTTTCCGCGCCGGCACGGAGCGGACTTTCAACGTGCAGATCACCATCGAGGCCGGCGATAACGGCACGGAGGAGAAATCCTACGTCGTCACGGTCGATGACATCACCGATCTGGTCCAGGCGCAGCGCTCCTCTGCCTGGGCCGATGTGGCGCGCCGCATCGCCCATGAGATCAAGAACCCGCTGACGCCGATCCAGCTTTCAGCCGAGCGCATCAAGCGCCGCTACGGCAAGGTCATCACTGAGGACCGCGAGGTGTTCGACCAGTGCACCGACACCATCATCCGGCAGGTCGAGGATATTGGTCGCATGGTCGACGAATTCTCCGCTTTCGCGCGCATGCCGAAGCCCGAGATGAAGTCCATAGACCTGCGTGAATCCCTGCGCGAGGCCTCCTTCCTGGTCGAGGTGAGCCGTTCCGACATCACGTTCGAGCGCATATTCGGCAACGAACCGCTCAAGGGTACTTTCGACAGCCGCTTGTTGGCGCAGGCTTTCGGCAACGTGATCAAGAACGCTGCCGAAGCGATCGACGGGCTGGAACAGAAGGACGGTTCGCACGGCATAATCCGGATTCAAGCCGGACGTCAGAATGGCGCGATTCGCATCGACGTCATCGACAATGGCAAAGGCCTGCCGCGGGAGAATCGTCAGCGGCTGTTGGAGCCCTACATGACCACGCGTGAGAAGGGCACGGGCCTCGGTCTCGCCATCGTCAAGAAGATCGTGGAGGACCATGGCGGCAGGCTGGAGCTCCACGATGCGCCTGCGGATTTCCATGGCGGGCGCGGCGCGATGATCAGCATCATCCTGCCACCTGCGGCCGTGGCGCCAGCGCGCGGCGAAAGCAGGATGGAACACGAAAGAGAAACTGAAAAGGTCGGTAATGGCGTCTGATATTCTGATCGTCGATGACGAGGAAGACATCCGTGAGCTCGTCGCAGGCATACTGAGCGACGAAGGTCACGAAACCCGCACGGCATCCGATGCCGACACCGCGCTGGCAGCCATCGCCGACCGAGCGCCGCGGCTGATTTTCCTCGACATCTGGTTGCAGGGTTCGCGCCTGGACGGCCTGGCTTTGCTGGACGAGATCAAGACCATGCACCCCAACCTGCCGGTGGTGATGATTTCGGGCCATGGCAACATCGAAACCGCGGTCTCCGCCATCAGACGCGGCGCTTATGACTTCATCGAGAAGCCCTTCAAGGCGGACAGGCTGATTCTGATTGCCGAGCGTGCGCTGGAAACCTCCAAGCTGAGGCGCGAGGTTTCCGATCTCAAGCTGCGCAGCGGCGAGACCTTCGACCTGATCGGCATGTCGTCGGCGATGAGCCAGTTGCGCCAGACCATCGAGCGCGTCGCGCCGACCAACAGCCGCGTCATGATCATTGGCCCCTCCGGATCTGGCAAGGAGCTGGCCGCGCGCGCCATCCACACGCTGTCGGCGCGCAAGAGCGCGCCTTTCGTGACGCTGAGCGCCGCCAACATCACGCCCGAACGCATGGAGATCGAACTGTTCGGCACCGAATCGAACGGCGTCGAGCGAAAGGTCGGCGCCCTGGAGGAAGCCCATCGCGGCATCCTCTACATCGATGAGGTGGCCGACATGCCGCGCGAGACGCAGAACAAGATCCTGCGTGTGCTGGTCGAACAGCAGTTCGAGCGCGTCGGTGGCACCAAACGGGTCAAGGTCGATGTCCGCATCATCTCCTCGACGTCGCAGAACCTGGAGGCGATGATCGCCGATGGCCGTTTCCGCGAGGATCTTTACCATCGCCTTGCGGTGGTACCGGTGACGGTGCCGGGACTTGCCGAGCGGCGCGAGGACATTCCTTATCTCGTTGACAATTTCATGAAGCAGATCGCCCGTCAGGCCGGCATCAAGCCGCGCCGTATCGGCGATGACGCCATGGCGGTGCTGCAGGCGCACAATTGGCCAGGCAATGTTCGCCAATTGCGCAACAATGTCGAACGGCTGATGATCCTGGCGCGCGGCGACAATGTCGATGCGCCGATCACCGCCGACCTGTTGCCGTCCGAAATCGGCGATGTCATGCCCCGCACGCCGAACCAGTCGGACCAGCACATCATGGCGCTGCCGCTGCGCGAGGCGCGCGAACAATTCGAGAAGGACTATCTGATCGCCCAGATCAACCGGTTCGGCGGCAACATCTCGAAAACGGCCGAGTTCATCGGCATGGAGCGTTCCGCGCTGCACCGCAAGCTGAAGTCGCTCGGCGTCTGACCTGATATCTTGAGCGGTTCGACGTTTGATGCATTGCCGGCCCGGTTCGATACCTTGCTCAAGCAGTTCCGGCCGGAAAATCGTTACACGCTTTCTGGAGTTGCTTCAGTGGCCCACGCGATTATCCATCACTGTTGAGGCGGAATCGCCTAAACAAGCCGAAGCAGATCCCCCGAGGTGACAAATGCCGCGTACTGCCTATGTGAACGGGCGCTACACCGCTCATGCCGATGCCGCTGTGCATATCGAAGACCGTGGCTACCAGTTCGCCGACGGCGTTTACGAGGTCTGCGAAGTGGCGCGCGGCTTCATCGTGGACATGCCGCGTCACCTCGCCCGGCTGAACCGTTCGCTGAGCGAGCTGTCGATCGGCTGGCCGGTCACCCCAGGCGTCCTGCCGCTCATCATGCGCGAAGTGGTCAATCGCAACCATGTCGTCAACGGCCTGGTTTACGTCCAGGTCACACGCGGCGTCGCCAGCCGCGACTTCGCCTTCCCCTCGGCTGATACCAGGCCGTCGCTGGTGATCACCGCCAGGAAGCTGGATCCCGCTGCTGGAGCCAAGCGGGCCGAGACCGGTATCGCCGTCATCACCGTGCCCGAGAATCGCTGGGATCGCGTCGACATCAAGAGCACCGGCCTGCTAGCCAATGTGTTAGCCAAGCAGAAGGCCAAGGAAGCTGGCGCGCAGGAAGCCTGGTTCGTGGATACGGACGGCAACGTCAAGGAAGGCGGGTCGTCGAATGCCTGGATCGTCACCAGGGACGGCGTTCTGGTCACCAGGCCCGCCGAGCACGGTATTCTGCGCGGCATAACCCGCACCACCATGTTTGAAGTGGCGGCCAAGCTCGGACTCAAGATCGAGGAACGCGGTTTTTCCGTCGCCGAGGCCAAGGCGGCGAGGGAGGCTTTCATCAGTTCCGCGACCACGATCGCCATGCCGGTCGTGGCCATAGACGGCGACCCGATCGCCAACGGCCACCCCGGCTCGATAACACTTTCGTTGCGGCAAGCCTTTTTTGACATTGCGGAAAAAAGTCCAGCCTGATAACCGCACAGGTGGAATGAACATCAATATATCTCGTTCTGCTTGTCGTTACTGACGACAAGACGGTGTTTGCGCGCTTGACATGTGCTGGTTAATTTGGCGCATTGGCCTGCAAACCGAAGGGGATCGGCGAAAGACAAGAACAATGGCGGAACGATCGCAAAACCTTCAGGACCTGTTCCTGAACTCTGTTCGCAAGAGCAAGAACCCGCTCACCATCTTTCTCATCAACGGCGTGAAGCTGACCGGCGTCGTCACTTCATTCGACAATTTCTGCGTCCTGCTGCGCCGCGACGGCCACTCCCAGCTCGTCTACAAGCACGCCATTTCCACGATCATGCCGAGCCAGCCGGTTCAGATGTTCGATGGCGAGGAAAGCCAGGGCGCCTGATTGGCACGTGAGAAGGACCCGGACCGCAGCGTTCGCGGAAAATCAGCACATCAGCCGGGGACGGAGGCCGAGGGTCCGACCCGGGCAGTTGTCATCGTGCCGGTGCTTACCCGCCAGCCGCGCGGCGAGGACGACACCAACCGTCCGCGGCTGACGCGCTCAGCCGAGGCCCGTCACGACGAGGCGGTCGGTCTTGCCCGCGCCATCGATCTCGATCTGATCCACACGGCCGTGGTTACCGTCAACGATCCACGTCCGGCGACCTTGCTCGGCAGCGGCAAGGTCGAGGAGTTGGCGGAGATCGTCAAGGAAGGGCATGCGGAGGTGGTCATCGTCGATCATCCGCTGACGCCGGTGCAGCAGCGCAACCTCGAGAAGGAATTCAACGCCAAGGTGCTGGACCGCACCGGGCTGATCCTCGAGATCTTTGGCGAGCGCGCCCGCACCAAGGAAGGCACGCTGCAGGTCGAGCTTGCCCATCTCAACTACCAGAAGGGCCGGCTGGTGCGCAGTTGGACCCACCTCGAGCGCCAGCGCGGCGGCGCCGGCTTCCTCGGCGGCCCCGGCGAAACCCAGATCGAATCGGACCGGCGCGTCCTGCAGGACAAGATCGTCAAGCTGAAGCACGAGTTGGAGACGGTGCGCCGCACCCGCGACCTGCATCGTGCCAAGCGCAAGAAGGTGCCGTTTCCGGTGGTGGCCATCGTCGGCTACACCAATGCCGGAAAATCGACGCTGTTCAACAAGCTGACCGGGGCAGGGGTGCTGGCGCAGGACATGCTGTTCGCCACGCTCGATCCGACGCTGCGCCGCGTGCGGATGCCGCACGGCACGCCGATCATCCTCTCGGACACGGTCGGCTTCATCTCGGACCTGCCGACGCATCTCATCGCGGCTTTCCGCGCCACGCTTGAAGAGGTGGTCGAGGCGGATCTCATCATCCATTTGCGCGACATCTCCGATCCTGACACATCCGCCCAGGCCGAGGACGTCGAGCGCATCCTGGCCGATCTCGGCGTCGACGCCGGCGATACCAAGCGGGTCATCGAGGTCTGGAACAAGGTCGACCTGCTCGATGAAGGCAATCGCGCACGGCTGCTTGCCGAGAGTACGGATGCCAAGGCGCCTCCCGTCGCCATATCGGCTGTCACGGGCGAAGGCATCGACGCGCTGAACGCGATCATCGAGACACGCATGTCCGGCGAGCTTGAAGATCTGACGGTGACGATCGGGCCGGCGCAGTTCGGCCTTGTCGACTGGCTTTACCGCAATGGCGATGTCGTTTCGCGAACCGACAATGACGACGGCAGCGCCACCATCTCCCTCAAGGCCACGCAAAGTGCCCGCGAAGAGATCGAAAGCAGATTGCGTCGCAAGAATAACGGCTAACGCCAGTTATTTCGCGCTCTTCGCTTCCTGCCAGAGCGCTTCCATTTCGTCCAGATCAGCCTTTTCCAGCGAGCTGCCGGAATTCTCCAGGGCCTGCTCGACATAGTGGAAGCGCGAACGGAATTTCTCGTTGGTGCCGCTTAGCGCTGCTTCCGAATCGAGCTTCAGGTGACGGCCGAGATTCACGACGGCAAACAGCATATCGCCGAATTCATCCTTGATCTCCGCGGTTTGGCCTTTGGCCAGCGCCTCGCGCAATTCGCGGATCTCTTCCTCGATCTTGTCGAGGATGGGGGCTGCCTCGCTCCAGTCGAAACCGACGCGGGCGGCCTTCTCCTGAAGCTTCAATGCCCGCGTCAGTGCGGGCAGGGCGACCGGCACGCTGTCCAGAAACCCCTTGCCGTTGTCTTCCGGGTCGAGTCCGCGCGCGAGACGGGCGCTACGCTTCTCGGTCTTCTCTTGTGCCTTGATCTTCTCCCACATGCCCTTGGCCATGCCGGCACTGCGGGCCTGTTCGTCGCCGAAGACGTGTGGATGGCGGCGGATCATCTTCGTGGTGATGGCCTGGACCACGTCGCCGAAAGCGAACTCGCCGGCTTCCTCAGCCATCCGCGCGTGGTACACGACCTGCAAAAGGAGATCGCCGAGTTCGTCGCGCAGATCGTCGAGATCGCCGCGCGCGATGGCGTCGGCCACCTCATAGGCCTCCTCGATCGTGTAAGGCGCGATGGTCGAGAAATCCTGTTCGATATCCCAGGGACAGCCGGTCTTTGGCGCACGCAGCGCCGCCATGATTTCGATCAGGCGCGAAATGTCTTTCGATGGCTTCATGCGGCGGATGCTATCGCGCGGTCCGCCGCGCGGCCAATGCTGTCGGCGGGCGAAGCGGGCTTGTCCACAACTGCGCCGGACAAGTCCAGTCAGTCGAGCACGGAAACGATCGCCTTGGCGAGCTTGTCCATGCCGTCTTCCGGCAGGCCGGCGACATTGATGCGGCTGTCGCCGACCATGTAGACGCCATATTCCGCGCGCAGCCGTTCGACCTGCGCTTCCGTGAGCCCAAGCCGGGAAAACATGCCGCGATGGCTGGCGACGAAATCGAAGCGGTCGGAATTGGACTGCCGGCGCAGCGCCTCAGCGAATTGCACCCGAAGTCTCAGCATGCGCAGGCGCATCTCCTCGAGCTCGGCTTCCCAGTCCGCGCGCAAGACCGCGTCCTCGAGCACGATGCGCACTGCCGCTGCGCCGTGGTCCGGCGGCATCGAATACATGGCACGAGCCGCCGACAGCATCTGGCCCAGCGCCACGTCGGCCTGCGCGCTGTCCCTGGCCAGGATCATCGCCGCGCCGACACGGTCGCGGTAGACGGCGAAGTTCTTCGAGCAGCTGGACGCGACGACCATTTCCGGAACTTTTTCGGCCAGCAGCCGCAGTCCGCCGGCATCGGCCTCGAGGCCATCGCCAAAGCCCTGATAGGCAATGTCGACAAACGGCAGCAGGCCGCGCTCGACGACGAGATCGGTGACAGCGGCCCACTGCGCGATGTCCAGATTGGCGCCGGTCGGGTTGTGGCAGCAGCCATGCAGCAGCACCACGTCGCCGCCCTTCGCCGTGCGCAGTGCTGCCAGCATGTCGTCGAAGCGAACGGCGCCCGATGTCGCGTCGAAATAGGGATATTCACGGATTTGCAGCCCGGCGGCGCGCATCACTGGCATGTGGTTCGGCCAGGTGGGATCGGACAACCAGACCGTCGCATCGGCGCGGGTTCGCTTCAAAAGCTCGGCCACCAGCCGCAACGCGCCGGAGCCGCCCGGCGCCTGCGCGGCACGGATCCGCGTCATGTCTGCGTCCGCACCGAAGGCGAGCCTGGCCATCACGGTATTGAACCCGGTGTCGCCGGCGAGGCCGAGATAAGTCTTGGTGTCCTGACCCTGCAGCAGCCGCTTCTCCGCCTCGCGCACGGCCCGCATGACCGGCGTCTTGCCGTCGCGATCCTTGTAGACGCCGACACCGAGGTCGACCTTGTCGGGTCGAGGATCGGCACGATAGAGGCCGATTAGGGCAAGGATCTTGTCGGCGGCAGCCGGCTGAAGGTTTTCAAACATCTGCATGGTTCCGTTGGCGCGGCGGAGTGATACGCAAATCGAACCCCTTGCACCAGCGGTTTTAACTCGCGCCAGCCTGAATCGCATGGCCTGGCATCGCTGCGAGCTACCTCCGCGGCTGCATATCTGCGGCGTTTCGCGAAAAAATCTGCAGGGCCGGGATTAAAACCCCCACATGTTCCGTAAACAGGGCATGAAACGCTCGATGCCACGCTTCGATATCGTCGGACAACTCGGTTCGCTCAGGCGTTACGCGCGCTCGCTGACGCGCGACGGTGCCGATGCCGAGGATCTCGTGCATGACGCTCTTGTGCGCGCCTATGAGCGGCGCGGCACCTTCCGCTCGGGCGGAAATTTGCGCGCCTGGCTGCTGTCCATCGTCCACAACACGTTCGTCGACCGCATGCGCTCGCGACGCTCTGAAGCAGCGCGCATCGAACAGGCTGGATACCTTGCGGATGGCAGCGCGCCGGCGCCGCAGGAGCATTCGGTGCGCCTGGGCCAGGTGCGCGATGCTTTTTTCAGCCTGCCCGAAGAACAGCGCTCGGCCCTGCATCTCGTCGCCATTGAGGGCCTTTCCTATAGCCAGGCGGCCGATGCCAGCGGCGTGCCACTCGGAACACTGATGTCGCGCATCGGTAGGGCGCGCGCCGCGCTTCGGAAGATGGAGGAGGGGGCTCCGACGAAGGCGAAAAATCACCTCAGGATTGTTGGAGGCCCGTCATGACAGGAACTATCGACCCCGTGACGGACGCTGATCTCGACGCCTATGTCGACGATCAGCTCGACGTCTCGCGCCGTATCGAAGTCGAGGCCTTCCTCTCCGCCCGGCCGGAAGAGGCCGCGCGTGTGATGTCGGATCTCAGGATGCGGGACGAACTGCGCGTGGCGCTGGCCGGATCAGGCATGGCGAGGCCGGTGACGACCGATGCCGCGCGGCGCCTGGAGAGGGGACTTGCCCGGGGCCGCATCTTCGGCGTCTTGCAACGTGCCGCGGCGGTGGCCGCTTTCGTCGCTGCCGGCTGGCTGGCTAACGGCATCGTCGGGCCGATGTCTGTGACCAGGGTCGTCGCCTCGCCGCAGCCGCCCGCCTATGTCGACGAGGCGGTGCGCGCGCACAGGACGACCCTTGTGCGCGAAAGCATGTCTTCGCAGGCCGAGGCGCCAAACTACAATGCCGGCGAAATCCGCGCGGCGACGGCCATCGTCATGCCGTCCTTGCCCAAGGACTGGAAGGTCCGCGACGTGCAGGTCTATCCATCGCGCTTCGGCCCCAGCGTCGAGATGGCGGTCGAGACCAAGGAGATGGGCCTGGTGTCGCTGTTCGCGATACGGCCGGGAACCTTCGACGTGGTCAAGCCGACCGTCGCGCCCTCGGGCGACATTTCCTCGGCCTATTTCCAGATCGGCGAGGTCGCTTATGCGGTGGTCGCGCAAAGCCAGGTCCGCGACCTCGACCGCGCCGCCGAGACGCTTGCGAGAACGCTTTACTGATCCGTTCACAAAGGAGAATGCAAATGAACACGCCCAACCTGGGATACCGCGTCGGCACCGGCGCCCAAAGCGGCGCCCTCTACGACGAGGGCCTGCGCCAGCACATGCTGCGCGTCTACAACTATATGGGCCTCGGCCTCGTGGTCACCGGCCTCATCGCGTTCATGGTGTCGTCGACGCCCGCGCTCTACGTGCCAATCTTTTCCAGCCCGCTGAAATGGGTGGTGATGCTGGCGCCGCTCGCCTTCGTCCTGCTGTTCTCGTTCAAGATGCAGACGATGTCGGCGGCAAGCGCGCAGGCGATGTTCTGGGCCTTCTGTGCGGTCATGGGTCTGTCGCTGGCCTCGGTCTTCCTGGTTTTCACCGGAACCAGCATCGCACGCACCTTCTTCATCGCCGCCACCATGTTCGGCGCCACCAGCCTCTACGGCTACACGACCCGGCGTGACCTGACCCAGTTCTCGTCCTTTCTGATCATGGGCCTGATCGGCGTGGTGATTGCCAGCATCGTCAACATCTTTCTCGGCTCGACCGCTTTGCAGTTCGCCATCTCGGTGATCGGCATCGCCGTGTTCATCGGCCTGACTGCCTGGGACACGCAGTCGATCAAGGAACAGTATGCGGAGAACTTCGACGCGGAGTCGCGGCAGAAGCTGGCCGTTTTCGGCGCCTTCTCGCTCTACCTCAACTTCGTCAACATCTTCCAGCTGTTGCTGAACTTCACCGGCGAGCGGGAATAGTCCGAACTGTAGCAGGCAACACCCTGCATCTTGCCGTGGCCGGAGGGAAATCTCCGGCCACTCTTCATTTGAGACGGCGCCTTGCCCGCTTGTGCCATCGCAGGTTCATCGTGACTGTGTGAAACGCAATGCAAACCGCCGCCTTGAGTTCACGCCTGGCCATTTGCTAGCCTGCCGGCCAAGCAAAGACAAACCGCGAGAACATATGGCACAGGACAGCCAGACACTTCATGGCGACGACATCTCGGCCGTTATAGTCGGGCAGGGGGCCGAACTGGTCTCGCTGCGGGATGCGGATGGGCTGGAGCTTGTGTGGCAGGCCGGACCGGCCTGGCGCCGTCATTCCCCGGTGTTGTTTCCGATCGTCGGCCGGCTGAAGGGCGACCAACTGCGCCATCGCGGCCAGACCTATCCGATGACGCAGCACGGCTTCGCCCGCGATAAGTCGTTTGCCTGGGCGGAGAGGGGTTCTCGGTCCTGCATGCTGGTGCTCACCGACGACGCGGAGACCCGAACGCACTACCCCTTCGCCTTCCGTCTGGCGGTAACCTACACTCTCGACGGCCGGCAGCTTGGCGTCACGTTCGAGATCACCAACACCGGCGACGAGCCGCTACCGGCGTCGATCGGGGCGCACCCGGCATTCAACTGGCCGCTGCTGCCGGACCTGCCCAAGGAGGCCTACCGCCTGACCTTTGCAAAGCCCGAGCATGCGCCGATCCGCCGTCTCAAGGACGGGTTACTGCAGGCGGCAAGGCAGCCGACGCCCATCGAGGGCAACATTCTCGCTTTGTCGGATCGGCTGTTTGACGAGGATGCCTTGATCCTGGACCAGCCTTCCAGCACCGCTGTGCGTTACGGTGCCGATCGTGGTCCGGCGATCGAGATGCATTGGAACGGATTCCGGGAATTGGGCGTCTGGTCAAAGCCGGGCGGCGCGCCATTCCTCTGCATCGAACCCTGGCACGGCCTCGCCAGCCCGGTGGATTTCGATGGCGAATTCGCCGACAAGCCAGGAGTGATGCTGATCGAGCCGGCCGGAAGGTGCGTGCTCGGCTATCGGATCGAACTTCAACCGCAGACGCATTAGCTGAAAGGCTGGCGTCGCGTTCATGAATGGTGGAGTTGTTCGTAAACATCCAACTCGCTTGATTTGGAGGAATGCAGCATGGACCGATTCACCGGCGGTTGCCTGTGCGGCAACGTCCGAATTGTGGCGACTGGACGCCCATACCGGGTGGGCCTTTGTCACTGTCTCGACTGCCGCAAGCATCATGGGGCGCTTTTTCACGCTTCCGCGATTTTCCCTCAGGATGCGGTGACGATCGATGGCGAAACCCGTGACTACGCCGGGCGGTTCTTCTGTCCCCGTTGCGGCTCGACCATTTTTGGTCGCACCGCCGACGAAATCGAAGTGAACCTGGGATCCCTGGATGCCCCGGACCAACTGACGCCAACGTACGAAAGCTGGATCGTCCGTCGCGAAACCTGGTTGCCGCCGTTTCCGCTCACGAGACGATATGAGCGCGATCGTGACGCCACGGGTCGGTTCGAAGAGTAGGCGGCACGAACGGCGGGAAGGCGCCATGACCAAGGGACCGGCGGCGCTTCAATCCGGAAGGCCGGCCTTGCGGAAGCCATCGACGAAATGGTCGAGCATCGCCGGATCGCGGAAGGGCTCCGTCCAGACCCAATGGCTGGTGGTGAAATGCGGATTGCCGACGAGGAACAGTTCGACTTCCGCGCGCGCCTCGTCGAGCCGGCCGAGCTGCGCGAGGCTGGCCGCCAGGAAGCGGCGTGAGCTGGTGCGGTAAGTCTCGTCCCGGCGCAGTGTCTTGACGGCGGCTTCGTAGTCGCGCGCCGCATATTGCGCCGCGCCGAGCGTCAGATAGTACCAGCTTGCCGGAAACGGGTTGAGCCGGAACGCCTTGCGGATCTGTTCGAGTCCTTCCTCGACCCGCCCGGCCAGCACGGAGATGTCAGACAAAGTCGCCCAGGCATCGGCCTCGTTGGGGTCGAGCTCGAACGTTCTGGCGAACTCGGCATCCGCCTCGGCGAAGTTGCGTTCATAGGCAAGCAGGTTGCCGAGCACCCATCGGCAGCCGGCGTCGTTGGGATCGATCGCCACCGCCTTGCGCGCCAGCTCCAGGGCAATGTGGCGGTTGGGTTCCACCGGTTCGCCCCAATGCACCCATCCCATCCAGTGGTTCATGGCAAGCCAGCGATAGGCTTCGGCATAGTCGGGATCGAGCGCGACCGCGCGCGTCAGCATCAGATGCGCCTCCCGCGCCGTCTGCGGCGAATCGTCGATTAGCTTGCGCGCCCGCACGCACAGATCGTAGGCCTCGAGATTCTTGGGTCGATTGCGCGGCGGCGGCGCGCGCAGCCGGCCAAGCAGCGCCTCCACGATCTTGGCCGTCACCTCGTCCTGAACGGCAAAGATATCGTCCAGCCGGCGATCGAAGCGTTCCGCCCACAGGTGGTCGCCGCTCGCCGCGTCGACCAGCTGGGCGTTGATGCGCACGCGCCCCGCGGCACGTCTTGCGCTGCCCTCCAGGAGGTAACGCACGCCAAGCTCCCGGGCGATCTCGCGCACGTCCATGGCCTTTCCCTTGTAGGCGAACGTCGAGTTGCCCGCGATGACGAACAGACCCGAGGCTCTGGACAGGTCGGTGATCAGGTCTTCGGTCAATCCGTCGGCGAAGGGCTCCTGTTCGGGGTCGTTGCTGAGATTGACGAAGGGCAGCACGGCTATCGACGGCTTGTCGGGCAGCGGCAAAGCTTTTCGCTTCGCGCCATCAAGGGGTTCGACCATCCCCGTGAAGCGGTAGCCGACGCGCGGAACAGTGGTGATCCATTCACCGCCGTCGGCGGACGGACCAAGCAGCTTGCGCAACTGCGCGATCTGGACGGTGAGATTGCCTTCCTCGACGGCAGTACCCGGCCACGCCGCGTCCATCAGCTTGGCCTTATCGAGAATTTCGCCAGGCCGTCCGACGAGCGCCGCCAGCAGCTTCAGCCCGCGGTAGCCGACGGCAACAGGATCATCGTTCCGAAGCAGCGTTCCCGCATCCGGATCAAGCACGAACGGACCGAAGGCAAAGCGCGATCCCTGCATAAGGCGCATCTATAGCCCGTTTGGAACTTTTGAGAACTATTTGGGAGGGCTTAATTACGGCGCTGTTCGCATCCGGCACAATTCAACCTCTTTCAGGTCGAGGTCCCAAGTCGAGGACCCACCCTCAAACCATAGGAGGTTGCCATGAACGATACCCTTGCATCGACGCGGTGTCAGACGGTGCGGCCGAGAATGCCCGTAGTGCTGGCGGAAGCGTCGCGTCGGCACTTGGCGACCCTGCGAAGCATTGTCGCGGCCTGGCACGATCGGACCTGGCGCGAGCGGATACGCTTTCGCTGGGAGCTTGAGCGAATGTCGAAGGACAATCCCCATCTGATCGACGACATCGGATTGACGAGACAACAGGTCGAGGCGGAGCTGGCAAAGCCTTTTTGGCAACGGTAGGCCGAATGCTGCAACCAGAGCGAGCGGAGCTCATTGAAAGTTCTGGGGTAGGGAGGTTGCCTCGAGAAGCCGGGGGCAAACCAGCAGCGCGTCGCCAGATCCAAAGCACGAACTCGCCGAGGTCATCGACCAGGTGTATCCTTACGGCTGCATCATGGCCGGCGAAATGATCTGGTTGAGCGCAAGGACAGGAGTTCCAGACCGTGGCCTCGGCCCAGCTGGCGCCCCTCGTCAACAAAATGGTTGTGGCCCAATGTTTTCTGCGCCGCTACCGATGACTTTATCGCATTGCGAGGCTATTCGGACTTATTGCTATATGCTTGGCGTCTAAATATTCATATCCTAATAAGGCTTCGCGTTGCTCACCCACATTCTTGATTTGTTCCGGGCCACCAAACACAGGCACCGGGAAATGCTCGCTCCCTTCCCGATAAACCCACAGCCGTCCGGCAACCCGGACAAGGCCGGTGAAATCGTGGCGTTCTTTACGATCAACTCCTTCTATGAGACAGAAGCCGCTCGCATGACCGCGTCAGCGTGGCGTCTTGGCCTTTCTGTCCAAGCCCGGCCATTCGCCGACGCTGGATCCTGGGTGCGCAACGCGAGCCTGAAGCCGACATTCCTTGTCAATATGCGTAGGAGGCTTCAGGGACCGCTGCTGTATGTGGACGTCGACACGGTCTTCCATCATGATCCCTGGCCGGAGCTCGCCGGTTTTGATTGCGACATCGCGGTCTATCGCGAAAGTGGCCGGCTGATGGCTGGAACCATCCTCATCAACGATACGCCGGCTGCTCGCGAGATCCTCGCCTTGTGGAAGAAGCGCAGCGATGAAAACCCGGAAGTCTGGGATCAGGTCGTGCTGCAGGAAATCCTCGACGAAGATCAGGCCTCGGCAAGCCCGCGCTATCGCGAAGGCCAGCTCCCGGCGCCGTTCTGCTGGGTGTTCGACCGCCTTGAGAATGGGAAGCCCGATAAGGTGTATATCGAGCAGCTCCAGGCGAGCCGGGAAATCTATGAGCGGCACGCTCGCGGCAAAGCACGCAGAGGTCTCAACCGTCGGCAGGACCGAGTCCGGACCATTGAGCGCATTCTTGACGAACACAGAGAGCGGCTACGCAGGTAGCCGACGACAGCCATTGCTGCAGCTTCGATGCCCTCGCGGGCGGCGACGAAGCGGCTGCCATGTGGCCCGTGATCTGCAAAGCGTTCATTCCAATTCACCAGTTTAGCAGAACGGGCACCAAAAACCGTGTCAGGAGAGTTGAGGTGGGGAGATTGGCTGCGCACAAGCAGGAGCGACATTCCTACCTTGCCGAAAGTCGCATAAGATAGATTATGGAACTAAGCTTCCAGCTCGGGTCTCAGGATCGGCCGTCGGTTGCCGGTCGAATGCGATCTTACGTCCGCCGGTTCCGGTGTGGAGACAGGGTTCACAGACTGAACCCCGTTCAACAGAGCAGCCCGCCTTGGACGGGCTGCGTTGGCATCTTAGGCAGGTCTAGGCAGGTCTACTCGGCGGCGCCGATCGCCTTGAGCCCGGCGGCGGCGCATTTGGCGTCGATATCGCCCGAAGGAGCACCGCCGACGCCAATGCCGGCCACCAAGGCATCGCCGAACTTGACCGGCAAGCCGCCAGCCTGGATCACCATGCGACGATCCATGTCACGCATGCCGTCATTTGCCGGCTTGGAGGCTATGAATTCGGCGAGCCCCGCAGTGTCGCGACCCAAGGCTGCCGCGGTGAAGGCCTTGCCTTCGGCGCTGGATGCGGTGTGTGCGCCGGAATTATCGGCCTTGAGCAGCACTTGCGTCGCGCCGCTCCGCGCCACGATGGCGACGCTGACATTGCTGCCTTCGGCAGCGCAGGCCTCCAGCGCGGCTTGTGCTGCCTTGGTTGCCCGCTCAAGCGGCAAGTAAGGGACGGTTGGCAATTCCTGCGCTGTGGCAGCGATAGGAGCAAGAAGCGTCACTGTAAGTACGAGTTCGCGAATCATCGGGCCTCTCCTTTCCAACTAACGGGCAAAGGTTAGCGCCTCTTGCTCTCAATGTATATTTTAGGAAGCCATCACATAGACTGCCTGTCAGGCCTGCAATGCAGATCGACGAGCATCCACCGGCCTGACAATGCAATCCTCTTTTGGCATTTTGCAATCTTGAAGCGACAGCGAACTGGCGACGGCCGTGTGGCGATCCCAGGTGCAAGATCTCGACATCGGACCTGTATCGGCGGCTCGCTGCCAGGCGATCAGTGCCATCAGCTATGAAGAGAATATTCTATCCGTCTGATCTATAAGGAATTTCAAGCGCCATGCCATCAAATGCCGGCTCGACATTTGCCGGAGTCTCAGCCATCACGGTAGCGTAGTCCAGCGGCCCATGCATATGGGTCAGCACAGCCTGTTTCGGGGCCAGCCGCTCGATCCACTCAAGCGCCTCGCCAAGCGACAGATGGCTCGGGTGCGTCCTGTACTGCAGCGCGTCGATGATCAGGACATCGAGATTACGCAGCCGTTCGGCAGTGGCAGCCGGAAAATCGCTGATGTCGGGGCAATAGGCTAGTCCGCCGATACGGAAGCCGAGCGATATGATGTCGCCATGGACCTGCGGCAGCGGCTCGAGGGTGAGGGCACCGCCCTCGCCTTCGATCACGACGGGCTTTGCGTGATCGATGATATGGGCGTCGACGATCGGCGGATAGGAACTGCCTGGCGGCGTCTCGAAACAGTAGCCGAAGGCCTGGCGCAGCCGCAGCATCGTTGGCTGATCGGCATGGATATCGATCCGCTGCCGCTGGTCGAGCACGAAGCCGCGCAGGTCGTCGATGCCGTGGATGTGGTCGGCATGTGGATGGGTGTAGACGACGGCATCGATGCGTTTGACCGAGGCCATCAGCATCTGCTGGCGGAAATCCGGTCCTGTGTCGATGACGACGGTGGTGCGGGCGCCGCTCTCGGCAATCCGCTCGACAAGGGCTGCCGTGCGCATGCGCCGATTTTTCGGATTTTGCGGATCGCAATTGCCCCAGTCGCCGGTGATGCGCGGCGTGCCCGGTGACGAGCCGCAGCCGAGAATGGTGAGGCGCAGCCGGTCTGTCATCGTTCAGGCGCTTTGCTCTGCGGGGGCGGCATCTTGCCGAACAGCCGGAAGAAATTATCGGTCGTCAAAGCTGCGATTTCACCTTCGCTGACGCCGATCGTCTCGGCCAGAACCCTGGCCGTGTGCGCGACATAAGCGGGTTCGTTGCGCTTGCCGCGAAATGGGATCGGCGCGAGATATGGCGCATCGGTCTCCACCAGCAGCCGGTCGTGCGGCAGGTCGGCGGCTATGGCGCGTATTTCGGCCGAATTCTTGAAGGTCAGGATGCCGGAAAACGAAACATAGCCGCCCAGCGAGACGCCGACCTCGGCCAGCCTGCGTCCCGACGAAAAACAGTGCAGGACGAACGGGAAGGCGCCCTTCCCCGTTTCTTCCTCAAGGATATGAGCCATGTCGTCGTCGGCGTCGCGCGAATGGATGACCAGCGGCAGGCCCGTCTCGCGAGCAGCGGCGATGTGGTTGCGCAAACCCTGCGCCTGCGCATCGCGGGGCGCTTTGTCATAGAAATAGTCGAGCCCGGCTTCGCCGATCGCCACCACCTTGGGATGGGCGGACAGGCGCACGAGATCCGCCGTCGTCACGTCAAGCTCTTCGGCCGCATTGTGCGGATGGGTTCCGACGGAGCAGTATACTTCGTCGAAAGCGTCTGCGATTTCAAGTATTTGCTGAAATCGCTTCACGCGCGTCGAAATCGTCACCATGCGGCCGATCCCGGCGGCCAGGGAGCGAGCGACGATGGACGCCCGCTCCTCTGAGAAGTCCGGAAAATCCAGATGGCAGTGGCTGTCGACGAGCATCAGCCGTTCGCTTCCGGCTGATCGACATAACGCGGAAATACGCCTTCTGGCACAGGCAACGCTCTGCCCGGCACAAGCGCATGGTCGGCGTGGAGATGCACGAAATCGCGCTCGTCTGCCGGCACCGCCAGCAGGTCAAGCAGCTTCGCGGCCGATCCTGGAGTGAAGGGCTGGCACAGAATCGCCACGCGCCGGACCACTTCGGCCGTAGTCCACAATACCGTTTGCATGCGCTCGGGGTTGGTCTTCTTCAGCGCCCAGGGTTCCTGTCCGGCGAAATACCGGTCGGCTTCGGCCACCACGCCGAAGATCGATGCCAGCGCCAGATGGATGCCTTGCTCGGCCATTGCCTTGCGCGCGGCGGCAAGAGCGGCCGCCGCCTGATCGAGGATTGCCTTGTCCGCATCCGTCAGCTCGCCGCGCGTCGGCACCACGCCGCCGCAGTTCTTGGCGATCATCGACAGCGAGCGCTGCGCCAGATTGCCGATGCCGTTGGCAAGGTCGGCATTGGTGCGGTTGACGATCGCTTCGTGGCTGTAGCTGCCGTCCTGGCCGAACGGCACCTCGCGCAGGAAGAAATAGCGCACCTGGTCGAGCCCGTAGTGCTCGATCATGGTGAAGGGGTCGATGACGTTGCCGACCGATTTCGACATCTTCTCGCCGCGGTTGAACAGAAAGCCGTGGCCAAAGACGCGCTTCGGCAGCGGAATGCCTGCCGACATCAGGAAGGCCGGCCAGTAGACGGCGTGGAAACGCACGATGTCCTTGCCGATGATGTGCGCATCGGCCGGCCAGAATTTCCAATTATCTGCTTTTTCATCGGGATAGCCGACGCCGGTAATGTAGTTTGTCAGCGCGTCGACCCAGACATACATCACGTGCTTCTCGTCGCCGGGCACCGGCACGCCCCAGTCGAACGTCGTGCGCGAGATCGACAGGTCTTTCAGTCCCGATCTGACGAAGCTCATCACTTCGTTGCGCCGCTCGGCCGGGCCGATGAAATCCGGCTGGCCCTCGTAGAGCGCCAGCAGTTTGTCCTGATAGGCCGAAAGCCGGAAGAAATAGCTTTCCTCCTCGACCCATTCGACCGGCGTTCCTTGCGGGCCATAGCGGATATTGTCGGGACGAACCTCGGTTTCCTCCTCGCCGTAATAAGCTTCGTCACGCACCGAGTACCAGCCGGCATAGCCGCCCTTGTAGATGTCTCCATTGGCAGCCATCGCCTTCCAGATCGCCTGAGAGGCCGCGTAGTGCCGCTCTTCGGTGGTGCGGATGAAATCGTCGTTGGAGGCGTTGAGCGCGGTCGCCATGCGCTTGAACTCAGCCGAATTGCGGTCGGCCAGTTCGCGCGCAGAAATGTCTTCCTTCTTCGCCGTCTGCAGCATCTTGATGCCGTGTTCGTCGGTGCCGGTGAGAAAGAAGACCTGCTTGCCGTCGAGCCGCTGAAAGCGGGCCAGCGCATCGGTGGCGATCAATTCGTAGGCATGGCCGATATGCGGCTTGCCATTGGGGTAAGAGATCGCGGTCGTGATGTAGAATGTATCGCGTGACATGAATGAACCGTCATGAATGTCTGAATGGAAGGCGTGGCGGTGGATATCGCATCGGGGTGGCGATTGCCATCCCGAGGGAACCATCACATTCGCATTGCAGACTTCAGGCGGTCGATCATGGTCAAGGCGTGCTGCTTCTTGTCGAGATTGTAGGTATCAGTCTCAGATATAGCGTCCAGCGCCTCATGCCAAGTGTCCGACAGCGTTTTGGCTCGTGCGAGATCGCCGGCCAGCGCCGCCCGGCTCGCCGCATCGGACAACAGATCGAGCGCGCGGCGGTTGAAGATATCGAACTGGATCGCCTGGTCGCGCCCGGCCACGACTTCGGCAAGGCGATAGGCGCCGGCGATGTCGCTCTTGCCGGCGCTCACCAGGGCGTCCAGCGTTTCGGCGATCTCCAACCCGCCATACTGCGTCAGGAGGATCGCATTGCGGGCGCTGCCCCCTGCCCGCGCGGCAAGGGCTGTCCGCGCGGCCGGATCGTCCGGCGGAGGCGGCTCGGCAGTTTCCAGCACCGCCATCAGCTCGTCGGCATCGAGCGGCGACAGCCGAACCAATTGGCAGCGCGAACGGATCGTCGGCAACAGGCTGCCCGGTGCATGGACGATGAGGATGAACAGCGTTCGCGCCGGCGGCTCCTCAAGATTCTTCAGCAAGGCATTGGCTGCATTGGTGTTCATGTCGTCGGCCGGGTCCACGATCACCACCCGGTAGCTGCCGTCATGCGAAGTCATCGACAGGAAGCGATTGACCTTGCGGATCTCGTCGACGGTGACGACCGTCTTGAAGCTCTTCGTCTTGTCGTTCAGCGGCCGCGTCAGGTGCAGCACGCCGGGATGCGCGCCGGTGGCGATCTGGCGAAACAGCGAGGACGCCGGATCGGGAACGGCGAGCGTCTCCGGCGCCTGCTCGAAGGCCGGATGCTTCAGGAGATGATGCGCCAGATGGAACGCGAGCGTCGCCTTGCCGATGCCGAGCGGTCCGGTGAAGATCAGCGCGTGCGGCAGCTTTCCAGCGCGATAGGCGGCGGCGAGCATGGCGGCGGCCTGCCCGTGCCCGACCAGGCGTGGCGTTTCGGACGGTTCAGGGACGCCGTCCAGCGTGTCATGCTGTTCCGGCGCGATGCGTTCGAAGATCATGCGGGTGCGGTCTGTCTGTTGCGCATGGGCGCCCTCGCCTCCAGCGCCGCGAACACCGTGGCGGTGACGACATTTTCTACCGCATCGGGAGCGGCGGATGCGTCGATCACAACGCAGCGCTCCGGCTCGGCCGCGGCGATCGCCAGGAACGCCTCGCGGCGCGCCTGGTGGATGGCAAGCGTTTCCTTTTCGAAGCGATCGGGGCCGGCGCCGGCGCCGCGACGCACTGTTGCGCGTCTCAGGCCTTCCGTGGGATCGATGTCGAAGATCAGCGTCATGTCGGGCATCATGCCATTGATGGCGACCTGCTCCAGCGTCTCCATGAACACCGGGTCGAGGCCGCCGGTGACGCCCTGGTAGACGCGCGAGGAATCCAGGAAGCGGTCGCATAGGACAATGGAGCCGCGCTCGACCGCCGGGCGGATGACCTGCTCGACATGGTCGGAGCGCGCCGCCGCGAAAAGCAGCGCTTCCATTTTCGGCCCGAACGGCTCGGCGGCGCCCGAAAGCAGCACATGCCGGACCGCTTCCGCGCCCGGCGAGCCGCCCGGTTCCCGGGTGACGAGAACGTCGTATTTCTTGGCGCGCATCTTTCCCGCCAGCCGCTCGATCTGCGTCGACTTGCCTGCTCCTTCGCCGCCTTCGAAGGTGATGAAAAATCCGCGTGCCAACCGAAAGGCCTTTATCCCTTATTTGAATGGATTCTAGCGCTCTAGATAGTCCGCGTTCGGGGAAACGTCCATGCCGCCGGCGTTATCGCATGCCGCTCAAAAGTGACCTCGGCTGGAGAGAACGACATGCATAAACAAAGACGCCAAAGCGCATAGCGTGAATCCGGTTCAGCGCGACGCGCTTTAGCGGAGCCAGCCGACGGCCAGTTCCTTGACGGCGTCGAGGGCGCGTTGCGGCAGCGTGCCGATGCCGATCGATTCGGCGGCGAAAAGCGGCGTCTCCTGGCTCAGTGTGTCGCCGATCCAGACCCGCAGCACGCCTACCGGCTGCCCCTCCTCCACAGGTGCGGCAACCGGTCCGTCATAGACGATGCTCGCCGTCAGTTTGTCGCGGTTGGCTACCGGCAGGAAGATGGCGATCGGCCCTTTCGCCTTCAGCGTCACGCCGGCCTTAATGCCGCCGAAAACCTGAGCTTGGCCCACCACCTCGTCCTTGGCGAAGATTTGCGTCTTCTCGAAGGAACGGGCACCCCATTCGAGCAGCTTGCGCGCTTCCTCGGCGCGTTCCTTGTCGCTGGCGAGCCCGCTCATCGCCGCGATCACCCGCGCGCCATTGTGGCTGACCGAGCCGACTATGCCGAAACCGGACACCTCACTGCTGCCGACCGCCAGGCCGTCGGCGCCGATGTCCATCGCCAGCAGCGGGTTGCGATTCCTCTGCGAAATCCTGTTCCAGGTAAAATCCTTCAGGCCGTAGTAGCGATAGAGGTCCGGATAGTCGCGCCACAGATGCAAAGCCAGCATTGCCAGTTCGCGCACGCTCGTCTGCTGGCCGTCCGCCGGCAGCCCGGTCGAATTGACGAAAGTCGATTTGGCCAGGCCGATCTGGCGGGCGCGTTCGGTCATCTGCGCGGCGAAATTGTCCTCGGACCCGGCCAAGCCTTCGGCCAGCACGATACAGCCGTCATTGGCCGCCTGCACCGTCACGCCCTGGATCAGGTCCTCGACCCGGACCGCCGATTTGAGCTTGGCAAACATCGTCGACGTTCCCGAAGGGGCGCCGCCCTTGCGCCAGGCGTTTTCACTCACCACGAACGTGTCGTCGAGGGTCAGGCGCCCGGACTTGATGGCGTTGAACACCACTTCCATCGTCATCAGCTTGGCCATCGAGGCCGGCTGTATCGGCTTGTCGGCGTCCTTGGAAAACAACACCGTTCCGGTCTCGGCGTCGATCATGAAGGCCTGGGCTGCCTTGGTCTCGAAAAGCTGCGCGCTGGCGGGCGCGATGCAAAACAGCAGCAGGGCCAATCCCAGAAATCCGGCCAAAGGCGGAAAGACGCGCAACTGCATGAAATCTCGACCCGTTTGCCGGTTCTGGCGCAGCCAAGCTATCAGGGTTTTTTCCGCAGGATCAACCGTGCGGGAAAAATAGATCAGTTGCGCACGGCCAGGGCGTCCGGCGCACCATGCGACCAGGCCGCCTGCAGCAGATCGTCGACGCCGCCATGGCCGTCCGGATAGAGGTTTACCGCATACCAGTCCTTGCCGTCGAATTCGGAACGCTGGATCTCTATCCTGCCGAAGGGCTCGAGCGCGGCGGCCACGCGTTTTGCCTCGGTGGCGTCATCGAAAGTGCCGGCCGCGACATAGGCCGGCGACGGCGCCTGGGGATTGGCGCTCTTCCATGAGCGCAGGATGTCGGCGGGCGACATGCCGTCGTCGTCAAGTGCGGCAAAGACATCGGCGCTCCGCACGCGCTCGTCGGCATAGGAGAGCGAGGCCACCGAAAACGGCGATTGCGGCGGCAGGCCGATATCCGGACGCTCCGGCACGATCGGACCGAAGTCGGGCAGCGCCAGGTCACCCAACGCCGGCGATTGTGCCGGCACCTGCCCTTGCGGAACCATATCGGAATTCGTCAGCTGACCCGGAAACGGCACGGCGGCAGCACCCACCGGCAGGCTGGGCGACGGTCCGTTCATGGCCACCATGACGCCGGTCGGCAGGCCGTCCGACGGGTCGGGTATCCTGTTGCCTGGATGGTAGGAGGCCATCAGATACTGGTCGTCATTGCCGTCGAGCGGCGCGCGGCCAACATATTCCACCTTCACCTCGGCCGTGCCGACATTGGCATAGTCGAGCATCTGGGCGGCGCGTTCCGAGACATCGATGATGCGGCCCTGGTGGTAGGGACCGCGATCATTGACGCGCACGATGACCGAACTGCCGGTCTTGAGATTGGTGACGCGGGCGTAGCTCGGCAGAGGCATGGTCGGGTGCGCCGCCGTCAGATGGCTCATGTCGTAGACTTCGCCGTTGGCGGTCAGCCGTCCATGAAAGGCGTCGCCGTACCACGACGCCAGGCCGACCTTGGCATAGTGCTTGTCTTCCTTCGGATAGTACCACTTGCCGCGAACCTGGTAGGGTTTTCCGAGCTGGTCGCGGCCGCCGCCACGCCGCATGAAGGCGACGCGAGGGCTGGCCTTCACGCCATATTCGGTTTCGGCGAAATATTCCTTGGAACGGGTCTTCTTGTGGACCATCCCTTTTGGTTCAGGCTGCGACGCGCAGGCGGCAAGCAAGGCTGCCGACATGGTGAATAGCGCGAAAGCGCAAGCACGGCGTAGACGCGGGCGCGCCGTAGTTTGCATTTCCTGATGTCCCCTACAGTCTCGACCAAAAACGCCGCGGCTTGAACGTCGCAGGAGCCAAAGCTTACCTGACCAAGACCAACGACGCCTCGAACCCCTGTCCTTTGTGCGCAGGAATTGTTTATCACGCTATTAATCGATTGTGGCCGGAACCGGGCAAGATTGTGACGCCACCCTGCCCGGCGTCGGCTGCCGGGAAACATGCGGTCCGCGCATGCCGGTTGACAGATCTTTGCCGGGCACACTAGAGCATCAGCAAGATGGCTCTCTTCATTCGCCGCCAGGCTCGAATATCTGATCGAGTGACGCTGGGCGAAGAGATGTCGCTGGAGGGATGGCCGAGCGGTTTAAGGCACCGGTCTTGAAAACCGGCGTGGGCGCAAGTTCACCGTGGGTTCGAATCCCACTCCCTCCGCCAGATTTCTTTCTATCGGCTTAAAAAAGCTGTGCTTTTCGACTTTGCCTTATTCGGTTCCTAACTTGGTTCCTAACCTTTCGAAACGATGAAGCTAAAGGCTCAACGAACGATTGCGGCGATGATGATCCCGAGCAGCCCCACCCTGTCTTGCTCTTGGGCACTGCTGGGGCCGTGGATGGTGCAGGAGAGACCGGCGTAACAACCTGTGGCTGGTTGCCCTGCTGGGTCACTACGACCACGCTGGGAGGCGCAGGCGCAGCAGGAGGCGCGGCAGGCTGGATGACGATGGGTGCTGGCGCTTTGCTCATCAGCAGAGCTTGGGAGCGGACAGAGGCCACGCGGCTTGTCCAGCCCTTACCGAACTCGCCCCATGTCGGCAGGCGCTTCAGGAAGGCCATGCGGGCATCGCACAGCGCATCGATCACACCCCTGCCGGCTTGGCCTTTACTGCCGCGATCGTGGCTGGGCCTATGCGCCCATCCTGCGCAACGCCGACAGCGCCTTGCAGGTATTTGGCCGCGCGGCCGGGACCGGAATTAACCGCGAAATCGAAGACGGCATAGTCCACCCCATCGGGCAGCTCGGCGCCGGCAACGGCATCCCAGTAGAAGCGGCGAAAGACGGTGGCGACCTGCGCATCGGTGATATGGCGCAGATCATCCTTGGTCGCTTTGGCTTGGACGTAGCGGCGGAAGTTAGCCAGGGTGACGCCCTTCATAGTGGCGCCGCCCGGATCGGCCGGATTGTCCGACCAGAGTCCTTCTGATTTCAAGACGAGCGCAAGCGCCCGCGCGAAGTTGCGGTCCATGAGTTTGTCCTTTCCGCCCTAGCGGGCAGGTTGTGCTTTCTAGGTTTTGAGTATGTCCCGCGCCCGAAGGTCCAGAGGGACGAAGTACGCGGGCCTGGGTGCTGACCGAAGCAACTTTCCGTTCGGCCGACTGCTTCCGGTACATTTGCTCTAATCAGAACAATGTACTACAAAGCCGCCGGGCTTAGGGGAGAAACTGTGAATAGCTTGTTTTGGTGGACGGGCGCGCTCGTGTGGGCGTCCGCAACGGTCGCTGCAATAGGCGGCTTAGCGATAGCATATCTGATGTTTGCTGGTGGAGACGATATAGAGAGGCCACAGAAAAGGGCTGATCCGCGCCGTCCTTTCGATACCCTGGATTGATGCGCGGCCCATGCGGTGTTTCATCGTCGAGTTGATGCGCGACGGCAAAGCGGCGGAGCGGATCGAGGTTCGCGCCAAGAACGTTGTCGAGGCCGCAAAGAGCCGTGGACCAATAACGATATCGTGTCGGGAAGAACCTCAGACCGGCGAATGGATAAGGGTAACGCACCCTGACGGAATCACGACGACTTGGTTTGAGGCAGATCGTTAAAAGGTGCTGCGCACGCCGAGTTAGGTCGGTTTCGGAACCCGACAGGCCTGCCGCTCAGAGATGCGGCCGATAAATTTACTCCGCAGGAGCGGGGATCGTCTGCGGTACAGTGCGCGCTGTCGTCAGCAGACGCCCCAACGTGATCCCGCCCTGCTCCAGCCACTTCTCCGAGAAATACGCGAAAGGGAGCGTCAGAGTTACGACCACCGTCCCCACCAGCAGCCCGGTTTCAAGTGCGTGTGTCGGGTAGATGCCAAGCGGGTCGACCAGTGACCAGACGATGAGCAGGAAAAGAACGTTGATCAAGTAAAAGCTGTAGCTGATCTTGCCGAGGAACCGGCAGACCGGATTGGCGAGGATCGTGGTCGCTGTCAAACTCTGGTCGCCGTAATAGACCGACCCGACGAGCGCGGCGCACAAGATGACTTGCCCAAGCGTGCTGGCATCAGGGTTGAAGGGAACGAACATTCGAACGATCACGAACGCAGCGATTATCAGCCAAAGCGCCAGCGATGACACGCCGGAAAAGAACGGCTGGAAGCGCCTGTCCGCGATCAGCATGCCAATGGCAAAGGATGATATCCACGCGGACATGTGTGGAGCCCCCATGACGAAAACCGGCTGCGCCATGGCAAACACGCTCAAGCTAAACAGAACCAAAGCCGACACCGATCCGAAGCGCTTCTGGAAGAAGAAAAACGCCAGGACGAACGGCACCGCGAGCATTTCGGCTTGGATGGTTGTGGACGGGCCGTGCCACGTAATCTGAACCAGCAAAGCATTCAGCGTTGCCAGCCATAGATTAGGCGAGGGAACGCCGGCCCAGCCCATTTGCGCAAAAAACTGAGACAGCAAGTAATATGCCGCCAAGCAGCCAAACAGAGCGGGGTAGAGCCGGCAGACCCGGCGCACAACGAACTTCGAGACGATTGCGAATGGTGCCCCCGTCGACTTCTCCAGCGATAGGGAGAGGACGAAGCCGCTCAAGACAAAGAACAAAAGAACGGCGTTGTTCCCGTTGAATATGGAAAGCATGATCTTGGTCAGAACGTCCCTGAGTGTGGTCATGCCCTGTATAGGCTGGATCAGGGTCGTTCCAACCAGCACCTCATGATGCAGGATAGAATGATAGAAAACCACGCTAACGGCTGCTATGCCTCGCAACCCATCGAGTGACGCGTTCCTATCTGCCATTTTGCTCCCCGAATCTTGGAAGTATGGACACGCCGCACTGGGAAGCGGTCAAGTAAAAACGCCACTACTCTTACGAGTTTGTGTAGGCTATGTTGTTTTTCAGCAACCCGGCTGACACGCTTATCAGTCCGGCTGATGGCGTGCCACCAGTAGGCGCACCGACAGCCACGTCGCCCGGTACCTGTGTGGGAGCTTGCCGTATCCGATGTGCCAGGTTCAAAAGCAGGCGGCTCTGCCGGCGTCTCAAAGATGAACGCATCCGCCGTCAGGAAGCCCTTAGGGTTGTACCACGGGAATGGCGCCCTGGAATACCATTCCATTCAAGCCGACCGACAGCGAAATTGCCACGAGACGAGCGAATCGGACAACGCATCGGGCGGCGTTTCATCGGTTCTAGCCTGAGCGGCCATGATTCCGTTCGGCGTCGGCCGCAACCCCGTCTGTTGCGGATAGCTCACCGCAACGCTATAGAGCCGCTGTCGGAAAAGGCAGACTTGGTTTGGTAAGCCCAAGTCCTTTCGGTAACGAAAGCTCTGGTCTTTGGCCTCCTGCAGGAGATCCCCACGACGAACATCGGACGCTTCTCTCGCGTCCAATCGTTCGTCCGTGTGGTTCTCAAATCCGAGGAACGCTCCGGTCGAACATCGACAAAGGAGCAGTTCATGCACAACCGCCATCTCGATTCCCATGATGTAGTAATCGCTGGTGCAGGCCCTGTCGGTCTGTTCCTCGCCTGTGAGTTGCGCCTCGCCGGCCTCTCGGTGCTGGTGCTGGAGCAAGCCGAAGACCCGCACTCGCCGTTGAAGCGGCTTCCGTTCGGGCTGCGCGGCCTCTCGGTGCCCACCATCGAAGCCCTCCACCGTCGCGGTCTGCTGGACGACATCGCCTCTCCAAGGGATGGAACGGGCAACGGTGGCGCTGCGACTGGTGCGCACTGGCTGAATCAACCGCGCCGTCCGGGTGGCCATTTCGCAGGTATCCAGTTCTTCCACGATGCCATCGACGCCGCGAAATGGCCCTACCGCCTGCCAGGTTCGGCCACCGCCGCAATCGCGGTCGAAATGGCGCATCTCGAATCAGTCTTGGCCGCGCGCGCAATCGCAATGGGGGTCGAGATCAGGCGCGGCTTCGGTGTCGAGGACTTCGATCAGACGGATGAAGGCGTGACCGTTCGCGCCGGCGGTGAGATTTTTCGGGGATTTTGGCTCGTCGGCTGTGACGGCGGGCGCAGCACGGTGCGCAAGGCCGGCGGCTTCGCGTTCGTCGGTACCGATCCGGAATTCACAGGCTATTCCGTTCAGATCGAAATGGCCGACCCGGACAGGCTCACGCCCGGCCGCCACTACACGCCGACCGGCATGTATACGTATCAAAGACCCGGTACTGTCGCGATGGTCGAGTTCGATGGTGGGGCTTTCCACCGAACCCAGCCAATCACCTGCGACCACGTGCAGGCGGTTTTGCGCCGAGTATCCGGCGCGGACCTCACGCTGACGGCTCTCAAACTCGCCGCCACCTGGACGGATCGCGCCCACCAGGCAACGACCTACCGCAAGGGACGAGTGCTGCTTGCCGGCGACGCCGCGCATATCCATTCTCCCTTGGGCGGCCAAGGTCTCAACCTCGGGCTCGGCGACGCGATGAACCTTGGCTGGAAGCTGGCCGCCACCATCCGCGGCGACGCGCCGGACGGTCTGCTCGACAGTTATTTCAGCGAACGCCATCCGGTCGGGGCGCAAATCCTCGACTGGTCGCGCGCCCAGGTCGCGCTCATGCGGCCAAGCCCGGCAACGCGCGCGCTCGAAACCATCATCCGCGACCTGATCGACACGCGCGACGGCGCGACATACTTCGCCGAACGGATATGGGGTATTTCTCTTCGCTACGATCCTGGCGGCGGCCACGGGCTGGTCGGGCGCAGTGTTCCCGATTTCGAGCTGATCGGAGGAAGAAAAATCGGCGAGTTCCTCCGCACGGGCAAGGGCCTGTTCCTTGACTTTGACGCTTGCCCATCGCTTGAAGCGCTTGCAGGCCGCTGGGGCGACCGGATCACCTACGTCGCCGGAAAGGCCAGGGATCAGCTTGGCTTGAGCGCCGTGCTCGTGCGCCCCGACGGCTTCGTGGCCTGGGCTGGCGAGGATGACCCCAACCCGGAGGAAGCCGCTCAAGCCGCATCACGATGGTTCGGCGAACCCCGGAAAGGCATGTAGACCTGCTCCCGAGGCTTTTCGTGCCGAATCGGCTAAGCCTTGGGCCTATGAACGAAACCTCACTCTACGCGCCGGTGAAGCGGTTTCTCGAAAGCCTGGATTTTGCCGTGAAGGGCGAGATCGGCGGCTGCGACATTGTCGCGCTGCGTGAGGGGGAGCCGCCCGTCGTCGTCATTTGCGAGTTGAAGCTGGCGTTCAATCTCGAACTGGTGCTGCAAGGCGTCGACCGCGCGACCGCCTGCGACGAGGTGTGGCTGGCCGCGCGCATGTCGGCCAGGGGCAAGGGACGCGAGAGCGACGCCCGGTTCCGCAATCTTTGCCGCCGGCTTGGCTTCGGCCTGCTCGGCGTGACGGCGAGCGACCGGGTCGAGGTGCTCCTGAGTCCGGTCACCGTCGCGCCGCGCAAGAACCCACGGCGCCGCTCGCGGCTGGTCGACGAGCACCGCCGGCGCCGCGGCGATCCTGTCGCGGGCGGGGGATCGCGCAATCCCATCATGACAGCGTACCGCCAAAGCGCCCTCGCCTGCGCCGCGGCATTGGCCGACGGGCCCAAGCGCCCGCGCGATCTCAAGGCGCTGACGCCGCTTGCGCCGAAAATCCTGCTGCACAATGTCTATGGCTGGTTCGCGCGCGTCGACCGCGGCGTATACGATCTGACCGACGCCGGCCGTGCCTCGCTGATGCGTTGGCCGCAGCCATCGCACGATGAATCCCGACACGGGATTTTGAACGCGCCGAGTGCCTGAGCGCGGGACAACGCCCGGCCCTTTGGTTGATTTTTCAGACAAAATATGCTGCTTGTCCCGCCCATGAAGACACTCTGCACGACGGTCATGGCGTTCTTGACCCTGGCTTTTCCGGCCAACGCCATGGACAGCGCCTTGCGCGCAGGCCTCCTGAAACTCGACCCGCAAACCCGCCTCGAACAGCGCTGTGATGCTGAAGTCCTCGACCGGATCACCCATGACGACCGCAAGTACAAGGCGGATCGGGTGGTCGCTTACGCCTTTGCCACGCCGGTCATGAGCGACGACGCCATTAAGAGCCCAGGAGCCGCCTTCCGCAGCAAGGGGCAATGGTACCGGCTGAAATTCAAGTGCGAGACGGCGCCGGACCATATGGAGGTTTTACAGCTCCGCTACCGCATCGGCGACGAGATTCCAGAGACCGACTGGGCAAAATACAATCTCTACGATTAGGCGCTACGACTAGGTTTTCATTGCCGTTTCGGCTCGCCTGCCCGTGATTGTCGAATCCCCTCAATGGCGCCGCTGCAACGAAAGCGGTTTTGCGGCGTTGCCCGAAGCGATGTCTTGACGGCAAGGAACCATGTCTTTAGGGCGGGCTGGGCGATCGACAACGAACACTCGGCGAACAGGCAAGGGCTTCCAGGTCGATGGAAATATTTACTGCCGCAGGCTTATCGGCTCTTTTTCAGGTTATCGCGATCGATCTTGCGCTGGCTGGGGACAACGCCATCGTCATCGGCCTTGCGGCGGCCGGCTTGCCGGCCAGTCAGCGCAAACGGGCCATTCTGGTCGGCATCATCGCGGCCACCGTCCTTCGCATTTTCTTCGCCCTGATCACGCAATGGCTGCTGACAATTGGCCCCATGCTCCTCATCGCCGGCGGCCTGCTGCTGCTTTGGGTGTGCTGGAAGATGTGGCGGGAGCTGGGTGTCAGCCACGAGCAGGAGCGCGACGCGACCGAAGCGCTGTCGAATGGCGATTTCGACAAGGATGGGACCATCGCCGGCAAGTCGCCGCGCAAGACCTTCTCGCAGGCCGCGTGGCAGATCGTCATTGCCGACGTCTCGATGTCGCTCGACAATGTCCTGGCCGTCGCGGGTGCGGCCATGAACCATCCGACGGTGCTGATCATCGGCCTCGCTCTGTCGATTGCGCTGATGGGCTTCGCCGCGTCCTTCGTCGCGCGCCTGCTGCACAAATACCGCTGGATCGCCTATATCGGCCTACTGATCATCCTTTACGTCGCCGTGAAGATGCTTCTCGACGGCGCCGTGCAGCAGTTTCCCGACCAATTCGCTTTCCTGGCGCCATGGTTCGGGTCGAGCGGCCACTGATCTGGAACCCTCGCGCCCGCCGATGTTGGTCAGTTTGAAATTGCAGCGTAGTGGTTCATTCTAATTGGGATTGAACCGGTGCCCATCGGCGCGAAGAAGCACGTCCACCTATATCGCTGGTAAGGATCAAACTTCATATGGGGAATGATCGTTCGATAAAACGTCATTAGACGCTCGCAGATGTGGTATCGATCATCGGGCGCAGCCTGGACACGTTCTCTCGGGATAAACCACTCTGCTTCTTGTGGCTCATTCAAGTAGGTAGGGTGCAGCCTGACAAAATAGCCGTCTTTGGTCATCCTGACATCGTTGGAATCGATGGGGCGGCAATCCTTGTTTCCGCAGCAGTCATAGTGAAGAACGGGATCGGTCTTGCCCGTATACCAACCGTGTGCGTCCGCATCGCCGGGCAGCACAAGCCACGCCAATGCAATATGTCCTAGCAACTGTCTCATGGGACTAGCCCCTCACCATTCTGCCTATAGCATATTAGTGAGTCCTAATCATAGCGCTGAAAGTCGCGTTGACTGGCTGCCATTACCCGGCAATTCGCTTTTTGTAAGAGCCGCGAACCAACGGCTTTCGGCTTCTTCGCTTCGATCCGCACAACGAGATCGCCGATGTCGCAGAGCTTGCCTGTTTGCCTGTTCGGGCGAGCCGTGCTATTGCGCCGCCCGAATTGAGCTCCCGCCAGAGCCGTGCAAACCGTTATATGTCGAGACTTCGAGCCGGATCAGCGTTTCCGGTTCATGTCCATTGGAACCTTGCCCATGTCCGCCCCGCGCGTCAGCTTCGTCAGTCTCGGATGCCCCAAAGCCCTGGTGGATTCCGAACGCATTATCACGCGCCTGCGCGCCGAGGGCTATGAGATCGCGCGCAAGCATGACGGTGCCGATCTCGTCGTGGTCAACACTTGCGGCTTCCTCGATTCCGCCCGTGATGAATCGCTCAACGCCATTGGTTCGGCGCTTTCGGAGAACGGCAGGGTCATCGTCACCGGCTGCCTGGGCGCCGAGCCCGATGTCATTCGCGAGAAGCATCCCAACGTTCTCGCCATCACCGGTCCGCAGGCCTATGAGAGCGTCATGGCGGCCGTGCACGAGGCTGCGCCGCCGAGCCATGATCCCTATATCGATCTGCTGCCGCCTCAAGGCGTCAAGCTCACGCCGCGCCACTATGCCTATCTCAAGATTTCGGAAGGCTGCAACAATCGCTGCACCTTCTGCATCATCCCGGCGCTGCGCGGCGACCTTGTCTCGCGGCCGGCGGCCGATGTGCTGCGTGAAGCCGAGAAACTGGCCAAGGCCGGCGTTAAGGAACTCCTCGTCATCTCGCAGGACACCAGTGCCTACGGCATCGACATCAAATACCAGGCCAGCATGTTCGGTGATCGTGAAGTGCGGGCGAAGTTCCTCGACCTGTCCGAGGAATTGGGCAAGCTCGGCATCTGGGTGCGCATGCACTATGTCTACCCCTACCCGCACGTGGCCGACGTCATCCCGCTGATGGCCGAGGGAAAAATCCTTCCCTACCTCGACATCCCCTTCCAGCATGCGTCGCCGCAGGTGTTGAAGAACATGCGCCGGCCGGCACATGGCGAAAAGACGCTCGAGCGCATTCGCGGCTGGCGCGATGTGTGTCCCGACCTCGCCATCCGCTCGACCTTCATCGTCGGATTTCCCGGCGAAACCGACGAAGATTTCGAGATGCTGCTCGACTGGCTGGATGAAGCGAAGATCGATCGCGCCGGCTGCTTCAAATATGAACCTGTACGGGGCGCGCGCTCCAACGAACTCGGCCTTGAGCAGGTGCCGCAGGAAATCAAGGAGGCGCGCTGGCATCGCTTCATGCAGCGCCAGCAGAAGATCTCGGCGACGCAATTGGCCAAGAAGGTCGGCAAGCGCCTGCCGGTGCTGATCGACGAAGCGCATGGCACATCGGCCAAGGGCCGCACCAAATACGATGCGCCTGAGATCGATGGCTCCGTCCATATCCAGTCGCGCCGCCCGCTGCGCGCCGGCGACATCGTCACCGTCAAGGTCGATCGCGCCGACGCCTATGATCTCTACGGTTCGGCCGTCTGAGGACCACGATTTACCACATTTCGCGATAGTTCCGGCCATTTACCCTGTTTGGCCGCCGCCTGCCTTATGGTTTCCGGACCGTAAACGCAGGAACTCAGGATGGACCCCAGACCTGTCCGCCAGGATTATATCGCGACGCTGGACCTGTTGAGGCTGGCGGCGGCGCTGGCCGTCGTGCTGTTTCACTATTTCTTTCGCGGCGCGGCAGCAGACGGCTTTCTCACGGCGGGCTATCCTCATGCCGCGCCACTCGCTCTGTACGGCTATCTCGGCGTCAATCTTTTCTTTCTGATCAGCGGTTTCGTCATCGCATGGTCGGCGGATGGCCGCGGCTGGGAAGAATTCGCCGTCGCGCGTTTCGTGCGTTTATATCCGGGCTTTCTGCTCTGCATGACGATAAGCTTCGCGGTTATCGCCTTTTCCGGCACGCCGCTGCTCCCAGCCTCCTTCAGCCAGTATCTCGCCAATCTCACAATGTTCGCGCCGGCCGTCGGCCAACCTTTCATGGACGGCGTCTACTGGTCGGTCGTGCTTGAAGTGGTTTTCTACGGCTGGGTGACGCTGGCTCTGATTGCCGGCGTTTTCCAGCGATGGAAATTGGGGCTGATCCTCGGCTGGCTGGCGATCTCGGCCATCAACGAACTCTTCCTCGGCAGCGGCGCGGCGCGGCTTCTGTTTCTCACCGAGTTCGGGCCGTTCTTCGCCGCCGGCATGCTGGTCCATCATCTCCACGCACACGGTCGCTCAGTGCCGGCCTTGCTGCTGCTGGCGGCCGCCTTCGTGCTCTCCAGCTATACGCTGTCGGTGACGCAACAGTGGATGATCGGGCATTACGGCATTGCGGTCTCGTCCGCCCATCTCGTGGCCGCCAACGTGGTGATGCACGCAGCGCTGATCGGCGCTGTCCTGCTGCGCGACCGGATCAGACCGTCGCCGCTCACGCTGGCTCTCGGCGGGCTGACTTACCCGCTTTATCTTCTTCACCAGAATGCCGGCTATCTCTTCATCAACGCCTTGACGCCGCTGGCCGGCAAATGGGTTGCAGCGTGGACCTGCGTGGCGCTCATGGTTTTGGTGTCGTGGGCGATCTGGCGCTATTTCGAGCGGCCGGTGCAGCGTTGGCTCAGGATCCGGCTCAGTCTCGTGGTGGACGCCGGCCTGGTGCGGTTTCGCCATGTCTCGGTGGCCGCGCAAGCCGCCGAATGAGAAAGGGCGCCGCGCGGCGCCCTTCCCTGACGAACGTACGTAGAGCTTATTGCGGCAGCTTGTCGTCGACGCCCTTGACGTAGAAATTCATGCCGAGCAGCGTGCCGTCATCGGCGACCTCGCCGTCCTTCAGCCATGGCGAGCCGTCCTGCTTGGCGATCGGTCCGGTGAAGGGATTCCAGCCGCCGGCAATTTTCTTTTCGGTCGCCTCGGCCATTGCCTTCACGTCATCGGGCATATTGGTGTAAGGCGCAAGCTTCACCGCGCCGTCCTTGATGCCGAGCCAGACATTGTCGGGCTTCCAGGTGCCGTCGATCGCTGCCTGAACCCGGCTGATGTAATAAGGTCCCCATTCGTCGGTCAGCGAGGTCAACTGCGCGTTCGGCGCGAACTTGATCATGTCGGAGGACTGGCCGAAGCCGTGCAGCTTGCGCTCCTCGGCCACCTGCAGGGCCGCGGTCGAATCCGTGTGCTGGACGATGATATCGGCTCCCTGGTCGAACAGGGCCTTGGCCGCATCGGCTTCCTTGCCCGGATCGAACCAGGAATTCACCCAGACGATCTTGGCCTTGAAATTCGGATTGATCGACTGCGCGCCGAGCATGAAGGAGTTGATGCCCATCACCACTTCCGGGATCGGGAAGGAGACGATGTAGCCGGCGACGCCGGACTTCGATTCCTTGGCCGCGATCTGACCGAGCACATAGCGGCCTTCATAGAAGCGCGCATTGTAGATGCCGAGATTGTCCGCCGTCTTGTAGCCGGTGGCGTGCTCGAACATCACCTTGGGGAACTTCTTGGCGACCTTCACTTCGGCGTCCATGAAGCCGAAGGACGTGCCGAAGATGATCTTGCAGCCTTCGCGCGCCAGCCGCTCGAAAGCACGGTCGGCATCGGGGCCTTCGGAGACGTTTTCAAGATAGGCGGTCTCGACCTTGTCGCCGAGCGCCTTTTCGACTTCGAGGCGGCCCTGGTCGTGCTGGTAGGAATAGCCGAAGTCGCCGATAGGGCCGGTATAGACCCAGCATGCCTTCAGCTTGTCGGCGGCCTCCGCGGACGCGACCAGCGAAAATGCCGCTGTCGTCGTCATCAGGGCAATAAGCAGTTTTTTCATCGTGTTACCTCTCTGAGTTAAGCCTTGGAGCTTCCCGTCTTGTTATTGTTGTCAACGATCCGGAACGAATGGCTGCCCCAAGGAAGCCGGTGTGTTCATCATCGTCAGACGCTTGTTGCGCGAGATTAGAACGAGAACCACGACCGTCGCCAGATAGGGCAACGAAGAAAGCAGTTGCGAAGGCACCGGAATGCCAAAAGCCTGTGCATGAAGCTGGCCGATCCACACCGCGCCGAAGATATAGGCGCCCGCCAGCACCCGCCACGGCCGCCAGGACGCGAACACCACCAACGCAAGCGCGATCCAGCCGCGGCCCGCGCTCATGTTCTCGACCCACTGCGGCGTGTAGACCAGCGACAGATGGCCGCCGGCAAGACCGGCGCAGGCGCCGCCGAAGATTACCGAGAGATAACGGTAGCGGATGACCTTGATGCCGAGCGCATGCGCCGAGGCGTGGCTGTCGCCGATCGAGCGCAGCGTCAGCCCGGTGCGCGTCCGGAACAGGAACCACATCACCGCCGCCGTCAGCGCTATCGAGATGTAGAACAGCGGATCCTGGCCGAACAGCAGTCTGCCCACCACCGGGATGGAGCTGAGCCCGGGAATATCGAGATTGGGCAACCTGACGCCGGGCTGGCCGACGAAACTGGTTCCCATCATGCCGGAGAGGCCGAGGCCGAGCAGTGTCAGCGACAGGCCGGTCGCCACCTGGTTGGTGGCCAGCGACAGCGTCATGACGGCAAACAGCAGCGAGAACAGCGCGCCCATGGCGATGGCCGCCAAGAGCCCGATCCAGGGCGAGCCGGTCAGATAGCCTGCGCCGAAACCGCCGACGGCGCCCATGATCATCATCCCTTCGACGCCAAGGTTGAGCACGCCGGAGCGTTCGACCACCAGTTCCCCGATCGCCGCAATGAGCAGCGGCGTCGCCGCCGTGGCGATGGTCAGGAGGATGTTGACGGTGATGTCCATCAGCGGGCTTCCTTCAACTTTGGCGCGGCCTCGAGCTTCGCGGCACTCTCCGATTTGGTCAGCGCCAGACCGATCAACCGGATGCGGTAATGGATGAGCGTGTCGCAGCCGAGCACGAAGAACAGCAGCATGCCCTGGAACACGCGCGCCACCTTGTCGGAGATGCCGAGCGCGCTTTGCACCGCCTCGCCGCCGAGATAGGTCAGGGCCAGCACCAGGCCCGCCGCGACGATGCCGAGGGGATTGAGCCGGCCAAGGAACGCCACGATGATGGCGGTGAAGCCGTAGCCGGGCGAAATGACGGGCTGAAGTTGCCCGATGGCGCCGGAAACTTCCGATATCCCGGCAAGCCCGGCCAAGGCGCCCGACAACAGGAAGGCGAAGAAGACCATGCGGTTGAGGCCGAAGCCGGCGAAGCGCCCTGCCCTCGGGCTGGAGCCGAGCACGCGAACCTCGAAACCCTTGAGCATGCGGCTCATCATCAGCCACACCAGCACCGCCGCGACCAGCGCGAACACGAAGCCCCAATTGGCGCGGCCGGCATCCGGCATCAGTTCCGGCAGGATGGCGGAATCGCCGAATTGGATGGTCTGCGGGAAGCCATGGCCCTGCGGGTCGCGCCAGGGTCCGCGCACCAGCCAGTCGAGGAAGAGCTGTGCGACGTAAACCAGCATCAGGCTGGTCAGGATCTCGTTGGTGCTGAAGCGGGTTTTCAGAAATGCGGGGATAGCCGCGTAGGCGGCACCGCCGACCATGCCCAGCAGAAGCATCAGCGGCAGCACCAATGGGCCCTCGAACCCAGGAAACAGCACCGGAACGGCCGAGCCGAAGATGGCGCCGAAGATGAACTGGCCTTCGGCGCCGATGTTCCAGATGTTGGCCTTGTAGCAGACCGACAGGCCGACCGCGATCAGGATCAGCGGCGCCGCCTTGATCGCCAGCTCGTGCAACTGCCAGACCTGGCTGACCGGCTCGATGAAATAGATGTTGAACGCGCTGAACGGATTGACCCCGAGCAGCGCGAACATGATGCCGCCCGCGATGATCGTCAGCGCGAAGGCGATGAATGGCGACAGCATGGAAAACAGCGCCGAGCGCTGCGGCCGTTTGACGAGTTCGAGGCGCATCATGCCGTCTCCAGCGTGTGTTCGGCGTGGCCTGGTTCGGCGCCGCCCATCAGCAGGCCGATTTTTTCGAAGGTCGCCTCGGCGATCGCCAGCGGCCTGGACAGTTCGCCATTGTGCATCACCGCGATCGCATCCGATATCTCGAACAGCTCGTCGAGATCCTGGCTGATGACCAACACCGCCGATCCGCTGCGGGACAGTTCGATGAGTGCCTGGCGGATATGGGCGGCTGCGCCTGCATCGACACCCCAGGTCGGCTGGTTGACCACCATGACGTCAGGCCTGCGGTCGAGTTCGCGGCCGACGATGAATTTCTGCAGATTGCCGCCGGACAGCGCTGCCGCCTCCGGATCGGGCGCGCTCTTGCGCACGTCCATCGCCTCGATGATGCGCTGGGCGGCGGCATAGACGGTGCCGCTCTTGACCATTCCGCCCGTCCCGACGAAGGTCTTGCCGTCGGTGGCATGGCGCGACAGGAGCAGGTTTTCCGAAAGCCGCATGCGCGGGGCGGCACCATGGCCGAGGCGCTCCTCCGGCACGAAGGCTGCACCCAGCAGCCGGCGCCCGGTGATGCTGAGGCTGCCCGCATCCTTGCCGCGAATGCGCACCGAGGCGGCATCCGGCTGCAGGACTTCACCGGAAACGGATTCGAAGAACTCGCCCTGGCCGTTGCCCGCGACACCGGCGATGCCGATCACCTCGCCGGCGCGGACGGTGAGATTGATATTCTTGAGCGGGATCGAAAACGGCGTCGCCGGCTTGCGGCTGAGGCCGCGGATTTCGAGCAGGGACTGTGCCGTTTCGATGCCCGCGACCGGCGCGCGCACCACGGCCTGCACTTCGTTGCCGACCATCATGCGGGCCAAGGACGCGGCGGTCTCCTCGCGCGGATTGCAGTGGCCGACCACCTTGCCGTGCCGCAGCACGGTGGCGCGGTCGCAGATGCGTTTGACCTCCTCCAGCCGGTGCGAGATGTACAGGATCGATTTGCCTTCCGAGCGCAGACGTTCGAGCGTCTCGAACAGCTTGTCGGCCTCCTGCGGCGTCAGCACCGAGGTCGGCTCGTCCAGGATGATGAGTTGCGGCGTCTGCAGCAGGCAGCGGATGATCTCGATGCGCTGGCGCTCGCCCACCGACAGGTCCCCTACCAGCGATTCAGGATCGAGCGGCAGGCCGTAGCTGTAGGAAAGCGCCCTCGCCTTGGCCGCGATGCTGCTGATCGGCGAACCGTCATCCAGGGAAAGCGCGATGTTCTCGGCCGCCGTCAGCGCCTCGAACAGCGAGAAGTGCTGGAACACCATGCCGATGCCGAGCTTTTTCGCGACGCCCGGGCTGGTAATTCTGACGGCCTGGCCATTCCAGAATATTTCGCCGGAATTGGGCTCCAGCGAGCCGAACAGCATCTTGACCAGCGTCGATTTGCCGGCGCCGTTCTCGCCGAGCAGCGCGTGGATCTCACCCTTGGCGATGTCGAGGTCGACATGATCGCACGCCGTCAGCGTGCCGAAAATCTTGGTCAGGCCGCGAACCTCAAGCAGATTCGCTCCGTTATGATTTGCACTCACAGTGCCTCCCATCCGGGTTCCCGGATATGTTCTGTGTTCCCGCAAGCATCGTATGCGCGGCCAGCTCTCATGCGAAAGCAGCACTCGACTTGAAAGAGCTTCAAGAATTTCAGCGGAAACTCAAGGGCAAAGATCAGTCTTCTTCGCGCAACCACGCGGCGGGCCGGCTTTTCGTGCAAACCTTGCCCGCACCTGTGTGAGAGAGCTGAAAACCAGGGCAGTATCCGTCAGGGAACCAGTATGGTCGTGCCTGTCGTGCGGCGCCCTTCAAGATCCGCGTGCGCCTTGCCCGCATCCTTGAGTGCATAACGCTGGTTGATCTTGATCTCGACGGCGCCGCTGAGCACGACCTCGAACAAGGCCGCGGCCGAGGCGTCCAGATCCTCGCGTTTTGCATTGTAGACGAACAACGTCGGCCTTGTGGCGAACAAGGATCCTTTCTGCGCCAGCAGCGACATCGAGAATGGCGGGATCGGTCCCGACGACTGGCCGAAGCTGACGAACATGCCGAGCGGCTTCAGGCAGTCGAGCGAGGCCGGGAATGTGTCATTGCCGACGGAATCGTAGACGACATCGCATTTTTTGCCGCCGGTGATGGCCGCGACGCCGGCAACGAAATCCTGCTCCTTGTAGTTGATGACATGGTCGAAGCCGTGTGCCTTGGCGAGTTCGATCTTGTCGTTCGAACTTGCCGTGCCGATAACGGTCGCGCCCAGATGCTTCGCCCATTGGCCGAGAATGAGCCCCACGCCGCCGGCTGCCGCATGGAACAGGATGGTGTCGCCTGCCTTGACCTTGAAGGTCCGGCGCAAGAGATATTCGGCGGTCATGCCTTTCAGCATCATTGCTGCCGCCTGCTCGTCGCTGATGCCGTCCGGCACCTTGACGACCTTGCTGGCATCGATGACGCGCTCCTGCGCATAGGCGCCTGTGGTGACGGCATAGGCGATCCGGTCGCCGGGCTTCAGCCAGTCAACGCCCTCGCCCACAGTCAGGACCAAACCGGCGGCCTCGCTGCCGGGAATAAGCGGAAACCCGCCGGGCGGCGGATAGAGACCGGAGCGATGATAGACGTCGATGAAATTGAGGCCGATTGCCGTGTGCCTGACCAGGATCTGCCCTGATCCCGGTTGGCCGGGATCGGTGTCCTCATAGGTCAGGACTTCCGGACCGCCATGGGCGTGGATGCGGACTGCTTTGGGCATGGTGGGCTTCCTTGAGAAATTTGCCGATCAGGCTTTTTTGGCACCGAGATTTGGAAAGAACTGCATGATGCCGCCGATACAGGCGAGATAGAGCCCGGTAACGGTAATGCCAATCTTTATGAAGGTGCTGACCTGCGCGCCCAGCACGCCGATCTGGTCATAGAAGGCGGCGAGTGCCGCTTGCGCAAGCGCAAGCGCGCCGAAAGCGCACCACAAAAGAGTCATTGCGAGATTGATGCGCCGCAGCCGCACCACCCTAACCGGATGGATGAAGTTGATCGGAACGAATGTCAGGATGCCCGCCACCACGACCACCGCGAACGAGACCCATTGTCCCGGCTCGATGACGAAGAGCGTGAACACCACCATGTTCCAGACAACGGGGAATCCCTTGAAGAAATTCTCCTTCGTCTTCATGCCGGTGTCTGCATAGTAGATCGCGCTGGACACCACGATGATGGCCGCCGACAGGAACGACAGGCCCTCGCCCATGAAGCCGCGCTGATAGAGCGCGAAGGCCGGGATCAGAACATAGGTGACATAGTCGATGATGTTGTCGAGGAGCTCGCCCGACCATGTTGGCAGGATTTCCTTGACCTCGAGCTTGCGCGCGATCGGCCCGTCTATGCCGTCGACGAACAGCGCCAGCCCCAGCCACCAGAACATGGCCGTCCAGCGCTCCTCGCTCGCCGCCACCAGCGACAGGAAGGCCAGGAACGAACCCGAGGCGGTCAGGAGATGCACCGAAAAAGCGCGCGCCTGCGGCCAGGTGACTTTCTTCTTCGGCCGCGGAATCCGGTCGGCGATTTTCTTGGCGGCTTTCCTGGCCGTTGTGTTCTTGCTCACGGGCCCTGCCAGTCCAGCTTGCAGATTTCGGCTGAACGGCCGCCGAAATTCCAGTTGCGACCAAAGGCTCGCATCTTGCTCTTGTCGGACTTGGCCACGATGATCTCCGGCGCGATCCAATATTCCGAATTGCTGATCACCGTGTCCTTGTCGCGGTCCTTGCCGACAATTGGCGTGACCGCCCCATCGATGATCTTCGGTATCTGGAAGATACGCGTCTTGTCGCGTGTCTCATAGGTAATCGGCACTTGTTCGACACCGAGGAATTTGCCGACGAGGATCGAAAGCAGCGACGTCGTCCCGCCCGCCTTGCCGGTGAAGATCTTCGTCAACGCCTTGACCGCATAGATCGAGGCTCTGACGTCGATGAACAGGCCGGCGGTCCAGTTGCCGCGGCTCATATAGCCGGGGATTTCCATGATCAGCCCGAGATTAAGCCCTGACAGGTCGACCTCTCCGAAATGACCGGCATCGATACGGAAACCCGCCCAGGTCTGGCAATAGCCTTCGGTCGGAGGATGGCTGCCCAGCGACAGCACGCAAGGGCAAAAAACCGTGCAATTGCAGGAGAGTACGAGCTCCCCCTTCATTGCCCAGCTCGGATCCGTCATCGAGTTTCCCCCACTCATAGCGAGACTACTAGCAGCGCGGCTGCCCAGACAAGCAGTATCGCACCGGCCAGCCGGGTTGGAAGCCTGCCCGCGGCTTGTTTTTCGATCAGGGTGAACAGGCCGATCAGCGCCATCCAGAAGACGTTCATCACGCCCACGGCGAACATCACCAGCATCAGTGCCCAGCAACAGCCAAGGCACCAGATGCCTTGCGCGACGCCGAGCCGGAAAATGGCTGCAGGCCGCGCGCTCCAGTTGGCAAACAGGATCGCGAAGGGGTTCCTGCATTTCTTCAGGCAGCCCTCCTTCAGGCCACTGAACTGGTAGAGGCCGGCGACCAGCAAGGCGACAGCGCCGGCAATGCCCAGAACCGGATCGAACATCTGGCCTGACGAGGCGAACGCATCGATGGCGAGCGTCAGCGCCGCAAACCCAGCCGACGCGGCCAGCCATGTCGAGAGATAGCCGGCGACCAGCACCAGCGGATGGACGACCGGCTCATGCCTGATCCTGGCCGTATCGGCGATCTCGCAATAGGTTCGGATCATCGGCGCCGCCGAGGGCAGCATCGTCGCGGTCGCCATCAGGAACCACATTGCCGTCAGCGCACCGGCGCGCGGGCCGATATCTCCGTCCAGGGGCGCGGCCGAGAGGCAGAGGGCGAAGAACCGGGCCACGGAATCGGGCAACGGCAGCTGCGGCAGGGTTTTCAACAAGGCGTCGCCGGGCGCGCCGATACCCGCGGCGCGTCCCTCCGCGGCGCGGACCGCCATTGCGGCCAGGGACAGCCAGGCAAGCAGGATGCCGGCGCCGACAACGAGGTTCACCGTCAAACGCGGGTTGCGTGCGATATCGGCCGTCGCACGGCCTGCGCTGTCGAGATGGCTGAAGTCGTCCTGGCGGCCGGTCATGACCTTCGAATGGGCCGAATCGCCCCGTTGATCAAGCCGTATGACCTGACCTATATGCTCATCGAGTGGCGGGGCGCGTGCGCTGCCCCGCATCGCAAGCCGGAAGTCGATCTTGGAGCATCAGAAAACAGCACGGATACTCATCGCCGGCACGGGGCCGGCAGGGCTGATCGCCGCGCTCGGTTTCGCCGATGCCGGCTTTCCGGTGACGCTCGTCGGGCCGGAGGCATCCGCCCGCGATGGCCGCACGACGGCACTGATGAACCCTGCCTTGAAGGTGCTTGAGCGGCTGGGCGTCCTCGCCGACATCAAGCCGCAGGCCGCGCCCCTCAAGGTGATGCGCATCGTCGACGCGACCAACCGGTTGATCCGCAGTCCGGTCGTCACCTTCCGCGCCAGCGAGATCGACGAGGATCAGTTCGGGCTCAACCTGCCCAATAGCGTCCTCATTCCCGCGCTCGCCGGCAGGGTTGCCGCGCATTCCGGGATCGCGTGGCTGACATCCATGGTCGATGCCTGGCATCTCGGCGCCGATAAGGCTCGCGCGGCCCTTGCCGACGGCAGCGTGATCGAAGCATCCCTGGCGGTTGCCGCCGACGGACGCCTGTCGCCGGCGCGCCAGGCGGCGGGCATCTCGACCGCCGCCCGGACTTATCCCCAGGCAGCGCTGGTGCTCAACTTCTCCCACGGCCGCGATCATGCCTTCACCTCGACCGAGTTCCATACCGAAACCGGTCCGTTCACGCAGGTTCCGCTGCCCGGCAACCGCTCGAGCCTGGTCTGGGTGGTCAAGCCGGAAACCGCCACGGAACTTGCCGCGCTGGACGATGCGACGTTGTCGCTGCGGGTCGAACAGCGGATGCAGTCCATGCTGGGCCGGGTGACGGTCGAGCCAGGCCGGCAGGTCTATCCGCTTGCAACGGCGACGCCGCTGCGTTTTGCGCGCGACCGGGTGGCGCTTGTCGGCGAAGCCGCCCACGTATTTCCGCCGATCGGCGCGCAAGGGCTCAATCTTGGCATCAGGGATATCGACGATCTTATTGGAATCGCGAATGAAAATTATGAAGACCCAGGGGCCGCGAAAGCCCTCGCCATCTATGACTTCAAGCGCCGGCCCGATATTCTGGCGCGCAGCAGCGCGGTCAATCTACTGAACATGTCGCTGCTTTCCGACCTGCTGCCGGCGCAGATGGCGCGCGGTGCCGGGCTCGGCGTGCTTGGTGGTTTTGCACCGCTTCGCGCTTTCTTCATGCGCGAAGGGCTCCGTCCCGGCAGCGGGTTTGCGGCGCTTGGCGGTGGCTTGGGAAAGCAAGCGCGCCAGCAGTGAGCTTGCGAACACATTTGCTGCCGGCAGGCATCGATGGCCGGCAACTCGCCCACAATCTTTGCTCCGTATCACACGCAGCTTGAGGACGCTCAAAGCTTCGGGATTGAATTGATTCGGAGTCTGCGCCAAATAAAGCTAAGGAATTCAGTGGTGAGTACGATGAGAACAGCCAAATTCGCGATCGGACAGGTGGTTCGCCATCGGCTGTTTCCGTTCCGGGGCATCATTTTCGATGTCGATCCGCAATTCGCCAATACGGAGGAATGGTACGAGGCGATCCCCGTCGACGTGCGCCCGCGCAAGGACCAGCCGTTCTACCATCTGCTCGCCGAGAATTCGGAAACCGAGTACATCGCCTATGTGTCCGAGCAGAATCTGCTCGAGGACCAATCGGGAGAACCGGTCCGCCACCCGCAGATCAAGGAAATGTTCGACAAAAAGCCGGACGGACGCTACGAACCGAAACGGCAGTCCAGGCATTGATCACCTCAGGCACTGATCAGTGAGTCAGGTGCAGAAGCAAAAAAAGCGGGGCATGACCCCGCTTTTTTGTGGCTTTGAGAATGCCCGAACCGATCAGTTCGCGGTCTTCGCCTTGTCCTGCTCTTCCTTGAGCTTCTTGGCGAAGTCCTGGTTGTTCTTGGCGACGAAATCCTGGAGCTTCTTCTGCCGGTCCTCGATGTCCGACTGCTGCAGCGGCGGGCCGTCATAGGCGCCGCTGAAGCCCTGCAGCGCGACCTTGATCGGATTGGGCTGGTTCTGGAAATTGATCGAGGTCAAGGTGAGCGCCTGGCCCTTCTTGAAGGAGGCGACGAGCTGGTCGGTCAGCGGCACTTCCGCCACGCAGCGGTCGGGGAAGCAGACCACATATTCAAGCTTCTGCGTTTTGCCGGTATCGATCTGGAGGCCAATGCCGGCACCAACCAGACGACCGGTCGGAACCGTCACCTGGAAGACCTTGCGGTTCACCTTGCCTTTCAGCTCGATCAGGCTCACGCCGGTGACCAACTGGCCGTTGCCGGCGGTGGTGATGTTCTGCACGTTGCAGATGTCGACGTCTTCCTGCTTTGTGCAAGCCTTGAACCAGCCCTGCGGGATCTGTTGTTGCTGCTGTGCGGAAGCAACGGGAATTGCCGCGCCCAGAAAGCCGATCACGCCAGCGGCCATGACCGACAGGCGGTACGCATTGCTGTTCAGGCTCGTCATGTCGTGCACTTCCTCTCAAATGATCCCGGGGACCCGCTTCTTCGCGCCGTGTGGTCCAGCTACCTGTTGCCGAAATGAGGCAACAGAATGACTTCGGACGGCGTGTTACACTGCAAGCGGTGCCGAATCCAGCCCGCAATCTGCGATTCTTGGCAACGAACATTGGCGGTGCCCCATGCTAGTGTGCGCACCGAATCATCAAGCCGACCCGGTAAGGAGACGGTCATGGGCCGCGTTCTCGTTTGGCTGATCACCGCGACATCATTTTTCGCCCTTTCGCCCCTGCCGGCGGCGTCGGAACCCAGATATGCAATTGCCATGCAGGGTGAGCCGGCCCTGCCGCCCGACTATGCGCATTTCGACTACGTCAATCCCGACGCGCCGAAGGGCGGCAGCATTACCTATTGCGTCGTCGGCAGTTTCGACAATCTCAACCCCTTCATCCTGAAGAGCCTGCGCACCACGGCGCGCGGCATGATGGACACGATCTTCGGCAATCTGGTCTTCGAGCCGCTGATGCAGCGCAATGCCGACGAGGCCTTCACGCTCTATGGCTTGCTTGCCGAGTCGGCCGACATGGATTCCGAGCGCAAGAGCATCGAATTCCATCTCAACCCGAATGCCAAATGGTCGGACGGCCAGCCGGTGACGCCGGAGGACGTGCTGTTCACCTACGATGCCTATACGCAGAAAGGCCGTCCGCCCTACAGCGACCGCATGGCCAGGATTGCCAAGCTTGAGAAGACCGGCGACCACAGCGTGCGGTTCACCTTCAACGACAAGGCCGATCGCGAATTTCCGCTGATCATCGCGCTGACGCCGATCATCCCCAAGCACGCCTTCGACATCGAGACTTTCGACAGGACGACGCTGAAGCCGTTGATCGGCAGCGGCCCCTACAGGATCGCACAGGTGACGCCCGGCCAGCGCATCGTTTTCAAGCGCAACCCGGACTATTGGGGCAAGGATATTCCGGCCAAGCGCGGCTTCGACAATTACGACCAGATCACCATCGAATATTTCCTCAACGCCAATGCCAAGCTCGAGGCGTTCAAGAAAGGCCTTTGCGCCATCGACGACGACAGCGATCCGGTGAAGCGCGAACGCGATCTGGATTTTCCCGCTTTCCATAGGGGAGAGGTGGTTGCCGAAACTTTCGACACCGGTATTCCACCCGTCGTGACCGGTTTCCTGTTCAACACGAGGCTGCCGAAATTCTCGAACCCCGTGGTGCGTCAGGCGCTCGGCATGCTCTACGACTTCGAATGGGCCAACAAGAACCTGTTTGGCGGCAAATACGCGCGAACGATGAGCTACTGGCAGAATTCCGAGCTTTCGGCGCTCGGCCATCCGGCCGACGACAGGGAAAAAGCGTTGCTGGCGCCCTACCCCGGCCGCGTGCCGGCCGACGTCATGGACGGAACGTGGCGGCCGCCGGTGACCGATGGCTCGGGCCAGGACCGAAAGGTGCTGAAAGCGGCTTTCGATCTCCTGAAAAGCATCGGCTACCACCTGCAGGGCGGCACGATGCTCGAGCCCGAGGGCAAGCCCTTCGGCTTCGAGATCCTGACCGCCTCGCAGGACGAGGAGCGTCTCGCCGGCATCTACCAGCGCACGCTGGAAAAGATCGGCATCGATGTCTCCATCCGCAGCCTCGACGGCGACCAGATACAGTCGCGCAAGCAGCGTTTCGATTTCGAGGTGCTGATCGGCTCGAGCGGCTTCAACAATTCGCTCTCGCCCGGCATCGAGCAGATCGGGCGTTGGTCATCCTCCGCCGCCAAGGCTGAAGGTTCGTTCAACCTCGCCGGCGTCGCCGATCCCGCGGTGGACGCTGCGATCGAGGCCATGTTGCGCGCCCGCACCAAGGAGGATTACGTCGCCGCCGTGCGCGTTCTCGACCGGTTGCTGATCTCCGGCAACTACATGGTGCCGATGCAGCACAACACGCAGCAATGGATCGCTTACTGGAATTATCTGGACCATCCGCGAAAGACGCCCATATTCGGTTACCAGTTGCCGACCTGGTGGCGAAAGCCGAACTGAGCATAGGCCCAGGAGTGGAAGCCCGGTAAGTGCACGGCGCCCGAACGTTCAGGAGATCGAGATGAGCCAAGCGAATACGATCACCATAGACGTGGTGTCCGACGTCGTGTGCCCATGGTGCTTCATCGGCCAGAAGCGGCTGGATAAGGCGGTCGCCGCCGCCGGCGAGGTGGATGTGCATATACGCTGGCGGCCGTTCCAGCTCGATCCGACCATTCCGCCGGAAGGCAAGGATCGCCGCGAGTATATGCTGGCCAAGTTCGGCAGCGACGAACACATTCGCCAGATCCACGCCCGTATCGAGCCGCTCGGTGAAGCCGAAGGCATTTCCTTCGCTTTCGGCGCCATCAAGGTCGCGCCCAACACGCTTGATGCCCATCGCGTCATTCGCTGGGCCGGTGCGGCCGGCGAAGACGTGCAGAACCGGCTGGTGCGCCGCCTGTTCCAGCTGAACTTCGAGGAGGGCGCCAACATCGGCGATCACGCCGTGCTGGTCGAGGCGGCGCGCGAGACCGGAATGGACGCATCCGTTGTCGAGACGCTCTTGCCGACCGATGCCGATGTCGAGGCGGTTCGCACCGAGATCGCCACCGCGTCGCGCATGGGCATATCAGGCGTGCCATGCTTCCTGCTGGAGGGCAAATACGCGGTGATGGGCGCGCAGGACGTCGACACGCTCGCCGACGCCATCCGCCAGGTAGCCGCCGCCAAGGCGCGTGGCGAACTGGAAAAAGTCGACTGAACCCGATCTTCAACGCAGGATTTTCAAGCAGCCCTCCCCGGGCGTGAGGCAACGCCTGGCCCCGGTGGGTTCCGCGATCATCGGCTTTGCCGGCGTCGCGGCCTGCCTTGATGCCGCCGGTCCGGTCGATCGCTGGCTTGCCCAGCGTCTCAGGTCATTTCCGGACTTCCGACGGGGACATGCCGGCGAGGAATCAGGCGTCCAGGGCGACGTGTTTTCCGGAATTTTGATTAGCCTGCAATGAAAAGCCGGCTTGCCGGGCAGCCCAAGCGGGTCACAAATTCGTGCGAACGCCTTCCCTAGGGGAAGGTAGAAACGTCGCGCTCTGATGCCGCGTAATTACCTGACATCACTAGCTTAAACCGGCTTTTCGTCGGCTTTGGCGCGACGCTCGGAAAGCCCAACCTGTTGCCCTGCAGCCACGGCATCCACCTCAATCCCGCTGCCCCCCTATAAAAATTAATGGAAAATGATCAATTGGTGTTACCATCCGTAACAATACAAAAAAGGTTTGGGCGGGATTGTGATTCGGGTCGACAGACCACCGCAACTGTCAGGAACAGATGGACTACACAGCGATGCCGCAAGGCGGTCGCTTCTGACCCCGGTTTCCTCGATGCGCAGCTTCTGGGGCCTGATGCGGGCCTACTGGGTCTCGGACCGGTGGAAGGAGGCCTGGACGCTGACGCTGGTGATCGCGCTGCTCACCGCTCTGTCCAGCAAGGCCGGCGTCTGGTTCGCAGAAGCATCCGGGGAACTGGTCAACTCGATCGCCTTCTTCCACGACGCCGCCAACACCACCCCTCTCCAGACGCTTTTGGCCAATGCCGGTATTTTGGTGCTGCTGGTCGTGCTCAAGGACGCCGGCTTCACGGGCATCCGCAATCTCGTCTCAGCAACCTTGCACCGCAAATGGCGCGGTTGGCTCGACAGCCGTTTCAACGAGGCGCTGCTGGACGGCAACCACACCCATTTCCACGCCCAGCATGCCTCGACCGGCAATGGCGCGCCGGCCCCCGACAACATCGATCAGCGCGTCCAGGAATCGATCAAGGACATGACGGGCGGCGCCATCGGGCTGGCCATGGGTGTGCTGGGTGTCGCCACCTCGCTCTATTTCGTCGGCCAGAAGCTGCTCGAGACCTCCGTCGAGGTAAAGGGGCTCGAATTCCTCGGCAGCTATGGCAGCGCCATCCTCGCCCTCCTTGCCGTCGCCATCTATGTGCCGCTCAACACTTGGATCGCGGTAAAGCTCGGTGGCATGCTCGAGCGTCTCAATGTCAGGATGCAGCAGGCCGAAGGCAGTTACCGTGGCGAGCTGACGACATTCCTGCGCCGCAGCTTCCATGTCGCGGCCTCGCGGGGCGAAAGCGTTCAGAGGACCATGCATGGCCGCCTCTATGGCGATATTGACGGCACATGGACGCGGCTCAACATCGTCAACACCGTCTACATGTCGTTCGAGCTGATCTACAATTTCATCGGCGCCCGCATTGTCGCCTATGGGCCGGGCCTTGTGCCGTTCATCCACAACGGCTTCGACCTGAAGGGTTACATAACCGGCTCCGAACTGGTCAATTCGCTGATCGGCCAATGTTCGTGGTTCATCCATGTCATGCCCGCCATCGCCACCCTGCGCGCCAACAGCCAGCGTGTCACCGAGTTGGCCAATGCGATCGAGAACGTTCAGCACCCCCAGGAATTCTACAGCCAGAGCGGCCGTTCCGACTTCCGCTACGCCAGCCAGAACCCGGTTTTTGGCTTGACCATCCAGAAGCTCGAACTGGCGCATCAGGGTGAGGACGCAACGCCTTTCCTCGTAGCGGCGAACCTGCGCTTCCGGCGCGGCGAATGGACCTTCCTGAAAGGCGAATCCGGCTGCGGCAAGACCTCGCTGATCAAGGCCATCAACGGCCTGTGGCCCTACGGCCGCGGCACCATCGTCTTCCCCGAAGGGGTGAAGAGTTTCTATGCAGCCCAGGAGGTCAAGCTGCAGCAGGTGACCCTGAAGCAGCTGGTCTGCCTGCCGGGCTCCGAGCACGACCATGGCGACGCGCAGGTCGCGTCCGCGCTGCACAAGGCGGGTCTGGGCGACTTCATCGAGAATATGGGCGACGAAAGCCGCGAAGGCAAAAGCTGGGATCAGGTCCTGTCCGGCGGTCAGAAACAGAAGCTGGTGGTGGCCCGCATCGTGCTCCATCAACCCGGGCTACTATTCCTGGACGAGGCGACCGGCGCACTCGATCCGGAGGGCAAGGTTGCCTTCCACCAGGCGATCAAGGACAACTGCCCCGATGTAACGGTGATCAGCGTCATGCATGAAGCGGTGGCGCCGCGATCGGTCACCGGCGCCGAGTTCTACCACTCGATCGTCGCGATCGCGGACGGCGTCGCCACCAAGAAGCCGCTGGTGCCGAGCCTGCCTCCCGAGCTCACCACCATTCTCGCACAGCCGGGGCCGGTGCCAAGGCCGGTCGACGACAAATGGCTGCGTTTTCCGCGCCGGCTGAAGCAGAAGTAGCCGGACTCGCCGCGGCATAGGCCGTCCAGCCATTTTACTGTTTCGGCGCGATACGCTTCAGCGATCACAGTCTCGCGACTGGGGCATGTTGCCCGCATTTTCCTCGATCACCTCGATTGACAGGGCAAGGCGAGCTCCTATGTTGCACCCGCTCGCAGACATCAAACTCGAACCCGCGAGCGGAAAGGTCACCGCGCCATGCCTGGCGACAGTCACAGTCGAACGCAACCGCCGTCCGCCCTGACGTGACCTCGACGGTTCACGTCTTGCCGGACGGCAAGGAGTGAACCATGAACGATTTTTCCCCCGTAGCGGACGACGAGGCCGTCGCCATCGCCCGCATCCTTGCAAACGACCATGTCGCAGACGTGGTCGAAGCGCTCAACCGCGAGTCGCGCGAAACGGCGACCGAGCTGCTTTGCGAAGTGCCGTTCGAACGGCTGGTCGAGATCTTCGACCAGCCGGAGCTCGAGGGCGCGCCCGAGCTGGCGGAGGCCTTGCCTCGCGCCAAGGCGGGCAAGCTGCTTACCGCCATGTCGGTCGATCGCGCTGCCGACATCCTGCGCGATCTTGACGAACCCGCCCGTTCCGAGCTGCTCGGCGTGCTGGCGCCCCCGCTGCGCGCAACCCTGCTCTCGATTCTCGGTTACCCCGAAGGCAGTGCCGCTTCGATCATGACGACGGAGTTCGTCAGCGTGCCCTCGGACTGGACCGTCGGCCGCACGCTCGACTACATCCGAAAGGTCGAGCGGACGCGCGAAACCGTCTACGCCATCTACATCGTCGATCCCGAGACGCATCTGCTCATGCGCTCGACCGGTCTGCGCCGGCTCATCACCGGCGAGCCTGACGATTCGATCCTGTCGGTGGCGCCGGACCGCGTGCCGGTGACCGTCACGCCTTTGACCGATCGCGAAACCCTGGCGCAGACGATCTCCAAATACGATTTGCTCGCCGTTCCCGTCGTCGATCACGGCAAGATCCTCGGCATCGTCACCATCGACGACATCATCGACACGATGATCGAGGAGACGACGGAGGACGTGCATCGCTTCGGCGGCATGGAGGCTCTGGACGAGCCCTACATGAAGATGAGCTTCCTCGCCATGATCCAGAAGCGTGCCGGCTGGCTGTGCGCGCTGTTCATCAGCGAGATGCTGACGGCCAACGCGATGCAAAGCTACGAGAGCGAGCTGGAAAAAGCGATCGTGCTGACGCTCTTCATTCCGCTGATCATGAGTTCCGGCGGCAATTCCGGCTCGCAGGCGACCTCGCTGGTCATACGCGCGCTGGCATTGCGCGAGATCGGCCTGCGCGACTGGTGGCGGGTGGCGTTGCGCGAATTGCCCACCGGCCTCCTGCTCGGGGCGATACTCGGCGTCGTCGGCATCTGCCGCATCGCGCTCTGGCAGTATTTCGACTTCTACGACTACGGCCCGCACTGGCCGTTGATCGCCGCGACGGTCGGAGCGGCATTGGTCGGCATCGTCACCTTCGGCTCGCTGTCGGGTTCGATGTTGCCGTTCGCCTTGAAACGCGTCGGCTTCGACCCGGCCAGCGCGTCGGCGCCGTTTGTCGCCACGCTGGTCGATGTCACCGGGCTTGTCATCTATTTCTCGGTGGCGCAGGTGATCCTGCGCGGCACGTTGCTGTAGCAGCTCTCCTAGCTGCGTCGCGGCAAGTACCTTGCCGCGGCGCGTTTGTCCGTCAGTCTACGCGCTCGCCATCCTTCACTCGGTAAGTCGGCTTGTACATGGTCACAAGCTCTTCCGCGGCCGTCGGATGCACGGCCATGGTGCGGTCGAAATCATCCTTGACCAGCCCGGCCTTCAGCGGAATGGCGAGAAGCTGCGCCATCTCGCCGGCATCCGGCCCCAATATGTGCGCGCCGAGTACCTTCTTAGACGCGCCATCGACCACCAGCTTCATCAGCATCTTTTCGTCGCGGCCGGACAAGGTGTGCCGCATCGGACGGAATGCCGCGCGATAGATCTCGATGTCGGGGAAGCGCTTGACCGCCTCGTCTTCCGACAGGCCGACCGTGCCGATCTCCGGCTGCGAGAACACGGCGGTGGCGATCGTGTCGTGGTCGGGCGCGGTCGGGTTGCCCTTGAAGGCGGTCTCGACGAAGCACATCGCCTCGTGGATCGCCACCGGCGTCAGTTGCACGCGATTGGTGACGTCGCCGATCGCCCAGATGTTTTCGACGTTGGTGCGGGAGTACGCGTCGACCTGGATCGCGCCGGTCGCGGTCATCTCGATGCCGATGCCTTCCAGTCCCATATTCTCGGTGTTGGGGATGCGGCCGATGGCGAGCATCACCTGGTCGACCGTCAGCGTCTGGCCGCCGGTGAGCAACGCGTCGAGCCGGCCGTCCGGCCGTTTGCGGATCCATTCCGAGACGGCATGGCAAAGGATCTTGATCCCCTTCTTCTCCATCGTTTCGTGCAGCATGCGCCGCAGGTCCATATCGAAGCGACTGAGGATCTCCTTGCCGCGATAGACCAGCGTGGTGTCGACGCCCAGGCCATGGAAGATGTTGGCGAATTCGACCGCGATATAGCCGCCGCCTTCGATCATGATCGACTTGGGCAACTGCTCGAGGTCGAAGGCCTCGTTGGAGAAGATGCAGTGTTCGTGGCCGGGCAGTGCCGGGTGCGGCGCCGGACGGCCGCCGGTGGCGATCAGGATCTGGTCGGCGGTGACGGTACGGTCCTCGTCCAGAAGATGCACCACATGCGGGTCGACGATCATGGCGCGCGTGTGAAAGGCCTCGCCGCCGGCGCCCTCGACGTTCCTCTTGTAGATCGCCTCCAGACGGCTGATCTCGCGGTCCTTGTTGGCGACCAGCGTGGGCCAGTCGAAACTGGCTTCCGGCACCGTCCAGCCATAGCCGGCGGCATCGGCGAAATGCTCGGGAAATTGCGAAGCATAGACATAGAGCTTCTTCGGTACGCAGCCTCTGATGACGCAGGTGCCGCCGAAGCGATATTCCTCGGCGATGCCGACGCGCTTGCCGAGCGCTGCGGCGACGCGCGCCGCCCTCACCCCGCCCGAACCGCCGCCGATAACGAAAAGATCGTAGTCGTAACCGGCCATTGCGCGGCTCCTTGAGCTTCGGAAAATGTGAGTGACAGGTAGGCCGCAAACCATCAAAAGAAAAGCCCGGACGAGCCGGGCTTCACAGATGGCCGCAGGGCCGTTTGGAATGGCAGGATCAGTTCTGCGTGTCGTCGGCAGGGGCCGATCCATCGGCAGGCGCGGCGCCATCGGCGGGCGCGGCCGCATTAGCAGGCGCTGCCGGCGCTTTCGCCTTGGCCGCCGCGGCCAGCGTTTCACCGACCTGCTGGGCGAGGTCACGAGCAAGCCCGTTCTGCCAGATATCGGCGGCCTTCACCAGGTCGCGCGTCACGGCCGGGCCGCTCTCGAGGAGCTTCTTGCCGGAGTCCGAATTGTAGAAGGTCGCGATGTCGTTGAGTTCCTGTTCGGAAAACACCTTCGCATAGGCAAGGGCCGCTTCCTTCTCCAGGTCGGCCCGGCGCGAGGCCAGCGCCAGCGCCTTCTCGCTGATCGTCTTGGCGATCAGCTCCTGCATGTCGGGGTTCTTCTGGATGAGCTGCGATTCGAGGGCGGCGGCGGCCTGCGGCAGGATGTTGTCGAACGGGTCGGTCGCATGGATCGCGGTGACCGCGGCGCGCGCCGCCTTCAGGTGCGCTTCCGTGACGTCCTGCGAGAACGCCGGCGAAGAGAAGGCGAAGACGGCCGATGCCGCCAGAAGGACGGACAAGCGGCGAACCCGGTTATGCAACATCATGGTCGATAGAACTCCCTGTTTTTCAGGCGGCATGGACGGTTTGGATGCCATCGCCCCCGGCGATGATGGCCGCTGACGCCAGCCCGATGAAAAGACCGTGCTCGACCACGCCGGGAATGGCGTGGAGAGCATTCGATAGCGCTCTTGTATCCGGAATGCGGCCAAAAGATGCATCGAGGATAAAGTGGCCGCCGTCTGTAACAAAAGCCTGGCCGCCCGTCATCCTCAATGTAACCGGACCGGAAAGGCCGAGCCTTGCAGCCGCCTTCCCGATCGCGATTTCGGTTGCGCGCAGGCCGAACGGGTTGACCTCGATGGGCAACGGAAAACGGCCGAGCGTCTCGACCATCTTGGAGCGATCGGCAATGACGATCATGCGAGCGGACGCCGCCGCGACGATCTTCTCGCGCAGCAATGCGCCGCCGCCGCCCTTGATGAGCGTTAGTGCGGGGTTGACTTCGTCGGCGCCGTCCACGGTGAGATCGAGTTCCGGCGTCTCCTCCAGTGTCGACAGCGGCACCCCAAGCTCGCGGCACAGCGAGGCGGTGCGCTCGGACGTCGGCACGCCGATGATGGTCAGGCCCGTGGCCACCTTGTCGGCAAGCAGCCGCACGAACTCGTCGGCGGTGGTGCCGGTGCCGATGCCGAGCCGCATGCCGTCGGTGACATGGGCAAGGGCCGCCCGCGCGGCTTCGACCTTCAACTGTCTTGCATCCATGCCGCTTTTACCGCCCCGGAACCTGGTGTTTGCGGCTCCTACCATTTTTGCCGGTCCGGTCAAAGCCCTTGCAGCGGTGTAGGTTGATGACGTTCGGCCTCCCGTCAATGGTGTGCCCGCGCGGCCAGCCAGCGATGAGCGGGTAACGTTAATAGGAATTTTTTCTTATATGCCATTGACTGGGTGAAGGCAGTTATGCTACATATTTGCCTATGGTGCAGATTTGCGCCGGGACCCGCCGCACTGGCGGGTTTTTTCATGGCTGGCGGTTCGTCGCGAATGCCCGGTCCGGGGAGCTTGCTTGCCTGAACGAGCCTGCCCGGCGCTTGCCTTGACGCGCCGCAGCCTTTATCGCCTGCCCATTGCATAAACTGCCCAGGATGGATCATGACCCGCCCGATCATCGTGTTTGACCTCGACGGTACGCTGATCGACACAGCACCGGATTTGCTCGACAGCCTGAACCACAGCCTTGCCGCCAGCGCGCTCGCGGCCGTCGACGAAGCCGGCTTCAGGCGCTTCGTCGGCCATGGCGGCCGCGTGATGATCGAACGGGCGCACGCCGCGCAGCAACGGTCGCTCGATGTCGCCGAACACGACCGGCTGCTGAAACTGTTCCTCGACCACTACACCCTCAACATTCCCGGCAAGTCCCGCCCCTACCCCGGCGTCCTCGGTGCGATCGCGCGCTTCGAGAAGGCCGGCTACCTCCTGGCCGTCTGCACCAACAAATACGAGGCCAACTCGCTGGCGCTGATCGAGGCGCTCGGCCTGACCAAACACTTCGCGGCGATTGCCGGACAGGATACCTTCGCCTTCCGCAAACCCGACCCGCGTCACCTCACCGAAACCATCAAGCGCGCCGGCGGCGACCCGCACCGAGCTTTGATGGTCGGCGATTCGCAGACCGACATCGACACCGCGAAAGCCGCCGGCATCCCAGTGGTGGCCGTCGACTTCGGCTACACCGACCGCCACGTGCGCGAATTCGAGCCCTCGGCGGTAATCTCGCATTTCGACGCGCTGACGCTGGACCTGGCTGAGCGGCTGATCGCCGCGGCGCAACATTGAACGGATAGCGGGCGGCCGGGACAGGTTCAATGACAGTTTCCTGTTTGCGGCGGATGCCTCTAATGATCGAAGTCGGCGCCGCCCCTCATCGCCCTGCCGAGCATTTCTCCCCGCACAGAGACGGGGAGAAGGGTCTGGCCGGAACGCTGGCGCCTCCATTGCAACGTTAAAAATTGGCGAAAACGGCGACACAGCCCCCTCTCCCCGTCTATACGGGGAGAGGATGCCGGCAGGCAGGTGAGGGGCGGCGCCGGCGCTTGAAAGAGTATGACGAAACCTGAAGCGATTGCCCCTGTGAGAACGCCGGACACCGCCTTGACTTCCCGCACCGCCCTCCCTTATATCGCGGCTCGCTTGGCCTTCGGGCAACGAGCGGGCGATTAGCTCAGCGGGAGAGCACACCCTTCACACGGGTGGGGTCGCAGGTTCAATCCCTGCATCGCCCACCATCCAACTAAACTGATTTGTTGGATGACTAGGCCCCTCCACTTTGTCCAAAAAAGCTACTGGCGCGTAGGCCAAACAGCTTGGCGCCTCGCCCTTATTGATTTTGGGTTTCCGTCACCATCTGTCGGTTTGTTTGTATGCAAATCAGTTGGGCGACGCTATGGTAGCTTCCTCAACGTCAGATTCTCGGGGGAGAACATGGCAGAACACGCCGTTGAAATCGTCAGGGAAAAGTCGTGGTCGGTTCGCGTGACCGTCAATGGCGTCACCACCACCGTCCCATTCTCAGCCGAAAGTTATGCGCGCTCATACGCCGACGGTCAGGCGTTCCGGCTGGGTGTGCAGGTGGCAGAGCTTAAGCGGTCAGCCTGACGCGTGGGGGTTGAGAAGCCCTCCGAAAAATTGCAGGTAGGCGACGAAAGCCGGATCATGTGGGGCGACGGCGAGCGGGCTCGGCCCGTGCGGGCGAGCAGGTATTCGAGAATCGCGATCGATTCGACCATGATCATTCGCCGTCTTGTAGCGCCGGGACAAAGCCGGCGGGGTTGATTGCAAGAAAATCGGGAATTGCTCGAGGGCAGTCACAAAGCCGATGCATAGCCTGGCCATCCATCCCGCCTGGGGAACAAACCTCCCCATCACTGAGTTTCCCCCTGTCGAAACTTGAGGGAAAACCATGACCAGATTTCTCGTGGCGACAAGCGTCGCCGTTCTTCTCGGCTCCGGCCCGGTTCTGGCGGCCGACGAAAAACCGCTGCCGCCGCCCAATGCCAAGAAATTGTCTGACATCATCGCCAAGGTCGAGCAGCGCGATGGCTTCCGCTATGTCAAGGAGGTCGACTGGGATGATGGCGCCTATACCATCACCTACTACACCGCCGACAAGGCGAAGGTCGAAATCACCTATGATCCGGTGACGGCCGAGCCCAGATAGCTTGGTCAGGAGAAACCTGCGGGGGGCGAGCAACCTGTTCTGCGATCCCCCCCGCAATGATCACCGGTCCCAATCTGAAAATGCCGAGCCTGCGGCGTGAGATGTGCCCGCCCTTGCGCCAATGCACCTTTGATGGCTGATTACAGCGAAGCTTCACGGGGGTATGCATGGCGACGGCCAGGCATCTGTTGAAACGAATCTTGATGGTGCTTGCCGGCTATCTCGTCGCCGCGCTGGTCGGTCTGATCGCCGTTGTCGCGATCTATGCCGTGCTGAGCTCCCTGCCCAATGCGCCCCGGTATTTCGACCTCATGGGCGTCTCGCCGATCGCGGCGCTGGTGGTGCCGCCGCTCGGCATGTTCATCTATTTCCTGACGATCGTGCTGACCGGGGTGCAGACATTGGTGTTCGCATTGATCGCCGAATGCTTCTCGTTGCGCGGCTTCTGGCTGCACATGCTCTTCGGCGGTGCGGCGGCGGTCGGCGGCTTTGCCCTGATCTGGCCGAGCGCGCTCGAGGACATGGCCTCGGAGCGCTGGGCCGATATAGGCATCATCGCCGCTGCCGGCCTGGTCGCCGGGCTTGTCTACTGGCTGATCGCAGGGCGCGACGCCGGTTTCCGGCGACCGCTCTCGGCCCGCTGAATTCTCAGCTCGACGGCGAGCGTGCTGCTTCGGTGGCGTCTAGGGCTTGCTTCAACCGCGTGTCCCGGTCGTAGACGTCGTTGAAGTATTCGACCTTGCCGGACATGTCGGGCCATGCGGTGAAATAGGCGACATAGACCGGAATCGTGCGCGTCACGCTCTCGGTCGAATGGCCGTGCTTCAGCTTCTCGGCGACCTCGTCGACCGAGGTGCCCAGCACCGCAGCCGCCATGCCCCGCGGATCCTGCAGCCGCACGCAACCATGGCTGAGCGCGCGCATGTCGCGCTGGAAGAACGACTTCTGCGGTGTGTCATGCATGTAGATGGCGTGCTTGTTGGGGAACAGGATCTTCAATTCGCCCAGCGCATTGGCCTCGCTCGGCAGTTGGCGCACGCTGTAGGGGATGTTCGCGCCATAGCCGCCCCAGTTGACCGCCGAGGACGGAATGCGCTTGCCGCGCGAATCGGTCACCTCATAGCCGGCCCGGTCGAGATAACCCGGATCGCTGCGCAATCTCGGCAGCATTTCGTTGACGATGATCGACTGCGGCACCCCCCAATAGGGATGGAAGTCGACCTGCTTGATCTGGTCGTAGAAGAAGGCGGTCTGGTTGGTGGTCCTGCCGATGACCGCGCGGGTTTTCAGCTTTTCCTCGCCATTGTCGATGTAGCTCGCGGTGAAGGCCGGCTGGTTGATGAAGACACGCGGGCTGCCGAGGTCCGATGGCAGCCAGCGCAGTTCTTCCAGCGCCACCTGTACCTTGAGCAGCCGGTCGGCCTTGGATGTTCCGGCCAGCGACGCGACGGTGCGCGGTCCGATGACGCCGTCGCCCTTCATGCCTGCTTTTTGCTGCACGGCCTTGATGATCGGGACCAGCTCAGGGAGGTAGACGTCGCTGGTGGCGAGCCGCGACAGCACTTCGCCGTAGGCGCCGCCCATCTCGTCGTCGAGATTGCGCGCGATCAGGCTCAGCAGCTTGGGAAGCTCGGGACTGGTTTCGCCCGGCTTCAGCAACAGCTTGGGATCGACGACGATCTCGTTTTCGGCGCTCGCTTGCAGCGACTCCAGCTCGACGCGCAGCGCCTGGTACTCCGGGTTCTGCGGATGCCGCGATTCGAGATAGGTGCGCACTTCCTGGGTATGCGCCAGCGTCTTCAAAACGCCTTCCATGTCGAGCGGCTTGGCGGGAAAGTCATAGTAGCCGGTCATGCGGTTGGGTTCGACGCGGCCGCTTTGGGCATCATGGACATAGCGAAGCACGCGAGCCGACAGCGCCATTTCGAAGCGCACGAACTCCTTCAAACGTGCAGCGGCGTCACCAGTCGACGCAGCGGCGGTCGGCACGTCGACCGTGTAGTCGGACGGTGCCAGGCCGTAGCTCGCCGCCTCGCCAAGCACCCGCACCGCGTCCTGTGCGCGGCTGTTGGCGTTGGCTCCGGTCACCCAGATGAAATCCGGATTGGCCGAATAATAGGCGATCAGCGCCTTGGCGATATCCGGCTCCGCATAGAGCTCGTAGTCGCTCAGTCCGGCGATTGCCTCGCGAAAGGCGTTGCCGGTGGCTGAGGGCACGAAGGCGGCGTCCTGCGGCGTCGCCGGCTGCGGCGCTGCCGTAAGCGCCGAGAAGTCGACGCGCACGAGCTTGTCGGCTTTGTAGGTGTAGTAGGAAGGGCTGCTGATCTTCACGCTGCCGCCGCCACCACCGCCGGCGGATACGTTGGGGTTCGGCTTGCGCCTTGGTGGCGGAGGAGGAAACTCACCTCGCGGCTCGTGCCTTACGCCGCCGCCGAAAAGCATGTCGAAAAGCCCCTGCGCGCCTGCTTGCGGCGTTCCCAGGGCCAGCGTCGCCACGAGCGCTGCAAGCGGCAACGCGGTAGCTTTGTTTCCCGGCAATTTCATGTCACCCGCTCCAGCCGCAACCGGCTCCGTTCCGCACGCTCGTGCGTCTTGCCCACCGCATGGCGGATGTAAGACGCGACTATACCGATTCATACCGATTTCGTTAAGCTTTCATAAATTTTGGGGCGGCTGTGGCAGAACGGTTTCACAACATCGTGACGGCCGGAGCGGACACAATCCGCTCCGGCCGTCGAAGCGGGCGGGCGACGTCAGGCGTTGGCGCCGCCATCGATGGTCAGCGCGGCGCCGGTCACGAAGCGCCCCTCGGGACCGGCCAGCCAGGCGACCATGCCTGCGACCTCATCGGCGTCGCCGAAACGCGGTGTGGCCATTTTTTCCCGCTGATGCTCGGCATGCGGGCCGCTTGCCGGATTCATGTCGGTGTCCGTCGAGCCCGGATGGACGATATTGGCGGTAATGCCGCGCGCACCGAGGTCGCGTGCCAGGGCTTTGGTCAGTCCGACCAGCGCCGCCTTGCTCGAGGAATAGGCACTGAGGCTTGTGTCGGTCACACGCTCCGCCAGATTGCTGCCGATGGAGATGATCCTGCCGCCCTCGCCCATATGCGCCACCGCGGCCTTGGAGGCGACGAACGGCGCTCTCAGGTTGACCTCCATGGTTTCATCGAAGTCGGCGAGCGACAGGGTGTCGATGGGTGCGGCGCGCCAGATGCCCGCGCTGTTGACCAATATGTCGAGCCGTCCGAAGGCAGAAGCAACATCGTCGACCGCCCTCGCGACCGCCGCGGCGTCGCGGTTGTCGGCCTTGATGGCGATGGCGCGTCCGCCATTGGCCTCGATCTCGCCGACCACCGCACGGGCCTGCTCCTCGCCATTGACATAGGTCAGTGCCACGCTGGCGCCGTCTGCCGCCAGCTTGCGAGCGATCGCTGCGCCGATGCCGCGGCTGCCGCCGGTGACGAGCGCGGCCTTGCCGCTCAGACGGTTCGATGACATTGCATTCTCCTTTTTGTAACGATCGATACAGAAATAACTGTCAGGCTTGTCCGGCCCCGTCAACTAAATTATGTATCGATCAGCACAGAAAGAGCATGATGCCGGAACGAGGCCGCCCCCGCACCTTCGACAGAACCGCCGCCCTGCGGCGCGCGATGGAGGTGTTCTGGGCCAAGGGCTATGAAGGCACGTCGATAAGCGACCTGACCCGGGCGATGGGCCTCAATTCGCCAAGCCTTTACGCGGCTTTCGGTAGCAAGGAAGCGCTCTTCCTCGAAGCGGCCGAATTCTACACGCGGGCCGAGGGCACCGACATCTGGATAACACTGGACGAGGCGCCATCGGCATGCGAGGCGATCGAGGGTTTCCTGCGTCAGACCGCCAGGGCCTATTCGCAGACCGACCGCCCGCAAGGGTGCCTGATCACGCTTGGCGCGTTGCATCAGGACAGCTCGCGCGGCGCCATCTGCGACGACCTGCGCCGTCGTCGCGCCGAAAACCATGCGGCCTTGCAGAGACGGCTGGAGCGTGGCGTGGCCGAAGGCGAATTGCCGGGGACTTTCGACTGCGTGGCTGCCGCGACCTTCTTCGCGACGGTTCAACACGGCATGTCGATCCAGGCGCGCGACGGTGCTTCGCACGCAGCCCTGATGGCGACGGTCGCCGGGGCGATGGCGGCCTGGAAGACGATGGCCGGTGTCGACGCGGCGTGACAAACGCCGGCGGTTATGCTCGAAATTCTGCCTGCCAGAAAACCTGTGGCCGGGAGGATCGGACGGTGAAAAAGGGTTATCGCGAACTGCTGGACGAGGCGAATGCCGAGATCGAAGTGCTTTCGCCCGAGGAAGCGGCAGCCCTGATCGAGGACGAAGGCACCATCTTTGTCGACCTGCGAGATCCTCGCGAGATTGAACGCGACGGCAGGATTCCCGGCGCCAAACATGTCACCCGTGGCATGCTGGAATTCTGGATCGATCCCGAGAGCCCTTACCACAAGCCGTTCTTCGCGTCGGGAAAGAGCTTCGTCTTCTTCTGCGCCGGCGGCTGGCGTTCGGCGCTCGCCACCAAGACCGCGCAGGACATGGGGCTGTGGCCCGTCAAGCATATCCTTGGCGGCTACACCGCCTGGAAGGCGGCCGGACTGCCGGTGGAACCCGGCGAGAAGAAGAAACAGCCCTGATTGCGGTTCAATGGAGCAGCGACGGCTCCCAGTGCGCGGCCACGAAGCTGACGGCGCGTTCCACCACGCCCTTGTCCGCCAGGATGCGGCGATGACCGAGCCCTTCGGCCCAGTGGAGCAACACATGGTCACCTGCGCCGGCATAACGCCAGGCATGATCGGCCGAGACTTCGCGATCGTCGGGTGCGTGGATGACCAACGTCGGCACCGGCGCCTGGGCAAGCTGGCGATCGCCGGTGAATTCGTGCAGTGGCCGACCGGAAAGATGTTCGACACGGTCCGCCATGGCGGCCTGCGAGCGCGGGCCGACATTGAGCATGCGACTGAAGTCGGCGAAGATGGCCGGCAATGAACTGGGCGCGGCGATCAGCACCAGGCGCCCGGCCGCCAGCGGCGCAATGTTCCTGATCGATCCGGCGATTGCATTGGCGGCGACGGCGCCGCCGAAGGAATGACCGACCAACGCCGCGAACGGGCCGAACCATTCGCCCGCGATTCGCACCGCATCCACGGCATTGACCATGTTCAACCGCCGGCCATGCGATTGGCCGTGGCCGGGAAGGTCGAGCGAGACGACCCTGTAGCCGGCGGCGCGGTAGCCCTCGATCAGCATGCGCATATATTCGGTGCGCGAGCGCCACCCATGAACGACGAGAACCGTTCCGGCGGACGCCCTGCCCGGCTCCGGACGGAATTCATGCACCATGACGCAGCCGGATCCGGCTTTCAGCCGGTGATGCCGCGCTTCAGCCATGAAATCTGCCGCGCGGTCGACGGCACGGCGTTCGCCCTCGCTCAGCACCCTGGCGTTCGGCGTACGGCAGAACAGCTCGAATGCGGCGCGCCCAGTGAGGCGGGGGGCGACATGTTCGGCGGCCCCGAATACACCCCGGATGACCTTCAGTCCGAATGATGCCATAGTGGGAATCCGTCCATACGTTCAAGCATGAACATAATAGTTCAAAGATGAACAATAAACAAGAGCTGCCTTGGGACAACCCGCGGTTTCGCAACTGGGTCGCGGTTGCGCGCGCCTGCCATGTGCTGGAGCGCACGCTTGCCGTGAAGCTGGCGCCGCTCGATCTGAAGCCCGCGCAGCTCGATGTGTTGATGAATCTCTACCGCCATCCCGGCATGTCGCAGCACGATCTCGCCCGCAAGCTGCTCGTCGGCCGCTCCAACATCACCATGCTGTTGCCGCAGCTTGAGGCTCGCGGCCTGCTGCGCCGCGAAGGCGACGAGAAGGACAAGCGCATCCTGCGGCTGGCCCTCACCGAAGCCGGCGAGGCGCTGCTGATGCAGGCGCTGAAGGTGCACATGGCGCTGATCGAGAAAGCGATGAGCCAGTCGACGCCGGAGCAGTGCGACATGATCGGCGAGCAGATGCGCAAGATCTACGAGGTGTTGAAGGACGCCTGACCGCCATTGCGGTCCGGCGGATCACCACATCGTCTTTTTTGCCCGCTCCGGCCATTCCTTGTCATAGGTTTCGCCGTCGATGTTCCTGCGGCTGGTGATCTCCAGGATCTTTCCTGGCGTCGGCAGGGACTTCGGATCGACATGCCTTTCCGGGTTCCACAGTTCCGACCGCACGATGGCGCGGGCGCATTGGAAATAGACCGTATCGACATCGATGACGCTCACCGAGCGTGCCGGCCTGCCGTCGACCGTGAACGACGCGCAGAGCGCGGCATCCGTGGTGATGCGCGCGCGGCCGTTGATGCGCAGCGTCGTGCCGGAGCCCGGCACCAGGAACAGCAGCCCGACGCGAGGATCGCGAATAATGTTCTTCAGCGAATCGGCGCGGTTGTTGCCGCGCCGGTCCGGCATCATCAGGGTTTTCGGATCGACAATGCGCACGAAGCCGGCGAGATCGCCGCGCGGCGAGCAATCCAGCCCTTCCGGCCCGCTGGTCGCCAGCGCGACGAAGGGCGAGGCCTCGATGAAGGCGGCGTATTCGGGAATGACGTGGTCGAGTTCCTTGACCACCGAGGCTTCGCCGGGCAGGCCATAGAGCGTTTCAAGCTGTTCGACTGTGGTTATGATGGACATTGTCTCGTCTTCCGATCCGCCGCCCCTACTCCCGCTCCATGACATCTTGACGACGCCCGCCGGCTAACGGTCGCGGCTGAGACCCTTTTGCGCAAGCTCGGCAAGGTAGGCGTTCCAGCGCGCGTCCTTCTCGTGGCCTAGCGTGTGCAGGTAATTCCAGGTGAAGATCCCGGTGTCGTGGAAATCGTCGAAGGTGATGCGCACCGCGTAGTTGCCGACCGGTTCAATTTTGAGGATGGCGACATCGCGTTTGCCGGGAACGGTCACCCGCTGGTCCGGCGAATGGCCCTGCACCTCGGCCGACGGCGAGGCGACGCGCAGCAGCTCGGCCGGCAGCTCGAATGGCTGGTGGCCGGGAAAGGTCACGGAGAGCAGTTTGCGGTCTTTGGAGACCCGCAGTTCCTTCGGCGCCGTCATGGTGTTTTCCGTTTTGAACCACCCTTCCCTACGCCGCTTCGCCGGATTGGAAAAGCCCGTACCAGGCAGCCGACATCCGGTGTCGGTCGGGGAATGTTACCAAAGATCGAGAGCGGCTATCTTGAACGACAGGCCGGATCGTATCACATAGTGATATATAACGCCGTCGTTCACAGCCACGGGAAACGCTTCACGCATGGACATGATCGATCCTTTCGGCCGCACGATCAGCTACCTGCGCGTGTCGGTCACCGACCGCTGCGATTTCCGCTGCACCTATTGCATGGCCGAGGACATGGCTTTCCTGCCCAAGAAGGACCTGCTGTCGCTCGAGGAACTCGATCGGCTGTGCAGCGTCTTCATCGCAAAAGGGGTGCGCAAATTGCGCCTCACCGGCGGCGAGCCGCTGGTACGCAAGAACATCATGCATTTGGTGCGCCAGCTGTCGCGTCATCTCGAAAGCGGCGCGCTGGAAGAACTGACGCTGACCACCAACGGCTCGCAGCTTTCGCGTTTTGCTGCCGAGCTCGCCGATTGCGGCGTCAGGCGGATCAATGTTTCGCTCGACACGCTCGATGCCGACAAGTTCCATGCAATCACCCGCTGGGGCCATCTCGGCAAGGTCATGGCCGGCATCGATGCGGCGCAGGCGGCGGGACTGAAGATAAAACTCAACGCCGTGGCGCTGAAGGATTTCAACGACGTCGAATTGCCTGAGATGATGCGCTGGGCGCATGGCCGCGGCATGGACCTGACCGTCATCGAAACCATGCCGATGGGCGAGATCGATGCCGATCGCACCGACCAGTACCTGCCGCTGTCGCTGCTGCGCGCCTCGCTGGAGCGCCAGTTCACGTTGACAGACGTCCCGTTCAAGACCGGCGGTCCGGCCCGCTATGTCCATGTCGCGGAAACCGGTGGCCGGCTCGGCTTCATCACGCCGATGACCCATAATTTTTGCGAGAGCTGCAACCGCGTCCGGCTGACCTGCACCGGCACGCTCTATATGTGCCTGGGCCAGGACGATGCCGCCGATCTCAGGGAACCGTTGCGCGCGTCCGAAGGCAACGAGCTGGTCAGCGCGGCGATCGACGAGGCGATCGGGCGCAAGCCGAAAGGGCATGATTTCATCATCGACCGCCGCACCAGCCGCCCCTCCGTGTCGCGGCATATGAGCGTCACCGGCGGCTGATCTTTCCACGGATCTGGTGCAGGATCGCTTCCGGCTGACTGCTGGAGGAATGGAATGAAGTGCGCGCGCTCGGTACTGGCATTCGTTGTGGCGATCGCGGCAATCCCGTCGGCTGCCGCTCCTTTCACCTACACCAACGAGCGATTCGGCACGGTCTGCACCTTTCCCGACGATGTTTTCACCGACCGCCAGCCCGAACCGGACAATGGCGACGGCCAGCAATGGCTCGCGGCCGACGGCGCCAGACTGATCTGTTCCGGCATCCTGAATATCGACAACGACACGCCGAAGCACTTCGTCGCGACCGAGAAAGCCAGCACGGAGGCGGGTTACAAGGTCACCTACAGCAGGACGGGAAAGAACTGGGCCGTGCTTTCGGGACTGAAGGCCGGGAACATCTTTTATGAGCGCCGCCTGTTCGGCAAGGACGGCGTCATCCGCACCGTCTGGATCGAATATCCGCCGGCCGTGAAGTCGAAATACGACCCGCTGGTCGGCGCCATCGCCGCCAGCCTCCAGGGACCGTGACTATCGCGGTCACGCCGCAAATAAACCTGTCGGCAAATGCCTGCCTGATTTACCCCAGCCGTTTTCGCGCCTAGCCTTCCATCCGGTAGCGGCTTTCGCTCCGTGGGGAAAACATTATGCGCAAATTCATCTTTTCTGTTGCCTTGCTCGGCCTCGCCGCCATGCCGGCGGCGGCGCAATCCATCGGCGGCACTTACGATGTCGCCGGCACCAATTTCGATGGTTCGGCCTATGGCGGCGAAGCAACCATCACGCTGACAAGCGGCACGACCTGCACGATCCATTGGGAAACCGGCGGCTCGTCCTCGGACGGCATCTGCATGCGCAACGACAACGCCTTCTCGGCCGGCTATGTCCTGGGCAAGGAGATCGGCCTTGTCGTCTACAAGATGGATGACGACGGCTCGCTGCACGGCCTGTGGACGATCGCCGGCAAAGACGGCAGCGGCACCGAGGTGCTAACGCCGAAGAAGTAAGGCCGGTCATCCGCGGTTGAAATTCTGGGCCGCGATCAAGGCCGTGGCCCAGCCCTTTGTCGTTGCTGTTTCGGTCCCGGCTGCTACAGGCTTTTTTCAAAGCAGAACCGGTAGAGATCTTGCCCCTTTCTCCCAATCTTCGCGGTGCGTTGTTCATGGTGGTGGCGATGGCCGGCTTCACCCTCAATGACGCCATCACCAAATATTCGTCGCAGTCGATGAACATGGCGCAGGTCATGCTGATCAGAGGCGCATTTGCCTCGCTCTTCGTCGGCCTGCTTGCCTGGCAGCGCGGCGCGCTGGTCCGGCCGCGCTCGATGCTGCAGCCACTGGTGGCGCTGCGCGTCCTTGCCGAGGCCGGCGCGACGGTGACCTTCCTGGTCGCGCTTGCCCATTTGCCGATCGCCAGCGTCTCGGCCGTCCTGCAGGCACTGCCGCTGGCCGTGACGATGGGCGCGGCCCTTGTCTTCGGCGAGGCGGTCGGCTGGCGCCGCTGGCTGGCGATCGCTGCCGGATTTGCCGGCGTGCTGGTCGTGGTGCGCCCGGGCTTCGACGGGTTCAGCATGTTTTCGCTGGTGGCGCTGGCCAGCGTCGCCTGCTGTGCGGTACGCGACCTCGCCACCAAGCGGATTCCGCAGGCTATCCCCACGCTGCTCGTCTCAACCGCAACGGCGTTGGCCATGACCGTGGTCGGCGCGCTGCTGCTGTCGCCGATGGGCGGCTGGACACCGATGACGGGCAAAGCCACTGCACTGCTGGCGCTCGCAGCAGTGCTGGTGCTCATCGGCTACCAATTCATCATCATGGCGATGCGCTCGGGCGAGATTTCCTTCATAGCGCCGTTCCGCTATACGGCGCTGCTCTGGTCCATTGTGCTCGGCCTGCTGGTCTTCGGCGATGTCCCCGATATGACGATGATCATCGGCGCCAGCACAATCGTGGGCTCCGGCCTTTACGCGCTTTATCGTGAGCGGGTCGTCGGCCGGCGCAGGATCGTCGCGGAAAGCACTGGTCCTGCCATGGCCCCGGACGGCATATAAGAGGCTCGGGGAGAATCCCGTGATTTTCGCGACGGCGCACGGGCTCGATGATGGTGATGGATATTGCGGGATTGATGCTGGCCGGCGTTCAATCCAGACGCAGGGGCGGCGGCGACAAGACCTTGCTGCGGCTCGAAAGCGCCCCCCGGCGATCTTGCCAAGGCGGCGCGGTTGCTGCAGAGCATCTGAGATGAACAAGCGCCTCTTCGGCATCACCGGCTGGAAGAACTCCGGCAAGACGACCCTGACTGAGAAACTGGTCGCGGAACTCGTTGGGCGCGGCTGGACGGTTTCGACCGTAAAGCACGCCCATCATGATTTCGACATCGACAAGCCGGGCGCGGACAGCTTTCGCCACCGCCAGGCAGGAGCCATGGAAGTCGCCATCGTCTCCGCCAATCGCTGGGCACTGATGCACGAATTGCGCGGCGAGGATGAGCCGGCGCTGGAAGCGATCCTGTCGCGGCTTGCGCCGTCCGACATCGTGCTGGTCGAAGGCTACAAGCGCGAAGCCCACCGCAAGATCGAAACCCGGCGCCTGGAGGCGAAGGACCGGACGCCGCTTTCGGCGGGTGACCCCGGGATCGTTGCCATTGCGGCCGACTTCGTCATCGAGGACAAAAGCCTGCCGGTGTTCGACCTCGACGACGTGAAATCGATAGCCGACTTCGTCGAGCGCGCGACCGGCCTCGTTGCTTGAGAAGTAACGTAACGGCAGAAGGACATTGCCGATTTTCGTGGTTTTGCAGTTGCTTTTTTCTTGGAAAGAGTGGGAGTATCGGGCCAGCGGGCGGTCAAAAGCACCGCCCCCACAGAGCCGTTTCGGAACGACGGCCGGGACCATAAAGAGAGGATCATTATGCGTATTGCACTGCGTATCGCGCTCGCCGCTTCGGCCGCGCTGCTGACGCTCGGCGTAGCCCAGGCCCAGGAAAAGACCCTGAGGATCGGCACCGAGGGCGCTTATCCGCCCTTCAACAACCTGACTTCCGATGGCAAGCTCGTCGGTTTCGACATCGACATCGCCCAGGCGCTCTGCGATGAGATGAAGGTCAAGTGCACCTTCGTTGCCCAGGATTGGGACGGCATCATCCCGGCGCTGCAGGCGGGCAAGTTCGACGCCATCGTGGCATCGATGTCGATCACGCCGGAGCGTGCCGAGAAGGTAGACTTCACTCACAAATACTACAACACGCCCTCGGCGCTGGCCGTCCCGAAGGATTCGACGCTGAAGGGCGTGACCAAGGAGGACCTCGCCGGCAAGAGTATCGGCGTGGCCACCACGACGACCCATTTCAACTATGCCTCGAAGACTTACACCGACAGCACGATCAAGGGTTATCCGAGCAGCCCCGAGGAACAGGCGGATCTGGCCAACGGCCGCCTCGACGCCATCGAGGATGATATCGTGGTGCTGCAGCAGTGGCTGGATTCGCCTGACGGTGCCTGCTGCAAGATCCTCGGCCAGCCCTCGCCGCAGCCGGTCGAGATTTTCGGACCTGGCGCCGGCATTGCCGTGCGCAAGGGCGAGACCGATCTGGTCAACAAGCTGAATTCCGCCATCGACGCCATCAGGGCCAACGGAAAATACAAGGAAATCAACGACAAGTACTTCAAGTTCGACGTCTACGGCGCCGAGTCCTGATAATCACCTCCAAGGGCGGCAGGGTCTCCCTGCCGCCTTACCCGATCTGGGAGCTCTGGAGATAACACCACTCGATGCCAGCCCAAAGCATATGGACACTTCTCAGTTGGGGACCCAATGGCTGGCTTGACGATATCGCCTATGGCGCGGTGGTCACCATCGCGCTGGCGCTCGCCACGCTTCCGATCGGCCTGACGATCGGCTTTTTCATTGCCTGGGCAAAGCAATCCGAAGAGCCTTCGCTGCGGCTGGCCGCGAACATTTACACCACCATGTTTCGGGGCCTTCCGGAGCTGGTGACGCTCTTCCTGTTCTTCTTCGGCATGCCCATCCTGCTGCAATACATCATCCGCTTCTTCAGGCCCGAGGCGACGATCGATGTCGACAGCTTCATCGCCGGCATGATCGTGCTCTCGCTGATCTTCTCTTCCTATGCCAGCGAGGTATTCCTTTCGGCCTTTCGCGCCATTCCGAAGGGCCAGTATGAGGGCGGCTATGCGATCGGTCTGTCGAAGTGGCTGACCATGCGCAAGGTGATCCTGCCTCAATTGCTGCGCATCGCCTTCCCCGGTCTCGAGAATTGCTGGCTCAGCCTGCTCAAGGACACAGCCCTGGTCTCGGTCGTCAACCTCGCCGAGACCTTGCGCAATGCGGGCGTCGCGGCGCGCGTCACCAAACATTCGTTCCTGTTCTACAGCGTCGCGGCGCTGGTCTTTCTCATCCTGGCAATCCTGTCTTCGATCGCCACCGGCTTCATCTTGCGGTCGCTCGGGCAGAAGGAAGCGCGATGAGCGTCACCGACACCATTGCCGTCGATCGGCCGCCGCCGCCGGCGCGCGGCTGGCCGCGTGCCCGTATCGTGGGATACGCACTCGTCGGCCTCTGGATCCTCTTCGGCTTCGGTATACTGGCCTATCTGGTCTCCGCGTGGAACGGCGAGTTCTTCGCACGATATGCGCCGGCCTATCTGCAGGGACTTGGAACCACCCTGTCGCTGGTGGCGGTGTCGATGGTGGCCGGCGCCATCCTGTCGCTGCCCGTCACCTATGGCCGCATGTCGAACAACCGGTTGCTGTCGTGGCCCGCCTATTGCTACGTCTATTTCTTCCGCGGCACGCCGCTGCTGGTTCAGGTCTATCTGGTCTATTACGGGGTCGGTTCTTTCCGCGTGCAGCTCGAATCGGTCGGGCTATGGTGGTTCTTCCGCGACGCCTTCAACTGCGGCGTGTTCGCCTTTGCGCTCAACACGGCCGCCTATCAGGCCGAAATCCTGCGCGGCGCCATAGAGAGCGTTCCAAGGGGCCAGTGGGAAGGCGCCGCTTCGCTCGGCCTGCACAAGCTGCAGACGCTGCGCAAGGTCATTCTGCCCCAGGCGATCATCGTGGCCTTGCGACCCTACGGCAATGAACTCGTTCTGATGATCAAGGCCTCCGCGATCGTCGCCATCATCACCGTCTACGACCTGATGGGCAATGCGAAACTCGCCTACGCCAAGTCCTTCGACTTCCAGGCCTATGTCTGGGTGGCGATCGTATATCTGGTGATGGTCGAGATCCTGCGCCACGGCGTCGAATGGATCGAGCGCCGGATTACCATTCACCTGAAACGGTAAGCTTACCTGATCTGTGCCAGTCGATGGCTCGGCGCGCGCCTTGACGAATCCGCCGCATGGCCTAGACCTTCCGCAACTGCAATCTTTGCTCCCGTCGGAAGGAACAAGCCATGGCATCGGTGGCATTTCTCGGTCTTGGCGTCATGGGCTATCCCATGGCCGCGCATCTGAAGAACAAGGGCGGCCACGACGTCACCGTCTACAACCGCACCGGGGCAAAGGCCGAGCAATGGGTCGCCCAGCATGGCGGCGCTCTCGCCCTGACGCCGGCGCAGGCTGCCGAAGGCAAGGACTTTGTTTTCTCGTGCGTGGGCAATGATAACGATCTACGTTCGGTGACGACGGCAAAGGACGGTGCCTTTCAGGCCATGAAAAAGGGCGCCGTCTACATCGACAACACCACGGCATCGGCCGAGGTCGCGCGCGAATTGGCCGAGACCGCACAGGAGCGCGGCTTCTCGTTCCTCGACGCGCCGGTCTCCGGCGGCCAGGCCGGCGCCGAAAACGGCATTCTGACCGTCATGGTCGGCGGCGACCAGGCAGCCTTCGACAAAGCCAGGCCCGTCATCGACGCCTATGCCCGGATGGTCGGGCTTATGGGACCGGCAGGCGCCGGCCAGCTCACCAAGATGATCAACCAAATCTGCATCGCCGGGCTGGTGCAGGGACTGTCCGAAGGCATCCATTTCGGCAGGAAGGCCGGGCTCGACATCGAGAAGGTCATCGATGTGATCTCCAAGGGCGCAGCGGGCTCGTGGCAGATGGAGAACCGGCACAAGACGATGAATGCAGGCAAATACGACTTCGGCTTCGCGGTCGACTGGATGCGCAAGGATCTCGGCATCTGCCTTGATGAAGCCGACCGCAACGGGGCCAGACTGCCCGTGACGGCGCTCGTCGACCAGTTCTATAAGGACGTCCAGGCGATGGGCGGCAGGCGCTGGGACACATCCTCACTGCTGGCGAGGCTGGAAAAGTAGAACGCAGATGTCCCTGCCCGGCCCGAGCTGGAGCGCGGACGAGATCGTCGCTCACCTGCGCTCGATCGGCACGCAGGAAAACCGCGCCGGCATGGCTCGGTTCGGCATAAACACCGCGACGGCTCTTGGTGTAGCCAATTCGGATTTGCGGCCGCTGGCGCGCAAGCTGAAGCGCAATCACGAGCGGGCGCTTGCCCTGTGGGACAGCGGTGTTCGCGAGGCGCGGCTGATGGCGGCGTTCACCGGGGAGCCGAAAAAGATCACGGCCGAGCAGTGCCGCCGCTGGGCCGGCGATCTCGATTCCTGGGAGATCGTAGACAGCGTTTCGGATCTCTTTGCCGAAACGCCGTTCCGGCGTGAGTTGATCGAGGAGTTTGCTGCCGACGAACGCGAGTTCGTGCGCCGCGCCGGCTTTGCCATGGTGGCCTGGAGCGCGGTGCATCTGAAGCAGGAGCCGGACGCGACGTTTCTCGCCTATCTGCCGTTGATCGAGGCGCATGCCGGCGATCCGCGCAATTTCGTCAGGAAGGCGGTCAGCTGGGCGCTGCGGCAGATCGGCAAACGCTCGGCCGCACTGCATGCCTCTGCCCTTGCGCTTGCGCAAAAGTTGGCCGGATCATCCGACAAGACGGCGCGCTGGATCGGCCGGGACGCCGTGAAGGAGTTAACGGATGCCACAACGCTGGAACGGCTCACCGCCAGAAAAAGCTGATCTTGCCGATATCCGGTTCACGGAGGTGACGCCGGCAACACGCGGCAACTTTGAGATATTGTTCGAGCAGCCGGGTGCGCCAAAATATTGCTGGTGCATGGCGTGGCGGCAGTCCGTCCGCGAGCACATCCCGAATGATGAGAAAAAGCGCCAGATGATGGCACTTATCGATGCCGGCAGGCCGGTCGGCATCCTCGCCCAGATCGACGGCAAGACCGTTGCCTGGTGTTCGGTCGCGCCGCGCGAAACCTACCGAAGGCTTTCAAAGCGGCAGGACGACAGGGAGACGGGGGTATGGTCAATCGTCTGCTTTTATGTGTCAAGGGCTTTGCGCGGCCGCGGTTTTGTTTCCGCATTGCTCGATGCGGCCATTGACCACGCGTTCGCCAAGGGGGCGCATATCATTGAGGCCTATCCGGTGGGCGAGGCATCGCCGAGCTACCGTTTCATGGGGTTTCGCGACATGTTTGCGGCGCGCGGCTTTCACGACGCCGGCATGACCGGTTCTCGCCGGCATGTAATGCGGCTCGAGCGTTGACGTCGCCGGTGGCGGTGTCTTTACTCGAACGCAAAGGAAACGTCCCATGATCAAACGTCTGGTAGCCATGGCAGCGTTCGCGGGCGCGATGTCGGCTTTTACAGCCGCCCTCGCTTCGGCCGAGACCACACACATATTCTGGAAGGATTTGCGCCCGGCGACCCAGGCGGTTGCCGAAGAAGCTGGCCTGCCGATGATCGCGGCAAAATTGCCCGATCGCGGCGAGACGTTATCCCTCGGCCTGCAGGACAAGACCATACAAATAGCCGGCTATGCGTTGCCGGTCGATCGCGAAGGCGATCTTGTCTATCAATTCCTACTGGTGCCGTGGACCGGGGCGTGCAGTCACATGCCGACGCCGCCGCCCAACCAGATCGTCCTGGTCACCCCGGCTCATCCCTACAGGATGTCGCAGGCCTACCAGCCGGTTTCCGTAACCGGCGCGCTGAAACCGGGCATGGAGAAGAGCCAGCTTTTCATCCTGGACGGCGTCTCGGTCATCCAGTCGGGCTATACCGTGCGCAAGGCAGGCGTGACCGGCGTCGACACCGTGCCGGACACAATAACCCTACCGGTCAACTCGCCTTGGACTTTCCTCAACAAAAAGAAGAACTAAGCAAGGCGAGCTTGCGTGACCTTGCATGCATCAAGGCCACGCGCGCTCAGGCCGCGTTCGCACCCGATTCCTTGTCCAGCACCATGTAATCGAGCGGGATTTCGGTCGTGTATTTGATCTGCTCCATGGCGAAGGAGGACGAGACGTCGCGAATCTCGATCTTGGCGATCAGCCGCTTATAGAAAGCATCATAGGCTGCAATGTCGGGCACCACGACACGCAGGAGGTAGTCGACATCGCCGCTCATGCGGTAGAACTCGACCACCTCGGGGAATTCCTGGATGACTTCGGAAAAGCGCCGCAGCCATTCATGGCTGTGCGAATTGGTGCGGATCGAGACGAAGACGGTGACCCGCACATTGACCTTTTCATGATCGAGAATGGCGACACGCCGCTTGATGACGCCCTCTTCCTCGAGCTTCTGGATGCGCCGCCAGCAAGGGGTCGTCGACAGTCCCACTTTCTTGGCGACATCTGCGACCGCGAGCGTCGCGTCCTCCTGCAGGAGGCGGAGAATTTTTCGGTCAAGGCGGTCCATTGAAAGCTCCTGAAGGAATGGATTGGCCATAATCGGCGGTATTATAGGCTTCCACAAGAAAAAAATTCTGCTGATTGGCGGAAAAGCCGGTGGTTTCTTGCTGAATGTCTAACCGAGGCGATAGCGGATTTCCGACCTGAGGAAAGGCAGCAAATCCATTTCAAACCAGGGATTCCGCTTCAGCCAGCCGGTGTTGCGCCAGGACGGATGCGGCAGCGGCAGCACCTTCTGGCCAGCGGATTTCTCCCAGATGGAGCGCCAGTCCCTCACCGTTTCCGTCAGGGACGGGCGCCGCGCGGCACCCATGTGCCAGGACTGCGCGTAGATGCCGATCGTCAGCACCAAGTCGATCTGCGGCATGAGCCCCATCAACGGCGCGCGCCAGGCCGGCGCGCATTCACGCCTTGGCGGCAAGTCGCTGCCCTTGGCGTCCTGGCCGGGGAAACAGAAGCCCATCGGCACGATAGCGAACTTCTCGGTGTCGTAGAACTCCTCGCTGGTGACGCCGAGCCAGTCTCGCAGCCGGTCGCCCGAAGCATCGGTGAACGGCATGCCCGACAGATGCACCTTGGTTCCCGGCGCCTGGCTGGCAATCAGGATGCGGGCATTCGACGAGGGTCGCAGCACCGGGCGCGGTTCGTGCGGCAGTGGCCGGCCGATCGGATTGTCGACGCAGATGCGGCAGGCGCGAACCGTCGCGGCGAAGCTTTCGAGTTCCGCAGTCATCCTCAGGCCGCGGCACTCGGCCGGCTCGAAACCATCCGATACCAGCGCAACACATTGCTGCACTCGTCCGGCACCTTGATGCGCGCCGGTTTCATAAAATCGATGGCGATCATCCCGGTGATATCGGCGATCGAATAGGCGTCGCCGGCGGCGAATTCGCGGGTTCCCAGTTCGCCGTCGAGAAGTCGCAGAAATTCGATTGCCTTCGGCTTGTTGGCCTCGCCCCACTCGGGAATCTGCGGGATCTCCCATTCCTTCATGGCCGGATGGGTGTGGCGGAAAGCTTGCGCGACGCAGGTCAGCAGGTTGAATTCCATCCGCCTTTGCCACATCTCGACCTGCGCCTTGCCGAGCGCCCCGCGACCGAACAGTGCGGGCTCGGGATTGAGTTCCTCGAAATAGCGGCAGATGGCGACGGACTCGGTGATGACGGTGCCATCGTCAAGCTCCAGCACCGGCAATCGCCGCAGTGGATTGCGCGAGCTGACCGCCTGTTGCCTGTGTTCCAGCGCGCCCATGTCGACGGACACCAGCGGAACCGCGATTCCCTTCTCGGCCAGAAAAATGCGAACCCGTCTTGGGTTGGGCGCTCGGCCGCCGTCGAAGAGCTTCATTCGATCCTCCAGTTCTTGCCGGTGATGGCAGGGTTCAGCTTCCGCCGGCTTACCAGAAGCGGAAGATCTCTCGCACGGCATCGCCGATGGAGGCGAACGTGCCATGTTTTCTCTCGACGGACTCGCCATGGTGGCTGTCGCGCCAATCTTGCGGCTGGTCGAACGTACCTGCCCAGATACCGGCCTTTGCCGCGCGCGCGATCGCTTCCTCGCTCTCGTAATCGCCGAAAGCGACCGCCCAGCCCGCCTCGACCTGTGCGCGGTTGAGATCGGTGTCCCCGGCCCTGCAATCGCCGAGCAGCCGGCCGTAACGATCGCGCTGCCAGCCGCTGCAGATGACGGGCCTGCCGGCGATCAGGCGCACCAGAGATTGGCGCGCAAGCGTGCCACAGGAATAGTCGGCGCCTTTCTTGCGGCAGGTCTGAGTGTATTCCGGCGCGTCGATGCCGCGCATGCGAATGCGTTCGGCGCCGAGCGTGATCGAGTCGCCATCATTGATGATGGCGACGCCCTGTGTCTTTCGCGTCTCCACGCGATCGAGGCGCGCCGCAAGCACGATCAGCAACCCCAGAATAATGACGGTCAGCCCGTAGTCCAGCAATTTGCGCCATGGGCTTCGCGGACGCGGCGCAGCGTACCGCCGGCGCGGTCCTTGCGACCAGGAACGGCTCATATGGCAAACGGTTGGTTAATCATTCGAACGTAGCTTAACACCTTGAAATGCCGCCCGCATAATTGAAGTCTTCATGCCTTTGCAACGCTCGAACACAGCGGACAAATTCATTGTGGACCGCAGGAAACGCCATCGCAACAGCGATGTCGCGCGCGCGGTGCGCAAGACGCGCGACCGTCTTTCGCAACAGGCCGGCAATCCGGATTTCGATCGCGAACTATTGAAACTCCATGCGCGCGCGATGACCAGCGGGGCCATTGCCATTCCGCTGCTTGTCCTGGCGATCGCCGCGCTTGGCCGGCTGGCCGGCATCGGCAATGAGATCATTCTCTGGGCGCTGTTCACCCTGACCTGCTACACGATGTTGGCTTTCATGGCGCGCCGCGTCGAACGCGTGGAAGCGTCCGATCTTAACCCGTTGCAAACCCAGAGAGAATTCCTGTTCGCACATTTCCTGTGTGGCCTCGGCTGGGGCTGGTTCGTCTGGCTCGGCTGCGGTGCCTGCGCGGTCGACCAGTTTCAGGTGGTCAAGGCCGTGGTGCTGCTGCTTGCCATGGCCGGAACCGCTATCATGGCCTCATCCCTGCGCGGGGCGTTGCTGGCGACTTTCGCTGTTCCGGTGACGCTTTACGCCTACGCCGAAATAAGGCTGTGGATGCCTGTCGGGGCGATCATGGCCGTACTGCTCGTTCTTTCGCTGCCTTTCTTTGCCTATATCGCGCGGAACCTCAACCGCTCCTCCCTGATGCTTTTGTCGTTCCGCTCCGAAAAGGACGCACTGATCGCCGAAGTCGAGACCGCGAAATCGATGTCGGACGAGGCGCGGCGGCGCGCGGAAGATGCCAATCTGGCCAAATCGCGCTTTCTTGCCTCGATGAGCCATGAATTGCGCACGCCGCTCAACGCAATTCTCGGTTTTTCCGAAGTGATGTCGAACGAAGTGCTGGGGCCGATGAGCAATCCCACTTATCGCGACTATGCCCATGACGTGCACGAATCCGGCCAGCATCTTCTCGACCTCATCAACGAGATCCTCGACCTGTCGCGCATCGAGGCCGGCCGGTACCAGCTCAATGAAGAGCCGGTGATGCTGCTCGGCATTGTCGAGGATTGCTGCCACATGATGGAGTTGAAGGCGCGCAACAAGGATATCCGCGTCATTCAGGATTTCGAACATGCCTTGCCGCGCCTGTTCGCCGACGAGCGCGCGGTGCGCCAGATCACCCTCAACCTCTTGTCCAACGCGATCAAGTTCACCGCTACCGGCGGCGAAATCCGCGTGCGCGTCGGCTGGACGGCCGGCGGCGGACAATACATCTCGGTCAGGGACAACGGCCCCGGCATACCGGAAGACGAGATCCCGGTAGTGCTTTCGGCCTTCGGCCAAGGTTCGATCGCCATCAAGAGCGCCGAACAGGGCACCGGACTTGGTCTGCCGATCGTGCAGGGCCTGCTCGCCATGCATGGCGGCGAATTCCAACTTCATTCCAAGCTGCGCGAAGGCACAGAGGCGATTGCCATCTTCCCGCTGAGCCGGGTAATGGAGGAACTCCCGGCCCTGCCGACCGCGGCGGTCGCGGCGCGTCGGCGTTGACGCGCCTCATGCGTGGAATGAGCGACGAATGCTCGGCCTAGCCGCGAACGGCCGCGGCCATGCCCGAACTGGTCAGTGCCGCTGCCTTGATTAGGCCGGCGGCAAGTGCCGCGCCTACTCCCTCGCCGTGGCCGACGCCGAGGTCAAGCAAGGGGCGAAGGCCAAGGCGCTCGGCGGCCTGCGCATGCGCGGGCTCCGGCGACAGGCCGGCGAGAAGGCAATGATCCAGCGCGGCAGGATTGGCGGCATGCAGGACCGCTGCGGCTGCCGTTGCCGCAACTCCGTCGAGCAGCACGGGGATCTTTTGCATCCGTGCCGCAAGGATGGCGCCGGCTATCGCCGCGAACTCACGGCCACCGAGCCGGCGCAGCACCTCCAACGGTTCATCGAGATGGCCGGCGTGGAAAGCCAGCGCCGCATCGACCACCTCCGCCTTGCGCGCCTGCATCGCCGCATCGGCGCCAGAGCCCGGGCCGACCCAATCGGTGCCCTTGCCGCCCAACACGGCCGCGAACAGGGCCGCGGCGACGGTGGAATTGCCGACGCCCAGATCGCCGAGGCAAAGCAGGTCGGCGCCGCCGGCGATCGCCTCCATGCCAAAGGCCATGGTCGCGGCGCAACCCCGCTCGTCGAGTGCGGCATCCTGCGTGATGTCGGCTGTCGGAATATGCAAGGCGAGATCGAAAACCTTCAGCCCGAGGTCGTTGGCGACGCAGACCTGGTTGATCGCTGCACCGCCGGCCGCACACAGTTCGACGGCGTTTGCGGTCGCCGCCACGGCTCTCGGCGAGACGCCGTGCCTGACAACACCATGGTTGCCGGCAAAGACCGCGACCAGAGGCCGCGTCACTGCCGGCGGCGCACGGCCACTCCATGCTGCCAGCCAGGCAGCGATATCCTCGATGCGACCAAGCGAGTTCCTTGGCTTGTCCGCCTTGGCGAACAGCGTTCGCACACGGGCCTCGGCTGTCGTGTCGGCCGCCGGCAGGTTGGCCAGCAGGTTACGGAAATCGTCGAAGGGCTGTGCTCTGGTCATGTCGTGGAAATCGTCCTTGCAGATGGCAGCGGCATAGCCGCCCTCGTGCGCCGGCACAACCTCCCGCGCCTGATGTAAAAGCGGCCGCGAGCGACGCATTCCCGAGGGCTTGCAAAGGCCATGCCGTTGCACCATGTGGAAGTCAGCCAAGGAAACATTCATGACGGCCATCGAATCCCCATGCATTCTGGTCTGTTCGATCGATATGAAGACCGGTTTCTGTTTCGGGTGCGGCCGCACCCGGGACGAGATCGGCGCCTGGATCGACATGACGGCGCAGGCGCGCCGTAACGTCATGGCCCAACTGCCTGCAAGGCTGGAGACGGTCGAGCGCCGGCCGCGCCGCGAAACCCGCCGCACCCGTATGGCACGGGAACGCGACGCGCTCTCGTGAACGGATTGCCGACATGAACCGCCTGTTCTGGATCCTGATGCTCGTCATCGGCGTCGGCGCGGTGCTGCTGATGTTCAACGATTCCGCCGGCAATACGCTCGGCGTCGAGAACGATGATTTCGGCCGGTTGATCTGGCTGGGCGCCTTCGGCGCGCTCATCGGCGCCGGCCTTCTAAGGTCGGGCCGCCCGCTCAGCGCCATGGCGCGCAATCTCGGCGCGTGGGCGGCGATCGCGCTCGCGCTGATCGCCGGCTATCAATATCGCTACGAATTGCAGGATTTCGCCAACCGGGTAACCGCTGGCCTTGTTCCCGGCAGCCCGCTGGCGCTGGGCATCGAGGACGGCCATGCCACCGTGACGCTCGACAAGGCCGACAATGGCCATTTCGAGGCGCGCATCCTGATCAACGGCGCGCCAGTGCGCACGGTGGTCGACACAGGAGCGACCAGCACCGTGTTGACGTCGCAGGACGCCCAGGCAGCCGGGATCAATCCCGCCGCTCTCGATTTCACCATACCGGTCTCGACCGCCAACGGCACGGCGCGCGCCGCGGCTGTGAAAACCAACGAACTGGCCATCGGCGGCATCGTGCGAAAGAATATGCCGGTGATGGTCGCGGCACCCGGTATGCTTGGCCAGAGCCTGCTCGGCATGAACTTCATCAGTTCGCTGTCCGGCTTCGACGTGCGCGGCGACCGGATGACCCTCCGGGATTGACGTTCGGCGAAAGCGGTTCAGGCGGCCTTGTCGACCGCCCCGCTGAGGTCGACCGCAGCGAACGCCGTCTTCAGCACCTGCGGCCCAGCGCCGGGGCGCGTTGCATCCGTGGAGAGGATCTGGCGGTAGCGGCGCGCACCGGGCAATCCATGGAACAACCCGACCATATGGCGGGTGACGTGGCCGAGCCGCCCGCCCTGTTCGACATGGCGTCCGGCGTAGCCGGCCATGACATCGATCAGCGCGGCGAAATCGAAGGGACCGGTCCGCTCTCCATAAAACATGGCATCGACGCCGGTCAGAATGCCTGGAGTATGGTAGGCGGCGCGGCCGAGCATGGCGCCGTCGAGGTGCTGGAGATGCGTCTGCGCCTCTTCAAGCGATTGAATACCGCCATTGATGCCGATGAATTCGCTCGGTTTTCTCGCCTTCAACCGATAGACGCGGCCATAGTCGAGCGGCGGGATGTCGCGGTTTTCCTTGGGGCTCAGCCCCTCCAGCCATGCCTTGCGCGCATGCACCCAAAGGGCGTCGGCGCCGGCCGCGAAAACACCGTCTGCAAGCGCATCCAGCGCCGGCTCGGGATCCTGCTCGTCGACGCCGATGCGGCATTTGACGGTTACGGGAATGGTCACCGCCGCCTTCATCGCCGCGACACAGTCGGCGACGAGGTCAGGCACCTTCATCAGGCAGGCGCCGAACGTACCGGACTGGACGCGGTCCGACGGGCAGCCGACATTGAGGTTGATTTCCTCATAGCCGAAAGCCTGGCCGATGCGCGCCGCCTCGGCCAGCTTCCCCGGATCGGAGCCGCCGAGCTGCAGCGCGACCGGATGTTCCGCATCGTCGAAACCGAGCAGGCGCTCGCGCGCGCCCTGGATGACCGCGTCCGCCACCACCATCTCGGTGTAGAGCAACGCACGGCGAGTCAGCTGGCGATGGAAGAACCGGCAATGGCGGTCCGTCCAATCCATCATCGGGGCGATTGCCACCTTATGCTCTTGGTATCTCGACATTTTTTGCGTCAATTGGTTGGTTGATGCGGGCAGTATGGCCACCAATCCTCATATCGGCGACATATGCGAAGTAGGCAAGCCCCTCACTCGAGCAGCAAGTCTGAAGGCGGTCCTTCTGCGCCTGCCAAATCCTATGGCCTGAAGTGCTGTCTTCTCGTTTTTTCGAGTGCTGGGCGAAATCGCTCCAAGAAATCGGAAGCTTGCACCCCCTTGCTACACCGCAGGAGAGCGGCACGCCGTTTTGCGACCTGGTCGATAGTCTTTCAACTGCGGCGAACAAGACGGGGGACCGCCTTGCCAGGATTGGCTGCTTTCCGAAGTTGCCGACCACAAGCAGATGGTGGCCATCCTGGGCCGCGCCGCATTAGGCGTTCGCCGACGCCATGGCAAACGGACAAACAGTCGATCGGCGCCGGGGGTCGGCGCCGATTTTCGACTACAGCCGGTTCAGAACGTTACCGCCGCAGCGCGTACACGCGCCCAACTGGCTCGCTGCCCACCGACAAGGCCATCTCGTCATCCAGAAGCCGCGTGATCCGGGCGAAGCCCGTGAACGCCTTCCTGGCTTCTTCAGCCGACATCTGCCCCGACAGGGCGGCCGCGCAGCAGTTCAGCGCGCATTGATAGACAGGGCCACGTCGCCCGGTCGGCCATTTACGCAAAAAAACCATGGCCTCGGCAACACTGTCGATTTCCTCGATAGGGTGTCCCTGCCCGCGTGAGATCCGCACGGGCGAAAAAAAATGCAAATAATTCATCGTATCCTCCCGCTCGGTCGCGACGTGTTCGACCGAACCCCATCAAACGCGCCATCATCCACTTGGTTCCATAAAAAACGTGCGCTTGGCAAAAAAAGGGCAGGTTTGCCCGCCGCGACTGCGATGTCGTCGCTGCCGGCGCTTGAAAGCGCCGCGAATCGGACTCGCCGATCAGAGCGGCAAGTATCGTGCCGCGCGATAAGAGCGATCCCCATTGAATATCTTTAAGGCCAAAGTCGGCAAATCAGCCGATTGCCCCTTCCCTCGCGTCAGGCGTAACCTTGACGGTCAACGCGTGAGGGCGCGTGCTGCAAGAAGGGGACAATTGCAATGACGATACAAGGCGCATCGCCGGATCTATATAACGAAGATCTCGCACCGGCCAAGATACGAAACTGGGGACCATTCTCGATCTTCAACGTCTGGACGTCGGACGTGCACAGCCTCTGGGGTTACTATCTCGCCGCCAGCCTTTTCCTGTTCTGCGGCGGTTTCGTCAACTTCATCATCGCCATCGGCATCGGCTCGCTCGTCATCTACGCGCTGATGAACATGGTGGGCTATGCCGGCGTGAAGACCGGCGTGCCTTACCCAGTGCTCGCCCGCGCCTCGTTCGGCATCTGGGGCGCCAACATACCGGCGCTGGTGCGCGCCATCGTCGCCTGCTTCTGGTACGGCGCACAGACGGCGGCCGCTTCCGGCGCCATTGTCGCGCTGCTGATCCGCTCGCAATGGTTCGCCGATTTCAACGCCAACACCCATTTCCTCGGCCACTCCGGGCTGGAAGTGATCTGCTTCGTGGTCATCTGGGCGCTGCAGCTGCTGATTATCCAGAACGGCATGGAGACGGTGCGCCGCTTCCAGGATTGGGCCGGGCCAGCCGTGTGGGTGATGATGCTGATCCTGGCCGTCTATCTCTGTGTCAAAGCCGGGACCTTCGCCTTCACCAGTGACATTCCGATGGAGGTGCTGCTCGAAAAGACCAAGGATGCGGGCGTGCCAGGTACGCCGGGATCGTGGACGTCGCTGTTCGCCGTCGCCGCGATCTGGGTGACCTATTTTTCGGCCCTCTATCTCAACTTCTGCGATTTCGCCCGCTATGCACCGGACAAGGCATCGCTGCGCAAGGGCAATATCTGGGGCCTGCCGATCAATCTCATCCTGTTCTCGCTGGTCGCTGGCGTCACCACCATTGCCGCTTACGACGTCTATCACGAGGTGCTGCTGCACCCCGACCAGATATCGGCGAAATTCGGCAGCTGGTTCTTGGCCGCGCTCGCCGCCTTGACCTTCGCGGTGGCGACGCTCGGCATCAATGTCGTGGCCAACTTCGTCTCGCCGGCCTTCGACTTCTCCAACGTCTTCCCGCGCCAGATCGACTTCAAGAAGGGCGGCTACATCGCGGCACTGATCGCGCTCGTGCTCTATCCCTTCGCGCCTTGGGAAGGCAGCGCTGCGTCCTTCGTCAACATCATCGGCGCGACAATGGGGCCGATCTTCGGCGTCATGATGGTCGACTACTACCTGATCCGGAAGGGCGAGGTCGACGTCGAAGCGCTTTATCGCGAGGATGGCGAGTTCCGCTTCCAGGGCGGCTGGCATGTCAATGCCTTTATCGCTGCCGGCATTGGCGCCGTCTTCTCCTCGATCCTGCCGAACTTCACCAATTGGCTGCCATCCTGGTGGGGCGTCTATGGCTGGTTCTTCGGCGTCGGGATTGCCGGCATCATCTACTACGTGCTGCGCACCGCGGCCGTGGGTGCCGGCGCCAAGACAGCGAAGGCCTGAAATGGGCAGTAGGCAGGAAAGGTAGGGAAAGCAGACGGCTTCCCCCTACTGCCTACTGCCTACTGCCTACTGCCTACCGCCTACTGCCTGCTTCTACCATCTCGGCGAGCCGGCGCACCGTGTTCCAGTTGCGCGACGTGCCGACGCCCAGGCGTTTGTGATTGGCGGCCGCGAGCAGCCGTGAACTCGGTCGTTCCCGCGAAAAGACGACCCAGATGTCGCCGCCGCGTGACATCACCTTCTCATCGGCGGCGGCATGGGTCTCGAGCGCCGCCGCCGCATCGTCGGGCACGGGCTTGCGCATTATCCGGACGGCCACCTGGTCACCGGTCTCGGCGGATTCAGCCGGAAACGGATTGCCGGCCGCGAGCCTCAGCCAATCTTCGGCACCGCGCACGATGATATCGACATGGCGGCCGAAAGCTTTTTTGAAGGCGGCTTCCAGACGCTGCTCGAGACCGGCGACGTCCGTCGCCGGCGCCTCGAAGACAAGATTGCCCGTCGCCACGAGCGTACGGACATTCTTCAGCCCGAGGCCTTCCGCCATCGCCTTCAGGTCGGACATCACGACCCGGCGCCCTTCTCCCAGGACGATGCTGTAGAGAAGGGCGACGTAGGTCTGCATCGGATGCCGAACCCCGCCTGGCGCGCCTATACCAGGCGCGATTGTTCGACCGCCGCCTCGATGAAGCTGGCGAACAGCGGATGCGGGTCGAGCGGCCGGCTCTTCAGCTCGGGGTGGTATTGCACGCCGATGAACCAGGGATGGTCGGGGTATTCGACCGTTTCGGGCAGCACGCCGTCGGGCGACATGCCGGCAAACACCAGGCCGCAATCCTCCAGCCGCTGCTTATAGTCGATATTGACCTCGTAGCGGTGGCGGTGACGCTCGGAAATCTGCGTGTCGCCATAGATGTCGGCGATCTTGGAACCCTTGGCGAGCTCGGCCTGATAGGCGCCGAGCCGCATCGTGCCGCCGAGATCGCCGGTTGTCCGGCGCTTCTCCAGCATGTTGCCCTTCAGCCACTCCGTCATCAGGCCGACGACCGGCTCCTGGGTCGGGCCGAATTCGGTCGAGGAGGCCTCATCGACCCCGGCCAGCGACCGCGCCGCCTCGATACAGGCCATCTGCATGCCGAAGCAGATGCCGAAATACGGCACCTTGCGCTCACGCGCGAATTTCGCAGCCAGGATCTTGCCTTCCGAGCCGCGCTCGCCGAAACCGCCGGGCACCAGGATGCCATGCACCTTTTCCAGCCAGGGCGCCGGATCCTCCTTCTCGAAGATTTCCGATTCGATCCAGTCGAGCTTGACCTTGACGTGGTTGGCCAGACCGCCATGCGACAGCGCCTCGATCAGCGATTTGTAGGCGTCCTTGAGGCCGGTATATTTGCCGACGATGGCGATGGTCACCTCGCCTTCCGGATTGTGGATGCGGTTGGACACGGCCTGCCACGGCTCCATGCGCGGCTTCGGCGCGGGGTCGATGCCGAACGCGGCCAGCACTTCCGAATCGAGCCCTTCCTTGTGGTAAGCCATCGGCACGTCGTAGATGTGCGGCACGTCGAGCGCCTGGATGACCGCGCTCTCCCTGACATTGCAGAACAGCGACAGTTTTCTACGCTCTTCCTTGGGAATGGCCCGGTCGGCGCGGACGAGCAGGATGTCGGGCGCGATGCCGATACCGCGCAGCTCCTTAACCGAATGCTGGGTCGGCTTGGTCTTCAATTCGCCCGCGGTCGGGATATAGGGCATCAGCGTCAGATGCACATAGACGGCGTTGTTGCGCGGCAGGTCGTTGCCGAGCTGGCGGATCGCCTCCAGGAAAGGCATCGCCTCGATGTCGCCCACGGTGCCGCCGATTTCGCACAGCACGAAATCATAGTCGTCATTGCCGTCGAGGACGAAATTCTTGATCTCGTCGGTGACGTGCGGGATGACCTGCACGGTGGCGCCGAGGTAGTCGCCGCGCCGCTCGCGCTCGATGATGTTCTTGTAGATGCGGCCGGTGGTGATGTTGTCCTGCTGGTTGGCGGAACGGCCAGTGAACCGCTCGTAATGGCCAAGATCGAGATCGGTCTCGGCGCCGTCATCGGTGACGAACACCTCGCCATGCTGATACGGCGACATCGTGCCCGGATCGACATTGAGGTAGGGATCGAGTTTTTTGATGCGTGCGCGATAGCCCCGCGCCTGCAAGAGAGCCCCTAGGGCCGCTGCGGCAATGCCTTTTCCAAGTGAGGAAACCACGCCGCCTGTGATGAATACATATCGCGCCATGGGAGTCATCGCTTAACGCGGCCGGATTGATTCCGCCAGAGAAAAAACCGCCGCTAAGGCTTTTTCCCAAGAAGGCGCTCGAACCGTGATCCGAAAATGGGATCCGGTTTTCGGATAGGCCCATGTCGAACGGGCTGGCCCGTTCCACTGGAACGCGACCAAGAGCGAGGCAAAACAAAAGGGCCGGCTGAACCGGCCCTTTTGGCAAGCTGCTGCAAACGTCAGATGATGACGACCTTGGTGCCGACCTTGACGCGGCTGTAGAGGTCCATGACGTGCTCGTTCATCATGCGGAAACAGCCATTGGAAGCGCTGGTTCCGATCGACTGCGGCGCGATGGTGCCGTGGATGCGCAAATGCGTGTCCTTCTTGCCGTCATAGAGGTAGATGGCGCGGGCGCCGAGCGGATTCTGGCCGCCGCCGGGCATGCCGTCCTTGTACTGGGCATAATGCTTGGGCTCGCGCTTCTGCATGTCCAGCGTCGGGATCCAGCGTGGCCACTCCTGCTTGTCGCCGACCGCCACGGTGCCCTTGAACTGCAATCCTTCGCGGCCGACCGCGATGGCGTAGCGGCGGGCGGTGGACGATGATTCCACCAGATAGAGCCGGCGGGCACTGGTATCGATGACGATCGTGCCGGCCTCGTAACCGGTGAATTCCACGTCCTGTGGCACGAACTCCGGCTTTACCTTGAACGGCTTCTTGGCGTTTTTCCTGGCGAGCGCCGAATCCAGCGCACGGGTCTCAGGCAGATAGTTGATCGAGGACGATGCCATCTGGCCGCCAAACAGTCCGGCGAACAGGCCGCCGCCGGTGCGCTGCTTCTGGCCAGGCAGCTCGCTGCGCAATTCGCCATTGTTGCCGGTCAGCGCAACGTTCATCACCTCGGCCGATTCCGGTTCGGCCGAAGGAATCGGCTCGATCGGCGTCAACGGCTCGATGATCTTCGTGACATTCTTGGCCGGCTTGGCCGCGGCCACTTCGGTCGCCGGGGCAGTCTTGCCTCTCTTGGCCAGGAACGCCTGCCGTTCCGCCTCGGCCTTCGCTTTCGCCGCTTCGCGCATCGCCATCTTCCTGGCTTCCAGCGCCTTGGCCTTGGCGGCTTCCTTGTCGGCAACGATCTTGGCCTCGATCTTTTTGATCTGGGCGAGATCGTCCGGTGTCGGATTTTTCTTCTTCTTGAGAAGCCTCAACTGCGCCGCATCGCTCTTGGCTGCGACGTTGATGGCGTCGGTCTTGCCGACCGACTGATTGGCGGCCAAATTGGCTGGCACGCCGGCGAAAGCCGGGGAGCTCATGCCGAGTGCGGCGCAAAGTCCCAGGAAGATGAAGCTGCGAAGCTGCATGGCGAAGATCCGATCGTTCAATATTTGTTGCCCACGGCGTCGCCCGGCGTCCCCCAAGGACACCGAAAATGCCGCGCGCAATCTATAGTCGAATAAGCGCGGGCGCCTCAAGCGCGAGGCCGCTGCACTTCCCGTCGAATCTTCGTGATGCCGCCGCATTTGCCGCGACTGTGGTCAAACGACAACAGATCGGCTGAGTGTAAGAGATCAGAGCGGGCCGAGGGCCCGGCAGCGAGAGCCGGAACCGAGCGCAGTTCGGTTGTAACGACGCAGAATGCCGGCGTTCGCACGCCGGCGCTCCCTGTCAGATAGCCCTTGAACGAACCCGGATTACTGGTTCGGCACCTGCGGGGCCGCGGGCGCGGTGCTGGCGCCGTTGGTCGCCGGCGACGTCGAGCCGGCGGCGGGCGGCGCGGCCGGAGCGTTGGCCGGGGGCGTTGTCGCGGCTCCGTTGCCGGAAGGCGGCGTCGGCGCCGCGTTGCCTGAAGGCGGCGTCGGGGTGGTCGTGCCAGGCAATTGGTTGAGTACGCCCTTGCCGGCGCCGTCCGATGTTGCGGGAACGCGGTCGAGAATGTCGATCGGCTTCTCGCCGTAGCGGGCAATGATCGACAAGGTCAGCGACGTCACGAAGAAAGCGGCCGCCAGAATCGCCGTCGCCCGAGTCAGCGCATTGGCGGCGCCGCGCGCCGTCATGAAGCCAGATCCGCCACCAATGCCAAGGCCGCCGCCTTCGGAGCGCTGCAGCAGCACAACGCCGACAAGGGCCAGAACGACCATGAGATGGATGACGATCAGTACGGTTTGCATAGTTTATCCTGGCAATGCCCTGCCCGGCCGCGGACACGACCGGGGAATTGGAGGCGGCTCAATACAATGCTTTCACGGCATTTCCAAGCCCGTGGCCGGAATATGGGAAGCAAGGCGTCCTTTACAACGATTTCCCGTGCGCCGCGCCCGCTTCGGCGCCGCGCGAAGTCATCAGGAGATGCTGCGATAGGCTTCCGCGATGCCCAGGAAGTCGGCCGCTTTCAGGCTGGCCCCGCCAACCAGCGCGCCGTCGACATTCCTGACCCCAAGCAGTTCCACTGCATTGGACGGCTTGACCGAACCGCCATAGAGAATGCGCATCTTGCCCGCGGCGGTGCCGAGTTTCTCCGACAGTTTTTCGCGAATATGCGCATGCGCCTCGGCTACATCGGCGACGGTCGGGGTCAGGCCGGTGCCGATCGCCCACACCGGCTCATAGGCAACGATCGTGTTGGACGCGGTAGCGCTTGCCGGCACCGAACCGGCAACTTGGCGTGACAGCACGTCCAGCGTCGCGCCCGCTTCGCGCTCCTGCCGCGTCTCGCCGATGCAGACAATGGCCACAAGCCCGGCGCGCCAGGCTGCGGAGGCCTTGGCCTGAACTGTGGCATCATCCTCGCCGCGCTGTTCGCGGCATTCGGAATGGCCGACGATGACGTGGGTCGCGCCCGCATCCTTCAGCATCTCCGCGGAGATGCACCCGGTATAGGCGCCGCTCTCCTTGGCGTGGCAATCCTCACCGCCGGCATGAACCGGCGTACGCGACAGAATCTCGGCGGCATGGGCGAGCAAGGTCGCGGGAACGCAGACCAGCGCCTCGGTGTCTGCGTCGAGCCCGCTCATGAAACCGTTGCCGATCATCCTGAGTTCATTGAGCGAGGCGCTGGTACCGTTCATTTTCCAGTTGCCTGCGACGAGCGGGCGAATTCCTGGCGTCATCGTTTGCTTCTCCGGGTGACATTCGGCTGGCGTTCTCACTACCAAAATCAAGCCACAAAGCAATCGACAGTGGACCGGAAGGGCGCTATTGCGCTTGTTTCAGACTCGGCGCATCCGAAAATGCGCATAAATCGGAAGTAACGATGCTTGGTATATTGAGAAGCGCGGCGGGCACCTGGGTCGCGAAGTTACTGCTTTCGCTGCTGGTGGTCAGTTTTGCGGTCTGGGGCGTATCGGGACGGCTGATGGGTGGCCTTGCCGGCCACGACTCCGTCATCACGGCCGGCGGCACCAAGGTGTCGATCAACGAATACCGCCTCGCCTATGACCGCCAGCTCGCCGTCATGTCGCAGCAGTTCGGTCAGCGCCTCACCCACGAACAGGCAAAGGCGCTCGGCGTCGACAACCAGGTGTTGGCGCAGCTTGTTTCGGGCGCGGTCCTCGACGAACAGGCTCGCAAGCTCGGCCTTGGCCTGTCCAAGGACCGGCTGGCGGAACTCACCCGCGAGGATCCGGCGTTCAAGGGCCCCGGCGGACAGTTCGACCGGAGAGCCTTCGAATACAGGCTGCGTGAGGTTGGCATGCGCCCGGAGGATTATTTGAAGAATCGTGCCCAGGTCGCGGTGCGCCAGCAGATCGTCGAGGCGGTTTCGGACGGCCTCAAGGCGCCTGACACCTTCTTCAAGGCGGTGGCCCTGTACCGTGGCGAGGATCGTACGGTCGACTATCTGACCTTGCCGAAGGCGCTGGTCGAACCCATCGAGGCGCCGAGCGACAGCGCGCTGCAGGCCTATTTCGAGGCCAACAAGAAGACCTATGCCGCGCCCGAATACCGCAAGTTTTCCTATGTCAGGCTCGAGCCGCAGGACATCATGGATACGAGCTCGGTGACCGACGCCCAGGTCAGCGACGACTACAACAAGAACAAGGCGCGCTACACCACTCCCGAGATGCGCACCATAGAGCAGCTTGTGTTCAAGACGCCGGACGAGGCCAAGGCCGCGCTCGATTCGTTGAAGTCCGGCGCAACCTTCGACAAGCTCGTCACTGCGGAAGGCAAGACCCCGGCCGACACGCTGCTCGGAACGCTCGCCAAGGACAAGATCGCCGACAAGGCGGTCGCCGACGCTGCTTTTGCGCTCAACGTCAATGAGGTCAGCCCTGTCGTGCAGGGTGCCTTTGGTCCCGTGCTGCTGCGCGTCACCGAGATCAAGCCCGAAGTCGTGAAGCCGCTGGCCGAAGTGTCGGACCAGATCCGCAAGGACCTGGCGCTGGGCGAGGCAAACCGCATCCTTCTGGACGTGCATGATAATTACGAGGACAGTCGCGCCGCCGGCAGTTCGCTGGCCGACGCCGCCGCCAAGCTGAAGCTGAAGGTCGTCACTGTCGACGCGATCGATCGCAGTGGCCTGCGGCCCGATGGCTCCATCGTCAAGGATCTGCCGGAATCGCCGGCCCTGATCAAGGCTGCCTTCGATGCCGAACCGAATACTGAAAACGAGGCGCTGACCACGGCCGATAACGGCTTCATTTTCTATGAAGTGGCTTCGATCACGCCGGCCCGCGACCGCACGCTGGACGAAGTTCGCCAGAAGGTCGTTGCCGACTGGACCGCGGCCGAGACGGCCAAGCGGCTGACCGCCAAGGCGCAGGAGCTGGAAAAGCGGCTCAAGGCCGGCGCAACGCTCGACGTCATTGCCGGCGAGCTCAAGCTGGAAAAGCAGACCAAGCGTGGCCTGAAGCGCGAAGCCGACGACGCCGATTTCGGCAAGGAAGGTGCAGCGGTGATGTTCGGCGTCGGCGAAGGCGGCACCGGCTTGATCCCCTCTCCCACCAGCGACGCGCAAATCCTGTTCAAGGTCGCCGAGGTGTTCGAACCCGCCGGGGCCGATGCCAGTTCGGTGCCCGAGGACGCGCGCAAGTCCTTCACCTCCGGCATGTCGGACGATCTGCTCGACCAGTTGGTGGCGCAGTTGCAGACGCAGTACGGCGTCCGCGTCGACCAGGCTGCCGTTGCCCAAGCCTCGACAAGATGAGCGCGCTGAAAACCCATATCGCCAAGGTCGCGACCGGCACCGCCCTGTCCTTCGACGAGGCGCGCGAGGCCTTCGACATCATCATGTCGGGCGATGCTACGCCCGGCCAGATCGGCGGCTTCCTGATGGCGTTGCGTGTGCGCGGCGAGACGGTGGACGAGATTTCGGGCGCCGTCGCCACCATGCGCGCCAAGATGCTTCGCGTCGACGCACCTGTCGGCGCCATCGACATCGTTGGCACCGGCGGCGACAATTCGCACTCCGTCAACATCTCGACGGCATCCGCTTTCGTCATCGCCGCCAGCGGGGTTCCGGTCGCCAAGCATGGCAATCGCGGGTTGTCTTCGCTGACCGGTGCGGCCGACGTCCTGACCGCGCTCGGCGTCAAGATCGACCTCACGCCGCAGGCCATCGGCCGCTGCATCCACGAGGCTGGTGTCGGCTTCATGTTCGCGCCGGCACATCACCCGGCGATGAAGCATGTCGGCCCGACCCGCGTGGAGCTCGGCACCAGGACCATCTTCAACTTGCTCGGTCCGCTCTCCAACCCGGCCGACGTGCGCCGGCAGATGGTCGGCGTATTCATGCCGGAATGGATCATACCGGTGGCCCAGACGCTGAAGGCGCTGGGCACCGAGCATGCCTGGGTCGTTCATGGTGACGGCTACGACGAGATCACCACCACGGGTGAAACGCATGTCGCCGAACTGATCGGCGGCGAGATCCGCACCTTCACCTTGACGCCCGAAGCGGTTGGCCTGACCCGTCACACCAAGGAAGAACTGCGCGGCGGCGACGCTGCCTACAACGCCGAGGCGTTGCGCGCTATGCTGGGTGGCGCCGTGGGCGCTTTTCGCGACACCGTGCTGATGAACGCCGGCGGCGGCTTGGTGGTGGCGGGCAAGGCGACGACGCTCGCCGACGGCATGGCGACGGCGGTGCAAGCCATCGACAGCGGCCGGGCGCTGCAGGTGCTCGACCGGCTGGTCGAGATTTCGAACGGTTAGACAGATGTCGGACATCCTGCGCAAGATCGAGGCCTACAAGCGCGACGAGATCGCGACGGCCAAGGCGCGCGTGCCGCTGGCCGAGATCAAGGCGCGGGCGAAAGACACTGACGCGCCGCGCGGCTTTCTCACGGCGCTTGAGGCGAAGCGCAGATCCGGCGGCTTCGCTCTGATTGCCGAGATCAAGAAGGCAAGCCCGTCCAAGGGCTTGATCCGCGCCGACTTCGATCCGCCAGCGCTCGCGCGGGCCTATGCAAAGGGCGGCGCCGCCTGTCTTTCGGTGCTGACCGACGCACCGTCTTTCCAGGGCGCGCCGGAATTTCTCACCAAGGCAAGAGCCGCCGTCACCCTGCCCGCGCTGCGCAAGGATTTTCTGTTCGATCCTTATCAGGTCCATGAAGCTCGCGCCTGGGGGGCGGACGCCATCCTGATCATCATGGCCAGCGTAGATGATGATTTGGCGAGCGAGCTTGAAGCGACGGCATTCGAACTCGGCATGGATGCGCTGATCGAGGTCCACGACGAGGCCGAGACGGAGCGCGCACTGAAGCTGTCGTCGCAATTAATCGGCATCAACAACCGTAATCTGCGGACATTCGAGACCCGTCTCGAAACCTCGGAACGACTGCGGGCGATGATTCCGGGCGGTTACTTGCTGGTCAGCGAAAGCGGCATCTTCTCTCATGACGACTGCCTCAGATTGCAGAAGAGCGACATCGGCACCTTCCTGGTCGGCGAAAGTTTGATGCGCCAGCAGGATGTGACCGCGGCAACGCGCGCGCTGCTCACCGGCAAGGCAGCGGCCGAGGCCGTCTGACGATGACGGCCGCCCTCACCCATCTCGGCCCGCAGGGCCAGGCCAACATGGTCGATGTTGGCGGCAAGGACGAAACGACGCGCACCGCTGTCGCCGAGGGTTTCGTCTCGATGCGGCCCGAGACGCTGAAGATGATCCTGGCCGGCAATGCCAAGAAAGGCGATGTGCTGGGCACCGCGCGCATAGCCGGCATCATGGCAGCGAAGAAGACGCATGAGCTGGTCCCGCTCTGCCATCCGCTGCTCTTGACCAAGGTCTCCGTCGACATTGAGCCCGATCCTGCCCTGCCCGGACTGAAGATCATTGCGCTGGCGCGCGTCACCGGCAAGACCGGCGTCGAGATGGAAGCGCTCACCGCGGCTTCGGTTGCCTGCCTGACCATTTACGACATGGCCAAGGCGGTCGACCGTGCCATGGTCATCACCGGCATCCGGTTGGTCGAAAAGACCGGCGGCAAGTCGGGCGACTACAAAGCCGCTGGCGAAGATGGGGCGGTCGCCTGATGGCGCTGCTTCCGGTCGCAGCAGCGCTCGAACGCCTGCTGGAGGGTGCTGCGCCGCTTGCGAGCGAAAGCGTTTCGCTCCTCGAGGCCGTGGATCGCGTTCTCGCGGAACCGGTGGTGGCGTTGCGCACCCAACCGCCCTTCAACGCCTCTGCCATGGACGGATACGCGGTCCGCGCTGTCGATGTCGCGTCCGTGCCGTCCCGGCTTTCGGTGATGGGCGTGGCGGCGGCCGGGCGCGGCTTTGACGGCGCCGTCGGCAAGGCGCAGGCCGTGCGCATCTTCACCGGTGCTCCGCTGCCGCAAGGCGCAGACACCATCGTCATCCAGGAAAACGTTCGTGACCTCGGCGGCGGCAGCATCGAGGTGGTCGAACCGACGGCCGAGGGGCGCAACATCCGCCGCTTCGGGCTCGATTTCTCCGAGGGCGACATCCTGCTGGAAAAAGGCCGCGTGCTCGATCCGGCAGCACTGTCGCTTGTCGCCTCGGCCAACCATCCCCGGGTGGGCGTCGTAAAGCGGCCGCTGGTTGCCATCATCGCCACCGGCGACGAGCTGCTGCCGCCCGGCAGCGAACTCGGCCCCGACCAGATCATTTCGTCAAACGCCTATGGCGTCGCCGCCGCCGCGCAATCGGTCGGCGCGCATGCGCTTGATCTCGGCATTGCCGCTGATCGCGAGGAAGCCATCGCGGCGCTGGTCAGGAAAGCGGTCGCGGCCGGCGCTGATGTCATCGTCACGCTTGGCGGCGCCTCGGTCGGCGACCACGATCTGATCCATGACGTGCTGACCGGCGAAGGCATGACGCTGGGTTTCTGGAAGATCGCCATGCGTCCCGGCAAGCCGCTGATGTTCGGCCGCCTCGGCGACATCAGGTGCATCGGCCTGCCCGGCAATCCGGTGGCGAGCCTCGTCTGCTCGCAACTGTTCCTGAAACCGCTCCTGGCACGCCTCGGCGGCCGCGATTTCCGGCAAGATATTCGTCAGGCAAGGCTGGGCGCCGCCATGCAGGCCAATGATCTGCGCCAGGACTATGTGCGGGCGGTGGTCAGGCAAGAGGCCGGCATGCTGGTGGCAACCCCTTTCAGCATCCAGGATTCCTCGATGCTGAGGATACTGGCCGAGGCCAACGGACTGATCGTGCGCGAACCGTCTGCGTCCGCCGCGGCTGTAGGAAATGCCTGCAGCGTTATAATGCTGAGGTGAAGTTTCGCCGTTTTTCTACTCCGCAAGCAAAGTTCGTGTCAGCGGATGGACCGGATCAGCCAGGCCTTCGACAATGTCGTAATGATGTCGGTCCGGCTCGACCACCGCGCTCGTGACGGCACCAAGCCCTGTCCAGATATTGGCCAGCAAGGCGTTCTGGCGCAAGAACTCGGACCGCTCGCCGCCTCCGGCCCAGCACGTGACGCGAGCGCCATCCATGGGCCGCAGCAGCGCCGGGCTTTCCGTCAGCGCCTCGGCTTCATCGATTTTCAGCGCCGCGTTCATGCCGGTGCGCATAAGCGGACGCAGGTCATGCAGGCCCGAAATCGAAACAACGTGGCGTACGCGCCTTGCCACGCCGGCCGCCAAGGGCGTTGATGTCGTCGCCATGCGGCTGGCGAGATGGCCGCCGGCCGAATGCCCGGTCAGCATAAGCGGTCCCCCGACCATCGCCGCCGCCTTGCCGATCGCCGCGCCGATCTCGTGGGAGATGCCGGCGATGCGTATGGCGGGGCAGAGCGTATAGGACGGCATCGCCACGGCAAAGCCGCTGTCAACCGAGCCCTTGGCGAGATGCGACCAGCTATCCTTGTCGGACTCCAGCCAGTAGCCGCCATGGATGAACACGACGAGCCCCTTGGGTGCCCCGGCGGGAAGGAAGAGATCGAGCCGGTTGCGCGGCCTGTCGCCATAGGCGATGTCGAGCTGAGTCCTGCCCTTTGCCGCAAGCGCATCGCGAAATGCCTGCGCCGGTTCGACCCATGCAGCTGGCCAGCGATCGCTGCCGGCGATGTTGGCGCCGTTGGCGTAGGCATTGTCCCAATCGGCAATGCGATGTTCGAGCATCGGCACCCTCCCCCGGACGGCATCGTTTCAGCCGATAGCAATGGCGATCGACAGCGGCAACGTCAATGCTCCGGGGGCAAAACATTTTAGGCTTGAAACAAATTTCGACTGGTGCGATCCTGTGCCTTGTTCAGCGATGGGCGTGAGGCAGACAGGGGCAGCCGAAAATGCTTGGGCCATCAGCGCATATCGACACGTTCACGCGCGATAACCTGCCGCCGCCGGATCAATGGCCGGACTTCCTGCTCGACGGCTTCGACTATCCCGAACGGCTCAATGCCGGCGTCGAACTGACCGACAGGCTGGTCGAGAAAGGGTTGGGCGACCACACCGCGCTGATCGGCAACGGCCGCCGCCGCACCTACAAGGAATTATCCGACTGGACGAACAGGCTGGCGCATGCGCTGGTCGAGAATTACGGCGTCAAGCCAGGCAATCGGGTGCTGATCCGCTCGGCCAACAACCCCGCAATGGTGGCCTGCTGGCTGGCCGCCACCAAGGTCGGCGCCGTCGTGGTCAACACGATGCCGATGCTGCGCGCCGGCGAACTCGCCAAGATCGTCGACAAGGCCGAAATCACGACAGCGCTGTGCGACACCAGGCTGATGGACGAGATGACCGCCTGCGCCAAGGACAGCGCGTTCCTCAAGCAGGTCATCGGCTTCGACGGCACCGCCAACCACGACGCCGAACTCGATCGCACCGCCCTCGACAAGCCCGTGACGTTTACCGCGGTGCAGACCGGGCGTGACGACGTCGCCCTGCTCGGCTTCACCTCAGGCACGACAGGCGTGCCGAAGGCGACGATGCATTTTCACCGCGACCTCCTGATCATCGCCGACGCCTACGCCCGCGAGATCCTGCAGGTGACGCCTGACGACATCTTCGTCGGCTCGCCGCCCCTGGCCTTCACCTTTGGCCTTGGCGGTCTCGCCATCTTCCCGCTGCGTTTCGGCGCCGCGGCGACGCTGCTGGAACAGGCAACGCCGCCCAACATGGTCCACATCATCGAAACCTACAAAGCGACGATCTCCTTCACCGCGCCCACCGCCTATCGCGCAATGCTCAAGGCCATGGACGAAGGGGCCGATTTATCGTCGCTGCGCGTCGCCGTTTCGGCCGGCGAGACCTTGCCCGCGCCGGTCTTCGAGGAATGGACTGAGAAAACCGGAAAGCCGATCCTTGACGGCATCGGCGCCACGGAAATGCTGCATATTTTCATCTCCAACCGCTTCGATGACATGAAGCCTGCCTCCACCGGCAAGGCCGTTGGCGGCTATCAGGCGCGCGTCGTCGACGACGAAATGCGCGAAGTGCCGCGCGGCACCGCGGGCAGGCTCGCGGTGCGGGGACCGACCGGCTGCCGCTACATGGCCGATGCCAGGCAGAGCGACTATGTCCGCGACGGGTGGAACCTCACCGGCGACACGTTCTGGCAGGACGAGGACGGTTTCTTCCACTTCGCCGCGCGCTCCGACGACATGATTGTCAGTGCCGGCTACAACATCGCCGGCCCTGAGGTCGAAGCGGCGCTGCTGGCGCATGCCGATGTCGCCGAATGCGCGGTGATTGGCGCCGAGGATGCCGAGCGCGGTCAGATCGTCGAGGCTCATGTCGTGCTCGTGCAAGGCGTGGCGCCAGACGCAATGACCGTCAAGCGTCTGCAGGATCACGTCAAGGCCATGATCGCGCCCTACAAATATCCGCGTTCGGTAAAATTCATCGCCGCTTTGCCCAAGACGCAGACCGGCAAGATCCAGCGCTTCCGGCTGCGCGCGGAGAAGGTCAATTGAGCAAGCCCTACGACCCGTCCGCCGAGGGCGCGGAAATGTCGTTCAAGGAGCGCATGTCCTACAGCGACTATCTGCATCTGGAAAAGGTGCTCGAGGCGCAGGAGCCGCTTTCGTCAGCCCATGACGAGATGCTGTTCATCATCCAGCACCAGACATCGGAGCTCTGGATGAAGCTCGCGCTGCACGAAATCGGCGCAGCAATCCGCTCCATCCGCGCAGACCGTCTCGAACCGAGCTTCAAGATGCTTTCGCGTGTCGCCCGCATCTTCGAGCAGCTCAACAATGCCTGGGACGTGCTGCGCACCATGACGCCCAGTGAATACACCGAGTTTCGTGATGCGCTCGGCCAGTCCTCGGGCTTCCAGTCCTGGCAGTACCGTGCCATCGAGTTCGTGGCCGGCAACCGCAATCTCGCAATGCTCGGACCGCACAAGCACCGGCCGGACCTCAGCGAGAAACTGGAGGCGATTCTGGCGCAACCGTCGCTCTACGACGAGACGCTGCTGCTGCTCGCCCGCAACGGCTTCGACATCGGCGCCGACGCAAGGCGTACGGACTGGCGCGAAACCCGGACCGAGAACGAAGAGGTCCTTGTCGCCTGGCAGACCATCTACCGCGACCCGCAGCGCTACTGGATGTTCTACGAACTCGCCGAGAAGCTGGTCGACTTCGAGGATTATTTCCGCCGTTGGCGCTTCAACCACGTCACCACGGTCGAGCGCATCATCGGCATGAAGCGCGGCACCGGCGGCACATCGGGCGCGTCCTACCTGAAGAAGATGCTGGAGGTGGAGTTGTTCCCGGAGCTGTGGAAGGTCCGCACCCGGCTCTGACGTAGCTTTGCCGACTGCATATCGTTATCCCGAACCCACTGCGCTTTTCTGAGCGACAGGCTCTTAAGTCACCGCCGCCTTGACGGCGAAACGCGCCTCCTGCCACGCGTCCGTGCGCAAAATGTCTTCCAGCACCTCGACAGCCTGCCAGACATCGACATAGCCGACATAAAGCGGCGTAAAGCCGAAGCGAATCGTGGATGGCGCGCGGAAATCGCCGATCACGCCGCGCTCGATCAAGGCCCGCATCACCTGATAGCCATGCGGGTGGAGGAACGAAACCTGGCTGCCGCGCTCATTGCCATCGCGCGGGCTTTCGAGTTCGAGGCCGTAGGCGCCGCATTTTGCCTCGACCAGTTGGATGAACAGATCGGTCAACGCCATGCTCTTCCTGCGCACCTCTGCCATGTCGACGTCGTTCCAGACATCGAGCGCCCCTTTGAGCGCGCGCATCGACAGCACAGGCTGCGTGCCGCAGAGAAACCGGCGGATGCCTGTGCCGGCAGCAAAACCCTGTTCGAAGGCGAATGGCCGCGCATGGCCCCACCAGCCGCTGAGCGGCTGGCGGACATCGCCATGGTGGCGCTCGGCCGCGTAGATGAAGGCCGGGGCACCCGGGCCGCCATTGAGATATTTGTAGGTGCAGCCAACGGCGAAATCGGCATTCGAACGGTCGAGCTCGACGGGCAAGGCGCCGGCGGTATGGCAGAGATCCCAGACAATCAGCGCGCCGGCATCATGTGCCGTCCGCGTCAGCGCGGCCATGTCGCGTAACTGCCCGGATTTGTAGTTGACGTGGTTGACCAGGATGACCGCGACCCGCTCGTCGATCAGTTCTTCTATGGTCGGCGCATCGACACCCTCGAGCCGCAGCACCGTGCCCGGCCGCGTCGAGGCAACGCCTTCGGCCATATAGAGATCGGTCGGAAAGCTGTCCCCCTCGGCGACGATGACTGACCTGTCCGGCCGCATCCCGAGTGCCGCATGCAGCACCTTGTAGATGTTGATCGAGGTGGTATCGCAGACCACCGTCTGGCCGGCGGCGGCCCCGATCAGGCGCCCGAGTTGGTCGCCGAGTTCGACCGGCATGTCGAACCAGCCGGCGGTGTTCCAGGCGCGGATGAGATCCTGCGCCCACTCCTGCGTGGCGGCCTTCTGCAGCTCGCCGAACACGGCGGGCGAGGCGGCGCCCAGCGAATTGCCGTCGAGATAGATCACCCCCTGGGGCAAGGTGAAGCGGTCACGCATGGCACGCAGCGGATCCGCGGTGTCCATTGCCTCGATCGCTGCGAGATCGGGAATTTTGCTCATGGTCGCGATGTTCCTCGGTGAGAAGAGCGCCCTGGAAACGGGCCGGCTGTTTTGCCGCCCGGGCAAGGGCTGGCCGCATAGAGGCGCAAGAACAGGGTGAACGCCCGGTTCGATCTTTGCTCGATTTCCGCCCGAGGCAGTTCCTCGAGCACCCCAACGATCCGGCGAACCTGGAGATCGCCGATCAAAAGACTGATGTAGATGTCGGCGGCTTCGGCAGGATCGTCACAGGCGATCAGGCCGGCCCGACTTGCGGTTCGAAGCAGGTCGCCAACAAGCGGCATTATGGTATTGCGGCCGAATTGCGCGATCGATTGGCCAAGCGTGCCTGTATCGTTGACGTCGCCGGCCGCGGCGCGATTGAGCGCCACCGCCTTGTCGCCCGTCACGAGGGTCAGCAGGACTGGCCCGAGCAAGTTCAGGGTTTCGAGCGGATCGCGCGCCTGGTGAAGGGCGTCCTCCAGCAGCTTCCTTGCCTCTCCCGCATTGGCTTCGATCAAGGATCGAAACAGGGTCTGCTTGTTGCCGTACCAGTTGTAGAGGGTTTCGTTCGAGGCCGATGCCCGCTTGGCGATAGCAAGCAGGGAGGCGCTCTTGTAGCCGGTTTCCCGGAGCACCGCATAGGCGGCCTCCTCTATCCGTTCGCGTCGCGCGGCCTGCTTCGGCGTGGTCATTGGTGTTCCTCTTCGAAAACCGTACATTATTATACGGTTTCGTCAAGCGAACGGGAAGCAAGGAGCGAGCGAACGCAGCCCATCGCGACCAGTGGTGGTGCCTCGTCGTTTTCCGGCGGGAAGTTGGCATTTTGGTTTCGTTTCGTTCACGAGCCGCAGGGGTTTCTAATCCGCCCAAACGCACCCCGCACCTGCCGGTCACCCAGCTTGCAGGCATGTGCCAAGAGTGGAGACCGGTCGGGCCACAGGCCATTAACCAAAATAGTTTCAAAGGGCCCGGGAGCGCATTGACGACGGACCGCGCTGGCAGGATGCTGGCTGCGGGAGGGCATTTCGTTTCCGTCGCCTTAACAAATTCATTAAACTTTAAATGGTTGCGGAACACAACTGGAACAGATAGTGTTTGTTCTGGGTTTGTTTTCTGATTCTGGTTCCAGACCCTTTGTGCAATGCCTTTGGGGGCCGCCATGCTCACGCGCAAGCAACATGAACTCTTGATGTTCATCCATGAACGGCTGAAGGAAAGCGGCATTCCGCCGTCCTTCGACGAGATGAAGGAAGCGCTGGACCTCGCCTCCAAGTCGGGAATTCATCGGCTGATCACGGCGTTGGAGGAGCGCGGCTTCATTCGCCGCCTGCCCAACCGGGCGCGCGCGCTGGAGGTGCTGCGCCTGCCGGACTCGATCGCGCCGGGTCTTAACGCGGCAAAGAAGTTCTCCCCGAGCGTCATCCAGGGCAGCCTCGGACAGGGCAGCAGCCCTAGCCGGCAGATCAAGCCGGCGACGTCTTCGCGTCTGCCCGCTGCCGGCAATGACGACGATGCGGTTTCAGCGGTGTCGATCCCGGTCATGGGTCGCATCGCAGCGGGTGTGCCGATCGACGCCATCCAGCATCAGACGCATTCCATTTCAGTGCCGCCTGACATGATCATGGGCGGCGAACACTATGCGCTGGAGGTCAAGGGCGATTCGATGATCGAGGCCGGCATTTTCGACGGCGACACGGTCATCATCCGCAATGCCGACACCGCAAGTCCCGGCGAGATCATCGTGGCCCTGGTGGACGAGGAGGAAGCAACGCTGAAGCGCTTCCGCCGAAAGGGTGCTTCGATTGCGCTCGAGGCTGCCAATCCGGCCTATGAAACACGTATTTTCGGACCGGACAGGGTCAAGGTGCAAGGCAAGCTGGTCGGCCTGATCAGGCGCTACTGAGCGGGGTCGGCGGTGGGCTTTTCGGGTTTACGGTAAGGCGGCAGTCCCCTTGCCTCGCGTGAGAATTTCCGCTGTTCGTGCCAAGGCCGATATGGCCTGTCGACGGCAAAGCTGACCCGTGCCGGTGCCGTCGCCGATTGCTGGTCGAAGAAGACGGCGGCACTTCCCTTACGAGCGAGCTGCCGCTTGGTGATGACGAGAACCAGCGGATTGTGGCAGGGATCGTAGCCCGCGGGGTCGTTGATGACGATCAGATCCGCATAGGAGCAGGCCCTCCAGGCGTCCTTGCGATCCTCCACCTGCGCGATGATCGCCCCCGAGGTATGCCGGGCCATGCACAGGCCCGTGAAGCAATAGAAAGGCGCTCCCGCCGGAAGTTGCGCGGAATCGAAGATGTCGAACTGTCGGTCTCCGCTGTCGAACAGTTCCGGCGCAACGATGGTTTCGGACTTCAGCGCGCGTTTCCAATTATCGACGGTGAATTCGTTCGGGCGCGCCCGGTTGATCGCGAGCTCACCGCCGCCGATCGGCAGTGCCACCAGGCGGGCATCCTCCGAAATCAGCACGTCCGGCGTGCGCGTGTCCGAGACGGTCAACAGGCCGGCGAGCGCGAAGGGAAGTGCCGCCAGCCGCAGCCATGTCGTGGCCATCGTCGCGATGACCAGGGCGATCGCCACCAGAAGGACGGATTGCTGCGAAATCAACCCGACCGCGTCGACCGGCGAGCGTTGCGAGATCCATCCTGATATGGCGATCATCGCGGTCAGTCCCTTGCCCATCAGATAAAGGGATGGTCCATCGAACCCGAACGGCATCAGCAGCGCACTGGCAACCGCAAGGAACATCACGACCGAAACGATCGGCATGACGGCAAGATTGGCGAACAGGCTGAGCGGCGACACGCGCTGGAAATGCCAGATGGCGAAAAGCGCCGTGGCGCTTCCCGCGATAATCGAGGTCATCGCCAGCCCACCTGTCGCCAGCAGCAATTTTCGCGTCAGGAGGCCAGGCAAGGTCCGTTGCGGCGGCGGGGTCCGCGCTTTGTCGGCTTTGCGATCCGACCAGCCGGCATAGGCGCCCACCAGGGCCGCGGTGGCGGCGAACGACATCTGGAAGCTCGGCCCTACCACCTCGTGCGGCGACACCACGATGACGGCGATCGCGGAAATAGCCAGATTGCGCATGGTGAGTGCCGCCCGATCGAACAGAACGGCGATCAGCATCACCGCCAGCATGATGAAGCTGCGTTCGGCGGCAACGACGACGCCCGAAATGACGAGATAGGCTGCGATCGAGAAAAGTGCCGCCGCGGCCGCGTATTTCTTGACCGGCCGGCGGGAGGAAAAACTCGGGAACAGCGCGAAGCCGCCACGCAGCAGACCCATGACCGTGCCGGCGACCAGCGCCATGTGCAGCCCGGAAATTGAGATGATGTGGTAGATGCCGGTGCGTCGCATCGCTTCATTGATCTCGTCGGGAATCCCGGCGCGCACACCCACGATCAGCGCCGCGGCGATCTCGCCCTCGGCGCCGCCGATGCTGCCCCTGATATGGTCGGCAATGCTTTCGCGAGCACTCTCGATGGCGGCTGAAAGGGCGGCCCACAGCGGCCTGTCATCGGCTGAGACGATTTTGGGGTTGCCGAGAAAGAAGCCGCTGGCGCCTATGCCGGCGAAGTAGCTGTCGAAGGAAAAGTCGTAGCTGTCCGGCCGCACCGGTCCGGTCGGCGGCAACAGCCTGGCATAGCCGGTCACGAGCGAACCGGCCGTCACTTCAGCCGGCACCTTGCGTGCCGAAAGGCGAACGCGCTCCGGCGCGTAGAGTAGTTTCGGCCGCGCGGTCGATGTCACATCGATGGTCAGCCGGATGCGCCCGGTCTCCATCTGGTCGACCGAAACGACGCGGCCGGTGATTTGCGTGGAGATTTCCGAGCCCAGCATCCGCGTTCCCGCTCGCCACGTCTCGACTTTGCCGGCGAGCATGCCGAGCGCGCACAACAGCGCCGCCATGAAGCACAGATGCGTTTTCGGCCATGAGCGTGAAACGAGCGCGCACAGCGACATCAGGATCGCGACCGCGACAGGCTTGGCAAAGCCCGGCTCCGCCGCCAGCGAAAAATAGGCGATCGATCCGCATGCCAGGAACACCGGCACGAGCAGGAAGGCTATGCCCCGATCGAGTTCGAGCTCGGACGCTCTGGCCACGCCGTTGCGCAGACGAGGCCATGAAGCACGGCCGAACTCACGGCGCAGACGCACGGCCGCGCCGGCTGCGGGAATGCCGGGCGGCGTGGAAACATCCGCCGGCGGCGACTTGCTCGGCTGCTGTAGGGGCGACAACGCCAGCGGCAATGAGGCGGGCGCGGGCGTGGCAAAAAAAGAGCGTTCGCTGACGCCGGCAACGACGTCCTCGCCTTCCTCCGCGCCCCTGCCCGCTCCAGCCATCGGGTCTGCCCCTTGCGCCCTCGACACCCTATGCTACATGAACGCGCGACGCGCGAAAGTGCGTGTGATCCGCACCCCGCTCCAGACGTTTCCCGAGAGTTGTATGTCCGACAAGGTTGTCACCCGTTTTGCCCCCTCGCCCACCGGCTACCTGCACATCGGCGGCGCGCGTACGGCGCTCTTCAACTGGCTCTACGCCAAGCACACCGGCGGTACGATGCTGCTGCGCATCGAGGACACCGACCGCGAGCGCTCCACCGATGCGGCGACAGCAGCCATTCTCGAAGGACTGACTTGGCTCGGCCTCACCTGGGACGGCGACGCCGTCTCGCAGTTCGAGCGCGCGCCGCGCCATCGCGAGGTGGCCGAGGAGCTGGTGCGCATGGGCAAGGCTTACTACAGCTACGAGACCCCTGCCGAGCTTGAGGCAATGCGCGACGCGGCGCGGGCCAAGGGCTTGCCGCCGCGCTATGACGGAAGCTGGCGTGACCGCGACCCTTCGCAGGCGCCTCCTGGCGTCAAGGGCGCGATCCGCATCAAGGCGCCGACCAAAGGCGAGACGGTGGTGCATGACCGTGTCCAGGGCGACGTGCGCTTTCCCAACAAGGATCTGGACGACTTCATCATCCTGCGCTCGGACGGCAATCCGACCTACATGCATGCCGTCGTCGTTGACGACCACGACATGGGCGTCACCCACATCATCCGTGGCGACGACCACCTGACCAATGCCGCCCGCCAGACCGTGATCTACAACGCCATGGGCTGGGATGTGCCTTCAATGTCGCACATACCGCTGATCCACGGCGCCGACGGCGCCAAGCTGTCGAAGCGGCACGGCGCGCTGGGCGTGGAGGCCTACCGCGCCATGGGCTACCTGCCCGAAGCGCTGCTCAACTACCTGGCTCGGCTCGGCTGGAGCCACGGCGACGACGAGATCATGTCGATCCAGGACATGATCGCCTGGTTCGATATCGGCGATGTGAACAAGGGCGCCGCCCGCTTCGATTTCGCCAAGCTGGAGGCGCTAAACGGCGTCCACATGCGCCGCATGGGCGATGCCGAGCTGTTCGACATCTTCATCGCCACCTTGCCCTATCTCGAGGGCGGCCCGGCAATGGCCGCACGCCTCGACGACCGGAACAGGGCACAGTTGCTGGCAGCGTTGCCGGGGCTGAAGGAGCGCGCCAAGACGCTGGTCGAGCTTGTCGATGGCGCCGCCTTCCTGTTTGCCGCGCGGCCACTGCCGATCGACGAGAAGGCAGCCCTGCTGCTCAATGACGATGCGCGCAAGGTCCTGCGTGGCGCTCACGACGCCCTCGAGGCGGTTTCAGGCGACTGGACGGCGGCCTCGACTGAAGCCGCGATCCGGGACTATGCGACGGCCGGCGGCCACAAGCTCGGCGCCGTCGCCCAGCCCTTGCGCGCCGCCTTGACCGGCAAGAGCACCTCGCCCGGCGTGTTCGACGTTCTCGCCGTGCTTGGTCGCGAGGAGAGCCTGGCGCGCATCGCGGATCAAATCGATTAGGAGCAATCTGGCCCAAGAAGATTGGCATTGAAAGGCGCGTTTCGCAGTGCAACATTGAGCCTTGGCCCAATCTGGCACGCACTTCCTAAAATGCGGTCGCGAATACGCGCATTCGGTGACTTCGACGTGTCGCTTTGCAGAATTTGCCTTTGCCGGCATGAGGAAACAAGAAGGAGTTTGCAATGACCGAAGCTGCGACAAGACGGGAACTGGGCGGCAAGACCCAGGAAGCCACGGCAAAGCTGGAATTCGCCGGCAAGACGCACGAATTCAAGGTGCGAAGTGGTTCGGTCGGGCCTGACGTCATCGACATCGCCACGCTGTACAGCACCACCGGCGCCTTTACCTACGATCCCGGCTTCACTTCGACGGCAAGCTGCGAGTCCGAGATCACGTTCATCGATGGCGACGCCGGCATTCTCCTGCATCGCGGATATCCGATCGATCAGTTGGCCGAACATGGCGACTTCCTCGAAGTCTGCTATCTCCTGCTCTACGGCGAACTGCCGACCAAGGCGCAGAAGGACGATTTCGACTACCGCGTGACGCGCCACACCATGGTGCATGAGCAGATGTCGCGCTTCTTCACCGGCTTCCGCCGCGACGCGCATCCGATGGCGGTGATGTGCGGCGTGGTCGGCGCGCTGTCGGCCTTCTATCACGACTCCACCGACATCTCGGATCCTTACCAGCGCATGGTGGCGTCGATGCGGCTGATCGCCAAGATGCCGACGATCGCGGCCATGGCCTACAAATACCATATCGGCCAGCCCTTCATTTACCCGAAGAACGAACTGAATTTCGCCGCCAACTTCCTGCACATGTGCTTTGCCGTGCCGTGCGAGGAATACAAGATCAACCCGGTCCTGGCGCGCGCCATGGAGCGCATCTTCATCCTGCACGCCGACCACGAGCAGAACGCTTCGACCTCTACCGTTCGGCTCGCCGGCTCGTCTGGCGCCAATCCGTTCGCCTGCATCGCCGCCGGCATCGCCTGCCTGTGGGGCCCGGCGCATGGCGGCGCCAACGAAGCGGCGCTGAACATGCTGGGCGAGATCGGCCATGTCGATCACATTCCGGAATTCATCGCCCGCGCCAAGGACAAGGACGATCCGTTCCGGCTGATGGGCTTTGGCCACCGCGTCTACAAGAACTACGATCCGCGCGCCAAGATCATGCAGAAGACCGCGCATGAGGTGCTGGGCGAACTCGGCATCAAGGACGATCCGCTGCTCGACATCGCCATGGAACTGGAGAAGATCGCGCTCACCGATCCCTATTTCATCGAGAAGAAGCTCTACCCCAATGTCGACTTCTACTCCGGCATCACGCTGAAGGCGCTGGGCTTCCCCACCACCATGTTCACCGTGCTGTTCGCCGTCGCCCGCACCGTCGGCTGGATCGCGCAGTGGAAGGAGATGATCGAGGATCCGCGCCAGAAGATCGGCCGCCCCCGCCAGCTCTATACCGGTGCGCCGGAGCGAGACTATGTGCCGATCGCGAAGCGGTAAAAAGGAAGAAGTGAATAAGTGAGTAGTCAGTAGTCAGTAGGGAAAGAGCGGTAATCCTACTCACTACTCACTACTCACTCTCTTGATATACCCCATCACCACTTGCGCGGCGATGTCGCCTGACGGCTTGGCGGTTGTCATGCGCCGCGCGATCTCGGCGAACCCGTCCTTCTGCCATCTGCGCATGCCTGTGTCGGCGAACAGCGCTTCGAGTTGGCGGGCCAGATTGTTCGGCTTGACATACTCGTTGTAGAATTCCGGGATCAGCGCCCGATCCGATATCAGATTGGGTAGCAGCGCCGACCAGACCGAAACGAGATATGGCGCCACGATGCGCGCAACAGGGTCAAGCCGGTAGCAGGAGATCATCGGCACATCGGACAGCGCCAGTTCAAGCGAAACCGTGCCGGACGCGATCAGCGCCGCGTCAGCCTTGCCGAAGGCCTGCCACTTTCGCTCAGGGTCGAGGATGATCTCGGGCTTCTCGTCCCAGCGAGCGACCGCCGAGCGCACGACATCGGCGACATGCGGCACGGTCGGCAACATCAGCCGCAGGCGATGCCCGCGTGCCCGCAGCATCGACACGGTCTCCCCAAACGGCTCGAGCAGCCGCCGCACTTCGCTGCGTCGCGAGCCGGGCAGGACGAGCAGCGTCTTCAGGCGATCCGGCGAAAGATCCCGCGGTTGGGCCTGCGTCCTGGCTGCCGAGAGCACGCCCGCGTCATGGGTGAGGCGATGTCCGACATAGGTCCCTGGCGGTCCGCCGAGCCTGCCTAGCTCCTTCACCTCGAACGGCAGGATGCAGAGGATGTGGTCGACATAGGGCTTCATCGCCACCGCCCTGCCCGGCCGCCATGCCCAGACGCTGGGACAGACATAGTGGATAATCGGGATGGACGGGTTGGCCGCGCGCACTTTCCTGGCCACGCGCAGCGAAAAGTCGGGGCTGTCGATGGTGATGAGGCAGTCGGGCTTCGCATCCGCGACCGTGCTGGCCAGCTGGCCGATCCGCCGCATCAGCCGCGGCAGGTCACGCAAGATGGCGCTGAAGCCCATGAGGGCGATCTCTCCGGCGTCGAACGGCGAAACCAGCCCGAGCGCCTGCAGATGGCGGCCGCCGAGACCGACGATCTGCACCTCGCGCCCCGTCGACTGCTTGATCGAGCGCACGATGTCGGCGCCAAGCAGGTCGCCGGATTCCTCGCCGGCCACGATTGCGATCTTCAGCGCCTTGTCAGCCATGCGCCGGCTCCGCCGCTGGCAGGCCGACGATGAACAGACCGAGCGCGTTCGCCCGCGACAGCGTTGCCGACCCTTCCAGGATCAGCGAGCGCCCCGCTTCGACGGCAATGCCGGCAAGCCCCGCCGCATACGCTGCTTCCACCGTTTGCGGCCCTATCGACGGCAGGTCGGCCCGCAGCTCCTGGCCGGGTTTGGCGCATTTGACCAGCACTCCGCGGGTCTTTCCGGCAAGCCTGCCATGGCCGCGCAGCGCGCGCGCTCTTTCGAGCAGGCCGCTCGTGCCTTCGATGCCTTCCAGCGCGATGGCCCGGCCTCCGATCGCAATCGCCGCCTGCCCGATATCAAGCGCGCCGATGGCCTTGGCGGCCAGCCTGGCCGCCTCGATGTCGCGCCAGTCCGATTGCTTTGGTTTCGCAGCGGTCAGCGTGCCTTCGCCGGCGGCCAGTTCGGGAACGACTTCATGCGCGCCGACCACTTTGATGCCCCGCTTCTCCAGGCCGCGTGTCACCACCTTCAAAAGTCCGTCATCGCCGCGCGCCAGCGCCATGATCACCGACGGCACGATCGCCAGCAAGCCGAGGCTAGGACGGATGTCGGTCAGCCGGGGCCTGCGTCTGATTTCGCCGGCAAGGACCACATGAGTGATGCCGTGGCGCTTCAGCGTCGCCACCAGTGAACCGATCTGCTCAAGGGCGAGGCTGTCGTGTTCGTATCGGAGCAACTCCTGCCGGCGGTCGGCCTCACCTTCCATCAAGAGGATGAAGGGCGGGTAGCCATGCGCGGCCAGGCCTTGCGCGACTTCCACCGGCAGGCTGCCACCGCCGGCGACGATGCCGACCCTGGCCCCCGGCGAGAGAACGAAATCCGCTGCCGCCGCCTCAGTCTTCGTCATCGCCGTCATCGCCATCGCTCCCCTTGAGCGATGGCACAGCATAGTGCCGCTTGCCGCGACTGGAGATGAAATCGATGATCTTCATGGCGGTCGGTGACGTGGCGAATTCCGCCTTGGCGAATTCGATGTTCTCGCCAACGGTGCGCGAGCGGTCGAATATTGTCTTATAGACCCTGCGCAGCAGATAGATCTCGGATCTTGGCAGACCGGAGCGCTTGAGCCCGATGATGTTGAGGCCGCGCAGGCTGGCCCGATTTCCCGCCGCCATGGCATAGGGAATGACATCACCCACAAAAGCCGAGCACCCGCCAAGAAAAGCGTTGTCGCCTACCCGCACGAATTGATGAACGGCGCTGAGACCGCCGATATAGACGTTGTCGCCGATTTCGCAGTGTCCGCCCAGCGTCGCGCCGTTGGCGAAGGTGGCGTTCTTGCCGACGACGCAGTCATGGGCGATATGGGCGTAGGCGAGAAAATTCCCATTGTCGCCGACCGTCGTTTCGCCGCGGCTGGTATCGGTGCCGACATGCATGGTGACGCCTTCGCGGATCGTGCAGTTCTCGCCGATGACGAGCGTGGTGCGGCCGCCCTTGTGCTTGGTGTTCTGCGGCGGCCCGCCCAGTATCGCCATCGGATAGACCTTGGTCGACGCGCCGATCGTCGTCGCGCCTATCACCGAGACATGGCTGACCAGTTCAACGCCGTCGCCAATCACGGCATCTGCGCCGACATAACAGAGCGGTCCTATGCGGACGCCTTGGCCGATTTGAGCGCCTTCCTCCACGACGGAGGAAGGATGGATGGATGTCTTGATTTTCATAAGCATTCGATTGTCAGTCGCCGGTGACCATCATGGCTGAGATCTCAGCCTCGGCGGCCTTGTTGCCGTCGACCAGGGCTTCACAGGCGAATTTGAGCAGGTTGCCGCGTTTCTTGATTTTCTTGACATGGATCTTCAACTGATCGCCGGGAACGACCGGTTTGCGGAACTTGGCGTTGTCGATGGTCAGGAAATAGACCAGCGACGGCTTTTCAGTGCGAAGACTGCGGATGCAGATGGCCCCGGCAGTCTGTGCCATCGCCTCGACGATGAGCACGCCCGGCATGACCGGCTGCTCGGGGAAGTGACCCTGAAAATGCGGCTCGTTTATGGTCACGTTCTTGATGCCGGTGGCGGATTCGTCGCCATCAATGTCGACGATGCGGTCGATCATCAGGAACGGATAGCGATGCGGCAGGAGCTTCATCAGCCCCAATATGTCGACTGCTTCCAGCGTCGTCCCGGTGATGTCAGCCATTGCTCCCCTCGCCCTGTTTGCGGGTCCTGGCGAGCTTGCGCAGCATGGCTATCTCGCGCATGGCTTCCGCCATCGGCTGTGCCGGATAGCCGCCCCAGATCTCGCCCGCGGGCACATTGCTCATGAATCCGCTTCTCGCGGCAAGCTTCGCGCCCGACCCTATGGTCAGGTGATCCGCAAGCCCGACGCCGCCGCCCATGGTGACATTGTCGCCCACGACGACGGAACCGGAGATACCCGAAAGTCCGGCCACGATGCAGTTGCGGCCGATGCGGACGTTATGCGCGATCTGCACGAGATTGTCGATCTTGGTGCCCTGGCCGATGATCGTATCGGACATGGCGCCGCGGTCGACCGTGGAATTGGAACCGATCTCGACGTCGTCCTGGATGATGACGCGGCCGATCTGCGGAACACGTTCCGGCCCCTTGGCGCCGGCAACGAAGCCAAAGCCGTCCTGGCCGATCCGGGCGCCGCCATGGATGATGACGCGGTTGCCGATCAAGGCATATTGGACGCTGGCGCCCGGGCCGATATAGCCGTCACGCCCGATCTGGCAGGAACGGCCGACGACGGCGTGAGGCGCGATGACGGTGCCGGCGCCTATGGACACCGCAGGACCGATCACCGCGCCGGCTTCGACGACGGCACCTTCCTCGACATGTGCGCTCGGATCGATATGGGCATGCGGCGAGATACCGGTTTCACCGGTCATTGGCCCCGGGGTCGCCGCCGTCGGAAACAGCAGTCGTCCGACCAGCGCGAATGCCTGTTGCGGACGGGGATGTACAAGGACGGCGATGGCGGCAGGCGCCTTGCCGGCGAACTCCGCCGGGCACAGCACAGCGGCAGCCCGCAGCGACGGCATCAGCACGGAATTGCGTTTGCCATCGACGAAAACGAGCGCATTCTCGCCGCCTTCGTTGGCAGGCGCCAGCGCGTCGATGAAAACGCCGGACTGGCCGGAATCGACAAGCACCGAGCCGGTCAGATTCGCGACTTCGCCCGCCGTATACCGGCGTGATGGCGCGAAGAACACCGGATCGGTCATTCCAGAAGCTATATCCAGCTAGATCGGAACATTTTCTCCCGGATCTCAACGACCCGGGAGCATCGTCATCCGCCGGTCAGAAGCGGGTCGATATGCCGAAGTTGAATTCCTGCACGTCGTCCCTCGCTTCCTTCTTGACCGGGATCGCATAGTCGATACGGATCGGACCGAACGGCGAAGCCCACATCAGGCCGACACCGACCGAGGCGCGCCATTTCATGCCCACGGATGATTGGTCAACCAAATCATTGGCAACCTTGCTGCCATAGAGTGTTGCCGCGTCTGCAAAGACCGCGCCGCGCAGACCGAAGCTTTCTGGAACGACCGGCAGCGGGAATTGAGCCTCTGCCGACGCGTTGAAATAAGTGGTGCCGCCAAGGTGGTCACCCGCACCGTCGCTGTCGACTGGGCCGATGCCGCCATAAGCGAAACCGCGGATCATGCGATCGGTGCTCTGGAAGTGATCGAAGATGCGCAGATCGCCGTCGCCGCCGTAGCCTTCGACATGGCCGGCGCCGCCCGAAATGAGGCCGACAAGATCGAACTGCTCGGACAGCGTCTGATAGACGCTGCCGCGTCCGGTGACCTTCACGAACTTGGCGTCGCCACCGAGGCCGGCCACTTCAACCGTGGAGGTGGCATAGATACCCTCATGCGGGTTCTTCATGTCGTCGATGGTGTTATAAACCAGTCCCAGACTGACCGACGACTTGATCCAAGGGCTTTGCTCGATGCCATCCAACACGGCTCTGGAAATGTCGCAGGTGCCGCTGGGATCTACATCGGTGGCATCGCAACCGTCGTCTACCTCATACTTCTCCCGGGAGATATTGTAGGCCAGCTGGGTCGAGATGCTGTCTGTGATCGGCAGGCCGAAGCGCACCGTCGCGCCCACAGTATCGCTGTCGTAGTCGTCGTATTCCCTGGTCCGCTTGTAGATGTCGAAGCCGGCGGCGATACGGCGCCCGAGGAAATAGGGCTCGGTGAACGAAAGGCTGTAATCGCGCGAGTTCTTGCCGCCACCCGCCGACACCTTGATGAACTGGCCGCGGCCGAGGAAGTTGCGCTCTGTGATCGATCCTTCGACGGACGGACCGGCGGTGTCGCCACCGGTCGAATAGCCGGCGCCGACAGAGAATTCACCGGTCGACTTTTCGACCACGTCGACCACCAGCACGACCTGGTCCGGCGCCGAACCGGGCACCGTCGAAACCTCGACTTTGTCAAAGTAATTGAGATCTTCCAGCCGCTTCTTCGCGCGCTGGATCAGCACTTGGTTGAACGCATCGCCTTCGCTGACGTCGAACTCGCGGCGGATGACATAGTCGCGCGTGCGGTCATTGCCGCGGATCTCGATGCGCTCGACATAGGCCTTGGTGCCCTGGTCGATGGTGTAGACCACCGAAATCGTATGATTCTCGAAATTGCGGTCGCCACGCGGCGTGACCTGCGCGAAGGCGTAGCCGGAGCCGGCCACCTTCTCAGTCAGGGCAATGATGGTGTCCTCGACGTTCTTGGCGTTGTAGACGTCGCCCTTGTGGGTCTCGACCACCGATTCCAGCGCCTTCGAGTCGACTTCCGGAATCGTGCTTTCGACGCTGATGTCGCCGAACGTATAACGCTCGCCTTCCTGGACGGTTATGGTGACCGTGTACTTGTTGGTCGCGTTGTCGAGTTCGCCGACAGCGGACACGACCTGGAAGTCGGCATAGCCGTGATTGTAGTAGAAGCGCCGCAGCAGCTCCTGGTCGGCGCGCAGCTTGTCGTCGTCATAGACGTCGTCGCGCAGGATGAACGAAACCCAGGACGAGCGCTTGGTCGTGATCACATCTGACAGGCGGCGGCTCGAATAAGCGCTGTTGCCGACGAAATTGATCGCCGCGATCTGCGTGCGATCACCTTCATTGACATGGAAGACCACGTTCACGCGGTTGTCGCCGAGCTGCATGACCTCGGTGGTCACGGCGGCATCGTCACGGCCGATACGCCTGTAGGCGGCCTTGACCGACTCTACATCGGCGTCGAGCGCCGCCTGCGAGAACGTGCCGCGCGGCTTCAACTGCACGGCAGCCGCAAGCGCGTTGTCCTTGAGCTTCTTGTTGCCCTGGAACAGCACCTGGTTGACGACCTGGTACTCGGAAACCTTGACCACCAACGTCGAACCGACCTGATTGATCTGCACATCCGAGAACAACCCGGTTCCGAAGAGCGCCTTGACCGCGCTGTCGATGTCGGAGCTGGAGAAGGATTTGCCCGGCTTGATGGTGATGTAATTGCGGATGGTATCGGCGTCGACACGTTGGTTGCCGCTCACCTCCACCCTGCTGACGACAGCGGCTTCGGCCGCCGATATGGCAACGAACTGCACTGCGAGCGCACCTGGCACGACCAAAGCCGCGGACAGGGCTGCCGCGGAAGCGGCGCTCAAAAACTTGGATGCTGCCTTCATCGGGCTTAATAACCTTTTCTCGTAGTCCCCACGGCGAGAAAACCGGACGTGCGGTAATTTCTCGTACCGTATTAACCGGATTTTCCCTACACGCAAGGCTTCTGGTTAATTTGTATTTACTTAACCCTGGTGCGTGGCTTTCGCGTCACTCATATCCCCGTGCATGGTAAACGGCGTCTCAACATCGACCATCCCGAAGCCAAATTTCTTCATGATTTCAGCATCCAAACAGATCGTTCCAGAATACGAAACCCATGAAGCCCAAAACCAGAAGCAGACCGGCCCGATAGGCCATTTCCATCATCCGTTCCGACACCGGCCGGCGGATGACGGCCTCCACGCCGTAGAACAGGAGATGGCCGCCGTCGAGGGGGGGAATCGGCAAAAGATTGAGGATGCCGATGCCCACGGACAGCAGCGCAACGAGCTGCACGAGCCATTCGAAGCCGAGCTTCGCCGCCTTGCCGGCCATGTCCGCGATCTTCACCGGGCCGCCGAGCTGGCACTTGTCCTCGCGCCCGACGACGAAACGCTGCAGGAACTGGCCGGTGCGCTGGATGACGTGCCCGGTTTCCTCCACCGCCGCGGCCAACGCGCCGGCGGGGCTGTAGGTGATCAGCCTGGGCTGGCCGAGTTCCTGGTTGTTGACGACGCCGATCACGGCCACCTTGACCTTGTTGCCAAGCGCGTCCTGCTGCTCCATCAGCTGCGGCGTGGCCGTCACGGTCACTTCCTTGCCGTCGCGCAGCATGACGAAGGTGATGCTGTCGCCGGCCCGGCCCGAAACCAGGCGTTGGACGTCACCGAAGGTTTCGATCTTGCTGCCGTCGACGCTGACGAAGCGGTCGCCGGGCAGGATGCCGGCTTTCGCCGCCGGACTGCCGGCGGTCACCTCGGCCACCATGGGTTCCGCGACATAGCGGCCATAGGCTGAAAACAGCACCGAAAAGACGACGATCGTCAGCAGGAAATTGAACAGCGGCCCGGCCACCACCGTCGCCGCCCGCTTCCAGATCGGCTGGGTGTGAAAGGCGACCTTGCGTTCCTCGTCGGTCAGCGTTTCGATCTCTTCCGTCGACGGCTGGCTGGAGGTGGCGTTCATGTCGCCGACGAATTTGACATAGCCGCCAAGCGGTATGGCGCAGAGCTTCCAGCGCGTGCCGTGCCTGTCGTTGAAGCCGAAGAGTTCCGGGCCGAAACCGATCGAAAAGGCCCTGACGCCGATGCCGCACCAGCGGCCAACGAGATAGTGGCCCATCTCGTGGACGAACACGACCACGGTCAGCACGAACAGGAAGGGCACGAGCGTGCCGAGAAGGAAGCCTTCCATGCCGAAGATCGCGTGAAGAATCTCGTTCAACTCAAATCCTCAGTTCTTCCGCGACACCGTTGCGCCGCGACTGTGACATCAATCCAGGCGAATCCAAGGCGCGCCCGCATCGATCGTGGAACGATGCCGTTCAAATGGGAAACAGCCCCTGTGCCGGCTGATCGGCGCCCGCCGAAATCCAGCCGATGACGTATAGGGCGAAAGCCGCCGCGACAAGCCCGTCGACACGGTCCATGACGCCGCCATGGCCCGGAATGAGCGCGCCCGAATCCTTGCGGCCGTGGCGGCGCTTGATCCAGGATTCCAGGAGGTCGCCAGCCTGGGAGACGATTGAAAGCGCGAGCGCGACGAGACCGAGCATTGGCAGGTTGCCCGCACCGGCGGCGGCGGCCAGGATGAGCCCCGCAACGACCCCGCCCACGGCGCCGCCGAGCGCGCCACTCCGTGTCTTGCCGGGAGAGATGGACGGCGCCAGCCGCGGGCCACCGACGGCCCGGCCGACGAAATAGGCAAAGATATCGGTCGCCCAGACCACCGCGAACAGGAACAGGATGGCGACGAGGCCGGAATGGTCGCCGTCACGCAGAAGCGCAAGGGAAAGACCCGAGACGGCTGCATAGGCAAGGCCGGACGCATCCCACTGCCCGGCCCCGCGCAGTTGGGCGGCAATGGCCGTGACGGCGACCAGTGCAGCCACCAACAGCAGCAACCACAAGGCTGGCAGGCCGGCGATCATGGCGCCGAGGAACACCAGCAGCAGCGCTTCCGGCAAAAAACCCAGCCCGGTCGTCCCGGAGGGGCGGGACATGCGCGTCCATTCGTAGAAGATCACCGCCGAAATCGCGGCTGAAAGCAGCCGGAACGGCAGGCCGCCGAACCAGGTCAGGCCAAGCGTCGCGATGGCAAGCACGACCGCCGAAAGAACGCGAAGCTGAAGGTTGCTCATCCCGCGGCCGGCCGCGAAGCGACATCTTGCGGATCCAGCCCGCCAAAACGGCGTTCGCGCCCGGCGAACTCGCGCAAGGCCTCGGCGAGATGCTCTCGGCTGAAATCGGGCCAATAGCAGGGCAGGAAAACAAGCTCGCTATAGGCAGCCTGCCACAGAAGAAAATTGGAAAGGCGAAGCTCACCGCTGGTGCGTATGACCAGTTCGGGATCGGGAATGCCTTGTGTGTCGAGGCAGCCGGCAAAGGATTCGGCGGTGATCGCCTCGCTGTCGAGCTCGCCGCGCGCGACGGCCGAGGCAAGCTTGCGCGCCGTGCGCACGATCTCGTCGCGTCCGCCGTAGTTGAAGGCGATGATCAGCGTCAGCGCCTCGTTGGCCGAGGTCAGCGCTTCGGCTTCTTCCAGCAGGAGCCCGATATCCGGCTGCAGCCCAGCCCTGTCACCGATGATCCTCACGCGCACGCCGCTGCGGTGCAGTTCGGCGAGATCGCGGCGGATGAACAGCTTCAACAGACCCATCAGGTCGCTGACTTCGGATTTCGGCCGCGACCAATTTTCCGAAGAGAAGGCATAGACAGTCAGGTAGGAAATGCCGAGATCGGGCGCGGCGCGCACCGTCTTGCGCAGTGCTTCTACGCCCGCGCGATGGCCGGCGAGCCGCGGCATGCCGCGCGCCTTGGCCCAGCGTCCGTTTCCATCCATGATGATCGCGACATGCGCGGGCGTTGCCATGATCTCGCTTTCGGGCCAGCCGCCGGCCAGACCCTAAACCTGCATGATTTCAGCTTCCTTGTCGGAAAGCAGGTGGTCGATGGTGCTGATCGTTTCGTCGGTAAGCTTCTGGACCTGGTCGGAGCGCTTGCGCTGATCGTCCTCGCTGATGACGCCGTCCTTCTCCGCCTTCTTCAGGAAGTCCATGCCGTCGCGGCGCACATGGCGCGCTGCGACACGGGCGTTCTCGGCGTAGCCATGCGAGATCTTGACGAGTTCCTTACGGCGCTGCTCGTTGAGTTCCGGAAGCGGAATCCTGAGATTGGTGCCGTCCACGATAGGATTGAAGCCCAGATTGGATTCGCGAATGGCGCGATCGACCGCGCCCACCATCGACTTGTCCCAGACCGACACCGAAATCATGCGCGGCTCAGGCACCGTGACATTGGCCACCTGGTTGATCGGCATGCTGGTGCCATAGGCCTGCACCTGGATAGCGTCGAGCAGGTTGCTGGAAGCGCGACCGGTCCGCAGCGAAGCCAGGTCATGCTTGAACGCGGCGATTGCCCCATCCATGCGCCGCTTGAGATCGTCGTACTCACCACTCATCTTAGTCTCCTCGACCCGTCTGACGCGGGTTCACTGCTTTCGGGGCAAGGCCCCGTGTTCGAGCCTGATTTCGAAACCGGTTTTCGCCTTTTCCGCGATCAGGCCCCGGATCAATCGTCCGCGACGACCGTGCAGCGGCCGCCGCCCCTTAGAATATCGCCGAAACCACCTTTTTCGTGGATCGAATAGACGATTATCGGAATGTTGTTTTCGCGCGCAAGTGCAATCGCTGCCGTATCCATGATGGAAAGGCCGCGATTTATCACTTCGGCATGGCTGATGCGCTCGAAACGCGTCGCGTTCGGGTCCTTCTTCGGGTCGGCAGAATAGACGCCGTCGACCTGTGTGCCCTTGAACAGCGCGTCGGCGCCGATTTCAGCGGCGCGAAGTGCCGCGGCCGAATCAGTGGTGAAGAACGGATTGCCGGTGCCGCCGGCAAAGATCACCACCTTGCCCTGGTTCATGTAGGCGGTTGCCTGGCGCTGCGAAAAGCTCTCGCAAAGCTCAGGCATGGCGATCGCGGAAAGAACCACCGCATCGACGCCGATCTTGTTCAGCGAGGTGCGCAGCGCTAGCGAATTGATGACGGTGGCGAGCATACCCATATGGTCGCCGGTGACGCGGTCGCCACCCTTGGAGGCAACCGCCACACCGCGAAAGATATTGCCGCCGCCGATGACGACGCCAACCTCGATGCCGAGCGCGCGGGCTTCGGCGATGTCGCCGGCGATGCGGTCGACGACCGAGACGTCGATGCCGAAATGCTGTTCGCCCATCAACGCTTCACCAGACGCTTTCAGCAAGACACGTCGGTAGAGGGGCTTCACCGTCATCTGGTCCTCGAAAATCTCGGCGCGGCAAATCAGGAGGCGAAACTGCCCCGCTTCGCCTGGCGGCGCTGGCATGATGGTTCGACCCGATACACGAAGGGCGCGGCGATGTCACGCCGCGCCCTTGCGCAAAATCCCAGGCTTTTTCGATCAGTTGCTGCTGATGCTGACCGCCTCGCCTTCCACCAGAACCTGCGGCGAATAGCCGGAGGGCTTGTCGCCGGTCACGACACCGCCGGCCACCCTGACCTGGATCTCGGGCCCGAAATAGGAATGCGGGAACGGCGCCGGCATGCTGCTCACCGAATCCAGCCGCTTGCGGAGTTCGGGGGCAATCGAAAAATCCAGCGCCGCGAGGTTGTCCTGCAGTTGCGCGAGCTTGGTCGCGCCCAGGATGACGGTTGCGACGCCGGGCTGCGTCGCCACCCAGTTGAGTGCCACCTGGGCCATGCTGCGGCCGAGTTCGGCGGCCACCTTTTCGAGCTCGGCCACGATCGCCCAATTGCGGTCGCTGAATTTCCGGAAGCTCGGATGCGTGGTGTTGCGGAAACCGTCGAGCCGGCCGGCATTGCCGGCTTGCGTCGGGCGATATTTGCCGCTGAGCAAGCCGCTGGCCAGCGGGCTCCAAACCATGACGCCGGCGCCATGATGCGTGGCGAAAGGCACGAACTCATGCTCGATCGAGCGTTCGGCCAGCGAATATTCGAGCTGCAGGGCCGAGATCGGCTCATAGCAGCGCAATTCTGCGATCGCCTGCGCCCGCCCCGCATACCAGGCCGGCACATCGGAAAGGCCGACGTGGCGCACCTTGCCCGCGCGCACCAGGTCGTCCAGCGTGCGCAGCACCTCCTCGGCCGGCGTCAGCCTGTCCCACACATGCATGAGATAGAGGTCGATATAGTCGGTTCCGAGCCGCTTCAGAGAGGCGTCCACGGCGCGCATTATGTTCTTGCGGCCATTGCCGCCGGCGTTCGGATTGCCCGGTTCTGAATTGAAGGTGAATTTAGTGGCGATCACCGCCTTGTCGCGCAATCCGCGCTCGGCGACGAATTCGCCGAGCCAGGTCTCGGCGGTGCCGCCGGTATAGAGATCGGCCGTGTCGAAGAAATTGCCGCCCGCCTCGACATATTCGTCGAAGATTGCGCGGGCTGTATCCCTATCAGTGCCCCAGCCCAATTCGGTGCCGAAGGTCATGGTGCCCAGCGCCAACCGGCTGACGCGCAAGCCGCTATTGCCAAGCGTGTAGTAGTTCATGGTCATGATATTCTCCGATCGAGTTTGATGTTGGGTTATTGGCCGGGTGTCGTCTTGACCCAGGGATTGCCGCGCTCATGGGTCACGCGGAAGGTGAAGCCGTCGACCTTCCAACCCGCGCCGGAGCGGGTCAGGTGGTGCTCATATGTGCCCCAGACTTCCCAAAGCGGGTCGCCATCGCCTTCCATCCGGTTCCAGGCATAGCCGTTCGACAGGACGGTCGCCGTGTCCGCTTCGAGAACGACCTGGTGATTGGTGCGCAGATGCAGGCTGGTCTTGCTGCCCTTGAGGTTGCCGGCCCAGGCGCCGATCAGGTCGTCGGAGGCAATGTTGGCCGCCGGCTGTCCGGACAGGCTGCTGAAATCTGCGGTAACCCGATCCGCGAAATAGCTGCGGGCAAGTTTCCAGTCCTGTGCATCGACGGCGCGGTCGATGGCATCGGCGATGCGGATGACCGCGCGCTCGTCGGCAAGCACCTGCCATCTGGCCGGTTCGGCGCCACCGGCATCGATCGGCGCCAGCGCCAATCCTGCGGCGAAGGGAACGTGTTTCAAAGCGTTCATGTCTCGTCTCCAGGAAATCAGCCCGCCCGCTGTGTCGAGGACAATGTGGGTCAACGGGCCGCCATCGATAAGATTGCATTGTTCGCAAAGACTATGCGATATCATTCATGAATGGACCGGGACCTGCTTACCCACCTGCCCGTCATCGTTGCCGTGGCGCGACGGGGCGGCTTCGCGCTTGCCGCGGCCGAGCTCGGCATGAGCCCGTCGGCGGTCAGCCATGCTGTGCGGCTGGTGGAAGAGCGCATCGGCCAGCCGCTGTTTGCACGCACGACGCGCAGCGTCTCGCTGACCGAAGCCGGCAAGGCACTGGTGGAGACAACGGGCCCTGCCCTCCAGGACATCGCGGAGCGGATGGACCGCATCCGCGGCGTCAAGGGGCGGCCCTCTGGCCTGCTCAGGATCAATGCCTCCAACATCGCGATCCCTTTGGCGGTGACGCCTGTGATCGCAGCCATGGCCGATCGCTATCCGGATGTGACGGTCGAGGTTTTCGCCGATCAAGCCCTGGTCGATATCGTCGGGGAAGGTTTTGACGCCGGCATTAGGCTGGGCGAGATGATCGCGCAGGACATGACCGCCATACGGCTGACGCAGCCCTTCAAGGCCGTGCTCGTCGCCTCGCCGGACTATATCGGAAGGCACGGCCGTCCCTGCGACGTGGCCGACCTCGCGAACCATAATTGCATAGGCTACAGGCTTCTCCGCTCCGGCGCGTTCTATCGCTGGGATCTGAACGACAATGGCAAGGAGGTCGTCGTCGAGACGCGTGGCACGGCCGTCGTGACCGATTCGCTGGCGGCGATCGATCTTGCGCTTGCAGGGGTCGGGCTCGCCTATGTGTTCGAGCCGCTTGTACGCGCCGATCTTGCCGCAGGACGCCTCGTCCAGGTCCTGCCAAAGACGGCAATCGAGGAGCCCGGCCTTTTCCTTTACTTTCCGCGCCGGGCTTCGATGGCGCCGAAGCTGAGGGCCTTCATCGACGCCGCACAAGAAATCGGCCGGGCATCCATGCGGACACCCGGCCGAGTTGCCTGAGCCGTTTAGCCTTACTTGTTCTTCGGGCTATTTCTTGACCGCCGCCGCGACTTCCGCCGCGAAATCGGTCGCTTCCTTCTCGATGCCTTCGCCGAGCGCGAAACGCAGATAGGCCGAGATCTTGGCCGGAGCGCCGATCTCCTTCTCGGCATCCTTCAGCGCCTTCTCGACGGTAATGTCGGGATTGAGCACGAAGGCCTGCTTCAGAAGCACGACTTCCTCGTAGAACTTGCGCAGCCGACCCTCGACCATCTTCTCGATGATCGCCTCCGGCTTGCCGGACTGGCGCGCCTGGTCGGCGAAGATCGCCTTCTCGCGCTCGACTGCCGCGGGATCGAGTTCCTCGGTGGTCAGCGCCATCGGGTTGGTGGCGGCGACATGCATGGCGACCTGGCGGGCGAATGCATTGGCCGCGTGCTCGTTGCCCGTGGTCTCGATAGCGACCAGGACGCCCAGCTTGCCAAGGCCGTCGGCAACCGCGTTGTGAACATAGGTCGCGACGGCGCCGTGCGGAACGGTGAGCTTGGCCGAACGGCGGAAGCCCATGTTCTCGCCGATGGTACCGACGGCGTCCTTGATGGTGTCGGTGACCGACTTGTCCGAACCCGGGTACTTCGCGGCAGCCACGGCCTCGCTCGTGCCATAGGCCAGTGCCACCTTGGCGACGTTGGCGACGATCTCCTGGAAGGCGGCGTTGCGGGCGACGAAGTCGGTCTCGGAATTGACCTCGACGACCGCGGCCTCGCGCACGCCGGAATCGACGCCGATCAGGCCCTCGGCCGCGGTGCGGCCTGCCTTCTTGTCGGCCTTGGAGATACCCTTCTTGCGCAGCCAGTCGACGGCTTCTTCCATGTTGCCGTTGGTCTCGTTCAACGCCGCCTTGCAGTCCATCATGCCCGCGCCGGTCAAGTCGCGGAGTTCTTTGACCTGTGCAGCCGAAATGCTCATTGTCGCCTCTTTGTTCAAATGCGCCGACGCACCATCGAATCTCGACGGTGCGTCCGTTTAACGCGTCAAAATATTAGAAAGATGAAGGCCGTGACCGGCCCTCGCTATCACGCTTCCGGAGTTTCCGCCGCCGGAGTTTCGCCGAGCACCGGCTCGACCGGAGCTTCCACCGAAGCGCCGATGTCGACACCCAGCGCGCCCTGCTGGCGGGCGATGCCGTCGATGGCAGCCTTCGCGATGAGGTCGCAATAGAGCTGGATGGCGCGCGCGGCGTCGTCATTGCCGGGGATCGGGAAGTCGATCTTGTCCGGATCGCAGTTCGAATCGATGATGGCGACGACCGGAATGCCAAGGCGCTTGGCCTCGAGGATGGCGATCGCTTCCTTGTTGGTGTCGATCACGAACATCAGGTCGGGCGTCGAGCCCATGTCCTTGATGCCGCCGAGAGCCTTGTCGAGCTTCTCGCGCTCGCGGTCGAGATTGAGACGCTCCTTCTTGGTCAACCCTTGCGCCTCGCCGGCCAGCATCTCGTCGAGCTTGCGCAGGCGCTGGATCGAGTTCGAGATCGTCTTCCAGTTGGTCAGCATGCCGCCCAGCCAACGCGAGTTGACATAGTACTGGGCCGAACGCTGCGCGGCATCGGCGACGATGTCGGACGCCTGGCGCTTGGTGCCGACGAACAGCACGCGGCCGCCCTTGGCGACGGTGTCGGAAACCTGCTTCAGCGCCTGGTGCAGCAACGGCACCGTTTGGCTGAGGTCGATGATGTGGATGTTGTTGCGGGCGCCGTAGATATAGGGCGCCATCTTCGGGTTCCAGCGGTGGGTCTGGTGGCCGAAGTGAATGCCAGCTTCCAAAAGCTGGCGCATGCTGAAATCAGGCAGAGCCATTCTCATTTTCCTTTCCGGTTAGCCTCCACGGACACAGGCATTTTCGGACGAAGTCCTCGACGCCACCGGAGGTTTCAGCCGGATTTCTCCCGGGCAGACACCAAAGTCCGTGTGTGGAATGAGCGCGCATATAGAGGGGAAGTGCTCCAAACGCAAGCGCAACGACGCATTGCGGTGCGCCTGCGGCGATCCGCGCGTGCCCTCAACGCTTTATCTTACCCTTTGGCACCCTCACCCGCCGGAAGATCGCGACGATCTCCTCGCGGCTGCACTCGATGGCGCCGAGCCGCACCGCGCGGTCGCGCTCGAAACCGGTTATGTCATAATGCGGCGCCGATGTCTTCGGCGGCCCCTGGTAGGATGAGCGCTTGATACCGAGTTGCGTGGCGAAACGATGCAGTTCATCGGTGTCGTCGGCCATCAGATGGCACCAGCGATGGCCAACCCATTTCCAGATCGCCGCGTCGACATAGACCGCCATGAGGCTCGCCGCATTCCTTCTTTCGCCGACAGGTGCCCGCGACGAGCGATGATAGAAGGGATTCGCACAGAAGATGAAGCGGCCGGCGGCCTCGAGAAGATGAGAAGCCGCCTCGGCGCCGTCAAGCCGTGGACACGACGGCGCTGCGTCGAGGCAAATCGGAGCTTATTTCGTCGGGCAGGCCTTCGTCTGGTCGAACAGCGACAGATTGACCAGCTTGCCGGTCATGGAGAAATCGCCATAGTCCATGGTTAGATCGCGGGTGATGCCGTTCTCGTGCAGCTTGAAGCTGATCCGGTATTCCGGCGTTTCTTCTCCGTTCTTGGCACTGTCGTCGAAATAGGCGATGTCGACCGGCCAGTATTTGTCGGTGGCAAGCTTGGCCAGCGCCGGTGCTTCCGGATCGGCCTTGTCGGCATCGGTCCTCTTGCCGACGACGACGGTGGTGGACATCACCTTGTTGGCGTCCTCGGAGCCGTCGAACAGATTGGTTTGATAGAAGTTTTCACCTTTCTCGGCCTTGTCTATCAATTCGACCAGATGCTGGGTCGGAAACTGGGTGGCGGCAAGTTCCAGGCTGCTCTTCTCGGGCTTGTCGATGTCGACCTTTAGCCCTTGCGTTTCTTTCGTGGCGACACCCTTGACCTCCTTGTCGAGGTTCTGGTCGACGAAGGATTTGGTCACGAACGAGAAGGTCTTGCCTTCGGCGTCTTCGAACGTCGTCGTCTGCTGGTCGGTCAGCTTGGTGTTGTCGCTGGTGGCAATCTGGGTGACAAAGCGGAATTTCACCGTATAGCCTTCGCAGGCCGAGCCGTTGAATTCATAGACCATGCGGCCGGTAATGCCGGTGATCCCGGAGCGGTCGTCCGCCTTCTTGAGCGTAAGGTCGTAAACGGCGCGATGCGCCTGCAGCGCCGGCACGGCGAAAGCGGGACCTATCGAAAAGACCGCCGACAACAGGACGGCATGGAATACAAGGCGCGTTGCGCGCATGAGAGGCTCCGATCATCGCGGCTGATGGCAGGCCGCAGGGAAAGATGGTCCAGCTTAAAAAAAGTCGTGGCGGAAGCGAGGCAAAAATAGCAATTTCGGCCCGGCCGGCGCGGCACCTTCCAGCAATAGGGAAAAGCAATGAGTGAAACAATCGAAAAGCGGCTAAGCGACCTCGGGGTCACCATTCCCGCGGCCGCGGCGCCTGCCGCCAACTACGTGCCCTATTGCAGGACCGGAAACCTGCTTTTCACCGCCGGACAGTTGCCGCTCAAGGACGGCAAGCTGCAGGCGAGCGGACTGCTTGGCCTGGACGTCGACACAGCAACCGGCAAGGAAGCGGCAAAATACTGCGCGATCAACATTCTGGCGCAGGCCAAGGCGGCACTTGGCGATCTCGAGAAGATACGCCGGCTGGTCAAGATCACCGTCTTCGTCGCCTCGGCGCCGGATTTCCTCGAGCAGCATCTGGTCGCAAACGGCGCCTCCGATTTCCTGGTGGCGGCGCTCGGCGAGCGCGGCAAGCATGCCCGTTCCGCCGTCGGCACGGCTTCGCTGCCGCTTAATGCCGCGGTGGAAATCGAAGCGATCTTCGAAGTCGAGTGAGCGAGCCTGACATGACCGACCTTTCCTGGCTGATTGCCCGGCCTGTCGCCCATCGCGGCTTTCACGACATGAACAAGACGCGCTGGGAAAACACCCTCTCCGCCTTTGCCGCCGCGGCCGAACGCGGCTATGCCATCGAATGCGACGTGCACCTGTCGTCGGACGGAGTTCCCGTCATTATCCATGATGGCGACTTGCAGCGGCTGACTGGGCACGACGGTTTCGTCTGGCAGCGCACGGCGGCCGAACTGGCAGCGCTCAAGGTCGGCGGCACGTCTGATCATGTGCCGACGCTGCGCGAGGCGCTCGATCTGATCGACGGGCGGGTGCCGCTGGTGGTCGAACTAAAAGGCGTGGCTGGATACGACAATGGCCTTGTGGCGAGCGTCGGTAGGCTGCTCAAGCGCTACAAAGGCAAGGTGGCGATCATGTCGTTCGACCACTGGCTGATCCGCGATTTCGCCAGGGATGCGCCGGGCATCCCGGCTGGATTGACCGCCTATGGCAAGGACGACAGGCTGATTGAAGCGCATTTCGCCATGCTGGCGCATCAGATCGCCTTCACCTCCTACGCAGCGGGCGACCTGCCGAATCCATTCGTCAGCTTTGTCCGTGAACGGCTCAAAATGCCGGTCATCACCTGGACGGTGCATGACCAGCCGGCGGTCGATCTTACATTCAAATATGCGGACCAGATGACGTTCGAAGGGTTCGAGCCCGATCTGGTCAAGGTCGCTTGATATGGGTGCCTAGAACGTGACTTGTAGCGGTCCGGATGGAGCTTAAATAAGCCTCATGGATCAGGGCGACGACGGCGACGGGCAAACGGTTGATGCGGAGTATGCGATCCGCATTGCGGCGGGCATCGGCGCCTTCACCTGCGAAGAGTGGGACGGTTTCGCCGGGACTACGCGCAGTGATGCCGAAAACGGTTATAACCCCCTCGTTTCATATGCTTTCCTGAGCGCACTCGAGGATTCCGGCTGCGCCGTGCGGCGCACTGGCTGGCAAGGTCATCATCTCAGGCTGGAGAATGGTCAAGGCACGCTGCTCGGCGCGGTCCCTTGCTATCTCAAGTCACACAGCCAGGGCGAATATGTGTTCGATCACGGCTGGTCGGATGCCTTCGAGCGCGCCGGCGGCCGTTATTATCCCAAGCTGCAATGCTCGGTACCGTTCACGCCGGTCACCGGCCCTCGCCTGCTGGTGAGCAGGGGCCAGCATTCCGGCACCGTCAAGGCCGGGCTCGCCGCGGGATTGAAGGCGGTGGCGGAAAAGCTCGGCGTCTCTTCCGCGCATGTCACCTTCGCGCAGGAGAGCGACGTGGACGTGCTGGAGGCGGCGGGCTTCCTGCATCGCACCGACCAGCAGTTCCACTTCGTCAACGAGGGCTTCTCGACCTATGACGATTTCCTCGCCACGCTGGCCTCCCGCAAGCGCAAGGCCATGAAGAAGGAGCGCCGCGAGGCGCTTGCCGACGGCATCTCCATCGACTGGCTTACCGGCAAGGACCTCACCGAACGGGCCTGGGACGACTTCTTCGCCTTCTACATGGACACCGGCAGCCGCAAATGGGGCCGGCCCTATCTGAACCGCGAATTCTTCTCGCTGATCGGCGAGCGCATGGCCGAGGACATCCTGCTGGTGATGGCCAGGCGCAACGGCCGCTACATTGCCGGCGCTATCAACTTCATCGGCTCCGATGCGCTCTACGGCCGCAACTGGGGCTGCATCGAGGATCATCCGTTCCTGCATTTCGAGGTCTGCTATCACCAGGCCATCGACTTCGCCATCGAACGCAAGCTGAAGGTGGTCGAGGCGGGCGCACAGGGCGAACACAAGCTGGCGCGAGGCTACCGGCCGGTGACCATGCATTCCGCGCATTACATCGCCCATCCCGGCCTGCGCAACGCCGTCGCCGATTATCTCAGGCGCGAACGGCGCGAGGTTGAACGCATGGGCGAATACCTGGAAGAGCACACACCGTTCCGCAAGGATCTCGAGGAGTAGGCCCATCCTGCAGGGCAGGAGCATATGTCAGGTTCGGCATCCCTGGGTTGGCAGTGCACGCCTGTCGAGATCGGCTTCATCGATCTCGCCCGATCGTCTTGCCGCTCACGAGAGGCTTCGCTACACCAATTAGCGAGGCACAATCCGGAGCGTTCGCCATGGCCGAAACCGCCTATGACACCGACAACATCTTTGCCAAGATCCTGCGCGGTGAAATTCCCTCGCACCGCGTCTACGAGGACGAAGCGGTCGTTGCCTTCATGGATGTGATGCCGCAGGGAACGGGCCATACGCTGGTGGTGCCGAAGGCGCCGTCGCGCAATCTGCTCGACGCCGATCCGGCAACGTTCGGCCCGCTTTTCACGGTCGTGCAGAAGGTGGCGCTCGCCGTCCGCGAGGCATTCAAGGCCGATGGTGTCACCGTGATGCAGTTCAACGAGCCGGCTTCCGGGCAGACCGTCTATCACCTTCACGTCCACGTCATTCCGCGCTTCGAAGGCATCGCGCTGAAGCCGCATACGGGCCAGATGGAGAAACCCGAGGTGCTGGCCGAGAATGCCGGCCGGATAAAGGCGGCCATGCCACTATCCTGACGCCTGGCTTTCAGTGGTTCCCAGCAGCTGCGGCCGTCTGGGAAGGTTACGCGGTTGCGCATCGAAAATCATGGATCCGAGCCGCCGGGACATCAGCGTGATCGCCATTCCGCCGAGCACATCAATCAGATTATGCCCGCCGTAGATGAGGAGCGGGCCGCGCGGCTGAGATTCATTCTCATCGCCGCTGAGCGCGCGATCAGGACAGCTTGTTTGCGGAGAACGCCAAAAGCCTCTCAAACGCCGTCGGAGGCTCTACATTTTGCCTGAGCCGCCCGCGGATCGCATCCGCACATTGTGCCGGCGTCAGCAGCGATGTGTCCACTTCCAGATCATACACGCCAGGCCGGTGTACCTCCTCCTGCCACAGACGCACCGCCAACGGTACAGGGTCGTCAGGCGATCCCGTCACATATCCCCTCCCCGCCGGACTGTCGGCGCGCCTCTGCATGATGATTTCGATCGGGCAGCGGACACCGACAAACAGAACCGGCAGGCCTGCGAGGCGCCGGGCGCAATCGACAAGGCAATCAAGGGGTCGCGAATAGCTGTCGTGATGACCGAGATCGGCCACGACATTCAACCCCACTCGGCTGTGGGCGGCGATCGATTCGTAGAGCGCGGCGTAGAACCTCGGCACGAGACCCTCGATATCCGGGCGCTCGCCGCCGGGCCGCAAACCTATCCCCGGGCGACAGCGCAGCGGCGTGACCTGCTCATAGGTGTCGACCCCCAGGTTCATCCATGGGCCCTCGAAGCTCTCCTGAACTGCCTGGACGATGCTCGATTTCCCCGATCGCGGTGCGCCGTTGAGGATGATGATCTGGCCTGGTCCGGACATAAAATTCCCCATCCCATGGAAATGAACGCACGCAGCCATCTGGCGAACGGCTGTTGTTCGCAATGCTGCTGTAATCCTGACGGATGACAAGGCACCGGCGAGACGTGGACGTGCAATGCGGGTTCTGTTGATCGAGGACGAAAGAGAAATGGCTGACGCGCTCACCAGGGCGCTTGGCAAACAAGGCGTCGTTGTCGATCACACCATGCTGCTTGGCGATGCTATCGAACTGTCGTGCCAGCACGTCTATGAGGGCAATCCTGCTCGACCGAACATTGCCGGATGGAGAGGGACTGAGCTTCATTCCCAGGCTGCGGGCGGCAGGTGTCGATGCGCCGGTAATCGTCCTGACGGCCCGCAACGAGCCGAAAGAGCGCATTGAGGGGCTCGATGCCGGCACCGACGACTATCTGGGCAAACCCTTCCTGATCGATGAACTGATGGCGCGGCTGCGGGCGGTGTTGCGCAGGAGCCGCGGATTACCGTTGGCATGGTCACCATCGACCCGCTGAATTTCAGCGTGACGGTCGGGTCCAGCTCCGTCGATATACCGAGACGCGAACTGTCCGTCCTGCTCGCCTGGCAAGCGGCGCGGAAAGACCGTCATCCGAGATCGGCGATGCGTACAGTCTGGGCGCTACTTTCGGAAACGACTTTTCGCGCATGCTCGTCACCGGCAAGGCGCCGTCGGGATTGCATATCTCGATACCGTCAGGCCAACGCATAAAATCGTTCCTCGGCGGCAAGCCGAAATACGCGGCCTGCGAGGTCTTTGGCCGCGCGCCCGGCCTGTTCGGCATGGTCGGCGCCAACGTGGGAGCACCACCGTCCTGGACGGACAAATCAGCCAAAACCCGCCCAACGCCGCTTGCTGTCCAGGGGCCGACAGCAGCGCTTCAGTGATCGTCGCTTTGTGCCAATGAAAAAGCCCCGTCTCCGGGGCTTTTTCGAGGGAGTGACTATCAGCTCTTGCGCGGCAGTTGCGGCACCAGGCTGCGCTTGCCACCGTCCTTGCCCTTGGGCTCGGGCTTCTGCGCGACGGCCTTCTTGGCCGCCGGCTTCTTGGCCACTGCCTTGCGCGGCTTGGGGGCGTCTTCCGGTTCTTCCTTCTTGGGCTTCACCGGTGCCTCGTCGGCGAGCGATTCGAGCTTCAGGCCGGTCTCGCCGGTTTCCTTCTTCTCGACGCTGACGCGCACCGTGCCGCCCTTCTTGAGCTTTCCGAACAGCACTTCGTCTGCCAGCGGCTTCTTGATGTGCTCCTGGATCACGCGGCCGAGCGGACGCGCACCCATGCGCTCGTCATAGCCCTTGTCGGCGAGCCAGGCGATCGCATCCGGCGACAGGTCGAAGGTGACGCCACGCTCGGAGAGCTGGGCCTCCAGCTGCATGACGAACTTCTGCACCACCTGATGGATAACCGGCACCGGCAGCGAGCCGAACGGGATGATCGCATCGAGACGATTGCGGAACTCCGGCGTGAACAGCCGGTTGATCGCCTCGACATCGTCGCCTTCGCGCTTGGTCGACCCGAAACCGATCGCCGCGCGCTGCGCATCCGACGCGCCCGCATTGGTGGTCATGATCAGGATCACATTGCGGAAGTCGATCTGCTTGCCGTTGTGGTCGGTCAGCTTGCCATGGTCCATCACCTGCAACAGGATGTTGAACAGGTCCGGATGCGCCTTCTCGACTTCGTCCAGCAGCAGCACGCAATGCGGATGCTGGTCGACGCCGTCGGTCAAAAGGCCGCCCTGATCGAAACCGACATAGCCGGGAGGCGCGCCGATCAACCGAGAGACCGTGTGGCGTTCCATATATTCCGACATGTCGAAACGGATCAGCTCGACGCCGAGCGAAGCGGCCAATTGCTTGGCGACTTCGGTCTTGCCGACGCCGGTCGGACCCGAGAACAGATAGGAGCCGATCGGCTTCTCCGGTTCGCGCAGGCCGGCACGCGCCAGCTTGATCGCCGAGGTCAGCGCGGTGATCGCAGTGTCCTGGCCGTAGACGACGCGCTTCAGCTCGATGTCGAGACCCTGCAGCACCTTCTCGTCATCGGCCGAAACAGTCTTCGGCGGGATGCGCGCCATGGTGGCGATCGTCGCTTCGATCTCCTTGATGCCGATGGTCTTCTTGCGCTTGGCCTCCGGCACCAGCATCTGCGAGGCGCCGGTCTCGTCGATCACGTCGATCGCCTTATCCGGCAGCTTGCGGTCGTTGATGTAGCGCGCCGACAGCTCAACCGAAGCCTTGATGGCTTCCGTCGTGTAGCGGACCTTGTGGAACTCCTCGAAATAGGGCTTCAGGCCCTTCATGATCTCGATGGCGTCCTCGATGGTCGGCTCGTTGACGTCGATCTTCTGGAAGCGACGTACGAGCGCGCGGTCCTTCTCAAAGAACTGGCGGAACTCCTTGTAGGTTGTCGAACCGATGCAGCGGATCGCACCCGAAGACAGTGCCGGCTTCAACAGGTTGGACGCATCCATGGCGCCGCCCGACGTCGCGCCGGCGCCAATGACGGTGTGGATCTCGTCGATGAACAGCACAGCGCCCGGATAATCCTCGAGCTCCTTGACGACCTGCTTCAGCCGCTCCTCGAAATCGCCGCGATAGCGCGTGCCGGCCAAAAGCGTGCCCATGTCGAGCGCGAAGATGGTGGCGTTGTGCAAGACTTCCGGAACATCACCCTCGACGATGCGCTTGGCGAGGCCCTCGGCGATCGCCGTCTTGCCGACGCCGGGATCGCCGACATAGAGCGGATTGTTCTTGGAACGGCGGCACAGCACCTGGATGGTGCGGTTGATCTCGGACTCGCGCCCGATCAGCGGATCGATCTTGCCGGCCTTGGCCTTGTTGTTGAGATTGACGCAATAAGCGGTCAGCGCGTCCTGCTGCTGCTTCTTCTTGCCGCCTTCCTCTTGCGGCTCGGCGCCGTTCGCGCCACCCTGCTCGTCATCGGCGCCGCGCGGCGAACGCGTCTCCGACGCGCCCGGACGCTTGGCGATGCCGTGCGAGATGTAGTTGACCGCGTCGTAACGGGTCATCTGCTGTTCCTGCAGGAAATAGGCGGCATGGCTCTCGCGCTCGGCGAAGATGGCGACGAGCACGTTGGCGCCGGAGACCTCTTCGCGGCCGGACGACTGCACATGGATCACCGCACGCTGAATGACGCGCTGGAAGCCGGCGGTCGGCTTGGAATCCTCGTCATAGCCGGTAACCAGATTGTCGAGCTCGGTGTCGATATAGGTGAGAACAGTGTGCTTCAACTCGTCGAGATCGACATTGCAGGCGCGCATGACGGCGGCCGCCTCGGTGTCGTCGATCAGGGCGAGCAGCAGATGTTCAAGGGTTGCATATTCATGGTGCCGCTCGTTGGCGAGCGTCAGCGCTTGGTGAAGCGCCTTTTCCAGGCCTTGGGAGAAAGCCGGCATGTTACCTCACTTCTTCTCCATCACGCATTGCAGCGGATGCTGATTTTGTCGGGCGAAATCCATGACCTGGGACACTTTGGTCTCGGCCACCTCGAATGTATAGACCCCGCACTCGCCCACTCCATGATTGTGAACATGAAGCATGATGCGTGTGGCGGCTTCGCGGTCCTTCTGGAAAAAACGCTCCAGCACGTGAACCACGAACTCCATCGGTGTGTAGTCGTCGTTCAGGATGAGGACCCGATAGAGGCTGGGTTTCTTGGTCTTGGTCTTTGTGCGCGTGATGACCGCCGTGCCGCGGCCGGCCTCATTGCCGTCGCCGCTGCCGTTCTGCATCCGTGCCCTGGTGGCAGTCAAACCGATCGTCACGTAATCCTGCCTCTTTCGAATCCTCATGCGAGTTCGACATGTAGGTGTTCGATGGACGATTTTAAGCCCTTCTGGTTAGCTGACAATATGGCTAGGTGCCCAACTTGGCGGATTTTCGCAATCGTGAAGGCGAGCCAGGCCCCTGATCGGAAATTGACATGAAAAAACCCGGCCACGCTGGCGCGGCCGGGCTCTGTCTTGGCCCAATGGGCCCAGATCTCGTACTGCCGAACGAAATTACTTCGCCTTGGCAACGATCGATTCGAACGGCTTGTAGGCTTCCTTGGCGAGTTCGGCATAGAGGTCGCCGATCTTGGTGGCCTCGGCGACGAACGCCTCATAGGACTGCTTGGCATAGTCGGACTGGACCTCGATCGCCTTGTCGAGCGACTTGGCCGAGACAATCTTCTCGAAAGCGGCGCTGCCGGCTTCGAAGCTCTTCTTGGTGTATTCGCCGGCCTCGGCCGCAATTGCCTGCGCGCCCTTGGACAAGGAGGCGAAGCTCTTCAAGCCGGTGTCGGCGAACTCTTTGCCGTATTTGCTGAAGTCCTCATAGGTCTGCGTCATTTCAATTCTCCCTGGACGGTTGATGCGCCCTGCCCCGAGCGCCTTGTGCAATGCACTCGAATATATTGTGCGACGCACAAAAGTCAAGAAATCGCCAGCTTCCGTCCTAGCCGGTGTGGGCAATGGCTAAAATTCGAATAAACAGAGGCTCAAACCACCAGAAAATGGTGAACGCGGCGGTTACCATAAACGGATTGGTAACGCTGCCCCGATAGCTTGCCCGGAAGTGAGGCAGGATCCCTTTGCCGCCTCCAGCGCAACAAGAAATTCAAAGGAACTATCAGTGCGTCAGGCGTTGTCGGGCATCGTTTCCAAATCCGCGTCCCCTTTCAAAACGGTCATGATCATCGCCGTGGCGATGACCATCGTCGTTGCAAGTGCGGCCTCGTCGCTCGCCGCGAAGTCCGCGGCCATCGTGGTCGACGCCAAGACCGGCAAGGTGCTCTACTCCTCGGATGCCAACGCCCGGCGTTATCCCGCCTCGCTCACCAAGATGATGACGCTTTATTTGACTTTCGAGGCTCTGGCCAAGGGCAAGATCAGCCGGAACTCGCCGGTCGTCTTCTCGGCTCATGCCGCGGCAGAGCCGCCGACGAAGCTCGGCGTGAAGCCGGGCGGATCGGTGGCGGTCGAGACCGCCATCCTGTCGATGGTGACCAAATCGGCCAATGATTCGGCCACCGCGCTCGGCGAAATGCTCGGCGGCAACGAGACCAACTTCGCCCGCATGATGACTGCCAAGGCGCGGCAGCTCGGTATGAACGGCACCGTGTTCCGCAACGCCAACGGCTTGCCCGATCCCGGCCAGTTCACCACTGCGCGCGACATGGCAACGCTCGGCATCGCGCTGCGCGAACATTTCCCGCAATATTACGGCTATTTCTCGCAGCGCTCCTTCCTCTATGGCCGCCAGCGCATCAACGGCCACAACCGCCTGCTTGGACGCATCAAGGGCGTCGACGGCATCAAGACCGGCTACACCCGCGCTTCGGGCTTCAACCTGGTTTCGTCGGTTTCCGACGGCAACCGTCGCATTGTCGGCGTGGTCATGGGCGGCACCTCGGGCAGCAGCCGCGACAATCAGATGGCGGCCTTGATCAACACCTATCTGCCGCGGGCATCGACCCGGGGCGGCGGCGATCTGGTCGCAAAGGCCGATAGCGGCAACCCGGTGACGGCATTGGCCAGAGTGCTGTTGCCCAAGCACGACGCACCGACTCCGGACGAGAAGCCGGTGGCGGTGGCAAGCGCCGATGACGCGGACGAGGCCGTTGCCGACGACGCGACGGTAGCCCAGGGCGACAGCGAGGACGCCGACGATAACGCAGCCGAAGAAACCAAAGTGGTTGTTCCGGCAAAGAAGGTGAAGACGGTTATCGTCTCCGCCCCCAAGGTCGCCACGGCACAGGTGGTGTCCGCTTATGCCGAGCCCGCGCCGGCCGTCGACCCGGTCAATACCGCGTCGGTGCCGTCGGGTTGGGCCATTCAGGTCGCCTCGTCGCCGAAACAGTCCGAAGCCCAGGCCTTCCTCGACAAGACCACCAAGCAGGCGCCCAAGGTGCTGGCAGATGCCTCCGGCTTCACCGTCGCCTTCGACAAGGACGGCGTCACCTACTACCGCGCCCGCTTCGGCGGCTTCGGCTCCAAGACCGCTGCCTGGAAGGCCTGCACCGCCCTGAAGAAGAAGAAAATCGAGTGCTACGCCGTCCAGCAGTAGGGACGGCGTGGAAGATATCTCCCGGAAATTTCTGCGTCGAAGGAGACTAATCGTGATTGGAGAGCAAGACGTCCTTGGCTTCGTTGATCCGCGCCGCCAGGAAAGACGTGCCGCCGATATCGGGGTGCAGGCGCTGCATCAGGCGGCGGTGCGCCTTGCGGACATCCGCCGCGGCGGCCCCCGCTTCAAGACCAAGGACCTTGTAGGCCTCCTCCTTAGTCATGGCGCCCGGACCTGGCGCAATACCCAGCCCTTCGCCACCGTGCGCCTCAGCGTTTTTGCGCCAGACGGGAAATCTGCCGTCAAGATACGTCTCTAGCAGTTGCCGGCTCTCCGGGTCACCGGAGAGTTCGCGAAACAGCTGCAGCAATTCGGCTTTGCCCATCGCACCAAGCATCTTGCCTTCATGGCGGCCTGCCAGGACAAGGCCTTCAAGGCCTCCTGTATCGTGATCGAGGTCCATTTCCAGCGCCGCCGTGCGTACGGTCGAGCGTCTCCGCGCCGGCATCACGGCTCGCCGGTTCAGCCGCATCGAGCCGTACCAGGCGATCGCTGCGAGCAGGATGATGCCGCCGAGACCGCCGCGCCCGACCAGCAGCACGGCGCCGCCGACCAATGCCAGCAAAACCGGCCCAACCTTCCTCATGTCGCCTGCCAGCCTGCTCGGGTCGGCCCGCACGAAAGCCGTTGCCAGGCCCATCAGCACCAGCAGCAATGCGACGACAGCGATGATCGCGCCTATCATATTCCACTGCCCCGTGAATGCCCGGCGATCGGCCGGTTTTCCAAACTACTCCTGAACACGAGCATGCCGCCACCGGGTGTTATTTCTGCGCCGCAAATCATGACCTTGCGCGACACATGGTCCGCATCCCACCACGCCGCGGCGCGATGTGGTCGGCGCGAATGCGTCAGATATCGAAACCGGATGGTTCCTATCGCTCATGATTTTCAAGATGTGGCGTTGTCGCGACGCTTGCAAGTCCAACGGACAGCAACATTGAGGGCCAGCAACCGCAGTCCGCCCATGCGGGCCGGCCATGCCGCCAGATTGCCCCGGAGCAAGCCAACTGGCGGCTCGGAACAAGCCGATTGTGACTTAGAGCAGGCCGAGATCGGCGAGCTCGCGCCGGAGTTTCGGCGGCATTTCGACCTGCCCCGGCTTGCCCTTGCCGAGATCGGCAGGTGCATCCGATGGCTTTAGATAGCGCCAGCCCTGAAAGGCGCGGCGCGGCTGCCAGGCGGTGCGCACCACTTGCGGATCCAGCATCAGATGGCAGCGGCCGATGCCCTCGTCATCGGTGAATGGCCGGATCTCGGTGATCAACTGCCGGCATTGCACACTTCCCTTGATCACCCAGTAGAGCGAGCCGCCGTCGGTAACCTCATCGGCGCGCGTCGGCACCATGCGGGTGGTGTGCCAATGCTCGGCCGGTTCGCCGGCACGGCGCCGCTCGTCGAGGCGGAACGCGATCCATTCTTCGAGATCCTCGACGCTGTCGCAGCCGACGCAGAGCTTTAGGAGGTTGAGAGCCATTGCCCAAGATTTAATCCGTCGCACGGATGCGTCAACGGCCTGAGCAAGTTCTCCACAGTGCCAGCGGGCTGAAGCTGTGCCTGACGCTCCTGCCTATGGCCAGGATGGGAGTGAGTGTCATAGGCGCGCGGAGCTATTCAGCAGGGACGGATTGGGTCGCGTCTGTCACCAGTCGGATGAGGCCAAGCGTTTTCAGCCGATACTCCATCGCTAGCCGGGAAACATCAAAACGCAATGCTAAGTCGTGGATTGTCGTCACGCCTTCATTCAAAAGCCGTTCGATCGTAACCTTCGGCATGAGAAGGCTGGACGCAAACTGGTTGGCCTGAACCTCATGCTTGTAGTCGAGGGGGCGCTCTGGATTGCGGTTGGCCGCTTCGTCAAAAAGACGGTCCAGGTGCTTGTGCTTCTTGAGGAGATCTCGGTGCATCATGAAATGGCCGAGTTCGTGAGCGGCAGTGAAGCGCTTACGTTGTGGTCCGTCGTTGATGTTGACAGCAATCGTGCAATGCCACCCGTCATACTCGATGTAACCGGACTCGCCTGGCGGCATGTCGCGTTCAACGTAAGTAAGCCCGATCTCGCCGATTATGGCCTTTACATTCACCGGCGCCACTAGCGCGTATTTTTGAACGATCGCGTTAACATTTCCGTAATTGATCATGGCTCGTCTCCGTCGAGACTGTTCACAATAGCTTGAGCATCGTCAGTAACCCTACTTGTAGTTCCAAGAGAGTTTTTCAACGCCAACTGGTCTGCCATCTCGCGGCTCACCATTGCAGGCAGTTCCGATCTTACCAGATTCTCCGCGGTTTTGCGTGCAATTTCGCCGGACAACGAGTGGAGTGACTGATAGCCCCAAACGGCCAGCATAGCGATGAAAATGCCAAGCGCCGTCAGAAGCACACCCAAGGCGGCAAGGACGATCGTTACGACCTCAACCGACGTAAACCCCGACACTACATAATAGCCGCGCCCGATGAACAGGTACGCCAGACAAAAGAACATCGCGATGTTCATAACGAACATGATACCAAATATGAATCGGCGAGCGCCTCGCATACTTACCCCTCCCAGGCCATAAATTGGTGATGACACAGCGCGCTCTACCGAAAACATGCACCGCGAGGTGGTATATCATCAAAAGCAGATGCTGATGCCGAAGTTTGATCTAAGTTGCGGCGCCCAATGTGCGCCAGCCCTCAACACTCCACCACATTGACCGCCAGCCCGCCGAGGCTGGTCTCCTTGTACTTCTCGTTCATGTCAAGGCCGGTCTGGCGCATGGTTTCGATCGCGGCGTCCAGCGGCACGAAATGGGTGCCGTCGCCCTTGATGGCAAGCGAGGCGGCCGTCACCGCCTTGACCGCGCCTAGCGCATTGCGCTCGATGCAGGGCACCTGCACCAGCCCGCCGACCGGATCGCAGGTCATGCCCAGATGGTGCTCCAGCGCGATCTCGGCGGCGTTCTCCACCTGTTCGGGCGTGCCGCCCATGACCGCGCACAGGCCGGCCGCCGCCATGGCCGAAGCCGAGCCGACTTCGCCCTGGCAGCCGACCTCGGCGCCGGAGATGGACGCATTGGACTTGATGATGCCGCCGACGGCGGCTGCCGTGAGCAGGAAATCGCGAATGCTGGGCTGGTCGGCCTCGGGATGGAAATGCAGCCAGTAGCGCAGCACTGCCGGCAAGGTGCCGGCCGCGCCGTTGGTCGGCGCGGTGACCACGCGCCCGCCGGCCGCATTCTCCTCGTTGACGGCCATGGCATAGATCGACAGCCAGTCATTGGCGAGCAGCGGATTGGGCCGGTTCTGCTGCCACTGCTCCTGCAGCTTGTCGTGCAATTGCCTGGCCCGGCGGCGCACCTTCAGCCCGCCCGGCATGATGCCGTCCTGCGACAGGCCGCGCTCGATGCAACTCTTCATGGCACCCCAGATGGCGTCGAGGCCGTCGTCGAGCTCATCGCGCGACATTTGTGTTTCCTCGTTGACCCGCTTCATCTCGGCAATGGAAAGGCCGCTCTTGCCAGCCATCTTCAGCATCTCGAGGGCGTTCTTGAAGGGATAAGGGACTTTTTTGCCTTCGGTCGTCACCGAACCCTTGGCTTTCATGCGCTGCAGCTCTTCTTCCGAAACCACGAAGCCGCCGCCGATCGAATAATAGATCCGCTTGAGCAGCAGGCGGTCGCCAGCGTCATAGGCATAAAACGCCATGCCGTTGGCGTGGCCGGGGAGCGGCGTCTTGCGATCGAGCACCAGATCGCTGGCCGGATCGAAACGGTAGGAAGGATGACCGCGCGGTGAAACCAGCTTGTCGGCGGTGATGCGAGCGACAATGCCGTCCGCCTGGTCAGGGTCGACCGTCTGCGGCGTCTGGCCGGCAAGGCCGAGAATGACGGCACGGTCGCTGCCATGGCCGATGCCCGTATAGGCGAGCGAGCCGTGCAGGCTGGCGCCGATGCGAGCGACCTTGGCGCCGACCGGACGCGGCCAGTCGTCTCCGGCGATCTCGTCGAGGAAACGGCGGGCGGCCGTCATCGGTCCCATCGTGTGCGAACTCGATGGTCCGATGCCGATCTTGAACAGGTCGAAAACCGAAAGGAACACGCGCCACAATCTCCCGAAGCCGCTCTGGGACTACATATAGGAACTCCCGCGATGTTTCCGCTGTTTTGAACGGCGCGGCGCAGCGCCCGCCGACCTTGTTTGCTCCGGCAGCGACATGACCGTCGCTGCCGGCGGACGATCGAAGCAATCGCACTGGATGTGATAGGTTCCGCCAATGGGCGATTCCCTCGATCTTTCGACAGCCGATCTCGCGGCGTTGGCGTTCTTCCTCATTGCGTGGGTTCTGCATACGCTCGCCTCGGACGGCGTGCTAGTCAGCCGCATGTCGCTGACAACGGCGATGAATGCGCAGCGTCAGGCCTGGATGCACCGGATGGCCGAGCGTGAGATCCGCATCGTCGACACAGCCATCATGGGTGGCCTGCAGCAAGGCACCGCCTTCTTCGCCTCCAGTTCCCTGATCGCGCTTGGCGGCTGCTTTGCCTTGCTCGGTGCCTCCGACCGCGTCCTCGAGGTGTTGAGCACCCTGCCTCTGGGCGGCGCCTCGTCGCGCCCGGCTTTTCAGATCAAGGTGCTGGGACTGGTGCTGATCCTGGCGTTTTCGTTCTTCAAGTTCGGCTGGGCCTACCGTCTGTTCAACTATTGCTCGATCCTGATCGGTGCTGTGCCGATCCCGCATGGCGAAGCCTCGCGCAACCCGGTCACCGAAACGGCGGTGTGGAGGGCGGCGCAGATGAACATGCTGGCAGGCAAGCATTTTAATTCCGGCCTGCGCGGCGTGTTCTTTTCGATCGGCTATCTCGGCTGGTTCGTCGATCCGGTGGTGTTCGTGCTGTCGACGCTTCTGCTCCTGGCCGTTCTGGTGCGGCGCCAGTTCTTCTCGGCGGCGCGCCGCGCCGTGATCGGTCAGCCGCCAGGTGCGGGAAAAGGCCGATCGATGCGGCCGGACAGCCAATAGGCGAACAGCCCTATCCATTCGCGGATCGCCATGGTGGCCGCCTGCAGCGCATCGGCCGGATTGTCGCGGAACAGGCCGATGCCTTCGCGTCCCGACGTTCGATAGTCGACCGGCCACGGGACGGTCACGAAGCCGGCCTTGTCGAACAGCGCCTTGGCGCGCGGCATATGGTAGGCCGAGGTGACCAGCAGCCAGGTTTCGCCCGGCTTCGGCGCTATCAAGGCCTTGGTGAAGACGGCATTCTCATAGGTGTTGCGCGATTTGCCCTCGAGGATCAGGCGCTCCGGCGTCACGCCAAGCGCGCCAAGCAGGCGCGGCGCGGTGGCGGCATCGCCCTCGCCGTCGAGGAACAATTCGCCATTGCCGCCGGAGACGACCACCTTGGCGTCGGGAAAGCGCCGCGCCAGCACGGCCGTCTCGACCATCCGGTCGCCGCCGCTGTTCAGCTCATAACCGCCGCGCACCAGATTGATGCCGCCCTCGAAGCCGCCGCCGAGCACGACGATGCCATCGACTTTTTGCGGCAGCGGCGGGCGCGGAAAGCGTTCCTCCAGCGGGTTGAGCAGCAATGCGCCGAGCGAGGTCCAGGCCGAAAGCGCCAGAACCAAAAACGCCAGCACGCCGCCGGTGGCTGCCAGCCGCGGGCGGCCGAAAAATGCCGAGACCAGCCCCGCCAGCAGCAGGAAGATCGTCAGGTTGAGCGGCTGGATAAAGAACCAGAAGATTTTCGAAAGATAAAAGAACATCCCTCACCCCTTAGATGAGAAACGATCCTACCACCACTTCTCCGGCTGGAACGTTCCGGCCGCCTGCTCGATGACGGCAGCGGTCTGGAACAGCGTCTCTTCTTCGAACGGCCTGCCGATCAGTTGCAGGCCGAGCGGCAAGCCCTTGGGGTCTAGGCCGGCGGGCACCGCAATGCCCGGCAGGCCCGCCATGTTCACGGTGACGGTGAAGATGTCGTTCAGGTACATCTTCACCGGATCGGAAGCCATGTCCTCGTCTGCAATGCCGAAGGCGGCAGATGGCGTCGCCGGTGTCAGGATGACATCAACGCCGGCGGCAAAGACGTTCTCGAAGTCCCGCTTGATCAGATTGCGCACCTTCTGCGCCTGCAGATAGTAGGCGTCGTAATAGCCCGCCGACAGCACATAGGTGCCGATCATGATCCGGCGCTTGACCTCGCGGCCAAAGCCGGCGGCGCGGGTCTTCTCATACATCTCGACGATGTCCTTGCCCGGCACGCGAAGGCCGTAGCGGACGCCGTCATAGCGCGCAAGGTTGGACGAGGCTTCGGCGGGCGCCACGATGTAATAGGCCGGTAGCGCGTATTTGGTGTGCGGCAAGGAGATGTCGACGATCTCGGCGCCAGCATCCCTGAGCCAGGCAATGCCCTTCTGCCAAAGGGCCTCGATCTCCTCCGGCATGCCGTCGACGCGGTATTCCCGGGGAATCCCAACCTTCATGCCCTTGATCGGCTTGCCGATCGCCGCCTCGTAGTCCGGCACCGGCCGGTCCACCGAGGTCGTATCCTTCGGATCGACGGAGGCCATCGATCTGAGCAGGATCGCGGCATCGCGCACGTCGCGCGCGATCGGCCCGGCCTGGTCGAGCGACGAGGCGAAGGCGACGATACCCCAGCGCGAGCAGCGGCCATAGGTCGGCTTGATGCCGACCGTGCCGGTGAACGCGGCCGGCTGGCGGATCGAGCCGCCAGTGTCGGTGGCCGTGGCGCCCGCGCACAGGAAAGCCGAGACGGCGGAGGCCGAGCCGCCCGACGAGCCACCCGGCACCAGCTGCGCATTGTCCAGGGTGCGCGCGGTCCTGGTGCCGCCGGCCGAAACGAAGCCGCCATCGCCCTGATGCGTGGTCGGCATCACCATCGTATCGACGCGCGAACGCCGCCACGGGTTGACCACCGGCCCGTAATAGGACGTCTCGTTGGACGAGCCCATGGCGAACTCGTCCATGTTGAGCTTGCCCAGCATGACCGCCCCGTCAGCCCACAGATTGGAGGTGACGGTCGATTCGTAATGCGGCTTGAAACCGTCGAGCACATGGCTGCAGGCCTGGGTGTGCACGCCCTCGGTGCCGAACAGGTCCTTAATGCCGAGCGGAATGCCTTCCAGCGCACCGCCCTCGCCTTTGACCAGCCTGGCGTCGGAGGCCTTGGCCATGTCGCGCGCCTTGTCGCCGGTCACCACGACGTAGGCGTTGAGCGCCGGATTGGCGCGCTCGATCGCAGCAAGATAGGCGTCGGCGATCTCGGTCGCGGTGATTTCCTTGGCGCGCAGCTTGGCGCGGGCCTGCGAAATCGTCAGTCGGGTCAGGTCGCTCATCAGGCAAGGCTCTTTTCGTAAAACACCGACCACTCGGAATCGGGATAATCCAGCACCGGACCGCAACGCGAGAAGCCGGAACGTTCATAGACAGCCCAGGCGGCAGGATGGCGATCGCCCGTCTCCAGCACCAGACGCTTCAATCCTTCCTCGCGCGCCAGCGCTTCGACACGCTCCACGATCCTGGCGCCGATTTTCTGGCCGCGATGCGTGGGCCGCGTGTACATGCGCTTGACCTCGCCGACGGCGCCGTCATGGCGCTTCAGCGCCCCGCAACCGATTGCAAAACCGTCGTCGCGGACGACGAAGACCGTGGTGTCCGGGCCGGCCATCTGCTCGACGGTCAGGTGATAGCAGTGTTCCGGCGGCGTCAGTTCGAGCAGCGTCTCGTTGAGCTCCGCGACCAAGCCGCGCACATCGTCCTGCAGCGGCGTCTCGATGGCGATTTCGATGGCCATCGGCCTGTTACTCCACGACCTTCGGCACGAGGAAGAAGTTCTCTTCCGTGGCAGGCGCGTTGGCGACGATGTCGGCAGCCTTGTTGCCGTCGGTGACGACGTCCTGGCGCTTCTTCATCCCCATCGGAGTTACCGAAGTCATCGGCTCGACCCCGGAAACATCGACCTCGTTCAGCTGTTCGACGAAGCCCAGTATGGCATTCAGCTCGCCGGTCATGCGTTCGGCATCTTCCTCGCTCACCGCAATGCGGGCGAGACGCGCGACGCGCTTCACTGTCTTGACGTCAACGGACATGTTTGTGCCTCGGGAAAACCAGCCCCGGCCTATAGCGGCGCCGCGCGCGGCGCGCAACATGTGCATGCCCACAATGTCGTAAGCACATGAGTTGTCCGGATTAGGTAGCACGTGAGTTGTCCGGTTTTATCGCCAGCGGATGGAGGCTGGG